>JAVJVY010000001.1:0-268720 GCA_040220895.1 Vicingaceae bacterium
CGGGATTCATCTCTGGGCTGTGGTGGCTGAAGTTTTCCTTCGGACAAACTTCAGCCGACCCATTAGCTCCGAGGTCAAAAAACGAAACCCAACAAAGCTGCGCTTTGTTGCCTATTTCATTTTGTTGTTCTCGCTCAAACAAGTTTGGCTCGACTCCAAAATGAAAAAACCCACCTTGTGGGTGGGTTTCGCTCTCTCTCGTGACCTGGCTGGGGCTCGAACCCAGGACCCTCTCCTTAAAAGGGAGATGCTCTACCAGCTGAGCTACCAGGTCTAAATTTTAAGGGTGCAAATATAGCGTTCTTTTTAAAATCACAAAGGCTTTTCTGGGCTATTACCGCATTGGGCGATTGATGCCATTTTAGGCGCTTTGTTGTACCTTTAAACACATGCTAAATCAAAAGTATTTTTACGCGGTTTTAATCGTAATCTGTTTCGCTTTATGCAAGCCATTCAAAGACTCAGACCTGCGAATTGCATTTCATGAAATAAGCCCCAAACTCTCTGCAGTTGAATTGCGTTATGTTGACTTCGCCAATGCCGTAAGTTATGCAGATCCATGCGCTTGTGAATTAAACCTGATCAGCGATGAGGTAGTTAAAAATCTATCGGAACATTATGGCGCCCAATACGGTTATATATATTCAAGATCCATGTGATGGAAGTTGGTAATGGCTTGTGGTGGTTTTTACCAAGCATCTAATCTCTGACCACCTTAATTTTTTTTTGGAATGCCGTATGTCGCATATATGCGAGACATCGAAGTTGAGGTCAAGATCCTCGACGCAGAAAGGATTTGCTAAAGGAGTTTAAAGGAAGAGGAAAGGCCCGAAGTTGGGTCGCCTATTATTACGGATACCGAGAAAAGTATGCCAGACTCAAAGTCTTTCCCGATGCATTTAATGAGGCCATTTCTCAGATCAGGCCCGAAATTCAAGCAGATATTGCACAACTGCGAAGAAAATTATTAGAAAGGGCACAATAAAATAATCCAACTATCAGTAGTGTTTTTTATGTGCTTCTGAATGATCTTTAATGAACTGCAAGCATTATATTTACAGGACATGAAAGCCCCTATTTGGATAAACATTGTTGGAATAAGTGCGGTGATATTAGGCCTTTGGGGCTTTTTTGAAGGTCTAGCCAGTTATGTGGTTATCGAAGTCCGACAACTGCGACCAAACAGTTTGCTGACACCTTATTTATGGGCGTTCAGGCTTCTATCTGTCATACAGATGGTCCTTGGTATCTATTACGTTATGGCCGGTAATGTATATCTGCGTAAAAAGAAATACGCTCGTGAAGTGATTCGTTCGGCCATAATTTTCAGTTTGTTCTTTGAACTCAGCACCATGATCTTTTTCTTTCTTTTTATCCAAACACACGAATCGCTATCGTTTAGCTACCGTCCCAGTTTGATCAATTTTTTAAGACCAACGTTTAGTGCGTTGCTATTAACAGGAGTCATCATCCTGAGGCCATACTATTTTCGTCGCTACATCGAACACACGGGTCACACTGGCCTTCCACGCATTTATTCCATAATTAGTACGCTCTTTTTATCTATGCCCTTTTCCATATTTGGGCTTTGGCTCTATTGTGGATTTATTTACGAGGACTACCTTGAAAAAATGGATTATTTCAAACACTTTTTTCCGGAATCCCTCAGAGCCCCGAACCAATTAACCTATGTTGAATTGGTATTTAGTTGCATGGCTGTGATTTTCGGATTGATCTCACTCAATGCGAGACCGCCGTGGAAGTTTTTGAGTTACTTTTCGCTGATCGTTGGAAGTTTATTCGTTCTGTTATTTGCTTTCCAATTGAAATGAAATACAGTCAATATGGAATTACGATCTTTCCGACTGATCTACCATTGGTCACCTTTATAGTCTGAGCACTTCTGTTATAAAGAGTGCAGTTAAACGTAAACGTGGCAATCTTCATTGAGGTTCCGTCATTATTATCTTTCACATCCGACAAAACAAAGCTTGATCCGGATTGATTTCCATGAGAAGTAGTCCAGTATTGATTTCCGTCCCAATACTCGACCAGTCCACCGTTTTTTTCTACACCATAATCAGGATCGACACCATATGGATACGTCCCGTTAACAATTTTCTTTGCCCTTTCTTTTTTACCTGGATCGCTAAAATAACCCGGAAATGTTGAGATCATTCCAACGCAGTAGGACGGTTTGTTGGGGTCCGACAAATGTTCAAAATAAGATCACTGAACTACCGTATAATCATTCCCGACTCCCCCACCGTACGGTCCAGACATACCGTTACAATACCTTTTTTGATTTTGACCCACCGAATTCAGCAATAAGATTCTGACCCACCGAATTCAGCAATAAAATAATACTTGGCGTCGGTGGCAACAGGAATAGTAGGACTTGATGTCTGTGGTATAACTTCTTATTCCTTTTTGTTGCACGATGACAGGGCGAAGAAGATCACCCCTTTGGAAATAAAGGTAAAAATCCCAGTGATTATATAAGACATGATATAGGCTAAAACGTTATTGGTTTTGAATGCAAATTTGAATTAAAATTTAAAAAAGAATAACTTCCATTATGACCCTGATATCCCATCATAACAAGTAAGGTTGAAGGTGGAAATGCCTTGATTATCCAGTTTGAAATGGCCTGAATTAATAAGATAAATTAAACGGGCTAATGCATTGCATATGTGATGATTAGTGAATATATGTCTCGATTTTATTGTCATAAATCGTAGCTATCTGTCCTTGTATGACTGCAAGTAAGAACTGACATTCGTTCAAAATATAAAATCTTAATTATGAAAGAATTGCATCGCATTGTCAAGACCTTGTCAGAAAAAGAAAAGAAAGCGGCCAGACGCTATTTTACTCAGAAGTACGCCAATACTAAGGAGCTTCAGCTCTTTAAAGTATTAGAGACGTCATGTAGTGAAGAAGGTGAATTAAGCCCTGAAAGCATCCGAGAACTGGGATATGAATCAGCAGCTTGTCGGTCCTTTCAAAAGTTAAAGGTCAGATTGAGAAACAAACTTTTTGATTTCCTCACTTCAAATTCGGCCATAAGTGAATGCAAAGATGTCGATGCCAATGCATTTCTGCAGCAACGACTTAAAAAGGCAAACCTGCAGGCTTGTATCCTTCGTGAAAAAAGTCACCTGAATCATTCTTCTGAAATGCTGAAAAATTCCATTCGACTTGCCGAGAAAAACGGGCAATATTCGAGCATGGTGGAAGCCATGAATGAGCTTCAAAAAATACACGAGATCAAAGCCGAATATGACCGAAAAAACAAAATAACCTTTAAAATGAAGCACTATAAAAAAGTGTCAGACAAAATTGAGGAAATGACAGAGTTGTTCAAGGAGGTAATACGAATGCTTGAAAATGAATACATGAATTTCAGTACTCAGAGACTACGGGAAACCAAACTCATCATTCAAGCCAACTCAGATGAACTGAAAAATGAAGAACTTCAGTTTATGTCCGATCATTTGCAAGCTTTAGACGATCTGGCAAGCGCAAGACCGGATGAATCCCTGGAAATCTTCATGAAATGGAACAAAAGAATCAAAGCAAATCCAGCCAGATTCAACCTTGAATTCAAAGCTTTGAATCAACAACTCTTACTTCAACGTTCATTTTTATCAGTTCGTTCCATGGCTGTCGACAAATCGGCCAAACAAAATAATGCGATTGATAATTTCTCCATGCCATTTATTCGGATCAATCTGGCAGAACTGGCTCAAAGAATTAGGATTGCCGACATGCGCGAAGCGCATGACCTCATGACGTCGATTGATCAAAACCTCACACAAGAGGTCCAACAGAACAATTCGATCACCTATCAAAGGGCTTTTTTAAGGTTTATTTCTTCAGACTACAAAACCTGCATGAGAATCGTCAATGACCATATTCGAAAATTTTCTAGCACTTCATTGCAGCAAGTGGACTTCATGATTCTCGAAATCATGAGTTTATTTGAGCTCGAGAAGCTCGATCTTCTGGAATATAAGATTCAAGGATTTGGAAAAAACTTGGCATACCGCAAGAAATTTGATCTACCGGAACACTACTGCCGGATTAACCTGCTACTGACCGCTCTTCTACGCTCAAACTACAATTTTAAGGACGAAAAAGTATTGCGTAACTGGAAGTTGCTGAGCCAGGAAACCATAAATCCTTTACTTGAAATGCAGAGCCATCAGCCTAAAACCTTTTGCAGATGGTTTTCAGGACATGCCCAAATAAACTTACCAATAAAGGGTGCTATCTCTATGGAGGCCTTGGCGGCGGCTATTTTTTGAAAAGCCAATTCGACTTTTTTAAAAAGCATTATGTCATAGGAGTTTGTGTTATTTTAGACAGCTCCTATGACTGATCAAAAACGTTGGAAAAAAGAGCTTGAAGATCTTGCCGAAGACTACAGTCAATTACTTCTTAAAATTGATGGACAAAAAATCTTTTTAAAGCCTGAAGACGGGTCCTGGTCTTTGGCTGAATTGCTGTATCATGTGCTACTGGTCAACGAGAGTTACTTCCCGATCTTCAAAGGCCTCATTGATAGAAAATTCAATCAACCCTTCATTGCCCGTTTCGAAATTCTTGCTCGTTTTTTCGGTAGTCATATTTTAACATCTGTTCAACCCGATAATCAAAGAAAAACGCTGACTCAAAGCATCTGGCAACCACAAAATTTGGAAGTTCCAAAAGACATTGTCAATCTATTTTTCAATAGTCATTCGGTATTAATTGAATACATCAGGAAGTCGTGGATGTACTCCGACATGGGGTATGTCATTCATTCCCCGGCCAACAGGATGATCATCTACCATCTTGACACTGCTATTGAGATCATCATTCAGCACGAGCGCCGTCATTTATTGCAAGCCAGAAAGATTGCCGAAAAATTGGTCTGAATTCCCATAGATCCTTATACAGGTTCTTAAAAAGGACTGCTGCATTTTAAAAAGGCTGCTCGCTTTATTTACTTTTTGATAATAATGCTTGCTTTTAGGGCGTATATTTGCAGCCTAATTAAAATCGCTTTAGATGTACGTCGTTTTATTCTTTTTTGCCCATTGGTTTGCTTCCCTTTTCTGCCAAAGTTTTTTCATGCACCGTTACGCCAGCCACCAGATGTTCACAATGTCAAAAGGCTGGGAAAAATTCTTTTACATTCTTTCATTTATATTTCAAGGAAGTTCCTACCTGAGCCCGCGAGCTTATGCCGTTTTGCACAGAATGCACCACGCCTACGCCGACACGGAAAAAGACCCCCATTCACCAAAATATGACAAGAATTTCTTCGCAATGATGATGCGGACAAAAAATGTCTACAACGAAATCTATCACAGGAAAGTTCCTGTGGAAGACCGTTTCACCAAAAACCTTCCTCACTGGGACGCATTTGATCGATTCGCTGATAACTGGGCTTTCAGGATTGCATGGGGACTATTTTATGCCACTGTTTATTATTTGTTGGATGCGCAGATTTGGATGTACTTTACGCTCCTTCCGATTCAGTGGGTAATGGGGCCATTTCATGGCGTCATCATAAATTGGTTTGCCCACCTCTATGGAAAAATCAATTTCAAGGTAGGTGATACTTCAAAGAATCTATTTCCGGTTGACTTTTTAATGCTTGGAGAAGGCTACCACAACAATCATCACAAGCGCCCCATGAATCCTAATTTTGGATATAAATGGTATGAGTTCGATCCCATATATCCGTTTGTCGTGGTTTTTAAGACCTTAGGAATAATTAAGATTCCTGCGAAACCTGCTGCAGCAGGGTCTTAAACCAAACAAGATTCTTCCAAAACAACCTTTATTGCGGTTCATCCGTTATATGTTAACAACTAATACGATTAAAATCAGAACGGCATGAGTCCAGGAGATGAAAAGATTAAACGAGCCTTAAAGCAAAAGACCTGGAACGAGATTAAAACAGAAAATTCCTGGCAGATTTTCAAGGTCATGTCCGAATTTGTAGAGGGATTTCAAAAACTCGGAAAGATTGGTCCATGCGTGACCATCTTCGGGTCCGCTCGAACAAAATCAACGGATAAGTACTATAAAATGGCCGTTGAGATAGCCTTCAAACTAACTCAAAAAGGCTATGGAGTGCTCACCGGAGGAGGTGGTGGAATAATGGAAGCAGGTAACAAAGGTGCAAATGCCGGCGGAGGTGTCAGCGTTGGCTTGAACATTGAGTTGCCGTATGAACAAAAAGCAAATCCATACATCGATAACGACAAATTACTGATGTTCGATTATTTCTTTGTGAGAAAGGTGATGTTCATGAAGTACGCGCAAGGTTTTGTGGTCATGCCCGGAGGATTTGGCACGCTTGATGAGCTTTTTGAGGCGTTAACCCTGATTCAAACCAAGAAGATCGCCCGTTTTCCGATCATTTTAGTTGGCAATGAATTTTGGTCGGGAATGCTCGAGTGGATAAAAAATACCCTTTTGAGCGAAGGAAAAATCGATAAGGATGATCTGGACCTCTTTCATATTGTTGATTCTTCTGATGAAGTCCTGAATGTGATCGAAAAATTCTACACCAAGTACACCCTAAGACCGAATTTCTAAGGAATTAATTAATGAAAGTGCTACTTTTGCAGACCAGTCATTGATCGATATATTCTTTGATTGAATGCTGACCTACCCAGGTGGTGAAATTGGTAGACACGCAAGGTTGAGGGCCTTGTGCTCATTGCGAGCGTGCTGGTTCGAGTCCAGTTCTGGGTACAAATGAATTATAAGTGTGATGGTGATTAAGGAGCTGTCACACTTCATTTCCCTCCTTATTTGTGCTCAACATCATAATTACAAAATAACAATTGGGCCTTCGGGCCATTTCAATTTTAAGATGATAGTTAGCTCTATTATACTCTGGTGGCCAACCGAGTAAGCGAGCGGCATAGCATTTTTCGAGAAGCTAAGGAATCCCCAGCCACCTCGTCATTAGCTTTCTCTAAACCTCAGGTCAATTCCCCGATTCCATTATATTTGAATGATCGTGAAACTCATCGAGCCTTATACCCCAGAAGAATTCAAGGCGTATTTTAATGCCCGCTGGGAATTTCTGCGAAAGCCTCAGGGCTTTCCTAAAGGCAGTGAAATAGACAACTTTGAAAACATCAGCATTCACCTGATGGCCGTTGAGAAAAAAGAAATACTTGGTGTTGGAAGATTGACTTATTTCAACAATGGCGAAGGACAGATACGATACATGGGAGTTCACGAATTACACAGAAACAAGTTCGTGGGTAGAAAAATCTTGGAATACCTTGAAAATGAAGCAAAGAATCTGGAGTTGACACTTATTTATTTAAACGCTCGAGAAGGAGCACTTACCTTTTATCAAAATAATGGCTTCAAATCGGTCGGAAAGCCTTTTAAAGGATTTGCCGATGTTGTTCATTTCAGGATGGAGAAAAAGCTTTAGCAATGAACTATGTTAACTCCTGAATAAATTTTAATATCCTTTTTTGTTCACTATCATTCAGTTCACGCCCAAAATAAATCTCCTTTCCTTTATAGTCAAATACCAGAGACTCTTGCCCGATGTTCCAATAGGCCTGGTTCATGGAGTGCCAAAATGAGGTCTCACTGACCTCAACAGGTCTGGGGTTCTTTACAAATTCCAATTCAAATTTAAGGGGTATTCCCCTGCCCGATATTCGGTTCTCCAAAGCAAGTGAATCGCCTTCTACACTAATTATTTCTTGTCCGTATTTTCTCCAGCGAAAGGCGTAAATCACCTTATACTCGAAGTAAACCCAAAAGGCGATATAAACCACAAAATAAGTGAACATTCCATCTTCCATTGGCAGGAAGAGTTGGGTTATAATGGCAAATCCGGCTAGTGACCATAGGACCAGCCAAAGCGCAAGAATGCGCTGTTTCCCCGTATTATAATAAGCATTGATAGTGATGGAATTTTTATCAACGCTATCATTCATGCGATTTTCAGTCATTTTTTAAATCTGATTAAGTCACAATGCTACGAATTACAAATCTCCTATATTTGTAGGCCGCTGGCAAAAATCTTACTTTTATTCAAAATTGAATTAGATGAAGACTAGATTGATGTATATATTCCTAATGTCCCTTATGGCATGGAATTATACTATGGGACAGACGATCAATAAGGAATTCGATAAAATGATTTTCCTTTTTATCGATGAAAAATTTGAGAAATGCGCCAATATGGGCATTAAATTCACAGAGGATGACGAGCTCAGAAGGGATCCAATACCCTACTTGTATGTTTCTATGTCCATGTTTGAGATTGCCAAGGATGAAACCCTTGACGAAAAACACCCAAGCGCCTTCAAGAATGCCTTGAAATACGCCTATAAATACCGCCAAAAAGACAAGAATCTCACTTACTGGGACCGGTATGAAAATTATTTCGCTGCATTAAAAGATAGTGCCAATAGATTGGCTCAATATTACATTGGCCAGGAAGATTTCAGAAAGGCCTCGTCGGTTTACAAATACACCAACCGATTTGACCCGGAAGATCCTATTGTGCAAATATGGTGGGGGCTCAGCGACATAAAAGCCAGAAACATTGGTGAAGGAGAACGTAACCTGACCCTGGCCATGGAAATGGTTGATGATTCTTACATTCCTAACAAAGAGATGCTTTGGGTTACTTCCAAAGGCTTTGAAGAGTTCGCTATTTATATGGGTGAAAAGGGTGATTACTCCGGAAAACGAAAAGGTGAACAACTCGCTGAAAAATACAAGAAATTCAGTCCTGAAGAAATCGAACGTCAAAAGAAACTTGAGGCAGAGAAAAACAAGCCCAAGCGCGAAGTCAAATCATTCGAAACCGACCAAAAAGCCGTGGAAAGCCAGAAGCCGAAAATCCTTGGCACTACTGAAAAAGGAGAGGATGCCAAAAAAGAGTTGGAACGAATTGAGCAAGAGCAGAATCAAGGTAAGCCAAAGCGCCAGACCAAGACCTTTAGCAGTGACGAAGACGATGATTTCTGATAGTGCCACTGACCATATAAAAAAATGATATAGAAGGCCTCCAGGGGCCTTCTGCTTTTTAGATACATACACAGAATACTTTGAGAATAGACATTCTAACCATTCTTCCAAAACTTTTAGATGGGCCATTTTCTGATTCGATTCTAAAGCGTGCTCAGGAGCGAGAGCTTGTTGAAATTGCAATTCACGACATTAGAAAATACAGCCAGGATAAGCACCACAAAGTTGACGACTATGCCTTTGGTGGTGGTGCGGGTATGGTGATGCAGATAGCACCTATACACCGCTGTATTGAAAAACTTAAAGGTGAGCGAAAATACGATGAGATCATTTACATGACTCCAGATGGCGTCCGTCTGGATCAGAAAGAATGCAACCGTCTTTCGTTGAAAAAAAACATCATTATCCTGGCAGGCCACTATAAAGGTGTGGATGAACGTGTCAGAGAAATGCTCATCACCCGTGAAATATCAATTGGCGATTACGTTTTGTCCGGGGGAGAACTCGCCGCAGCCGTGCTCACAGATGCCATTGTCAGACTTATCCCGGGGGTACTTAATGACGAAACCTCTGCCCTAAGTGATTCCTTCCAGGACAACCTATTGTCCCCGCCAGTGTATACCAGACCGGCCGAATATCAAGGTCATAAGGTTCCTGATATACTTACTTCGGGAAATACCGGAGCTATTGAAGAATGGAGGCATCAACAATCGATTGAACGAACTCAAAAACGCCGACCCGACTTGCTCGAGTGATTGAATATTCATCGCGATCTTTGTTGTCATTTCACAATTTATTAATTACTTTTGCAGGCCAATTTTTCATTCGAAACTACACGTCATGGACAAAATCAAACAACTGGAGAGCGAATTACAGCCTCCCTCAAATCATCCGGAATTCAAAGCCGGTGATACTATTTCTGTGGCTTACAAAATTGTGGAAGGAAATAAAGAGCGAATTCAGCAATTTCAGGGCGTAGTCCTGCAACGACGGAATACGGGTTCGAATGAAACCTTTACGGTTAGAAAGATTTCGAGCGGAATTGGTGTTGAGCGCATTTTCCCGATCAATTCGCCTTTCATCGAAAATATTGAGCTAATCCGCAAAGGCTCAGTGCGTCGATCAAGGATATTCTACCAAAGGGAACGAACCGGTAAGGCTGCTCGTATCAAGGAGAAGCGAGCTCCGCATACCAAGTAACTCTAAAGTACTTTTCCGGGGTTCAATATCTGCTTGGGATCAAATACCCGCTTAATGCGTCGTTGTATTTCCATTTGATTCTCATCAAAGGCAATGTTCAGGTATTCTTTCTGAACCAGACCTATTCCGTGTTCACCCGAAATGGTGCCCCCCAATTTGACACATAATTCAAATATTTCACGGATGCCCTTTTTTATGGTGTGATTCCAGGTTTCGTCCGATAGGTCATCTTTTAAAATATTCACATGTAAGTTTCCATCTCCTGCATGTCCATAGCAAACTGATCTGAAACCGTATTTCTTTCCAATGGCCTTGACACCTGAAAGCAGCTTTGGTAATTCAGCCCGCGGCACAACGGTATCTTCTTCTTTGTATATGGACTCGGACTTTACCGCCTCACCCAAACACCGTCGCATCTTCCAAAGTTTCTCCTTTTGGGCCGCACTGTCAGCAAATAAAATATCTCCGCAATCATAATTTTCCAGAACCTGATGTATCAATTCCATATCCCTGACCAGGTCCTCCTCATTGTTGCCATCCACTTCAATAAGCAGGTGCGCCTCGATATCATCTTCAATTGCCAAGGCGTCGGTTTTGAGAAATTTACTCCCAATCAGAAGTGCATCCCTCTCCATGAATTCCAAACCCGATGGGGTTATCCCTTTATAGAAAATATCGGCCACCGCCTTACAAGCGGCCTCGCCTGATCTGAACGGTACCAAAATCAACAGATCATATCGCGGTTTTGGTATTAGACGCAGAACAGCTTTAGTAATCACACCGAGGGTGCCTTCACTACCGATCAACAATTGTGTGAGATTGTAGCCTGTAGAATTCTTCAAAACATTCGCCCCGGTCCAAATGACTTCACCACCTACCAGCACAACTTCTAGGTTTAATACGTAATCCTTTGTCACCCCATATTTGACGGCCTTAGGGCCGCCGGAATTTTCAGCTATGTTGCCTCCAATAAAGCAACTGCCCTTACTCGCAGGATCAGGTGGGTAGAATAAGCCCTTTTCTTCTACGGCCTCTTGCAATACCTGAGTGATAACACCAGGTTGCACGGTCACTTGGAAATTGCGTTCGTCAATGTCAAGGATCTTATTCATCCTTTCTACACTAAGTGAAACACCGCTGTACAAGGGAATTGAACCGCCACTCAGGCCGGTACCGGCGCCTCTGGGTGTAACAGCTATATTTTGATTTTGGCAATAGGAAAGAATGCTGGAAATCTGCTCACTGGTCTCTGGAAACAGCACAATGGAAGGTAGAGATACAATGTCCTCTGTGTGATCCGAACCGTATTTCATAAGATCATCGTCCGACCAGGACAATCCTTTATCCCCTAGAAGGGATCTGAAGAAAATTCGTTCTTCTTCCCCGGGTATCTTATAAGATTTCTCCATGCTATTCGTTGTGATGAGTGGTCAAAGGTCTTTGTGTAAATTTATTTAATTTCGAACACCTTAATTTATTTCAATCATCTATGAAATCTTCAATTGCATTCATATGCATCGCCCTGTTATCAATAGCCAGTTTTACCTCTAACGCAGGTGAAATCACCCTTGAAAAGATTTTTCTGAAAGGCACCTTTTCCCAAAAGTATGTTGAAGGATTGAAATCGATGAACGATGGCATGCACTACACTGTTCTTGAAAGTAAAGACAATCAACAGGAAATCAATAAATACGATTATGAGAACGGGAAGAAGACTTCCACCATTCTGAAAAATTCCTACAAGGACAAAGATGGCAAAAGCATTGAGATCGAATCCTATAAATTCTCTGAGGATGAAAGCCTGATTCTATTAAAAACATCCTCTGAACGAATATACAGGCATTCCATGCGCAGCTTGTACTACATTTATAACACAGGTGATAAAACCTTCAAGTCAATAGGAAAAGACAAGGTACAGTTAGCCAATATTTCACCCAATGGTAAATTCGTTTCTTATGTCAAAGAAAACAACCTGTACACCTATGAGTTGTCTTCAGGAAAAGTGAACCAAATTACTTCCGACGGAGCCGCCAATAAGATCATCAATGGGGCACCAGATTGGGTATATGAAGAGGAATTTGCTCTGGTTCAGGCATACCATTGGTCAAAAGATTCGAAGTATTTGGCGTATTACAGATTTGACGAAACTGAAGTCAAAGAGTACAGTTTTCCAGTATATGGAGAGCTTTATCCAGTTCAGTACATATTTAAATATCCTAAAGTAGGTGAAAGGAATTCTACGGTCGAGATCTTTATACATAGCCTGGCAACAGGCGCTTCCAAAATAGTTGAATTCAGGCAGGTCAATGAGTATGTGCCAAGAATACAATGGACTAACATACCTTCTATCTTAAGTATTCAGGTAATGAACAGGGAGCAGAACTACGTTCAGATAAATTTCGTCAACGCTGAAAATCCAATTTCAGAACCCATTTATGAAGAGAGAAGCGAAACTTACCTTGAAGTTCAGGACATCCATTACTTGAAGGATAATTCCGGTTTTTTATGGCAAAGTGAACAGTCAGGTCACAATGCCGTTTATATGATGGATCTGGGGTATTCTGGCCAGCGAGATAACGGCGCTTATTCTGTGAGTAATTCCGTTGCGCTAACCGAAGGAAACATGAACGTCACAGAGATTATTGGTTATGACGAAGAAAATAAACTATTGTACGCAGAGATGGTCGACCAGTTTAATCCCATGGACCGAATGCGCATGAAGATTCATACAATAGACAAGATGATTGAACCAATGTTTGTCCCTTCGGGCACAGGAAGCGTACAGGCAAGTAAGAGCATGAAATACTTCGTTTCTATGGTAAGTAATGTCAGGCAGCCCATGATGGTGACCGTGCTGAATGAAATGGGACATGCAATTCGCACAATCGATGACAACAAAGCGCTTCAGGATACCTTGAAAAATTACACTATAAATTATAAAAGCTTCTTCAAATTCAAAAATCGAAACGGCGATGAATTGGTAGGTTGGATGATAAAGCCAGCCAATTTTAATCCCAATAAAAAGTACCCTGTTCTGATGTACGTTTATGGTGGCCCTGGATCTCAGACGGTACTTAATTCGTGGGGTGGTAGCCAGGACATGTGGTTTCAATACCTTGCACAGCAGGGTTATCTGATCGTTTCTGTTGATAATAGAGGTACAGGAAATCGCGGTCGAAAGTTCAGGGATTGCACCTATGGTCAACTCGGAAAACTCGAAACTGAGGATCAAATCGATGCTGCAACCTATTTGACCAGGCAGACCTTTGTCGATGAAAACCGGATCGGAATCTGGGGCTGGAGTTATGGCGGTTACATGTCTACCCTATGCCTCGCCAAGGGACACGATGTATTTAAAATGGCCATTGCAGTGGCGCCCGTGACCAATTGGCGTTATTACGACAACATTTATACCGAGCGTTACATGGGACTCCTGGATAATAATGCTGCAGCATATGATGAGAACTCACCCATCAATCATGTAGATAAGATCAAAGGAAAGTTTCTGCTGGTCCATGGCACTGCCGATGACAATGTGCATTTCCAAAATTCTGCCATGTTAGCAGATGCCCTGATTCAAAATAATATTGATTTCGACATGGCCTTTTATCCCAACAAGAATCATGGTATTTACGGAGGCTACACACGATATCACCTGTTCAACAAAATGACAAACTTCATCCAGACCAATTTGTAATCATCAGTAGTTCGGTGGGTGGTAAGTCATTTTTTCTACATTTGAGAACTTCAATTTAACTGATACCTATGACAACGAATTCAGATGCCAGCCATCCACAGGGCTTATATGTCCTTTTCTTTTCGGAAATGTGGGAACGATTCTGTTACTATGGAATGCGCGTTCTGCTTACCCTCTATTTGGTAAAATCCCTTCTTAAAGGCGATGCGGATGCCGCTTTGATCTATGGTGCTTATACTGGTCTTGTTTATGCCGCGCCTATTCTCGGTGGAAAAATGGCAGATATGTATCTCGGTTATCGTTATGCTGTAATTCTTGGTGGACTTCTTATGGCGCTAGGAGAATTTCTGATTTTAGGGGGTAGTGAAACCGCCCTGATGATCGGAATGGGAGCTTTAATTGTCGGGAACGGATACTTCAAGGCAAACATATCGACGATTGTCGGAAAACTTTACAAGGATGGAGACCCTAAAAGGGATTCAGGATTTACCATTTTTTACATCGGTATAAACGTCGGTGCTTTAATGGCCACTACCATTGTGGCCTATGTTGGCGAAACTTATGGGTTTGACAAAGGTTTTGGCCTTGCGGGAATTGGGATGCTCCTTGGAATCTTCATTTTCTGGAGTGGACGGAAAAAGTATGAAGTTGCACCAGGTGTGGACTATCGGGAGAATGGCCTTAAGAAAGCCATCGGACCTTTGAATTATATACAGGTAATTACACTAGGGTCATTCCTTTTAATACCGCTGTGTTATGTTTTGATTATGCAGAATCAGGTGCTTGATTACATACTTTTGGGACTCTTTATTTATGTTTCCTATTCGCTGATCGCGGCTGGTAAACAGGCCGACATTGTGGATAGTACTGCTGTGTGGAAAGATCGCATGATCGCACTCATTATTTTCATGGTCATCAATATATCTTTTTGGGCATGTTTCGAACAAGCTGGAACATCTTTGACCTTATTCGCAGATAGAAATGTAGACCGAATGATAGGTGGCTGGGAAATGCCTGCTTCTATGACCCAATTTTTTAATCCCGCTTTTATTATCATTTTTGGATCGATATTTAGCGTGATGTGGGTGAAATTATCGCGCCTCGGTAAAAATCCAAGCATCCCCATGAAATTTGCCTTTGGCATCCTCCAGCTCGGAGTGGGCTTTCTTGTGACTCAGGTCGGTTTCTTATTTGTCAATGAATCCATGCAAGTTCCACTTCTGACGCTTTTATTTCTGTATTTACTCCATACAACCGGTGAATTGTTCCTATCTCCTATTGGCTTGTCAATGGTTACAAAACTTGCCCCGAAAAATATTGCCGGGACTGCCATGGGTGCGTGGTTCCTTAGTTTTGCAATTGCTAATTACGTCGGAGGTAAAATTGCTACACTTACCGGAGGACATAACGAAAGTGGTGTTGTGTTAACCGCTGCTGAAGGGTTGGATAAGTATTTGAATGTCTTTTCCACGATCGGTTTCGTCCTACTTGGCTTTGCTGTTATTATTATGGCCATAAACAAACCACTAAAAAAACTCATGCACGGAGTTGTATAGCTAATTCCGCAATGTATTAAAGTCAAGGCCCCATATTTGGGGCCTTTCTTTTTTAATTTCTGCGTACTTTTGAGTTATGCGCATTTACCTGATCACGATTTGCCTTGTGTTGACATCAGCGGTTTTTTCTCAGGATAAAATCGAGTGGATGGATATTGAGTCAGCTCAAAAAGCGATAAAAAAGAAACCAAAAAAAATAATCATGGATGTATACACTAACTGGTGTGGTTGGTGCAAAAAAATGGATGCCGGAACATTTTCCCACCCCGACATCGTGAAGTATATCAATGAAAACTATTACGCCGTTAAGTTAAACGCCGAAACTAAAGAAGCCATTGAATTTAAGGGGCAGACGTTTGTAAATCCCAACCCTGATCTAAGAAGGCCCACCCACGAATTTGCCGCAATTGCTGCAGTGAATGGAAGATTATCTTTCCCAACCATCGTCTATCTTGATGAAGAATTAAATTTACTAAGTCCTGTGCCCGGTTATGTTGATGCCAAGGCGATTGAACCCATCATCCACTACTTTGCCGAAGAAGCTTACAAGGATACTCCTTGGACGGACTACCAGAGTGCTTTCAAGAGCTCAATCGAGTAAATCAGTCGTTTGCCAAATTTTGAAATTAAGGGATAATTTGCTTTCTTGTGTTGCGAATAAATAAATCTCCCTCCATGAATATTTACGTAGGCAACATCCCTTATACCTCCTCAGAAGAGGATTTGAGCAATCTTTTCTCTGAATATGGCACCGTAACTTCGGTAAAAATCATCATTAATAAACATACCGGCAGGTCAAAAGGATTTGGATTTGTTGAAATGGCTAATGAAGCCGAAGGTGACAAGGCTGTTGAAAATTTAGATGGATTTGAGGTGGCGGGAAGAAATTTGAGAGTGGATAAAGCCAAACAACGGGAAGAGAGCGACAGTCCTATTGTTGAGTGAATTGGATAAAATTTAAATGCATTGATTCCGGCCTTAAAGGCCGGTTTTTTTTTGCCTCATTTGAATGTATCCTTAACCATTCAAATTATGATCGCATTCTTTATACAAAACTTGTGTCGCATCATAACGAGACGACTATAAGCAGGCATCATCTACACCTTCAAATAATCTTACTGCATCTATCTTTCCGTTTGATTTTTATATTCTTTACCTTTATTGGTTCTGCCGATCTCAGTAGATAGGAGATTTGTATTAAAATGAGGTATTTAAAATTTCTGTCGTTCCTGTTACTACTCTCTTCGATGCTATTTACTGCTTCGACAGGAACTGCGCAATGCCCCAATAACAATACCTTCTTAACAAATCTCAGCCCACTTTTCACCGGTGATACAGCCAGGGTGTCATGCGCCACGGCCGGTTCTTATGTTACCACCAATGTAGTATTAGGAAATAGTTATTTATTTTCAACCTGCGGTCAAAATGCCTTTGACACTGAAATAACTTTACGTAACAATACCGGCACCGTATGGTATGCCTTCAATGATGACTTCTGTTCTCAGCAATCACAAATTACCTGGACGGCAACATTCACGGGAACGGTCAGGTTACTGCTAGACAAATCACCATCTTGTACTCATGATACCATTTGTCAGGAACTCTATGTCACCCAGATATGTCAGGCAACAACCGGGTCACGAACCATTACAAAAAATGGCGCCCCTTCGACCAGCCCCTTCTACCTGTGCGAAGGACAAGATACCGTTGAGGTAGTTTCAAATAACAATTTTCAATTACCAAGAGCGGCCATCGGCGAGGTAGCAGAATTGATGTACATGATCTGTGATTGCCCCCTGACCTCGGACTACCCTACCAATGACACTTGCTTCAATCAATTTATAACTACCCAGGATTTCACAATGACCAACCCCGGTATTATGAATACCGGTGATCACTTTTACGTTTATCCCGTAACCGTCGATGATGGTGATGACGGTTCCAATCCCAATAATCAAATCAACATCGATCAAAATGGAGACAGTTGTTTTTCGGTTGGAAGCCCAATGGAATTCTTTTTAATGAATCCTATAGCCTTTGCTTCTAATCTTAATTGCCTTAACAAATCAGTTGATATTACGGTTTTTGGTGGCCGATCTGAACTTAATAGCAGCGTTTATTCCGTTAGCAACACAGGATCGGGCAATGTCACGGGTCTGCCTGTAAGTCACGGGGGGAACTTCTCTATTGAAAACCTAAAAAAAGGTGACTTTTTCTCTTTGATCGTAACGGATGTTAATGGGTGCAGCTCGGATTTTTCCGGAGGACCTTCGAATATACCCAATGCGGGTCAGGATACAGTTGTGCGTAAATGCGTCAATGACCCCAATTTCAATTTGGCAGCTTATCGGAGCGGGAACTATGACATAGTTGGAACCTGGTTGGGCCCGTATAACTCAGTTCGAAATAGTATTTTCAATCCTTTTACAAGCCCGGCGGGAATGTGGAAGTACGTTGTTAGCGGTGGAGTGGTCTGTGATAATGACACATCGTATTTTGACATTCGAATAGATAGTTTTTATGAAGCCGGAACAGATAGTTTTATGTATGCCTGCCAATATGATTCGGGTATCGATCTAAGTCCATTATTGAGCTCGAATGCTTCTGATTCTGGACTATGGCTAAATACGGCCAATAATGTATTTAGTGGGGTTACGGGTGCCATTAATAATTATTCTCCTGTTAAGCGTTTCAAGTATGTGACAAATCGAGGTTCAAGTTGCCCCGAAGACACGGCCTTGCACAATATTTTACTGAGTAAGTTTCCATATCCCGGCACGGACTCCTCCATGTCCTTCTGCGAAATTGATTCCACATTTGACTTATTTTCTCTATTGGGAGGTAGTCCAGAATCAGGTGGATATTGGTTGAACCCTCAAGGATCAAGTCATAATGGATTTATAGATCCGGGATCAGACAGTGCAGGTAGCTATCAATACATCGTTGGGAATCGATTTCCATGCGCAGATACCTCTGCTTCCATACTTGTGAGCATAGCAAATCTGGCAGACCCGGGTGTGGGCAATACTACGGTGATATGTAAATCGGACAGCATGACCAATCTTATTCTTCAACTTAATGGCAACCCCGATAACAATGGTGTTTGGATTGACCCAAATGCCGATACCATTGCTTCTGGAATGGTCAATCCTGCCATTGCATTGAACGGGACCTATTTTTATCATCTTGCCCAAAATCAACCATGCCCGGATACCTTCTCAACGCTCAACCTCGGCTTTATCGAACCACCTGATCCGGGAATGAATGACAGTAGTGTCTACTGTACATCAGACGCCGGAATTAGCCTTACTAACCTTCTTTCGCCAACAGTAGATACCGGTGGTTCATGGTACGATCCTCTAAATAATTTGTCCTCGGGTACGTTTGATCCCGGAATTGATCCCGGAGGGATCTATGAGTACAGGGTCACTGGACAATCTCCATGTTCGGATAGTTCCTCTTATCATTATTTACAGAAAAATAATGCCGTCAATCCAGGCAGAGATACTACCATCCGATTTTGCAGTTCTGATCTCCCTGTAGATCTAGTGCAATTCATTCCTGGCTTTCCTGATTCGGGTGGTATCTGGCAGGATCCATTCAATAACCCCTTTAGTATGCCGTTTACCCCGGGGGTGCACATTCAGGGAATATATAAATACCTTGTCAGCGCAGCAGCGCCTTGTGAAGATAGCAGTTCGAAAATTAACGTTGTCGTGGTCAATAAGCCAAACCCCGGTTTGAACGCCTCCATAAACGTTTGCTCAAAAGACTCTGCCTTTAATTTGCGTTCCGCATTGGGGGGCAGTCCTGCTGCAGGTGGAATTTGGAAAGATTCGGTTGGAAATACTGTCAGCGGCACGTTTTATCCAAGTCTGCAAAACGGAAATGTATTTACCTATACCATTATGGCAAACAGCCCATGTAAAGATTCCAGTGCTCAGTTAATTGTAAACCATGGTCAAGAACCCAACCCAGGCATTAGTTCTGTATTGTCGCTGTGCAGTAATGATTCAGCCGTTGGCCTGACTTCCAGCCTTGGCGGTAACCCAGACACATTTGGAACCTGGAAAACTCCACAAGGTAACACCCATTCCGGCTTTTTTAATCCCGTAACCGATCCCACCGGAACCTATATATATACCGTCCCCGGCGCAGGTTCTTGCAATGATTCATCTTCAACTGTGACCTTAAGTGTGGTTCAAGCTCCTAACCCGGGCGGTGATAGTTCTGCTACCTTCTGTGCAATTGCCGGACCGACCTCAATGACTTCACTACTAACATCTAACCCTGACACCACGGGTTATTGGAGGAATCCGACGAACGTCGTTGTAAGTTCACTTTACAATCCTACAACCCAAAGTCCAGGTATATATCGCTATACTGTGTTGGGGTCTGGCCCATGTGCAGATAGCAGCAGCTACTTGACCATTTACGAAAGTCCCGCGCCGAATCCGGGCATCAGCAGCATTATCAGCAGATGCGAGAGTGATTCATCCTTTTCTCTGCGCTCAGTTTTAGGCGGAAATCCGGACAGTAATGGGACGTGGAAAAGCAGTTCTGGAGCTGGAATGAACGGATCATTTAATCCACAATCCGATACCAGTGACACCTTCTTTTACACCGTTACGGGAATACTGCCTTGTGCTGATTCGACTACCTCGGTTAGTGTCAACGTTGTGTCAAATGTAAATGCAGGAATGGACACAAGTATTACATTTTGCGATAACATGACGCCGTCAAATCTTTTTTTACTCTTAGCGGGAAACCCCGATCAAGGCGGTATCTGGAAAAAAGGTGGAGCGCCAATTTCATCTGCTATTTTTAATCCTGCCGTTGATAGTGCAGGATCATTTACATATACAGTAACTGCCACGGCACCTTGCCTCGATAAAACTGCAACGGTGAATATCAATGTTAATGAATTGTACAGCCCAGGGGAAGATGCATCACTGGTCATTTGCGAGACGGGCTCGCCTTTTAATTTTTTCAATGTATTGAATGGCAATCCAGATATTTATGGATTCTGGCTTGACCCGAAAGACGATGTCTTTGATGGTTTATCGAGCAGCATTGAGCTTATTTCCGGCGTATACACCTACGTAATACCCGAGAATGCCCCATGCCCATCAGATTCTTCTGAAATCGACTTGTTGATTAACAAGCCGCCCAATGCCGGCACGGGAACATCCTTTGGTATCTGTGAATCTGGTATGCCCGTGAAGTTATTTGATTACCTGGAAGGAGGAGCTGAAAACACCGGCTGGTGGCTGAATCCGGACGGTAATTTATTTGGTGGGGTATACAACCCCAGTTCAGATAAGGGAGGCATATACAAATACGTTGTAAGTGGTGAAATACCCTGTCCTGATGATACTTCTTACCTTAGAGTAGAAGTCGCTCAACAACCAAATGCCGGAAGTGACACCAGCTTGATTGTTTGCTGGAATGATGAAAAGGTACGGCTAAGTGATTACCTGGACAGTACTGGATTTATGGGTGGCTCCTGGTTTTATTATGATTTCTCCCCTTTAAATGGATACTTTGAACCCATGACCGACGGCGCAGGTGATTATTTCTATGTCTTGCCGGGTACTGCTTATTGCCCAGGCGATACCATGAAAGCATTGGTACTACTCACTTCTCCGTTTTCTGTGAATGCAGGTCCCGACCTTTATCTTTCATATGGAGAACAGCGACGTTTGGATGCAACTAGTTTTAAGGCACAAAAATACCTGTGGATTCCCGACCATGGCCTGAGCAATAATAAAATTGCGACACCGGTTTTTAGTGCTAAAGAGAGCACCCAATACATTGTTAAAGCCTACGATCAATACGGTTGCACGGCCAGTGATACCCTGAACGTTTCCGTGCTTGCCAATTTGTTCGCACCAAATACTTTCACTCCAAATGCGGATGGTGTCAATGACTACTGGTTCGTCAACGGCTTGAGCGAATATCCGGGAGCTACATTTTATATATTGAATCGCGAGGGCCAGCAACTGTTTCGGTCAAGCAGTCCGGACGATCGATGGGACGGAACTTTCCAGGGAAAAATTGTTCCCTCGGGAAATTATTGGTTCTACGTTGAATTTGAAGATAATACGAGGTTTTCTGACTTCAAGGGAGTGCTAAACGTACTGCGCTAATTGATCTCGCATATGTTCCACCTTA
Organism: Vicingaceae bacterium; assembly: GCA_040220895.1. GTDB lineage: Bacteria > Bacteroidota > Bacteroidia > Flavobacteriales_E > Vicingaceae > UBA11591. The sequence continues at coordinate 21,643 of JAVJVY010000001.1, forward strand.
CGATATTGAAGGTCCAAGTCGTAAAAGGCAAATCAGGTCTTTCTCTTTACAGCTTGAAGAGTATTTAACAGCAAGGAAGCAATGGTCATTGGCCCTACTCCACCGGGAACCGGAGTTATGTATGAACAGAGGGGTGCGACTTCATCAAAATCCACATCACCCAACAAGCGATAGCCCGATTTTTTACTAGGATCCACTACACGGGTAATGCCAACATCTATAACTACAGCCCCCTTCTTTATCATGTTTGCCTTGAGAAATTGTGCTTTACCCAAGGCCACAATAAGGATATCTGCCCTTCTTGTATGATCTGCCAGATTATTTGTGCGACTATGAGTCAATGTAACGGTGCAATTGCCAATTTTTTCCTTACGTGCCATCAATACACTCATGGGCATGCCCACAATATGACTCCTGCCGATTACAACACAATGTTTACCACTTGTTTCAATATCGTAACGCTCCAACAACTTTAAAATTCCCATAGGCGTGGCAGAAATGAACGTCGGTAAATTCAACATCATTTTGCCGAGGCTTGCAGGGTGAAATCCATCAACATCCTTTTCGGGATCGATGGCCATAGTGACTTTTTGTTCATCGATATGATCAGGCAAAGGCAATTGAACGATAAAGCCGTCAATGTCCTCGTTATCATTCAATTCTGATACCGTTTGAAGTATCTTTTGCTCTGTAGTATTATGGGGTAATTCAATTAGAGAAGAATTAAAACCTACCAGCTTACAGGCCTTGACTTTGCTTGCCACATAGGTCTTGCTGGCGCCATCATTGCCAACCAGAACAGCAGCCAAATGCGGTTTTTTTACACCCCTGGAAGTCAACTGCCGAACCTCTTCAGCTATTTCGACTTTTATTTCGTCTGCGACTACTTTACCTTTAATTAATTGCATAATTGCTTTACCTAGGTTGACGTGGCATATTGCGCATCATCTTTGCCATGTTCTGCTTATTTCCCATAAGCTTCATCACTTTGCTTGTTTCGCCAAATTGTTTTAGCAATTTATTGACTTCCTGAATATCGGTGCCGCTTCCATCGGCAATGCGCTTTCTTCGGCTCCCATTAATGACCTTTGGATTGGACTTTTCTTCTGGTGTCATCGAATGGATTATCGCTTCTATGTACTTAAAGGCATCGTCATCGATGTCCAGATTTTTTATCGCCTTTCCTACACCCGGAACCATGCCCAGCAGGTCCTTCACATTTCCCATCTTCTTGATCTGCTGGATCTGCTCAATAAAATCATTAAAGTCAAATTGGTTCTTAGCTATTCGTTTTTGCAACCTCCGGGCCTTTTCTTCGTCGAATTGCTCCTGTGCTTTTTCTACCAAGGTAACCACATCACCTTTACCCAATATCCGGTCGGCCATCCTGCTTGGATGAAAAACGTCCAATGCCTCGGGTTTCTCCCCTGTTCCAACAAATTTTAGTGGCTTGTCAACAACGGCTCTGATTGAAAGTGCGGCCCCTCCCCGGGTATCTCCATCTAATTTGGTTAGCACAACGCCGTCAAAATCGATTCGCTCGTTAAACACCTTTGCCGTGTTGACAGCATCCTGTCCTGTCATGGAATCGACTACAAACAACGTCTCACTTGGGTTAATGGATTTTTTAATGGCGGCTATTTCATCCATCATTCTTTCATCCACGGCAAGTCTTCCTGCCGTATCTACGATCACAACATCGCAGCCTTGGGATCTCGCTTCAGATATTCCCTTTTTAGCGATATCAACGGGATCTTTATTATCCTTATCGGAATAGATCTGAACATCAACTTGCTGAGCAATTACGTGAAGTTGATCTATGGCGGCGGGCCGGTATACATCGGCGGCAACTAAAAACGGTTTTTTTCCTCTTTTGTTTTTTAAGAGGTAGGAAAGCTTTCCTGCAAATGTGGTCTTTCCCGATCCTTGTAAGCCCGCAATAAGTATAACCGCGGGATTTCCCTTGATATTAATATCGCTGTTTTCTCCTCCCATGAGCCTGGAAAGCTCGTCATGAGTGATTTTTATGAGCAACTGGCTCGGAGAAATTACGGTAAGAACATTTTGACCCAAGGCCTTTTCTTTAACCGTATCAGAAAACTCCTTGGCTATTTTATAATTGACGTCAGCTTCCAGCAACGCTTTTCTGACTTCTTTTAACGTCTCTGCAACATTGATCTCGGTAATTTGTCCCTGACCCTTAAGAACTTTGAAAGCTCGTTCTAATTTATCTGTAAGATTTTCAAACATGATAGTAAAATGGTCTCCAAAAGTAATAAAATGCCCGGTATGCTTACATTTTATCGGGCACCGCTATACCAAGTAAGCTCATTGCATTCGCTATCCGTTCGGCCACACGTGTAGATAGTAAAAGCCTGAAATTTCGCTTGGCAGCATCGTCTTCTTTCAGCACAGGCACTGTTTGATAGAACTGGTTGTACAATTTTACCAGGTCGTAGGCATAATTGGCCAGGTATGCCGGATTGAACTCACGGGCTGACAATTCGAGTACTTCTTTGTAACGGTAAAGCTCTTTGATCAAATTCCGCTCGACCACCTCGATGTCGATGGTCGAGTCCACTTGAAAACTTGTACTTTCTGATTTTGCCAGCAACGTCTTTATTCTAGCATGGGTGTATTGCACAAAGGGGCCTGTATTTCCCGCAAAATCTATTGATTCCTCAGGATTAAATGTCATTTGCTTCTTGGGATCTACTTTTAAAATAAAATACTTGAGTGCGCCCATTCCTATCACATGATAAAGAGCTTCTTTCTCCGATTCGCTGAAACCCTCTAATTTACCAAGCTCTTCTGACTTTAACCTGGCTGTCTCTACCATTTCGTCCATGAGATCATCTGCATCAACTACTGTGCCCTCTCTGGATTTCATTTTGCCAGACGGTAATTCAACCATGCCATATGAAAGATGCACGCAACCTTCTGCCCATGAAAACCCGAGTTTTTTAAGGATCAAAAACAGGACTTTGAAGTGATAATTCTGCTCATTTCCAACAGTATAAACCAGCTGTTGCAAATCGGGATAGTCCTTAAATCTTAAAATGGCCGTTCCAATATCCTGCGTCATATATACAGAGGTTCCGTCTGATCGGATCAATATTTTCCGATCCAAGCCATCTTCAGTTAAATCTACCCAGACCGATCCATCGTTTTCCGATTGAAAGATTCCTTTTCCCAAGCCCCTTATCACTTCGTCTTTTCCGACCAAATAGGTCTCGGATTCGTAATACAATCGATCGAATTCCACACCCAGGCGCTCGTAGGTCTTGTTGAATCCTTCATAAACCCAATCATTCATCATCTCCCAAGTCCCGCGAACCTTTTGGTCTTTCTCTTCCCATTTGAGTAACATGTCCTTGGCGCTTTTCATAATAGGCGCGTTGCGTTCAGCTTGCTTTTGTTCCATACCCGAATCGACCAATGCTCTGACCTCTTCTTTATAAACCTGATCAAATTTCACGTAGAACTCTCCAACCAGATGATCTCCTTTTTTGCCGGATGATTGAGGGCTTACTCCTTTTCCAAATGTTTCCCATGCCAGCATGGACTTGCAAATGTGTATGCCTCTGTCATTGATCACCTGAACCTTGACCACCTTTTTACCCGTCGCCTCTAATATCCTGCTCACGCTGTAGCCCAACAAGTTATTTCTCACGTGTCCCAAATGCAAAGGCTTATTTGTATTAGGAGAAGAATACTCCACCATGTAAGTACCTTTTTCTGCTTCAAATTCTAATCCTTTGAAATTCCTGAGCCAGTTCACCCAAAATACATTGTCGACGACTAGATTTAAAAATCCTTTAACGACGTTATAATCAACTATAAGTCCGGAATTTCCCAATAACTCTTTTCCGATTTCTTCGGCCGTTATCTCGGGCGATTTTCCGGAAAATTTCAGGTAAGGGAAAACAACAAGGGTCCGGTCTCCCTCAAACTCTTTTCTTGTGTGTTGGAAGTTAACCGGGATATCGGAAATCCGCTCTCCATAAAGTGCTGTTAGGGTCGTTTTGACTAGGTCAGTCAGTTCTTCTTCCAGCATTAGGATTTGTTGTTTTTCTCCCAATACCTAAGAAGTTTGTCCAAAATGCGCTGGGTGGTCTCGGCCATGGTATTTCCTTTATTATCGAGTAACGGATTTACTTCGACTACTTCCATGGCCGTCAAGCGCGGGTCTGTGCAAAAAAATTGAAGAATTGAAAACGCTTCATCCGGAGAAAGCCCATGAGGCACCGGGGTGCCGGTACCACTAGATACCAAGTCGCAATCCATCGAATCCACATCAAATGAAATATACAGCAATTCACATTCCTTCAAACGATCTTTAGCTTCGGCAAGGCAGGTAGCAAATCCACGATGTCTCAATTCGTCAACCCGGTAATTTCTAAGACCAAATTTATCGATGACGACATTTTCTGCTCGTTCAGTGTCGCGAACTGCAAAGAAAACCAGATCATCCGAGTTTAGCTTTGGTCCCGGGCTAAGCAGATTCTCAAGCTCTGTCCAGCGATCGATCGTTTCTTGAACTGGTTCATTTTTGTGGTTTTCTTCGTTATCAAGAGCCAACGAAGCGCCCAGTGGCATTCCATGCATGTTTCCCGAGGGTGTGGTGTATGGAGAATGAAGATCGGCATGGGCGTCCACCCAGATCACTCCCAGTTTCTTTTTTGGATACTTTGAACGAATGGCCGCTATTGTGGCAATGGCATTGGAATGATCGCCGGAAATCACCAAGGGTAATTTATTGCTTTCTAATCGTGCCATGATAAATTTCGCCGCTCGCAGATTTGCCTGATATATTTCCGGAATATGTTTGGCAAAAGGGTGCTCAACAGGTTGGTGTAATCCGGAATTATCCGTTTCTACCTTTTCGATGGGGTACCTGATAAACAAATCACTTCCGAATTTCAGTGCTGCCATTTTCAAGGCCTGAAACCCCAAGCTTGCCCCTCTGGTGCCTGCGCCCAACTCAGACATATTTTCGATAAAAACAATGCTTTTTTTCACAAAACGATGATGAGACTGCAAATTTAATTGGATGTATGGAATGCTGGGCTTTTTTAATGATTTTCTGAAAAAAAATGAATACAATTATCCATCTTACTCAATTAAAAACTTGACATATATTTGTAAGTTGATTCTATCTCTAACCACCGTCAATCGCCAATCATTTTTGAAAAGCATTATTCGACATATTTTTGTTCCTATTTTTTTGTTTTCTGCGCTGCTTGGGTGTAAAGACATCGAAGAAGACAAAAGGCTATCTGAGGGAATCATCGAATACAGTGTGGCTTACCCAAAATTGGATCCTACCAGCATACTCGCCGAATTGCTTCCTTCTAAAATGACATTGACCTTTAAGGAAGACAAATTCACGACCGATCTTTCAGCGGGTTTTGGAATGTTTCGTCTAAATGTAATCTCCCACGGTGATGAAAAAGAGATGTCTCAAATGGTCAAGTTGATCAATGAGCGTTTTGTAGTCAATTACAGTGAGGTTGAAGCGATTAAATCAAATAAGCAATTACCCCAAATGGAAATAGAGGAAACGGGTAAGACAAAAAAAATTGCCGGATACCTTTGCAACGAGGCTAGGGTGACTGTTTCAGGTGATTCCATTGAAACTTACCTCATTTACTACACCAAAGACATTAGGATTGACCATCCGAATTGGTTTACTCAAATGATGAACATCGATGGGGTGTTGCTGGAATACCAAGTCGAGCGCTACAATCTTTGTTCGCGATTCACAGCTACCAGCGTAGTGCCAAAGGAAATTGACAGTGAATTCTTCAACGTGCCTAAGGATTATACGGAAATCACTGAAGCTGAGATGAATGAAAAAATGGAAGAGATATTCAATAATTTTAGTGAATAACCTCTTCAATGTCCCTTTCAGGCCGACTTTAATACTTTTATCTTTGGCAGATAGAGATCAGGGAATGTAAGTAAATGGCCAAAAAACCAGACAGCAATAAGAATATCCCCTGGAATGTTAATTCCAATGGCGGTGCCGAAAAAGCCCGTAAGAAAAAGGCAGGAGAAGTAAAAAAGAAAGGTAATCCCAAGTGGCTAAAGCCACTGATAGACTTCTTTGACAGCGAAAAATCCGCTCGCATCTTTGGCCTTTTCACCTTACTTCTTTCCTTGTTCCTATTACTTTCCTTTTCTTCCTATTTCTTCACAGGGAGGTATGATTATAATCTAATACGCGAAAATGGGATCGTAGATTTCATTTTCGATAGTGATATAGAAGTAGAGAACTGGATGGGGAATCTCGGGGGAGCAGTAGCTCATTTCTTCATGTACCGCGGTTTTGGAATTTCAAGTCTGGTTTTTCCGTTCTTACTTTTTTTAATCGGCTTTAAATTGTTGTTCGGGTTTTCGCTCCTGTCATTGAAAAAGTCATTTAAACACGGCTTTTTCCACCTGATCTGGATTTCCATCTCACTTGGCCTTGTTCTGCATTCAACCGATTACAAATTTCTTTTTGGGCAATTTGGCTATCAAATTGACCAGTGGATGTTTCGTATCATTGGCAAAATTGGGGCATTGTTCGTTGTCATTGCTCTACTTTTTTCCTACCTGGTCATCTCTTTTAACTTTAGCTTAACACAGTTGCGTCAACTTTTGTCACCAATTAAAATGAAGGGTGATTTGGAAGAAGAAGATGCTTCGACTCTTGACCTTTCCTCTCTTGCTGACCAAAACCTGGAAATCGAAGAAGTGAGCGATGCGGATTCGGTTGAAAACGACGCTGATCCCGAACAAGATTCATCCGAAGATGAAGATGCAATTGAACCTGACTCGTCCGTCGAACTAGAAGTTGAAGCTCCTCCCCCATCTGAAGAAATTCCAACCAAAGATGGTGAACCTGATTTTTCAGTTGAAGACAAGGCCGATGAAGTAGCACTTAGCGAGAAAGATGTGAACGAGGCATTGAAAAATTTTGGGCCCTACGATCCGACACTCGATCTGCCTAAATACTTGCCTCCTACATTGGATTTATTGGAGGACCATGGGACCGATCGCACCGGTGTCGACAAGGAAGAGCTGGAAGAGAACAAGAACAGGATCGTAAGTAGCTTGGAGAATTACAGTATAAAAATTCAAAGCATCAAAGCCACGATTGGTCCTACGGTGACGCTTTATGAAATAGTACCTGAAGCGGGTGTGCGAATTTCAAAAATTAAAAATCTCGAAGATGATATTGCACTCAGTCTTGCAGCTTTGGGCATTCGGATAATTGCTCCCATACCAGGTAAAGGCACCATAGGGATTGAAGTGCCGAATAAAAATCCTGAAATAGTCTCCATGAGATCCGTCATTACTTCCCCGAAATTTCAAGAATCCAGTATGGATCTTCCAGTGGTCATGGGCAAGACCATTTCGAATGAATCTTTTGTTTTTGATCTTGCCAAAATGCCCCATTTACTTATGGCCGGCGCAACCGGACAAGGAAAATCGGTTGGCTTGAATGTCGTGCTTACCTCATTATTATATAAAAAGCATCCTTCTCAATTGAAATTTGTATTGGTGGATCCCAAGAAAGTGGAACTTACCTTGTATAATAAGATAGAACGACACTTTTTGGCCAAACTTCCAGGTTCCGAGGATGCCATTATCACAGATAACCAAAAAGTCATCCATACCCTAAACTCCCTTTGTGTTGAAATGGATCAGCGGTATGAATTACTTAAGGAAGCTTTCGTCAGGAATATCAAGGAATACAATTCAAAATTTGTAGCTCGAAAACTAAATCCTGAACAGGGCCATCGTTACCTGCCTTACATTGTACTTGTAGTCGATGAATTTGCCGACCTGATCATGACTGCCGGAAAAGAGGTTGAAACACCAATTGCGCGTTTGGCTCAGCTGGCAAGGGCAATCGGTATTCACTTGATTATTGCAACACAGCGCCCTTCAACTAATATCATCACCGGTTCAATAAAGGCAAACTTCCCTGCCAGAATTGCATTCCGTGTTACTTCGGGTATCGATTCCAGAACAATTCTGGATGCCGGCGGTGCCGAGCAATTAATAGGTCGGGGCGACATGTTACTTTCCACTGGCAGCAATTTGATAAGGATTCAGAGTGCCTTTGTCGATACGCCCGAAGTGGAAGCCATTACTGAGTTCATCGGTTCCCAGCAGGGATATCCAGATGCATTGATACTTCCTGAATATCAAGACGAAAGCACTTCGGGCGGCTCGGAATACAGCATGGATGACAGAGACGATCTTTTCGATGAGGCTGCCCGACTAATAGTGCAGCACCAGCAAGGTTCGGCTTCCCTTTTGCAACGAAGACTGAAACTAGGTTATAATCGCGCAGGAAGAATCATTGATCAACTTGAAGCACTAGGAATCATTGGTCCCTTTGAAGGAAGTAAAGCCAGAAAAGTTCTGGTGCAGGACGAACAGACTTTGAACTTAATTTTGAACCCGGATAATAATGCCAATCTTAATGAAAACACTGATTTATAACATCGCTCTTTCAATAGCCGTTGGGGCTTTTGTTTTTTCGGCCAAGGCCCAAACAGATCCCAAAGCCAAATCCTTATTGGACAAAGTATCTGCAAAAACAAAAGCATATACGAGTATAAAAGCCGATTTTAATTATACCCTTGAAAACAAAGCCGACGACATAAATGAAGTTCAGTCTGGCAGTATAGCCATTAAAGGAAATAAGTACATTTTGAAAATCGCCGGTCAGGAAATACAGTCTGATGGCAAGACTATATGGACCTACCTAAAAGATGCAGGGGAAGTCCAAATTACCGAAGTTGATCTCGAAAACGAAGACCTGATCACCCCGACTAAATTATTTACCATGTATGAAAAAGGCTACCGACATGAATACATGAAAGAAGATGTATTGGACGGTGTTGCCGTAGCAGTAATTAATATCTATCCGCTGGATGTCGATGAAAAATCTTATCACACGGTTAAGCTTTACATCGACAAGGAAAAACTGGAATTCAAAAAAGTTAAAATTCTGGGAAAAGAAGGAAATACCTATACTTATCGCATCAAGTCCTTCATGACCAATATCCCAATGAATGACAGCGATTTTAAATTCGACGCTTCAAAAAAACCGGGGGTTGAGGTAGTCGATCTTCGCTAAGATCAATCAATGAACTTCTCTTAGTTCGAATCCGCGTTGCTCTAATATTCGCAGACTTGAATTCTCATAACCGCTTTCAATTCCTGTTTTGAAAAAATTAAATTGTCGGTATAGATAGCGTTCTTTTGTCTGCTCGAGAGATGACTCAAAACGAGTGCCATTTTTATTGAGCATGTTAAGGTAGAAGAAGCAAACATCAAATCCCAAAAACGAAAAACTCTCAGGGAATACTTCAAAGCGCCGCTCAAATGAGCGAATGAAGCGCTTGACTTCTTCTTGCTTAAAATTTGTATAAGCGTCTACCGGTATAGAAACATGCAAATTCTCCAGGTAATCTACATCGAGATTGGAGTATTTCAGCCAATTTTCGGTACCGATTACTTTAAAAATATAATCCTTGTTCAAGGGGTTCAATTTCGATAATAATTCAGTGACATAGACTTGATCTGATGACGGAATAACAATGATATTGAACAGGGAATCAGAAAGGAGGTGTTTAATGGGATCAATGGAACCATTATCCCATTTTATTTCTTTGATCGGATTTTTAATACTGTCGATTCCAGCCGGAGCGTGGTTGTGATACGACTTCTCAAAAGGCTCGGCCAACGGATTTATTCTAAACAGTTTCGTGATGAGCAGGATATTTTCGGTACCGTAATTACGTTGTATATACTCACCTAAATTTCGATAAAGAATGTTTTGAGAGGTCGCTACCTTGCTTGCATAAGCATTGCCAAGCAATACTCTGTTGCTCAATGGAACCGGACTTACAATGTGAATTTTCTCACGTTTGGCGTACTCCGCCACCCGCAAGAACTGTGATTGATAGAAAGGTCCAATTATCAAATCCGAATTTTTAAGTTCACCAGTATTGATCAGGCGATTTACCACGTTCGAATCTTTGCCTGAATCATAGAATTTCACTTTGAACTCCATTCCAAGTTTTTTCAACGAATCAATAGCCATTAGACATCCTTCATAAAATTGAATAGCTACAAAGGATTTTGAAACAACAACTTCTTTTTGATCTATTTTCCTCTTTGCCATTAAAGTATCGTTCAAATTCAGAAAGAAGGGCAGAATAATAGAAACCTGGTATTGGTCTTTCATGATGGTGGTGTCGGGTGAAATAAAAGTATCCGAATCCACTTTGGGAATAATCAGAACTTGACCCACTTTCAGGCCATCCGTCAACCCGCCGTTTGCCGATTTTATTTGCTCGATTCCTACCTGATATCTCCTCGAGAGTGAATAAAGGGTTTCTTTACTTTCAACGGTATGCTTAAATACTTTGTCTTGTGAGGGCAGAGCCACAGCTGTTTCTTGTTTTTTCAGCCGAGCCACAGGAATTCTGATCAATTGCCCGGGCTTTACTCCTTCTTGTGATTCCGGATTTACTTCATATAACTCACTGACTTTGACCTCATAAAGTTTGGATATGGCATAAAGCGTCTGCCCTTTTTGAACTTCGTGGATAATGAAGTTCCCGTCAACCTCCATGTTCATTTGCCTTTTCTTGGCATCCTGATCAATAGAAATAAGGTAGAGTGTATCTCCAATACTCAACCCACCCTTGGACGAAGGATTGAATTCTTGTATTTCCTGAACACTAATGCCGTATACTCGAGCAATAGAATAAAGTGTATTCCCGGGTTCAACGATATACCGATGAAACATCCTACCATTTCGCTCAACAACGCTTGTGTCATTGATGATTTCCTGCGCTGCCATCAGCATTGGCAGAAAACTTAACAGAATATAGAAAGAAATACTTTTCAAACTTATTCCCATTCGATGGTTGAAGGCGGCTTGGAACTAATATCGTAAACCACCCGATTGACGCCCTTTACTTTATTGATGATCTTATTCGACAAGTCAGAAAGAAACTCATATGGTAAATGACACCAATCAGCAGTCATACCATCAGTTGAGGTAACCGCCCTTAGGGCCACGACGCCTTCGTACGTGCGTTCATCCCCCATAACACCTACCGATTGTATGGGTAATAAAATGGCCGCAGCCTGCCATACTTCATCATAAAGCGCCGATTCTTTTAGTGCATTGACGTATATATGGTCTACCTCTTGTAATACTCTCACCTTTTCTTCGGTAACCTCACCAAGTATTCTGATACCTAGTCCGGGACCCGGAAAAGGGTGACGACCTAAAATCTCCTGACTAAGTCCAAGTGCTTTTCCAACCCGCCTAACTTCGTCTTTAAAAAGCCACTTGAGTGGTTCAATCACGCTAAGTTTCATGTAATCAGGAAGACCTCCCACGTTATGGTGAGATTTGATTGTGACTGAGGGTCCACCGGTGGCCGACACAGATTCAATCACATCTGGATAAATGGTGCCTTGCCCCAACCATTTTACATTTTTGATACGGTGAGCTTCATCATCAAAGACTTCAATAAAGGTGTTTCCAATGGCTTTTCGTTTAGCCTCTGGTTCCTCTTTACCACTCAACGCTTTGAGGAAACGATGGCCCGCTCTAACCCCAGTGACATTGAGATGAAGATCTTTATACTGGTGCAGAACCGACTCAAATTCATTTTTCCTAAGCAGTCCGTTATCGACGAAAATGCAGTGCAGGTTTTTACCGATTGCCCTGTGCAATAGAACTGCAGCGACAGTGCTATCCACCCCACCCGACAGACCCATGACCACCTGATCATTGCCAAGTTGCTCTTTTAATTCTTCCACCGTTGACTCAATGTATGACTGAGGCGTCCAAGTTTGCCGGCAACCACACATTTCCACAACAAAATTTTTTAAAAGCCTTGCGCCGTCTGTGGTATGATAAACTTCAGGGTGAAATTGAATTCCGTATACTTCTTTTTGTTTCAACCGATAAGCAGCCACGGGTATGGAATGAGTACTAGCTATCAGCTCTATTCTATCTCCCAGTTCAGTGATACTATCGCCGTGCGACATCCAAACTTGGGAATCATCTTTCACCCCTTCGAACAAAGGGCTGTTTTTGATCCCTTTTAATTTAGCCCTGCCGTATTCACGATGTTCTGATGGTAAAACTGCTGCCCCATTTGCTTTAGCTATGAACTGAGCCCCGTAGCATATTCCCAGCACTGAATGCTCGTTGTTAAGATACTTGGGATTTACCTCAGGGGCATTACTCTCGAGAACGGAATGCGGGCTTCCAGAAAGAATGATGCCCTTTACATTGGTCATGTCTGCATCGGTGTGGAAGGGAACAATTTCGGAATAAACGTTCAACTCACGTATTCTCCTCGCTATTAGCTGAGTATATTGAGAACCAAAATCGACAATCAGAATTTTGTCTTGCATTTAAGGGTATTTAGTAGTTACTCCGAAATCACGCAAAGTCTTGTATCTACCGGATCTATGGCATCGGATAAGGTATCAAAGAATACCGCCCCGTGCTTCAGATAATAGGGAACAAAATTATCATATCTTTCATGTAAGTTACCTTTTGGAAAGACTTTTTCATGCATGTTCCAATAACTGTCTAACTGCTCCCTGTTTTTATCTTTCTTAGCCCTTATCAGCCTCTTTTTTATTTCTTCTAGTTGCTTTTCAGTCTTTCTACCTTCAGCCAGGGTATAAGCCTTCAAAGAAGCATCAACTTTCTGAAAAGACTGAGCAATATTTTCAAAAGACTGCATGATCGAAATCGTTTCAGCCTCAATTTCATTTGCATCTTCTTCTAAATTGACCAATTTCATTGTGACATCAGGTTCTGACAAAAATAGGTCTTCGGGAAGGAGGTCTAGTTTGTTCAACTTCTTCATTTTTGCTGCATCCAGCCACACGAACGAATTTCGAAGTGAGAGCAATGGGAATTGGACTCCAAATCCTTCAAAACTCGCCGCTAATTGGAGCCAATAAGATATTTCACCAGGGCCTCCGACATAGGCGATGTTTGGTAATATAATTTCCTGATAAAGGGGTCGAAGAATTACATTTGGACTAAATCGTTCGGGATATTCAACGATCTCGGCTTTTATCTCATCTAGTTGCCAGGTTTTGCCACCATTTTCTGTTCTAAATTCTTTATTGTCCAGATCAATTCTCATCCGGCTATTTGAAGAGATATAGAATAGATTAATTGGGCGCGGATTGACTTGTATTTTGTAATCGGTTGTCAGTAGTTCATTGGTCTGAGCAACAAGTGTATTTGAAAGCTGCTCTGCAACTTCGCGCAATAAATATGGCGAAAGAGCTTTTTTCAGTTCAGGGTCATTGGCATCTAATATGATCAACCCCTTGTGGCCGAATAGGGCGTGAACCAGCCTGCGGGTTGCGATTGATAAATTAGCATCGCTTGAATAGGATTCATTGAACAAAGCCATTAGTTCGTCGGCTCGCTCGGAATTCCCTAGAATGGTTTTGATTTCGAGCAGGGTTGTTTCCAGGCTTTCACAATTGTAATCCCCAACAATGCCGCCTTGTTCATCATTCCATTCAAGGGTTTTTCCAAAAATATGTGCATGATTGACCTCGTCAAAATCATGATCTTCTGATGCCATCCAAAAGACGGGAATGAAGGTTTTTCCTTCTTGGGCACTATTCAAGTTCTCACACATTTTTATGATCTGCAGAATCTTAATGGGAAAATAAAGAGGGCCTGTAATTAAGCATAATTGATGCCCGGTAGTTATGGTGTAAGAAGCACTTTTGGAAAGCATGCCCAGTTGAGCCGAAAGAATTCCATTTGCAGAATCTATACCGGCTTTGGCATACTGAGATTTAAGCGCTTCCACAAGAATAGACCTCGATTCAGCTGTAAATTCCCGTTGAGAAGCATATTGAAGTGCCAAGGCTTCTGAATACACCCTGGCTTTTAATTTTTTCGTAATGGGCTGGCCGGTGATAAAATCTTCAACAAGTTGATTGTAGGTTCGATAGGTATTGGATTCTATTCGTTGTGATTCCATAAAAAAACAAAGGCTGCACGAAGCAGCCTTTTTTGAGGTATTAGAAAATTATTGAATAACGAGCCTTTGACTGCGACGTTCCGACCCTTGATCTATCATTACAATATAAACACCAGGGTTCCAGTCAGCAACATCAAACCCGACCTTTACCGGTCCACTTGAAACAGACCCCATCTGTTTTTTATGAATCAAAGCTCCAAGTGCATTATAGAAACTTATTTCTACCGCTTCCTCGTCAATTGAAGTGAATTGTAATGTTAACTGATCTTTAGCTGGATTAGGTAAAATATTGAATCCGGGCATTGTTGGCTCAACAATTCCAACCGGAGTGGTGCTAAAAGAGCGGATATCGGAAAAAGTTGAAGTATCATTTAATTGAATAGCACGAACCCTCCAGTTAATAGGCGTTCCATAAACAGTCGTGGAATAATTAAGATGGTTGCTCGTATCGCTTTGAGTATAATACAATGTTGGATTGGTAAAATTAGCATCCAGATCAACTTGTACTTCGTATTGATCCGCACCAATCACAGGTTCCCACGTAAGTTTAGTAGAACTCGGTACACTGCTCGCTCCGTCGACTGGACTCGTCAAAAGCACTTTGTCCAGGATTTTGAAGCTTCTGGTGGCCGTCCAGGCTGCAACGCCGGTTTTATTTACGCCCTGAACTCTCCAGTAATACATTTGATTAAATTCCAGTCTCGACACTAGCCAGGTGACAGGCGCACTGTTTGGAAAACTAGAATTTAAAAGTGTGATTGTTTTAAAAGAAAGAGAACTGGTATCGAACGCCGGTGAATTGTCTATTTGAAATCGAAATGAAGTGATTCCTGGGGTGTTCAAACAAACCAAGTCAGTTGCCGGATTTTGATTGATGGCGGCGTTGGCAGGTGTGCTGAGCACAGCATTTGCTCTGGTTGAAAAGCTATCGATACTTGAAAAACCCGAAATATCTTTTGAATGTGACGCACGAACCCTGTAAAAATAGGTCGTGTTGAATTTAAGTTCCGTCAAAAGCGCCGTTTTAACCGGATGATTTACTGTTCCTCCAAAAGAAGAAGTGAAATTTTTGTTTTCAGAAACTTCATAAGTATATGAAGTAACTCCGGGTATAGTATCCCAGGTCAAGCTCAATTGAGGATTCTTGTCCGCACCACTTGGAGCTAGGCCTACAAATTGATTAAGGAAAGTGGTAAAGCGCTTGAAATCAGACCAGGGAGAAAATGTTGAGCTACTTCCTTTTGCCCTGACCCGCCAGTAATACATTTGGCCAAAATCTAGTTCGCTGGCTCGTCCACCTGTACCGGTGATTGGAAAATTGGTCATTGGAGCCGTAAACAGTGAGTCAGTGGCGACCTCCAGTTCATACCCAAAGACCAAGCCTCCGAGGGCCGGGCTCCAGGTAAAAAGGGTATTAACATCCACGGCACTAGCCATATCGCTGGGAGAATTTAACTGAGGGGCTTGAAGTTGAGCATTCAAAGCAAGTGTGGTGAAAAACAGCCCTGCGACTGCGACCAATCTCTTCATAATCATAGTTTGGATAAATACGGGACTAAAATAATCAAATTTAGCGTTTAGCCGGGTAACTCTGCAATGCCAAAAAGGCTTTTAATGAATTCTGTCCTGTTGAACAACTGCAGATCGTCTATACCCTCTCCAAGACCGATGTATTTTACGGGAATGTTAAATTGATCGGAAATGCCAATTACCACCCCTCCTTTCGCGGTGCCATCGAGCTTTGTCAGCGCAAGAGCATTAACGTCGGTGGTCTGGACAAATTGTTTGGCCTGTTCAATCGCATTTTGTCCTGTTGATGCGTCGAGCACCAATAAAATTTCATGAGGTGCATCGGGTATGACCTTTTGCATGACTCTTTTGATTTTAGACAACTCGTTCATTAAGTTGCTTTTATTATGCAATCGTCCTGCGGTATCAATGATTACCACGTCCATGTCTTTGGCACTCGCCGATGAGACTGCGTCAAATGCCACGGACGCGGGATCGGCTCCCATTCCCTGATTGACCACCGGTACACCGACCCGATCACCCCATATAATTAGCTGATCTACTGCCGCGGCACGGAACGTATCTGCCGCTCCCAACATGACCTGTTTACCTGCTTTTTTATACGCATGAGCCATTTTACCAATGGTCGTGGTTTTACCAACTCCGTTCACACCCACAACCATGATGACATAAGGCTTTGGTGCGTGTGTCAGGTTAAAATCAAAAGGTTGCTCCCCATCCTCAGATTGACTAAACAATTGATCTGCCGCTTTGTATATGAGTTGATTCAATTCTTCGGCATTGACAAATCTATTTTCCTTTGCCAATTGTTCGATGTTCTCAATGATCTTGATGGAAGTGTCTACCCCAACATCCGATTCAATTAGCGTTGATTCCAATTCATCCAAAAGATCCTGATCTACCCTTGACTTTCCGCCGATGAGCCGGCCAATTTTCGATAAAACAGATTTCTTGGATTTTTCCAGACCTTGATCCAGAACTTCCTTATTCTTCTTTCCGAATAAACCAAACATGTTTTTGTGGTAAAAAAAAAGCTCCTTTCACACGAAAGAAGCCTTTAGAATTTTTTAAAGCGAGGGATTACTTGGAAAAAAACTCATTGACCTTCTCGTTCAAAACCATTTCTTCCTTGAACGTGTAAGCGCCCGTTTTTTCGGATTTGACCATTTTTATAACCTTGGTAAGCGTCTTACCTGATCCCTTTTGAAGGGTTGCAACTGTTTTCTTAGCCATTTTGTATTACTTTATTTCACGGTGAACCGTCATCTTTTTCAAGATAGGGTTGAATTTCTTTATTTCCATGCGGTCAGGAGTGTTTTTCCTGTTTTTGGTGGTAATGTAGCGAGATGTTCCCGCAACTCCGCTTTCTTTATGTTCGGTACACTCAAGAATGACCTGTACTCTATTTCCTTTTTTAGCCATGCTTTTGTTTTATGGAGGCGCAAATTTAATAAAATAATATTTTACAGAATTGCTTCAGTGATTTGATTCCATTATTTTTTCAATGGAATCGGCTGAAGATGGAATACAAGATGATAAAACAATGGGGTCTCCGTCAGTAATTAATACGTCATCCTCGATCCTCACGCCGATATTCCACCATTTAGGATCACAATCTGAACCTTCCGGTATATAAATTCCTGGCTCAACGGTTATAACGTGACCGGGTTTAAGTGATTCATAGGTTCCTGCATCGTGGACATCCAGACCTAGGTAATGCGAAGTGCCGTGGGGGAAGTATATTTTTGCATCATATACCCTACGGGTAATCCCAAGCGATTTCAAGCCTTTCTGTATTACTTCTACAGCAGCTTCGTTAGGATCCCAGAATTTCATTCCCTTTCTGCATTTCGAAATACCTGCTTGTTGGGCCCTTAACACAAGATCGTATATATCGCGTTGCTCTTTGCTGAATTTACCCGACACCGGCATGGTTCTGGTAACGTCGGCTGTGTAATTTCTATATTCGGCTCCAATGTCTACGACAAGCAGGTCATTCGAATCGAGGTCTGCACTATTTGAAATGTAATGCAAGGTGCATGAATTGGCTCCTCCACCGACAATAGAGGGAAATCCGGGAAATTCAGAGCCAGAACTCCTGAAAACGAATTCAATGAGGGCTTCGGCTTGATATTCAGTAAACGATGGGTCTAATTGCAGCATTAATTGTCGCTGGGCTTCGCATGTGATATCAATGGCTTTTTGCATTAGGAGGAGTTCTTCTTGTTTTTTGACCTGGCGCATCGATGCTAAAAGACCAGACAACTTAACATCATTCAGTCTGGAAGTAAGCGAGTCGGTTTTCAATAAAAAGTGCTTGAGCATGCTGGCGGCATCTCCCCGATCACCACTGCGGTCGTGGAATGTTCCATCGGGTAAGGAATAGTAAATGTTGTCGTAGTAATCGTACTGAAGGAATAAATCCGCAAATCGACTATTAACCATTGCCTTTTCCATTCCTAGTTTATGAACTGCACCGTAGGTACCAAGACGTGCTCCATTCCATTTTTCGTATTCTTTAGAGCTTGGGGGCAGGAACAGTAACTCCGTGATGGTATCTCCCTCTATTTCAATTCCTTCCTTGAACAATATCAGCAGTGCATCCGGTTCTTCCAAACCGGTTAGGTAATAAAAATTAGGGTCTTGATGAAAGGGATAAAACACGTCATTGGATCTTACTTTTTCTCCACTGGAAAAGATCAAAGCAATGGACCTAGCCGGCAGTTTAGATAGAAGCTCTGTTCGCCTTTCCTTATGGAATCCGGGACTAAGTCCTGCTTGTAAGACCTCAGATTTGTTTACTACAGTGCTATCTGACTGTCCTAGCAGAATTCCACAGAAGAATAAAAGTAAAGTAGTAAGTAAACTATTTTTCAATCGATCAAAAAAAAAAACGCCGTTGCGAATATAGCAACAGCGTTCGAATTTCGTTCGGCAGGTTTTATAACCAGCCTTGTTCTTTGGCTTTCTTCATACTCGCAGTAATTCCATTTTTGTTAATAGTGCGAATTGCGGCGGCGCTGACCTTTAAAGTAACCCATTCGTCTTTTTCAGGAATGTAAAAACGCTTGGTTGAAAGATTTGGAGCAAATTTCCTTTTGGTCTTTCGATTGGATTTCGAAACATTGTTTCCCGAAATCACTTTCTTTCCTGTTATTTGACAAACTCGTGACATATGGCTGTAATTAGGTCGCTCAAAAGCGGGCGCAAATTACGGAATTATTTATCTTTTAATCAAGACTTTTTTTCAATTCTTTCCTTAACAGATTAAGCACATGATCGCAAGTAAGACTCATATTGGATAAGCGGTTGAAACCCAATGATAATTTTACACTCTTTTCGAATCCATTTCCTGTAATGGCAATCCAGATAGTTCCAACCGGTTTATCTTCGGTCCCCCCATCGGGTCCGGCGATGCCAGAAGTTGCCAGACCGTAGTCTGTTTTCATCTGATCTCGAGCACCTCTTGCCATTTGCAATACCACTTCTTCGCTGACAGCACCGTGCTTTACAAGATCACTTTCGCTAACCCCCAGCATGTCAGTTTTTACCTGATTGTTGTAGGCTATGATCGATCCTTTAAAATAAACCGAACTCCCGGGTATACTGGTGATTTTCGATGCGAGCATACCCCCTGTGCAACTTTCTGCGGTTGAAAGCGTTTTGTTGGCCACTTTCAAAAGACTGCCCACAACTCCCTCAAGACTTTCGCCATCAAAGCCAAAGCAATGGTCCCCGATTAAATCCAAAATGTTTTTCTCTTCTGCCATGATCAGGGCTTTGGCCTCTTTTTCTATTTCGCCTTTTACGCTCAGACGAATTTTAACGTGACCTGCCGAGGGTAAAAATGCCAACTTAACCAAGGGATTCATTTGATTAATAACATCATTAAGTACCGTCGCCAATTCTGACTCTCCAACGCCAAAAGAGCGAATATGCCTATGCACGATAGGTCTTCGGTTTAATTTCTCGGAAAGCAGGGGCAATACCGCCTTTTTCATCATGTGCTTCATTTCACCAGGTACACCCGGCATTGAAACTAAATACTTTCCTGATTCTTCAAAAATCATACCCGGAGCAGTACCCCGTTCATTTCTTATCAGTACACATTTGGAAGGAACCATTGCCTGTTCTTTGTTCAATTCATTGACCACACGCCCAAAACGGCTCAGCAGGGCTGTAACATCATCCAAAATCTTTTGATTAAATACCAGCTGATCATCAAATAAATCAGCTAAAACAACCTTGGTTATGTCGTCGTGCGTGGGTCCCAGTCCTCCGGTGATCAACACCAGTTCATATTCAGATAAAAATGACCTCACCGCATACGCGATTTCTTTAGGATTATCACCTACAGTAATCATCTGACCAACATCCATGCCCGCGTTATCCAAAGCTTTTGCCATCCAACTGCTATTGGTATTTACTGTTTCTCCGATTAAAAGTTCATCGCCTATGGTAATTATGCCAGCACTCATATTCTTTTGTATTGATCTGCAAAATTAACCAGTTCATGTTAACAAGTGAAGTCATCTAGATGATTCAGGGGCCATTCTGCGTCTAAATTTGTTAAATGACCTTCGATGAGTTTCAGGCAATGACAAAATTATTGGATGACCCCGATGATTCAGTATATCTTCATATACAGGAACGTTTTGTCCATGTGGGCTCTGAAGCAGTTCCCTATCTGGAAAGTGTTTGGAATCAATCTCAAAACCAACTGGTACAACTCAGGGTTGAAAACATAATTGAACGCATCAATTTCAACGTAATCTTAGAAGAGATAAACTTCTGGAAAAGCCTTGAAAACCCAGAGATTATTGATGGATTGTCCATAATTAACCGTCTGCAATACCCGAATTTTGATGCTACCTTAATTTATAAGTCCATCGATCAGTTCTCAAAGGAACTTTGGCTTGAATTGAATGAAAACTTAACAACATTTGAAATAGTCAATCTTGTCAATCGCATCATCTTTGATATCTGGTCATTTAGAAGTGTGGCAGACAGCGAAAAAGATGCTTTTCAATACGATTTCCTCAGTAATCTGATAGAAATGAAAACCGGAAATTCTTTTAGCACGAGCCTATTTTACCTAATGATCGCAGAAAAATCTGATTTGCCTTTCATGCCGGTTTTATTGGAAGACCAATTGGTTATTGCTGGTGTTCGGGAAGTAAAGAAAAGTCATGAGATGCAACAAGATGACATTCTTTTCTACATGAATCCATTTGAGCAAGGGGTGGTCTTTGACGATCTATCAATCAGAAAATGGATATTGAAACATGAATTAGAAAGTAAAGAATCCTATTTTTTACCCTGCGACAATAAAAAAGTTTTTGCCGTTTACCTCGATCGCCTTGCTCTAGGGTACGAGAAAAAAGGTGACGAAAACAAAGCCCAATTTCTAAAAGATCTCAGGTCCGGCTTTTCTTGATGATGCTGGTAAAGGTCTTGAGTATTATCGCCAAATCAGTAAAAACATTCCGTTTTTCAAGGTATTCCAGGTTCAGTCGGATCTTTTCGGGCATGATTGTTTTCACATAAGTGTTCTCTGGATTTTTAGATTTTGCCAACAATTCGCTTTCATTGATATAGATTATCGAAGCAATGTCAGTAACGCCCGGTTTTACCTCTAAGACAGCTCGCTGTTCTTCGGTGTATTGCTCTACATATTTTGAAACCTCGGGCCTGGGACCAACAAGACTCATGTCTCCGGCCAGTACATTGAACAATTGTGGTAGTTCATCGAGTTTTAATTTTCTCAGAACATACCCTTCGCGAGTAATTCTAAAATCTTTGTCCCCAATGGTCAGCAAGCCCCTGTGGTTTGACCCTGGTTTCATGGTGCGAAATTTAATCAGATTAAAAAGCGTTCCTTCTTTACCCACCCTTTCTTGCAAGTAAAATACGGGCATCCCTGATCCCAGAAGGACTGCCATTGAAATCACCAAAAAAATAGGCAAGAGAATCAAGATCCCCAAAAAGGAAAAGAAAAAGTCAAAGGCGCGCTTCATGCCTTCAGTTCAAGACCTCGATGACTGATTGAATCACTGCATTCACCACCTCGTCAACCTGTTCATCGCTTAATTGATAATACACTGGTAAACTGATTTCACGGGAATAATTGTCCATGGCAACAGGATAATCACCGGCCTTGTAACCAAGATCGCGGTAGACGGAAAGAAGGGGTAAAATTGGAAAGTGAACATTCACGCTAACATGGCGTTCAAAAATACCTGTGATAATGGCATCGCGTTGCGGCTCGTCGATGCCTTTGATTCTCAGAGGGAAAAGGTGATATGACGAGGTTTTAATTTCATTGGAGTAAACCGGGATCTGAGCCCAATCATGAACTGATAGCTTTTCGCGGTAGGCATTGAATATCTCCTCCCTTCTCTTCAATGTTCTGGAGTCGTAATTTTTCAGGGCTACAAGTCCCATCGAGGCTTGGATGTCAGTCATATTCCATTTATAACCGGCCTCAACTACATCATATTTCCAACCGCCGATCCTGGTTTTGGCAAGGGCATCTTTGTTTTGTCCGTGCAAGGATTTAATAACCAATTTTCGGTAAACTTCTTCGTTATCGAAATTCGTCAAATTGAAACACAAGGCACCACCTTCTGCCGTGGTCAGATTCTTTACCGCATGGAAGGAAAATACGCTTATATCCGCATTCACTCCCGCACGTCTTCCCTTGTAGATAGCACCAAAACTATGAGCAGCATCGGATAGGATTAATATTCTTCCATGGCCACCCTGTACATCTCCTTTGGCTTTAAACATCTTTCTTATGTCAGGTCGCTCCACCAATGCTTTGAGCTCGTCCAGGTCTGCAGGAAATCCTGCAAAATCAACAGGAATGATGGCCTTTGTTCTAGGGCCAATTTTTCGCTCGACATCCAGCACGTCTATATTAAAATCTTCCTTTACATCTGCCATGACTACTGTTGCCCCGCAATGAAGCACTACGTTGGCCGAGGAACAATAAGTATATGCCGGTACAATAACTTCGTCACCCGGACCAATGTCAAACCATCGCAAAGCCAGCTCCAGTCCTGCGGTGGCTGAATTAACACACAAAGTGGATTTTGCCCCGGTATAGGCCGTTATCTCTTTCTCAAATCGCTTGGTTTTTGGTCCGGTAGTGATCCAACCCGAATTAAGGGTATCGATCACTTCTTCGATGATTTCGGGGTAGATATCTGGAGGGGAAAATGGTATCATGGTGTTAAAAGCAACAAAATTAGGTTTTATCAAGACATGGACTCAGATTTTGAATCCCAAGATGGTAATGTCATTTGTTCTTTCATATTTTCCACGCCAGTTGTTCAATACATCTGTGATTATACGTTTCTGTTTGGGTAAATTAAAGTGCTGTACCGACATCAAAAGGTCTTTCAATCTGGCCGCTTTGAATTTTTTATACCTAGCTCCCCCGAATTGATGTGCGAAACCGTCGGTTGTCAGATAAAGTGTATCATCTTTTCTAAAAGTCGCTTCCAAATGCAATTGAATTTGATCCGGGTCACGGGTGTTTTTTAGTTGATAATTATTCCTGATTTCCTTCATTACATATCGATCCTGCTCACTATTGATGATTTCATCTGATTTATTTAAATTACTTACATGATTTATCAAATAGAGGTAGTTTCCATTTCCGGTATAAGTTAGTCGTGCTGTTTCCCATTCATAGCAACATATACCTAATTCAATTTCCTCACTTATGGAATCATTGAATGCCTCTTTCCGTTTAAATATTAATTCCCGGAATTTTTCAAAAATATCCCTGGCTTCAATTTTCTTATACTCTTCAACACATTGCATTAAAATTGACTGTGATATAATGCTGGTTAGTGCTCCGGACACACCGTGTCCAGAACCGTCTACTACCGCAAAAAGCAATCGATCTTTTAAAGGGTATATCCAGTAAAAATCTCCACTAACAATATCTTTTGGCTCAAATAGCACGAACATATTTTTAGATAAAGATGCCATTGTTTGATCTGACGGAAGGATTGCTTCTTGAATCCTTTTTGCGTAGTTTATACTGTCAATAAGCTCTTTGTTTTGATCGAGCAGTATTTTATTACTTTCTTCTATAATTCGCTCAAAGCTCTCAGTGCTGTACCTAAGTATAAAGGAAATCACGAAGGAGGTAGAAAAAATAAAGACGATGTTCGACGTGAAAACGTACCTTTTTATTTCGGGATCGATCACATATAATGGCGGAATCAACATATGAAGGTATTGTATCAGTAAGAAACTGAGGATGCTAAAAATTACCATTCTAAAGGCATTTATGCGCTGCCGGAAGATCAATAATGAAATTCCGCCAAAAACGATGGTCCAATATTCAGAAGCCATCCCGGGACCAAAAAGAATGGAAAAAAGTATGACTAGAGCCAAAATAATGGTTGAAAAAAGAAGCTTGGCAATAGCTCGATTCTGGACCTTAATTAGCCAAATGGAAAATAGAAATAGGGGTACCGCTATCAAACAAATCCAACCGCTGAGAAATGCCCCGATTCCCAACATGACAAGGCCATAGAATGACATGATAAAAGTGGAAATGTACAACAGACGATTAAGCATGCGCACATTTTTTTCCTCTCCTAGGGACATTTTATCAGACAATCCTGAATTGACTAACTTTTGAAAAAACCGATATGTAGAATTTGCTGTCATCATATCTTTACACCTATCACACAAACGTCATCAACTTGCCTTCCCCCGCCTTTCCACGATTCAAAATGATTTAACAAAGCCACTCCCTGGTCTTCCAAAGAAATGTGTTGTACATTCAATATAAATTGGCGAAAAGGCTCGTGCATGTGTTTCCTGGACATAGGACCACCAAACTGGTCTACATATCCATCGGTGTACATATAAATTATATCCCCTGGCCTCACAGGAAATTCAATTTGCTCAAATTTCTCCTTCAAGTTTGAAGCTCCTAAGGACTGCCGTTGGGTCTTCAATTTGTACATGTTGATTGCTTCACCGCCGTTATGAACCTCCATGTTTTCCTGTTCTATTTTGGTCAATAACAGGGCATCGCAATTCGCACCAGCAAGCTCCACCCTTGCACTTTCTTTATCAAAACATATCATTACCATGTCCATGCCATCCAGAATCTCGCTCTCTTCTTTGCGCAAGGATGCATAAAGCAATTCGTGAAGTTTATTCAATATTTCCCCGGGTTTTCGGAGGTTGAAATTATTGAGGCATCGGTTCAGAGCCTGATGTCCCAGAATGCTCACAAAAGCCCCGGGAACACCATGGCCGGTACAGTCGATCACCGCACAGTACTTCTTTCCCTCTTTCTCTTCAGCCCAATAAAAATCTCCACTTACAATATCGCGGGGTTTATAAAGGACCATTGCATCAGGGAAAATGCTCGAAAACTGAACTTTGGTAGGTAATAAATTAAATTGAATTTCCTTCGAAAGTTCAATGTTCCTGAGGATGGCTTGATTTCTTTTCTTGATTTCGCCATTCAGAAAAATCAATTTAGCGTTGTTGCGCTCTTCGGAAATTTTAAAAAAATCATTATAAACAAATGTCAAAAGCGTAATGCTCAACAGAACGATATCCAAAAGCAGTATTTCTTTCCAGCCAATAAGTTCAATGCCAGGAAAGATCGTCCATAGGTTTCTGATCACTAAATAGATCGCTAAACAACCTACGATGGAAATAAATGCCAGATTTCGGTTTTTTACAAATAACAAAGGCATCACCGAAATTGGTATCAAGCAGAGAAAAATGCCTGAATCCTCGCCCACAATTACTGAAAAATAGGAGATGCTGAATACCAGAATATTCATAAAAAGAATCATGGATGGAATAAACTTTCCTTTTTGGCTAAGCAATCTGGCTAGTAAAATGAGAAGTATTGAAGTAATTATTCCCATTAGATAGAGCATCGAACCGATGAGAAATGAAACGGGGATAAAAAAGACGTAGGTCAACAGGGAGATAACGACTACTTGGTTATATACCCTGAAGCGTTTCTTATCAGAAGCATCCATGTCCTTGCTTATACCCCCATCAATCACCGACTGCCAGGAGAATAAATTAAATTCAATAATCATTGGCATGAAATTATAATAATTATAGAAATAACTACACATGTAAATAAAAACCGCACTGAACATGGAAGTGTCATTACTTATTGATTATCAATGCTTTAAATGATGTTATATATTCGTGACCAACGTGGTTAGATCAATTTTAAGCGGCATTGATCATCAATTTATCGGCAAATAGTATCTTGGCCTGCCATGGAAGCAATGATTACAAACGATGCCGTCGTTCTTGGGATTCTAATGACCATCCTGGCGGCTATATTTTATACCTCTTCGTTAAAAACGGCATTCTGGAAAAAATTCTACAAGTTTATTCCTGCTCTGTTGCTCTGTTATTTCCTACCTTCTATTTTCAACAGCTTGGGTATTATTTCGGGTGAAGATTCAAATCTATACTTTGTGGCAAGCCGCTATTTATTGCCCGCTAGCCTTGTTCTGCTCTGCCTTAGTATTGATTTAAAAGGCATAATGCGTCTAGGCCCCAAAGCCTTGATCATGTTTCTTGCCGGAACATTGGGCATTGTTATTGGCGGACCGATTGCCATACTGATAACCTCTGTGATCGCCCCTGAAATACTGCAAGGTTCGGGTCCCGATGAAGTCTGGCGGGGCCTAGCCACGGTTGCGGGAAGTTGGATCGGTGGGGGTGCCAATCAAACCGCAATGAAAGAAGTATACGGTGCGAGTGATAAATTATTCAGCGCCATGATTACTGTTGATGTCATCGTAGCCAATGTTTGGATGGCCTGTCTCTTGATCGGAGCAGGGTATTCAGATATTCTGGATCGCAAGTTCAAGGCGGATAATTCGGCCATCACCGAATTAAAGAATAAGATTGAAACCTATCAGCTCGAGTCATCGCGCATCCCAAACCTTACAGATATCATGGTCATTCTGTTCATCGGTATCGGTGGTTCCGCTATAGGCCATGTCTTTGCCGATTGGCTTGGACCGTGGTTCGAGGCTAGAATGTCGTGGTTAATGGAATATAACCTGACATCCCTGGCTTCCGGTTTTTTCTGGATTGTCGTGCTGTCAACCACTGTAGGAGTTACACTTTCGTTCACACCATTAAAACATTACGAAGGTGCAGGTGCTTCGCGCATAGGAAGCGCCATGCTATATATCCTGGTTGCCACCATCGGAATGAAAATGGATATTATGGCAATCTTTAAGAATCCGGGATTGTTCCTGATTGGCTTCATTTGGATGCTGGTGCATGTAATTGTGCTGCTCTCTGTAGGTAAGTTGATCAAGGCACCGTTTTTTTTCACAGCCGTTGGCAGCCAGGCCAATGTTGGAGGAGCCGCGTCGGCACCTATCGTGGCTTCAGCCTTCAGCCCTGCGCTCGCACCTGTAGGTGTTTTACTCGCCGTTGTTGGGTATGCACTAGGGACCTACATGGCCATTGTATGTGCCCAGGTAATGCAGATGGTGTCACCCGTAATGTAAGCATGAAGAAATTGGATCGAATCAAAAGTTTGGTTGCCGTGGTATTGGTGATCATTGTGTTACTCCCTTTTACCATTCTCGGCAAGGATCACGATATAACAAGATATGCAGCGGTATTCTCACTTATTTCCTGGTTGGTTCTAATGTTCATTGCCGGAAGATTAAAAAACAAAGGCCAATAAAAAAAGTCGCCCAATTGGGCGACTTTTTTACCTCATCATTAAGAACGATTAATTCTTCATCACCTTTAAGACCTCCTGTTCGTTGCCGTCATTAAGACGAATAAAATACATTCCACTAACTAATTCATTTGCAGATTGAATGTCAATGACGTGGCTTCCTTTTGCCATGCCTATTTTTGTCTGACTTGAAATAACGCGACCTGTGACGTCAAGTAACTCTATCAACATATCACTTTGTTCATCCATAATTAGTCGAATGTCCAAGTTGTTACTAAAAGGGTTGGGATAGGCCGAAACTGAATAATTAATGGCACAACCGACACAGTCATCAATACCTACTGGAATATTCTCAAGAATATCTTTATCTAACTGAGTGAAATAGGATGAGTCAGCCACAAAAAACGTAATTGAATTTCCTGGCAGAAACGAGTTAAATGGTTTTACACCTTGGTGAGATTGCACAAGGTCATTCGAGGTGGCACTCCATTCATCTGTTCCAAGAGCACCTTGCTTTACTTCTGATTCAAGAGAATTGTAGCCCAATGTACTGTCTCCAATCAAGGTGTATTGGACTCCCAGTGGTGCAGACGCTCTGATCACCAGGTCAACAGGGTCAGATGCACTTAAACCTGAATTAATAACATCC
Source organism: Vicingaceae bacterium (assembly GCA_040220895.1). Classification (GTDB taxonomy): domain Bacteria; phylum Bacteroidota; class Bacteroidia; order Flavobacteriales_E; family Vicingaceae; genus UBA11591. Next base: position 49,607 of record JAVJVY010000001.1, read on the forward strand.
GAGATTCTACCTCCCCAGCTGTATCCCGGAAGACTGCTATTCCATGCACTTGAAGCGGCCGCTGTCTCGTTCCAAGCCGCGAATCCGGCATAAGGATTATTAGTGCCTGAATCAACAAATGCAATGTAATCGACATTGCTAAACAAAGTGGCCCACTCAGACAAAGCACAACTGCAAATCTTATTATTGTTTTCGTTCATCAATCGCAGATTCGTCATTCGAATTTCTACATTCGTGATAAAGGGTGCATTGGTAATCGTATCATAATTTACGACAATGATAATGACAGAATCGGGATTTATGCAAGCTTCCGATTTCTTCCATGTAAATGCGGAAAGTGCGAGTATTAAGGAAAATAGTATGGCGTTTTTCATATTTTTTTTTTATTAGTTACATATGCTTTAACGTTATGAAAGTAAAAAAGAAATCCGACAAAGGGATTGAATACTTATTTTTATTTCGTGGATTTCAAGATTATTTCAAATTTCAAAGCGACGGGTGATCAGCCCGATGCCATTTCCCAATTAATTGAAGGTCTGGGTAATGGAACGCAATACCAAACTTTACTTGGCGTAACCGGTTCAGGGAAAACCTTTACCATGGCCAATGTAATTGAGCAAACCGGGCGCCCAACCCTTGTTTTGAGCCATAATAAGACCCTAGCCGCACAACTTTATGGTGAATTCAAACAGTTTTTTCCAGAAAATGCGGTTGAGTATTTTGTTTCCTACTATGACTATTACCAGCCGGAAGCTTTTTTACCCGTCACCAATACCTACATTGAAAAAGATCTTTCCATCAATGAGGAGATTGAAAAACTGCGCTTGAGCACCCTTACATCACTTCTGAGTGGAAGGCGCGATGTGATTGTGGTATCAAGCGTTTCATGTATTTATGGCCTGGGGAATCCAACGGATTTTAGCTATAATACCGTCAAGCTGGAAAAGGGTGAAAAAATCAGTCGAAACAAGTTGTTGCATCACTTCGTAAATGCACTCTATAGTAGATCGGAAGTCGAATTTAACAGAGGTAATTTTCGCGTTCGAGGCGATACCATTGATATATTTCCGGCTTACGCCGACAGAGCTTTTCGCTTCATTTTCTGGGGTGATGAGATCGAAAAGATACAGTCCTTTAACCCTGTGGAAGTTGATGATTTTGAAGAAATGGACTTGGCGACCATCTATCCGGCTAATATGTTTGTGACTAGTCCTGACACGATGAAATCGGCCATATTCAAAATACAGGACGATCTGATGGCACAGCTGGATTTTTTGAAATCCGAAAGCAAAGACCTGGAAGCTAAACGGCTGGAAGAGCGCGTAAATTATGACCTTGAAATGATGCGTGAACTGGGATACTGTTCGGGGATTGAAAATTATTCCAGGTATTTCGATGGGCGAAACCCTGGCACCAGGCCTTATTGTTTACTTGATTACTTCCCGGATGACTACCTGATGTTCATCGATGAGAGTCATGTCACGGTCTCACAGGTTCACGCCATGTATGGAGGGGACAGGTCAAGAAAAGTGAACCTGGTGGAGTACGGTTTTCGTTTACCGGCTGCCATGGACAATCGACCTTTGAAATTTGAAGAATTTGAAGGTCTGCAGGGACAGGTGATTTATGTGAGTGCGACTCCTGCGGACTATGAATTGCAAAAATCCGAGGGAATCATTGTCGAGCAGGTTATTCGGCCCACGGGACTGTTAGATCCTGTTATTGAAGTCAGGCCCAGTCGAAACCAGGTCGATGATCTGATGGAAGAAATTCGCATGCGGGTAGAGCTATCCCAGCGCGTACTGGTGACCACCCTTACCAAGCGCATGGCTGAAGAACTTACCAAATACCTCGCATCACTTGACATTAATTGCAGGTACATACACAGCGAGGTCGACACCCTAGAGCGCGTTGAGTTACTGCGCGATTTGCGGCTGGGTTCATTTGATGTCCTGATCGGAGTGAACCTGCTGCGCGAAGGTCTCGATCTGCCGGAAGTGTCGCTGGTAGCTATAATGGACGCGGATAAAGAGGGGTTTCTGCGTTCCGCGAGGTCCCTAACCCAAACAGCCGGCAGGGCGGCACGACACCTTGAAGGAACAGTCATTATGTACGCGGATCGAGTAACCGATTCCATGAAGCGAACCATTGAGGAAACAGAAAGGCGCCGCGAAAAGCAGATTGCCTATAACGAAGATCACGGTCTGGTTCCTGAGGCTCTGGTCAAAAGCCGTGAGGAAATTATGAGTCAAACTACGGTGGCACGGAAAAAAAATCAAGAAAATTTCTATTCCGAACAAGGACATCCCAGTATCGCCGCTGACCCAGTGGTTCAATTCATGAGTTCGGATCAAATCGACGGTCTGATTCGTCAAACGAAAAGAGCCATGGAGAAAGCGGCCAAAGACCTTGATTTTGTTGAGGCGGCTAGACTGAGAGACGAAATGTATGAACTTGAAAAAATCAAGGAAAAAAGTCTTTAAACCATTGTTTCTGCCATTGGTTGGAGCTAAAAAGGGCATAACCAAAAGCCTTAAGGCCAACTATGGAGTAGATAAAGCGTTCAGGTTCAAATACAGGGCTACTGAAGCCATAAGTTTTCTTTCTGCTTTCCTTTCTAAGCTTGATGCCAAACGTTGGAAATCTAAATTGATTCCAAAAGCCGACCCGCCAGTCTTTATCATCGGTCACTGGAGAAGTGGCACCACGCTTCTTCACAATGTGTTATGCAGAGCTGACCTTTCATTTGTAACAACCTATCACGGTGTATTTCCCAACAACCTTTTCGCTTTCAAATGGTTATTTAAATCATTTATGAAAATCAGCATGCCTGGAGAACGGCCCTCGGACCGTGTGCGAATACATCCCGATTATCCACAGGAAGAGGAAATAGCCATTGGGAATGAAATGGAATACAGCTATTATTATTGGTTCTACTTTCCGCGTTATGGAGCGGAATTGGCGAAGAAATTCCTCAGCGGCAACAATCGTCTAAAAGCAGCCTGGATGAACAACTACCGCAGATTTGTAAGTCGCGCACTGGTCAATAAAAAAGGGCGTTTTTTTATTTCGAAAAATCCACCCAATACGTTTCGCATTGCCACGCTTCTTGAATTGTTTCCCGAGGCGCGGTTCATATACCTTCACCGAAATCCGTACGAAGTTCATCGCTCCTGCAAACGTTTTTTCTGGGCAACACTTCAAGGCATACAGGCGCAAAAAATTGACCACGAGGCATTCGAGAATCAAATTCTCAATGTCTATCAATCGATGATTGAAACCTATGAGAAAGATAAAAAGTTGATTCCCAAGGGTCAATTATCGGAATTGGCCTTTGATCATCTGCTTGATGACCCCCTGGAAGCATTACATAAGTTGAACAGGGCTTTGAATCTGGGAATCCAGGAAGACGAATGGATCCGAATGAAAAAATACCTGAGCCATCAGAAATTTCACAAAGTGGAGACTTACAAATTTACCGAAGAAGATGTGAAAAACGTTAACGCTCATTGGCCTGATTCAATGAACAGACTTGGTTATAAGCAGATCAAGGCAATTTCGGAATAATGGCCATGGTTAGCCTGCAAACACACAGTAACTTACCATTGTCGTCGGCAATATTGATGTCCCACACGTGCGAAGTCTTTCCAATTCGAATAACATGGGCTTTGGCATTGGCAAATCCCTTAATTCCAGGCCTCAGGTGATTGGCCTGTATGGATTGGCCTACACAAGAGAATTTCATGGGATCGATGATCAGATAGGAAGCAATGCTTCCGATGGTCTCTGCCAGGGCGACACTGGCTCCTCCGTGAAGCAATTTTGCCGGTTGAATGGTTTTTGGCCCGATGGGCATCCTGCCACTTAACCAATCCTCTCCTATTTCTAGCAGCTCCATGTCGAGCGCTTCCATCATCGTGCCCTTTGCCATCCAGGCTATGTCTTGGAGTATGTAATCCTTGAACCATATTGACATGCGTCGAAATTAATCATTTCGTCCTTACGCGACATTCTGTCAGTACATTTTGGATGGCATGCAATTTGAAAGTAAGTGTTTGTAGTATTATTTCAAAAAAAAGAACAATGGCACAAGGCAAGATCAAAGTTGATTCCGAGAATATTTTTCCAATAATCAAAAAGTTCCTCTATTCTGACCATGAGATATTCCTACGGGAGTTGATTTCAAATGCAGTTGATGCAAGTCAAAAGTTAAAGGCCATGTCTTCGCTTGGAGAGGTAAAGGGAGACTTAGGAGACCTGACCATTGAAGTCAAACTGGACAAAAAGAAAAAAACGATCTCCATCATTGACAAGGGCATTGGAATGACGGAAGATGAAGTAAAGAAATACATCAACCAGATTGCCTTTTCAGGAGCCGAAGAGTTCGTGGAAAAATACAAAGACAAGACTGATGGCACCAATATCATTGGTCATTTTGGTCTGGGATTCTATTCCTCATTCATGGTGGCCGCAAATGTAGAGATCAGGACCAAGTCCCACAAAGACGAGCCGGCAGTGATGTGGGAATGTGATGGTAGTCCGAATTTTAAAATAAAAAAGTCTGACAAAAGTGACCGGGGAACCGAAGTCATTTTGCACATCGCTGACGATTCGACAGAATTTCTTGAAGATTCGCGCATTGATGGTCTATTGAAAAAATACTGCAAATTCATGCAGGTTCCCATCAAGTTTGGCACAAAAGACGAACACAAGGAGGTGCCCACGGGCAAAAAAGACAAAGACGGCAAAGAAGAAACCAAAAGTGAAAAATACACGGTTGACAACATCATCAACAACCCGGAACCCGCCTGGACCAAAAGCCCTGCTTCTCTAAAGGACGAGGATTACAACAATTTTTATCGCGAATTATATCCGATGAATTTTGAGGAACCACTCTTCCATATTCACCTGAACGTCGATTATCCTTTCAACCTCACCGGAATCTTATACTTCCCTAAACTTCAAAACACCCTTGAAGTACAAAAGGATCGAATCCAGTTGTACAGCAATCAGGTCTACGTCACTGACTCGGTAGAAGGAATCGTTCCGGACTTTCTCACACTGCTTAAAGGAGTGTTGGATTCACCGGACATACCTCTTAACGTAAGCCGTTCCTATCTTCAGTCTGATTCGAATGTGAAGAAAATATCGAATCACATCATGAAAAAAGTAGCCGACAAACTGGAAGAGATGTTCAAAGATAATAGGGAGGACTTCGAGAAAAAGTGGGACGACATTCGAATTTTCATGGAATACGGCATGCTGTCAGAGGACAAATTCTTTGAACGCGCAGAAAAATTCGCGCTCTACAAGACAACTGATAGTGAATACCTGACCTTCGAAGAGCTTAAAAAGAAAATAGATAAGACTCAGAAAAACAAGGATAAGAGTGTGGTTTGCCTGTACAGCAATAACATTGATGACCAACACGCTTACATCGAAGCCGCGAAAGATAAAGGCTACCAGGTTCTGCTAATGGATACACCTTTAACGGCCCATTTCGTACAAAAATTGGAGCAAAAACACGAAAAATTCACGTTTGCACGAGTTGACGCCGACACCATCGATAAACTCATAGAAAAAGACGAAAAGATCCCATCAAAGCTTTCCGAAAAGGAAGAAGAAGCATTGAAACCCGTATTTGAAGGCGTGGTCAATAAGGAGAAGTTCAGTGTTCAATTTGAAAGCCTGAGCGAGTCTGATAGTCCTATTACTATCACCCAACCCGAATTCATGCGCCGAATGAGTGACATGAACAAAGTTGGCGGTGGCGGAGGCATGTTTATGGGAAATATGCCAGACATTTACAACCTTGTGGTAAACTCAAATCACCCGCTTGTGGGAAAAATTCTTCAAGAGAAAGACGAGGAAAAAAAGAAAAACCTTGCGAAACAGGCCGCCGATCTTGCCATGCTGTCACAAAACATGTTGAAAGGAGAATCTTTGACAAAATTCATTAAACGAAGCATTGAACTGATCGACTAATAGCTGCAACAAGGAAATTGGAAAGACACATCTAACCTAATTATGCACCAACAATTAATCCATGAATAAAACATACATCATCATAGGGGCAGTCGCTCTTTTTATTGTAATACTTATTTCGAATCTTATAGGTTCCTATAACTCCATTGTAACTAAAGAAGAAGGGGTTACGGCTCAATGGGCACAAGTGGAGAACGTCTACCAGCGTCGGGCAGACCTTATTCCAAACCTTGTTGAAACGGTCAAAGGCTATGCTGCTCATGAACGAGAGACCCTAGAGGGAGTCGTTCAAGCAAGATCGAAAGCCACCAGCACGACCATCGAGGCGGGGAACCTCACTGCAGAATCTCTACAGAAGTTTCAGGCTGCACAAGACGGACTTAGTTCGGCACTTTCCAGGCTGATGGTAGTGGTTGAACGCTATCCCGATTTAAAGGCGAACCAGAATTTTCTGGAGTTACAGGCCCAGTTGGAAGGCACAGAAAACAGGATCAGTGTTGAACGCAGAAGTTTTAATGAAAGTGCGCGTGATTACAACACCTACATAAAGAAGTTTCCGAAAAATCTCATCGCCGGAATGTTTGACTTTGAACAAAAGAATTATTTTGAATCAAATGAAGGTGCCGAAGTTGCGCCCGAAGTTAAATTCTGATGACATCCAGGATCTTTACCTCTGGGGAATTAGCTCACATCAAAGTTGCCATCGAAGATGCTGAAAAAAATACCTCTGGCGAAATAAGGGTGCACATTGAAAAGCACTGCAAAGAGGATGTTCTTGACCGGGCCGCAGGCGTATTTGACATGTTAAAAATGCAGCGGACAGAGCAGCGGAATGGCGTGCTTTTCTACCTTGCCACATCAGATCACAAGTTCGCCATAATCGGAGATGCCGGCATTAATTCAGTAGTCCCCGATGATTTCTGGAACGCAATTAAATCAGAAATGAGTGATCTGTTCAAAGCGGGCAAGTTTGCGGAAGGACTCGAAAAAGGTATTGCCAAAGCAGGTCAACAGCTAAAGTCGCATTTCCCTTACGAATCCGGCGACAAGAACGAGTTGTCGGACGAAATCTCCTTTGGGTCATGAGAAAACTAACCAGCCTGGTATTTTTATTGATCCTTTTTACCGGGGTAATCTCCCAGGAAAGTGAATGCCTGTTGGAATGGAAGAAGGTCCCGAAAACCCTTGTCATCGATCAGGCCGATATTCTCAGTGACTCAGAACAAATGGCCTTAGAGAAATCACTCATTCAATTCAACCGCGAAACATCAAATCAGATACTGGTTGTCACAGTAAATACCTTATGTGGGTATGACAAGGCCCAATTCACTTATGACCTTGGCGAAAAATGGGGGGTTGGACAAAAGAAATTCGACAATGGCGTGGTAGTCATGGTTAAACCTCATGGCAAGCAAGGTGACCGTCATGCCTTTATAGCCGTTGGTTATGGGCTTGAGGGTGCCATCCCCGATGCAATCGCAAAGCGCATCGTCGAAAAAGAAATGATTCCCAATTTTAAAAACGGTGACTTTCCCGCAGGGATCAATGCCTCTGTCAAAACCATCATGGGCCTGGCTAAAGGAGAAATCGATGTAGCAACGTATCAAAAAGAGAAAGTTCCCATATTCCCTTTCTTTTTTATCATCCTTGTGATTGCATTGGTGGTTTTTGCAAACTACCGAAGGATACGGAAGTATTCTGTAGGGCACGACATGTCATTCTGGGCGGCCATGTGGTTGCTCAGCCAATCGGGACATCGCAGAGGTGGAGGTTGGGGAAACTTCAGCGGTGGAAGCGGGAACTTTGGCGGCGGTGGTTTCGGAGGTTTCGGTGGCGGATCCTTTGGAGGAGGAGGCGCCGGGGGGAGTTGGTAGGATGACCCTTGTGAAAATCGCGAATTACCGACCTATTTCATTAAGTTTAGCTGAAAAGATTATATCTAAATATGCAATAGATAGCTCGCAAGCCGTCCTTCCACCCTATTTTCTTTCCTTCGTCGTACGTTCGGCCATAATAGGAAATCCCAACTTCGTAGATCCTGATGCCGGGAATCTTTGAAAGCTTAGCCGTAACTTCTGGTTCAAAGCCAAAACGTTCTTCCTTCAGATCCAGATTTCTGACAATGTCCGAGCGAATAAGCTTGTAGCAAGTTTCCATGTCGGTCAAGTTCAGGTTGGTAAAGGCATTGGAAAGGGTGGTAAGAAATTTATTTCCTATGGAATGCCAGAAAAACAAAATTCGATGAGGCTGGTGGCCCATGAAGCGGGAGCCGTATACAACATCAGCTCCGGCGTTAAATACCGGCTTTAGCAAGTGATTTATCTCCTGGGGGTCATACTCCAGGTCGGCATCCTGGACAACGATGTAGTCTCCGGTAGCTTCTTTGATTCCCGTGTGAATTGCTGCCCCTTTACCCTTGTTTATCTCGTGCTTTTTGTAAATGACGGCTTCCAATTTAAGACTTGACACGCAGGCATTGAATACCTCATCTGTTCCATCGCTAGAAGCGTCATTTACCACAACAACTTCTATCTTAACATCATTATCAAGTTTAACTTGTTCAATGCTGCGAAGAATAGACTCTAGTGTGCTTTCCTCGTTGTAAACGGGAATGATTATGGATACTTTTTTAACCACAGACAACATGATAAAAACGAGGTGAAACTACAATAAAAAACGCAAGATGCAGCCCCCCTTATCTTACCGACATCGAATTTGCAGTCATTGAATTTAGTTGAATAATCAACGGAACTTTGTACTTTAGCGGCCTCCTTTCATGCAATCAACTATGGCAGTATATCTGGATTTTGAAGAACCGATAAAGGTGCTCGAAGAAGAGCTCGAAAAGGCAAAAGACATCGCCGAAAAAAGCAAGGTCGACGTTTCCGATACGATCAAAGCCCTGGAAGACAAGATAAAAAAGACCAAGGGAGACATCTATAAAAACCTCTCAGCCTGGCAGCGCGTTCAGGTTTCAAGGCACCCTGAGCGCCCCTATACCCTTGCTTACATTAATGCGCTGACCAACGATACCTTCGTTGAATTACACGGCGATCGTAATGTAAAAGACGATCACGCAATGGTTGGAGGCCTGGGCAGCATGAATGGCAGAACCTGCATGTTCATCGGGCAACAAAAAGGAATCAATACCAAGATGCGCCAATACAGAAACTTTGGCATGGCTAATCCCGAAGGTTATAGAAAAGCTCTACGCCTGATGAAGTTGGCCGAAAAATTCAATAAACCTGTCATTTGCCTGATCGACACACCCGGCGCATTTCCCGGGCTTGAAGCCGAAGAACGCGGCCAAGGTGAAGCCATAGCCCGAAATCTATTTGAAATGGCCCGACTAAAAGTGCCAATCATTTGTGTAATAATCGGAGAAGGCGCATCGGGTGGAGCGCTCGGCATCGGTGTTGGTGACCGTATTCTAATGTTGGAAAACTCGTGGTATTCGGTCATCAGCCCCGAAAATTGTTCGACCATTCTTTGGAGGAGTTGGGATCAAAAAGAGGTTGCCGCAGAAGCGCTGAAGCTGACCGCGAAAGACATGCTGAAGAACAAATTGATTGACGGTATTGTGAAAGAACCCTTAGGAGGAGCTCACCTGGATCCTGAAGCAACTTTTAAATTAACAAAAACCGAAATACTCAAGAACCTCAGCGTACTTGATAAGCTAAGCGTAGAAAAATTGATCCGCGAGCGGGTTGAGAAATTTTGCGCGATGGGCGTCATCAAGTAATCAGTAATTGTACATGAATTCCATCGAATTCATGGTCTTACTCATATTTTGCTCTCCCAGAATCGTGCCACTGGAAGGATCGATTTGTCTCAATATAATGCCCTCGATGCAATAAAGTGACAGTGAAACTTTGTTAAATCGGATACAGGTGGGAGCATAACCCGACTTCAATGAAAGAAACTGGCGCTGATCGATGTAGTAACTGTATATATCTGTCCCCCTGGTCATCACCAGTTGGTTTTCATCTATTCTGCAAAAGGCCGTAAACTCACCGTAGTTGCCTTTGTCCAGCTGTGTCAATGAATGGTCCTCGGTATTGTATTCAAAGATATACTGACCGTCACTAGCATTGGAAAACAGCAAAACCTTGTTCCAATCGATGCTGTAAATCGCAACCACATTCCCGAATGAAAAAAAGGCATTCCCCTTTTCCAGAGTTGATGGAAAATATTCCACCTGAATGGTGCTTTGACCGGAAGATCGATCAAATTGCTGAAAAACTACCTGATCACCTTGATGTAGGTGCAGCTTTCCCGGTCTAAAACCATTTTCCAGGACCGATTCGTAATAGGTACTTCCTGTAACAGTGAAGCCCATTAACCGACCATCTTCCAAACTTGCTAAAACATACTCATCTGACTGGATCAAGTCATTATAATTAGGAACCTGGGGCAAACTACCCTTGGAAAATTTCCAGAGTTCTGTTCCCTTTGAGGGTTCTATGGCAAGAAGAGATCCGCCGTACTTACCTGAGAAATAAATTTGACGTGCATCCTGATTCACGGCTGTCCCAAGAATATCGCCACTGGCGGTTGTCAACTGTTCGAATATTCCATCTTTCTCAGTGTAAACTGAAGTCTGAACGGAATTTCCTGAAAAGAACAAGGTGTGATCAACCCTTATAGGAAAGGGAGTGATGTTGATGTTTCGGAAAGAAGCCGAAAACTGATCGTCACTGTACGCCTCAATTTCAAAATAATGTGGTCCTGACAGATCCTCTTTGCGCAGAATGAATTCCCTTTTTAATTCATATTGACCGGTATTTGGATTAAGGTCGGGTATCTGAAGTACAGGAACGCCATTGCTGTTCTTGAGTCGAATTTTTATCAAAGAAATATTTTGGTTGTGATTGATGCTGGCCTTGATCAAGACCGTATCCAGGGCTGTGAATGAAGCGTTATTCGCCGGGGTCAACCAGGTAATCACAGGGGGGTTAAATGGTTTTTCCTCCTTTGAACAGGCCACAAAAGAAATGAATCCAATGTACAAGCAAATTACTGAGACGAATCTTGAGTTGAGTAGCACACCTTAAAAATACGATTATGGGAAGTATGTGGGTCAAATTAGATGCCAATTGAAGGTTTATATATTGCGAAACCATTGTTAAAAATGTGTTTACGACTATGTTCAAATCGGGTTTATATATGATAGAACATTGATAAAAAAGCCCTTGAAGACTTTGACATTTCAGCACAAATTGTTGATATGTATTCCTCAGGCTACCTCCATTAATAACTATCTTTGGACAGTGAGTGAAGTAAAAAAAATATCAGATTTTAAACGAAAATTACCCATCAAAGGAGCCAACGAGGGCTTTTCACTTGAGCACGGAAAAATGCCACCCCAGGCCCTTGATCTAGAGGAAGCCGTGCTCGGGGCTGTTCTGTTGGAAAAAGATGCAGTCAATGCGGTAATTGACATACTTCAACCCGTCAGTTTTTACAAGGACGCACACCAACGGATTTATGAGGCCATCCGCCACCTTTTTGGAAAATCCGAGCCCATAGATATTCTTACGGTCACCAATCAGTTGAAAAGCTCCGGAGAATTAGACCTTGTGGGCGGAGCCTATTACATTGCTAAACTGACCAACAGGGTTGCTTCTTCTGCTAACATCGAGTACCACGCCCGCATCATCGCTCAAAAGTACATTCAGCGCGAATTGATCAGCATCTCATCCGAGATCATCAACGATGCATACGACGAAACCACCGATGTCTTCACCCTAATGGACAAGGCCGAGAGCAAATTGTTTTCAGTAGCCGAAGGAAATATTCGAAAGAATTACGATGATATGTCCTCTCTCATTGTGAGGGCCATCAAGCAAATTGAATCTGTCAGAACCCAGGATGGAGGAGTCGTAGGTGTGGAATCCGGATTTCATGCCTTGGACGACATCACTTCGGGATGGCAGGCATCTGACTTAATAATCATTGCAGGAAGGCCGGCAATGGGAAAAACTGCCTTTGCGATGACATTGGCCAGAAATGCATCCGTTGATTTCGGCAAGTCCGTTGCCATCTTCTCTTGTGAAATGTCTTCCCTTCAATTGGTCACCAGGCTGATCTCTTCTGAATCGGAGATTTCTTCCGAAAAACTCAGAAGCGGAAAACTGGAGAGTCATGAAATGGAACAGATCCATTCAAAGATTAGGGGACTGGCTGAAGCGAAATTATTCATAGATGACACCCCAGCACTGTCTATTTTTGAACTCAGAGCCAAAGCCAGAAGGCTCATGGCGCAGCATCAAATATCAATGATCATTATTGATTACCTTCAATTGATGACCGTTGGAAGTGATGTAAGAGGTGGTAACAGAGAGCAGGAAATCAGTGCTATTTCGAGGTCATTGAAGAGCATTGCCAAAGAATTGGAGATTCCGATCATTGCCCTTTCTCAGCTTAGTCGATCGGTGGAAACCCGCGGAGGAGACAAAAAACCTCAACTTTCAGACCTGCGCGAATCTGGTGCCATCGAACAGGATGCAGACATGGTTATATTCTTGCATAGACCTGAATACTACGGCTTAACCGAAGACGGGGACGGCAATTCGACTGTTGGAGTTGCCAATGTCATTATATCTAAACACCGAAATGGAAAAGTGGGTGAAGTGCAACTGAAGTTCGTTCAAAATTTGGCGAAGTTCGGTAATCTCGACCGCGGTGACTATTCGGGTTTTGGCATGGATCAGTTCGGTAAATTGCCCGAAAATCGCGAATTCGACTCAGGTACAATGACATATCAGTCAAAACTGAACGACGATGACGACGATCCCGACGACACTCCCTTCTAGGGCATAAAAATCTTTCCGAACTTTGTAAGGAAGACTTTATAAATGCGACGATTTCTTTTACCCCTGCTTTTACTTATTTGCCTGAGATGCTTCTCTTCGTATCTTTTGATCCCTATGGACGGCGGGCAAAAAAATCACCTCAAAGCATATGGCGTGGCATTTTGGGCATTGGAGCAAGAAGTGAGCGTGAGTTGGTTGTTGAATTACCGCGGTGGAAGCTTTATGCTCAGGCAGCACCAACGAATTGAAAATGAGCTATTGGTTCGTGGAGTAAGCTATGAAGTGATTGCTGACGTGCGCTCCACAGCTATTTTACAGGAAATACAAAATCCTGAGGTGAACATGGACGAGGTAAAACTTGAAACCGTACCAAAGATTGCTGTCTACTCGCCCAAAAATGCATTGCCCTGGGATGACGCAGTCACATTGGTTCTAACCTACGCAGAAATTCCTTACACGGTGATCTATGACGAAGAGATCATTCGAGGTGATCTACACCTATATGATTGGCTTCATTTGCATCACGAAGATTTCACTGGTCAATATGGAAAGTTTTACGGCCGGTATCGAAATTTTCCTTGGTATAAAGAACAGGTCCGGGTAAGTGAAGCCATGGCGGCCAAATTAGGATACAGTAAGGTTTCTAAATTGAAATTGGATGTTGCACTCAAGATCCAGGAATACGTTAGTGGAGGAGGCTTCATGTTTTCCATGTGCTCAGGTACCGATTCATATGACGTGGCGCTGGCTGCAAAGGAAATTGACATCTGCGAGGAAATGTTTGACGGCGATCCAGCTCAAGCGAATATGAATTCATCGCTTGATTTTACCGGGACTTTTGCCTTCGAAAACTTCAAGGTTAGCCAGAATCCGCTCGAACCAGAATTTTCAAATATTGATGCCACTCCGTCGCATGCTATGACGGCGGAACACATGGATCGATTCAGCTTATTCGAATTCTCTGCAAAATGGGATCCCGTTCCTACCATGTTATGTCAGAATCACGAAAGCATCATTAAAGGTTTTATGGGCCTTACAACCGCATACAACAAGCAGTTTGTGAAACCGGGAACACTGATTTTGGGTGAAAACAAGTCATTGAATTCTGCTAAGTACATTCATGGAAAGTTTGGTCAGGGGACATGGACCTTTTACGGAGGCCATGATCCAGAAGATTACCAACACTTTGTAGGAGACCCTCCCACCGAACTCGAGCTATACCCGAATTCACCGGGGTACAGGCTTATTCTAAATAATGTGCTTTTCCCTGCCGCCAAGAAAAAGAAGCAGAAGACTTAATCCAACAGCGTCCACCTCAAACCAAACTTAAAGGCTCTGGGAGGATAGGGGTAATCGGGAATTCTGAAAAAATCGTTCCCAGCGAGCCCTTTGTTAAAGTGCTCCATCTTGAGAAAAAAGAAAGCCCGCTTTAGTTGGAGATTCAGAAACAGATCTACAAAAGGATACCCCCCCAATCTCGATCTATCTTGAATGTGAAATCTGTTCAGCGCTGGCATGTAGTCGTAACCATAATGGTAAGAATAGATAAACAAGTCGGCGCCCAGTTGGAATTTTAAAACGCCGTCAAAAACAGCAGATTGATAATAAAGGCATTCACGAGCTATAAATTGCGGAAGTGGCAGAATATCCCGGTTCGCAATGGCCTGGTAAGTAATATTATTGTCAAGGTGAAATCGTTTCCATGATAACTTCTTCTGAAGGCCGGCAGAAATAAAAGAAATATCCCTTGAACTCTGATTGGGCAGCGCATCGAGTCCGTAGTAAATTAAATCAGAAATAGTTCCGGCACCTGCAGTCAAACGATATCCTAGGAAGGTATAAGCAAGCTGCGCATTCAACCGCCCTTCTTTCACAAATTCATTGCTCCAATAAAAGTTGTTCGATTGGTATTGCTGGTGACTGAACAAAGGTTCGAACAATTGATATTGAAATTCCAGGGACAAGTTTCTTCCACTACTGTCTGGAAAGGAACGACAAAGTTTTGCCCCCAGCTCGACATCACCTGCCCTGTAACCACCTATTCCAAATTCTGCAGAAGCAATTAATCGATAGGAAGAAAGTGAAATGTCATTCACTGCTCCCACCATTAGATTCTCGTACAAGGTATCAACGTAGCGTCGCTGATCATATCCTACCAACTCATGACGAGCAAAGAGCTTAATATTTTGATTGCCCGGTAATACGAAGAGATTGAGCTGATTGCTGAAAGTGACATGCACGATGGAATCGGTCGTGATCGAACTGTCATAAAAAATCGTTGAATATACATCGGTATTAAGCCCTTCCAGTCCGGATTGAGGATTGAAATCACCGTCATCACGGAAATAGCGGTACCCTCCGACGTAGTTGATGTCATAACCTATACGCAAGGGAGATTTAATTACACCTGTTTCATCTTGAAATTTACTTCCGATCCCAAGAGATTGAGAGAAGTAAACCCCTTCTTCGCGCAGTGTGTTTTGGGCGTTACTGAGTCGGGAAGAACCTACGGTTTCCGGATTAGTAACAAGATCGAAGTTATTAAAACCCCCATTTTCATTAACTTCTTTATAGTTGTAATAGTAATGTGCTAATGCAGCATACCTGTGATCATTACTGGTAAAATTGGTCGTTAAATTAAAGTGAGACCACCGATTTTCTACGTGATTAAAAAAGCCATCTGATGATCCCTTGTTCAAATAAATGGAGGCATTGAGGTTCCTTCCAAAATTACGGCTGTGTTCCAGGTCTATCATCTCTTCCTTTTTGGCACCCGATAAGTAATATATGGACGTATACGGCGGGTTATTTCGGAAATATTTAATGTTGTTGCCCTTGGTCAAGTACGGCTCGAATGCTGAATAGACACCTTGAGAAATGTCGGTTGAAGATGAAGGTTCTAATAGCGGACTGTAAATGGCCTGACCAGCATTGCTGGCTATCATATAAGGTATACGGCTATTCTCGAAGATATTCCGATGAACGTTGTCAAATTCACTTCGAAACATAGGAGGTAGACTGTCATCAAGCAACTGGAAAGCTTGAAATTCATAGAAGTAGGTGGAATCCACTATGGCGGTGTCAGACGTTACACTTTGCGCCGAAGTCAAGTTCGAAAGAAATAGAGAGATTATCGTTAAAGCAGCAAATCCCCCTGAATTCACCTTGGTCATAATCGCACGAAAATAACAATAAAAAAAGCCCCATCCATCCGTCGTATGACGGATAAACAGGGCTTTAAGATTGGCAACGACATACTCTCCCGGAATACCAGTACCATCTGCGCTAATGAGCTTAACTTCTCTGTTCGGAATGGGAAGAGGTGAACCTCATTGCAATAGTCGCCAAAAGCCTTCGCCGACGTCCATTGTTGAACGTGACATGATTTTATTTGACAAACCCGAAAGAAAATAGAATAGAATACAGATTAGAAAGTCCACGGGTAATTAGTATTGCTCGGCTTTGACATTACTGTCTTTACACCTGCAACCTATCAACGTCATCGTCTTTAACGACCCTTAAGGGAAATCTCATCTTGAGGTGGGCTTCGCACTTAGATGCTTTCAGCGCTTATCCCATCCGAACATAGCTACTCTGCGATGCAGCTGGCGCCACAACAGATACACCAGAGGTTCGTCCGATCCGGTCCTCTCGTACTAGAATCAGCTCCTCTCAAATTTCCTACGCCCACAATAGATAGGGACCGAACTGTCTCACGACGTTCTGAACCCAGCTCGCGTGCCACTTTAATGGGCGAACAGCCCAACCCTTGGGACCTTCTCCAGCCCCAGGATGTGACGAGCCGACATCGAGGTGCCAAACCGCTCCGTCGATATGAGCTCTTGGGAGCGATCAGCCTGTTATCCCCGGAGTACCTTTTATCCTTTGAGCGATGGCCCTTCCATGCGGAACCACCGGATCACTATACTCTACTTTCGTACCTGCTCGACTTGTCAGTCTCACAGTCAAGCTCCCTTATGCTATTGCACTCTACGCACGGTTACCAAGCGTGCTGAGGGAACCTTTAGAAGCCTCCGTTACTCTTTTGGAGGCGACCACCCCAGTCAAACTACCCACCAAACATTGTCCCCCGAGTGATCGGGGTTAGACATCGAGCAATTAAAGGGTGGTATTTCAAGGGCGACTCCACAACGCCTAGCGACGCCGCTTCAAAGTCTCCCACCTATCCTGCACATTAATTACCCAATATCAGTGTTAAGCTATAGTAAAGGTTCACGGGGTCTTTCCGTCCCATTGCGGGTATCCGGCATCTTCACCGGAATTACAATTTCACCGAGCTCATGGCTGAGACAGTACCCAGATCGTTACACCATTCGTGCAGGTCGGAACTTACCCGACAAGGAATTTCGCTACCTTAGGACCGTTATAGTTACGGCCGCCGTTTACTGGGGCTTCAGTTCAATGCTTCTCCCTAAGGATAACATCCCCCCTTAACCTTCCAGCACCGGGCAGGTGTCAGGCCTTATACATCATCTTTCGATTTAGCAAAGCCATGTGTTTTTGATAAACAGTCGCCTGGGTCTTTTCACTGCGGCCACGCCGAAACGTGGCGCCCTTTCTCCCTAAGTTACAGGGCTATTTTGCCGAGTTCCTTAGCCATGAATCACTCGAGCACCTTAGGATTCTCTCCTTGACTACCTGTGTCGGTTTGCGGTACGGGCAGCATATATCTGAAGCTTAGAGGTTTTTCTTGGAAGCCCTTAGGGTCACTATCCACTTGCCCGAAGGCTCGTGGTACTATCAGATTCAGCAAGAAGAGCGGATTTACCAACTCCTCTTATACCTACATCCTTCAACGTACATTTCCGTCAGTACGCGGACCTTTCATTACTCCGTCACCCCATCGCAATATATGCTGGTACAGGAATATTAACCTGTTGTCCATCGACTACCCCATTCGGGTTCGCCTTAGGACCCGACTAACCCTGATCCGATTAGCGTTGATCAGGAAACCTTAGTCTATCGGTGTGTGGGTTTCTCGCCCACATTATCGTTACTTATGCCTACATTTTCTTTTCCAGACGCTCCAGAAAACCTTACGATTCTCCTTCGACGCAGACTGGAATGCTCTCCTACCAGTGAATTAAAAATTCAATCCACAGCTTCGGTACTATACTTGATGCCCGATTATTATCCACGCCCGATCGCTCGACTAGTGAGCTGTTACGCACTCTTTAAATGAATGGCTGCTTCCAAGCCAACATCCTAGCTGTCTGTGCAATCGGACCACGTTCATTCAACTTAGTATAGATTTAGGGACCTTAGCCGATGGTCTGGGTTGTTTCCCTCTCGGACATGGACCTTAGCACCCATGCCCTCACTCCCGGTAAAAAGTCATAGCATTCGGAGTTTGTCAGGGTTTGGTAGGCGGTGAAGCCCCCTAGCCCAATCAGTAGCTCTACCTCTATGACTATAAAATCCGAGGCTGCACCTAAATGCATTTCGGAGAGTACGAGCTATCTCTCAGTTTGATTAGCCTTTCACCCCTACCCACAGCTCATCCAAACACTTTTCAACGTGTACTGGTTCGGTCCTTCACTTCGGGTTAACGAAGCTTCAACCTGGCCATGGGTAGATCACTAAGTTTCGCGTCTACCCCCTCTAACTGTGCGCCCTATTCAGACTCGCTTTCGCTTCGGCTCCTACGCTAAACGTATTAACCTTGCTAGAGAGGAGTAACTCGTAGGCTCATTATGCAAAAGGCACGCGGTCACCACGCCGAGGCGTGGCTCCCACAGCTTGTAAGCGTATGGTTTCAGGATCTATTTCACTCCCCTGTTCGGGGTACTTTTCACCTTTCCCTCACGGTACTAGTTCACTATCGGTCTCTCAGTAGTATTTAGCCTTACCGGATGGTTCCGGCAGATTCAGACAGGATTTCACATGTCCCGCCCTACTCAGGATACTGTTAGGTATTATAATCATTTCGCTTACGGGACTATCACCCGCTATGGTTCAACTTTCCAGAAGATTCTGCTATAATTATAAAGTCCACATTACAGTCCTACAACCCCATAAATGCCGAAACAAATATGGTTTGGGCTATTCCCGTTTCGCTCGCCACTACTCGGGGAATCACTATTGTTTTCTCTTCCTCCGGCTACTTAGATGTTTCAGTTCACCGGGTTAGCTTCCCTTGCGGGATACTTAGTCTTCAACTAAGTGGGTTGCCCCATTCGGAGATCCACGACTAAAAGGTTATTTGCACCTCATCGTGGCTTATCGCAGCTTGTCACGTCCTTCATCGCCTCTGAGAGCCAAGGCATCCGCCATACGCTCTTAGTAACTTTCCTAATTATTTGAGTTATTCTATTCTATTTTCTTTCAAGATGTCAAAGAACTTTAACCCACCGTGAGGCGGATTTGACCAACTTTTGTTGAAATTAACCGTCGGTGGTCGCATTCAGTTGATCGTCGTGGAGTATATCGGAATCGCACCGATGTCAATTCATTGCTGAATCATACTGCCCCTTAAGTTGGGCAAACTCCTTATTTAAAGAACTAGTTCATCCGAAGATGAAACCTGATCGACCTGGGTAGATCAGGATTTTTGGTGGAGAATAAGGGAGTCGAACCCTTGACCTCCTGCTTGCAAAGCAGGCGCTCTAGCCAGCTGAGCTAATTCCCCATACTTTTTGTAGTCCCGCGCAGACTTGAACTGCGGACCTCTACATTATCAGTGTAGCGCTCTAACCAGCTGAGCTACGGGACTATGTTTCTTAGTCTCCCTCCCCTATCCCGTAATAAAATGGAAATAGGAGTGCTACGGGACTGTTAAAGTCTGGGTAATAATGAAGAAAGGTAAAGAGGTTTAGAAAGCAATCCATCTTTCGACGGAAATCTGAGAATCTACTCTAAAAAGGAGGTATTCCAGCCACACCTTCCGGTACGGCTACCTTGTTACGACTTAGCCCCAGTTACCAGTTTTACCCTAGGCAGCTCCTTGCGGTTACCGACTTCAGGTACCCCCGGCTTCCATGGCTTGACGGGCGGTGTGTACAAGGCCCGGGAACGTATTCACCGCGCCATGGCTGATGCGCGATTACTAGCGATTCCAACTTCACGAAGTCGAGTTGCAGACTTCGATCCGAACTGAGATCGGCTTTAGAGATTAGCATCCTGTCACCAGGTAGCTGCCCTTTGTACCGACCATTGTAGCACGTGTGTAGCCCTGGACGTAAGGGCCGTGATGATTTGACGTCATCCCCACCTTCCTCTCCGCTTGCGCGGGCAGTTTCCTTAGAGTCCCCGGCATTATCCGCTGGCAACTAAGAATAGGGGTTGCGCTCGTTATGGGACTTAACCCGACACCTCACAGCACGAGCTGACGACAACCATGCAGCACCTTGCACCCTGTCCGAAGAAAGTCTAGTTTCCTAGACGGTCATTGTGCATTTAAGCCCAGGTAAGGTTCCTCGCGTATCATCGAATTAAACCACATGCTCCACCGCTTGTGCGGGCCCCCGTCAATTCCTTTGAGTTTCAACCTTGCGATCGTACTCCCCAGGTGGATAACTTATCACTTTCGCTTGGGCACTGACAGTATATCGCCAGCACCGAGTTATCATAGTTTACGGCGTGGACTACCAGGGTATCTAATCCTGTTTGCTCCCCACGCTTTCGTGCCTGAGCGTCAATACCAGTTTAGTTAACTGCCTTCGCAATTGGTGTTCTATATCATATCTATGCATTTCACCGCTACATGATATATTCCGTTAACTTCAACTGGATTCAAGAATGACAGTATCAATGGCAGTTCCACAGTTGAGCTGTGGGCTTTCACCACTGACTTATCATCCCGCCTGCGCACCCTTTAAACCCAATAAATCCGGATAACGCTTGCACCCTCCGTATTACCGCGGCTGCTGGCACGGAGTTAGCCGGTGCTTATTCATATGATACCGTCAGCCCCGAACACGTTCAGGGGTTTCTTCTCATATAAAAGCAGTTTACAACCCGTAGGGCCGTCTTCCTGCACGCGGCATGGCTGGTTCAGACTTGCGTCCATTGACCAATATTCCTCACTGCTGCCTCCCGTAGGAGTCTGGTCCGTGTCTCAGTACCAGTGTGGGGGATAACCCTCTCAGGCCCCCTACCCATCGCAGGCTTGGTGAGCTGTTACCTCACCAACTACCTAATGGGACGCATGCCCATCTCTAACCGATGAATCTTTAACCACAAGAAGATGCCATCTCGTGGTACTATAGGGTATTAATCCCGTTTTCACGGGGCTATGCCCTGGTTAGAGGTAAGTTGCATACGCGTTACGCACCCGTGCGCCACTCGTCATCAGATTGCAAGCAATCCATGTTACCGTTCGACTTGCATGTGTTAGGCCTGCCGCTAGCGTTCATCCTGAGCCAGGATCAAACTCTCCATTGTAATTATGAATTGTTGATTGCTCATGATTCACTAGATTGAATTCAAATTGACTTGAATCCCGCTTTCTAAAGCCTCTTTATTTTACCTTTACTTCAATATTTTCAAAGAACTCAGGGCCGTTAAAGACCCCTGTCTAGCTTTACGCTCTCAAAAATGAGGACGCAAAAGTAAACATATTTTTATCGTGGACAACTCTTTCTGTTTATTTTTTAAAATAAAATATTTCAGTGTGAATGTCCTAAAGAACGTCTTGTATTTTCCCGCCTAAAACGGGGTGGCAAATGTACACCGAGATTTGTTACTGACAAAGAACTTCTCCTTTTTTTTTATGAATTCTATTAAAAAAACTTCATGTTTCGATTCCTGCTACGGGAATAACCTTTCCATTGAAAAACTCAAATCCATTTTGAACAAAGTCAGCTATAAACTCGGCAATCCGATCGGCTTCCATTTTAGAAGTATAATCGGGAAAGGCCTGCCTGAGCATTTCTGTATTGGCTGAGCCAAGAGCCAGGCAATTGAATGATATGCGCTGTGCCTTGTACTCAAAGGCAAGGCATTCTGTCAAACTCGAGATCGCTGCTTTTGAAGAACTATACGAACTAAGGCCTGGGAATTTACTACTGCCTTGAAAGCCACCCATGCTTCCAATGTTTACAACATGAGGATGGTCTTGACTTTTTCTAAATAAGGGCATCAAGACTTGTATCAATTTGAAAGGCGCAAAGTAATTTACACACATCTGGCGTTCCATATCCTCTTTAGTAGTGGATTCAAATGGTTTATTGATCAATGATCCAGCGTTATTGATAAGGTAGGTTAGTGAACCGTAATCCCGGTTCACACGGGTAAAAACCTCGTCTTCAAAATCAGGTTTTTCCAGATCCAATTCGATAATATCTATACTGCGGTCAAATTTTGAGCGAATTTCAAGCTGTAGTGTTTCCAACGCCGGTTTTGACCGGGACAAGGCAATGATCTTCAATTCCCTATTTCTTGCAAAAACGTTTACAAGTGCTTGACCTATACCCCCGGCGGCACCTGTTATAAGGACATTCGTCATCAGGTCGATTTTTATCAAACCTACAAAAAACTGCCCTTGGAGCTTTCGACCATTCAGGATTATTATTTTATTTTAGTGGATTCACAAACGATGGCATGACTTCAGGCAGCGACAAGGAAAAAAAACTAAAGGAGATTCAGGAAAGGCTAGCGGAAATCCAAGGTAAAACTTCGAATACCGTTTCTGCAAAAACGAAAACCGAAGCCACGGTGCAAGTTCCAGGAGAAACACCCAAAAAGGAATCCGCTGTCACAAAAGTAAAGGAGCCTGATAAATTCAACCAAGCGAGTGCTCAAAAAAAACAAGCCCATGTCAGTCCTGATTTAGTTAAAAAGAAATCAGTCAAAACCACCGCCGTGCCATTAATACAGTCGGAATCTAAACCCGCCAAAGGGTGGACCGAAAATAAGGTGATTCAAGACGAAGAACTAACAAAAAAGAATAAGAAAGAAACAGGCCAACCTGCATCCAACAAATCGAAAAAAATACTTTCGGTGGTCTCACTTTTAATAACGCTATTCATCTCCAGCTATATTATTTACACTTTCTTTCTTAAAAATGACGGGCGGCCTCCTGCTATTGTTGAAGCAAACCTACCTGTGATGCCAAATGACAAGGTTGCAGAAGAAGCACCGTTGCAGAAAGAGTTAAGCGACCCGACAGAATCCTCACCAGCTGGTAATTCCAATGCACCTTCTACAGAAACACCCGACTTATCAGAACGTGTCAACGAAGCTCGCAAGGAGCGTTCGGAAAAAATAAAAAGTGAATCATCAATGATCGAAACAAGTGCTATTCAATCGAATAAAAGTGCAGTACCCCGAGGCATGATCATTAGTTATGTGTCAAACAGCGATGAAAATCAAGCCAAAAAAAATGTCGAATACCTTAAAAGCAAGGGATTTAAGGCACAGTATTACTATATGCCGGATAAGGATGCGGCCGCACCCGCATATTTTAAAGTTTTTATAGGCCCTTACAAGAACGAGTCCGAAGCCCTGATAGTTTTTAAAAAGGTGGTTGCTTTTAATGATAAAGCGTACATCTTAAAAATGGATCAATAAAACTCCAGAATAAACAAACTCATCACTACCACAATTTGCACCAGTCTAAGACTGTTTTTTTCTGGATGGTAGATTAAGTTTAATAGGGCGATTAATACGGCATACATACAAATGACTTCTCCTGCATTTAATTCTACCTCGATAGCAGAAAAAGGGAGAGTCGAAATACCATTGATGACTGATAAAAAATGCCCGATAAGAGAGTCAAGAGCAATTGCGATTTCATGAATACCAATCATTTCGGAATTAAAAAATGATAAAAACAATCCGGTCCCAAGTAGCAAAGCGGCAATCGGCATAGCAACGATATTGCCAAGAAGAAAGTAAGTTGGGAACATACCAAAGTTGTGAGAAGCGATAGGAAATGTACAGATTTGAGCAGCAAGTGAAAGCGAAATTAATGACCATAGGTATTTTAAAATTTTTGAGGAGGGATTAAAAATGGAGCGCAAGATGGGATAGGCAAGAAGAATGCCGCAAACGGCTATATATGACAATTGAAAACCAAGGTCCCAAAGAAGGTCAGGGTCTAGGCTGAGCGCCAAGAAGGCGGACAAACACAACAAACTCAGGCCGTGGGATCGTCGCTTCAATTTTAAAGACAAAAGATAAAAGGAAAGCATTAATGATGCTCTTACGACGGAAGCCGAAAAGCCGGTAATTCCCGCGTAAATCCACACGGCAATCACAGAGATTCCAAGAACGTTGAATGAATATCGGAATATGTATTGCATTATATCCAGAATACCCTTAATAAAAAGGAATACAATACCAACATGCAAGCCCGAAACTGCCAATAGATGCATTATACCGCTTCGTGCAAAGGCCTCCTTCATCTCTGTTCCCAATGCACTTTTATTCCCCAAAACCAGGGCTTTGAGAAGGGCCTTACTTTCCAGTGTAAATTCGTCCTTGTCTAATCCTTTATCCAGTCTGGCTTGATGGTCCTCGATGTTAAGAAATGGCGGTTCACGGCTCTTAAGAAGTAACAATGATTTGTTACTTGCAAGAAACGATTGGAAATAAATGCAGCGACGTGCCCAATATTTTTCCCAATTGAACTCGTCAGTAGGATTGCTTTTTATTCGGCTCAAGGACAGACTCGCTGAATACGTACTACCAGCCACAAATAACGAGTCTCTTTTCGGGTAAAATATCAATATTCGATGGGGTAATTCAAGCGGGTTCTCTCCATCCACAAATCCCAGCAAACTGACCATTATTCTGTTGGATTTACTCCCTTGCTTGACGTTTTCCACCCTGAAAATAACAGCGGCTTCTTCTGAAGTGAAGGACAGAATGTCGTCTTGACTCAAATTTCGCGACCTGTTTTGCAAGTCTGTTCCAAATAACACAAAGGCCAGGGACAAAAGAATAAATGATCGCTTTGAATTAGATGATAATTCCACAATCAGCAGATTTAGCAAACAAATAGAGAAATAAATGGGCGGAAGGGTAAAAATTAACGATTGATTCTGGGGCATGAATTCCCCTATTAGAATGCCCGCTATGAGCGAAGGAAGAAAGTAAATCAACTTTGAAACGGGAGTTGTCAAATACCCTGATATCTAAGAAGGCGCACCCTATATTGAAACCTAAGCGCAGAATTCGTAATTTTAACGTAAGATATTTAAAGAGGGATGCGGGTCAAAGGAAAAATGTGGGCACTATTGCCCATCGTAGCAGTGCTATCATTAGCTCAATGCAAGAAGGATGAAGTTCCTGGTGACATCATTCCAAATAACAATGCTCCTTACTATGACAAGATACCAAAGGTTCTAGTTCAGAACTACGTCAACCGATTATTCATTGACTTGATAGGGAGGGAGCCGTTAGACTTGGAAATGGAACAGGAAGTAGCAAGCCTCCAAGCAACAAATCTGAGTTTTGCTTCAAGAGACAGTTTGATTACTAAACTGCAATACGACGAGACTTTCAGAGAAGGTGATTCGTCTTACAAGGCAGCGTATTATAATAGACTATATGAACTTTTTAAAGTAAAAATGCTCGAGGGTGCTTCTGATTTGGATGTTCAACGCGAAATCGGAATGCTCAATTTCAAACTGTTGGTGGATTCATTGGCGGGGGATTGGTATAGTCATTCGATTACACTTAATAAAATTCAGAAACTGGAACGAGTACTGTCCATCGATGAGGATTACCGCGATGGAAAAATCGAAGTCAAAAATGCCTTTGCCAGAATGCTGGACAATGTTGTTTACGATAAGATTAACATGAATACATTTAATTTTTTACGCGCTTCCTTCAACGATCTATTTAGTCGGTTTCCCACTCAAAGTGAATTTGACAATGGTTTCGAAATTGTCGAAAACAATATTCCAGCCGTGATTTTTGGTGAATATGCGAGTAATAAGACCGAATTTATTGACATACTTGTAAATTCAAAAGAATTTTACGAAGGAATGATACGTTGGACGTACGGCAGTCTATTAGCGAGAGAACCCGATACCTATGAAGTTGAAAAGGGATTGGAGTCCTTCTATTATGATCACGATCTACCTGCATTACAAAAAACAATTTTGATAACCGATGAATATGCGAATTTCAAATAGCTATGTTCTTTTAGGTTTTGCTGCCTTACTAACTTTTTCTTCGTGTAAGAAAGACGAAGAGAAAGGCGCGGATGAGTATTTAGTTAATCCCATTACTTCACTGCCGCCAAACGCCGGTAAAACCAAATTTAAAACAGACCAGCAATATGTGGCCATACTGCACGCCAATCTATTCCAATTGGCCTTAAGTGCCAATCAGATCTTCGAGATTTCTCAGTGCATAGAGTCTATCGGAGACAAAGAGTTGGCGCGTGAAGTCATCATTAGCAATTTTATGAATAAACCAGGGGTTCAGATGCCTTCTGACGCCGAAATGCGTGCTGATTTTAGGACCTTTATCATTAGTACTTACCAGCGTTTTTTAGTCAGAAATCCGACCGAAGCAGAAATAACCTATTTTAAAAATTACATTGAGGCCAATCCAAATGTTACGCCAGAATTGGTCTATTTTTCTTTCTCATTGTCCAACGAATACCTCTACTACTAATATGAAACGGAGAAAGTTTTTAAAAACCTCTGGAATCGCGGCAGCAGCGGCGGTCAGTGCGCCCTATATTCTTCCTTCCGGCAGGCTATTTGCTTCTACCGGCAGCCAATTGGCTGAACATGTGGTTTATGTGCTTTTTGCCGGAGGTGTTCGGCAACAGGAATCTGTGTTGCAGCGATATTTAGATGACAGTCAGGGAATCCCATTTGCCGGGAACATTATGTACAACATGTTTGAAGGGCAAGCACCTCAGGCTAAAATAGTTTACGGAACAGGTGATGGAGGAATAAATCCAATTCCTAAATTACTCAATGACACACTTCAAAAGCAAGGAACGCTTTTTAAAGAAGTGAATGCCTTGTCCGCTGGTCATTACGGTGGGCTGAATAACCTGGTACAAGGCAGCAGGGCAACTACTCAGGGCTTAAAGCAAAAACCGGTTAATCCTACTATTTTTGAATACGCCAGAAGGCATGGGGGTTTTCCGGCGTCAAAGGTTTGGTTCATTGGCAATGGTATAGGAAACTCCACTCCCCTTCTTAACTATAGTATTCATCCAGAATACGGAGCTCAATATGGAGCAAACTTCTTTGCTCCAACCATAACTTTTGGAAACCTGGGTAAAGAA
This sequence comes from Vicingaceae bacterium, assembly GCA_040220895.1. Taxonomy (GTDB): domain Bacteria; phylum Bacteroidota; class Bacteroidia; order Flavobacteriales_E; family Vicingaceae; genus UBA11591. The sequence goes on from JAVJVY010000001.1 coordinate 76,625, forward strand.
CACCTTTCAAATGCCAAGGTATACCACCCAGAGGATGAATTGAACCCGGTTTACCAGATGAAATTTTTCCTTGACAATAGTTTCGAAAATTTTGGGCAAGGACTAGAGACCATAGGAAACACAGCAGAAGAGAAACAAGAAATCAAGGACTTTATGAGGCAGATGTACCTCAAGGGTGGAGGTTATACAAAGCCACCCGTCTCTGCTAATTCAGATGCTGTTTCTATTGGATATACATGTGAAGTGCTTACCCGATTCAAACCCAATTTGACCGTGGTGAATCTGTCCAATGTTGATGGCTGTCACAGCAATTTCACTGGCTATCTCAGAAACTTGCACCGCGCTGACCATGCAGTAGGATTTCTATGGGATCACATTCAATCGACTCCGGGAATGGCAAATAATACCATTATGATTGCCACACCTGAATGCGGAAGAAACCTGAAACCGAATCAGATCAAAGACACTGAAAATGATTTTCTTGCCTTTGATCACAGCGATCAAAACACTTCAAGAGTTTTCACGTTAATGGCAGGGCCTAACGTCCAAGCCAATCAAGTGATAGGTAGTGAATCCAATCCCGTTGGAATTACAACAGACAACGTGGTCACCATTGGTGAAATCCTTGGATTCAAGGACGACATTGTAAATGGTGGGTACGTCAATCCTGACTCCAGGTCTTTATTTGATCGAATGTAATGAGAAAGGCCACTACATTCCTACTGCTAATCGTTTTGGCAACTGCATGGTCTTGTAAAAAAGACGAGGAAATCACTTCGACCAATCCTTATAATAACCCTGCGCTTTGGCCACCACCCGATACAACTACCGATCCATCGCTGGATTCGAGTAGTTTTCAATTCTTGTATCACAATGTGTTTTCAATTACTTGTGCCAACTCAGGCTGTCATGACGGGAACTTCCCCCCCGATTTCAGAACTATTTACAGCTCCTACAACACCTTGGTCAATCATCCAGTGATACAAAACGATGCACAGCAGTCGTTTAATTATCGTGTAGAGCCCTTTGATGTAGAAAAGTCACTCATTTATACCCGTCTAACTACATTTATGCCAAATACCTCGGGCATTATGCCGCTTTCATTGGAGCCCGAATCTGATTGGCCTGACAACAAAGACACCTATATTCAGTTGATCAAAGAGTGGATAGAAGCTGGTGCTCCTGATACATACGGCCAAGTACCCGGATCTCCAAATCTCAACCCTCAAGTTGTCGGTATCATGGTATTTAATTCCGGAAGTACGACTAATCCTTTGCCGCGAGAGGATAATAAATCGACCAAGCCCGTCATCATACCCAAGCAAGCTATCGATGTCTGGTTGGCATTTTCGGACGATCAGACGCCACCGTCAAGTTTCCCTTTTACGCAGCTTAAATCGTCCAGAAACTTGTTTGATTTTTCCATGGCAGAACTATTTACTATGAGTTCGTCAAGTCCTGTTCAGGGCCTAGATTTTTGGGGTCAGACCGTTAATTACACGCACAAGGCCACTTTAAATTTTCCTAACGACACATCAAACACCTTCATTTATCTAAGATCATATGTACAGGAAATAGTTCAGGGCGATACTTCTGAAGCCCCAAATGACGGAACTAGTGATATCATGAGGTCGTATTTCACCCTTAAAATCGACAGCTTGTGAAAAAACAATTGATTCTTTTGGTATGTGGCTGCGTGATCCTGTCGGCCTGCAAAAAGAAAGAAGAGGATGAACAGGTTGTTGGGCCTGAACCCGTCATTGGATTCGTTGCCTTAGACCCAATTTCCGTGGACAACTTCAAAAACAGCGTGAATCTTGTTATTTCATATAGTGATATCAACGGTGATCTGGGATTCGAGAATCCCGATCGCTACTCCCTTTGGGTAAAAGACAGTCGGCTCGATTCTGCCGATTGGTATCACGTACCTCCTTTGGCCCCTCCTGGCTATTCCTTGCAAATACAAGGCTCGCTTAATATAGTCTTAAACAGCATGTTTATCCTGGGTAATGGCGATCAGGAACTCGCCTCGCTTACAGTAAAATTGAGAGACCGGGCAGGCCATTGGAGTAACATAGTAAACACACCTGCCATCACCATTAATAAATAGTGATGAAGAAGGTCAAGCTGATCAATATATTTTTCTTTTTACTGATTTTCTCCAGTTCAGTGGGTCAAACGGTATTCAATATGTCGAATACCACAACCACCGATTGCCAGGGTACGTTGTTGGATAGCGAAGGTGGCAGCACAAGTGCGACTTATGGTAACAACGAAGATTTCACTTTTGTGATCTGCAGCGGCGGAAAAATCACCATGACTTTTAATTCGCCCTTCTGTGTTGATTCAGGCTTCGACTTTCTTCGCTTTTTCGATGGACCCGATACCAATTCAACGCTTTTGGGAACATATACAGGGTATACTGTACCTCCAACAATTACAGCAAATAGTGGTTGCCTGACCGCACATTTTAAATCTGACGCAAATGCTACATATTGTGGTTGGGATGCCGATTGGACCACGGACAAGGTCCCTCCCATTCCACCCACAATGACCGTTAACCCGGTCCCCGCCTGCAGCAGCACCACAATAACTTTGGTCTTGTCAAAAAATATTCTTTGCGACAGTGTCGACCCGGGAGATTTTACCATTACAGGACCTGTTCCAAACATTTGGGTCAACACCATAACCTCAAGCCTCAATTGCAGTTCTCCGGGTGATTCCAGTGCAACCTTCACCCTTCATCTCAATAAAGCTCTGAGCCAAGACTGTTACTACGATGTTATAGCCGATGTCGGCTTGCCCGATAATTGTGACAGCATCTGGCATTTCATATTGGTGGATAGTTTTTTGATCGATGACTGCCCATTCAATGTGAACATCACTGCGGTACCAGATACCATTTGTCCGGGCATGTGCAGTGATTTGACCGCGGTAATTTCGGGAAACGGGCCGAACTGCCTGACCTATAATTATACCTGGAATCAAAGTTTACCAAACAGTCCGGGTCCACATACCGTCTGCCCAAATTCTCCGACCAATTTTAATATTAACTACAATGTCAGTGTTCAAGCAACTACCGGCGGTCCGACTGCCTTGGCATCAAAAACCTTGGTTTTTGTGAATCCTGAGATCAATGAGGCCGACACTATAACCAAGTGTCAATCTGATACGGCTTTTATACTCAAAGCCTTCAATTCAGGCGGCCGATTTTCCGGACCGGGTGTTGTCAATGCGGTTACCGGGCTATTCAGTCCAGATCTGGCAGGTGGCGGAAATCATTACATCAAATACGGCTATCCGAACTATTGTGAGGACAGCATCCTAATTATAATCAACGCTATAGACGCTGGATTGCCCGAAGCGGCCTGTCCAGGCGATGCTCCTTTTCTTGTGAAAGGATTTAGTCCAACGGGGGGAACCTGGAGTGGAGATTCAATCACGGCTTCGGGAATATTCAACCCTGCCCTTTCCGGCAGTTATACCGTCACCTATTCGGTGAATGGTTGCATGGAAAGCAAGGTCATCACCGTTGATTCCATCGTTTTGAATACTCCCATTGATACCTTGTGCAAGTCTGACACGGCCTTTCAAATTTCTATCACCCCGCCTGGAGGAAGATGGACGGGTTCAGGAATTACCGATTCTGTGTTAGGTATTTTCAATCCTGCTCTTGCGAATATTGGTCAAAATAACCTCACTTATAAATTGTCCGGTTCTGGCAATACTTGCAGCTTCAACCTAACAGCAAATGTACTGCAGATAGAAGCTGGGTGGAACTTAGTAGCATGTCCATATCAACCTTCTTTTACATTGACCGGTGGCCAGCCAGGTGGTGGTTGGTGGACAGGAATAGGCATCACTGATTCTGCAGCCGGAACATACGATCCAAGCTGGATGACAGGAAATTGGGGCAACGATACGGTCATTTATCACCATCCAAACGGTTGCACCGATTGGCGAGTAATTTACGTCAGGTACACATACATTGTTTATGATTCCCTTGAGTTCTGTGTCAATGACCCGTCAATTTACCTGGATTGGGTAAATGTGCGAAGAACGCCAGGCGGCGGGACCTGGACGGGTAATGGACTGACGAACATCGGAAGTCGATATTATTTTAACCCAAGCATTGCGGGCGTTGGCGTTCATAAATTGATGTATACTGCCAATACCTGTAAAGATTCTATTTACATGGTGGTTTATCCTTCATTTATCAGGAATATCCCTTTTAGCAATCCATATCCTGACACAACGGTTTGCAATACACACCCTAACTGGAATTTCCCATCCATGCCCCCCGGTGGCAATTGGACCGGTAAAGGAATAATAGATTCCAAACTTGGAACTTTCAGCCCTTCAGCCGCGGGCAGCGGTACGCACATCATTAAATATGAAACTGCCGGTAATTGCATCAATGACAGCGTTATTGTCAAGGTGTATAACTTCGTGCCTGCACAAATCATTGGACTTGACAGTATTTATTGCTACAAGGACACCAGCATTGACTTTCTTTTGAAACCCCTAAAAGGAAAATTTACGGGAATCGGTATTGATTCCAATATGAACTTCAATCCGGCACTCGCGGGTCAGGGTGTTCATACGCTGACCTATTCCTATGGTACTGGCTTGTGCGCTACCTCGACAAGTATGGAAATAGAAGTGTTACCCGAACTAGTAGCGGACCTAACGGCTTCTGACACCTTGATCTGCCCGGGAGAAATAAGCCATTTGGAAGTGTTTGCCAATGGAGGTAAACCAGGTTCAACATTGACCTACCGATGGAATAATGGATTATTTCCTATTAGCGAACATGACGTAAGTCCTTCTGCCTCAACTTGGTATTCAGTAATTACCGAAGACGGTTGCTCGGCGCCCAATATAGACAGTGTATTTATTGCTGTGGATCAACCTATTGTTGTTTCTTTCAATACAAGCGACACCCTTTGCTTTGGTGAAGATGGGTATGTCGTGGCAAACATCAATGACCCTAATTCACCCTACGAAGTCAAATGGTTGACCGATCCAGACATTGTTGCAGATAGCATCAATGGTAAAGCGGGAGACAATTACCGCGTCATTATCACTAAATTGAACAGCGGGTGTAAGAAAGACACTACTGTAAAGATACCTAGCTTTAAGAACGTTACTGCGCTTTTTTCTGTTTCCCCTAATTTCGAGTGCATACCTTCTGACCAGAAGCTGGTCACCATGCTAGATTTGAGTTTTAATGCGGTAAGTGGATTTTGGGATATTGATGGTTCAAGAACTATTCCTTACGAATTAGGGGAAAATCCGAATCACACCTTTAGCCAGGCAGGTTATTACACAATAACTTTAACGGTGTTCAACAAAGGTGGATGTTCGGACGAATACTCCAAAGAAATTTGTGTTGAAGACATAACACCGGTGTTTGTGGCCGACGCATTCACACCTAATGGCGATGGTGTGAATGATGTACTCCATGTTAAAGCCCAAGGTATCAAAGAGCTTAGGTTTATCGTATTTGACCGGTGGGGAAACGTTGTTTTTGAAACTGAAAATATAGAGGAAGGATGGGACGGAACTATCGGAGGGAAAAAAGCCAATCCCGGTGTTTATGTATACATCGTAGAATCTAAATTGATCAACAACCAGAAAGTGGTTGAAAAAGGTGATGTGACGCTGATCAGGTAGGGAAATGGGGATGTTGCGGTATTTATTAGGTTTAAGCTTGGGCTTGATTTTTATCATTGCCTACGGTCAGGATTACCGCTTTTCTCAATTTTACAATGCCCCTTTGGTCATCAACCCTGCCATGGCTGGAAAACACGATCTCGATTACCGATTGAATACAAATTACCGGAACCAATGGCAATCGATCTCGACAGCCTACAGGACGATTGCAGCGAGCTACGACATGCCTATGTTCGAGAATATTGGCAGCATCAGTAAAATGGGCTTTGGATTGAGTTTTCTGACAGACAAGGCAGGATCAACAAATTACGGCTTCACGAATATCAATGGATCTTTTGCCTATCACTTAAAAACCGACCGTTATACCCAGCTTTCTGCAGGCATACTGTTAGGTTATGGCCAAAGCAGTGTTGATCTCAGCAACGTGCGCTGGGAAAGCCAGCACAACGGCAATAATTATGACCCTTCCGCCCCAAGCGGAGAATCCGTTTTTGCAGAAAAAATCAACTACCTGGACGCCGGTTTAGGAATGATCTGGACTTATTTCGACCCGGATTATGACCGGCTTTTTGAAATAGGTTTATCGGCAATGCATCTGAACTTTCCAAATCAATCATTCATCGCCCAATACGAAGATCGTTTAAGACCTAAAATTCAATTGCACGGTGCAATGGACATTGGCATGGTAGGGTGGACACTCAGCCCTAAATTACTTGTGATGAAACAGGGTCCAGCTTACCATTTCAACATTGGATCGCTTGCCAGAATCAAACTTGGTGATCAGGTAGATTCAAGGTTCACCGACGCCTATGTTTCCTCCCATTTCGATATAGGGGCATTCTATCGCTTCAATGAAAGTCTGATGTTCACGGCTCAATATGAGCATAAGCGAAATTTACTCATTGCACTGAGTTATGACATCATTCTTTCTGACCTTTCATCTGTCTCTAGGTCTGGTGGTTTTGAACTAGCCATTAGGTATCAGGCGAAATTCAAAAATCAAAAAATCAAGGTCAAGAAAAACATGGAAAAAGAGAATCGAGAACAACCTTCAAAAAAACAATCCAAGGGAAATAAGAATATCCGGATGTAGGTCTTTATTCTTCTTCCCTGAAGAAATCAAGTGCCGAAAGGTCCACAAGGTGTACATTTCGGTAATAAAAGTGTAGAATTTCGGGATATGATATCCCCTTTGATGCCATCTTCATTGCCCCTTCCTGACACAGGCCGGTGCCATGACCGAACCCTCTTCCCTTCAGGTAAATATACTCGCCTTCAGGAACGGCGTCAAAGAAAGTAGACTTAAGTCTGAAGTCTGACCTGATGGTCTTTAATGGAATGCTTGTCGAGCCGAAGTGATATTCGGACTTTCGTCTTGGCTGATAAAATGGTTGAAGTGGTGACTTCGCCTCCGAACTTTGATAACTGGGGTTCTTTTGCCGCATATAATTGACCCACTTAGTTTTTGGAATCTTTTTTTCCCATCTGGCATTCGGCTGTGACGTGCAAAAAGGATCATCTACCGACCTTAGGTAGTAAACAGGTTTTTGCCAAACATCTTCCGAATTCACGGTTTGACCTCCGCAATTTGAATAAAAAGCTGCTGTGATAAGATTGATATCGCTGTCCACGATCACCAAACCTCGCGTTGATCTACTGGCAGATGCAATTTCAGGATCCGAGCAACTGCGGTAATAAGCCTGGCAATGAACACGATCACATAAATTATAACCTTCGAATTCGTGTTTGCCGAGGTTATCCAACGCATAAGTGCGGCAGAGGATGGATTGTAGTTTGAAAAATTCAGGTGCCGGGTTCGGACCAACTTCTGCCTGGACTACTCCTGCAATATAATTTTCAAGAAAAACATTATTAATTAATTTCAATTCATCATCTCTGGCAGTGACTTTAAGGTTGTCGTCATAATAACGGATTTTTTTTTCGGGAATGATGGGTGTGATTCTGAAAGAATTTTTACTACCCTTTCCCATCACGTAAACTTTTTCGAAATCTCCAAAACGCTGCGTCGCAGATTTCACTTGTGTCAACTTACCGTTGCGAATGAAATACAGAAATTCTCCCTCAGAAAGGTCACAGATCTTGTCGTTATCAGCGTAAACGGCATAATTACCTTCTTCTACCTGAAATGAAAAGCGTTGAAGGTTATACCAATCCATTACACCGATGTTCAGAAATTCAACTTGTGCTTCAAGTCCTGCGCTCAAGCAGAAAAATAAGATTGTAATAAACAAGCCTCTCATTCCAAAAATTTCCTCATTCTGTTAAGTATTTCAACATGAGCGATGCCGTTTTATCCGATGCTCCCGGACCGCCCAGTTTATCAACTAACCGGGACATGTTTGCCAGCATATTCTGGCGGTATTCCCCTTCTTTTAAAATCATTTCCAATTCACGTTTCACATTTTTCTTATTGAAGTCGGTTTGAATTAGCTCTTTAACAATAGGTTCGTCCATAATGAGATTGACAAGGCTTATATATTTAACCTTAACCAATTGACGTGCCAGCAAATATGAAAGGTAATTGCCACTATAGCACACCACTTCCGGTACCTTGAAAAGTGCCGTCTCTAGAGTTGCTGTACCTGATGTAACAATGGCTGCCTTACTATTGCGCAATAAGGCATAGGTTCGACCAGAAACTACTGGAACTTTCGAATCACCCATTAATTCCCGATAAAATTCGATAGGTATAGAAGGTGCTCCAGCAATGACAAATTGTGCCTCTGGAAAGTAAAAAGCAGCAGCGAGCATTGTGGGAAGCATGCGTTTGATCTCTTGTTTTCTACTACCCGGTAATATGGCAACTATTTCCCGATTTTCCAGATGGTTACGTTCCAGAAATGTCGAGCGCTCAACGTCTTGCAAGCCGTTGCTGATGGCATCCAACAAGGGGTGTCCTACAAAGTCCACATGGTAGTTATACTCCTGATAAAAGGATTCTTCAAAAGGAAGAATCACAAACATCCTATCCACAAATCGCTTAATTTTATGTACCCTGGATCGGTTCCAAGCCCATACTTGTGGAGAAATGTAATAGAAAACTTTCAGTCCGCGTTTGTGCGCAAATTCGGCCATCCTAAGATTGAATCCCGGGTAATCGATCAGAATCAAAACATCGGCTTTGAATTCCGTGATATCTTTTTGACAGAAATTGAAGTTTTTACGAATGGTATTTAAGTTAGAAACCACTTCCAAAAAGCCCATGAATGCTAAATCTCGGTAATGTCGTATAATCTTTCCTCCGGCTTCCTGCATCATGTCACCTCCCCAGCAACGAAAATCTGCATTCGGATCTCTTGTGGATAAGGACCTTATCAAATTAGCGCCATGAAGGTCACCTGACGCCTCACCGGCTATCACATAATACTTCACGAACCAAATAGTTTGAAACCAAAAACGACAAAGGCATATACGATGGTTGCAAATAAAACGCCTATAGCACCATTATCGCGCTTCAACCAAAGAAAGGAAAAGAATAACAAGAGGTTTATTAGCACAGCAAGGCTTAGCATTGGGGCAAAAAAAGATGTGTAAAGCAGCCGGTCCAAAAAGACCTTGAATCCGATAGAGGCATAATTTAATTTATAATATGCCCACAGCGCCAGCCAAGGACCTGCAAGACCAACAATGCTGCCTGTGATACGGAGCGTCCAAGTATCGTTCATCTTTCAAGAGTCTTAAAATGGTCTATCGAGGCGTAATCTGTAAAATCACACTCTACGGGAACAACAGAGACAAAATTGTTTTTCAACGCCCACTCATCGGTGTCTTCTCCCCGATCGTGATTTATGAATTTACCCGTTAACCAATAGTACGTCCGGCCCTGAGGGTCAACGCGCTCATCGAATTCTTCTTCCCAAACCGCCCGGGCTTGTCGACATACTTTAATTCCTTCAATTAAACCGGAACCTACATTAGGAATATTAACGTTTAGGCAGGAATTCGAGGGCATGCCGGTGACAAGTGTTTTTTCAGTGATTTCCCTTGCGACTTCAATGGCCGCTTTAAAGTCTGCATCGATGGAATGGCTGCACAATGAAAACCCAATGGCAGGGATGTTTTCAATGGCGCCTTCAACAGCGGCCGACATGGTTCCACTGTAAATTACATTGATAGACGAATTAGAACCGTGATTGATTCCAGAAACAATAAGGTCCGGTTTGCGATCCAATATTTTGTTCACAGCTATCTTTACGCAGTCCACCGGTGTGCCAGAACACTTATATCCCCGAATTCCATCTATTTCCATGGTATTGAGATGAATCGTAGCACTGACGGTTATAGCATGACCCATTCCGGACTGTGGACTGTCAGGGGCAACAACAACTATTTCTCCTAAATTCTTTACCGCCTCTACCAAGGCTCGAATACCGGGAGCACTAAAGCCATCGTCATTGGTAACAAGAATTAGCGGTTTTGAATTATTCATTCGGATCGGCAATTAACCAGATTTCGTAAAAATAGGCTATAAAAAAGCCCGATCGATGGCGATCGGGCTTCCTTTTTTAACATTATGATGCTTACTTCTTGTCTTCTTCGACTTCCTCGAAATCGACATCCGTAACTTCGTCCTGGTCTTCTGCTTTCTCCGGGCCGGCTTGCTCTTCGGCTCCTGAGGAAGCATTATACATGTCTTGCGATGCTGCCTGAAAGACGGTATTGAGCTTTTCCATCGCTCCATCAAGGGATGCGATGTCCTGAGCTTCGTGCACTTTTTTCAATTCAGCAAGTGCTTCATCTATGGCCTGCTTTTTATCCTCAGGAATTTTCTCTCCAAACTCTTTCAATTGCTTTTCAGTCTGGAAGATCAATCCATCAGCTGCATTGAGTTTATCAACTTTTTCGCGTTCAGTTTTGTCAGCATCGGCGTTTGCCTCGGCCTCCTGCTTCATTTTATTTATTTCCTCTTCGCTCAATCCAGATGAAGCCTCTATTCGGATGCTTTGTTCCTTTCCAGTGGCTTTGTCTTTAGCATTGACGTGAAGTATTCCATTGGCATCAATGTCAAAGGTTACTTCGACCTGAGGAACACCTCTGGGTGCAGGTGGAATACCGTCCAGGTGGAACCTTCCAATAGTCTTGTTGCCATTGGCCATTGGGCGTTCACCCTGAAGCACATGTATCTCTACAGAAGGCTGATTGTCAGAGGCAGTGGAAAAGACCTCCGATTTCTTAGATGGAATAGTGGTATTTGACTCGATCAATTTTGTCATTACACCACCCATGGTTTCGATCCCTAATGAAAGTGGTGTCACATCCAAAAGAAGTACATCTTTCACCTCACCTGTCAGCACTCCACCTTGGATTGCGGCACCAACAGCTACTACTTCATCAGGATTTACACCTTTGCTTGGATCCTTACCAAAGAAAGATTTCACCGCTTCTTGAATGGCCGGAATCCTGGTCGAACCACCTACTAGAATGATCTCATCTATCTCCGAACTTTTTAACCCAGCATTCTTCAACGCAGTTTTACAAGGTTCAATCGTTCTTTTAATAAGGCTATCTGCTAATTTCTCGAATCCAGCCCTTGTCAACGTCCTAACCAGGTGCTTAGGACCACTTGCAGTAGCTGTAACATATGGCAAGTTGATCTCAGTTTGACTGGAGCTGGACAGCTCGATTTTAGCTTTTTCTGCAGCCTCTTTCAATCGCTGAAGGGCCATTGGGTCATCTCTCAGATCCAAGGATTCCTCTTTCTTGAATTCATCTGCCAACCAATCAATGATTACTTGATCAAAATCATCACCACCAAGGTGCGTATCTCCATCAGTGGATTTCACCTCAAACACGCCGTCTCCCAATTCTAATATCGAAACGTCATGGGTTCCACCACCGCAGTCAAAGACCACGATTTTCATGTCCTTGTTTCGTTTGTCCAATCCGTAAGCCAATGAAGCAGCCGTAGGCTCGTTGATTATGCGTTTTACTTTAAGCCCGGCTATTTCGCCAGCCTCTTTGGTTGCTTGTCGCTGAGCGTCGTTAAAATATGCCGGAACAGTAATAACGGCTTCTGAAACAGAAGTTCCAAGATAATCTTCGGCGGTTTTCTTCATTTTTTGAAGAATCATGGCTGAAATTTCCTGAGGAGTATATAACCTGTCGTTGATCTTTACCCTGGGAGTATTATTGTCACCTTTTACTACTTCGTATGGCATTCTTTTGATTTCTTTTGCCACTTCAGAAAACTGATTTCCCATAAATCGCTTAATGGATGAAATCGTTTTGGTTGGATTGGTAATTGCTTGACGCTTCGCAGGATCCCCGACTTTTCTTTCGCCTCCTTCAATGAACGCCACAATCGATGGTGTCGTTCTCTTTCCCTCACTATTCGGGATGACCACAGGTTCATTTCCCTCCATGACGGCTACGCATGAATTCGTGGTGCCCAGGTCAATTCCTATAATTTTACTCATGTCTTTTTCTTTAAGTTAATGCTCGATTACAATCAAATACATAACAAGTTCCATGCCAAATGGTGTTCGCCTAATTGACTGGAAATTTTGTCACGCTTGAAGAATCAGTTTGGAAGGGAACTGCCAAATAATGACATAAAGGCAGAATTTAGCGGCAAACCGTCCTGCTACCAGCGGTTGAGCCGAAGTCTGCGCATTTGAATTGGCCGTTATTATAGGTATTAAAAGAGTTTACAAGCCAATTTGCCGAGGGTGAGTTTAAATAATAACCTTTAAAAACACGGCTAGACCTAAAGGAGAAAATACCGATGCCTCCATTATCGATATTCGTATAACTGGGGCGTTCTTGAGACAACCCGCTTAAGGTAGCATTCTGCACCTCGATGTAAGTGTTTAAGTCTTCGCCTGCGGCGGTAACAACAAAATCAATCAGTCTACCGTGCCGATCAATTCCTTGATCCAGGATTGAGCTCATCACCTGGTAAAACCGTTCGCCGTCAAACTGAATCGTCAGTGAAGCCGAGGCATCATCAGTTACGTTTACTTCTCCGATGTCATAATTGACAACATTCAACGTGCTGTCCGGCACAGTATCAGTTCCTGTCGTATAATAGTAACGCATTTCGATTTTATAGCGATTGGCGCCTTCCATTCTTCCTACTTGAAAACTGTATTGCTGATACTGTTCTCCTGTAAAGAATTTTATATGGCTGGTGATCCTGTCCCTTGGAACATCCGGTGGATTGATCATCCTCAGGTCGTTTACATCTCCCAGAAGTATTTGAGATTTATACTCTTTGCCGGTTGCTTTGACCTTGAACCACAACTGATAAACATGGTCAGCTTGTAAAACCGAATTAGTAATACTTCCATTGCTGGCAATGGTGACCGGAGTTGATAACTTGTACATCAAGATTTCTGGGCTAAAAATTCCGTCGTCATTTAATGTTTTTTCGCGTGTCTCTTCCGCTCGATAAAAAACAGGATTGTCCTGGGTGCTGAGTGTCAAATCGTATAAACGCACATCCAATGCACTATCGGGATAATTGGTTAAGGTCTTATCACCTGCAAGTACGCGTCCATCGCTCTCACCAACAAATGTGGGATTGATCCTGAAATATTGAACAGCCTGTGATTGATCCAACAATGCAAATACCACGGGAACCTGCTCTGAATCTCCAAAAAGATCCACCTCCGTTTCGCATGAAAAAAGTGAAAACAGTACTAATAAAGATGGGAGAAGTGCTTTGATTCGCATGATCTGGGTTAGCGTGTAAAAATAGGATTAATTCTGCATTGACAGTTTATTTTTAGCTTTGTTGACTGTCAACAAATGACCTTACCATGTCTACGGCAAAAAAACAGAATGTAAAAAGAGTTACAACCCATACGCTTCAAGAAATGAAGGTAAATGGTGAGGCCATATCGATGCTTACCGCATATGACTTTTCCCTTGCAAAGATCATTGATGCCGCGGGTATTGATGTCATCTTGGTAGGCGATAGTGCTTCGAACGTTATGGCCGGTCATGAAACCACCTTGCCAATTACCCTTGACCAAATGATCTATCATGCTTCTTCGGTAGTTAGAGGAATAAACCGAGCATTGGTGGTAGTCGACCTGCCCTTCGGTGCTTATCAGGGAAATTCCAAAGAGGCCCTTAATTCGTCGATCAGAATCATGAAAGAGTCAGGTGCGCATGCTGTGAAACTCGAAGGCGGTAGTGAAGTCGTTGAATCCGTGCAGCGCATTATTTCTGCGGGCATACCGGTCATGGGTCATTTGGGTCTCACTCCACAATCCATTTATAAATTCGGCACATACGTGGTAAGGGCTAAAGAAAAAGAAGAGGCGGAAATACTTTTGAATGATGCCAAGTTATTGGAAGAGGCGGGATGTTTTTCAATTGTCGTGGAGAAAATACCGGCGAGTCTTGGCAAAAAACTGAGCGCCGAAGTCAGCATACCCATTATTGGAATTGGCGCCGGTGGGCAAGTTGATGGACAGGTCCTGGTATTACATGACATGCTGGGCATCACCCATGAATTCAGCCCAAGATTCCTAAGAAGATACCTTTCTTTATACGACGATATTAGTAAGGCCGTTAAATCGTATATCAGTGATGTCAAGTCAAAAGACTTTCCCAACAAGTCTGAACAATATTAATACCTTGCTTTGGCCCGAATGATCGCTGACAAAGATGTCCTATATGAGGATAATCATCTGATCGCCGTGAACAAAAAGGCAGGGGTTCTGGTTCAGGGCGACAAAACAGGCGATGATTCCCTTCTTGATGGATTGTCGGTTTATTTAAAAATCAAGTACAACAAACCCGGAAATGTATTCACCGGATTGATTCACCGCATTGACAGGCCCGTCAGTGGCCTGGTTCTTTTGGCTAAAACATCAAAAGGCCTGTCGAGAATGAATGAACTTTTTAAAAACCGGAAGATCACAAAGACCTATTTGGCCATTGTGGAAGGCAAGGTCGATCAAAAGAATGGGACTCTAGTTTCTTTCATGAAGAAGAACGAAAAACAGAATAAATCTTATGTCTCCAAGAAAGAAAATGGGGGATACAAGAGGGCTGAACTTCAATTTGAAACACTTCAATTGCTTGATCATTATTCTCTTCTTGAAGTATTTCCACTTACAGGTCGCCATCATCAAATAAGGGCACAGTTAGCTGAAATGGGTCACCCGATCAAAGGTGATTTGAAATACGGGGCAAAAAGAAGCAATGAAGATGGATCAATATGCCTGCACGCCTTTAGACTGGAATTTGAACATCCCATAAAGAAGGAGACCCTTACTATTCGGGCTCCCGTTCCGCAAATTGACACCTGGAAATACATCAGCCCGTAGTAACTTATCTAACCATAGCGTGCAGACCTACAATGTCACTGCATCTTAATGAGATATGGTTGGATCCAAGTTCAATTTTGCGCCTTGCTCCGGGGATGGAATTGACTGATCACATCCCTTAAGTATTCGCGGTCCAGGTGGGTGTAGATTTCTGTGGTCATAATGGATTCGTGACCCAACATCTCTTGCACTGCTCTCAGATCTGCCCCACCTTCCACCAAGTGTGTGGCAAAAGAATGGCGGAAGGTATGCGGACTAACGACCTTATCGATATCGGCCTTCGCACACAGGTCTTTGACCAGGTTGAAAACCATGACCCTGGAAAGTTTTTTACCCCGCATGTTCAGGAATAAATAATCTTCATGGCCCTTGACAACATCGCGTTTGTTTCGGTAGTGTTTCAGGTACAACTCAATGTATTTTCTGGAATCTCCTCCCATAGGCACAATTCGCTCCTTATCACCTTTTCCAACGACCCGGATAAATCCCTGAACCAACATTAAACGCGAGATGCGAAGCTCGATTAACTCAGTTACTCGCAATCCACTGCCATAAAGTGTTTCAATCATTGCTCTATTTCTGTGACCGGACTCATCACTCAAATCAATAAAAGAAAGCAGGGAATTGATCTCTAAGAGGTCAAGTACAACAGGTAATTTTCGACTCATTTTTGGTGATTCGAGCAATTGTGCCGGATTACTTTTGATTACATCCTCAAGGGTCAGGTAACTAAAAAAGGATTTAAGGCCAGAAATGATACGCGCCTGTGATCTGGCTGAAAGTCCGACTTCGGCGAGCTGAGTGATAAATCTTCTAAGATCCTGAAGGCTGAGTTCACTCAGGCCTTTATCCAGTTTAGTGCTTTCAACAAAGGTGATAAATTTCATGACATCGGCCTTGTAGGCTTCTCTTGTCTTTAGTGAGAGACCTTTCTCAAGTTTGAGATAAGATTCAAAACCCTTTAGCTCGGCAGACCATCTCATGTCAATGATGTATTTTTACAGGGTATAAGCGAGAATATGAAGTGCAAAATAATCAATGGTCCAAATTTAAACCTACTTGGAAAGCGGGAAACCGATATTTACGGTACTGTAGATTTTGAGACACATCTTCAAGAACTCCGCCAACGTTTCCCTGAGTTAAAAATAGATTATTTTCAGTCAAACATGGAGGGCTCAATCATAGATGACCTACAAGAAAGCGACAAGTCCTATGATGCTATTGTATTAAATGCAGGTGGATACAGTCATACTTCGGTAGCAATTGCCGATGCTATTGCGAGCATTGGAACTCCTGTGATCGAGGTTCACATAACGAACATAATGAACAGAGAGGTGTTTCGCGAAAAATCCTTGATTTCGGCCAAATGCCGGGGAAGTATTTCCGGTTTTGGTCTGTTTAGTTATGATTTGGCCCTGTATTACGTTTCAGCTTATTTGAGCGCCTAGCGTTCAAAGGCAACCATGCCCACTGCGCATCCCTGCTTATAATCTTCGAAAGTATATGCCAGGTAATACAAGCCAGAGCGCTTGCATACAAACTCTATAGATTCGTAGTGTTTTTTTGTTTGAGGATTATAAGAACTGGCAAGCAGACCAGTAGCATCAAAAAGCTGGTAAATCACTTTTCCTTCGTAGTCCGATGCATCGCAAGCCGTCAATAGATACTTGGTATTTTTACTCAAGATCAACTGAAATTTTGCTGTTGGCTTAGGGTTAGCATCGCCTGCAGCTTTCAACCGAAATTTAAAGTCCTTCAAATAGGTATAACCATCAATAGTCGGGTAACAATTAGTCACCAGCTGATCGTTGCACTGCGCACTGAGCCCTCCAACGAAGAGCGCATTTAAGAAAAATAGGACAACATACCTTTTCATTCAATCCCTTTTTAGTTTATACAATTATTCCTAACTCCACTAACAACTTCGATTATGCTGTCTAGGGTCTTATCACTAATTACAACTTTACTGGTGCTATTATCAACAACGACTAATCTGCCGTCTACTTCCTTCATTTCAGGGGCACTTTGGGTACTTTGAAGATCCACCTGTTCGAAAACGGTGTTTATGCGTTGAAAGTCAGTAGCAATTTGCACCATGTTTTCATCATTTTCATATTGATTGAGCATTAGGCATATATCGGCCAGGGCGATTTTCTGCTCACCGATACGCTCAACAACCTCTTTTTTTCCACTTGCTTTGGCTACTTGGCAAGAAATGTAAATTCCCTCAAGCCAAGCACCTGCCACCGCAAGAATACTGAGGTCAGCTCGGCCCTGTTCGCGTAAATATTCATCCATGCGATTAAAGTTGCTGGTAGTTATAAAAAGCAGTGAATCGATGTTTTCTTTATTACTACTGAGCCGCTTTAGGGTATTGAAATCAAAGAATTGCCCAACTTTTATAAGGTCGGCCATTTGCTTGACGGCATTCAGGTAACTCAAAGACGAAATTGTTTTTTCGTACATGTTGATGTACCCAAGGTCCGCACCATAAATTCCCAAATTCAGCGCCTGCTGATAACTGGTGGTGTATTTTTCGGTGTTTTCCGTTGGATTTAACAAAGCTTCAGAATATTCGGCCCCACTTGACTTGATCAGCGCAACCAATTCTACCGGCGCAGGAATACCTCGAATGATTTCAGCCAGAACCTCGTCCGACATTTTCGTTGCAGATGATTCCTCAACTTCTTCTTCCATTAATTCATCGAATCCTTGAGATTCTTCACCTCCACCGGATCCACATGCAATGAGAATAGCCAGCAAGGGGAATTTTGAAAAGTGAAGGATTCGCCTCCAAGTATTTTCAAATGCTTGATGCTTCATTTCTTTTTAGGGAATTTGATATTCAGGTTTAAAGAAAGCAATTTTTTCAGACTTTCAAAATAGAGTGTAATATATAAAAGTAGGCTAAAAAACCAAATGACTCCCATGTTGAAAGAATAGGTGTTGAAATACAAACCGAAAATGGTTTTCTCAGGCGCATAGAAATGCGATCGATAATTCAAGGCTCCCTTACTTTCAGGAATATTGAAGATCGGATCGATGATCTGAACAAGATCATCATCGATGATGGCTATTTTACTTTCTGTGTAAACATTCTTGACAATATCCGTCAGGTATTCGTTTTGATTCTCATCTCTTAGGCGGACATAGGCCTCTTTCTTTTCTTTACTGTCTTGCATGGCATTGATCAACTTCTCCTTTTTTCGGTTAATTCTGTTGAAAACCTCGTTGTAGTAGTCCTTGATCGAAAACATGTATTCCAAAAGATTCTGAATCATGTTTATATCAAAATTTGAAGTGTCCAGGTTGTAATTGAAATCGACTTCAGAAATTCTATTGCTCTCTTTTCCTATTTCGTTTCGGATTATCCTGACATTGTGATCGAATACGGCCCGCACTGAGTCAGTGTGACCGCCTTCCAAAAACATGGTTTCTTCCAGCAACTCTTCCAACTTAGGGATATAATAGACCTGCTTGTAATCAATCATGCTTTCAAAACGCTCAATTTCAAAGGTTTGTTCTTGAAAAGCATTGTTTTTGAATTGCTCCACTGTAAGTGCTTCGTAAGCCCACCTGGCAGCCATGACATCGGCAATAATTGGCACCTGATGGCCTCCTCCAACCAATTTGTTTAATTTCTCAAAGCTGAACATCGCGCCACCCAGGACCATTTGCGGAATGATCAGTAAGGGTATTAAAATATATATGGTGACGGCAGCATTGAAACTTGCTGAAATATTGAGTCCTAAAATGTTGGCGAAACAGGAAGTTGTGAACAGGGCAAACCAATAAACAAAACTCATTCCCTGAATTTCAAGGATGCTGTTTCCGACCATTACAAATAAGAAAGACTGCACAGCAGAAAGCGAAAATAGAATGGCAATTTTTGAAAACAAATAGCTACCCCTGCTCAAATTGAGAAAGGATTCTCTTTTCAAGATTTTTCTGTCCCTGAATATTTCTTCAGCGCTAACTGTTAGCCCGAGGAACAGGGAAACAATAATGGACATGAATATGTAGGGTGGTATATTATCGTTATACCTGAAAAGGTAGTTGTCACCCTCAGGATTGTCGGTATAACGTATAATGAATGCCAGAATAAACGCAAGAGCAGGTGCTTCCAACAAATTGAGAACGATGTATTGAAGGTTATTGACCTTTGATAAGAAATCCCTTCGTAAGAATATGACGAATTGCATGAAGAGCGAAGGGATGTTCAGGTCACTTGGCGGTGGTTCATGACTTAATTCGGTCTTTTGGAGATGTATGTTCTCCTTGAATTGAGCTTCCCATTCTTCGGGTTGAACTTTTCGCTGATCCGTGAAATTTCCAAATTCGTCTACAACCCTGGCTTCAATGATGTTAAAAATAATCTCGGGATTCACGTTGCCACAGGTGATGCATTCACCGATTTCACTATTAATTTGGAGGTCCGCTTTCTTAAAATACATGACGGCTTCGACCGGATTTCCATAATACACCATGTACCCGCCAGTGTCTAGTATGACGAGCTTGTCAAACATTTTATAAATGTCAGACGAGGGTTGGTGTATAACGATAAAGATCAGCTTACCTTTATGAGTTAGATCTCTGAGCAGGTCCATGACATTTTCGGAATCACGGGAAGACAGGCCAGAAGTAGGTTCATCGACAAATAATATGGCCGGCTCTCTAATTAATTCAAGGGCGATGTTCAGGCGCTTTCTCTGGCCTCCACTGATAATTTTATCTAAAGGACTTCCAACCTTCAGGTCTTTGCGGTCATACAGACCCAAATCTTTTAAGACCCTATTCACACGTTCATCGATCTGCTCTTCAGTAAAGTCTTTGAATATCAGCTTTGAGCAATAGTACAAGTTTTGATAGATGGTCAGTTCTTCGATCAAAAGGTCGTCTTGAGGAATGTATCCAATAACGCCTTCAACGCTTTTTCTATCCCTGTGTATATCAACTTCATTGATCAAAACTCTGCCAGAAGATGGTTGCTCAAGTCCCGCTAGGGTATTGAGCAGGGTTGTTTTACCGGCACCGCTGGCACCCATGATGCCAACCAGTTTGCCTTCACCTTCTGAAAGGTTGATGTTTCTCAGGCCAATATTTCCGTTCGGAAATCGGAATTCCAGGTCTTCGATATCGAAGGAAAGCTTAGGTACCGAAGAATCACGCATGAAGCAGCCCACCACGTCGCTGTACAAAATTGGCTTACCCTTTGGAAGGCGCAAGGAACTTCCACTGGCAAACAAGAAAATCCGTTTATTATTAAGGCTTAGTCCATTCAGGTAGATATCAGAAATTCCCGTATACCTCAAAAAATAAAGGTTGACACTGCTTACCTTTAGAATAACCAGGTAGCCACTGTCAAGCTCGGAATGAATGAACTTGGTAGTGCCCTCTGTAAGATCATCTTGCCCTATGACCAATAATTGTGGGTCTTCCAACTTGGATAGGTCATTTTGAACGATGAATCGCTCGATGCTCTTGAATTCGGATTTTCCAATATTAAAGACATCCGCTGCAGTGTCAATAATAGCCATCCTATTGGTCGTGAATTTTCGATCCTGATTGACCAATTCAAATAAGCGCACCAATACGATGACCTTCTGTTCTTGGGTAAGTTTCTTGTTTATTCGCTTACATATACCTAAAATCCTAACCGAATCCAGAACTGAAGTTCGTTTTTCGGAACCAGATTTTTTATCCATTTCGCCAGCAAACTGATCAAAAAGATTTATGTATTCTACAACGTCCTCTGAGGCGAGCTGTTGTTTTAGGAAGGTCCTGACATAGTCGTGCTCACTTTTCGTCAATCCTTCATCCTGTTTGATGATGATAGCAAAAAGTTGCATCAAGGCCTTAAGGACTTCTTCGCTCATCTTACAGTTTCAATTGGCCAGTAGAGATCAGAATGACTTAAGTTCCAGGCAGTTGGTAGTAAGAAGTTCTTGATAATATTCAAAGAGTTCAACAAGGTCTTCATCGTCATCATTGGCAAATATGACGATTTTGTTTTCGGAACCCGGTTTTTCGACATTAAGTTTATCAATGATCTGAAAAATGCTAAAAAAAACCTTAGACGAGGCCGTGTTAAAGTAGGTCATTCTAAATTCAAACTTGGCATTGGCTGTAGGCGCAGCACAGTAGTTTTCCAGCCACTCAATCACGGGATCATAGAATTCGTTCGGATCTTCTGGTAGCGACCTGCCGGAAATGACAAACGTACCGGCTCCGGCATCTAAATGAACTTTAGGGGTTCTGAAACTTTCCTCAATTATTAACGCATTCATCGATATCAATTATAACTTTCAAATTCAAATGGTATATCAACTATTTCAGCATATTCTGCTCCTGCATCTTCCATGTCCTCGTCGTCTTCGGCAAAAAACCATTTAACAACCACTTTTTTGCCGGATTCCTGATATTCTTCGAGCTTCAATAAAACATCCAAAATCATTTTTGAAGAAGCCGTGTTGAAATAATCAAGTCGAAAGACGACCTCGGTTTTTGCATTCAGGTGGTTCGAATACTCGTTCAACCAATCCAAAATCGGGTTATAAAAAGTAGCCACATCCTCGGGTAATGATTTACCGACAAACTCGAAAATTTGTTTTCCGGCATCCAGTTTAATTCCCGGGGTTTCGTCTGTTTCGTCAATGTATAATGGGTCCATGATTGGTAAATTTCCTAAGTCGCAATGTAAGTTTTTAAAATGAAAAATGAATAATTTTCATCGATGTTTTCAAATCTGTATTCCAGTTCACTGCCTGTTCTGCGGATGATATCGATGAAGCCCAAACCCGCACCTCCTTTGTCCGATAATCCGTCTTTTAATATCTTTCTTTGATAGAATTCCTTTAGCTCGAACTCATCCATTCCGTTCACTTTGTCCAGCATTGATTTCATTTTATTCATCTTACCTTTCTTGACAGCATTTCCACTTATAATGATGTAACCCGAGGCATCATGACCTACGAGAAATATGCCCTTCCTTGAATCTTGATTTTCGTCAGTTGAATCAGCGTGCTTGTGAATGTTTTGAAGAAATTCGACCATTATATGGTACACCTTGCGTATGATTTTTCTTTCTGTTTCCCAATCGGTCAGGTTTTTCTCTACAAGAGAAATAAAGGCCTTCGTGATGGTCTGATCTATCTCTCCATCATAAATCAGAATGATTCGGTATTTCTTCATGGAAAGATGGTAGTTAAATACCAAATCCATGAAGTCCAGCTTTTCTTTTTTCAGCACAGTCATAGAAACTCCGATGGAAATTAAAGAATTTCCATCTAATATACGGCAAATATGACGGTTGACAAATAGCTCACTTTAAATGGCGAAATATAATTCATGTATACTTTTACTGTGCTAATTGTTTCATTATTAACGGAAAAATCTGATATTTGCCGCCCGAAATTTATAACCATAATTAAAGACGATGCCTACTAAAATTAGATTACAACGACACGGTAAAAAGAGAAGTGCTTTCTACCATATCGTAATCGCAGACAGTCGTGCCCCACGAGATGGGAAGTTTATTGAGAAAATAGGCACATACAATCCCAACACGAATCCAGCAACGATTGATCTGAGTTTTGAAAAAGCGCTTGACTGGATAAAAACCGGAGCGCAACCAACCGATACTGTTAGAGCCATATTATCCTATGAAGGAGTATTGTTCAAAAATCACCTTGACATTGGAGTCAAAAAAGGTGCTTTTTCGGATGACGAAGCCACCAAGCGATTCGAAGCCTGGAAGAAGGATAAAATGAATACCATTCAGCAGAAAATTGAACACCTGGGAAAAGAGAGTTCCGCCCAGGCTGATGCAAGGATGAAAGCTGAAGACGAGGCGAACAAGAAAAGAGAAGCAACTATTCTGGCAAAGAATTCAGCCATGGCTGAAGAAGCGGCAAAAGCAGCTGAAAATGCCACTGAAGCAGCGGTGTCAGCAGAGGCTCCTGCCAGCGAGCAAGTAGAAGCTTCAAATGAAGTTGAAGTCGCTCCAGAAGTAGCCGCAGAAGCAACAGCTCAGGCCGATGAAGCCCCAAAAGCAGAGGCTGTCGAGAGCCCAGTTGAAGAAAGCGTGTCTAAAGAAGCGGTAAATGAAGAAGCTTCAGCACCTGAAGCAATCAAAGCTGAAACCCAAGCTCCTGAGGTGACCGATAAAGAAGAGAAAGAAGAGGCGCCGGTAGCAGAAGCTGAGACAAAAGTAGCTGAAGAAAAATCAGAAGTTAAGAGCGAAGATAAGCCCGAAGAAGATAAGGCCTCTTAAATCTGCATGAACCTCTCTGAATGTTATTACCTAGGGTATATATCCAGAGTGATCGAGGCAAGAGGGCAGCTGGACATCAAGCTTGACGTTGATGATCCTCAGGAATATAAAAACTTAGAATCGGTGTTGGTCCAGCTTCACAAAGGGGATCAGTCACCGATTCCTTTTTTTATTGCAGGCGTCAAATCAATTCAAGGTGCCGTTATACGGATTCAAATAAAAACAGAGGAATCACCATTTCCCATCACCAACCTTAAAGGCAAGGCGGTTTACATGCCTTTGTCCAAATTAAAAAAGCGCAAAGGCAAGGCCTTTTATTATCACGAAATCATTGATTTTGAAGTCAGGGATTCCATTTTTGGCATCGTTGGTTCGGTTGTGGAAGTTTACGACTTGCCCGTGAATCCGATCATTTCCGTATTGTCAGGCAATAAGGAGGTACTCATCCCTATAAATGATGACATTATTTTATCCGTAAATCGTGAAGAAAAGTATATAGAAATTAAAGCTCCCGAAGGCTTAATAGAGCTTTACCTGGGTTAGGCCGACTTGTCCATGACCAACTTTATTTTTTCATTGACCTTTGCACAAAGCTCATAGCGTTCCCAAGCTTCGAGCACCGTTAACAATTCAAGAAGGGATTCTGTATCATTCGTATTGGATAAGCGCATTAAAAAATCATCAAACTCCTGTGAATCAATGTTCACATGAAAAGTTCCTGGTTCAACTTTAAGTTCATTGTTGCATAACTTTTTCATTTCCTTAGTGATTTCCAACAAGGACGTAAGGTAGTATTCCAGATCGACAACCTTGTTGCCCGAATGATCTCCATTTTTTTCGAACTCCGAAGCCAATTCATCTGACTTTTCCCGCGCAAGCCTGAGCACCTCTTTTAGGTCTGACTTTAATTGAAGAAGCAACAATCTTTTTTCCTGATCCATCTTGGACTTTTATTTGGTCAAATATGTGCCTTATATCGCCAGATAAATCAGTCTAGAAAATGAACTTGTCCATAGCCCATTGTTGAAAAAGGTACTAGCCCATAACTCAGGCAATTCTGCGCTCGTAGAATTCTATACCCATATTCTTGAGGGATTTCAGAATGGGTAGGTATATTTCTTTTTGAAGTGGTCTCAAAACTCCGGCTTGGTTGATGCTTCCGTTTAGAATTAATTCTGCGCCGAGGGCGACAGGTAATCCCACAGATTTGGACATAGCGGTATGGTAGAGGTCATCACCTTTGACAGCCATGTAAGAATGAACCTCTCGTTCCTCGTTATCTAAGGTGTAAAGGAACTTATGCCACATAACGATCATGTCGCGCTCACCGGATTCTAAGGTCCATTTTTTTTCTACGATGTATTGCAGAATATCCGCCGGACTGCCTTCCTCCATCTCAATTAATTCTTCCTTGAAAATACCAAGCCATTCAAGTTTTTCCATGACATCAACATCGTCCTGATCCAACTTGAGGTATTGCATCAGCTTCAATTCTACAGAATCAGTGGGATGAAACTTTAAGAAACTGTTGATAAACGAGCGATGTGTCATTTTGCCTTCGGTGCGTATATTATATGAATCGTCGGTAGCTCCAATCTGAACAAAAACATCCCAGGCCTTGCAAAATCCAGGACGTCTAAGTGTGCCCCTGAACATGGTCTCTACATGTTCCAGCCCGTATAGTTCTTGATATTTCAAACTATCTCTGTTCGCATAGCCTTCGAATTTGCCAAATTCCTTGAGATTGATGATTTCAGTTCGTCGAAATACTCGGTGATAAGGAATGAACTTAAAATTCTTGTGATCGAGAAACTTAACCGCTCCTCCACTCCCGGCCGTAATTACATTTCTCGGATTCCAGGTGAATTTATACTGCCAAGGATTATTCTCCTCACTCTCAGGTGCAAGTAACCCTCCGGTAAATGATTCGAATGCACGAACCTGACCACCGCGTTCTTGTATTTCATGGATGATCTTCATGGCCGACATATGATCAATGCCGGGATCAAGTCCCATTTCATTGAGAAGGGTCACTCCAGAGTTTAATGCTGCCTTTTGCAAGGCCTCCATTTCCTTAGTCACATAAGAAGCTGTGACCATGTGCTTTCCAAATTCAATGCAATCTTCCGCCACCATGCAATGAAACCGGACGGGTAACATTGAAATGATCAAATCTGAAGACTTGACGATCGAACGGCGAAGATCCCGGTCAGTGAGATCGGCGTCAATGGCTTCTGCGTCCTTGGCGTCGAGGTGCCCCAATGACTCGGTGGCATTTCTATCGTAAACCCTGACAACTGTGTCAGTGACTTTGCTTCTGGTTGACAAATATTCTATCAAGGTAAATGCCGATCTACCCGAACCGAGTATGCTGATTATCTTCTTTTTCACTTCGAATTATAAGATTAGAAATATACTTCAAAAGGCCGAGTCACCGAAACAGAATCGTAGGTTTTAATGAGATTTGAAAGAAATTTTTTAGCGAAATTTGAAAGATGAGAATTAGAAATTTTTTTATTGCAGGAGGGTTATTCGCGGGACTCGCTGTGGTGCTTGGTGCAATGGCTGCTCATGCATTGAAAGGAAGTCTTTCAAACGAATTATTATCCAGTTTCAAGACAGGAGTGCGTTTTCAAATGTACCATGGTCTTGCCCTGCTTGCCTTAGCTCCATCACTTCAATTCTTCAGTCCCAAAGGTGTGGTTTGGACTTTTTATACCATGACGATTGGAACGTTTTTGTTTTCTTTTTCAATTTATGGATTGTGTCTGCTGCCCTTGATTGACATAAATGCTTCCTGGTTAGGACCGATAACTCCTATGGGTGGAACGGCACTTATCGCATCTTGGGTAATTCTGCTTTTTTCATTGAAAAAAGTTTGAGCTAGCCGCCGAAATCGTCGAATGCCACGTTTTCTGGTGGCACGCCCCAATCATCGCACATCTTCAACACGGCCTGATTCATCATCGGAGGACCGCAGAAGTAGAACTCTATGTCCTCGGGAGAATCGTGTTTTGTCAGGTACTGATCTATAACAGCCTGGTGCACAAAGCCGAGAAAACCGTCTCCATTCGGATCGTCTGTATCTTTCTTCTCAACCCAATTGTCTTCGGGCGAAGGCTCTGAAAGTACCAGATAGAATTTAAAATTCGAGAATTCCTTCTCAATCTTTTTGAATTGATCGACGTAGAATAACTCACGCTTAGATCGACCACCGTACCAATACGATACTTTTCTACCCGTTTTAAGTGTGTGAAATAGGTGAAACAAATGCGATCGCATTGGCGCCATTCCGGCTCCTCCGCCAATATAAAGCATTTCACTTCCGGTATCTTTGATGAAAAATTCACCGTAAGGTCCTGAAATGGTGACTTTATCATCCGGCTTCCGGGTGAATGTATAGGAAGAACAAATACCGGGGTTCACATCCATCCACTTATTCTTTGCTCTATCCCAAGGAGGAGTTGCGATTCGGATGTTAAGCATGATGATGTTTCCTTCTGCCGGGTGATTAGCCATGGAATAGGCTCTAAAGATTTCTTCGTCGTTTTTCATTTTCAGATCCCATAACTGAAATTTGTCCCAATCGGGCTTGAATTTATCCTTTCCTTCAGGATCGTCAGAACCAGGCGCAATATCAATATCGCCAAATTCCACTTCAATGGGTGGAACATCAATTTGAATGTATCCTCCAGCTTGAAAATCAAGTGACTCCCCTTTGGGCAATCGAACAACAAATTCTTTGATAAACGATGCCACGTTGTAGTTAGAAACCACTTCACATTCCCACTTCTTGATGCCGAATATTTCCTCGGGAACATGGATTTTCATGTCATTCTTGACCTTGACCTGACAACCCAATCTCCAGTTATCCTGAATGTCTTTTCTCGAGAAATAAGGCACTTCGGTCGGCAGAATTTCGCCACCACCATCTAGTACCTGGCATTTGCACATGGCACAAGTTCCTCCACCACCGCAGGCAGAAGGTAAAAAAATCTTATTATTACCCAGGGTACTTAACAGCGTAGATCCGGCTTCTACTGTAATGTCTTTCTCACCATTGATACTGATGGTAACGGGTCCGGTATTGGTCAGTTTGGCTTTTGCCCAGAGTAAAATACTGACCAATAAAAAGATCATTATCAAAAAGACAACAATGGCTGCTAGTATCGTTAAAAGACTCATTTCTCTTAGATTATAATTCGATTCCCATAAAACTCATGAAAGCAATGCCCATGAGACCTGTGATTATAAAAGTGATTCCCAAACCTCTGAGAGGTGCAGGAACATTTGAATAACGGATCTTTTCACGGATAGCTGCAATTGCCACAATAGCTAAAAACCAACCCACACCCGAACCGATGGCAAAAACAGAGGCTTGCCCAATATTTACATATTGCCTTTCTTGCATAAAGAGTGCACCACCGAGAATCGAACAATTCACCGCTATCAGAGGTAAGAATATTCCCAATGCGCCGTACAAGGCAGGTGCAAATTTCTCAACGGCCATTTCCACCAATTGCACCATGGAAGCAATTACAGCAATAAAGATGATCAGACTCAGGAAGCTGAGGTCAATGGTAGCAAATTCCGGTCCGAGCCAAGAAAGTGCTCCTGCTTTCAAAACGTAATTCTCCATGAGGTAATTAATGGGTACCGTGATCCCCAGTACAAAAATGACAGCGGCACCTAAACCGACACCCGTTTTAACTGTCTTTGACACTGCCAGGTAAGAACACATGCCTAGAAAGTAGGCAAAGATCATGTTCTCTATAAATATTCCCTTGACGAAAATGTTGAAGTATTCCATTTCTTTTATTCTTCGATGAGTTTGGGATTCCTACTGCGCTGGATCCAGATATAGACTCCAACGGTTATAAGGGCCATGGGAGAAAGAATCATAAGACCATTATTCTCATAGCCTAATTCATATATACCAAGATTCTCAAAAAGCTCGTAGCCATAGATTTTTCCTGAACCTAACAATTCTCTGAAAAAAGCAACGACTATCAATATTAGTCCGTAACCAGCGGCATTTCCAACTGCATCCAACACGGATGGCCAAGGCTTATTGCCCAAAGCGAAGGCTTCCAAGCGTCCCATGATGATACAATTCGTAATGATCAACCCGACAAAAACCGATAGTTTTTTACTCACATCATAAACAAAAGCCTTCAAGACCTGGTCAACCAGGACCACCATCGATGCAACCACTACGAGTTGAACAATGATTCTGACCCGCTGGGGTACGTAGTTTCTGAGCAAGCTGATACTTAAACTGGAAAGAACCATAACGGCTAATACCGAGACTGACATGACAACGGCCTGTTCTAACTGCACTGTAATGGCCAGAGCAGAACAAATTCCGAGCACCTGAACGGTGATAGGATTATCGTCATTTAGCGGATCGCTAAGCAAGCGCTTATTCTTTTTTGAGAACAGAGGTTCTTTGGGCTCCTTCTCAACAACTTCTATAAGGGTTTCTTCAGCCATGATCTTCTAAGAATTCATTTTAGATTTAAGAAAGGGTTCGTACGCGCGGAAGGTGCGCTGCAGCATTTCGGTCACTCCATTACTCGTGATGGTACCTCCAGATATGGCATCTACCCCATGAGTATCGGAAGGGTCAGCTCCCCCCTTTATAACCTTAACAGAGGCAAACTCCATGTCGTCATTAAAAATTTTCTTACCGATGAATTGCTTTTCAAAATCGTCCTTATTAATCTCGGCACCTAACCCAGGAGTTTCCCCTTTATGATCAAAAGTGGCGCCTTTGAGGGTGTTGAAATCCGCACCCACAGCTGCGTAGCCCCAGATCGGACCCCACAGTCCCTTACCCACCATAGGCAACACATATAGGGTTTCTCCATCTTCCATTTGACATCTGAAAACAGGGAAATTGCGCTGCCCACCACTCTTGTATTCATATAGCACATCGATTTCAAATGGTCGCTTTTCAGGGTTAGTTATCGGCTGGCCCTTTGTATCGAGCATGATTTCATTGGAAGCACCAATAAATTTATCATATACACTTTCTGCTTCATCACGCTCTACATCAATTCCGCAAGCTGCAAGAATGTTCTGCATTTTTTCCCGCTTTACATTTGATTCCTGAAATGGCTTCAGGGATTCGCTCGCCAAGGCGAGAACGAAAGCAACTACCACGACCATTATGGCAGAAAAAATAAAAGTGTACTTGTTACTGTTTACGTCCATTTTCATTGCTTCAACTTTTTAACGCAACTGTTTGAGCGCGTTTTAATCGTTTGTTAATGTTGGCTTGGATCACGTAATGATCGATTAGCGGAGCCATAACATTCATAAAAAGTATGGCTAGCATCATGCCCTCCGGATATGCGGGGTTGAACACCCTAATCATGATAGCGAACAGACCAATCAAAAATCCATAGATGTATTTTCCAACTCCGGTCTGAGTCCCGGTGACAGGGTCAGTCGCCATGAAAACTGCACCAAAGGCAAAACCACCCATGACCAGCTGTGTTGTGGCGGGAACCTGCATGAAATCATTGGCGCCCCATAAGTTGAACAACAAACCCATAACATAGCCTCCGGCGAATACGCTCAAAATGATCCGCCAACTTCCAATGCCTGAGAGAATAAGCACACCAGCTCCGATCAAAATAGCAAGGGTAGATGTTTCACCGATGGAGCCGGGAATAAAACCCATAAACGAATCCATGAAACTGGGAATTGCTTTTACACCACCCTCATAAGCTTGGGCCAATGGAGTTGCCCCGCTAAATCCATCCACAACCTCACCACCTGATGTATTGATCCAGACTTTGTCACCCGACATTTTGGTTGGGTAGGCAAAAAATAAAAATGCCCTAGCGGTCAATGCTACATTCAATATATTCATTCCCGTTCCACCAAAAACCTCTTTGCCAATAACAACAGCAAAAATGGAGGCGACGGCCACCATCCACAGAGGAATGTCAACGGGAAGACACAATGGAATGAGCATTCCGGAAACCAGATATCCCTCTTGAATGGCGTGTCCCTTGATCACACAAAAGGTAAATTCAACTCCAAGGCCCACCGCGTATGACACCACGACAATGGGTAAGACTTTGGCAAGTCCGAAAAGAAATTGATCGGTAAAGGTGACATCGGTCATGCCGAGTGCTAAAAAATGCTGGTATCCGGTATTCCACATTCCGAACAATAACGCGGGAACCATTGCAAGTATAACGGTGACCATGGTTCTTTTCAGATCAATTCCATCTCGTATGTGACTTCCTTTATGAGTGGTATGACCAGGTACGAATAACAGTGTCTCAATACCGTCGTAAACAGGGTAAAATTTCTCCAGCTTTCCTCCTTTTTCAAAAGGAACTTTTATGCTGTCCATTAGGTTTCTGAGAAGTTTCAAGATGCTAATATTTAATTATGTTGTTTCCTTTTTAACTAAATCCAATCCCTCTCTGATTATTTCCTGGGCATTGATCTTCGAAGTACAGGCGTATTCAGCCAAGGCAAAATCCTCTGGAGCAACTTCATATATGCCCAGATTCTCCATTAATTCAATGTCTTCAATCAATATGGCTTTAATCAAATGAACCGGGTAAATGTCCATTGGAATTACTTTTTCATATTCGCCACTCACGACAAAGGCACGTTCCTCTCCATTCATGTTTGTAGATAGTTCGTACTCTTTGCCAGGCATCATCCAGCTAAAAAATGTTTTTGAAAGACTGAATTTATCGAATCCGGGTGTCAACCAACCCATGAATTGGTCATTACCACCTTCGGGAATCACCGTGATTTCGTGATCGTAAAAACCCAGATAACCGCCCTCTTCAATCTTTGTCCCTGTTAAAACATTTCCCGATATCACGCGTTTTTCACCATCATTTAACAGATTCTCCAACAAATTCTTGACACTAGAGCCCATGCGTGTTTTAAAATACTTGGGTGTCCTGACCATGGAACCACAGAGAGCAATGCTTCTGGAAACATCGTATTTACCCTCACTAAAAAGCTTACCTATAATCGTTACGTCCTGAGGATTCACCACCCATACAGTTTCTCCCTTGTTTATTGGATCGATGTGATGTATTTGAATGCCCACATTGCCCGCGGGATGAGGACCGTAAAACTTGTTTATCTGAACGTTCTTCGCATTTAAGAATGCGTCGTCTGCTTTAATTGATCCGTTAATGTTCAAATGCACTTTTCCATCGGTCAGTTTCGCAAGCACATTTAAACCCGCCTGAAACTGTGCATCTTGTCTATGAAGGATGAAATCATAATCCTCACCCAAAGGCGCAGAATTAAATCCCGAAATGAAAATGGATTTTGGAGTAACAGATGGATCGGCAATAACGTCAAATGGCCTTTGACGAATAAATGGCCAAACCCCACTAGTAAGAAGTTTTTTGACAACAGAATCACGATCCAGTTTATCCAGGGCTTCATTACCAAAATCTTCGAAGCTGATTTCTTTATCGGCGAGGATGATAATTTCAAGGATCTTGCGCTTGGCACCTCTGCGAACTTCAGCTACTTCTCCGCTCACCGGTGAGGTAAAAACAATTTGTTCGTTGTTCTTGTCATAAAACAAAGGGCTGCCCGCCTTCACTTCTGCGCCCTCTTTGACCAGTAGCTTTGGAACCACGTTCGGAAAATCCCCGGGTTTCAGGGCATATGTCTCTTCAGCCGGTGCATCGCTGATAATCTTGTCGGCACTACCCTTAAGGTTGATGTTGGCACCGCGTCTAATTTTTACCTCCACAGATATGATTTTGTGTTGCGAAAAACGTTTGCAAAATTAGAAGATTCGCCTTCCAATGACCGTAAATCAGCGCAAAAATAAATGATTAAATCCAATTTAGAACGATTCTAAATAATCTTGTTACGACCATGAATTGTTAAGACTTGGAATACGATGCTCTAATATTGTTATTAAGGATGAAAATTGACTTGACTGATTTAAGGAGTATTGCTCCCACTTTCCTTTTTTGCCTTCTGTGCAACATAGCTTTACCACAGGATTCACTCACTTTCGACAGTGACCCTCGTTTCGTTGAGTCTTATGTCGTTTTTGATGAAGTCAAAACAAAACATATAAGTTGTGTGCGGCTGTATAGAATGAACAGCAGTGAAGAAAGCACCATATTGAGCACTCTTCGAACTTCAAAATTGGAACTTCGTTTTGACGATCTGCGAGGTGATTTTAACGAATACAGATATGCCTTTGTCCATTGCAACAGTAGTTGGGAAATATACCGGGAAGAAGAAATGAACTATGTTGAAATCAATGACTCGAGGTACGTCGAGGATGTCCAGTTTTCTTCTGCCACAGCAACGGCATTCGCCAGCTACACCGTTGCTTTCCCGAAAGATGGAAATCGATTCATCCGTTCGGGAAATTTTGCCATTCAGATCATCGATGTCGAGACCGATTCGGTAATAATCACTAAAAGATTCACGGTAATTGACCCTCAGTTAAATATAAATGCAAGAGTCAAGAAAACAGACGAAGTTAAATACCAGAATTTTAAACAGCAATTGAGTTTTGAGATCAGCGACCCAAAAAATAAAATAAAAGATGTCAACGGCCTGAGAGTAGTGGCTTTAAAAAACAGGAGTTGGGAAATTACTTGCAGCGATTTTAAACCAAGTTTTGTCAGTGGCAACAAGATCATTTTTGATTACACCTCGAATTGCCTTTTTGATGGGGGCAATGAGTACCGATATTTCAACACCCTTGAATCAAGATCCTTTTCGAGCAATATTATCAGGGTCAGTCCCTCAAAAAAGGCAGCATTCGACATTTACCTGGAGACAGATGAACCTAGGTCGTTTCTGAAGTATTCGAATATGCAAGACATGAACGGAAGAACACTATACAAGGCCGAAAGTCGCTCCATTTCATGGCACGAGCTAGACTACTCATTTGTTCATTTTTCACTTAAAACAGAACAACCGATGCTCGGTTTTGAACTATACCTCTTCGGCGAATTTACGATGATGAAAATGGATTCGGCCTTCCGAATGGATTACAATCCATCACTAGGACGTTATGAAAAAACGCTGCTACTCAAACACGGCTTCTACAATTATCAATACGTGGTCAAATCTCCATATCAAGACGGCCCGGATGAGGCCATTATTGAAGGATCACACGCAGAAACCGAGAATGATTATACAATATTCGTTTATTATAGCTCAATGTCAGAGGGTTATGATCAGCTACTTGGCGTGGCCCACATAAATTCATCAAAAAATGAATGAGGTCTTTAAAAATAAGTAATATTGTTTATAGGAAATCACTTATTGCTATGGAGATAGCCGTCACAGATGGTATTAAGATTGCCGTGTCAACCAAGTTCGAGGAAGGACTTTCATCCCCCTGTAAATGCCTATATTATTTTTCATACCAGATTCGCATCGAGAACAACAGCGGCCATGCAGTTCAACTTCTAAAAAGAAAATGGATGATTTTCGACAGCATTGGTGAACACCTGCTGGTAGAAGGCGAAGGTGTTGTGGGAAAGAAGCCGGTAATAGAGAATGCAGGCCACTACCAATATGAATCTGCTTGTAAGCTCAATTCAGGTGTAGGTAAAATGTGGGGTATTTACTACATGAAACGCCTGAGCGACGGTGCCGATATTTGCGTGAAAATTCCCGAATTTCAGCTAATAGTTCCTTTTCGACTTAATTAATTACCACAGTAGGTTTTTAAGACTTCCTCTGTATTGGGCACTCCCAATTCATTGGCTCGGCGCCAATCTGAGCAAGCGTAGTTTAATTGACCGGTTATATAGTACACCGCTGCTCGGTTAAAGTAAGCATTGCCAAAACCAGGCTTTAACTCTATGGCTCTGAAATAATCCTCAAAGGCGCTGCTGAACTTGCCTTGCTGTACTTTAATTTGACCTCTGGCAGTCAATGCCTCCGCAGTCTCATAAGCCTGAACACTCCTGTTTAGAAGGTCCAAAGCAACCTCAACAGAATCGTATCCCGCAAGCGCCTGATTAAAATAAGACACCGCCTTCACATAAAGCGCAGTCGCTTCTTCATAGCTCCCGGTATTTGTGGGCACCGCTTGATCATATACATCGCTTCCCAGCAAACTACCCGATCGGCTTAATGGATCAACTTTTTCATTCGAGGCTGCATTAAAATTTATTAAAGGGTACCCTGTAACGATAAGACCAATGGCCAGTAAAGACCAACTCACAACTTTTTCTTGCATTCCACCTTGCTTTTCTTTTCGCAGATGGAGTAAATATGTCAGACCACTGAAAGCCAAGAATAAGCCTATGACTGAAATAAGTATGTCGTTCGCTGTCATGGGTGGTTGTTTTCGATAATGTAATCGACTACCTTTCTCATTAAATGAACCCTGTCTTTCCCCCGCACGTTATGAGAATGCCCCGGATATGGGAAGAAATCGACCTGTATTCCCTCATCTACAAATTTTTTGACAAGATTAAAATTGTGCTGTGGCACCACTACATCGTCGTTTAATCCATGTATCAGCATAAGTTTTCCTTCCAATGAAGAAACATAATTTCTAAGATCGGTTTCTTTAAATCCTTCCGGGTTGGTTTTAGGATCATCCATATAGCGCTCGGTATACATGATCTCATAATATGCCCAATTGGTCACAGGTCCGCCGGCTACTCCTGCATTGAATAATCCCGGGTATTTAAGCATGAGGGAGGCTGTCATATACCCACCATAGCTCCAACCGTGAACCGATAATTTGGCAGTGTCCACATAATTCAGTCCTTTTAAATATCTCACTCCGTCAACCTGGTCTTCCATTTCATATTTTCCAACGTTCCTGTAAATGACCTGTTCAAATTCCTTACCTCTATTATAACTTCCCCGTCCATCCAGGGTAAAGACGATGTAACCTTGCTCTGCCAGATAATTCATCCACAACGAGGCCCCTGCCCACCATGAATTTCTGATCAATTGAACATGGGGACCATTATACACATAAACCAGAACGGGGTATTTTTTAGTAGAATCAAAATCCTGGGGTTTTACCATTCGGGCATGTAAAACAGTTCCGGTTCTATTGGTTATGTTGAATATTTCAGGCCTTGAAACGGCATATCCCTCGAGCGGATCTGCAGCAATTAAGAGTTGTTTCAGCACAATTCCTTTATTGTCTGCGATGACAATTTTTCTTGGTACATCGATGTTTGAAAATTCCGTAATAAAATAGTTTCCGTCGTCGCTAAGTTTTGACCTATAAAAACCGTGATTTTTAGAAATCCGTTCGGATTTAGAAGTTTCCAGATTTATACGATAAATGTGATTCTCAGTAGCGTCCTCTCCCGTGGATTCCACAAATAGAACTGAATTTGCGCTATTCATTCCAATGTACCGGGTAATCGGAAAATCGCCTTGCATCAATTTAACTTCTTTATCGTCTGTAATTAAGTAGGGAACCATGAATCCCTCTTTTTGACTGAAATGCACCATTCGACTACCTGCCTCATCAAGAAAGACCAAGGGGTATAGAGGCTCTACGTATTTTTCATCTTTCTCCTTATAAAACACGGCGCCCATGTCACCTGTTTTGGGATCAAAATCAATGTATTGCATGTAATCCTGTCCCCGATTCAATGTCACCAGTTTAATGTGTTTTCCGTCAGGTGTCCAATTTACCGATGGCAGGTATGCATGAACCGCTGGTTCTGTTTTCAACTGAACCGATCGACCGCTTTCGAGGTAGTGAACCATTACCGTGATGCTTTCGCTTTCGCCCCCTGCCATAGGGTATTTAATGGCTTTCATTTTTGCAGGCAAAAGTGTAAGGTCGACCAAAGGATAGTCGGTTACCTGACTTTGATCATTGCGATAATAAGCAATGGCCTCGTCTTTATATGGCGACCAGAAAATACCTTCCGTGATTCCAAACTCGAATCTGGAAACGGCTTTACCGTAGACTATGTTTTCGTTCCCATCTTGAGTCAACTGAATACGCTCTTTGCCAATTGACTTGACAAATAAATTATGGTCTTTAACATAGGCCATGCTCGCTCCGGATGGACTGAAATGAACGTCACTTATAGCGTCAAATTCGTTTTCATATGAATTGACAGTTCCTTTCCCTGCGTTCCATAGAAAGAAGACGCCATTTAATTCAAAGGTCAGAAGGTTTTCACCGATTTTAGAAAATGCAGGCAAGGAGGTCTGGTCTTTTGCTTTTTCTCCTATTGCCTTTTTTAAACTCTGAATTGTCCATTCAATACGCTCTTTATCTTTCTTGATATCGAAAGAAACCAGAGCTTCTTCTTCACCCTTTCCTTTAATATAGGAATACGTGTCCCGATCCAACCAAACAAGTCCTCGAAGGTTTCTGGGTGAAAAATCACTATATTGCTTGGTAACAGCGTCTTCAAGACTTAGTGTTTTTTTGTCCTGTGCACCGGCCTGGCCGGATATATTCAGGAATAATAACAGGGTCAATCCGCTAAGTATGCGCATACAGTCAAATTTCATGGTTAGTTTTGCGAAAATACTCTTTATAGATATATTACATTTTCATTGAAAGGCCAGAATTTTCCATACAGGAGACACATAAGTAAAGAAGAAATTCAACACCTTGAATCCTTCAAGTACACAGGAAAGGTCAGGATAATTGATTCAAAGGCAAAAATCGATAAATTTAACAGATTGCCCTTGTCAGGTGAAATACTTGGATTTGACACTGAAACCAGACCCTCATTTAAAAAGGGTGTTCAACATGATTGTTCACTTGTTCAGATGGCATTTTCTGATGAAGTTGTCTTATTCAGGTTAAACAAAATTGGATTCCCCCCCATTCTTGAAGATATGCTAAGCCACAATGAGGCTAAAATAGGCATCGCCATTCACGACGATATTCGACAATTAAAACAGCTTCGACCTTTTGAAGAAAAAAGCTTTGTCGATCTAAATTCATTGTGCCCGAAAATCGGCTTCGAGAGTATCGGAGCCAAGCGACTAACAGCCATTGTGCTCGGTAAAAAAATCAGCAAGAGGCAACAACTAAGTAATTGGGAGGCGAAAGAATTAAGCAATGCCCAGGTAGATTACGCAGCGACCGACGCTTGGATTTGCCGGCTTATTTATAACGAGCTACATCAAACGGGACTGATCAGTCCAGAGATGATTTGATCCATTCCTCGGTTCTGCCAATCAGTGAGATGCCAATGTATCCGCGCACTTCCAAAACCTTCCCACCTGGTTGTAAATTCATTACGCAGCTGTAGGTTTTTCCATTGTCGGGATCGTAAATCTCGCCATCATCCCATTCCAGATCACCGTCATAGATAAAACCATGTAAAACATTTGTACCGATGATGAGTCGATCCCTTAAACCTTTATCGGGATTTTTATCGTCTTTTTTTGGCTTACCCTCATCATTTAATGGATCTCGAAGCCAAATTATTTTTCCACAAAATTCTTCGCCGCACTTATATATCTCCACTTTTCCTTTCTTCGAACCCGTTAACCAAATTCCAAGGATTCTTCCTGATTCCTCAATGTTTTGATTAAAAGCGTCAAGGGAAATAAGCAAAGCACTGATGATCAGAGACAGCATTCGACTTTTCATTGGGCAATTTTACTATAAAAATATACCGGTTATAACACTCAATACTGCCGATGTGTCATGTTAATTATGATAATAGATGCCATTATGGCTTCTTTTAAACGATTGAGGTAAATGGCCCGAAACTTGAAATAATCTCTTTGAAATCCTAAAATTTAAACCAATGTCAATTGTAAAATACAATAACAGATCAATGAATCCGGGCATTTTTAACCTGTTGACCGATGTGTTCGGTGAAGATGCCTTCGAAATGAAAAACAGACATTATAGAAGTTCAATGCCAGCGGTAAATGTTCGCGAAAGTGAAAATGCCTATGAAATTGAATTGGCCGTCCCGGGCTTTGAAAAAAGTGACCTGAACGTGGAAGTGGAAAAAGACACCTTAAAAGTGACTTCAAAGAAGGAACAAGTCTCTGACGAGAAAAATGACAAGATCAGAAGAATGGAATTTTCATATAACCACTTCGAACGCTCTTTTCTAATACCTGAGGAAGCAGATGCGGATAAGATCAAAGCCAAATCGGAGAATGGCATACTTTACATCAATCTCCCTAAAAAAGAAGAGAAAGGGACGGCAAAGAAAATGATCAAAGTAGCCTAAGGCCTTGCTGTCTAGAAACGGGCCGGCATTGCCGGCCTTTTTTTTGTGCCGTTAAGTAGGCTTTTGGTATTTTCGCAGCTCAAATAATAGCTCAGATCATGTCAAACGGATTTTTCAGACCACCAAAAGCAAAAAACGAAGTCGTCAAAAGTTACAAACCGGGCAGCCCCGAAAGAAAAGAAATACAAGAGGCCTTGGCCCAACTCAAAGGACAACAAATTGAAATACCTATGTTCATTGGGGGAAAGGAGATTAAAACAGGTAAGAAAATAGACATGTTTCCCCCGCACGATCTTTCACATAAATTGGGCGTTTACCATCGGGGTAACAAAGAACATGTAGTACTTGCCATTGACGAAGCATTAAAGGCAAGGGAAGAGTGGTCTGAACTTCCTTGGGAAGCAAGGGCTTCTGTTTTTTTGAAAGCTGCAGAACTTTTGGCAGGACCTTTCAGGGCTAAAATGAATGCCGCCACCATGCTCTGTCAATCAAAAAATGCATTTCAAGCAGAAATAGATGCCGCTTGTGAGCTAATTGATTTTTTCAGGTTCAATGTTCAATTTATGAGCCAATTGTACCGTGATCAACCAGATTCCGATGATGGGATTTGGAATCGACTGGAATACCGTGCATTGGAAGGCTTCGTTTTTGCCATCACTCCTTTCAACTTCACATCAATTGCCGCCAACCTACCGGCTGCACCTGCACTCATGGGTAACGTAGTGGTTTGGAAATGTGCCGATTCACAGATCTACTCGGCAAATGTTATTATGGAGTTATTCAAAGAAGCAGGTTTACCCGACGGAGTTATCAACCTGATTTACACCGACGGGCCTGAAGCAGGAGACGTGATCTTCAAGCATCCCGACTTTGCCGGACTGAATTTTACCGGAAGCACGGGCGTTTTCCAAAAGCTTTGGCAAGAAATCGGAACAAACATTGCGAATTATAAAACATATCCCAGAATTGTTGGAGAAACCGGGGGTAAAGATTTTATAGTTGCCCACAAGTCAGCGAATGCTATTGAAGTCGCAACGGCCATAACCCGGGGTGCTTTTGAATTTCAGGGTCAAAAATGTTCCGCGGCATCACGTGCCTACATTCCTTCAAATATTTGGGATGAAACAACTGCTCGGGTTGTCGAGGATGTTAATTCATTCAAAATGGGAAGTCCGGAAGATTTCGGCAACTTTATCAATGCTGTAATCGATGAACGGGCATTCGATAAAATTGCTTCTTTCATCGATTATGCCAAGGGCAGTTCCGATTCCGAGATCATTGCTGGAGGTAACTACAACAAGGAGAAAGGCTACTTTATTGAACCAACAGTCATCGTTGCTAAAGACCCGAAGTTCAAAACCATGTGCGAAGAAATATTCGGACCGGTCATCACACTTTACCGATACGATGAGAACAAATACGAAGAAACGCTTAAATTGGTGGACTCAACTTCACCCTATGCCCTCACCGGAGCAATCTTTGCCAAAAATCGTTTCGCAGTGGACAAGGCGGTGAAAATGCTTAAAAACAGCGCAGGAAATTTCTATATTAATGATAAACCAACTGGCGCAGTTGTGGGACAGCAGCCCTTTGGTGGAGCCAGAGCTTCGGGTACCAATGATAAAGCCGGAGCCATGCAAAATCTGCTTCGATGGGTAAGTAGCCGAACCATTAAAGAAACTTTCGTTCCTGCAGTGGACTATCGCTACCCATTTCTTGAATCCTGATCAACAGGTCTTTGTTGACATCATTCGATCTAGATTTTAAACATTTGACCCATTGCGTTTAGATTTGTAAGGTGCTTGAAAAGATACCTCCTTACCTGAAAAATAAATACAGTCTGACGGGAATTGTCTTTGTCGTATGGATGACTTTTTTCGATCAGAACAATCTATTGCTTCAATTTCAAAACAAATTGGAGCTTTGGGATCTTGATTCTGAAAAGGAGTATTACCAATTGGAGATCACTAAAACCAAATCTGATCTTAAGGAGCTCACCACTGACATGAAGAGTCTAGAGCGATTTGCCAGGGAAAAATACCTCATGAAAAGGGATAACGAAGAAGTCTTCGTCATTGTTGAAGAATAACTTTCTTACTTTAATTTTATCTTCGCTTTCTAAGGTATATCTATGCACAACGACCTATTCCAAGAATTTAGCCCGCTATCCGATGAAGATTGGATGCAACAGATCCTAAAAGATCTGAAAGGTAAAATACCCGAAGAAAAAATCTTTAGCGGTAATCAGGAAAGCATTAAAGTTGCTCCGTTTTATACAGCCAATTCTGTTTCACATGTGCTCGACGAATCTTTACCTCATAACTGGATCACTTCTCTCGAAGTAAATCTGCGGCACGGAGCTGCGAACAACATTGATGATGACCTGAAACCGGGACTGGAATCCCTGTTTATTCGTTACAATGATTCTTCTGACCTGATACACTACTTGAAGTCTCAAGATCTTCGTTTATCAAACCTGATTCTATTAAAAACAGGAGAAGGGAATTTAAACCTTGAAGCAATTCCGACTTCGGGTATCACCTCGACCATCATCACAGGCCGAGACGTATTTTCTGAATCTGCTCTTCTGGGTAAATACAATGATAAAATTGAAGAGAGCATCTTAAATGAATTAGCCGATCCACAAAATGGTCGCGATATCATTATCGACCTTAGCATCTATAAAAATGCCGGGGGCAATTGCATAATTGAATTGGCTTCTATGTTATCGGCATGTAATCATTTGATCGAGCAATTTCGCTCCAGGTCCATGAACCTTAATTCCATCCCTGAACGCACGTCTATGATCTTGGCATGCGGAACTGAATACAACATGGAGATTGCAAAAATGAGAGCAGCCAGAGTGCTCTTGGCTAATTTGTACTCAAAGCAGGAAATTCAAAACCAGGCATCTTTTCTTATGGCGAAATGTTCCGAAGAAATCATGAGTGAGCTTGATCCACACACCAATATTTTGAGACAGACCACTTCGACCATGTCTGCGGTATTGGGCGGTTGCGATGTTTTTATTTCCAAAGCATTCAACGGAAATGATGATCCTTTCGCGAATCGGATATCAAAAAACATTCAGTTATTGCTAAAAAAGGAAGGACACTTAGATAAGGTTGCAAATCCAGCCAGTGGGTCTTATTTTATAGAATCACTCACAACGGAGTTATCAGAAAAGGCCTGGCAATTATTTAAAGATATGGAAGATTTAGGGGGATTCAGGGAATGCCTGAACAGCGGTTTCATCAAAAGAGAAATTGATAAGTCCCGCAGCGCACGAATGGAGAACTATACGTCAAAAAAAGAAATTCTGATCGGGCTAAATAAATACCTCGACCCCGCAGCAAAAATAACCGGGAAAACTGATTCTAATGTTGAATCTACCAGCCCTGAAAATGCCATTACACCCATCAATTTTGCCCAACATTTTGAATATCAGGATAAATAGTGCTGTTGCACTTTTTTTTGCGCTTAACCTGTTGATATCTTCATTTTACCTCGACAATTGGTTTAATCCAAATTCCTTGTCCAGGGCAATGTCTGTGTATTCTTTGGTGCAGGAGGGAACCCTGCAAATCGATGAATTCCATGGCTTGACGAACGATAAATGTTTTGTTGATGGCCATTATTATTCCGAAAAAGCACCCCTTCCAGCGCTGTTTATGGCTCCATTTTATTTTTCACTAAATAAATTGATTGACCTTCCCGATGACGCCGAGACTCATTTCAGAACTATTTTGATCATGTCGTCGTTCTTATGTGGAAGTATTCCTTTCACCATTGCCATAACCCTGCTTTTCGCCACACTAATTAATTCAATGTACATTTCCAAAGCCTTTATTTTAAGCACTTTACCTTTTTATGGCTCGCTAATATTCATTTTTACAGGTACGTTTTTCAGTCATGTATTTAGTGGCGTCCACCTTCTTCTGGCCTACCTACTTCTAAAAAACAGCAAATACTTTTATCTTGCCGGATGGCTCTGTGGCATTGCATTTCTAAGTGAATTCCAGACTGCGGTTATTCCCGCGATTTGGACCATATTGATTATTTACAGGACCAAATCCATCAAAAACTCGCTGAAATTTGTTCTGGGGATACTTCCCTCGGTAATTTTCATACTCTTTTTCAACTTTTACATTACGGGTAGCCCTTTGACTATGCTGTACACGTATGTCGATGAAATGAAACCGATGTACGGTCTGGGTCTGCCCAGTTTAATGGTTGTCTGGGATCTTATTTTCAGTCAATTCCGCGGGTTATTGTTCTACATACCGGTATTCATAACATTTGCCTATGTTTTGATCAGAGAAAAAACCATTGAAAAATCTTCTTTTTACTCCAATTATTTAATCGTGCCTTGCCTGGTTTATTTTTTAGTTTTCTCTTCCTATCACGACTGGTGGGGCGGCTGGTCATATGGCCCAAGGCAACTGATCCCGATTGCCTTGCTTTTAACTTATGAAGGCATCTTATACTTATCGCGCAAAAAGATCCCAACACCGCTGTTAGCGCTATGTTTGCTCATGGGTATGGTAATGGCACTTATGGCTAAAACCACGGTAATGTACAGTTTGCCCACAAAATTTCAATGGCCCTTTTTCGAAATCATAATCACCAAACTAAACGATGGTGTTTTTAATCGTGGTAACTTACTGACTTATATTTTTGACATTCGGCCCTCGATATCTATTCTTATGTGGATGTTGCTTTTGATTATTTCATTCCTGATAATGACGAGATTTGAAAAGAGGGTGCCGGTGATTAAATGATTGGCATCCAGATAAAAATTTATTGAAAGCGCACAACTCATCACACTGCAATGAATAAACGCAAAGACTTTAAAGACGAGGAATTAAACTTTGATTTACCTTCTAAGCGAAAGAAGTCAAGTGACGCCTCCTGGGTGTCAAATGAAGGAATCGATATCAAAACCACCTACAATGAGAATGACCTTTCAAAGGCTGAACATTTGGGTTTTGGCGCAGGTTTCCCTCCTTACCTTCGAGGACCATATGCCTCCATGTATGTTACAAGGCCATGGACCATCAGGCAATATGCAGGTTTTTCAACAGCCCGGGATTCAAACGCATTTTATAGAAGAAACCTCGAGGCCGGTCAAAAGGGTCTCTCAGTGGCCTTTGACCTACCCACTCACCGGGGATATGATTCTGACCACCAACGGGCCGAGGGTGATGTCGGAAAGGCAGGTGTGGCAATAGATTCAATACTGGACATGAAGATTCTGTTTGATCAGATACCACTCGATCAAATGTCGGTTTCCATGACCATGAATGGTGCCGTTATTCCCATTATGGCTTTTTACATTGTCGCTGCTGAAGAACAAGGAATCAGTCCTGATAAGCTAACGGGAACCATACAAAATGATATCCTGAAAGA
Source organism: Vicingaceae bacterium (assembly GCA_040220895.1). Lineage (GTDB taxonomy): Bacteria > Bacteroidota > Bacteroidia > Flavobacteriales_E > Vicingaceae > UBA11591. The sequence goes on from JAVJVY010000001.1 coordinate 120,469, forward strand.
GTTCATGGTTAGAAACACTTACATCTACCCTCCTTCCCATTCGATGAAAATAATTGCCGACATTTTTCGCTACTGTGCCGAAAAAATGCCAAAATTTAATTCCATCAGCATCTCGGGTTACCATATGCACGAGGCCGGTGCACCGGCGGACCTGGAACTTGCCTATACCCTTGCAGACGGACTTGAATACATTAAAACCGGACTGAAAGCAGGGTTGAAAATAGATGAATTTGCGCCTAGACTGTCTTTCTTTTGGGCCATAGGTATGAACCATTTCATGGAAATCGCAAAATTGAGGGCCGGCAGAATGCTCTGGGCCAAAATGATCAAGCAGTTCAATCCTGAAAACGAGAAATCAATGGCACTGCGCACACATTGCCAGACATCGGGGTGGAGTCTTACTGAACAGGACCCCTTCAACAACGTGGCAAGAACTTGCAACGAGGCCATGGCCGCTGTTTTTGGCGGAACCCAATCCCTGCACACCAATGCTCTGGACGAAGCCATAGCTCTTCCTACTGATTTTTCAGCAAGAATCGCGCGAAATACACAGTTGTACTTGCAGCAAGAATTGAAACTGGGCAGTGTTGTCGATCCTTGGGGCGGTAGTTACTACTTGGAATACTTGACTGATCAAATAACTGAAAAAGCATGGGGTCATATTATGGAAATCGAAGCCGTTGGTGGAATGGCAAAAGCAATTGAAAGTGGTCTTCCCAAACAACGAATTGAAGAAGCGGCAGCCCTGAAGCAAGCCAGAATCGATACCATGGAAGAAACCATCGTTGGAGTGAATCAGTATAAGGTCAAAGACGATCAGTCCAAGTTTGATCTTCGTGAGGTAGATAATACAGCCGTGAGATTCGAACAGGTTGCTAGATTGGAAAAGCTGCGCCGCGAGCGTGACAACCAAGTCGTCAATATGGCATTGGATAAACTGACCAAATGTGCTCAAAATGGTGAAGGAAATTTACTAGATTTAGCAGTAGATGCAGCCAGAAAACGAGCAAGTCTAGGTGAAATATCTCAGGCCATGGAAAAGGTTTTTGGGAGGTACAAAGCCAAGATCAACGCTATTTCTGGTGTTTATTCATCTGTAGCAATGGTAGACGAGGGATTTAAAAAGGCCATGGCAATGGCCGATGAAGTGGCTGAGTTAGAAGGTCGAAGGCCTAGAATATTGGTTGCCAAAGTCGGGCAGGACGGACACGATCGAGGTGCGAAGATAATCGCCACATCTTTTGCCGATATCGGTTTTGATGTAGATATAGGTCCGCTTTTCCAAATGCCCGAAGAGGTGGTCAAACAAGCCATCGAAAATGATGTACATATCGTTGGAATCTCCTCACTGGCCGCAGGGCACAAAACCTTGGTACCCAAAATTATAAACCTTCTTCAAAAAGAAGGACGCAGTGATATAATCGTTATTGCTGGTGGAGTTATTCCACCTAATGATCATCAATTTCTGCTCGATGCTGGGGTAGCAGGTGTTTTTGGACCTGGAACGGTTATATCAGAAGCCGCAATCAGCATTCTTGAAAAAATGAAATCCAGTCATAACAACTGAGGCATTGAAGGCTATTAAGCTTGGCATAATAGGATCAGGAAATCTTGGAGTACATCTATGCCGTGCCTTTTCTTCAAGTAATGACATCGATGTCACATTATTCAGCCGAAGTGGTCAGAACACAGGATTGATCAACGACCTCAAGAACGTCGTTATTGAAATTGACCAAGGTCCGCTTACAAATGAATACGACGTATTGATCCTGGCCGTCAACGACTCATCAATTCAAGATGTAGCAGCGCAAAACAAGGAGAACGGTGCACTTGTTTTACACGCAAGCGGAAGTACTGATATTAGCGCTATTGGTGCTGTGCGAGAAAAAGATTACGGTGTGATTTACCCGCTTCAAACGTTTCATATCGAAAATGAATTAACATACGCAGATATTCCATTTTTGATTGAGGCAGATAGCGTTAGAAACCTTGCATTGATAACTCGACTGGTTGAACTCATAGGGGCAAAGGTTCACATCATGAGCAGTGAAAACAGGCGAATAATGCACCTTTCAGCTGTTATTGTCAATAATTTCTCTAACCACCTCTATGCCCTGTCTGAACTTTTTTTGACATCAAAAGACCTGCCATTTGACCTGCTTCTTCCATTGATCAATGAAACCGCCAATGGGATCGGGCAAAGGCGACCATCAGAAATACAGACCGGTCCGGCAAAAAGAGGAGATAAGCAAACAATAGAGCGCCATCTTTACATGTTAAAAGAGAACTCCGATCTCAAAAAAATTTACCATCAAATGACACTGTCTATCGAAGCATTGTATAGAAAACGTTGAGAAATCCGATCATTTTTTTTCTGAGAAGAATCAGGTGGATCAATTTGTTGTTGGTCGCATTCACCGTTGTCATATGCCAGAATTACATCGTTTCACCTGCCCTGACCACAAGAGGGGCAACCGCATTGGCAACTGGAATGAACCAACTTTTACTGGTTTTGTCGATTTTAGGTATCATGGCAGGTGGTTACCTGATCAACGACTTTTACGACGCCATAGAAGATGGGATCAATAAGCGTGATAACTTTTACCAACGTTTTGGGAAAATTAAAACGTTGACCACCTATGTTATATTATCAATGGCAGGACTGATCATGGGTCTGTGGCTGGCTTTAAGATTAGAAAATATTAAACTTTGGAACATCCATTTACTTTCTGTACTGCTGCTTTATTGGTATTCTCGCTCCTTAAAGGGGCTTCCCATGGCAGGAAATCTTTTGGTGGCTGCACTTTCCGCAAGTATACCTTTGATTCCTTTACTTGTTGAAAGCGGCAATTTGTGGACATCTTTTGGGACGGATTTTATTCTGGTGAATTTTTTAGCGCTTTATGCTTTTATTATAACGTTGACAAGAGAAATCGTGAAAGACCTCGAAGACGTAGAAGGTGATCAACTCGGTCAAAAAATGACATTGCCCCTTTTAGTCGGTGAAAAAGCTTCGAAATCATTGCTATCTGTGCTGTTCATCTGTTTGATCAGTCTGTTGATCGCCATGTTGCTGATGTTTTCCAAGGCATCTTTACCCTTGCTATACATCACCGCCTTTTTAATTTCGCCGAGCCTTTGGCTTTTTTATAAAATGCGAAAGGCACATGTTTCTTCTGAATTTCACTTTATCAGCAGCGGTTTAAAAATGCTCATGTTGATTGGTATACTCTTTGTTCCATTTCATTATTATTTGAACGTATGATTCATTCCGAACAAAGCAATTACGAAATCATACTGGGGTCAAAATCCCCGCGGAGAAAGGAATTATTGGAACAATTGGGCATTGAATTCACCACAATGGAAATTGATGTGGACGAATCATATCCCGAGGCACTTGAAGCGAAAAAGGTGGCAAAATACCTGGCCGAGAAAAAAGGAACCTCTGCTCAATCGCGGCTATTGAACGATCAAGTGCTGATTACTGCCGACACGGTTGTAGTATTGGACGAAAAGGTTTTAGGTAAACCGGGAAATGAAGAAGAGGCTTTCAACATGCTAAAATCCTTGTCAGGCAAGAACCACGAGGTAATCACGGGTGTTGCAATTACTACCGTTAATGGGCAACGCTCTTTTGATGATGTTACCAGGGTATCTTTCTATGCCATAGACGAAGAAGACATTCGCTTTTACATTCGGGAATTCCAACCGTATGACAAAGCAGGTTCTTATGGAATACAAGAATGGATAGGACTGACTGCAGTCCGATCGATCAATGGTTGTTTTTTCAATGTGATAGGCCTTCCGGTACCAAAGCTTTGGTTAAATCTGGACAGCATTCTGCCACAGATCTGATCAGCGTTTAATTTCCTTCAAAGCGAGCCTGAGCGCCAGGTCAACCCCTTCTTGAATGGTAAGATGGGTATTATCAATGATGATGGCATCCACTGCCTTTTTCAACGGGCTTTCGCCTTTGTGTTCATCGTCAAAATCGCGTTGGTTTAAGTTACTCCGAACCTCTTCTCTGCTAACACTAATGCCTTTTGCTTTCATTTGGGAATACCTACGATCTGTTCTAACTTCAACATCGGCGGTAACAAAGAGTTTCAATTCCGCTTCAGGAAATACCCGAGTGCCAATATCTCTGCCATCCATGACGACCGCTTTTGACTGACCCATTTCCTTTTGTTGATTTACAAGCACCCTGCGGACCTCGGAAATTTGACTGACTTTGCTCACCTCATTCGAAACAGCCACTCCCCTGATCTCTTCTTCAACATTTTCTCCATTCAGGTAGGTCAATGTTTGGTCAGAATTAGCTTCATATTTGAAATCAATTTTGATCTTAGGCAATCGCATGATTATTTCCGACTCATTAATAGGTTCGGATAAAAGGTTTTCGCGCATAAAATATAAAGCAACGGCGCGGTACATTGCCCCGGTATCGATGTACCGGTATTTCAATTCAGATGAAAGAGCCTTGGCCAGGGTGCTTTTACCGCAGGAGGAATGACCATCGATGGCAATAATAATTTTTTTCACTTTTATTTTTTCGCCCAATCATCGAATCGGGTCAGGACGGTAATGTGGTTGGGTGAGCCTGCCAAATGATACGAACTTCGGGCATAATTAAATCTAAACTTGGATATCTTAAGTCCGAGGCCCCAGCTAAGCCCCACGGTTTTTGGAAGCTCTGAGTACGCCATTTCTTTTCTGCGTTGAAAATTGTAAGCTATTTGAAAATTTAATCCTTTAAAGGGAATGAATTCGGTGCCTATGATGAAGTGGCGCAAAATATTCTCGGCCGTGCTTTGGGATCGGTCTACTTCCTCTTCTCCAAAAGTACTGCCGGTGTTTTGCTCCAATGGAGGATAAGTGAGTCTACCTTTACCCAATTGGTGCATTACGAGTGAAAATCGAAAGGGCATTTTATTAAAGCTTTTTGAAATCCCGAATTGGATGTCAAATGGCAAGGAATGTCGTTCTCCGGGTACATAGGGCTTAATCTCACTGCCAATGTTCTTAATGACCATGGTTGCGAGAAAGAGTGATTTTTTTAATTCATACGTGGCAGAAAGATCAAGTGCCAGTCCAACGCTGTTCAACAAGTAATAATTGGAATAAATGAACTTCACGTTTGCGCCGACAGAAAACGAAGAATCAATTTGCCGGCCGTAACCACCGATCAAGGCCACTTCATTTGCACTGAAAGTTCCCAGCTCATTGTTACCGGCATCAGCTTCCCTGAATTGTCCGTAGTCCAGATACTTTATTGCTGTGTTAAAGGTGCCAATTTCCTTGTGAAAGGTGTAGGAAGCAAATCCCTGATTAATACCGTCAAAATAATTCATGTAAGATAGAACGGCTGTGCGGTCCATGTTTTGCTGCAATAAGCTGGGGTTATCGGAAGCCGACCCTGGATCGTCATCTCTAAAAGCAATCATGTTGCCTCCCATTCCAGTTATTCTGGAGGTAGCCGACAAATCAAGAAATTGGTAAGCATATTTACCGCCTATCTGGCCGTGCACAGAAGAACCGTAAAAGAGAAGAAAAAGAATAACTGCCAGAATAGGCTTCATGCCAATAAACATACGAATTAATGAGAGTTTTAGTATGTCGGCTCCTTTATAAATTATTACACTCAGGTAATTTTCATGGCACCTTTCACTTGCTGATCGAGTAAGGCATATTCCAGGACTTCAGTCATGTCTTTTACAAAATGGAATTTAAGCCCCTTAAGGTACTTTGAATTGATCTCTTGAATATCCTTCTCGTTATCTTCAGACAAAACGATCTCTTTAATGTTGGCGCGCTTGGCTGCCAGAATCTTTTCTTTTATTCCGCCAACCGGCAATACCCTACCACGAAGTGTAATCTCACCTGACATGGCCAGGTTCTTGCGCACCTTGCGCTGGGTGAATATTGAGAGCAATGAAGTTAAAAGGGCAATACCCGCTGAGGGTCCATCTTTTGGTGTGGCTCCTTCGGGTACGTGAATGTGCACATCCCAGTTGCGGAAAACTTCTGCCTCCAGACCAAAGTTTTCGTGCTTACTCTTTATATACTGCAAGGCAATCTTTGCAGATTCTTTCATTACCTCTCCCAAATTTCCTGTTAGGGTCAAGCCCCCTTTACCTTGGCTCAACGAGGACTCGATAAAGAGAATATCTCCACCAAAAGGCGTCCAGGCAAGTCCGGTGACTACGCCGGCCACATCATTCCCTTGGTATTTATCTTTTGAATGGGCAGGGCCCAAAATGGCGATGACTTTTTCCAAAACTATATTCATATTGTATTCTTCGCCTGTCACTTTGCATTTGGCAATGTGCCGGACTACTTTAGCCAGGCGCTTTTCAAGGCCTCTTACCCCCGATTCACGTGTATAATTTTCGGATATGTAAGCTATGACTTGCTTCGAAATCTTAAAGTCGCTCTCTTCCAAACCGTGATCGCGAACGAGCTTTGGTACCAGATGCCTTCTGGCAATTTCGACTTTCTCTTCAAGGGTATAACCGTTGATCTCAATGATTTCCATCCGATCTCTTAACGCGGGTTGAATGCTTCCCAAGGAATTAGCCGTTGCCACAAATAATACGTTAGACAGGTTGTAATCCAATTCAATGAAATGGTCATTGAATGAGAAATTCTGCTCTGGGTCTAGCACCTCGAGCAAAGCAGATGAAGGATCTCCGTGATAATCATTCCCTATTTTATCGATCTCATCCAATACAAACACCGGGTTCGAGTATTTTACTTTTTTAAGATTCTGCAGGATTCTACCGGGCATGGCTCCGATGTAAGTGCGTCTGTGGCCGCGTATTTCAGCTTCATCCTTCAAACCACCCACGGACATTCGAACGTATTTCCTTCCCAACGCCTCGGCTATTGATTTGCCCAAAGATGTTTTACCAACCCCCGGAGGGCCATAAAGGCAAAGAATCGGTGATTTCATGTTTCCCTTTAATTTCAACACCGCCAAATGTTCTAAAATACGGTCTTTCACCTTGTCCAGACCGTAGTGATCCCGATCAAGAATTTTTTTGGCTCGCTTTAAATCAAAGTTATCTTTAGACACCTCGTCCCATGGCAGTTCGACCAAGGATTCCAGGTAATTTATCTGCACGGAGTATTCAGCCGAGGCCGAATTTGTCCTTTGCAATTTCAGCAGTTCCTTTTCAAAACGATCCGAAACTTCTTTTGGCCATTTCTTTTTGGTTGCTTTTTCCCTGAATTCTTTGATTTCTTCTTCCTGTGGATTTCCCCCTAACTCCTCCTGAATCTGCTTCATCTGCTGGTGCAGAAAATATTCCTTTTGCTGTTGATCCATGTCGAGGCGTACCTTTGACTGGATATCGTTCTTTAATTCCAAGAGTTGTAAATCTTTGGTCATATGCTTCAGCAACAGATTGGCTCTGTTTTGAAGTGACTTTTCTTCAAGCAAGGCCTGCTTGTCCTTCACATCGATGTTCATGTTGGATGCAATGAAGTTGATCATGAAGGAAGGGCTGTCGATATTCCTGATGGCAAAGGTAGCTTCGGTAGGAATATTCGGTGAATGCTCTATGATTTTTAGTGCCATGTCTTTGATGGATGAAACCAGGGCTTCAAAACTCGCACCTTTGGGAATTTCTTCGTTTGGGTAAGATGATATCAAGGCGGTCAAGTATGGCTCAGAAGAGAGTTCCTGTTCAAGCTTAAAGCGCTTTTTTCCCTGGAGTATGACTGTTGTATTTCCGTCAGGCATGCGAAATATCTTGATGATCCTCGCCATAGTGCCTACCGTGTATAGGTTGCGAAGAACCGGGTCTTCGATCGATTCATCGAGCTGTGAAACCACACCAATCAATTTACTTCCCTTATTGGCATCTTTTATCAGACGAATGGATTTGTCCCTGCCCACGGTAATCGGGATTACCACACCCGGAAACAAGACCGTATTTCTAAGTGGCATGATTGGCAGTTCGTCCGGCAGTTGTTCGGCATTCATCTGCTCTTCATCCTCATTGGTCATCAAGGGTATGAACTCAGCTTCTTCGTCCATCGGTCCGCGAAGAAATAAATTATCTATGTCAAAAGCATCTTTCATCCTGTAAGGTCAATTTGTCAGTAGCGAAATTATTATTCACACTGTCTTGTGCGAAGAGGGTATTGCAAGTTCCATGCCAAAGAAGCATGGGCGGAAATTATGTCGTTTTGTTAAATTTTTCCCGTAATGTCTGACTGTGATCGAAAACGTGTCTAAGAATTTTTTCCTCTTGTGCACTTAAAGCAATATTCCTGCGATCCATGACACGCTGAGCAACATCTATGGCCTTTTCAAACTGATAGGTCATAAAGGCGCCGGGCTTGCCCCAGCTGAAAGAAGGTATAAAGTTGGGCTGAAAACCAGCACCGTATATGTTGCAAAATACGCCGGCGACCGTTCCGGTATTAAACATGGTATTGATACCACATTTTGAATGATCCCCCATGATCAGTCCCAAAAATTGCAATCCACTCTTAACGAAAGAAGCTTTTTCAAAACTCCACAATTTGACATCGCTGTAATCATTCTTCAAATTAGAATTATTGGTGTCCGCACCCAGATTACACCAACTTCCGATCACCGAATTTCCAAGAAAACCATCATGGCCTTTATTTGAATATGAATTTATGACCGAGTTATTGACTTCACCGCCCACTTTACAGTGATCACCTATACTGACCGGTCCATAGATCTTTGCACCCATTTTTAAAATAGAGCCCTTACCAAGGTACAGCGGTCCTCTAATTGAGCAACCTTCCATAATCTCGGCACCTTCGTCCACAATGATTGGACCTTCTTTTGAATTCAAGGTTGAGGCATTCACTTGTGCGCTTTTATGAATGAAAATGCGCTCACCCAAAAATACATTCCCCTGGCCCAGATGATCCTTGAACTGATTTTGATCCAAACGCTCTAAATCCAATTGAATGTGGCTGCCGCAATTCCTAAATAAGTCCCATACATGTCCCAATAGATCAGGTCTGAATTCAGATTTGACCACCTTTAGATCACTTTTAAGAAGCGCAGTCAACCTTGAGTACTTGCCGGGCTTGAGCAATTGATCCAAACCATCCCGATTCAATCTCAGGGCAAGCAAGACATCATTAGACATGAGTTTTTCACCCTTTTCTAAACCGATGACCTCTTTGTACATAGCTGATCCAGGCAGTAAACGACCATTGATCAATAAATTGTCTTCGCCTGAAACCAATGGAAATGCCGATTGAAGATAATCTTCTGTTAAAGTCGAAGTATTGGAACCTAAATGAGACTCCCAACGCTGCCTGTTCGAGAATATACCACTTAACAGATCTGACACCGGCTTTGTGTAAACCAAGGGTAAAAATTCTACTCTGCGATCGTCGTCGAAAAGAATAACGTTCATGCTTCTAATTTCAGTCTAATTTAAAACAAAAAAATCCCGAGCCAATTGACCCGGGATTTTATAAAATGTCTTGAAACATAATTATTTCTTGTGTCTTTCGTATCGTCTTCTGAATTTATCGACTCTTCCAGCTGTATCGACCAACTTCATCTTACCGGTATAAAAGGGATGAGAAGTATGCGAGATCTCTAACTTTACCAATGGATATTCATTTCCATCTTCGAACTTTACCGTCTCTTTTGTTTCTGCTGTGGACTTAGATAAAAACATGTAATCGTTCGACATGTCTTTGAAGACAACTAAGCGGTAGTTTTCTGGGTGAATGTCTTTTTTCATAGGAAATTTTAAGGCCGCAAATATAAGAATTTGTTTGAATAGTATTCCCAAAGATGTCCGCTTTTTCTAAAAGAAGCAATCATCATCGAGCCTGTTTCATTAAAAATTTTGCACCTTTGCTGCTTCATAAAACATCCTGATAATGAGTAAAGTTCACAATTTTAGTGCAGGCCCAAGCATTCTGCCGTTAAGCGTGCTCAAGGAAGCCAGTGAGTCAGTGATCAACTTTAATAATCTTGGCCTTTCCCTCTTGGAAATCTCTCACAGAAGTGCAGATTTTGTATCTGTTATGGACGAGGCGGTATCGCTTACTAAAGAACTCCTAAACGTACCTGATGGCTACCAAGTGGTATTTCTTCAGGGAGGCGCAAGTTTGGGGTTTCTTATTGCCGCACATAACTTTATGAAAAAAGATGGTGAAGCCGCTTATATTAACACTGGAACCTGGGCAACAAAGGCTCTTGAGGCTGCCCAATTTTTAGGAGAAGTTAAAGTAATAGGCTCCTCTGAAGATAAAAACTTCAACTACATACCCAAAGGACTTGGAGTCCCTTTGGATTCAAGTTACCTTCATTATACCTCAAACAATACCATCTACGGAACACAATTCAAAAAAATTCCGGTAGTTAGATGCCCATTGATCTGCGACATGTCCTCCGACGTATTTAGCCGGGAAATTGATGTTTCAAAATACGACTTGATATACGCAGGTGCTCAAAAGAATATGGGACCGGCCGGTGCAACCGTATATATTGTGAAAGAGAGCTCACTAGGGAAAACTAACAGGGAAATTCCGGTTATGCTCGACCTGAGAACACACATAAAGAAGGAATCGATGTACAACACCCCACCTGTATTTGCAGTGTATGTTAGCATGCTAAACCTTCGTTGGATCAAATCTCAGGGCGGGGTTTCAGCCATCGAGCAAAAAAATGACGAAAAGGCACAATTGCTCTATCACGAAATAGATGAAAACCCATTGTTTTTTGGTACTTCTGATAAACTGGACCGATCAAACATGAATGTAACATTTAAGTTGCAAAATGAGAAACTCGAAGAAGAGTTCAATGCTGCATGGAAATCCGCAAATATCAATGGTATAAAAGGACATAGAAGTGTTGGCGGTTACCGCGCATCTATATACAATGCACTTCCTTTGGAGAGTGTTCAAGTTTTGGTTGACGTTATGAAGGACTTTGCAATAAAAAAAGGATGATGAAAATTTTGGCGAATGACGGATTGGCATCCGATGGAGTGAACTTACTCGAATCGGCGGGTTTTACTGTAGTAACCCAAAAGGTGGCCCAGGAAGACCTTTCACAGGCCATTAATAATGAAAATTATGAAGTTTTATTGGTTAGAAGTGCGACGCAGGCCAGGAAAGAGCTTATTGATCTTTGTCCTGGATTGAAGTTGATAGGACGTGGAGGTGTTGGTATGGATAACATAGATGTGGCCTATGCCGAATCAAAAGGGGTGAAAGTTATAAATACTCCGGCAGCTAGCTCTCAGTCCGTAGCGGAATTAGTCTTTGCTCACCTATTTGGTATCTGCCGCTTTTTACCAGAGTCCAATCGTAAAATGCAGGAACAGGGCAGCATAGCGTTTGGTGAACTAAAAAAGAATTTTTCAAAAGGCATTGAATTACGAGGGAAAACCATTGGAATCATTGGATTCGGCAGAATTGGTCAAAGTGTTGCCTCCTATGCATTTGGAATGGGTATGAATGTATTGGCCTATGATGCCTATGATTTTAACGCTCAAATTAAAATAGTAATTAATGGTAAAGAAATAACCAACATTGATGTTTCACTCAGCAGCCTGCAAGATGTATTGGCCAAAAGTGACTTTATTACCGTTCATACCCCCGCACAGGCAGATGGTAAAGCACTCATCGGAGAAAAAGAAATCAATTCAATGAAAGACGGGGCCATCCTAATTAATGCTTCACGGGGAGGTATCGTTGATGAGGACGCTCTTCTAAATGCCCTTAAAAGTGGTAAACTACGAGGAGCCGGACTTGATGTCTTTAAGAATGAGCCGACTCCTAGAAAAGACTTATTGATGGCGAACCACCTTTCGCTAAGCCCACATACAGGAGCAGCCACTTTGGAAGCCCAGAACAGGGTTGCAACGGAATTGGCCGAGCAGATAATCGCTACTTTTCAGCCAGCATAATTATTGATACATAGCAAGAAATCGTGGCCAAGATAATTCCTTTCAGGGCTTTCAGACCTTCCATAGATAAAGCTTATCTGGCAGCATCCCGGTCATACGTTACTTACTCCAGAACTGCCTTGCAACAAAAATTATCTAAAAATCCTTTCAGTTTCCTTCACATCATTAATCCGGATTATAAAAAATATTCCGGCGCTCCAAATACACCGCTAGGACTAAAGAAAATCAAAGAGAAGTTTCTAGAATTTCAAGACAAAAGTATTTACATCAGAGATGAAAAACCCTGTTTATATATCTATAGGCAAATTCGAGAAAATGTAGAATATACCGGCCTCATTGGCTGTATTTCTATCGATGACTACGAAAGCGGAGTGATCAAAAAACACGAGGCAACCCTGGCCCATCGTGAAGAAAAATTAAAAAACTATTTGAGGATCGTCGACATCAATGCCGAACCGGTCTGCATGACCTATCCCAGATCTGAAGACATCGCCTACGTTGTCAGAAAGGTAACTGCCAACCGGGCCGAATATGACTGGTCTACCGTTGACGGTGTAAGACACATGTTTTGGATCGTAGATCTCGATCTTGATATAAAACAGGTACAGCGATACTTTTCTCATATTCCCAGCCTTTACATCGCCGATGGTCATCATCGGTCTGCCTCCTCATACCTCCTCGGAAAAGAAAAGAGGGAACGAAAGTCAGATTATAGCGGTCAAGAAGGCTTCAATTATTTCATGGGCATCTTCTTTTCTGAAGACAATATTAAAATCATGCAATTCAGCAGGCTGGTTAAAGATCTTGCGGGCTTGACGGCGTTGGAATTCTTAAAACTTCTAGAGAAAAGTTTTGAAATAACGAAATGTGGCACCAGCATTCATGATCCAAAGGAATTGCACGACATATCCATGTACCTTGAAGGTTTCTGGTACTCACTGCATCCCAAGGTCGACAGCTTCGATTTTGAGCATCCATCAGAAAATCTGGACACGGCCATTCTAACAAAAAATATTTTGTCCCCCATTCTTGGAATTGACGACCCCAGACACGACAATAGAATTAGTTATGTGGGGGGTATTAAGGACCTGAAACCTATCAAACGCATGGTAGATTCCGGTAAGTACGAAGTGGGCTTCGCCATGTATCCCGTAACCATCGAACAGTTGAAAGCAATTGCCGATAAAGGTGATGTGATGCCGCCTAAGAGCACCTGGATAGAACCAAAACTGATGACTGGACTGACCATATACAGCCTTGAAGAAACGTCAGAATGAAATCCAACTTAGATGCATTTGAATTGTTCAAGGGCACTCTCCCTAAAGAGGTCAGCCTGATTGCCGTTTCCAAAACCAAGCCCGCTGATGTCATAAAGGAGTTGTACGATGCGGGTCATCGAGATTTTGGTGAAAACAAAGTTCAGGAAGTATGTGAGAAGTATGAACATCTTCCCAAAGATATTCAATGGCATTTCATAGGTCATTTACAAAGGAATAAAGTCAAGTATATTGCGCCTTTCGTGGCCTTGATACATTCGGTTGACAGCGAGCGATTATTGGTTGAGATCAATAAAAGAGGTGAGCAGAACGATAGGATCATTCCGTGTCTCCTGCAATTACACATCGCAAGGGAAGAACATAAATTTGGTTTGGACCAAGAGGAGTTGAGTATTATTATCGACAAAGTACGCTCGGGTGATTTCCCCTATGTACGTGTCAAAGGCTTAATGGGCATGGCCTCAAATACCAATGATGTGAAAAAGATTAAAGTTGAATTCCAGGGATTAAAAAAACTATACGATCATTACCGTCGTAGTTATAATGACGGTGAAACAACCTTCAATACCCTGTCCATGGGTATGACAGGAGATTATCAAATCGCCATTGAAGCTGGTAGCAATATGCTGAGAATTGGGAGTTTGATTTTTGGATCGCGCCAATAATCGTTCAGGGAGCATTTATCCTTAATTTTGAACGCCAATCTTATCTGTTTATGGAAATTCAGGATCCTGCAATAAAAATGCAACTAAATGACATTAGTACGGCAAATGACGCCGAACTATTGAACATGTTGCCTGAGCTGCGCAAAAGTGGAAGATCAATTTTGGTCCAGCCATTGATCAAGCGCTGGAGGATGTCCCAAAGCGAGGAGCTGAGCGAGGCTCTTTTTCATTTATTCTGCGACATAAAGGATCAAGAGACCTTGTCATACTTCATGGAGGCGATTTCTGTTGAAACGGATAATCATTTTCTGAACTCCTTGTTATCAGTCTTGTGGCTTTCATCACTTGATGCATCTGAACATTTACACGACCTGATATCTGTAGCATTAAGTGGAGATTTCATGACCGTCGTAGAGGTGAGCACAATCATTGAAAACATGGATGTTGAATTCAATGAAGACGAAGTAATGGAAGCCATGTATCAGATAGACGAGCGGCTAACGGAAGAATCCGATCAGGAATACATAGTGGTATTTCAACAATTGAAAGAAATAGTCAACAAACTGAACGTGAGCTGATGGCGACAATTCCCGAGGAGTTTTTTAAATCGCTGGAAGAAAAATTGACCGAGTCCGTGGAGTGGCCTTCGGTTTATATGTTCAAATTCATAGTGCCTGCGGATAACAGAAAAATAGCACTTGTCGAGGCACTGTTCAGTCCAGAAGCGCAAATAAGTCGCAAAGAATCAAGAGAAGGTAAATACATCAGCATCACCGGTACGGTTGTCATGCTTAATGCACCCGAAGTCATTAAAAAGTACAGAAAGGCCGCCGAAATCGACGGCCTTATCGCACTTTAATTTCCTTTATTAGAAATAATCAGCCTTTCTGATTTTTCAATTTCCTCGCCTGTAATGGTAAGGAAGTATACTCCACCCGCATTGGAATTCAGGTCAAGCATTTTGTTCAGGTCAATAACCGTGACACCTTCATCATAAGGTGGCGGAGTAAGGTCCGTAATCCTCTGGCCGCTTATGCTGTAAAGCCCAAAATTAATTGTGGTTTCAGACAAAAATTCAAACCTAACTTTGTAATTATAGCCTCCATTGGTGGCAGTTTCTGCATAAAAGCTGTAGGTTCTTCTTTTTCCATTTGGCGTGTCCTGGATACCAACGCTGATTTCCTTGTTATCGCTTTGACAATCCTCTTCCTTTAATTTCCAGTCATAGAAATAAGGATAGATGGTATTGGCACCCAAGGTGTTTTCAACAATGGTACAAAGCCCGGGTATCTCGAAGGGATAAGATGCATCCTGACTTCTCCACAGATTTCGATTAGTTCCTGCGATAGATATGGTGTAACCGTTCCCAATAGGTAAACTGGCATTCAGACCAACTTCTTGAATTCCAGCTGAAAGAGAAAATATCTCTTCGTAGACCTTATTTCCGTACTTATCTTCAATAAGGAAGGTCCGATCACCCGCGGTGCTTGCATTTACGGTAACCGACTGAATCTCTGCATTTTGATACATATCAAAGACAAGACCCAAGTCAGAACTTGAATACTGGCCACTGGCAAGGCCTTTCTGAAGGTCCTCTCCAATTTCACTCTCAATACCGGGCACGACAGATCTTACATAAAAAACGGTATCCTTATAGAGCGGGCCCGTTGTAAACTGATTACCCATATGCAATATTTCGCTACCTGTTTTATCCTTATACCAATGAAGCATTGCATTACCTGCACTCTGAGCTTTTAATAGGGCTTGTGAACCCTTATTCACCAGAACATTTGCTGCAGTGGGTGTTTCTGGATGAACTACTTTTATGAACTTTTCTTCAATCAGTTCATCAAGTCCACATCCATCGCCGTCAACACTTAGAGTAACAGTAAATTCTCCTGAAGAGGAATAAACATGGCTTGGGCTTTCATCTGTAGACGAACCTCCGTCTCCAAAATCCCAGTTGTAACTCACGCCATTCAGGCTTTTATTTTGAAAATCTACTTTGAAAGGTGGATTGCAAAACTCCAGCCGATCTGCGCTAAACGAGGCAACCGCCTTTCCCACGAATTCGTCACCAAGACCCACGGCATACCAGGCATTCACTGTTGCGGCGTGCTGAGGACTGCAACTCCCGAATAAATCGATGGCGGCTTGAATTGAATAGAAACGAGCCTCTTCATAATCCGACAAAGGTGACAGGTATGAATTAAGATTTTCATAAGCGATGGACGCTGCATTTTGAATACCGATACCATTCACAGTATAGGATTTTCCAATGTCATTTATCCCATTTCCTCCTTCACACAACAAATAAAACCAGAAATTTTGAACACCGGAATTTATATGCACACCTCCGTTATCGCCCGTTCCAGCATACCAGAATGATCCTTGATATGTATCAGGGTTATACCTGACATTTGGGTTCTGCATGTCCCTGATGAAGCTACCTCTGTCTTCTCCTATCCGCCAGCTAAAAGAAGCTGGTTTTCCGAAGTACTCAATGCAATTACCAAATATATCACTGAAGGATTCATTCAACGCTCCCATTTCGTTCATGTAGATCAAATCGGCAGTGAAATCCGTCAAGCCATGAGTGATCTCGTGTCCGGTAATATCGACAGTAGTGTAAGGACTGCCATTGCCATCTCCAAAGATCATTCGCTGTCCGTCCCAAAAGGCATTATTGAAGGCCTCGCCGTAATGAACATAGCTGTTCAATTGGAAACCGTTATCGTCAATGCTATTTCGACCAAAGCTCGAGAAGAAATAGTCATAGGTCATTTCGGCGCCCCAATGTGCATCTGTTCCATATTCATCCTGATTTAGCATATCCTTCCATGTATTATCATCATCGATAAAATCCGTGCGATTCGAGAAATTTGTCGATGTCTTCAGGTTCCAAGTATTAATACCGTTCCCTCGACCTGCTTCGCGAAGCCTGAAATCATTAGTAATGAATTGATAATCGGTGGTAATCTGCCGAATACCACTATAACCTGTGTGAGCAGTACCAACCGTATCCGCTTCCCTCAAAAGGTCATGTCGAAAAATAACATCACCACTCTGAGCATCTACATAGATCTCTTCGCGCGAGTATGGCTGATTTGCGTATATGTCGAAACGATGGGCATACCGGAGTTCGGATTTTTTATAATCAAGATCCGAAGCAATAATGACCAATTCGGCTTTAGGATAAAACGAAGCATTATTGTCCCCTGTCTCATCTTTTAACCATTGCTCCTCTTCCGCGATCTGCCATTTGTATTGAGCCGCACCAATTTCGGTTAAGGCCAGAATCAATGCTTCAGATTCAATAATTGTCACTGCGTTCACCACGTCAAAGTTTGCCAGGATGTTTCCTGATATTGATCTCACAAGGCCATTAGCGCCATGCAGGGTTATTCTCAAAAACTCAAAACGCACATCATTGCGCAAAATGGAATAGGAACTACTGGTAATGCCCGCAGCATTTGTGTTGGTGCGCAGTAATTCAAATTGCAACTCCTTTAGTGTGGGAAATTGCGCTTTCAACCAAATCAAGGCCTCTTGTTCAGTCATGGCCAGTTTCTGATCCAACTTAATAAAGTGTGGATGAACCTCGCCTGTTTTAAACCATAGCTCACTCGAGCCGGGAAGCCTTTTTGACGCTTGGCTGCCGGTATAATGTTCGCTTGAGAATGAATTGGTTGAAAGTAGAAACAGTAATGTAAAAACAGTAAATAATCTTATCATAGGCAAATTGTTGATTGAAACATTTTTCTCATTATAACAAACCTAACCAATAAAAGCGAAGAATGCAAGCCATGAAGCGCTTTAGCGAAGAACTTTTCTAGCGAAAGCTACGGTGAAATACGAAATGAGAAATAAACCAATAAAGCCTTCTAGACTCGATAACCACCTAATATAGCCCGACGGGTAATAGTCTCCGTAACCGATCGTAAGAAAAGTGATGGCACTGTGATAGATGGATTTAGTGATCAAAGAAAGGTGATCGGGGTCTCCAACAGAGGACACGATGTCGGATGAAGTAGTTAGTATTAAAGCGACGTATAATCCGGTGATGGCCCAGAAAGATACCACCATGCTAAAAAGTACCCTAAGTGGGTTGGTCGCATAGTGGCCAATTTGATCAAATATCAGGTATTCGCCCCAGTACATTGGATAGATCCATATGCCATTGAATTTGCTGGATTTCAGGGCCCTGTTCCTTCTGTCCTTCAATTCCAGTCGCTTGAATTCCAGATAAGCATTGTCTTCGTCGGTATATTGCCCAAGATTCCGGAATTCTTCCTTCAGCATGCGGAACTGTTCAGATTTCTGACGAATTGATGTGTCTTTTTGGCTGTATATCAATGATTTAACATCATTTTCATACCAGTCAAGGAATAGCTTTCCAAGGTTCCTCATTCCGCTAAAATTGATCTCATCGATCTTCACGGACTCCTTTTCATTCGTGAGATCAACAATGTCCCGAATAATCGTGCTTGTAAGATCGACTTTGCCACAATGCTCAAAGCGCAGATCAACATAATTGTTCAAATGTGATGAATGAAAAGTTACGCTTTTGCAGTTAGCTTTGAAAAAAGTCAGTTCTCCATTACCAAATTCAGTTCTTTCAAAGATGACATCAGAATCGGATAGCATGGCCAATTCAAACGATATTCTTCCATTCCCAAATTTGGCCTTACGGAACCTCAATTTGCCTACTTTCATTTCGCATTCATCGAAACTCAGGTCACCGTCACCGAATTCAGTCATACGAAAATCGACACGTCCTTTGCCAAATTCTACTTTGCTGAAATCAATCCTTTTCCCCAACATTACATTCTTGACGAATGAAATATCACCGTCGCCAAATTTTGCGAATTGAAAGGCAATATTGGCGGTTGAAAAGTCACAATTCATGAAGTTTACATGTCCTTCAGAGAAATTGCAATTAATAAAAGAGACGTTCTCTGATTGAAAAATAGTGTCCTTGAAGCTGATATCCCCTTTGCTGAAATCCGCATACTGAAAATCAACATCCTTGCAATTAAAGAAGGTTTTTTGAAAATCCTTGATCCCACTGTCGAAATTCGATTGTACAAAACTCAATAGACCCGAACAAAAAAAGCTTTCCCTGAAGCTCACACCCTCACCCTTGATGACAGCATAAGAAAAGTCGATCTCATGGTCTGCATCGAAAAATGATCTGCGGGCAGAAAGATCAAGCAACTCAACGTGCTGATCATTGATTAACCCCTTCGATCTTCTGTACTCCGAAAGCGAGAAATCCTTTACGTAACAATCGTCAAGGTTGATTTTATTTCTGGAAAAAATAAGGTCGTACAATTGCTCTTTTTCAAGCACTCCATAATGACGGATGTCTAACGGTTTATTGTTAAAATCCAGCAAGGAGACCTTTGCCGTTTTGGCAAATTTTCGCCCGTCATCGGCTTCAAATGCTTTACTTGTGATTTCAACCCGGTACGAATGAAACATGTTAGTTGATTATAAGGGAAATCAAGACTTTGGAACAATAAATATTTTAGAGGTGCCTTCTGCGACAACATCACCCTGTCCCACAACTGCCGGAGCTCTTTCAATTTTCTTCTTTTCTCCAGTTTTGAATACCTGGCCAGTCAGCAAAACTCCAATTTCATTATTGAGCACAATTTCAGTGCCCTCTGGTAGTTTTTCAATTCTGCCATTGTCCATCCAATCCCTGAATTCCTCCAATTGCCATAAATTCCAAGGTTTTTGCGTCCTAAGTAGATTTTCCACAAACCTGCGTGCCGCAAACTTCCATAGCCTGTCCTCGAGTTCATGGGCAATGTTGATGGCCTTCTTCATATTACTTGCAGAAATCCACATACTGGTCACCGGTGATTCGGCCGTAACGGTTGCCGTTCTGTAGCAATTTGTCAGAATGGACATTTCCCCAATGACCGTTCCCGGTCCAAGTATGTCAACCACCACGCCATTTACTTCGATCTTGACCTTTCCACGGACAATTACAAACATCCCTTCATCTTTGCCCCTGGCCTTAATCAGAGCCTGATCAACGGAATAGATCCGATTCTGAAAATGCCCGACGATTTCTTTAAATTTCTTGTACTCAAGGTCTTTGAGCCATGATATGCCACGCATTAATTCGATGGTTTCGGGCATGTCAAAACTGGGGGGTGAATCAACCAATCGCTTCATGCGTACCTCAATGTTATGCGTCATCTTGTGAGCCTCACCCGCATCGATTCTTCCCCTGTGTACAAGCCTGTCCAGGGTGTGTTTCTCTGCGTTCAGCATTGACCTGATGGCCTGACGCGTTGAAATAGCCGTATATACTTCGGGGTAGGAATTCCTGATATTCCTCAGAAACGTAAGGCCATGAATCCTGTTTTCATTGATTTCGTTTTCAATAATATCAAGGGCTTTCCGCTCCTCATCGTCTTTAGCACTTAACACCATGCTGTCCAGTAATTTAAGGGTCTCTTCCTGGGCCATGACAAAACCGACCGCACTATCGTAGCTAACAGCCAGTCGTTCGAAGAAAAACCGCTGTGCTATTCGCCTTAAAAAAGGAGTGGCCTGCACCCTACTCAATAATTCCGGTGTTTTCCACTCTTGCTCCAGGTCTTTTCTATCAGACAGCGATTTCATTCCTCCCGAATCGATGATCTCGTTAATGCCGTCGGTGAGTCTGTTCACCGCCGAAGGTCCCAACATACCTTCTTTGAATTGAGACCAATAACTGCTCTTTTCCTTTTCAAGTATTCTTCTACGTGTCTCATAAATCGAACTTTTCGCCCCTACATCAATATCGGAAAATTGCATATGGGTCTTGGGTAAATATTGTTCAACCTTGTCAAAGTTCGCTTTGCTTGTGTACCTGTTTTTCTTTATTTTTTCGAGTGCCCTTTCTGTGCTATGCCTTATATATTCCAAAGACGTTTTGATCATCATCTGCTTCTCGGGGGTGAGCTTTGTTAAGCCAAGGCGATTCACCAGAAATTTAATGGTTGTAGCATTTATAAGCAGGGTCAAGGTCACTATACCAGCCGTGTAAAAAAGAAATTGATTCCTGATCTCAAGGGGGATGTATTTGTCATCTACTCCGGCTACAATAAGTGCTAAGGCAAGACCTATGGCCCCTCTTAAAGCACCGTACCATACTACATAGGCATCCTTAACGGGAAGTCCATATCCGGCGCGTTTCATGAAGGGGTAAAGAATGGTAATTACAATGGCCCGGACAATATGGATCCCGATATAAATGATGCCCAAAATGAAAAAGTCTTTGAGGGAAAATATACTTCGCTCGGCAATCACCACCCCAACAATCAGGAAAAGCAAGGTATTTGCTATGAATCCTGCTACCTCCCAGAATTCGTGCATAAAATGCTCCACTTCAGGACTAATTCGGGTACGCCCAATGCCCGCCATCATCAAACCAAGTGAAACCAGTGCGAGCACTCCCGAAACATGTAAAAAGTGTTCTGCTACAAAAAAAGTGAGGTAGGCCGCACCAATAATGACCGAAATTTCGACCAGTGCGTCGTTGAACACCTTTTGCAACCAGGTGATGGAAACATAACCTATAACAACACCTACTAATACTCCACCAACTGCTACCCTGAAAAACTCGATTATCGGCGAGCCACCAGCTGCTTCACCAGTCATCCCGAGAAAAAAGACCATGAACAAGACAATGGCTGTTCCGTCGTTCAACAATGATTCACCCTCTATTAAGGTGCCCAATTTTTTACTTGCTCCTAGATCTTTGAGCAACGCAACTACAGCGACAGGATCTGTGGCACTGATAACAGCACCGAACATCAGGGCTACTTCCCAGGTCCAAAGTTCCACGCCAATTCCCATGGCCTTAACACCCATCATGATGGCGGCTGTGAGAGCCAGGGCAATAATAATGCCAGGTACGGCCAATAATACAGCATTGGTAAATGATTTCTTGAATGTATGCACATCCATTGCAAATGCGGCTTCAAAGATCAATACCGGTAAAAAAGTGAAAAGCAAGAGATGAGGATCAATGTTGGCTGCCCACTTTATTGATCTGCTCATAATGCTTACATCAACTTGGGTAAAACCAAAATTCCACGTCTCAAATAAGCCGAGTCTCACGAGCAAACCCGCGATCAAACCGAAAATAAGCAACATCACGGTAAACGGCAGTGGGCTGCGTTGAAGAAAATGCCTGGTAGCAGCGCCTATCAGTAAGGCGAGAATGATAAAAAAAAGAGGCTCCAGGGAGGTGTGGTGACCACCTTCTTCATGAACCGTTTCAGCATGTTCCTCATCGACCGAATGGGCGTCTTGAGAACCTTCAGGATTATTGTAATTCATTGTCGTTTCCTTCTCATTATCTACGTTGGCAAATAAAGACACCGGCATGACTGAAGCGATCAAAGTTAAGACCAGGCTTGTGAGAAGAAGGAAGTTTGCAAGTTTATTCATCGATCTCGATTTATGCTGTAAAAGCCTGACCAATATAGTAAAAATGAGATTGAAATCAATGCGTGAAAGCACTGCATATAGTTGATAAACAAAAGGCTCCATTGATTTTTTTTTTATATTAACATCGCAATCCAAAGTGCAATCGTGAAAACCATTCTTATTCCAAGTAATTTTACAGATATATCAAGGCATGCCACCGACTATGCCATTCGACTGTATGGATCTGAATTGAAACGCATTATTTTACTGAATGCCTACGAACAACCTAAAACCGGTCGGTCCATTCATATTAGTCTGGTTGAGATCATGCGCAAAAATTCGGAAAAAGGCCTCGAAGAAGATAAACTTCGAATTCAAGAAGATTTTCCCGACTTAAAGGCCGATATAGTATTGCGCACCACACAAGGAGATCTCTCTTCTTCCATAAAATCAGTGATTGAAGAACTGCCGGTCGACTTAATTGTTATGGGATCCAAAGGCGACCTTGCCCTGGTGGATATTATTATTGAAAGCGTTACGGCACGTGTAATTAAAAATGTGCAACATCCGATGCTCATCGTGCCGCCAAGCGCACAGATCAACGGGATGAAGGGCCTTGTTCTGGCTACGGATTTAAAGCCTATTTCAAGTAGCTCAGTTCTTAAGGAAATGCTGGACCTTGCTAGAATCATGGGCTCACACCTAGACATATTAAACGTCAATAAGTCAAATCCAGAGGTCTCAACGGAAATCGAAAAGATGTATGACGGCTTGCTAAGTGAAGTTCCCCATGAGTTTCACTACAGGCATAATACGAACATTCATAGTGGAATTTATAAGTTCCTTTTGGAAAAAGACGCAGACATCGTTTGTTTAGTAAAACGAAGGGGCGGAGGAACACTTGTTGACCGACTTTTCCATCAAAGTGTCAGTAGAAGAATAGCGAAGAGTGTCAGGCAAACACTTCTGCTTCTTAATGATTAGTTTTATTCCAAAGACCGACAATAAATCGGCCGGCCTCGATTAAAAGCCATACATGGCAAAATATAATCAAGATGGCCACAGTCAACAATAAGTAATTTTGGTTGTTGTAATAGAGCCTTAGATTGACCAGAGCGGCAAGTGTAACCATAAACAGCATTACCACAAGAGGCCCCAAAGTGACCCAGTAATTTCTTCCCTTTATATAAAGCCAAATGGTAATGAGCATCAGCGTCAATGTGGCCAGAAGCTGATTTGTGGTGCCGAAAAGCGGCCACAAATGCAATCCACCTGTGCCGCTCGTATCAGACATGATCAAAAGAAGTGAAAATATAATAGCCCAGGCCGTATTTACAAACCTGTTCTCTGCGTGTTTTAAACCCCAGGCCGCCGCAATCTCACCAATAACGTAGCGCTGTATCCTAACCGCAGTGTCTAGTGAGGTTGCCGCAAAACTGATCACAAGAACTGAAATAAAAACTGCGGCTAATCCACTACCTTCTGTATTCCCGAAAAAATCGAGTATCGGATTGACAAATGACGAGGTTCCATTCACAAAGGCACCGAGCTTTGCACTCAATCCTTCTGCTCCAGAATAACTGGCGTAATGACTCAGCCAGGCTTCTTCTGAATCAAAACCACTTGCTACCGCCAGAGTGGCCGCCACCGCCAGAGTGGCCTCGCCCAACATGCTTCCATAACCAATGGAACGGGCATCTTCATAATGTTCGACTTGTTTTGACGTCGTTCCGCTGGCTACAAGTGCATGAAATCCTGAAACTGCACCACAGGCAATAGTAATGAATAAGTACGGAAACCAATTGACCTCATCGTTTTCTAGCTTTAAGGCAGGTGCGACAATGGTAGGACTGGCAAAAAACATCCCCGCATAAATAATGACCAATCCCACGATAAGCTGATGAGAATTAATCAGATCCCTTGGCTGAAGCAAGGCAGTGACCGGCAGTACGGCTGCCAAATAACCGTAAACCATTAAAAATAACATCCATGTCAAAATAGGCGAACCGCCTGCCCAAAGAGATTCGGGAATCACCACTGGAAATAAATTTCCGACATAGATCATGCCATACAATAAAACCAGTGCGATCACCGAAGGCATTAACAAACTTCCCTTATTTCTTCTGACATACCAGCCTATGTATAGTGCCACGAGTATTTCAAAATTGATAGGAATAACAGACCCCGGATAAAGAACAAATAGTGTGGCAATTATAAAAGCAAAAACTGCTATGACAATAAATACCAGAATGAAAATGATCAGAAGAAACAGGTGACGTGCTCTCTTACCCAGCAATTCACCGGTAATGCTCCCGATGGATTGACCCTTGAACAACATGGAAAGCACAAGTGAACCGTAATCGTGCACTGCACCGATAAACATAGATCCGAATACAATCCAAAGCAAAGCAGGCAGCCAGCCCCAGATTACAGCAATTGCCGGGCCTAATATCGGCGCGGCGCCGGCAATGGATGAGAAATGATGTCCAAATAAAACATGCCGCTTGGTTGGCACATAATCTATACCATCCTGAAATTTACTGGAGGGTAACTCAAATTGACTATTTTCTTTAAAGAAAACCTTTCGGGAGAGAAATCCACCGTAGAACCGGTATGCTAGATAAAGGAGGGTAAGTGAAACAAAAGCAACAGGAAAGGCATTCATGCGCTAAGCGCTTTGTCAATTCAGCTTATTTCTTCCACCGATTTCACCTCAATAGGAACGCTGATCTCCTTTTTCAGGCTTTCGCCCATCTCCATCATTTCTTCGTCATCTTCTTCGTGATACCAATCGACGGAGACCGCGGTCAGCCCTTTTAAGTGAAGCTGCTCAAGTTCCTTGAAAAACTTCATGAACTCTTTTGACGAACTGGTATTGAAGTATTCCATTGCAAGACTAACCTTGGTTTTATCCTTTGGTTGTTCGCTGTATTGACGAATCCATTCATATAGAGGTTCATAAAATTCAAAAGAGTTTTCTGGAATAGATTTACCCTTTAATTCTATGAGTCCCGTTTCTGGGTCCATGATTACACTTGGTGTAGTAAGTGATCCTTCGAGAATGAAACGTTCCATTAAGTCTAAAATACTTTAAAGAGTGTGATAAAAAACAATTTATTGAATCGGATAAAATATTTCTGTATGCCATTTAGTACTGTCCGGTTCATTATTATGATCAGATATATAGACCTCCCATGGGGCTCCGCGCATTTCTTTTCCATTCTCGGCAATCCACTGGTCTACGGCAAAGTGGGCTTCATTCAATTTATCATAGGTGCCTTGGTGTACCACTTTTGCAGCAATACCCGCAGGAACGATTTTCATTTGAACACGGTCATTCAATTTTACCTCAGTACCGGCCAAAACCGGCAAACCCGCTTCAAAAACACAATATCCTTCCGTTTCATTCCAAGCATAATAGATAGCAATGGGATAACCCCGAACCTCTAAATCGTTGTCGAACATCACGGTTGTAATCTCATCATAAGCCTTGTCCATAGCGGGTCCAATCTCAGCGAGGGAAACACTGTCCTTAACCCCCAAATATGTTATCTCATATATATCTTCTTGAACAACTTGATAAGTAACAGGAACGGGTAAAGCTTCACAAACCATTTTCAATTTTTCTAGTCCACGTTCGTAATCCGGCCCTACCATTCCATCAAAAAATAAACCAAAATAGCGCTCCACAGGCCATGCCAGCCCGGCGTCCAGTGACCAAGTTACCTTTGTGAGGTCTTCAGAATCCTCTGATGCTTCGAATTTCCAGGTGGCCATGCTCGATCCTCGGCCCATGAAATTGACCTCATTTTTGATCATGGTGTTTTCTTCCCATTCAATGGTTTTCATATCACCACTTCCAACATCTTTATTACCGCTCCATTGGTAACTGGCATTCAAGCCTTCGGTAACCTCACCCCAGATAATTTCCATATCAGGGTCCTTTTCAAACCAAGGCGACCAATTCGAATTTTTCTTATAATCCGAAACTTGATCGAAAATCACGGATACAGGGGCGTTAATCTCAACGGAGCGCTCTACGTGTGCGGAATTCGGGAGTATAAGCGCAATTCCCAAAATTATAGCTACAACAACACCTAAAATGATCAATATTCTTTTCATAAACCCGTTATTTAGAATGAAACTAAGGTATTAATAAATCGTTTAATTAGAAATTAAAGAGTTGCCTTTCGTTAAAAAACACGTTGAAAAACAACTGGTAACGAATTCTGGGATAACTTTCATTTAAATACTTTTGCCTTTAATAAGTCTTGACATGAGGGGATTTTTTATTTCCATCTTTTTATTAATACTCATTACGTTCGATCAGAATATGCTGGTGGCATTGAACGATCCAGAGGGCGGCGAGACAGGGAAATCGGATACGGTAAAAGCGCTGGTGATCAGCGAAAATTCGGATCTTTCTTCTTCTATTGAAAATATGAGCGGTGAGGAGATTTTTCATCTGATCGATTCTTTGCTGGATAAGAACGCAGTTCCGGTGAGCCTTATCCAGGAAATTAATGAATACGCAGAAAGTAGATACCTGAAGCACGACTATTACGTTTCACTCACTTCCTTTTACGACCCATCCATCTATCCCGCGCAAGGAATTTACGGAGAGTGGAACACCGAAGTGCTGCACTCCTATAAACCCGAGGATGAACTGCCCGATACACTGAGTTGTTTAATATTGGAAGATACCGCGAACTATTGCAATTTCAACATGCCCGTTGAAGGCATTCTGACTTCACCCTTTGGCTGGAGGGATGGCAAGAATCACAACGGAATTGACATAGACCTTCATGTCTGGGATCCGGTTCATGCGGCATTCGACGGTATGGTGCGTATCGCGAAATACCATGGCGGTTATGGGCGTGTGGTTGTCATTCGTCACTACAACGGCTTAGAGACTCTGTACGCCCATCTGCATCGATTAAAGGTCAAGCCCGGCGACATCGTTGAATCCGGACAGGTGATAGGCTTAGGCGGCAGCTCGGGTAATTCAACTGGAAGCCACCTACATTTTGAAATGCGCCTAAAAGGAAAGCCATTGAATCCCCTTTCCATCGTTTCGCTTAAAGAAGGCAAGCTTTACAACGATACCATCCTGCTCAAGAAGAACAGATGGTCCTATGTAGCAATTCCAAAAGGGGTTAAATATCACACAGTTAAAAGAGGCGATTTCTTATATCGAATCTCCAAGCAATACGGCGTCAGTATCAACGAACTTTGCGAATTGAACGGAATACGCAGAAATTCCGTTTTGCAAGTTGGGAGGAAACTCAGAATTAGCTCTTGAATGATAGATTGTTAAATATCAATATTCTGGACCATCCCACCAGAAAGACCAAAACGGTTTTTTTCTATACAAGCGAAGAACACGCCAATTATTTCAAGGAACTCCTGAGGGAAAAAAATATCAGCTATGAATTTCAGGTTGATCCGGAATCGGGAAAGCTGTATTTTGGCATTGATAATCGCTACCTGAAAGAGGTAAAGCGGCTAAATTTTCTGGTTTTCGCTAAATTCAGAAAACCGTTTATCGCGAATCCATACCTTAAATACACTCTACTTCTAATTTCTGCTTCGTTTATTATCTTAGCCTTAATTGGCTACTTAAGGTCCTGAAAGAAATCATGCTTCTATGAAAAATACCATGCAACGTCTTGGGTATTTGATAATCGCTATGAGCTTTGCTTTGATTTTAAAAGCTCAACAAGGAGTAACGACATTCGGAGTTTCCGTGCGCCCCATTTTTCCTCTGGGCATTGTAAACACGGATGTTATCAGTTTCGATGACGGCGCGAGTGGATCTCGGCTAACGGTCAATTCAATGGCGGGATACAGTCTGGGAGCTGTTATACGTTTCGGACTCACCAAGCGATTCTCTATTGAAACGGGTATTCATTATAATGCCCGCTTCTATGACTTTCAATTAGAGAATAATGGCTTTCCCAATTCATCTGCACAATTGCGTTTTCCCGGATATGAAATACCCTTGCATGGCATGGTTTTTGTCAGATTGGGGCAAGAGACCTATATGACAGCCACAGCCGGGCTTATTTTTGACCTTTTCCCAACAGGAGGAATATCCACCTATGACCGCGACACCATGTATTACGGTATGTTGGAAAGAAATTGGGTCATTGTCGGGCTGGGATCAAACTTGGGTTTTGAATGGCGAAGTCAGGACAAAGGATATTTTTACATCGGCGCATCCTACCATAACACCCTAGGGGACCTTGCAGATCTATTTATAGCCTACAGAGTGCCCAATACAGACAACTTTGTCGATTTGATCGAGCCGGTTCCTTCGATCAATGGCAATTACCTTAGCCTTGACTTCAGGTACTTTTTTGATCCTGGTAAAAAAAAGGACCGGAAATAGCATGAAAGAAAAAAAGAATTCAGGCGTCCACTTTGGCGAACAATTCCATCAAGTCAAGCGTATAGAACTAATCAAAGGAGGTCGTGATTTATTTGAATTGCTCAATAAACTCATTGGTCAGGCCAGTTTCGAAATTCACATTCAATTTTACATCCTCGAAAATGACGATACCGGTCGACCTGTGATCGACGCATTAATTGATGCGGCAAAAAAAGGTGTTCAGGTATACCTGGTGCTCGACTCCTATGGCTCGAGTAACCTTGAAGAGAAAGAAATTGAAAAAATGACCACCGCAGGTGTTCGTTTCAAGTGGTTCAAACCCGTCATTGCGCTGAATAACATGGAATTCGGCCGCAGACTCCACCATAAAGTGGTGGTCATTGACGAACAAATTGCCTTGGTGACAGGTGTGAACATTGCCGATCGGTACAACGATATTCACGGTCATGTTGCCTGGCTAGATTTCGCCATGCTGGTAGAAGGCACGACCGCCGGGGAAATAAGGTTGCGTTGCCTGCAAATTTGGGAACAGCCGCATAGCTTTTTAAAGATTAAAAAGAAATTTAGCTTGCCCAGGATCGATCGATCACTTCGATCAGAAAACGCCCTGGTAAAAGTAAGCGTCAATGACTGGCTTCGCAGCAGGAATGACATTTACCGAGGCTACAAGTCAGCTTTTCAGGACGCAAAACAAGAGATCTTTATCATCGGCGGGTATTTTCTTCCGGGTAGGGGTCTACGAAAGAACCTTAAGGACGCCAGTCAACGGGGAGTTCACATCTCTGTAATCTTAACTGCGGTCTCTGACGTCCGTTTTGCAAAATCGGCCGAAAAATACCTCTACAGCTGGATGCTTCAGAACAACATACAAATTTACGAATGGCTTCCTGCAGTAATGCACGGCAAAGTTGCCGCTGTTGATTGCAATTGGTCTACTGTAGGATCCTATAATTTGAACTACTTGAGTAATTTTGAAAGCATTGAACTGAATCTTGAAATCATCGACAATCGCTTTTCGACTGAGCTGACCACTATGATGAAGGACATTGCGCTTAACCAATGTCGAAGGATCTTCCCCGAAGAGTTTTACCGCAATTATTCCATGATCAAAAAAATAGAAATGCGATTTTCGTACTGGTTCGCAAGAACTACCATGCGCATTCTTAACGCATTTTCGCGTAAACCCACAATCAATTAAAATGGCACAAACTCCATCTACAACTATAGCTCTTGGTTTCAAAGCACCGAGCTTTAAGTTATTCGACACCTTGAGCGGAAATTTAGTTTCACTCGAAGAAATAGCCTCTCAAAAGGCTACGGTCATCATTTTCATGTGTAACCATTGTCCTTATGTTTTGCACGTGCTCGAGGGAATAGCTGCGCTTAGCCAAGATTATCTGAAAAAAGGAATATCCTTTGTTGGCATAAGTGCCAATGACGTGGAGAATTACCCGGATGATTCTCCGGATAAAATGAGTGAACTGGCAAAAGAATATGCCTTTAATTTTCCATACCTGTATGACGAAAGTCAAGAAGTGGCCAAAGCCTACGACGCAGCGTGCACACCGGAATTTCACATCTTTGACAAAGACTTGAAGTGCGTTTACCGAGGTCAACTTGACGATTCGCGGCCGGGGAACAATGTTCTGGTCACAGGCAAAGATGTTCGAAATGCGCTTGACAATATTCTTAGCGGTAAGCCTGTTAATCATGAACAGCGACCGAGCATCGGATGCAATATAAAATGGAAACAATAGCATAAAAAGATTTTCACTACCTTTAACTAGTCATCAACCACCTCTTATTATGAGACTCCGTGCCTTAATGACAACCATCCTTGTAGTTACCGCAATGACGGCTTGTCAAAAAGATCAACCAGAGATAAGTCAATACCGTGATATCGTCGTTACGAGCGATTTAAGTATCGGACGAGTCCTTTTTTATGATAAAAACATCAGTGTTAATAACACGATCTCCTGTGCATCCTGCCACAAACAAGAATTCGCCTTTGCCGACAATGTTTCACTGAGCAAAGGGTTTGACAACCAGCTCACGTTAAGAAATTCCATCGCGATCCAAAACATTAATGGTTCAAGTAATTTCCCATTCTTACCACCTTCAGCAGCTAATTTCCTTTTCTGGGATGGTCGCGAAAACAATATAACAGAAATGATGCTTCAGCCTATAGTCAACCACCGTGAGATGGGCATTTTGGACCTTGACGCTCTTTGTAAGAGACTGGAAGGATTGGATTATTACCAAGAGCTGTTTTTGAGGGATTATGGAAGGACAACAATCAGCCCAATGGACATTGCAACTGAACTCGAAGGTTTTGTAGTTTCAATCCGGACAAACTCCAAATTTGATCGATCGGTGAACCTGAGCCAACCTTTGTCGACAATAGAACAACAAGGGCGAACCTTATTTTTTGAAAAATACGACTGTTCGGCCTGTCACCAGGAACAAAATCCCGGAGGTGGATATCACGGTTCCACTGATCCGGTCGCTGCACTCGGCTTTGCCAATATTGGCCTGGATGTAGTTGAAAAAGATAAAGGCCTTGGTGCCGTATCGGGTAGACCAGAAGACAATGGAAAATTCAGGATACCACCCTTGCGTAACGTGGCATTGACTGCTCCCTACATGCACGACGGGCGCTTCAAAACTTTGGATGAAGTAATGGGTCACTACAGCCATGGAATAGCTAATCATAAGAATTTGGATCACCGGCTTAAAAATGACAATGGCAATCCGGAAGTCTTCAATATCTCTGATTCTGAGAAACATGCATTAATAGCTTTCCTCAATACCATGACTGATTTTGAAATGACTACCAGAGAAGATCTTTCCGACCCTTTTATCATAAGGGATTTATAGAATGAAAAAGAGTTTATTCCTTACCTGCTTCATCCTGACTTGGGGTATGTTCAATCTTTTTGGGCAGTCACCTTTTATCGAGAAAGAGCCAGGTGATGAAAAAGTTCGCACTTCTGTTCATTACGTAGGTATTCAAATAAATCAATTACTCAAGGAGATTTTTAACCTAAGCGGCAATACCGAAGTATTTGTGAATCCCTATTTCATCAATTACCAGGTTAATTCCATCAATTCCGGCTGGGGAGCCAATGTTGGCTTGGGATACAACTTACAAAAGACCGAAACGGGTACGGCACTGTCTAAAGTGACCACCACGATCGACCGTGCCGACGTGCGACTTGGGGTAGAAAAAAAGACCAATATTTCTAGAAAATGGTTGGGGAGTATTGGTATTGACGCCATTGCCGGCAAAGAGAAAAACCTGACTAACAGCGAAACGAATAATGGATTTGGCTCTTCAACCCGCGTCGAAACGCTGACTGAAGTGGAATCCTTAGGTGGCGGGCCCAGGGCAAGTCTGCATTTCAGGCTGAGCCAACACATTTTAATCGGGACTGAGATTAGTTTTTACTACGCCAATGCAAAGTCTACGGAGCTAGTTAGTCAGTACGATCAATTCGGCAACAACACTTCGTTTTTTGAATCCAGCCCAACAACCAATAACCTGGTTTTTCTGGGACCTCGGTATTTGCTACTAACCGTCAACTTCTAGGTTCAAACTCCACCAAGTCTTAAGGCTAATAAAAAGTAGCACGCTACCAGTTCAAGGACTTCAGAATCAATCTATTTTATAAGTTTGCCTTTTATTTAGCAGCAATGAAATCAATAGTCCTCACGTTATTATCAATGTTTTTCATCTGGACTTGCACCGGGCAGAACGTTTATGAAATTACCTGCACCGCTTTTGCAAAGGGCCGTGAACTCAATAATGTCAATTATCAACTAACGATGAATGATAAGATAGTGGCTGAGAGCAAGAGCAGAGGAGGTTATTTTTCTTTCATTCTTATGCCTGATGACGGCCATGTTGTTTTAGAGGTCAGTAAGAAGGACTATGTCCCCAAAATAATCCACCTACGAACCAGTAATTATCCGTTTACAAATGAATTTGAAATTCAGGACATTGACCTTGAATTCGAATGGGCTGAGAATTCAACGGCCACTCAACAAGTTGGTGAAATGATCTGGAGCGATGTGATCGATGCCTTTAGTGTGATAAAAGTCGATAGTGTCTTAATGAAAGTAAAGGCCGGTTATGAGATGAGCGAAAATAAATTAGGCCAAATTTATTCGAGGTCGGTCGAAGACGGTGCGGAGTTGCTTTCAATCGGAATGCCTGTCCAAGCTAAAAAACACTTCGAAATCGCTCTTTTATCCAAACCGGGTGATGAACATGCCTTAAAAATGCTGAAAGACCTGGATAAAATGATACTAGAGACCATGGCTTCGGATAAGAAGATATTTGAGTCTCAACCCGGAATTGTAGATGCCAATATGATCGACAAGATCAACCGCGGAGAAATAACCGAAGTTGAAAATATAAAAATCGATAAAAACGTCATCTACCGGGTACAACTCGGTGCGTTTTCGAAGAACTATGATCCCGCTAAGTTCAAGGAGGTCGCGGAGTTCAAGGAAATTCCATACGACGACTTCACCCGTTGCTTCAGTGGAGAATTTTTTGACATTAACTTAGCCATCATCCGAAAGAAAGAAATGGTTGCCAAAGGTTTTAACGATGCCTGGATAGTCAAAATGATGGGCAACGAGCGAATCGGCTTCTAGTTAGAACACCTTCCTGAAGACAGTGTAAAGGTATTGCCGCTCATCTCCCGAAGGCATGTAGTAAAGTTCCTCTTTGTTATACAAAAGTTCGTATTTACTACCCAGAAGTTTTTTCATGGCTCCAACATCGTATCTCTTGATTTGAAGCCCACTACACATCATTGCTTTGCATTTCTGGCTAAATACCCCCGCAACAAAGTAACCACCAACTTTTAAAACCGCATTGAGGTTTTCGACGTAACGCTCCATTTGCCATTCTTCTGTAAAAAAATGCAGCACGGCTCGATCATGCCAAACATCAACTTCGGGCACTTCCTTGAAATCCATGGCAGACAGCACATCCATCGCCTTGAATCGCACGTTGGCGGCCCTTTCTCCCAGCCGTACTTTCATAAGGTCCAGAGCTTTTCGACTAATGTCCATGGCTATGACATTCTTTACCCGATGTTCAAGCAAGTGATCGACCAAGGTAGTTGCACCTGCACCACATAAGAGCAATACCTCTTCTTTGCTCTTCAACAGTTGCAAGATCAAGCTCAAAGATGGTTCTGGCACTTCCTCATACCAGCCCAGGTCAGAATATGGCGCGGAACTATAGCGGTTATCCCAGTGTTCTCTGGAATCGACCACTAGAAGCAATAGGCATTCTTGTCTATGAGCATTGCCGCAATATTCCTTCTTGCTTCTACCACATTTATCGACTCATATTTGGTAAATCGCTTCAATCCCATTAACAACATTCTTAATTCATCGCCCTCAGAATATGAAGCAATGGCGTCTTTACCTTGCTTGTTTATACGATCGGCAGCATCAACCAGAAATATGTTCAACATGTCCTTGTATACCGAAATGTTGCTTTGGCCGCGTTGATCGAGCTTCATGACTCGTAGCAACAATGATTCCGCAACGTAAACATCCATCAACATGTTTGCGATGTTCATTAAAACCTCTTGCTCCTTTGCAAGGCTCTGCATCAGCTTTTCAACTGCCTTTCCTGCAACAACGAGGACGGCTTTTTTGAAATTAGCTACCATTTCCTTTTGACTGGCATAATCACCGCTCGCTTTTTCTGAAGATGGCAAACTAGCCAATTCAGATGCAACCGCCTGAACAGCAGGCATCAGGTCTAATTGACCTTTCATCGCGCGCTTCAAGATCATATCCACACTGAGCATGCGGTTTATTTCGTTGGTACCTTCAAAAATCCGGTTAATCCTTGAGTCACGATAGGCCCGTTCCATGGGTGCTTCCGCACTGTATCCCATACCCCCAAAGATTTGTACACCTTCATCTACAACGTAATCCAGCGTTTCGGAGCCGTATACCTTCAAAATGGCCGCTTCTATGGCGAATTCCTCTACCCCTTTTAACAAAGCTTCGGTATCAGATTTTCCCTGCGTTAACAGGTATTCCTTTTGATCGGTTATGTTTTTACCACACCTGTAGCTGGCAGACTCCAGGGCAAATGTTCTGATGGCTTGTTCTGCAAGCTTATACCTGATGGCACCATATTTTGAGATGGGCCTGCCAAATTGATTGCGCTCATTGGCATACATCACAGATTTGGTAATTAGATCTTTTGAGGCTCCAAGCGTAGCAGTGGCCAGTTTGATCCTTCCAATGTTTAATATGTTCAGTGCAATTTTAAAACCATTGCCCCTATCTGAAAGAAGATTTTCAACCGGGACCTTGCAGTCATTCAGAAAAACCTGCACGGTTGAGGAACCCTTGATCCCCATTTTCTTTTCTTCGGTGTTCAATGAAAGTCCCTCAAAATTGCGCTCTACAATGAATGCAGACATGTTATCATCGTCGTCGATCTTGGCAAAGACCGTGTATACATCTGCAAATCCACCATTGGTGATCCACATTTTCTGGCCATTAAGAATGTAGTGTTTTCCGTCAGGCGATAAAACGGCTTTTGTTCTGGCACCGTTTGCATCAGAACCTGAACCCGGTTCTGTAAGGCAATACGAAGCCAACCATTCACCGCTGGCCAGTTTTGGAATGTACTTTTGTTTCTGATCCGCATTTCCGTAATAAAGGATAGGCAATGTGCCAATGCCCGTGTGAGCAGATATTGCCACACTAAATGAATGTCCCGCTCCTGTTTTTTCGGCCGACAGCATAGAGGTATTGAAATCTTTTCCAAAACCGCCGAGATCTTCTGGAATGCTGATGCCCAACATGCCCAATTCGCCGGCCTTTTTCATCAGAGAAGGCATCAATCCTTCTTTCAGGCTGTCTATTTCATCCAGTTGTGTCAAGACTTCTTTCTTTATGAATTCCTCACAAGTAGCTGAGATCATTTGCTGCTCTTCATCCCATTCTTCTGGTATGAATATATCTTTTGGATCTGTTTCCCTGATCAGAAATTCCCCACCTTTTATTGCTTCTTTTTCCATGATATTTTCAATTAAGTAGTTCAAATATTCCGGCCGCACCTTGGCCTGTTCCAACGCACATGGTGACCATGCCGTGCTTTAATTTTCTCCTTCGCATTTCATTTAATAGTTGGACTGTCAACTTTCCCCCGGTGCAACCCAAGGGGTGACCTAGAGAAATAGCCCCTCCATTGACATTGGTTATCTCCGGGTCAAGACCAACCTCTCGGATAACTGCTAAACTTTGTGAAGCAAAAGCTTCATTCAGTTCGATCAATTGGATATCATTCAACTTCATTCCAGCAATATGCAAGGCTTTTGGAATGGCCGCCACAGGACCGATTCCCATTATTCTTGGTTCTACGCCCATGGCAGCATAGCTTTTTAGTTGGGCAATCGGTTCCAATTGGTGATCTTTTAAAAACTTTTCAGAAACCACCAAAACAAAGGCGGCACCATCAGACGTTTGAGAGGCGTTACCAGCAGTCACTGTACCTTTGGCATCAAATACGGGCTTCAATCTTGCCAATGCCTCCAGGGTCGTATCTTTTCGGGCGCCTTCATCAGTGTCAAAGACGTAGTCTTTTTCTACTGTTTTTCCGTTTAATACAGATTTTTGATGAACCTTGATCGGAACGATCTCTTCTTTAAATAAGCCTCCCTCAATGGCTTTTACCGCTTTTAAATGACTTTGCAGAGAAAAGGCATCCTGGTCTTCACGACTCACATTGAAGTCTCGAGCAACGGCTTCGGCTGTCAACCCCATGCCCCAATACCAGGTCGGTTCTTCTTTGCCTATCTTGTGGTTCGGAACTATTCGCCAACCGCCAAATGGAATTGGTGTCATGCATTCCACACCACCAGCAATAATACAGTCTGCCAGTCCGGCATGAATTTTAGCCGAGGCAATGGCAATAGTTTCCAGGCCTGATGAACAGTACCGATTGACCGTCATGCCCGGAACCTTGTCAGTTTTGAGGCTCATCAAGGAGATCATTCTGCCAATGTTCAGTCCTTGCTCGGCTTCGGGTGTCGCATTTCCTACAATGACGTCATCAATTTTTTCCCTGTCAAATTCGGGAAGACTTTCCAACATCCCTTCAATAACCTTTGAAGCGAGTTCGTCGGGGCGAAAGAATCGCAGTCCTCCTTTTTTAGATTTACCAACGGCCGATCTTTTACCGGCAACTATGTAAGCATTCATAAGCTAGTTTCTTAAGATTTTTCCATTTTTTACAAAGTGTTCCAGTCGCTCAAGGGTTTTACGAGTTCCACATAATTCCACAAAGGCTTTGCGCTCAAGATCAAGCAAGTATTGTTCGCTAACAGTCTGTATTTCAGATAGATCACCTCCACTCATGACGTACCCGAGCTTTTCTGATATAAGCTGATCATGATCGGATATGTAATTTCCGCTTCTCATGGAGTTAGCCCCGACATACACGATTCCCAGACCCTCGACACCTAATACATTGATGTCGTTTCGGGGAGCTGGCTGCGAATAGCCCTTTTCAGCCATAAGCTTGGCGCATTGCTTTGCGTATGCGAGCTGATCTTTCCTACTGATAATGACTTCGTCAAGCCCCTTGCGCAAGTAACCCAGTTCAAACGCCTCCTCACCCGAAGTAGATACCTTTGCCTGACCCACCGTCAGGAAGCGATTACGGAAAGTATTGATCCTGATATCTCCTTCTTTCAATTCATCTGAAAGGCGGACGGCAAACTCTTTTGTTCCGCCTC
Organism: Vicingaceae bacterium; assembly: GCA_040220895.1. Lineage (GTDB taxonomy): Bacteria > Bacteroidota > Bacteroidia > Flavobacteriales_E > Vicingaceae > UBA11591. The sequence continues at coordinate 157,948 of JAVJVY010000001.1, forward strand.
CGCCCGGAATGACTCCAATTCCAAATTCCACCAATCCCATGTAAGTTTCGGCATGGGTAACAACTTTATCGGCGTGTAAACACATTTCACAGCCTCCGCCCAAGGTCAGGCCATGGGGAGCAATAACAACCGGAATGGAACTGTAACGAATTCGCATCACGGCATCCTGGAATGTTTTCACAACCTGAGCCATTTCATCGTAATCCTGTTCGATGGCTAGCATGAAAATGACACCTACATTGGCCCCTGCCGAAAAGTGCTGTCCTTCATTGTAAATAACCAGCCCCTGGTATGATTCTTCCGCCATGCTTATTGCCTTGTGAAGGGCTTCCAACACATCTCCTCCGATGGTATTCATCTTTGTATGGAATTCCAGGTTCAAAATCCCATCTCCCAGATCGATGATTGATCCTCCGGTATTTTCCCAAACTATTTTTTGGGGTTTTAAGTATTTAACCTTAATGATGTCCTTGGTACCGGGAATAATCGAGGAAGCTCCAGCATCGGGCTTGTATGATTTGACATTTCCATCCTTTTGTTCATAAAAAGATGTTATGCCCTTCGTAATCATTTCTGTCACCCAAGTGGAAACCTTTATTCCACTGGCCTCCATATTCTTCAGTACCTTCTCGGCTCCAAGTGCATCCCAAATTTCAAAAGGGCCGAGCTCCCATCCAAAACCAGCCCGCATAGCATCATCAATTCGATATACGTCGTCCGAAATTTCAGGAATACGATGCGAAACGTAGGCAAAAAGATGGTGGAAGGCATCGCGATAAAAATCACCACATTCGTCCTTACCCTCATAAAGAATTGCCATGCGCTTTACAAGATCATCTTCTGACTTTGCCTTGCCGATGGTATCGAATTTTCTCTTTCCACCGGGTTTGTAGTCCATTTTATCCAGGTCAAGAGAATGAATCTCGCTCTTGACGGCTGTTTTGACTTTTTTATAAAAGCCTTCACCTGTTTTGCTGCCCAGTTTATTTTGATCCAGCATTTTCTGGATATAATCGGGAATTTTGAACAATGCGGCCTGTTCGTCGTCGGGACAGTTTTCGCGGACCCCGTTTGCCACGTGCACCAAGGTATCCAGGCCCACCACGTCACATGTACGGAAAGTTGCTGATTTAGGCCTGCCCAGCACAGTGCCAGTGAGCAGATCTATTTCTTCGAGTGTGAAATCCGATGTTGGCATGTAATGGAAAAGATGCATAATTGAAAATACCCCAATCCTATTCGCAATAAATGCCGGAGTATCCTTACAGATCACCGTTTCTTTACCCAAAAAACGCCGGCCGTAATCGTTCAAAAAATCTATTACCGAAGAATCAGTCTGGGCAGAAGGAATAATCTCCAGCAATTGGAGGTATCGAGGGGGATTAAAGAAATGGCTTCCGCAAAAGTGTTTTTTAAAATCATCACTTCTACCTTCCAGCATCGAATTGATGGGAATTCCTGAGGTATTGGACGTGACCAAACTGCCTTTTTTTCGATGCTCGTCGACCTTTGCGAGGACTTGCTGCTTGATGTCCAGACGCTCTACAACCACTTCGATCGTCCAATCACAATTCGAGATAACAGATATATCGTCATCAAAATTTCCCGTTGAGATCAACGACGCTTTGGACTTGCTGTACAGTGGAGATGGATTTGATTTAACGGCTGATTGAAGTGCTTCATTCACGATTCTATTTCTCACATGATCATCCTTCATGGTCAAGCCCCGGGCCTTTTCTTTTTCGTTCAATTCGCGCGGAACAATGTCGAGTAAGAGGACTTCCACACCAATATTGGCAAAGTGACATGCAATTCTAGAGCCCATCACCCCCGAGCCAAGGACGGCTACCTTTTTAATGTTTCTATTCATAATTGATCTATGGATTGCTTTTTGTATTCATCGGCCACTTGATTGACCTTGTTTATGATGCCCTTGAAAAAGTCGAATTCCTTTTCTCCTATTTCCTCAAGAATTCGTTCATTGAATCGCCTAACCACCTTGCGAACCAACTTGCGTTTCACCATTCCTTTTTCGGTTAAATGTATGATGACTTTTCTACCATCAAAATGGTCCTTTTCCCGATATATCAGGCCTTCTGTTTCCATGCTCTTTAATAGCCTGGACATTCCCGTAGCCTCCATGCCCATAAGGGGACCAATCTTTGTTACGTGAAGGCCTGTTGTAGGTTCGATGGTCAACAGCACGTATCCGGTGGCCTGGGTCAGGTCATAGCCGGAAGCGAGTTGATTATACATGCGTGAAATGTTCAACCAAGAAGACTTAATATGGTAATCTACGGTATCATCTGGACGCATGATTCAAATATAATAATTTTCTTATGCACGCATAGTATATTAATCTGTAAATTCTTTGACAATTTGTTCGCTTCAAGTGATTAACTTTGTGACCTAAATTTAAGTTGATGAGTGAACAAGTCGAACACGTGAATTGCCTGATCATAGGTTCCGGGCCAGCCGGTTTCACCGCTGCCATTTATGCGGCACGAGCTGATCTTAAACCAGTGATGTACCAAGGATTGCAACCCGGAGGTCAGTTGACCATTACCACCGAAGTTGAAAACTATCCTGGTTATCCTGATGGCACTCAAGGACCCGAAATGATGATCGATTTTCAAAAACAAGCCGAGCGATTTGGAGCTGATATTCGTGGTGGAATGGTGACCAAAGTTGACTTCACGGGACCTATTCATAAGGTCACTGTCGATGACAAAAAGGAAATCACGGCCAATTCTGTCATTATTTCAACCGGTGCATCGGCCAAATGGCTTGGTATAGAATCTGAGCAACGCCTGAATGGATTTGGCGTTTCGGCTTGTGCAGTTTGTGATGGCTTTTTCTTTAAAGGACAAGAAGTTGCCATCGTTGGTGCCGGCGATACAGCCGCAGAAGAAGCTACGTACTTGGCAAAACTATGTAAGAAGGTAACCATGTTGGTGAGGAAGGATGCATACAGAGCTTCAAAAGCTATGCAGCACAGAATTGAGAATGCAAAAAATATAGAGGTCTTGTTTAATACCGAGACGGTAGAAATTTTGGGCGAAAAAGCCGTGGAAGGAGTTCAGGTCAGGAATAACAAAACCGGAGAAGAAAAAGTAATTCCCATTACCGGTTTCTTTGTTGCAATTGGCCATAAACCAAACACCGACATATTCAAAGGTTGGCTGGACATGGACGAAATTGGTTATTTAAAGGTGAAGCCCGGAACCAGTAAGACCAACATTCCCGGGGTCTTTGCTGCCGGTGATGCCGCTGACAAAGTTTACCGACAGGCCGTCACAGCTGCCGGTACCGGTTGCATGGCCGCACTCGACGCAGAGCGCTATTTATCGGAGATCGGAGTTGAAGTCTAATAATCAGGACTATCAATCTACGAAGTGTATGCTTCGAATTAGTTTTCCCTCGAACTGGAAGATTATGAATACCTGTGATTCTTTTTGCGCTGCATGATCCATCTTTAGAACACTTGCAACGTAAGTATCACCTACTTTGGTCGCTTCTCGCATTTGGTAATCGATCTGAACATCGCTCATTGAGTAATCTGCCCAGTATTTCTTAACCTCTTTCTTACCACTTGCAAGCACCTTTGAGGGGAACTGAATCAGCTGTATATCTTTGTGATATGGCGAATTGATCATCATGGTGTCCTTCATCATCATATTTTCAACCTGCATCCGTACAGTCATGTCAGGATCCATGAGCGGCATGGCTGGCTCTTCTTGAGAAATAGCATCACTGCAAATAAGCAATACAGCGGATAGTAAAAGAGTTTTTAAAAGTTTTGTTTTCATTTGAACAATTAATTCCTGAATATATATTGAATTTCGAAAGCAAAATAAGGACTATTTTCGTTTAGTTTAGTTTTTAGCATGAAGATCAAGAGTTTTAGCCGGCGTATCTTATTTATCGTTCTAGGTAGTTTCGTGATCACCAATGCTTATTACGTATACAATGTTTACAGCGGTGAGATCGAAACTGCCGAGCGCAGCACCCTAAGAAGACTAGAGGGCATATCTCGCACCATCGCAACACAATTCAACGGTACCATCTATAAAATGTTGCTCGAACGTTACTCGCAAAAAGACGAGATCCACACTAAATTTGAAGACCCTTTTTACCGGGAACTGGCCGAAATACTTGAAAGAGCCGCCGAAACGAATGACCTGCATACCGACATTTACACCCTGACCCTTGACAGCATCGAAGACAAATTCTATTTTGGAATATCCTCGGGTGAAAACCAATATTACCGTCATGAATATTCTACCCCGCCCGAGCTATTGCGAAAGCATTACAACGAAGGTGGCGTGATTCCCGCCTATCGCGATGAACACGGAACATGGTTATCTTCTTTCAGCCCCATCAAAGATCATAAAAAGCAAGTCGTCGGAGTGGTTCAGGTGGACATGCCTTTTGATAAATTCATCATGGAAGCAAGGGCAGAACTCATCATCAATATCCTTTACAGTTTATTACTCATTTTGGTCGTAAGTGGACTCATGTTCTACTGGCTTAGAAAGTTGCTTTCCAATGAAGAAAAAATGGTTATTCAACTGGAAGACACTAACGAGTTAATTGCCCAGAAAAACAAGGATATCACTGCCAGTATATCTTATGCGCGCCGCATACAGCGTTCGTTGATGGATTCTAAAGATGAATTGGGATCGTATTTTAAAAACAGTTTCATTTATTACAAACCCAAGGACATTGTGAGTGGTGACTATTACTGGATCCAAACACTGAACAAAAGCAGCTCTAAAATTGCCATCGCAGTAGCAGATTGCACGGGACACGGCGTCCCGGGAGCCTTGGTTTCTGTATTGGGAATCACATTCTTACGTGACATCGTCAATTCATCAGAAAACATGATGCCCAATAAAATCTTGAGTGAGCTTAATTTCAGGATCATTGAAACTTTCAAGCAAAAAGACAAGGAATTTTCGACCAAGGACGGAATGGATATCTCCTTGTGCCTGATCGATTTTGAACAACGCAGCATATGCTTTAGCGGAGCTTATCGACCCATGATCATTATCCGAAACAATGAGCTGATCGAAATTGCAGGTGATAAAAAACCGATCGGTGGCACTCATTTCAAAGAAGATCGGGAATTCACCCTGCACGAAGAATTTTATCAATCGGGTGATTGGATCTACATGTTTTCGGACGGTTACGTCGACCAGTTTGGTGGGGAGAAAAAAAGAAAATACATGAAGAAACGCTTCAAAGAAAAACTACTAGAAATTAACCCTCTTTCCGGTTCGGAACAACTGGATGTAATACGAGGTGAGATGAATGCCTGGAAAGGAGATCTCGAGCAAATTGACGATATCACCGTAATGGGCATACAACTGATCTAACAATTTGAATAAACCAATATTCTTTACTTTTACCCCCTTATATAGATCATGGTCCAGGTAAAAATCAAAAGCCTTATTGAAAAAGAAATTGAAGCCATCAGGAATATTCCTGTGGATGGCATCATTCAGGATGCTATAGATTTGATTTACAGTCAAGTACACGAAAAAAACGGAAAAGTAGTTGTTACCGGCATGGGGAAGGCGGGCCAGATAGGTGTAAATATTGCCACAACCCTCAGTTCAACGGGCACACCTTCGGTCTTCATTCATCCGAGTGAGGCGCAGCACGGTGACCTTGGATTAATTCAAAAGAATGACGTGCTGTTGATGATTTCCAATTCGGGCAAAACACGGGAAATAATTGAAATGGAAGTTTTGGCTAAAAACCTTCATCCAGAACTTAAAATTATTGGCCTGACAGGAAATACCGAAGGAGACCTTGCCAAATTCAGCGATGTTTTATTGCATACCGGCCATCCCGAGGAAATATGCCCCCTTGGCCTTACACCTACCACTTCAACCACCGTCATGACCGTTGTCGGTGATCTCCTGGTAGTGCTTATGATGGAACGTATAGGATTTACTAAAAGCGATTACGCCAAAAGACACCACAGCGGTTACCTTGGTGACAGAGCCAGATCATGAGCGATTTTATACTGATAGCAGGCCCTTGTGCCATTGAAGACGACAAGATGCCTTATCAAATTGGAAGGGAGGTAAAACGCATTTGCGACCGTGTGGGAATTCGCTTTATTTTTAAAGGAAGTTATCGAAAAGCCAACCGGTCAAGACTGGACAGTTTTACAGGTATCGGAGACGAAAAAGCATTGAACATTTTAAAAAATGTTGGCCAAGAACTGGGCATACAAACCATTACTGATATCCATGAGAGTCACGAAGCCGAGTTGGTTGCGCGGTACGTGGACCATATTCAAATACCCGCATTTTTATGTCGGCAAACAGCCTTGCTCATTGCCGCCGGAAAAACAGGCAAAGGAGTAAATATTAAAAAGGGGCAATTCTTGTCACCTGAAGCCATGAAGTTTCCGATTGAAAAAGTGCTGTCAACTGGAAATAAGGATGTCTTTGTGACTGAAAGAGGAACGACCTTTGGCTATTCCGATCTGATCGTCGATGCCACCGCCATCGGCAGGTTAAAAGCCTTAAATGTTCCAGTAATCATGGATTGTACACATTCAGTTCAGAAACCCAATCGCACCGAAGGCGTTACCGGAGGTGATCCGCACTTGATTGAAACCATTGCCCTTTCGGCTGTTGCTACCGGAGCAGATGGTTTTTTTATGGAGACCCACCCCGATCCTAAATCGGCGAAGAGCGACCCCCATACCATGCTGCAACTGGATAAACTAGAGGGCATCCTTACCAAGGCCATGAAGATCAGAAAAGCCCTCCAGTCATGATTTCCGAAAAAGCAAAAAAAATTAAACTACTCGTTACTGATGTGGACGGAGTAATGACCGATGGCGGCATGTATTTTACCAGTGACGGAAAAGAAATGAAGCGCTTCAGTGCACGCGACGGCTACGCCGTTAAATTGTGCAAAGACGCAGGTATAGACTATGGCATAATAAGTGCCGGGCACAGCCTTGAACTGGTATTGGCCCGTGCCAGGGTGTTGAAGGTAGAGCACGTCTACGTTGGTTACGAAGAGAAAACGGTGATTCTTGAGAAATGGCTGTCAGAAATGAACCTGAAGGCCGAGGAAGTGGCTTATATTGGAGACGATCTGAGTGACATTAACGTGATCACCAAGGTGGGCTTTTCGGCTTGCCCCGCTGACGCTTCAAAGGCCATAAAGGATAAGGTGGATGTGGTGCTTACCTGCAACGGCGGGCATGGTGCCATTCGAGAATTTGTGGAAGGGCATTTGATTATTTGAATTCAGCTCTACCGGTAATTTCCTACTTCTTTAATTGCTAACCTCAATCGTTTTAGTGCGAGTAATGCTGTTAGATCCATATTCATAATAGTCAATTGTAAAAGTGCCACCTCCGTAAAACCGAATTTCTAGATCACACCTTTTACCTGCATCAACCTCTTGAAATATTTGGCGTTCGAGCGCCCTATCAAATGAACTAATCGCCCAATTCACATTTGATCCTACGGTGTAAAGCCAATTTCCCGTATCTACTCTATTTATAATAATTTTCAATTGGGCTCTATCATTCAGGTTTGCGGCCAAACTGTAAAATGGGCCATTCGCACCGGTGGCTTTAAATGCATTATTTGAGTTATGTAATAAATTGATGCCATATGTGCCGTTTACCGGATAATCAATTGAAGGTACTAGGTCGGATTCATCTTTTTTTGAGCAAGAAGTGAAGAAAATACAAATAACCAATATCATGACACCGTGTAAATTATATTCTCTTTCCATATTGAATTAAATCTAGTGTTCTACTCAACTTCTTTAATCAAATGTAAGGTTTCAACTTAGAAATAATGAGCTTTTATTCTTCAAAGCAGGAAAACGAAAAACTTCTTTTTATTAAAATTCTTAATAATGCGAAAAGCTCTCGAGAATTGACGGAATAGATTAATTGCTATTTGTTTTGCATTAGATATTGATTACAATCTTGTAAAATATTTATTGAATCAATATACCCATCATGCAAATGTCGTCCACTTGTTCTTTTTCACCCATCCATTCCAATAGTACCTCTTCGACTTTAGACTTCTGTTGCTGAAGTGTGTCTTTCGAAATTTTCAAGAACAATTTTTTCATGGGTTTATAGTAGAACTTTTTTCCAAGATTTCCGCCGAATTGATCGGGGAATCCGTCTGAGGTCATGAAGAATTGATCACCTTTTGTGAGTTGAATGATTTTTTGAGAAAAAGGCCTGGCCTCGATGAAGCTACCAATGGGTTGTTTATCTCCCTTATACTCTACCAATTTTTTGACATCATCTGCGATCTCTTTTTCGGCAATGTCACCCATGTGTGGGGTTATGTGATAAAGGGAACTATGGGCCCCTGAGAAAACGAGTGTTCGAGCTTCTGTATCGATGCGACAAAATGCGATGTCCATGCCATCGGCCACTTCTTTATTGCTCTTTGCAAAGGTTTCGATAACTATTTCGCGTGTGCTGTCAAGGATCTGGGATGGTTCGACCAAATCCAATTCATTTACCGCTCTATTTAAAGCATTCGAACAGACCACACTGACCATGGCACCGGGAACACCATGTCCGGTACAATCTGCCACTGCTACAAAAATGTATGGGCCCTTTTTTTCCAGCCAATAAAAGTCGCCGGCAACGATGTCTTTTGGGCGGTAATATACCCAGGCATTGGGCAAATACTGATCAAATAATAGATCAGAGGGCAAAATTGCCTCTTGTATGCGCTTGGCATAAGTAATGGAATCAAGAATTTCCTTGTTCTTTTTTTCTATCAGAATGTTTGACTTTTTAAGTAACAGCCTTGAAATAATTTCGTCTTTCGATGTTCGATAGCGATTTTCCATTAGCACAACCGAAAATATTGCCACGGCCAGGGTTAGCGCACCACCATTACTCATGATATCTGAAAAACTGAGTGAACTGAAAAGATAAAAGGTCAGTACATTAAAGGCCAGAGAAAGGATGACCACCTTTATTATATAATGGCTCCTCCAAAGCAGCAACATTCCTCCGGCAAGAAACAAGGCCATGTAAGAAAAGGAATGCATTTGCAGTCCACTTACATCCATGGTGCTCCACATGTACGCATTCAACAATGAAATCAATGTAAACGGTATGAATACCAACATGGTATCCCAAATGTTTATCCAGCGCCTTAAAAGGAGTAAACCGGCAGCGACCGCAGCAATAATCAGTCGGTATATCAGAAATTCCAGCCAATGATCGGGTGCTATGAAAATGTCGGTGATAAAAAAAGCCGGCACCGCCACAATGGCAACCTTACACGCCATGATGTGAATTCGATGAGCACGTTCTTCCAGTTCCTTCTCCCAGGGAACTTCGGCCGCTCCTGATTTCATTGTTCCTTCCATTTCAGGGCTAATATACGCAGGCCTTAAACATGTCCCGTTCGCACTGTGCAAAGAATTCAATCATTGTTTTCCTGGATTATAGTGGCCCAACATCGTTTTTTACTGTAGATAACTAAGCCATCATCGGCCAATTTAAAGTGTAAATTAATGTAAATCTGAAGCCGGGCAGTACCGCAAGGGAATTAATCAGGTAACTTTGTTTCATGTTGCGCAACTGGATAGCCATCTTCATACTTATCGAGGTACTTATTTTAGTGCCCGAACAACTTCGTGCCGGCAACAGTGATTTTGAAGAATATGCGCGGATATGCATGAGGATGATCGGTCATGAATTGTTACTTGCCTCGGGCGACAGTTCGTCAAGGGTATTGCCCATCACCAATGAACTAGACAGGTACAAGATTAGCTTTGATTCTGATTTTTCCTTTGACCCGGGAGTTCTTACTGTAATAGTGGACAGTGCCATTAAAGCCAGTTCAATAGCTTCATCTTATACAATGGAAGTAAAGGACTGTGACTCAAACAAGGTGGTTTACAGCTATCGATTTGATGCATCGGAAAATGGAACCATGACCCCATGCATGGGCAGGGTTCAACCTAAGGGCTGTTACTTGCTCTTTATCCATGTTCTGATTCCAATGAATCCCTTGCAGGAACTGCAATTGAATTCGGGCTATCTTGAAAGTTCATCTGACCAAATGGAAGAACAATCTTGGTTTTCTATTCAATCGATCCTCTTTATCATCTCTGCCCTTCTACTTGGAATATTTCTGTTAATTGTTTACAGACAAAAGCTTATTAAAAATGGATCTCATGTTATTCGCATAGGTAGTTTTCTTTTTGACCCTAAGAACATGGCCTTGTACCGCGGAAGCAATAAACAGGAATTGACTGGGAAAGAGAATGACCTCTTGCAGATACTATACCGGCATGTCAATAACACAGTAGAAAGGGATATCATACTACGTGAAGTGTGGCAGGATGAAGATGCTTACATAGGTCGAACCCTTGATGTATACATATCCAAGTTGCGAAAAAAATTAGAACTCGACCCTACCATCAACATCATCAATGTGCGTGGTGTAGGCTATCGAATGACCCTGGAATAACTGAACTGTTGTACAATTTTACAATTCATTTTCAGCATTTTACCTTTCATTGACACACTTATCCGGTTTCCCGATCTAGCTTTGAGGAAACATTCTAAATTGTGACATCATGAAGTACAACATACTATTGACAAGTGCATTAATCGGTTTGATCGCCATTTTCAGTTTCAGCACCATTGACTCTTCAAATGAAAAAACCTTGAATTCAACCGTGAGAAACGGCATGAATTGCAACCCGATCACTTCGTCTATCCCGCTTTTCACCAATCCCCTGACTGTGCTCGATGAGGTCAACTTTTACGTGCACGGTTTTTACGGCGTTTACGGCAACGATGATCGATTCATCACAAAAAGTGACCTGGCAAAAGCCACCACCCTTGAAGACCTGATGTCGAATTACCCTTCAAATTGGATCCACCAATACGAATCCGTTTGGGTAAAAACCACTTTTGGTGATAAGAAAGTCTCACTGATGAGCAAGGATGAAAAACTCAGTGATGAACAAAGATCACTGTTGAATGAATCGTCAATCGGGAGTTTTTATGACATCGTGATCAACTTTGAGCGAAAAGACGATATCACCGGCGAGATAACACATGAACGTATCAACATGAACCTGACCGTTGTTCCTGAAATTCAAGCTGATTTCCCATTGGGGTATGAAAAACTCATTGCCTACTTCCAGGATAATAGTCGGGAACGGTTAGGTGGAATTGAAGTAGATGATTTTACTTCTCTCTACGTATCATTTATCATTGGACCAGATGGTAAGGCAAAAGACATCACAGTGAATCGCACCTGCAATCACCCGGAAATTGATGAGCTAATTCTCAAATTGATCAGGGAAATGCCGGTTTGGACCTCCGCAAAAGATGCCAACAGAAATCCGGTTAATCAACGTTTTGAATTGGTATACGGTTGGCCCGGTTGTTAGGAATCACGTCTTGTTGGCGCTGAAGTCCTCACATAAAATAGCGCAAGCGTCCGCTTGTGCTTATATAATAGATCGTCACTTAATCCAATTTATCAATTTCTATTAAACCTTTTTCATCGGTATAATCTCGAGCGCTGCTGTACTTAGACTCAAAATGACCACAGAACGGATCTTCGACTCCAACCAGAGACTTTTCTCCAGCAATAGCCAGTCTGAAAACGCCGAGCACTTGCACAATGCCACCCTTCAGGTGAACACACAAATCGAGCTCATAGCCGCGAAGATCGTCAGCGAAAACACCCCCCGAAACGCCACTTATGAGATTCAAATACTGGAGACCATGCTAGAACGATACCAAACCATCATCGAGCGATACGGCCAGGATAAAATTCAAGGAATTGATGACAAAGCGGTCAAGGTGCTTTCCAAACTCAATGCCCAGCTGGCACTGAACTCCCTGGCTCGCCTGCAACAAGAACTGGCCGTGAATGAAAATTGTTATTTGACCTCTGTGATGAATGCGGGAGAATGAAAAGGTTTGGTCGTTGGATCATCACTTACGAAGTAATAAATTGTTCAAACTAAAATCTTAAAGCCTTTCGAACACAACGTCGTCCAGCCAGGTGTTCTCCACGTTGGTAAAAATTCCTAAGGTCACCAGAGCGGTGTCCGTGAGACGAATGGTATCCACGAATGTGGACCAAGGAATATTGGCATTGCTTGTCCAAGTGCCAACGGGATCTTTGGCATAAACCACTTTGCCATTTTGCGATAAAAATAGGAAAAAGCCATCGCCATCCATGTTCACGTTTCCCACAAGTTTATAACTAAAGGAAAGTTTGTATTTCCTGGTTACGTCAATGCTAATGGGTTCATGATCAATTTGGGAATTGGCAAAGGGGTTGTTCACGATATGCAGGGATGCCTTGCCTTTATTCATGATAACCGTGTCCTGGTACAGGGTATCCATGCCAAACCAGCGGGACCAGCACGAGTCGATGCTTCCAGCATGTTCAAAGCCACCATCACAAATCGAGCTTAATCCCGGAGGTCCCGGTGGAACCGGAGGTCCCGGAGGTCCCGGACCCAGTGCTTTCAGTACCAGGTCATCAATCCAGGTTTCCTGTACATTGGAGTGAAGTAAGAATTCAACATCCGAGCTACTGGTAAAGTAGATGGTATCAGTAAAGTACGTCCAATTAATGTTGACCGTGCCCGGCCAGACGCCAACGGGATCCACGTAATATGGAAATTGCCCATCTTGTTTAAAACCGAGGATAAAATTATCGATGGTCGAAGTCTGGCCGAGAAACTTATACCAGCATGAAAATTCATAGTAATAATTCTTCTGAATGCTGAAGGCTTTGTGGTAGAAGTCGGAGGTAGTATTGGCCAGTATGTATAATGAAGCCTGCCCGTTCTTTTTGATCTTTTGGTCCTGACTGGTGCTATCCGCAGAATAAGAGGACCAGTAGGTACTCAGTGAATTGGGAAACTCAAATCCCCCGTCCGGAAATAAATTGACCGATGATTTGTTATTTGGAACGACGGGTGCCTGATCATTTTCCTCTTTCTTGCAACCCATGAAGAGCAAAAGCAATAAAAAAATGGATAAAATACCGAGTTGTTTCATAATAACGAAAATACCATTTTCTGCGTTAACTAACGATTTTGGGCTATGTGATGGGTTGGTGAAATCATCGATCGGAGCTCAGAGATCAGCCATCCACGCTTCATCTCTTCCTCTATTCCTCTCCTCCACTCTTCCCCTTCGTCGCATCACTCCGAATATGCAAGTCCCTTTGTGGGAACGGAATGGTAACGCCATTCGCCCGGAAGGCCTCGTCTATGGAATAGCGCATTTCGCTTTTAGTGTTTTCGATACGCCAGATCTGGTCGGACCAGAAGTACAGCTGAAATTCAAGCGAAGACTCGCCGAAATTATTGAAACGGGCAAAGGACTTTGGCCTGGAAGCAACCATTTCGTGATTGGAGGCGCATTCGATCAGTAATTTTTCGACCAGCCGGACATCAGAACCATAGGCAACCCCAACGTCAATTTTAAATCGTGTAAGCTTATTACTATTACTCCAGTTGATGACACTTTGAGTTATAAAATGAGAATTGGGTACTATAATGATGATGCCGTCGCGTGTTCTGACCTTGGAAGTCCGGATACTGATCTCTTTGACAAGGCCCACCAGTTCGTCTATTTCAATAACGTCGCCCACTTTAATACTGCCTTCAAACAAGATCAATATACCAGAGATGATGTCCTTGAAAATGTCTTGCACACCCAGTCCAATGCCGACCAATAAGGCGGCCGAACCGGCCAGGAGCAGCGTGATGTCAAATCCAAGGCTCTCGAGTCCCAGAATGATTGCAACAATGTACAGGAAGTACTTAAAGAGTTTAATGATGGCAAATTTCTTCCCCTCATCCAGGTCGTATTTTTCGGAGCGCCTTTTAACAAGCAATTCAATGCTTCTTGAAGCCAGGCGTACCAAGATCAAGATCAGTACTAAAAGTATGATCTGAAAAATGGATACGGAATGCCCACTGATCTCAATGATTTTATAATCCAACAAATTGTTCAGACGTTCCATGTAATTAAGTTAAGGTCATCCCCAGCTTTTTGGCAAGGGCGCTTTTTGCGTCACTGAGTATCTTCTGCTTTCTCATTAACTCCTGCAATTCGTCAGCCTCGGCGTCTTTCATCCTGACTTCAAACTCATCGAGCCGTTCCATTACTTCGCTCAACCTGAGTCCGTATATTGCTCGGTCAATGCTCTTTTTTAAATCGCTTTCCTCTGACTGGGTGAGTATGTGGTACATGTTTTCCCAGTTCTCACTTAAGGTATAACGATTTAGTGAAAAGTCGTATGAGAAATTTCGTATCTCCTCGTCTTCGTTCTCGAGAAGGTCCCGCTGACTGACCTCGCGGTCTTCGTTATTCTGTTGCGTGAAAAACTCATATACCCTTTTGAAGCGTTCATTTCTAAATTCAATGGAATCGCGTTCCAATTCACCGATGATGTAATCTGAAACACTTATTTCCATGACTTCATCTTCACCTTCTTCTTTCGGTATTTGCAAGTGCAGCTTGCTCGAGCCGTATTTAAATAATAACTCAATGATTTTTTCTTCCTTTCTTTCCGAATTGCGATCAACTTGTTCGTCCTGTTGCTTTTGCGATTGCTGAAATTGGGTTGGCGGGGGTTGTAATTCCTGGTCTTTTTTATTCAGACTTTGCTTCAGGTGGGCGCGGCGAAGCCTGTTCAATTCGTATATGGCAGATTGTTCGCTCAATTCTGTTCGTTGACTCAGGTCCTTTACCAGGAAACTTCTGAGTAAATGATCGGGAACCTTGGAAATGCTGAGTAAGATTTCTTTCATCATCTCGGCCTTCTTGACCGGATCACCTTTCCAGGCATTATCTCCGGCTTCCAGCCGATAAGCGATGAAGTCTTGTTGATTGTTGGCGATAAAGTCTTTGAGTGCGTCGTCGGAGTGATTCTTACTATAAGAATCGGGGTCTTCTCCTTGCGGAAAAATGACAATCTTCACGTTCATGCCTTCTTCCAACACCATGTCTATGGCCCTCACACTCGCTTTGGCCCCTGCCTCATCACCATCGAAAAGCAAAACGACGTTTTGAGAATAGCGCCTGATCAGTTTCACCTGATCCTGGGTCAATGAAGTTCCCAAAGGTGCCACGGCATTTTCAACGCCCGATTGAAAAAGCGAGACCACATCGGTATAACCTTCAACAACCAGGCAGGCATCTTCCTTCACAATGGATTTTTTGGCAAAATAGAGGCCGTACAACTGAAAGCTCTTACTGTACACTTCAGATTCAGGCGAATTCACGTATTTCGCCATTTTACTATCCTGCTTCAAGCTTCTGCCACCAAATCCAATAACACGACCGGATAAATTGTGAATCGGAAAAATAACGCGAGACCGGAATCGATCTATCACCCGATCTTCTTTGAGAATGGTCAAGCCCGATTTTTCAAGGAGCTCTTTCTTGTATCCTTTTTCAATGGCGGTTTTTGAAAATGCATCCCATACTTCGGGGTTATATCCAATGTTGAAGTGTTTGATTGTTTTTTCGTCAAATCCGCGCTCCAACATGTATGAAAGCGCCACTGCCCTGCCTTTTTCATCATTCCACAACTGATCTTCAAAGTAATCTTTGGCAAATGAGTTAATGAGAAAAAGGGATTCCTTGAGACTCTCTTCTTCTTTGTCTACCTTGGAATACCCGGTTTCCTCGATCTCGATGTTGTACTTTCCAGCTAAAAACCGCAATGCTTCTGGATAGGTTTGCTGATCATTTTCCATGACGAAGCGAACAACGTCACCGGCCCTTCCACATCCAAAACATTTGTAAATGCCCTTGGCAGGGGAAACGGTAAAAGAAGCAGTCTTCTCATCGTGAAAAGGACAAAGGCCCAGATAATTCGCCCCTCTTTTCTTTAAGGTCACAAAGTCAGAAATGACGTCTTCGATGCGGGCGGCATTTATAATGTTTCGTATGGTGTCCTGTGAGATCAACTTGCTTGTAATGTCTAAATTTCACTATTTTTCGCCGGATATGAAAGGGCTTATAAAGCCGGCTTGAAAAGTTATTTCTTGCGTTCGATGGTATAATTTACCAGGGCTTCAAGGCTTTGTCTTGCAGGATTATCATCAAATTCATGTAATACTTCAAGCGCCTGTTTCCGATATTCATTCATCTTTTCGGTTGCATAAGCTATCCCCCCCTTTTCTATGACCATATCAACGGCCTGTTTAACCTTCTTTTTATCAGTGTTGTGATTCTTAACGATGTTAATCAACTTACGTTTTTCGAGAAAGGATGAATTATTCAAGGCAAAAATGAGTGGAAGTGTCATTTTCTTTTCTCGGATGTCAATTCCGGTAGGTTTTCCAATGTTTTCCTCACTTCCGTAATCAAATAAATCATCTTTTATCTGGAAGGCCATTCCAACCAATTCACCAAATTTCTTCATTTTCAATATGATCTCTTCGTCTTGGTCTACCGAAGCAGCGCCACAACCACAACAGGCAGCAATTAATGTGGCCGTTTTTTTACGTATGATCTCAAAATATACATCTTCCTCGATGTCGAGTCTCCTGGCCTTTTCAATTTGCAGCAATTCTCCCTCACTCATTTCCCGCACGGCATTTGACACAAGGCGCAGTTGACCAAATTGATTGTGATCCACCGCAAGCAGCAAACCTCTGGACAGTAAATAGTCTCCCACAAGGACAGCGATCTTATTTTTCCAAAGGGCATTGATCGAAAAAAAACCTCTTCTCCTGTTTGCATCGTCAACCACGTCATCATGCACCAATGTAGCTGTGTGGAGCAATTCGATCAATGACGCTGCGATATACGTTGCGTCTTTGATTTCGGAAAATAACTTTGCCGATAAGAAAACGAACATGGGTCGCAATTGCTTTCCTTTTCGCTTGATAATGTAATGCATGATCTTATCGAGAAGCGAAACTCGGCTCTTCATGGAATCTTTGAACCAGGATTCAAACTCCACCATTTCTGAGGCAATGGGTGCCTTGATCAATTCAAGCGTAGACTGTGCCAATGTGGTTATTTGAGATGTGGCTGTAGATCAGCGTAACAACAACTTGCCAAACTTATAGTTTTTTTCCTTCTGCGAATAAAATAGTAATTCCTTGTTATCGGTCCATAAAAATTGAGATGGCAGATACATCACCTCACCTTCATTGCTGCGATCAATCACAAAATTCGTAGGTAAACCGCTCGAGGTATAGGTTTGAATAGCCAGACGCGAGCGATTAAATCTTGTCAACGGACGCCCTTGTTCCAAGAGCGCAGAGCCGTCCTCTGAAAAATTATCCTGGTCATCGTTGTAGCATATGAAGAGTTCATGTTCGGTGCTGAACGCCCCAAATGAGTAGAAAGGATTCTTGCGATCAACGGAGTGCTGTAATTTCGGTAAACGACGAACCGTTGAAACGTTACCGCTCCAATCCAGAAAGAACAAGACAATGTCACCATAGAAATAGTGCTTTTCGCAATTGACGATCATTTGTTGTTCATTAAAAGTTTCGGTGCAGCGCTCATCTCTGCGCAGGGCCTCCACCGCCAGGATAATCATTGAATTTGAAAACTGAACACTTTTTAACTGAAATTCTGAAGACGAGTTGTTCATATGACTGCTGCCCGGATAGATCCCGGTATTCCCAACCAGGGTGCGCGAGTAATCCCTGAGTCGTTTGACTGCATCTTCGATTTGACCGTATTGTTCTTTATTCAATTCGGTGAATTTCCTAAGTGCCGTCTCACCGGTTTCACTGTCTATTTTAAACTGAACAAAACCCCGGAGTTTATAGTCATTGGGATAAGTGTAAAAAGCCGCCAGGTATAAGTTCTGTTGTTCGTCCAGACCCATTTTTACCCCTTGTATCCAATTCCTTGTCAAGGCAAATTCGTATTCTTTCAATCTATCCTGAAAAGGCCGGTAAGAAAATAGTGTGTTCTTTAAGTTTAACAGATTTCCAAATCCACTTGATTTTTTAATTCCATAAGGGTTAATACTTGTTAAAATATAAACCGTTGAGGCGTCATCCAAGATGATGTCGTCATAAGTGACCATTCTATCCTTGTAATTTAATTCTATCTCTTTCTCCCAGATCAACTCCAGGTCTTCATTGGTTACCTTCAAATTAAAGGTTGAATAACCGGTGAGGGATGGATTGTGATGATGGATCAGGATACTGCGGCCATCAGGAGAAGAAGAAATGCCGAAGGGGATAAAGTCAGATTTGTCGGTTTGATGAACTTCATCCACGCGTTGTGATTCACCCAGTTGGTTTTGGTACGGGTCATAAAATTGATCACTCAATACTTTCAGCCCCAAATTCCGATCATAGAACGAGGTGAATACGTGAATACTTCTTTTGGCAATGATGACATCTTCAAAATTCACGTCTGATTTATTGCCAATGATCCTTAAGCTCTTTTCGAATTTCAGACTTTCTTTATCGAATAAATTGAGGGTGACATTTACGCTGTTCCTGGGATTAGGATTAGATGAACTGACCACATAAAGGAACTGGCCATAGGTGCCTACGATGTCGTTGTACTGGTTCTCTTTATCAAATTCCTGTTCGTCGGTCCATTGCAGAGTCGCTTGCTGTGATGCAAGGTGAAGGCTGATGCAAATCAAGCTCAATAGGAACAAATTCCTCATTCCCTCAAAATTAAACAAAGCAAGTCAAGATTTTACACCTTTATTGGCCAACTGCCCGCAGGCGGCGTCAATATCTTTTCCCCGGTTTCGTCTTACATTAACCACCAGATTTTTCGATTCAAGGTATTCGCTGAATGCATCGAGTTTGTCGTTCCGGGATTTTTTGAAATGGGCTCCTTGAATGGGATTATACTCGATCAAATTTATTTTACACGCAACCGCCTTGCAGAATTCGGCCAGTTCTTTTGCATCGGCCAAATCATCATTCAACCCTTGAAGCAGGATGTATTCAAAGGTCACTCTTGTTCCAGTTTTTTCCTGAAAATAAACCAAAGATTCAGAAAGCACCTCAAGATTGTTACTTTCATTGATAGGCATGATGCTGTTTCGCTTCTTATCATTGGCGGCATGAAGCGACAAAGCGAGTTGGAACTTCACCTTGTCATCACCCAGTCGCCTGATCATTTTGGCAATTCCCGCAGTTGAAACGGTAATTCTTTTGGGAGACATGCCCATGCCTTCTTTCGAAATCAACATTTCAGTTGACCTTAACATTTCCTTGTAATTCAATAATGGTTCACCCATGCCCATGTAAACTACGTTGCTTAAATGCCGTTCGTAATTATCGAGCGCCTGCTGATTCAACCTGACCACCTGATCGTACATTTCAAAGGCGCTTAAATTTCGGTTTAGCTTCATTTGTCCGGTGGCGCAAAACTTACAGGTCAAACTGCAGCCAACTTGAGAAGAAATGCAAGCCGTCATCCGCTTTTTCTGAGGAATGAGAACCCCTTCGATCACCTGATCATCATGGAGTTTAAAAGCGTTTTTAATGGTGCCATCGGTGCTTATCTGTACTCGGTGATCTTTCAGAACAGGGATAAAGTACACAGCTTCTAATTTTGAAATGAGGTCCTTTGGCAGATTTGTCATATTCGAAAACTCGGCTGCATTCTTTGTCCAAAGCCAATCGTAAACTTGTTTGGCCCGGTATGAGGGTTCATTAAATTCCGTGAAGGCGGTTTTCAGTGCGATTGGATCCAATTCCCTGATGTTGATCTTGCTCTCTGGTGTCATGATGCCGCGAAATTACGCATTCGAAAGATAGATTTACTCACAAATCAACTACAGCAGAACACCCTGTGATTTGATTTTCAATGGATAAATGAAATAAAAACTTCTGAAAAGTCATCCGACATTGACCACAGGCAATAGCCCAATTCACACCATTTTTTAGATTCGGCGGTAACTTAAAACGAAGCTGGATTTAAGCTGTACAGGAATAAAACCTAAAGAATCAACATTGCATCACCGTAAGTAAAGAAGCGATACTTTTCCTTGATGGCCAATTTATAAGCTTCCATGATGAGGTCATATCCACCAAAGGCCGATGTCATCATTAATAAGGTTGACTCCGGAGTGTGAAGATTGGTGATCATGGCGTCTGCAATACTGAATTCGTAAGGAGGAAAAATAAAACGATTTGTCCAACCTGCGTATGGCTTCAATTCCCCAATCGTGCTTACCGATGATTCCAGTGCACGCATACTGGTCGTGCCCACACAGACAACCTTGTGTTTGGCTTTTTTGGCAGCATTTACCTTAGTTGCCGTTTCCTCTGTAATAAAGGCTTCTTCGGAATCCATTTTATGTTTTGTGAGATCTTCTACTTCCACGGGACGGAATGTTCCCAAGCCCACGTGCAACGTAACTTCGGTGAATTCAATGCCCTTGATTTCCATGCGTTTCATCAGGTTCTTACTAAAATGAAGACCAGCCGTTGGCGCAGCAACCGCTCCTTCGTGCTTGGCATAGACGGTTTGGTACCGCTCTTCGTCTTCGGGTTCCACTTCACGCTTTAAGTATTTCGGGATTGGGGTTTCACCGAGGCGTTCAATGATAGTTTTGAATTCTTCATATGGACCGTCGAACAAAAAGCGCAGCGTCCTTCCTCTTGATGTCGTGTTGTCAATCACTTCGGCTACCAGGTCGTCGTCACCAAAATAAAGCTTATTCCCGATTCGGATCTTTCTGGCCGGATCGACCAATACGTCCCAAAGCAGGCTTTCTCTGTTTAACTCCCGCAAAAGAAAAACTTCGATACGGGCTCCGGTTTTTTCCTTGTTTCCGTATAATCTGGCCGGAAAGACCTTGGTATTGTTCAAGACAAACAGGTCACCTTCATCAAAATATTCGATGAGATCCTTGAACATTTTGTGCTCAATTTTTCCGGTATCCCGGTGCACAACCATCATTCGCGACTCATCCCTGTTATGGGCGGGGTGTTCTGCTAATAAACCTTCTGGGAGCTTAAACTTAAACTTGGACAACTTCATACTTACGGGTATTGTGTTGAAAATTTCAGGTTGGCAAAAGTATTAAATTAAAACAGAACATTTCAACCTGTTTTCTTTTACTCTTCAGGCTTTTTCAGAAGCTCGATCAATTCATCTATACTCAGGGCACTCTCCACCCGGTGGGGCCCAATGGCAGTGCGCCTTAAAGCTTTTAAATAAGCACCGGAATTTAATGCTATACCAAAATCGCGGGCAAGACTTCTGATGTAGGTGCCCTTGCTGCAGCGAACATTGAAATGAACTTCGAGTCCTTCCCTTCCCGTAATCTGAAAATTTACGATCTCGATTTGCCTTTCGGGCAGTTCTATCTTTTCACCCTTCCTTGCCAGGTGATATGCACGTTCTCCCTGATGCCATTTGGCAGAGTACAATGGCGGCTGCTGCCATTGAATACCAATCATGCTCGACGCTTTTTCGGCGATCAATTCATTTGATATGTGGTCGGTCGGGAAGGTTTCCGAGACTTTGGTTTCCCTGTCCAGCGAAGGTGTGATACCTCCTAATTGTATCGTCCCTGTATATTCTTTTTCCAAGTCCTGAAACTCATTTATCAATTTGGTCATTGGTCCATAACAAAGAATAAGCAGGCCGCTGGCAAGAGGATCCAAGGTGCCAGCATGTCCGATCTTGACCTTTTGACCATGGTGGTGCTTCAATAAAAATTTGACCTTTTTTACAACATTGAACGACGTCCACATCAGAGGTTTATCTACTAAAAAATAGCCCTTTGGAGGATCAAGATTCAAAACTTACAAGGGTATAGGCGATGGAAATAAGGCCTACCACAAAGCAGTAATAGGCAAAATACTTGAGTTTACTCCGCTTGACGAGTTGGATCATCCATTGGCAAGCCAAAAGTCCAACAAAAAAAGCAGACAGAAATCCCAGGGTAAGGGGCACTAAAAGTTCACCGGTCAAGTCTATCTTGGCATCCATAAGATCTTTTGCCATCTTTCCAAGTATTAAGGGAACAACCATCAAAAATGAGAAGCGCGCCGCATCCGTCCGGTTAATTCCCAGCAGGACGGCTGTAGAAATAGTGGCACCGGATCGGGAAATACCGGGCAGAATTGCAATGGCCTGAGCAAAGCCCACAAGAAGCGTATTGGCAAAAGTCAGTTTATGATTACGCGAAGGTGCATAATCGGTAACCAGTAAAAGGATTCCTGTCAATAGCAACATACTTCCCACAAGAAAAACATTGCCACCAAACAGGCCCTCGATGATATCATTGTAGAACAGCCCAATAAAAGCCGCGGGAATCATTGACATAATGATGAAAATGCCAAATTGCAGAGATTCACGATCACGCTCAACAACGGCGGCACGCAAAATCGCAGTTATGTCCTTTCTGAAGATAACGATGGTACTCAAGGCAGTTGCCGCATGAACTACGACAGAAAACAGCAAAGGGTCTGCAGGATGAACGTTCAGTATGGCCTTTCCCAGCTCGATATGGCCACTACTGCTGACTGGTAAAAACTCGGTTAAGCCCTGGATGATACCAAGGATAATGGCTTCAATGGCCGACATTTACTTCGGCTTAGTTGGATTTTTTTATGATGGCAATCAGCACTGTAGCAAAACCTGCCAAGATGATCAACGGAGCCAGTGTAATTCTCGTGAAAGAAAAAATCTCTGGGTTGAAAACGTTTGGATCGTCCGATCCACCTCCTATCATTAAAATATTTCCAACAATCAAAATGGCAATTCCTATAATCAACCACTTGTAGTTTTCGCGCCCAAAGGCAAATTCATTCTCTTTTTCTTTTTCCATCTTATTTGATTAATAGTATAGATCTCCCGTTTGCGCCCTCAGGTATTTAGATACTGCCAAAGAAGTCGAAAGCCAGGAAATTATAATTCCCAAAGCCATCACAAGACTGAACAGGGAAATGTACAGCTCAATATTCTGCAAATCTATTAATTCCGGAAGGTTTTGTTGGGTTAGGTAAAATACTCCATAGAGCAAAATGATGGCCAGCAGCGCACTGATGATGCCGTTTACAATTCCTTTCCAGACCAAGGGGCGACGGATAAATCCGTGGGTGGCTCCGACCAGTTGCATTGTCTTTATTAAAAAGCGTTGAGAGTAGATGGACAATCGAATGGTATTGTTGATTAGACCAACGGCAATGATCAAAAGCAGTCCACTGAAAACCAACAACATAAGGCTGATTTTTTGCACATTATCGTTGATCAGCACGGCCAGGTCTTTGCGAATGTCCACCTCGTGTATCTGGGGGTTGTCGAGCAAGCGGCCTTCAAATACGTTCAAACTGTCGGGGTGGGCGTACTCAGGGTTTAGACGAATGTCAATGGAAGACAACAGTGGATTGTATTCCAGGAAGGCCATAAAATCTTCTTCTTCTCCGAGTTCATCTCTTAATATTTCCACCGCTCTCTCTTCGTCGATGTATTCCGTGGATTTCACATAGATCTCGGCATCCAGGGTTTTTTTTAGCTGAATAACGTCGGCCTCTTTTACATTCTTGTTCAGGTAGATCGAAAAACCAATGTTCTCCTTGGCGTAATCAGAAAGCATTTTCGCATTCAAAAGAATCAGGCCAAGAAGCCCAAGAACAAAAAGAACAAGGGACATTCCCACGATGGTCGAGATGTTAGTTGACCCATATCTCCTTGCAGGTTTGTTTTGTTTTTCTTCCGTCATTTCATGGGGATTGCCGGCTAAATTATCATTAATGCCTCTTATACGCAATAGTGCTTCGGTTCATCCCTCGAATTATTCCTAAATTCGCGACCTCAGAGCCTATGTGACCTATGAATTACGAGCATCGATCGATCGAAAAAAAATGGCAAAAGAATTGGGAAGAGAAAAATACCTTCCGAACTGAGATCCTCCCGGAAAAGAAGAAATATTACGTACTTGACATGTTTCCTTACCCCTCGGGTGCCGGACTGCACGTGGGTCACCCCCTGGGCTACATCGCCAGTGATATTCTTGCGCGATATAAAAGGCTGACAGGGTTTAATGTGTTGCACCCCATGGGATTCGACTCCTTTGGTCTTCCTGCCGAACAGTATGCCATTCAGACAGGACAGCACCCGGCAAAAACAACAGAAAAGAACATTGATCGGTACCGCGAGCAGTTAAAAAGTCTTGGCTTTTCTTACGATTGGGAGCGAGAAGTTCAGACATCAGACCCTTCATATTACCGTTGGACTCAATGGATATTTCTACAACTGTTTGACTCCTGGTATGACAAGAAAGCAAATGCAGCGAGGCACATTGACGAATTGATCAGCTTCTTTGAAAAAGAGGGAAACACCACTATTCAGGCTTCACATTCATGCCAACTAAGCTTTGATGCTGAACAGTGGAAAAGTTTTGACGAGAAAACCAGATCAGATGTCCTTCTGGATTATAGATTGACCTATCTGGCAGAGACCGTGGTCAATTGGTGCCCGGAACTTGGAACAGTATTGGCCAACGACGAGGTCAAAGAAGGACTCTCAGAAAGAGGTGGCTATCCTGTTGTGCAAAAAAAAATGCGCCAGTGGATGATGCGCATCACGGCATATGCGGACAGGCTTTTGGATGGGCTCGAAAAATTAGATTGGAGTGATTCAGTAAAAGACATGCAACGCAATTGGATTGGACGATCTGAAGGTGCAAGTGTGTTTTTTGAAATTGAGAAAAGAAAGGACCTGATCGAGGTATTCACTACCAGACCGGACACCTTATTTGGTGTTTCTTTCATGGTCCTGGCACCCGAACATCCCTTGGTCGGAAGCCTTGTGACTTCGGAACATAAGGAATCCGTGTTAAATTATGTCGAGCAAGCCTCGCGAAAATCGGAACGAGATCGCATAAGCGAGGTTAAAAAAGTCAGTGGCGTTTTCACTGGCTCTTATGCCTTGCACCCCCTTAACAAAGAAAAACTACCCATTTATATTTCGGATTACGTCTTGTTAGGCTATGGGACGGGTGCCATTATGGCTGTGCCCTCCGGCGATCAGCGGGACTGGAATTTTGCACGGGCCTTTGACTTGCCTATTCCCAATGTCATTGAAGGGGCTGATATTTCGGAGGGAGCTGATGAATCAAAAGGCGGCCGATTGATCAACTCAGATTTTCTGAACGGAATGCCTGTAGAAAAAGCCATTAAAGCCATGTTAGGTCATTTGGAGGAAAAAAATATCGGGCTTCGTAAAATTCAATACCGGCTGCGCGATGCCGTTTTTAGCCGCCAACGGTATTGGGGCGAACCAATTCCAATCTACTTTAACGATGGTATCCCAATGGCAATGGACGAATCAGAGCTTCCACTCGAACTGCCCGAGGTAGATAAATACCTTCCAACCAAAGAAGGTGACCCGCCCCTGGCCAGAGCTGAAGGTTGGCATACACCGGAAGGCTTTCCCATTGAAGCCAACACCATGCCCGGTTGGGCCGGCTCTTCATGGTATCTTTTCAGGTACATGGATCCGACTAATACCATAGAACCGTTCTCTCAGAAAAACGTGAATTACTGGAGAAACGTGGACTTTTATGTTGGCGGAGCTGAACACGCCACCGGGCATTTATTGTATTCGAGGTTCTGGACAAAATTCCTGTACGATACAGGTAAATTACCCGAGGACGAGCCCTTCAAGAAAATGCTGAATCAAGGCATGATCCAGGGAAAATCGGCCATCATTCACCGATATAACATCGGTTACATCGACCGCGAAGATGGTCAGATCAAAACGCGTGAAACCAATCTTTACCTTTCTAATCACTTCGCCCGGAATTTACAAGATGGGAAATACGGACCCAAAGACCTTGAGCGCCTCATTGACGAAAAATACGGCAAAGGTTATGCCAGGGAGCACCATTTAATCAGTCCCAACATAGAAATCGCGCCTGCTACGCGCATCCATGTGGATGTCAACCTGGTGGATGGCGAAGAACTGGATGTCATTGCCTTCAAACAATGGCAACCGCGATTTAAAGATGCTATTTTCTTATTCGAAGAAGATGAAAAATTCATTATCCTTTGCGAAGTAGAGAAGATGTCAAAGACCAAGTTCAATGTCATCAATCCCGATGAATTGATAGAACGCTATGGTGCCGACAGTCTGCGGTGCTATGAGATGTTCCTCGGTCCCGTGGAGCAACACAAGCCCTGGGATCAAAAGGGAATTGAGGGAGTCTCGAGGTTTCTTAAACGTTTTTGGGCCTTATTCCATGAGGGAACTGACTTCATGGTCTTGGATGACAAGGCTCCCTTAGAAGCGAAAAAAGCCTTTCACAAGTTTCTTAAAAAAGTGAGTGATGATATTGAACGCCTTTCTTTTAATACCGTAGTAAGCGAATTCATGATCCTCACAAATGCCCTGGTCGCTATGAAATGTCGTTCCAGGGAAATACTCGAACCTTTTGTTATTGCTATTTCACCATATGCCCCGCACATCGCAGAAGAACTTTGGGAGAAACTCGGTCATAAATCGTCCGTCACCTTTGCGAAATTTCCATTACACGACGATTCATATTTAAAAGAAGACAATGTGAAATACCCCATTTCCTTTAATGGAAAAGTCCGGTTTACCCTAGAAGTTGAATCAGGCACTGCGGGCGACTTATTGCAAAAAATGGTTCTGGAGCACGAAGACAGCCAGCGTTGGCTGGAAGGAAAAAACCCAAAAAAGGTCATCATTGTTCCAAATAAAATTGTGAACATCGTAGTTTAAGACTCAACTTAGATTGTAAATTTAGAGTCTTAGTAAAAACCGATTGAGAGCACAGCCCTTCATTTTTCTTCTTTCAATCCTCGTATGGCTGGGTTCCACGAACCTTTTGGCACAGGAAACCTATCGAAAGATCGATAACCGTGCCTTTGTTGAAGGCGAGAAATCCGAATACCTGGTGCATTATGGTCCTATAGATGCCGGAATCGCCACCTTAGAAATAAAAAAGACTGACATCAAAGTAAGGGGTCGTGAACTGTTGCACATCGTTGGCACCGGAAAATCCAGGGGAATAACCGATCTCCTTTTTCATGTCGATGACCACTATGAAACGTACATTGACAAACAGGGCATCTTTCCCTGGCTCTTTATTAGAAAGGTTAGCGAAGGTGGCTATAACATTGAACAGACCTATAAATTTTTTCAAAACAAGAACAAGGTCGAGACGCAAAAAGGTGTGAAACACGATGTGCCGCCCTATGTTCACGATATGATATCTGCGGCCATGTTTGCCAGAACGCTCGATTTGACTAACTCCAAAAAAGGGGATACCATAAATGTGGTTTCATTCGTAGATGATGAACTTTTTGATCTTATGATTTCCTATGCCGGTAAGGAAGATGTGAAGATTCGCTCAGGAACTTATTACTGTCATAAATTCAATCCCATTATTCAGGTAGGCCGGATATTCAATACGGCCGAAGACCTAGAGATTTGGGTAAGTGCAGATGAAAATAAAATTCCCATTCTGTGTAAGGCTAAAATCTTGGTTGGTTCTGTCAAGGTAGAACTGCTAAACGTGAGCGGTCTGGCCAACCCCTTGTCCAAATTAGACTGATACCGGCCCTATTTCACTATTTTTGCCACTTTTCCGCACCATTTCAATGACATTTTTGACAAAGGTATTCAAGCACTGGTTTTATCTCATTCCATTCATTTATTTGATCTCATGCGGTCAAACAGAGAATGAAAATTCAATTCAACCAACAGAGGTGCCGCTTGAAAACAAGGCCCCGGAGATTGATTACGGCTTCCCAATCGATTCATTTGAGGTCTTCCACGGGGTGATCGCCAGGGATGAATTCTTATCGGACATTCTTTTAAGACACCATGTGCCCTACCCCATGATTCATGAAATATCTGAAAGGTCGAAGTCGATCTATGATGTCAGGAAATTGGGACGCGGAAAAAAGTACGTCATTTTAAGTAGCAAGGATTCCACCTGCACGGCATTATCGTTTATTTACGAAGTGAACGACGTAGACTTTGTCGTCTACGACTTTTCTGAGGACTCGGTTAAAATATGGACGGGTAAAAAACCCGTAGATCTAGTGAAGTGTCACAGCAAGGGTGTGATCGCAAATTCACTTTACCAAACCTTGCAAGATTCCGGACAACAGGTTATTCTGGCCTTTGAAATGGCCGACATATTTGCCTGGACCATCGATTTTTACAGACTTCAACCAGGAGACAGCTACGACGTGCTCTACATTGAAAAAAGAATCAAAAACAAAACCATTGGGGTTGGACGAGTGGAGGCTGTAGTATTCAATCACGAGGGCAATGAATTGCGCGCCTATTATTATGAACAAGATAGTGTGGGTGGTGATTATTTTGATCGGGATGCTGAAAGTTTAAGAAAGGCTTTTCTTAAATCACCATTAAAATTCAGTCGGCTTACTTCCGGATTTACAAGGCGCAGGTTTCACCCGGTTCAAAAAAGATGGAAGGCCCACCTTGGAACCGACTATGCTGCACCTTCTGGAACGCCCATCATGAGCACTGGTGACGGCGTGATTGTCGAAGCGACATATAAACGATTTAACGGTAATTATGTTAAAATACGCCACAACAGTATTTACATGACCCAGTATTTACATATGAGTAGAATTGCCAAGGGCATTAAACCGGGCGTTTATGTGAATCAGGGAGATGTGATCGGTTATGTTGGCAGCACCGGACTTGCGACTGGGCCGCACGTCTGCTATCGTTTCTGGAAACACGGATCGCAAGTGAATCACATGGTAGAAGAATTTCCGCCCTCAGAACCCGTACTCGAAAAGAATCTGCTTGACTTTAAGCGCCACTGGCAGGAAATAGACAAGCAATTCAATGATTTCACGAAATCATAGCACTGCCGCAGTGCTTGCAAAATTTAGCGTCCTCTGCATGGCCTTCCTGTGAACATTTTGGACAGGTTTTGGCGATCAATCCCTGCTCCTCTCCCTGACCAACCAGTGTGGCAGAAACAATTCCCGTTGGTACGGCAATAATGGTATATCCAAGTAACATGACAATTGATGCCAGGGTTTGACCCAGAACTGTTTGGGGAGCAATGTCGCCGTAACCCACCGTTGTCATAGTCACAATGGCCCAATAAATGCTATGTGGAATAGAATTGAAACCATGTTCCGGCCCTTCTATCATATACATTAAGGTTCCAATGATTATGTCCAGGGCAAGCACTGTTCCCATGAAAACAGTTAATTTATACCTGCTTTCTTTAAGTGCACCGAGCAGTAAGCCGGCTTCTTTGAGAAAGGAAACCAACTTTAAGATTCTGAAAACCCTCAACAAGCGCAAGGTCCTGATGACCACCAAGTATTGTGAACCCACCAAGACCAAACTTATATAGGTAGGAAGTACTGAAACCAAGTCGACCAGTCCGTAAAAGCTCGTGATGTACTTCAATGGTTTTTCGGTGGTCCAGATCCTCAAGATGTATTCCACTGTGAAAACAACGGTAAATATCCATTCAAATAGTCGCAATAGCCCACCGTAATTATCTACGATGTGCTGCACACTGTCGAGCATTACAACCAATACACTAAGCAAGATGGCCCACAACAAGACAACGTCGAAGCGCTTTGATGCGGGGGTATCAGCGTCAAAAATGATATGTCGTATGTACTTTCTGGTCTGTGACATTAGTAGGGATCCACGTCAAATTGGAAGTAAAGGTTTTTAAATTTATCCATAGATATGAAGTTATCAAGGATTTCCCGAAGTTTTTTCTTCTTTGCTGTCACATTAACACCTTTATCAAAACGCAAAATGAAGTGCATGGAGTAGCGATTTTTAACCCTTTCGACATGGGGAAATTCTGGCCCTAACAAGGCAGATCCAAAGACTTCTTTTAATACCAATCCAAGACTTTTTGCCCCCTGGTACAATAAATGCCTGTCTCGGTGCTTCATTCTGACCTCGATCATACGATAATATGGTGGATAGATAAAAGCGCGCCTTTCTTCCATTTCTGCCGCTAAGAATCCCTTATAATCTCCGAGCAAGACCTGCTGAATAACATGGTGCTCGGCTTCATAAACCTGTATTAACACCTTGCCCCTTTTTTGTTTTCTTCCCGCGCGCCCGGCCACCTGGGTAAGCATTTGGAAAGCCCGCTCATGAGAGCGGAAGTCGGGGTATTTCAACAGTAGATCAGCATTCATGATTCCAACCAGACCTACGTTTTCAAAATCCAGGCCCTTGGTCACCATTTGTGTTCCGATCAACACATCAATGTCACCATTTTCGAAATCATCCATGATGCGTTGAAAGGAATGTTTACGCCGCGTGCTGTCAAGGTCAAAACGAGCACATTTAGTATTGGGCAAAAATTCCATTAGCTCTTCTTCGATGCGCTCCGTGCCACTGCCCATGTCAGCCAGGTGTCCGATGCCACATTCCGAACAGGTTTGCTGAAAGGGTATCTGGTAACTGCATAAATGGCAAAGCAAGACATTCCTTTTTTTATGGTGTGTTAAGGTAAGGTCGCAATTTTTGCACAAGGGACTGTGACCGCATTGATCGCAGAGCAACAGCGGTGCATACCCCCTTCTATTTTGAAAAAGAATGACCTGTTCACCACGGTCGAGGGTCTTACTCATCTCTTCAATCAATTCGTTTGAGAAAGCCCCTCGCATTTGACGTTTACGCCGTGCCTGGATCAAATCAACGACTTTCATTTCTGGCATGAGATGACCTCCAAATCGCTTTTCTAATGCGACACCGCCAAATTTCTTTTCCTGAAAATTATAGTAGCTATCCAAAGAAGGTGTCGCAGAACCCAGGAGTACTTTGGCCTTGTGCATGCCACCTAAGACAATAGCTGCATCTCGAGCCAAATACCTGGGAGCCGGATCCTGTTGCTTATAGGAGCGGTCGTGCTCCTCATCTACAACAATGAGACCAAGCTTCTTAAAAGGAAGGAAAACAGAAGAGCGCGCTCCCAGTACAATGTCGAAACTATCAGCTCGAGATCCCGCAGTTCTTTTCCAAACCTCAGTACGCTCCTTTTGGCTCATTCTTGAGTGATAGAGTCCGATTTTTAAACCGAAGTATTTCTTCAAGCGCCTGATCAATTGACTGGTCAAAGCGATCTCTGGTAATAAATACAGAACCTGCTCCCCACGCCTAATTACTTCTTCGATCAAATGGGCATATATTTCCGTTTTTCCTGAAGAGGTAACACCCTGAAGAAGAACAACGTCTTTTTGCTCATAGCTTTTCACTATTTCATTTTTGGCAAGCACCTGCTCGTTGCTCAAAGGTAAAAGTGGTAAGATACCGTCGTCATCATGATGGTCCAGTCGGCTGACCGTCATGTTAGTGGATTTGAGTAAACCCTTAACTAATAGCGACTTAACCGAGGCGGCAGTAACCGTGCTTTCTTTTAAAAAAACGTTTTTCTTCAGAAATTCGACTTCAGCATTCTCTCCATCCCAACCCGTCATTTCTATAAATCGCATCAGGCTTTGAAGTTGCTTTGGTGAGCGCTTCAAGTTTAAAACGATTTCTTCAAATTCATGTTTTCCCGATAATTGATCACCGACACTCAACCACTCGAGTTGCTTTTCGGAATACTTTTCATGGACTTCCTCACGGGTATAAATGTATCCCAGGTCGACCAACTCCTTTAGTCTTTTCATGCTAAAATGCTCGGCCAGCGATTTGCTCAACTTTGAAAGTTGAAGTTCTTTTTCTCTTTCAAGGGTGGCAAGTATCATTCTACTCTCGTCAGAAAGCTTGTCCGACTGAATGTCCGGTGTTTTACTCAGGTGAATAAGCGTCTCACTACTTAAATTAAGAAGGGCAGGCAAGGCAGCAGACATTACCTCACCAATGTGACACATGTAATAGTCCGACATCCAATTCCAAAAATCAAGTGAGTGCCGGCCGATCAATACTTCGTCATCCAGGCAATCGATGATTGGCTTTACTTCTTCCAGCCCACCGCTATTCTTTTTAAGACCTGCCACGACAGCAGTATACTGTTTCTTCCCTTTGCCAAAAGCCACAATTACCCTAAATCCAACTTTGATTTTGTTTGAAAGGTGCTCGGGGATGGAATACGTAAAGGTACCCGCTACTGCAAGTGGTAAAATGAGTTCTGCGTATTGCTCTGAGCGGTTAGACATTGCCGGTTCACAAAGATACATCATAAGAACAGCAGAAGGAATTTCCCTTTTTTACATTTAGTATCTTTAAGCCATCCAAAGCAATGAATAAATCAGAAGCCGAAAAAATCCTGAAGCTATCGGGTAAATATGAGCTCGAAGAGCTAAAGCGCGCTTATTTGTGCTCCTTTGTCAACACTTTCAGAAAAAGTGCCGCTGCTGTGACCATTATGGAAATGGAGCAGCGGGAAAGGGAGTTAAAGAGAATCAACTCTGCGTATTTTTCTCTGAATGGCAACCAAGATCCAAAGGATGCATCGATTCATTTTGATTTTGAACCATTGACTGTGGTGACTCCTGAAAAACCAAGTGAAAAAAACTTAAATATTCAGGAACAAATACTTGACCTATTAAGTCAACAAAAACATACGCTGTGTATCAGGTTATTGGAACAGGCATTGTTACAATACAATCAGGACACGGGGAAGGTGATTGGATTGGATCGGGTTAAAGTCCTGCGACTACTGGGAAAGACCCTCATTCAGATCGGGATGATCAATAAGGGTATGCCACTTTATAACATGAGCCTACTAGCTTATGAAAAGGCCAAGAACATGATGGCAATAGGTGATTACCGCTCGGCCCTGCATTATTTCGGAAAGGAATTGAATGACAAGGAGACCAAAGTGCCGTTCGATGAGATTTGTGAAATGATTTCCATCTGCTATTTTTTAAGTGGTGATTATGAGAATGCCTTAAGTATTGTTGAAAATGTGTTGCCGGGGCTTATGCCTAAAAGGCAAATATTTTCGGGCGGATCGCAAACGGAAAAATACGCCACAGTTTTACTGATATGCATTTACCGATCAATGAATCTGGAAGGGGGCAGCCTGGACCAACTTAAAATTCGGGTCAAATATCCACTGGCAGCCAAGTATCTGCAGAATTGTTACGGTAAGATCTCGGAGGCGATCAAAATCGTTGATGATTTTGAAAACAATCCTGAAAGCTATGACCGTTTCATGGATTCTTTGAAACCAGCAAACCCTGTTCGGGAACAAATCGAATTGTCCTATGAACTCGACGATCTTCAAATTCAATATTTGGCGATATTTGGCCAACCTATGAAGAAAAGCCTAATCTACAATCCTAAATGAATTACTTTTCCATTCGAAACTTGCTGTTGATGCTGTTTCTGTTTTCCAGTTTACTGCCATTAATGGGACAAGCGGGCGGACTTGCAGCATACACAGATTACCTTCGAAGATTCTACATATTTGATAAGGGCGAGATTAAATTAATAGAAGAACAAGCGCCAAAATCCTTCAAAGTAGGGGGCAGTTGTGTCGCTTATGTTGACTATGCCGATAATTTCAAGATCTATCAGAATGGCGAGGTGAAAACCTTGGAAATTGGTAGCGTTAGGAACTACGAGGTTACCGAATACCTTGTGGCATATTCAATGACGGACATGTTAAAAGTCTACGACGATGGCAAAGTGAAGACCCTGAGTCCAAATACCAAAGAATTTTATATCGGTGACAGCTTGGTAGTGTTTTACGATTATTACTTTAATTCCATCAATGCTTATTACAAGGGGAAAATATTCTCACAGCGACTGCGTTGGGTTGGTAACACCATCCAAAAAATTGCTGCTGGGCCTAACATTGCGGCCCTTATCACGGCAGAAGATCGAAATTTCTGGATTTTTTATCAAGGTGAAAGACACCTGATCAACCAACTGGTGGAAGACGTCGATTTCAAGGTTGGCCAAGACATTGTTGCTTACATGGATCAACCCACCAGAACCTTCAAAGCATTTTACAAAGGTGAGATTTATGACATTGAAGACTTTCAACCAATTTCATATTGGATGGGACGAGGACGGATTGTTTATATCGATCAGGTTGGAAATTTTAAAACCTTTTATGACGGTAAGATCGCCACCATTGCATCGTATGAACCGGTATTTTACAAAGTACGTGACAGTCTGATCGTATATCAGGAACTGGACCGCTTCAAATGCTATTATGGTGATAACATTTACGAAATTGCTCCATACTTGCCTGACCACTACGAATTTTCACGAAATGTAGTGGCCTACATGGACAGGAACAGAGTTGTTCAAATATTCCGGGAAGGAAAAACCGAAAAGGTAGATTACGGGGGTGATGCTATGATCAATGACTTTAAATTAATGCGTGATGTCATACTTATTAATGTCGGTGTAAATAAAAATGTGATTTATTACAAGGGAAAAATTTACCAATAACCCGGTTCTTTTAACACCCATAACTCGAAATGAAAAATCTCTTATTAATTGGCTTGGTTATAATCACAAGCAATCTGAAAGCGCAGGATTCAAAAATTGAAATAACACCCACCGCCGGTTATAGCTTCAACGGCAGAACCTATTATGTGAGTGCCGAATCCGATTTGTCCGATGCTGCCAGTTACGGGGCTCAGTTGAGCTATCGCATTTATCGCGACAACCTGGTGGAGCTTATGTACTATACCTCTTCAACAGAAGCGAGCACCACCATTTTTTACGGCAGGAACGCCGGAACCGAATTGAGAACCACCCCTTTGACGGTTAGTTATTTTCAACTCGGCGGTACCAGAGAATTTTCAACGGAGAAGGTGAGGCCATACACCGCTTTTTCGGTGGGCGCCACCTTATTTCACCCAACAGATAAAACATCGAGCAACCTGGAAAGTATGCCCTTGTCCAATTCCGATATCTGGGCCTTCTCTGCCACGCTGGGTGGCGGGGTCAAAGTACTGTTCAGCGAACGTGTTGGTTTGCGCTTAAACGCAAGACTAATGTTGCCAATGTACTTTAGTGGAGTTGGCATTTACTGTGGAGGAGGATGCGGAGGTGGCGCCTCCTTTGGTGTATATTTCGCACAATTAGACTTGAGCGGAGGGTTGATCATCAACTTAGGAACGTATTGATCAATACATTTGATCAGCCTTCTCAACCTTATTACCATCGTAATAATGGTAAGGTTTCCTGAACATATTCCAAGTCAGGGCCAAATAAACCACATTAACCGTTAAATAATCTCTTGGGGCAATGTAGTTGGGGTCATTCACCGCCAAACCATTTCCGGGGTAACGTATGTCTTCGGGATTAGTAATGCCGGAATTATCGAAGTCCGGATTAAAGAATTGGGTGAAATAATACTTGGCCTTGATGTTGAATCCATCTTTAAAGTTGATTCCAACAAAGCCTGCGTGAGTAAAGGGACTGACCCGGTCGCTGAACCAAACACCAAATTTGTCCTTTTTTCGCTCGTTTTGAAAATACTTTTCCTTGTAGTGTATGGGCACTTCAATTTCGTAGCCGAGGTAAAGAAAAGTTCCATTCATGTCACCCCATTTCAATCCAACCGGAATTCCCAGGTTGTACGTTCTTGCCTTCCAGCGTTCCTGATCTTTTCCATAAATAAAACCAACGTTTCTAATGGTAAAGCCGGCGAAGAAACCAGAACTCCTTCCATCCCAGTTATTCAATACCTGAACATTAAACCAAGGTGCAAAGCGCATTATATTGCCCCCTTCTTCCTTGCTGCCATCGCTGGCCGATTCGGACACAATTCGTGCACCGGAAAAATTCATTTCTCCTGAAACACTCGTGTAACGGTTCTTATCAGACCCCTTGGATTCAGCATTCTGGCCAATGACCAGATCCGCAGCAACAAACAACATTATAAGTGATAGATATCTTTTCATTAGATGAATTTAGGTTTCAAATATAGCGGAAGCCTGTTAATCGGCAAAAAGAACTTTAATCAACAAACCTTAACCCATGTTTTTACTAAATTCGCCCTCCAACCCATTTAAACCCCTTAACATGAAAAAAGTACTATTTAGTTGCCTTGCCCTATTGATCTATTCATTTTCCTTTTCCCAAAACACCGAAGATGACATGGAAATCTTAAGGGACCTTGAGGCGGCAGAAAGAAAGGCACTGGTTGCTGAAAACATGATGTTAAGCAGCGAGGAAAGCAAGGTCTTCTGGCCTCTCTATACCGCCTACAGAAGTGAAGCCCGAGAACTTGGTATAAGAAGTTTTGCCATCATCGAAAAACTAGCGGCCAATTATGAAACATTGGACAATGCAAAAGCAACCGAAATCATGAATGAGTATTTTAAACTGGAGAGTGAAAAGATCAAGTTGAAAAACGATCACCGCCTTAAAATGCAAAAAGTCCTGAACGCCAAATTGGTCATGCGATACATGCAAATCGAGAATAAAATTGATGCCATCATTGAATACGGCCTGGCTGCCGAAATTCCACTGGTGATCAAAGATTAATTCACAGAAGCGATAAATGCTACTATCTATTATCAAGTTGGTGCATTGCAATATTTTTTAATTTTGAAGCAAATATCATGCCTATTCCTATGCGCAGCTTAATAACTTTAGGGGCAATAACTTTACTGCTTACCGCTTGTTACAGAACTCCGAATGACTCCGTGCAATATGAGGATCTGGACCTCGTGCAAACGCATTACAACGCCAGCCGCCTGAGTGGTACATCGAGCTATCCAAATACCTATAAAACTTTTGTCGTAGCTGATTCTTTTCAGTTTGCCACGAACGTTGAGGGTGTCTCCATCGAAGATGTCAATCAGCCTCAGTACCGTATTCCTTTGAGGCAAAACATCATCGATCATCTGCTCGATTACGGCTACCTTCCAGTGTCGAACCCAACAGATACACCGGATGTATATATTTCATTGACTGTTAGCTACATAAATACCACGAGCCTGACCTTTTATCCCATATTCTGGGGTGGTGCGGGTGGCTGGGGCTATCCTTACTACGGCTGGGGTGGCGGTTATTACTACCCTTCTTATAATTGGGTACCATCGGTAACTTCCTACGACCAAGGCACCATGATTATTGATTGGATGGATATTAAGAATGCGGTTGCTATTCCCGATAACGACACCTCGTTTTATAACATTGACGTAGAATGGGAAATGGTTATCAACGGTCTGGTAAGAAACAGCACCGATGCCGACAGACTCAGCAGACTTCAAGCCGCTATCTCTCAAGGATTCGAGCAATCACCTTACTTAAAAAATTGAGGCCATGAAAAGAATAAGCATCCTTGTTATTAGCTTTTTTGTTTTGTCTTTTGTTGGCAAGGCACAAGACATGATCTTAACCCTGCACTACAATTTTGGGCAGGCAACCGGTGACTTCGAGCAATTCACTCCCGACCCGGCTTATCGCGGCGGTGGGTTAAACTTTACCCGCTTTCTTGAGAGCAATGATCACATTGGCATGGGACTTTCGATCGATTGGGTAGGTTTTTATAAAAAGACAGCCAGAAGCACATTCCCCTATTATGATGAACAAACCGGCAGGACGAATTCAGACATCAATGCCCTGCAAGTAAGGTATTTGTACGTCACTCCCATTCTGGCATCCTTTGATTATTATTTCATCAAAGACGCAAATTTCATGCCATACATTGGTTTCAATGTGGGTACTATTTACACCGAACAGGAATTGAACATTTCAGCGCTTTCGAACAGGGTAAATACGGCATGGGACTTTGCTGCCGGTGCCGAGGCCGGACTGCATTTGGTATTTGGAGAATCCGGGCTTGGAATGAACCTGACGGGTATGTACACCCACTCCTTTTACAACCATACATTTTATAACGTTTTGTTGAATACCAATACGGGTGGAATATTTTCTGTTGGCCTGGGCGTTTCATTCCTAATGTTGCGTTGAGGGGCTTAATTTTCACATAACCCATTGAATCTTGATAGCAAAGCTTGATCGCTTTTTCCAAACTTATTCTTATCTGATATTTCTCCTTTCTATGGCCTTTTGGCTGGGACTCTCTCCGATTATTGGAGTGGTAACTTCCATTCATATAATCGACGTCCTTGTTCTATCCGTTATTGACCTATCAGCTTTCTATTTTCTTTACCACGAACGATTTCGCCTACTTTCCTTCCTACTTATCTTTGTGAGTATTTTGTCTCTCTGGGTTTCGTTTATTTTTCCCGAACTGCGATTGGCGGGTGAGTTGGAGCGGGCTTCGCATTTCGTGTTGTTTATTTTTATCACCATTCATCTGATCCGAAAAATCTTTAAGAGTAAGGTTGTAGATGAAAGCACCATTTATGCATCCATTTCGGGCTACATGATGATCGGTATCATGTCATCCATCCTTTGCTGGTTTCTGCATAATTCCGTACCTGAATCTTACAACATCCCTGTTTCTTCACGCATCATTGACTATAGCTATTATTCCTACGTCACCATGTCCACCCTTGGATACGGCGATGTTCTCCCCCAAACAGAAGCAGCTAAATCTCTGGCGGTATTCATTACTTTGATCGGGCAATTTTACATGACGGTGCTGGTTGCCCTGCTCATTGGTAAATTTCTTAATCAGAGGAACAATGCCTGATCAAAAAGCCCTTTTGTTATTTTTATAAAAACAATATTTCCATGATACGAATCTTTTTATCTGCCCTTACGCTCTGCTTTTTTTCAGTTGCTGTCTCACAGGACACGAATTACGTAGACCCCAATTACCAAGCTAAAAAGCAAAAAGAACCTAAGAAGTCATCTTCGCTCAAAGATAAGATGTACGTGGGCGGAACCTTTGGAGTGTCATTGGGCTCTTTTTCTTCTTCAGTGCTAATAGAACCCATGGTCGGATTCAAAATGACAGAGAAATTATCGACAGGTATTGGAATTGGCTATCGATGGGGCCAAGGCAGTTACACGAGTGGCAGCAAGTTCACCTATAACAATTACCTGGGAAGGGTATTCACGAGGTACATTATTATTCCCAAGGTCTATGCCCACGTGGAATACATGGTCGAGAGCTATGATAAGATCTTTCAGTTCGAAAGTCAAA
Source organism: Vicingaceae bacterium (assembly GCA_040220895.1). Classification (GTDB taxonomy): domain Bacteria; phylum Bacteroidota; class Bacteroidia; order Flavobacteriales_E; family Vicingaceae; genus UBA11591. The sequence continues at coordinate 196,971 of JAVJVY010000001.1, forward strand.
ACCCTTTGGTAAAAAATAATTCAAGGACGGCAGTGCCATTTTTATTCGTTGGCGGAGGCTTTCGTTCCCAAGCAGGCAGAGGTTCGTTTATCGTCCAGGTGCTGTTCAACGTTCTTCAGAACAATCCCAATTCTGCAGAAATATACCCTTCGGGCTTTCCTTATATCAGCATCGGGTACATCGGTGGTTTCTAAGTCAGTGCCTTTTGAATATTGCAAAAGCAGCCTCTTCTAATTTTTCCCTGTGCTTTGGGTGAGAAATCTCAATAAGGGCAGAGGCCCTTTCTCTCAAATTCTTCCCGTAAAGGTAAGCCACACCGTATTCGGTTACAACATAATGAACGTGCGCCCGGCTCGTGGTAACACTAGCCCCGGGTTTTAACTGGGACACAATCTTTGAATCTCCGTATTTGGTCGTTGAATTAAGTGCGATAATTGGTTTCCCCCCCGGTGAAAGGGATGCACCTCTTATAAAATCGACCTGCCCGCCAACGCCTGAATATTGCCTGGTTCCTATACTGTCGGCACAAACCTGTCCAAATAAGTCTACTTCGATGGCACTGTTTATTGATGTCACTTTCGGATTGGTTCGGATCACGGCCGTGTCGTTGACGTAAGAAATATCGCGCATTTCGACCACAGGATTGTCATCGATGAAGTCATATAATTTTCTGGACCCGATGCAAAATCCAGAAACAATCTTGCCCCATTGCCGAACCTTTTTTCTGCCTGTCAACGCACCGCATTCCACCAATTCCATGATTCCGTCAGAAAACATTTCGGTATGCATTCCCAGATCTTTATGTCCTTTCAGGGCATGTAAGGCCGCATTCGGAATGCCTCCGATGCCCGTCTGCAGGGTTGCGCCATCATCCACCAATTCCGCAATGAAATTTCCGATGGTGAGTTCCGTTGGTGTCGGGGGTTTAGCTTCTAGTTCGAAAAGCGGATCGTGGCATTCAACCAGGGCATCCATGGAAGAAACATGGATTATACCGTTTCCGTGAACCCTGGGCATGTTTTCATTTACTTGTGCAATGACATGTTTTGCTGTGTCGATCGCTGCATTCGTGACGTCAACAGCCACACCGGTAGAACAATAACCGTGTTTGTCGGGTGGACTAACCTGAACCAAGGCAACGTCCAAAGGCATCATTCCGGAACGAAAAAGATCAGGAATCTCACTCAAGAACATGGGAATATAATTCGCCAGTCCTTCGGTAATGGCCTTTCTGGTATTGGGGCCGACAAAAAAGGTGTTCACGTTGAAGGAATCATCGTATTGCGGTTCCAGGTAAGGGGCCAGTCCTTCGGTGTGAATTCCAATGAGTTCGACCCCATGCAATTCATTTCCCCTGGCAGTCAGGGCATTTACTAAATGCTGAGGGGTAGCAGCTGCGCTGTGCAAAAAAACTCGGTCACCCGATTTAATGTTCTTTACGGCTTCATCTGCCGTCACATATTTCAATTCTTTCATAATTCAAACCACCAAAAAATCATAATCAATGAAGTTATTCCATAGACCAACAGCATCGGCAGACCTGCCCTGAGAAAATCGGTGCCTTTGTAACCTCCGGGACCATAGACCATCATATTGGTCTGATAACCCATCGGGGTCAAAAAGGCAGCAGACGCGCCAAAAGCAATGGTCAGGTAAAAGGCATCACCAGACATGGTCATTTGATGTGCCAGGGAGTAAGCGATTGGGAAAGCGATGGAAACCGCAGCCACATTTGTCACCAACGAAGTAAGCAGAACGGTAAAAGCAAAGAGTGCTGTGATCAATATCTTGACGTCATTTTTAGGTATAAAACGCAAAAATTGGTCTGAGACCAGGTCGGCTGCGCCAGATTCAATAAAAACCTTTCCCAAGGTCAATGAACAAGCCAAAACAATCAGCAGATCGAAATTAAAATTGCTCTTAATGGAATCAACGGTCAGAAATCCGAACCATACTAGTAGAAAAAGTGACAGCACCAGGGAAAAGAAAAAATCAAAATATCCTGTAAACAAGGCTCCGGCCACCAGGGCCTGTAAGAAATAGTAAACCGGTTTTCTTCGAACCAATGGTTTCTTGAAGCTCTCGCGGATATTGGTAAGGAGGTAAAGATCCTTGTCTTCCTTGATTCGATGCTCAAAATCATTCCCTGCCAGCAAGAGTAACAGGTCGCCGCTTTTTATCTTAACATAACCGATCTTACCACTTACTTTCTCTCCATTGCGGTGTATACCGATGATGGAAGCATTATAGTTCTGACGGAAATGGCTGTCTTTAACCATGACTCCGGCCAATTTACTATTGGCTGAAACGATGACCTCTACGATACTTCCGGCCCCTACCTTGTCGAGTTTTTCCTCAGAAGGTAATTTAATTCCCTTTTGATTTTCAACGAAACGCACCAAGCGTTCGGTATCACCGGCAAAATAAAGATGATCGCCTTTTTGAAGCACCGTGCTTGGTTCAATTGGAGTTATGACTTCACCATTCCTCGAAATTTCGATTAAGTAAATACCTTTCAGATTCTTGAGACCTGCATCGACGACTGTCACGCCTTCCAGATCATTCCCATCCTCGAGCTCGACTTCATGGATGTATTGACCTCTGTTCTCACTGAACTGCTTCATTGCTATGACCCGATCGGGCAACAATCGCCTAACAAAAAGCACCTGAAATAAAATCCCAAATAAACAGACCGTCCCGCCCACAACAAAGAAGTCCATAAAGCTTAAAAGACCTTCGCCGTTAGAGCTCAACAAGCCCATCAATACCAGGTTTGTTGAGGTACCTATAACCGTGATCATTCCACCAAGTATGGCTGCATATGACAATGGGATCAGAAACTTCGAAGGCGAGATGTCATTTTGCCTGGCCCATTGCTGAACATTACTCATGAGCATGGCTACAATGGGTGTGTTATTCAAAAAAGAAGAGAGAACGGCAACCGTCACCGACAACTTCGTCATAAAAACACCGGGGCTGTCGGCTCTTTTAAACCATTTGTCAAATAGGGCATCGACATTCGTGTTATGCCTGATGGCGACGGTAATAAAAATGAGGATAAAGATGGTAATTACCTGCATGTTCGAAAATGAAGCAAGCAGGCCTTGAACGTTTTCTGCCCCACCCATGATCAAGATCAGGGTTCCCAATAAAAAGGCACTTGAAGGGCTGAGTTTATTGGTGAAAATAGTAGCAATAATGCCTACTACAACAAGAAGAATCAGGTAGGCATCAAAAAAATCGCTAATGTGAGAAAGGGTGTCCATAATGGATGAAAAGTAGTCGAAAAGTACGACTTAACGCATTAACGACCTTGGGTTCGCATCGAGCCGATGGAATAATTTTTAATTTAGCCCCTCAAAGAAAATCAATTCACCATGAATAAGCTAAAAGTATTGTTTGTTTCACTCCTGACATTGGTCATTTTTAACATACAAGCGCAAACCGAAGAAGACAAGATCAGAGAAATCATTATGTCTTTTACAAAAGCCGTACAAAAACTAAGGTCTGAAGGAGCAGCAGCGGCACCCGAAGCTACCTCGTATATCAGCAATAGCTTTCGATATGATGCCAAGATCATCAATGTCATGAACATTGTGAAGGTCGAATCATATGATTTCAAGACCATTCAGGCCTATCTAAGTCAGTTGAAGGCCAGTGAATTATCCATTGACCGTAAATTGGGCCCTCTGGACGATGTCAAAGTCCGTGGTACTTTAGCCTATGCCAAGTACTACAGCGATTACGAGCTATTTGAAAACGACCGCATGATCAGTAAAGGGCGCAGGTATGTCGAACTTATCTTTCGCAAATACGACAACGCCTGGAAAATTGACTGGATGACCAGCCTTGAAATTGATGATATAGAGTACAAAGGCATGTGTGTTTGTGAGATCTTTGAGAACAAAGGCTTAAAGAATATTATCACGGAGACCATTGTACCCGATGGTTCAAACGTAGATTTTATGAATGACAAGTTCTCGATCGACGAAAGCACGGAACCAAAAAATGTACGCCAGGGTTTCAGAGATTATTTGTGGTACAGCAATGGTGCCGTCCATCGTAGAAACCTCGATGGGTCTAAAGGTGAACAAATTACCTTGGCCAAAAGTCGACAGGAACTCATTCTCAACTTATTGAAAACAGAGGTCTACCCCGATCGCTGCTTCAATGTGGTGAGGAAACTGAAGTAATTTCTTTCTCTTCACTTGCTGGTTGATGTCGGGGTTGAATATTGACAGTGCCCTGTTTATTGGCCTGATCACTATCGGACCTATTTTTGTTATGATAGGCCTGTTATTGGCGCTTTTCCCTCCAACTAAAATGAATGGTTTTTACGGATACCGCAGTCCGCAATCCATGAAGTCTCAGAAAAACTGGGCGTTTGCTCAAGTCCATGCTGCTGCCGGGTTTTTGCGATGGGGACTGATCCTTACCGCAATAGCGATGACCGGACTTCTGATACCGGTGCCCAAAGCACTTGAAGTTTTCCTTTTCGCTTTTTTTACCGGGTTTTCCATTTATCGCATCATCCGAACAACGGAAAAAGACCTTAAGCACGTGGAATAATAAACGGGCTGAAAAGCCCAATAAATGAGGTGGCAGTGCCGAGAAAGTGTCAGTGTCAGTGCCGGTGGGAGTGAACAGTGGAATGGAATGGGGAGTGAGAATTTTGTTCACTCACTCTCACACCCACACTCACACTTCATCCGTGGGACATACTGGAGTGCCTCCGGTGCTTCGCATCCTCGGCTCTCCAGGACATTGGACCCTTGTACCCAAGCCAAAATCCAAACTTCGTTTGGTTTTTTTATGTAGTAGGCGTTCGCTATTGCAAGCAATGCTCACTTTACTCCATAAAAAAATCCTGATCGCGAGATCAGGATTTTGCCTTGTGGGACATACTGGAGTCGAACCAGTGACCCCTACCCTGTCAAGGTAGTGCTCTAAACCAGCTGAGCTAATGCCCCTTGTTACCGTCCTGCAAAAAAGCAGGGCGGCAAATATAGACAGCTTTGGTGATATATGAAATAGTGGATTAGGGGGTTATGGTCTAATCTATTTATTATCCTCGTAGGGGAATCTATGATTCTTGATTTTTGAGCTCTGAGCTCTACTCTAACTAATATCAAAATACCACCAACCATGAACTATAGATCTATAAAAAACAGAACTGATTACCATTGCCAAGCCACCAGTATTCCTTAATTACAGACAAGACTACCCCCCTTCTCTTGATCAATTTTCCCTGATTAACTCTTCTTGCATTCAAAGTAAACTTTTGACTTTAGATATTAGGCTATATATTTAATCCATGAGCAAAGACGAATTCTTCGCCTTCATGCCCCTACTAATCTACGGCATCGCCATTGGTGAACTGGTCATGCACTGGAGGGATTACCTCAAGAAGGACAGGCGCTATTGGCCCCACCTGGTAACCGGCATCTTACTGCTGGAACTTGCTTTTTCCAATTTCTACTTCCTCTATGACATTTTAGAGGAACTCTTTGTGGATTACCTCCACTTCCTGGCGCGACTAACGGCTCCACTGGTTTTTCTACTAATGAGTTCTGTTTATACACCGGAGGATAACCGCGACATCGAATCTTACTTTCTAGAACGAATGGGCATGATCTTTTCTTTATTGGCACTTTTTGTATTTTTAAACATGATCATGGAATTTGGTTTTGACGTCTTGACCTACATAAGAGCTTCGGCCGTCGTGTTCTGCCTTCTGGTGGCATGGTCAAAAAAACTTTGGATTTTCTGGGCATTTGTGGTATTCAGGCTGGTCATTTTCATTTATTTTCAGCTCATTTCGCCTATTTGATACAACTTATGGCTTACGACGAAAACTTAGCCCTCAGAATTCGCTCCATTTTAGAGAAGTTGGGCACCGAAGTTGAAGAAAAGAAAATGTTCGGTGGAATCACTTTTCTTTATCGCGGAAAAATGACGGTTGGAATTGTCAAAGATGAACTCTGTGCTCGATACTTAAGCGCAGACCATCATTCGGTTCTAAGTGAAAATGGCGTACGACCCATGGATTTTACGGGTAAAGAAATGAAGGACTTTGTTTACGTCAATCAGGATTCCCTTCAAAATGAAGAAGACCTTATGCGTTGGATTGCAATGGGATTAGACCATGCCAAGAGCAAGTTATAGATCTACCTGACAATGACCTTTCGGGTCTCGATTACTAATTCTGTCGAAATCCGCAATAGATAAAGTCCCGATTTCAAATCTTCATGCTCATAAAACAGAGTTGTTTTTCCGGCCTCTATATTGGTTTTTCTGCTTTCTACAATACGGCCGTCAATACTCATTAGGGTCACATCTAGTCGACTTGCACGGGAGGTATTCAACTCAAGTGTAAAAGAACCTTGGTTCGGATTGGGAAATACATCAATTTCAAGAGACCTGAGGTTTTTCTCTAGGCCTGTGTATTCTGTAGTGATTGATGTTCCGCTACCCGTGCTTAAATTATAATAAGAACCACTAAAGCCCTCTTGCAATTTAATTGCCCTGACCGAATAAAAATACTCGCCAACCTGGTCGGGATCATCAGTGTAAGAAGTACCTGTTATGATTTCGGAATTTACCCTTTCATAAAGGTCGGTGAAGGACTTTTTCCTGTAGATGTGATATCCAAGAACATTCTCTGCAGAAGCCGTCCAGGTCAGATCCACTTTGTTACTGGCTTCCACCGCTTGTAAATTGGAAGGTGGGAAAATAATGTGGAGTTTCAGTGTGGGATCCCCCATAAAACCAATGTGTACAAAACCGCTCGCGTAGTTACTCTCATAGGGCCCATTGTTGGAGGCTAGCAACATGCTGTAACCTATGTTTTCTCCCAGGCCCATGTGGTGAAAATGCCAGTGAGGTCTGCCCGACCATGCGTTTGTTAGTGTCAAGCCCTGAGCAAGTGGCGCACGTAAAAAGTTGTTCTGACGGTCCCAATCCCCAAAATACGATCCAAAAAGTGCCGTAAAAATGCTTTGTAAAGAATCAGCGGCGAAATTATTGGTGTTTCCAATTCCGCCTGCACTGGTAAAGCTTCCCCCTCCACAGCCGTAGCTCCAGATGTACGATTTGTCGCGGGTCAAGGTAAAATAATCGCCGGCAATGATGCTATCGGGGCCTACCATCGGCGCAAATGACTTCCAGGCCGAGGCTGCAAAGGCTTCTCCACTGAAGCCACCGAAGTTATCATCAATAACGGCTCGTTGAACTGCTTCAAATTTCTTGGTGCGGTAGGCGTGATTCTTGTCAAAATAGCGTTTGAGCAAGTCTATTTCACTCAGCGAAAATGCCGGCATGTCAGACAGGTCAATCCTTCCTACTTGCAATTCCACGGAAGAAGGAAATGAAGTATTGTCAAATTTTCCGTCGCCCGGTATGTTGTGATTCCGGCTGTCCGAAGCCGTTGTATTATTGACGAAATTGTCGGTCCACGAACCATTGAGTTCGCCGTAGTAAAGATCGGCCGGCCAGGCACCCACATGATTATTGTGGCCGTCCGGGGCGAGGTTGCCACTATAAGGAACCGCCACATGACCAACAATGACCACGGCCTTGGTATTGGTTTGGTCAAGTGCATAATCACTCAGAATAAGTGATTTAACATCAGCCACCTTCGAGCTTGATGGAACTTCATGGCGCAATACCGCCCAACCTTCGCCGTCGAGATCATTGACAAAACGATCCAATTCGGCAGAAAGAGGCATTGCAACAGCACTGTCTACCAATAGAATCAGCTTTCCCTTTATTTCCTGCGGTGGGGCTTCTATGCCTGCATGAATGTAGCCATATCCCCAGTAATTACTTCCCTGCTTTCGCAACCGGTACTCGTATGACTCACCGACAGATACTGCTGTGTCGATAAAAATCGAATCGCTGGCCGATAAATTGGCCAGTGCTGAACCGAAGGAATTGGATGACTTTAATTTTCTGTAAACGGTGTAAGACTGAGAAGTACTTTGGGGCCATTTCAGCACAATAGACGGCGGGTTGGTGGTAACCGTTGCCGTAAGTAGAACTGAATAATCTTTTGCCTGCTGTGCCAATGACATCAGCGGTAGTGCGATTACCGCGATCAGAAGTTTCTTCATTAGGATTCTGAGAATGGTTTTGAAATTGTTTTCGGTGCCAGTATAAAGTTACGTTAAAATCTTACTTTTCCTTAAATGTCAAAAAGAAGACAAGACAAGTCAACTTCGGAACCGAATTTTAGTCCATCAATGCAGAACAGCACCTCGTCCATCATTAAAAAGTACCTGGATGTCAGAAGTCGATCCACGGAGCTCTGCCAACATCTGACAGTCGAGGACTTTGTGATTCAGCCGGCTGTCTTTGCCAGTCCTGTGAAGTGGCACCTGGCGCATACCACCTGGTTTTTTGAAGAATTTATCCTAAAGAAACACGCCCCGGCATACAACGTATTCAGCAATGATTTTACCTACCTCTTCAACAGTTACTACAACAATGTGGGCAAGCGCACTGAACGCCACAAGCGGGGCATGATTTCAAGGCCCGGAATTGATCAGGTGCTCGAATACCGCCATCACGTGAATTTAGCCATAGAGTCTCTCCTAAAACAGGAAAAACCGTCAACAGAGGTAATTTCAGTCTTGGAGCTTGGGATTAATCATGAGCAGCAACATCAGGAATTATTACTGACAGACCTTAAATACCTATTATGGCAAAATCCGACCATGCCTGTTTACAAGGAAGATTTGAATTTACTGACCGACCGCAATAATGAGAATGGTTGGTTGACCCTTAACGCCGGCCTTCGCAACATCGGCTATAGGGGAAAGACCTTTCATTTCGACAATGAGCGCGGCAGGCACAAGGTCTTCATTCAGGACTGTAAACTATCCCGCAGCCTTGTCACTAATGGAGAATACCTGGAATTCTTAAATGACGGTGGATATAATGATTTCAGGTTCTGGCTCGACGAAGGCTGGACATGGGTCCTTGACAACAAGATCAAGTCTCCGCTTTATTGGAAGAACATTGATGGAAAGTGGTTTCAGTTTACGTTGGCAGGACTTAAAAAAATGGATTTAAAAGCCATTTTAGGCCATGTCAGTTATTACGAAGCTAACGCCTATGCTACCTGGAAAAAGATGCGTTTGCCAACAGAATTTGAATGGGAAGCGGCCTCCAAAGAACTTTCCTGGGGAACACGCTGGGAATGGACCGGGAGCGCTTACCTACCCTACCCGGGGTACAAGATCAAAAAAGGCGCCCTGGGCGAATACAACGGTAAATTCATGGTAAACCAAATGGTACTTCGGGGTTCCTCAGTGGCAACATCAAAGGGACATAGCCGCAGTTCTTACAGAAATTTTTTTCATCCTCATTATCAATGGCAATACTCAGGAATCAGACTGGCGAAGTGACCATCGGTGATAAGGAATTCGCCGACCATGTGGAACAGGGGCTTCAAAAAACCCCCAAGCAATTATCATCTAAATATTTTTACGATGAAATTGGAGACGAACTCTTTGTTCAGATCACTCAGCTTCCCGAATACTATCTTACCGAAGCAGAGAACGAGATCTTCAGGGAACAGCGAGACGAAATTTTACGTTCTTTTAATATTAATGACCATGCCTGTGACATCATAGAACTAGGCGCCGGTGATGGTCACAAGGCAGCTTTTTTACTCGAGCCCCTGCAGAAAAAAGGAAACGTACGTTTTAGACCCATCGACATCTCACAGAATACCCTGAATATCGTGGTTGACCGATTCAATCGCGAGGTTCCCGGCATAGAACTGGCACCCATGCAAGGGGAATATTTTGACGTTCTTTCCCATCTCAAGGGCGATCGACGTAAAATTGTGCTATTCCTGGGATCGAACATCGGAAACCTGAACCAAGGCCAGGCCACCTCATTCATTAAACAACTCTCACAAACGTTGAAGCCCGGTGACATGATCCTTTTGGGACTCGACCTGATCAAATCTTCAGAGATCATACTTCCTGCCTACAACGATTCAAAAGGCGTGACCAGTCGTTTTAACCTGAACCTTCTGGCAAGGATTAACAATGAACTTGGTGGAAACTTTGATATTATCAGCTTCGAACATCTTCCTGAATATGATGAATTGGAGGGAGAGGCACGGAGTTATTTGCGATCTATCAAGGACCAAGAGGTGCGGATCGAGGCCCTTGGTAAATCCTTTCACTTCGAAGAAGGTGAATTGATTCACACGGAGATTTCAAGGAAGTACGATAAAGATCGTCTTCTAACAATTATCGCAGGCTCGGGCTTGAAGCTCATTAAGGAATTTACCGACAGCAGAAACTTATTCACTGATTTCCTGCTTGAAAAAACACATATGTCAACGGATTGACATTGAGATAAGTATGAATTTCTAACCTTTAATCAACTAACAACAGCAAATTATGAAAGCAATATGGAATGACCAGGTCCTGGCCGAAAGTGACGATACCATTGTAGTTGAAGGAAATCACTATTTTCCGCCTTCGTCGATCAAACAAGAGCACTTCAAGGAATCATCTACTCATACGGTATGCCCGTGGAAAGGAACGGCCTCTTACTACACCCTCGAGGTGGATGGCGCAAGCAATCAGGATGCCGCCTGGTATTACCCCGAAGCTTCTGAATTGGCCGAAAACATTAAAGGTTACGTAGCCTTTTGGAAAGGTGTAAAGGTGGTTTAGAATTGTGCCAATTGACAAACGGTAGAATTGACAAATAAATGGTAGAAATAGGCAAAGTACTTGCCATTAACTTTGATTCAAATTCCTAAGCAAATGACAAAGAACCTACATATAGCCGCACAGTACCTGGCAGCAGCCAGTATCAGTTTTTTGACCAAAGAGAACGACGACAGTCATACTAACCTGGCGTGGGACAACAGCACTAAATCCCTGTTGAGCAGGTCCCTCAGAGATGACGGTTTGCACATGGCGCTGTCACTCAAGGATTTCAGTATTGAATTTCGTCGTAAAGAAATGGTTCTGGCGAAGGTTCCACTCTCGCAGACCAGGCACGGAGATAACATCAAATGGATCTCAGAAGTTTTCAGAGACTTGTTGTATGAACATCCCTACGAATTCAACTTACATTACGAATTGCCTTATGACGATGTCAATCAGGATTATGTATTCCCTTACCGGGATGAAGTTGCTTTGAAAGAGCATGCCGAATTACGCTCAATCGCGCACAATGTCCTGTCCGAAATAGCCATGAATCACAACGAACCTGTAGAAGTCCGGGTCTGGCCTCACCACTTTGACAGTGGCAGCTTATTGTGGATGGGAGAAATGGACAGCTTAGGTATTGGCTTAGCCATGGCCGATTCCATGATCAAACAGCCTTACTTCTATGTCAGTGGCTGGCACGGTCCAGAGATGACAGATACCAAAGGTTTTTCCAGCTTGAAAAAGGGAAGTTGGTTAACTGACCAATGGAAAGGAGCCGTATTAAAAGCAAAAGGAAAATCGGTTAATGAAATCAGGCAGTTCTTCAATGAAGCCATGGAACGGTACCGGATGTGCATGGAAAAAGTGGCCTAAGAAGTTTTCTTGAGATGAAATATTATTTCTGACAGCCATTATTTACCTTGATTGCCCTAGTGACGCAATTCGACCAGTGATTGTTCGATCATGGCAATCAATTCACTAACCTTTTCCGGCAATGATTCGATTGAAGTATTTTCAATGATTGAAGCTTCGATGGTTTCTGCCAATGCACGGGCTGTCTTCATTCCCATAAAGTCAAAATGAGGTTTCATGGAATGAACAATTGACCTGAGTTCGTCCAATCTTTGTTCATCCATTAGTTTTTTAAACTCCTTGGCATTTTCTTCGGCCGAAGACAAATACATTCCCACGTATTTATTTATCCGTTCTTCATCACCCTCGGTAAAATCTTTAAGAAATTCTAATGATGTTATACTTTCCAAATCAATTTATTTGAGCCTATTAATTACGTGTTAACTACATCGGTAGGTGCTTGGTATGTTCGGGAAAAAAGGTGTAAAGCACAATTACACCTATGGTCAACAAGATCATGATACCAATTGCAATCCAAAACCCGACTTTGTAGTTTCTTAGTTCGTCGGCTTGATTCTCTGCTTCGACTATGCTTTTTATGATCTGCGAAACATGTAGGCTGGCCGTTTCCCCTTTGACCACGTAATCCCTTGCACCCAGGCGCATGGTCTCAATAGCAATATCGATCTTGGCTTGCCCCGAAAGCATAATCACCGTTACTTCAGGGTGATGAGCCATGATCTTTTTTAAAATGTCAATGCCGTTGGCAGCGGTCTGTGTCTTTGAATCGAGGTGGTAGTCAAGTACCACAATGTGTGGAGTCCGTTCAGCAATTTTAGCAAGGCATGTCTCGCCCGTATCGAATTCGTGTACTTCGAGGTTAGAACCGATCTTTTTCTTGAGGTAATCCCCTAAAACACTTACCGAAAGGGCATCGTCGTCGACAATGAATAAGTCGAGCTTTCTTTTTAATTCTGATTTCATGATTGCCAAATGAGGTGTTAAAATAGTTTAAATTAAGAACTCTCCAAGGTCTGTATTGAAAATATGCTGTTGGGAACCCGGCAATACCTTACCAGTTGACCTATTCAGAAAGTCGACGAAAGAGCGGGGAAAATTGTGCGCATGAGAGGAGTCGAACCTCCACGCCCTGAGGGCACGGCCTTCTGAGGACCGCGTGTCTACCAGTTTCACCACATGCGCATGCAGTGCCGCAAAATTAGGGCTTTGTTTTTAAATGGCGCCCTGATCGACTGATTAAGTGGTTGCAGCGAGGGGGAAGGTAAAAAAATACCGCGCAGATCACTATCCGCGCGGTACCTGAAACCAAGAAAACCTAGGGCTTGTCTAAGAATTACTTCTTAATCAATTTTGAAGTGAATACTTCATCACCCTGGCTCACTTGAACAATGTACATGCCATTGGCTCGATTGGAAAGATCAATTGTGCCGTTGGTAAAGTTTGCCCGTTGAAAGACTACTTCACCCAGCGGGCTAAGTACCAATACGTTGGCTTCGCTAGTCAATCCCTGCACCCGGAATTCTCCGGAGGAGGGGTTGGGGTAGATTTTGATTATCGAGTTAACACTTTTGTCTTCTATTTCTTCTTTTTTTCTTCTAGCGTTGACTCCAATTCCATTTAAACCATCATTACATTCATATGGTCTAATATATAAATAGGCTTCAGAATTAAGTTTTAAATGAGAACCCGGCTTAAGAACTATTTTATTCTGTGCTTGAACACTACCAATAGAATTAGATTCCATGATCAAATCATCATATGTGACATTCCAGGCTAATTTTGGGTTATTAATTGCACTTCCATTATTAACAGATTTCATCGTTAGTGCTAAAATCAAATTGGGGTCAGTTCTGTTATACATAATCACATCGTTTACTATAAAATTATACCCATTATATAGAGAATTTGAAGTGGAAACAGTATGGAGTGCGAGACCACCAAACGAAAGTGGAAATTGAAATCCTGGGCTAGTTGCTGGAACAGATGATAAAGGTGTGTATATAGTATACTCACCGTTATTGTTTGTAAAAGTCGTTGAGGTTTTAGTCTTCCCTCTTCCTATATTAGATACATTTCTTACAACAACTCCTTTCAGCGGGTTTCCCATATCATCTACAACTCTGCCCGAAATTGAAACTGTATTTGAATATTTCTGATCAAAAGTGTAATAGTTAAATGGATAATAACACCCAGAATTGTTTACTAACCATGGACTAAAATTCGATGAATTAAATTTATTAGCCACCGGTTTCAATTGAAATGGTGAAGTTTGACCAAAATTATTGCAAGGAGAATTAGTATGAGTTAAACCCATTTGTTCATCACCATTATCGGAATATTCCCACCAAGAGTAACCAGCGGCTGCACAATCTCTCGTGTTGTTCAAACTCATTTCAGCAAAGTCAGCTTGTTCTTGTAGAGAACCGTATTGTGGCATCAACGAAGGATTTGGAGCTGGACATAAACTGGCCCGAAAACCTGTTTCTCCAATTATCCAAGGTTTTTTAATGTTATCACTTATCCATTTTATCCTTGATTTATATGATTCTGAGCCTGTTGGATCACTAATTCGAGTGCCGGGTGGCTCATATAAATGAAATGAATGGAAATCAACATGTACAATGCCTGGATCCCACTCCCATACATCCTCATTCCCAACTAATCCTATAGTAACAAACTGATTTGAAGTTGCCCAGTGAATAGCATCATACCACCCTTTTGTCAATTCACATATATCTGCTTTAGTATGACTTCCTTTATAAGAATGAATTGCATATGTCGGTTCATTAAATATATCAAAAGCCATGATTGTTGCATCATTTTTAAAATAATTGGCTAACTCAAATAAATAGTTTTGGTACTCTGTGCGTATACCAATGCCATCACAGTATTTACCCCCAGTAAGTAAAATCACTTTTAATGGCTTATTTTTATTTGCACTTGCTATATCTATAGCATTTAATACTTGTTCAATTTGTTGGAAAATGAAAATTCTATCTACAGAAGTGTTGACGTCATATTTAGGGTAGGTGTAGTTACTTTTTAGAACCATAGTACCTTCGAGTACATTTTCACCGGTATAAAAACTATGTTGACCTGCAGAAATACCAATATTCGATGTGTCAGCATTTTTTCTATCTACTCCAATAGAAAACCGTATGGTATTAAAACCTAAATCGATAATTTGCTCAAAATCCTGCACCAAAGCATTGTGACAAACAGCGGCGTCATAACACCAAATATCATATCCCCTAGCTGGATATATTTGATTGAAAGCAGGACTATTAATGTCATCATTCAATACAGAGCGAACCCCATAGTTCAACACCATGGGATAAAAAGGTTGACCATCTAATTCGAATTTTTTATTAGCATTTAAGCGAACGAATTCATTTATTTTACTTTGATTCCCCTGTGCCAATAATTGACCACAGAAACTAACAAACAATAAAACACTTAATAAATTTTTCTTTGAAATCATAATGGAAAATTTTGGTTGATGTGGATTTAAAATATTGCTCAATGCTGAGTCTTAAGCTTCTCGATCTCCTTACTTTGCTGTATAACGTGCAACGTCAATTCCTCTAATTTCTTCAATAAAAGGGCATTCATTTCTCCCAGATTAATTCCATCTTCTGATATTTTATCCGCAGATGGGACTTCTGGCAAATGACCATTGATTTCAATGTACTTTTCTACCTCTTGTAAACTTTTTAATTTATAATCTTCATTAAATACGTAATCTGGCCATGCTCCATGATCCACCAATGAAACAACAACTTCTCTGGTTGTAAATTTTCCATCCGTTTCCAGAACTGCTGCATACTTTACAGGGTTGTTATCTTGACCAAGTTGGTCGTCTCCTGTTATAAAATACCAACCTTCATTAGTCATTCCAAAACCTAAATGCCTTTGACTAACATTTGAGGGTGCATCAGTGACTATGGCACCACCAATAGGCATATAGATTCTTTCAGACCAATGTGCGTCAGTCCATGTATTAATGGTACCTTGATTAATTTTAACCGCGCCTTTAACTTCGAGAGCAGAAGTTGGATTAGCTGTATTGATTCCGACTCTTCCAAGAGAGTGAATAGTCAATACATCTGGCCTAATTAATTCACCAACGTTAGATCGATTGGTAAAATGAAATCTAAGAGAAGAATTGTCAAGATCAGCGGTATTTTGAGCAACTTCTTGCCAAGCATAATTACTGTATTGGTGGTGAATAATGCCACCCATGTGCGACTGTAGGTGATTGGCACCAACAAACAATGCATCGTCGAAGTTTAAATGTCCGCTGTTCACATCTAGTCTTCCTTTTGCATTTTCAGTACCTATTCCGGTGAAACCATTGATAGAATTAATAGAAAAATCTACACGGTCATTATTTACATTATAAATATTGTAAGATCCTCCATTAATAGCCATATCCCAAGAGATATAATTAGAAGTTCCAGTTCCTTGGTTCAATATTCCAAAATCCATTCTAATGCCCATGGAATTATCTATATAAGGTGAGTTCGGGTCGTAAACATCTGAAAAACCACCTTTTCTAATTTGAAGCTTCCTTATTATATGTGGGTCATCTAATCCTATGCCTATTTTTTTCCAATCGATATGCGAAGAATTACTTTTTGTTGTTAAATTCTCAAATGGACTTTGACTACTTTGATACAATTGAGCTCTTGCGTCATTTGCACCAATCAGATATAATCCTATAAACAAAAATGTTGCTTTTAATATATTCTTTTTCATGATTTATAATTTATATTATATCCAAATTACCAAAGCAAAAGAGGCGTAGAAACAAACTCGCGTATTAGCCTATGAGATGAATCTAATAGATCATGAAACTCCCTAGAATATTGTAAGAAATCTTCATTCTACAAAAACACCCTGCCCATGGCCTGGACAAAAAGGCTGCGCTTTTTGCGAGAAACTTCAACGACAGACTTGTCTTTGAGGGTGACAACGTCGCGTTCGCCTTTTTTGTACTGGTCCACCATGTGCAGGTTAATTAAGTGGGAACGGTGGATTCTGAAAAAGTACCGATCGGTGAGCAGGTCTTCGTATTCCTTGATGGGTTTGGATGAAAGATGCTTAACCCCGTCCTCGGTAAAGATGTAGGTGTATGAACCTTCGGCTTCGCAGCGCACAATCCTTTCAATGTCCAAAAAGGTGATCTTTCCGGTTGAAGCTATGGCAAGCTTTTTGATGCCATCACTCGATTGGACATTGGCCATCAAGGACTTAAAGTTTTCCGATTTTTTATCTTCCTTATCAGCCTTTTTAATGGCGTTGACCAATTCCGCCGAATCGATGGGCTTTAGCACGTAATCAAGTGCACTGGCCTTGATGGCTTTTAGCGAATACTGATCGTAGGCCGTGATGAATATGGTCTTGAAGTCTACTTCATCATAGCGTTCAAGGATATTAAAACCACTGCCGCCCGGCATTTCCACATCCAACAATACCAGGTCCGGGTCGGTTTTATTGATGATGTCGTAGCCGCTTTCCACCGAGTCGCCCTCGCCCACTACTTCCACCTGCGGACACAAGCGCTGCAGCAATTCCCTGATCACGTTTCGCGCTCCTTTTTCGTCGTCTATAATTACTGTTCTGATCATTTTGATTTGTTTAATGTGATATGGTTATTTCTACCCTGGTGCCAATGGCCTTTCCCGAATTGTCATATAAGTCTACGGTCTTAAAGCCGTAGTCATCCTTACTCGATTCTTTCAACAGGTCAAGACGATCTTTGGTTATTTGCAAGCCAAGGGAAACCTTGTGTTTGCGGCTATTTTTCTTTATCTCTTGTGCTTTTTCCCGTCCGATGCCGTCATCGGAAATGATGCACTTTACACCACCACTAAATTCAATTAATTCGATGGTGATGTTACCAGAACCTACTTTGTGCGCAATACCGTGCAGAATGGCATTCTCTACAAAAGGTTGTATAAGGGCAGGTGGCACGGTGATTCCGTCCAGATCGATGCCGGGGTGGATCTTAAGTTGGTGATCAAATTTACCCGGAAATCGCATTTTCTCGAGCGATATGTAGATCTCGAGGCTCTCCAGTTCTTCTGAAAGCCTGATTCTGCCGTGCCTTGAATTTTCCAATACCTTGCGTATCAGTGAAGCGAATTTTGACAAGTAATCATTGGCCTTTACCGAATCGTTCTGCAAGATGTACTGCTGAATAGCACTAAGGGTGTTGAAGGTGAAGTGCGGGTTCATTTGGGCCCTGAGTGCCTTTAATTCCAGTTCTGCCGAACGCTGCAGGAAAAGTGAACTTTCACGCAATCGCCGTTCCCTTCTGAACATCACATAGGAAACAAAGGCCAGGAAAGATCCCAGGGTAAAAACAATAAAATACCACCTTAAATAAAATGGGGGCAAAATGGTAAAGTGGAAAGAAAGAGGCTCGCTCCAGTAACCGTCTTCATTTGAGGCCCTGACTTCAAAGGTATAATCGCCGAATGGCAGCTTGTTGTAGCGCACTTCTCTGCTTCTGGTCTTCCGGAATTGTTGATCAATTCCCCTCATTCGGTACTCGTAGTCCAGTTGCCCGCCACTTTTAAAGCCGATGGCTGTGTATTGAAAGGACAAGGTATTCTGTTCAAATTTAAATGACTTCGTAGTATCCATGTCTGTGTTTACGTCATTGACCGTTAATCTTTCCAAGATTAACTTTGGAGCTATTTGATTTATTGCCAATTCATTACCGTGCACAATGGCCAATCCCTTGAGTCCACCGATCCACAGCTCTTCGCCCCGGCTGGCCAAGCTGTTGACATAAGAAGAAGGTAAAACACCGGCTGAAGAAACCCGCTTTACTTCAACATCCTGCTCACTGTAGATCAGTCGGTTCAATCCTTTGTTCGTGCCAACCCATATAGTATTGGTAGCATCGACTTCAATGGCATTGATCAAGTTACTGCCCAAGCCCTTGTCCCTATTCACCACATAAATACTATTGTCGGTGTAAAAGATCAAACCCCGGCCGCGGCTTCCCAAAAGCAAGCTGCCATCATTCATAAACCCAATGGCGTCAATTCTGCTCGAAAGCAATTCATTTTCATTGCCCATAAATTCAAAGAAATTGGCATGTACCCGGTTCAAACCTTCAACCGCCGAAGCGTAAACGCGACTTCCGTCTATTCCGATTGCGTCGATCTTGTAAAGCACCTGAACAGCTTTATCACCAGACGCTGAATCGCTGCTGGAATTAACAAAGTTGGTCAGTTGTCCGTCTTTAAAAGCGTACAATCCGTCGTTCGTTCCAACCCAAACCCTGCCAAGGTCATCGGTTTTGATCTGTCGAATTTGCGGCTTAATTTTTAGGTCATCGGGGTAGTCCCTGTTGCGGAGTTTTTCAAAAAGGGAGATCAAGCGATTGTTATTTTGCTCAAAGTACCGGCCAACAGTCTCAACGGTGATCAATTGCAACTGTCGGGCATCCCAGGCAATGGGGTTATAAGTTAGGCTGACCGGGTCGGTTGCTTTTATCTGAAGGTTTCTGCAGGTACCGTCCTCGATCTGCCAGATGCTGCCATCGGCATAGCTAACAAATGCCTTGTCTTTTGATACAACTTGAATTTCTCTGACCTCTTCCTTGGGCAAATCGTTTAGAAACGCTGGCGACATGCCGGCATTCGGTGCTCGGTAATATACGCCTTCGTCCAGGCTAGTAAACCACATACCACCCTCATGGTCTTCCGTAATCCACGATATAGATTTTCCGTTAAAAAATGTTTGATTCAGCCGGATGGTATCTTTCAAAAGACTGTAAGACGAAACGCCACCAGCAAGTGTCGATATCCATAGGGACCTGTTTTTTGATATAAACAAACTCGCAATGGTTTTATTGGTTTTTAAGAGGTGCTTAAGGTGTCCGTTATCGTAGGCAAATACATTACTCCCATCGCTGAAATAAAGCTTGTCTCCATCCTTAACCAATCGTAAAATCAGCTTTGTACTTCTTGGGTACTCGTACGTTTCATCAAAGACGTGCAATTGGTTTCGCACGTTGTTATTAACAGCATTCCCGGGTACTTTGTAGATCAAATGCCCGTTTCCGGCGGTAATTACATTGGTTCCCGGCTTTTCAAGCAGCATGTTAAGCTTCCCATTTTCATCAATAACGTAGCCACCCCGGTTATTCGTGCCGACATATACTACATTGCCTTCCTTGTAAAAGGAGACCTTCGGATTTCGTTCCAGGTTTTCACCATCAATTGATGCATTGTACCTAAAGGCTTTTATTGACTGACCATCATAATAGCATAGCCGGGGCGAATAACTCAAAAACCAAATGTTTCCTTCTTCGTCTTCATAAGAAAAGAAGACGGTATTGTCGGTCAACCCATCGTCAGTGGTGAAATTGGTGAAGTCATAACCGTCATAGCGACTCACCCCTTTGTCGGTCGAAAACCAGAGGTAGCCCTTACTGTCTTGCAGCACGTGATACACCTCGTTACTGGGCAAACCCTCATTCACGGCAAATTGCAGATACTTAGGGTTTTGCGCTTGGATACAAGGCAATATTACCAGGCAACAGGTCAGTAGAAGAAAAATGTGCCTTCTCAATTTATTGTAACCATTAAAAATTCGGATAGTCCGGAGTAAATTTAATGTTAGCAAATGACATCCCTCGAATCATTTCTAACCGCAGTTAACCATTCATACACTGTATGGGGAATTTCGTGCGGATAATTAGTACATAATAAAACAAATGTGATGATCTGGGAGTTTAACACAATTATAGTGCTCAGGAGCACAAAAACTTGAATTTGCCTGAAAGGACAACATACATTGCAACATAACCCTCAGTTTAAGCCGTATATTGAAACAAGCTGGCTCAGTGCAGGTGTCTATTTTGTTAAAGTTCAGATGGAAAATGGAGGCACCGCCATTAAAAGGGTCCTAGTCACCCAGTATTAAAGTATCGGTGGTTTCTTACACCTGTTCGCCTATTTCAAGGTTTTCGATTCGAATCGAAGTTTATAGGCACCCTTTTTATTTTTCTTGATCACCCACACGGCGCGTTCCGCTACACGTCCTCCTTCTGGGGATAGTCCCATTGAAATGCTGCCGGTCAGGTCTTCGATGGATTCGTTTCTGAATTTTATACGCGGTTTGATCTGATCCTCGGTGATATTGCTGATTTCCACGGTTGCACTGTACTCTGCATTTATTTGCCTGTCGCCGTTGAAAACAAGGAATTCTTCGCCGTCTTCAGAGTAAATGGTCAGGTCGTGCATGATTTCCTGGGATAGCGCCAAAGAACTAAAAAGAAGGGAGACTAATACAGTAGACAAGGTTTTCATAATGCGTTGTTAAAAGTGATTTAATTTTAATTGAAAGATAGTGAAAACATTTTTTTTCTAAGTAGTTTTCCCACATTCCGCGATAAGTTTTCATCGGTAAAAAGTCAGGTCACAACCAGAAGCATAGTTACTGTTATATTACACCTGTTGACCTCGATGTGGCTTCAGGTGATCTCTAACGCTAATCATTTCGTCTTGGTGAACCACCAGGAATGCAATGTGATGGTTCGGAGTCAATTCTTCACTGCCCGTTTCATTGAATTTCAGCGAATTTTTTTCGGCGTATTCCCTCAGATGAATGGCGTGGTGACGTGCAAAGTGCTCTGCTTCCTGTCCCCTGAAGTCCCAGATTAATTTGATCTTTTCTTCCATTAATCAATTAAAACTGAAAATTAGCGCTATTCTTTGAAAACGGATGCATGGACGAACCTGATTAAAATCAGCACAGAGGCTAATAATCTAACTTGACTTGCAGCCATATAAACCGTAACTTCCTAGTCAATTCTAAATATAATCATGGAACATAGGATCAAAGAAAAACTGAAAAATTGGAAGGCCCAGGCCGAACACTTGAACGTGCAAATGCATCTCGGTGCTGCTGAAGCCAGGGATGAATTCGAAATTCAAAAGAAGCAACTCGAAGCATGGGTCAATGATACAAAACAGGTAGTGGGTGAATGGGAGGAATCCGCCGATGAGAGCTACACGGCCTTGAAAACAAAATTAGAGGAATTAAGACTACAGGCGGCACTGGGGAAAGCCGATGCCGAAGACGCATTTAACATCCAGCAAAAAGACCTCTCAAAGGCCATGCATGAGGCGCGTCAGGAGATTGATAAGTTATACGATAAAGGAAACGAAAAGACCAAAGAATTTCTTTCTGACAGTGCCGACCAGATCGAACATTACCAGACACGCTTTGACCTTTTCCGCATCCAATTAAACCTGGGCGCCAAAGAGGCTGCACAATATTGGACCGAAAAAAAGAAAGACCTGAGGCTTAAACTGCACGAAGTGAATCAAAAAATCGATCACGCGAGCGAGGAAGCCGGCGAAAAATGGGATGAATTTTCCGACGAGATGTCAGAGGCCTGGAAACATTTTAAAAAAGCCTTCGATTAAGAAGCTGGGGGCGTTTGCCAGGACTTGCACCACCCACCCGGGTTAACGGCTCCGTTGACAAATAACTGGCATCCTCCGCAATCACCTTCGAATTTATCCGGTTGCCAGAAACGGCAGTTCTTACAATTCTGATCTTTAGTCTCTGATTTATTCACAAAGGCCACATTGTTTCTCAATTCCATATCTGCCTGACTCAGGTCATTGTTGTATTCACTGCAATCGACCATAGGCTGCGACGGTTCATTGTCCTTTTTGACCATGCTTTCCGGGCTTTTCATTCCCGGTGCCTGTTTGGGCGCACCTTCGCCACAGGCCGACAAAATTGTTGCTCCGGTTATGGCTCCTGCTCCAAAAAGACCAAGCTTCTTGAGAAATTCTCCTCTCTTTAAGTTTTGCATAATGTTTAATCTATTTGATCATGTAATTCGCCAAAAAACGGGCTCAATACTCAAAATGGTCTTTGATTTCCCGAAATACATCTGGTTCAAATTACACTCCCAAAAGAGGGAACACGCAAGCTTAGTTCAATAAAAAACAGTCATAGAAGGACCAACCACTCACTCACTCACTCTCCCACCCACACTCACCCTTCATTTCTGGGCCCTTGTACCCAACGCAAAAGCGGCTTCGCCGTATTTTTTTAATTCACTAATCTTCGCTAAAGCGTGCTTTGCTCGATTAGATCCAACCGGGGATTACCTCACTTCGTTCGGTGATCCCTGGTGGGTTTTCCTTGTACCCAACGCAAAAGCGGCTTCGCCGTATTTTTTTATTTCACAAATCTTCGCTAAAGCGTGCTTTGCTCGATTTGATCCATAAAAAAAGTCCGCTATCGCGGACCTTTTGCGTTGTGGGCGATGAGGGATTCGAACCCCCGACCCCCTCGGTGTAAACGAGGTGCTCTGAACCAACTGAGCTAATCGCCCGAATTTGAGGGTGCAAATATATGTTATTTGACTATTTAGTTTCATGATTCAATTGGAAATTCTTTTACGCCTTTAAGTTCAATGACAGCCCAACTATCCTGATGCATATTAAATTGTCAAATACTTGACATAAAACCATTTAATCTGAATAACCGCCGAGCCATAGCTGTTAGGGCGTAACTTTAAGTAAATCATCATTAAATTATAGATTATGACACATGTTTACACTTTTTTAAAATCATTATGCATTGCATCAACAGGGTTGTTGATGCTCTTAATACCTAAAATAAGCTCGGCTCAGATAAGCACCTTTCCCTACACGGAAACATTTGGTGCCTCTGGCTGCGGCTTACCTACCGGCTTCTCCAATACCGGTTCTGACCCGTGGGATTTTCAAAATACCAGTGAAACCTACATGGAAGGATTGGATCATACTTCTGGCGGTGGTTGTTTTGCCAGTATGGACGATTCGGGCGGAGCGGCAGATGATTCCTGCGTACTTACCTCACCGACCTTTGACTTGACTTCCATTCCCGGTGCACAGCTAAGGTTTTGGTGGCAAAACAGCAACTCGACCACTTCTGCTCCCGATTTAACAGGACCCAGACCCTGGTCGAATTTATACGTTGATATATCCACCAATGGAGGAACCACCTGGACCAGGGATGTTGTAGCCCTTGAAGATAGCCAGCAAATTGGCTGGGCAGAAGCCATTGTAAATTTGGCACCTTACGTTTCTTCCAGTACAGTTATCCGTTTCAGGGGCTTGGAAACCAGGTCCTTCAGAAGTGATTTATCGCTGGACGATATCCTTATTTTTGAGCCACAACAATGGGATGCAGAATTGGCGGCTATTATCAACCCGGTAAGCGGCGGTTGTGGAGACGCAGCAGCTACTGTAGAGATTCAGGTTGTGAATAATGGCGTTGATACCATCACATCCCTGCCCGTGTTTTATCAGAAAGATGGCGGAACTCCGGTTGTGGATACCATCACAACGACAATACTCCCCGCCTCTTCTTTAACGCATGTTTTTTCGACCAACCTGGATTTATCGGTTGCCGGTAACGTAAATCTGAAGGTTTGGACGGACCTGGCTCTGGACAGCGTTTTTACCAATGATACTTTGAGTGCAGTGATTATCATCGCGCCTACCATTTCCTCGTATCCTTACTATCAGGATTTTGAAGCGGGACAGGCTGGATGGGTAATGTCTGGCATTAATTCATCATGGGCTTTTGGTACGCCTAACAAGAATATTATTCAGGGAGCAGCATCAGGAGTTAACGCTTTTGTGAACGGAGGTTTAACAGGAACCTATAACGTAAATGAGAATTCAGAAGTGACAGGCCCTTGCTTTAATTTCTCTTCAACTCAAGGCGAGCTTTGGGTTTCTCTTGACATCTGGTACGATGCCGAATTCAGTTGGGACGGTGCCGTGCTTCAGTATTCCACCGATGACGGAATAAGCTGGAGCAACGTCGGAGATCTTAATGACCCTTTCAATTGGTACACGGACGGTTCCATCAATGGAAATCCCGGCGGACAACAAGTGGGTTGGAGCGGCACTGGAACCAGCGGTTCGCAGGCATGGATCAATGCCAAGCACGCATTGCCGGCGTCCATATCGAACAATAGCAAGGTAATTTTCCGAATTGCTTTTGGATCTGACGGTTCGGTAGTGGACGACGGCTTTGCTTTTGACAACTTCGCCGTTGTGGATTATTCTGAAGTAGATCTTGGACCTGATCAATTGTCGCTGTGCGGAACTAGCCAGACGATACTTAAATCGGGTGCAATGTCCTGGGGTGACCACTTATGGAGTACGACTGAGACAACTGACAGCATCATTGTGAGCACTCAAGGTCAGTATTGGGTAGAATTCACAGACACGATTTTGGATTTTACCTCATCAGATACCATTGTGATCATTGAGTCCACACCACCCAACATCAATTTTACATCGGCTTTTGATACCATTGCACTGAATTCATCGACGGTATTGGATCCTCAGCTGCCATTTGACTTGGATTACATTTGGACGCCCGGTAACTTTACCTTCCCTTACCTGTTAATCAGAGGGACAGATTATGGTGTTGGCACGTATGTCTTCAACCTGAAAGTAACGGATTCCGTGCTTTGTTCTGATCAGGCTAGCATTACAGTGACCATCGTCGACTTCACCGGTTTGGATGAAGAGGAAAGTGCTTCCATCAGCTTATACCCGAACCCTGTAAGTGATTACCTGAATGTTCAGTTGTCGGGAATCACTTCTGATCAGGTCGTGTTGGAGCTTTTCGGAATGGATGGAAAGCGGCACTTCAGCAGACAATTGGATGCATATAACACAGATCAAACGGTTATAGACCTGAGAGATTTGGCCAGTGGCATGTACACCCTTGTGGTAAGTACAGAAAATGGCAGAATGACAGAGATCATCGTCAAGCAATAAGATTTCTGGCCATCAGAAACCAGCCGGGGCCTTTGGTCCCGGCTTTTTTATTTACGCCTGGTGCGGCTTAAATGCAATAAAAAGATCGTTGAAACTTCTACCAATATTCCTAATTGGCCATTCGCTTATTGTAATACCAAAGGCCGGCGATAACGGCAATGGAGAATGCCTGGGCAACCATGGTCTGAACGGTGGGATATATACCCAATATGCCCATACGGATATTCCAGGAAAGCGATTGAACACCAACCGTGCCACTTTCCTGCAATGCATGCACGCCCTCACCGGTGAGAATAACAGCCAAAACAACAATGATGGCCGAAGAAAACAAAAAGACCTTCCTGAGGTTGATCCTTGTAAAAAGCTTTAATATGGCCCAGGACAAAAACGTAACAATAACCGTCGCGATGATCAGACCGAGCCAAATTCCGGCAGAATCATCGGGTGAATCTACCTTTAATGATGACAAGAAGATCACCGATTCAAAAGCCTCCCTAAACACTACGATAAAGGAAAACACCGTTAGTCCAAACATTTTATTGCTGTCAATGAGCGATACAATCCGCTCTTCAACAAACTTTCGCCATTTGGAGACTTCGGTTTTACTGTGCAACCAGAAACCCATAAAAACCAGCACACCTGCCGCAAAGAGTGTCAATGATCCTTCCATCAACTCTCGGCTGGCAACGCTCCAGGAAACCAGCTGGTCAATAAAAAACCAACCCATCGCTCCGAACAGTACAGCAGCTATCCAACCGGCGTGAACCCACATCATTGCCTTTTCGGCCTTCAGCGACTTTAAGATGGCCAGTATCGAAATGATGATGAGAAAGGCTTCGAGGCCTTCTCTGATAAGGATGGATGAGGCTAAAAATGTGGTAAATAAAAGTCCCTTAGACTGACCTTCGAGCAGTGCACCAGCCTCGTTTAGAACTGTGACTGATTCATTGGCAAGATTTTCCACTTCGCTTAATTCCATGCGATTTTTAATGGCATTTCGAAGACCCATCATTGATTGCTCTAGGCGACCCACCATCTGTGCGTCGCTGGCCGCAAGCCTGTTTTCAACCGGCTCAACACCTTCGAGGTAGGCTTTCAATGCAAATTCGAAAGCCAAGTCAATGGCTCCCTTTTTGTACTCATTTAAGCTTGTTTCCACGTACTTCTTTGCCAGATCGATTGTGCTTCCCTGGAATTGACCAATGCGATATTGCCTGATCGCGGTAAGATCAAGTTCATTCTGGCCGTAGTTAGCCATTAGTTCTTCATCTGAAAGTGTTGCCGCCTCGAGGAGTGAAACGGGAATTTCATCCGAACTTATTTCTGTCATCGCCTTCGGATGTCCAAGGGAGGTAATGTAAAATGCCACGGCCCAGATTTCTTCTTCCGAGAGGCTTTCGATGGGCATCATTCCCGTTCCGGGGATTCCCAGACGAATGGTATTGTATACCTGAAAGGGAGAGAGCTTTCCAAGGCGAACAGAATCGTAAAAATCAGAAGGTCGTGGATCAAGGCTCGATGCAAGTGGGCCCTGTCCATCAGCCTTTTCTCCGTGACATGAAGAACAATTTATTTGATACAACGATGCACCTTCTGCAATATTCGGCCAGGATGCTGGCGCATTTGACACCAAATTTAATGCCAGGATTGATTTTTTGATTTCACGACATCGATTGGATATATCTTTGGCCGTGCTTTTTTGAGCTATAGCCTTTCCCAATTCAATAAGTTTCATTGAAATGCCAGCGCTGTCTTCTACCGCGACTTCGGCCGTAAGCCTCTTGAAATGATCAATGGTGATGGCTGAAAATTCACTCATCTCCCGGAACTCAAATTCATTGATCACCACACCACTATCCACCGCATTAGGGTAGTCCCTATCAATATAATCCAACATACTTATCAGTGTGCGGGCATCGCTGTCTATACTGGAAGAGAAACTTAGGAAAGGGATAAATAAAAAGAATATCAAGAAGACCTTATTAACCAAATAATTGGTTGGTTTTCCAGTCATCACAAGCGGTTTTTTCAGGCAATAGGGCAAGAAATGCAAAGTTTCCGTTAATTTATTGTCAAGATTACGGAAGATTTAAATAAAAAAAGCCAAGATTGCATACCCTAATAAGGGTAAACTTCCTGCCAATCACGCGGTATTAAACACATTATCAAGAATGATCAATTGGAAAGAATTAATAGGAGTAGAAGAGAAAACGGGACTTTCATTAAGTGGAGGTGCCGTCTACGGTGCCGCACATATCGGAGTCATTCAAGCACTCGAAGAATATGATATTAAAATCAATAGCGTCGCAGGAACAAGCATAGGAGCATTTGTTGGAGCATTATACACCTTTGGAATGAAAAGTGACGAAATGAAAGAGGCCCTTGCAGATATTGATTGGTTCGACATTTCGTCGATTTCACTATCCAAATTCGGCCTTTTATCCAATCGAAAAATGGGTAAATTCATAGAAAAGCACATTGGTAAGGCGCATTTTGAGGATGCCAAGATCAGTCTTGACATTATCGCCACTGACATCACCACGGGTCAAGCCGTTGTGCTGAACCAGGGGTCGGTCGTGGATGCTGTCATTGCCAGTGCAAGCATTCCTGGTATTTTCAATCCCATTGAAAAAGATGGCATGCTGCTGTGTGACGGCGGTATGGTAGAAAATCTTCCAATTTCACCGCTGAAAGCTCGAAAGCTGGACAGAATCATCGCCGTTGATCTGAACTCTAAGATTCATGCAAAGCGACCGGAGAACATCATAGAATTGCTAATGAATGCTTTTCATTATACCCTGATGAATTCGACCAAACACGTGGCTCCAGACGCCGACTTATTAATACAACCCGATCTATCGGCATTCAATAGGTACGATACCAAACAAACCAAAGAGTTGATCGCCAAGGGCTATGAAACAACGATTTCTGCTTTAAAGTAACTATTGACTTAAAAGGGATATTCAGTTGACTTCGTTGAAAACCCGATTGCGGTCTACGAAATATGCGATGATTACAAAAAGCCACTGAAACTGACTGGCCCAGGCAATGGTTGCAACATCAGGAGGTGGAGGTCCGAAAAGGTTTGATAATTCAATGACCACAAAGAGAAGAATTAATGCCATGAGACCATACCTTCCGAAGTTGTTTTTAGCCGCCGTACTTCGAATGTACAGGTAAACACCGCCAAAGAAAAAGACGGCTTCCAATACAATGGTCAACCAGGCGTAATTCCAGAAACCCAATCCAAAGCGGGACTCACCCCAAGGAGTTGCCGGTAAATCTGGCCGATGAACCAAAAGGTCCAGAAACCAATGCGAAAGAACACAAGTAAAAATGACCAGGGCGTAGGCCTGTTTTTTGGTGATCATCCAGGTAACCAATCCGCACAGGGCCGCCCATATGGCAACCATCAACAAACTGTGGGAAATGGGATAGTGAATAAAATCCAGCGGTGTTACAACGGTAATGCCGGGTTCAATTGCAACTTCCTCCAGGCCCAATAGTAGCAAATTGGGCCAGAGCAGGTCCAAAAACTGGGCAGCAATAAATAATACGGCAAGTGAAATACCGGGAGCTAACTTTTTTGCGGCAAAACCGACGCCAAAATGACCTATGAACATGCTTGTTGAATTGTCATCCGAAAATAAAGTATTTTAATTAGCTTTAATTCAGGCTCATCCAACTATGGATCAAAATTGAAAGGCAATCCATATATTCGCTTGGTTGATTTAATAAAAAAATATGGTAAAGCATCTCGCCATCGTCACGCTATTTGCGGTAAGCACGGTATTTTATATTCAGGCCCAGACCTATTGTACTCCAAGTTTTTCAAGCGGATGCACTTTTAATAATTACATATCCAGTGTCAGTGTTGGTGGTATGAGCAATACGGCCAGTGGGTGCACGGTATCCAACTATACCAACAAGGTAGCCACCATGGATGCCGGAGATACCATTCCAATGACCGTCACAACAGCCGGTTGGGATGGTATAGCCATTTACGTTGATCTGAATAACGACGGCGACATGACCGACGCAGGTGAAATGCTCTACGTCAAATACACGGCCAATCAGCCACCAATAACCTACAACTTTAACATTACCATTCCGGCCAGTACTTCTCCGGGCAATCACCGGTTTCGTGTGAATTGTGGAAATGGTGGGTCCGTTGGCGGTGGTAACCCATGTGTGAGCGCAGCGTACGGAAATTTTCATGACTATACCCTATCTGTTAACAACAATTGTCCGTCTGATTCCAATTTAACCGTCACCAACATCACACCTAGCAGTGCGAGTATTTCATGGGCACCGCGGAATGGTATTGGCTATGAATACATATTAGATACCCTTGCTTCCACTCCAACATCGGCAGGAACCCCCACCACAACCACCAGTTTCTCTCCCAGCAATCTTACCAACGGAACGCATTATTATTTTCACATTCGCACCAGTTGTGGTAATGGTCAATTCTCGGCATGGGGAATGATTGACTTTGTGGCTTGTACGACGCCCAATGCCCAAATCAATCAATCAGGCAACGTCAGCCTTTGCCGAGGCGATACAGTATTGTTGACTGTGCCCTTTGATAGCTCTTACAACTACACCTGGTTCCGCAATGGCACTAAAATCCCGGGGCAAAATGCAAATTCAATTCAAGTGATCACCTTTCCGGCCAAATACCATGTTGAGGTCGAAACTTTTCCGGGTTGCATGTCAATCAGCGACGTGGCCGATGTCAAGATCTACGACAAGCCAGGTGCACCGGTACTGACCGTCAACGGCAGTCAATTGTTAACCGCGGGCTTTTTCTCTTACCAATGGTTTCTTAACGGAACATTGATCAGCGGTTCTAATGGTCCCAGTCATCTGGCTTTGTCGAATGGAAGCTATTTTGTGATTGGAACCGACAGTAATGGATGTTCTGCAGGATCAGATACAGTGGAATTGACAACTGTTGGCTTATCGGATGTTGAAGGTCAATCTCTTTTAAAGGTATTCCCAAATCCCACGACGAATGTGTTGAATATCAGCCTGGAAACCGACGCATCTTGGCGTGCCAAATTTTACAACCTTCAAGGTGTTCTGCTGGAACAACGCGACGTCGTTAATGAGCAAAGTGTTCAATTAGACCTGGGGGATTATTCCAAAGGTTCTTACTTTCTGATAGTCGAAACAGCTGGACGTGGCATGCAGCGCCTGATCGTGCTTCATTGATTAAAAAAGCGCTAGAGCACCTCGGCTACCACAAAGGTACTTCCACCGACAAAAACCAAATCGTTTGTGCCCGCAGCCTTTTTCGCTGTCGTAAAGGCTTTTTGAACGCTGTCGAATGGTTTACCCGTTAAACCTAGGTCTAGGGCAATCTTATAGAGCTTATATACATCCATTCCTCTTGGAACATCGGGACAGCAGAAATAATAGGTAGCTCCCGCCGGCATCAGGTCAAGGATTTCTTCAGCATTTTTGTCAACCACGCTGCCCCACACGACATGCAATTCATCGAAGGACTCTTTTTCAAGGCTGCCAAGCATGGTCAGGATGCCTTCTTTGTTATGGGCTATATCGGCAATCACCTTCGGTTTTTCTGACAGCAATTCCCATCTTCCGCGCAAACCGGTATTGATAACGACATTAGCAAATGCCCCCTTTAAGACCTTATCGGTGAATTGATAACCCATATCATTCAATACCTCGATGGCATTCAATACCGTGCCTTGATTCTCTGTTTGAAAATGTCCTGAAATGTCCATGGGATAAAGGGCAAATTCATGATCTTCCGCATAGGTAATGGGAGAATCGGTTTCACTAACCTTCTTTTCAAAGACGTCGCGAATCTGTTCTAAAGCAGATCCAATGACCACCGGAGTCCCCGCTTTGATGATGCCTGCTTTTTCGAAGGCGATGTCCTCTAAGCGATTTCCCAAAAATCGCATGTGGTCGTGGCCAATATTGGTAATGATTGATAACAAGGGATTTAATACATTGGTGCTGTCCAACCGACCACCCATCCCTGTTTCTACAATGGCAATATCTACTTGTTCTTCTGAAAAATAATCGAAAGCCAGGGCAACGGTCCATTCAAAGAAGGACGGGGATATTTCCTTTACCTCCTTCAAGTTTTTATTTACAAAATCGACTACTTTTTCCTGGGGTATCATTTGTCCGTTTATTTTGATCCTTTCCCTAAAATCGATCAAATGCGGTGAAGTGTAAAGACCTGTCTTCAATCCCGACTCCTGAAAGACAGAAGCCAACATATGAGATACAGAACCCTTACCATTTGTTCCTGCGATGTGAATGGACTTAAAATTTCGTTCCGGATTTCCAACCATGGCAAGCAGACGAATGGTGTTATCCAAATCGGCCTTGTAAGCCGCTTGTCCAATCCGCTGGTATATAGGCAGTTGCTCGTACAGGTATTTCAGACTCTCTTTGTAATCCATCATCCTTTCAACAGGAAGGTAAATACTATTTGACCCTTCTGTTGTTCAGGGGCCTGAGGGTTAGTGTCGAATTTAGTGCTTAGGGCTGCTTCTTTGGCTATCTTATACAGTAGGGCACTTGTGGTAGTGCTTCCCCGTGCTCCAGGATTGGCACGCACAACCTTGCCATATTTGTCTACGACTATGTCAACAACTACCTTTCCCTCTTCCTGGGAATCATCCCTGACATCGGGTCTTTTAACCATGCTGCGACCACCCAGCCCTATAAGCTCGAAACCGGTCCCACCTGCACCGCCGGTATAGTTGCGGCTTTCCATGGATCCACTTGGATCGCCTTGATCACCCTGTTGCCCGGTTATCCCATCGCTCGAAGACTTGCTCTCTGATTTATTCTTCCATTTGGATAGGGCCTTTGAGAGCTCTTTGCTCGGTTTGGGCTCTTCTTTAACTTCTTCCTTTTTTATGTTTTCAGATTCAGAGGTTTTTAAGGCGGGCGCATCTTCAGCATTCTGGGTCAGCACTTTTTCCTGAGCACTTGATTGAACCTGCTCAACATCAACATCTTCTGTCTCTTCTGGTGAATTGTTCTGAATGGCAGCCTGGGCCTGTTCGTTTCCCGATCCCCGATTGTCGGTTCCAAAATTTATCAAGATTCCTTCTTCAGGAGGAGGTGGTTCGAGGTAGGTTAGGCCGGTCAGAATGAAAAGCAGTATAAGCAAGACATGAAAGGCGATGGTGCCGATCAATCCGTAACGCTCACTTTTTTCTATACTGCTGTCCATTTTATCCTTTGGGCTTGGTAGCAAGAACCATTTTAAGACGGTTTCTACTGGCAATGTCCATTACCTTTACCGCTTCTTCGATAGGTAACGTTTTTTCAACGTGTAATATTACGCTCGGATCTTCAAAACCCGCAACGGTGTTCATTAAGGTTGATTCCAATTGATCGAAACTAACCCGCTTACGATTTACATAATACTCGCCAACAGCCTTTATGCTTACCGAAACACTTTGTTTCGCCAAGGTCTTGCTTTCACTGGTAGGCAATAGTAATTTCAATGCATTGGGACTGACCAAGGTTGATGTCAACATGAAGAAGATCAACAAAAGAAATACGATGTCGGTCATGGACGACATGTTGAAATTGGGAGATATTTTGTTTCGTGATTTAATGGCCATTAGTGCGCAGGTTCATGAAGAATGTCAAGAAATTCTGTAGAACGGGCTTCCAACAGGAAAACGACTTTCTCGACCCGGGCCACAAGCATGTTATAACCAATGAAAGCCAAAATACCCACAACCAATCCCGCCACAGTTGTCACCATGGCCGTGTAGATGCCCTCAGCCAGCATTTCCACATCGATGTTTCCGCCCGCCGAAGCCATTTCATGAAAGGCCAGTATCATGCCGATCACAGTGCCTAGAAAGCCGATCATAGGAGCTGCACCGGAAATGGTGGCCAGTGTAGCCAGGTTCTTTTCGAGCTTGAACAACTCCAATTTACCGGTGTTTTCAATGGCCACTCCTATATCCCCTAGTGGTTTGCCAATTCTGGATACGCCTTTTTCGATCATCCGGGCCACCGGATAGTCTGTTCTTCGGCAAAGTTCTTTGGCTTCATTCAGCTTACCGTCGCGGATGTATAACTTGATGTTATTCATGAAATCAGTATCCTCCTTTGCTCCTTTGCGAATGGCTATGAAGCGCTCAATAAAGATGTAAACGGCAATAATGGAAAGGATGAACAGGCTTAGCATGATAAGCATTCCACCCGGTCCGCCCTGGGTGATCAATTCCATGATGGACAAGGTCTTTTCTTGCTGCACTGCTTCCGCAGCATTTTCGGCAGCAGACCCGGCCATTTCTATTTGTAAAGCGATGAAATTCAGCATGTGGATTGTTTTCCTACGAAAATAAGTCCATGCCCATCAGGGAAGCAATAAATCTGGAAGAATTACGAACAGAGTGGTGTTAGTGAATTAAAGACCGTACATTAAATAAAATGTAAGGGCCCCACACAAATACCCGGCAAGCGCCAAGATGCTTATTTTTTTCAGGTACCAAATGAAATCGATCTTCAATATTCCCATAACAGCCACACCGGCGGCCGACCCGATGATCAGACAACTTCCACCCGTACCCGCACAGTAAGCCAGGAATTCCCAAAACTGATGGTCCATGGGGTAAGAAATTCCCGGTATCTCAGGGCCGATCTCGTACATACCCATCGCACCGGCAACCAAGGGAACATTATCGACGATGGAGGACAAGAGACCAATAATGATGTTCACCACATAGATGTCGCCCACGCTGGTTTCGAGGAAATTGGCAAGTAAAAGCAAATGACCGGCAGAACTTAAACTGGCCACGGCCATTAATATCCCCAGAAAAAATAAAACCGATGGAACATCTACCCTGCGAAGTACGCCTACCACGGACAACATGTGCTTCTCTTCGTGGTTCTTACTGGAATGCATGATTTCGGTAACCACCCAGATGACGCCTAGCCCAAGAAGTATTCCAACAAATGGAGGAAGGTGCGTAACCGTCTTGAACACGGGAACAAAGAGCAAGGCTACCACACCCAAGGTGAAAACCGTTTTCTTTTCTCTATCAGTGGCAGGATTGATCAAGTGTTCGCTGAATTCTTCCACTTCTGGCCTTTTTATTTTTCCTTTCACGGTAAATGAAAGAATTCCCAGCGGAATAGTTAAACACACCAGTGAAGGTATTATAAGCACGTAGATGATGTTTGTAGCCGAGATCTGACCTCCGATCCACAACATGATGGTGGTTACGTCTCCAATTGGCGACCAGGCGCCCCCGGCATTGGCCGAAATGATGATCATACCGGCAAAAAGCCAAAGGTCTTTTTTGTCGTCGATCAATTTCTTTAGCAGTGCAGACATGACGATTGCCGTGGTCAGGTTGTCGAGGACAGCGCTGAAGAAAAATGTCAGCATACTTAGGGCGATGAGCAGTTTTAGTTTGTTGGTGGTTTTTATCCTGTCGGTAATAAGAGAAAAACCGTTATGGGCGTCAACCAACTCAACGATGGTCATGGCTCCGAGCAGAAAAAACAATATTTCAGATATTTCAATCAAGTGGTGCCGCAATTCTTCGAGCACAAAGTGATTCAAGAGGGTTGGTGTTTCACCCTTGGGGGTTTCAAAATGAAATATAAAGTACTCTTTAAGGCTTTTAAGGATCTTTGTCCCCGATTCAAGGATCTCTTGGGCACTTAGGCTTGTATCCACGTTAAGGATTTCAGCAGCACCCATAACGAATACGGCCCAGGTAAGCGAACCAATGGTCAGCGCAGATGCCGATTTATCTACCCTGATGTTGTGTTCAAGGGCAATGGCCATGTAACCGACCACAAATATGATGAACATCAATATAAACATGTCCTAGTCTTTGTGCTGGTTCAAATGTATGGTTTGTGTCGGGAAAGCAAAGTCACTTTTGGACTTTTCTACGATTTCCATGATCTTATAATTGACCTCCTCTTTTATCTTCAGATAGGTATCCCAGTCCATGGTGTCGATGTAATACAAGACCATAACGTTCAGCGAAGAACTACCGAATTCCATGAATCTAACATTCCCTTCCTGGTTGGTATGTGGGTGTTCATCAATGTAGTTTTGAATTTCACTGACGATTGATTTGATCTCGTCCATATTTGTTCCGTAGGTGAGTCCGACGTCAAATTTCACTCTTCTGAAGGTTCGCAGGGTCAGGTTATCCAATTCTGCGTCGATCATGCGTTTATTCGGTATGGTGACATAACTTTTTTCCAGGGTCCGCAGACGGGTACTTCTGAATCCCACCTTAATTACTGTTCCTGTCACTCCGGCAACGGTAACAAGATCATCCACGACGAATGGTTTATCAAAAAATATGGTAAACGAACCAAATAGGTTTTCCAGGCTCTCTTTTGCCGCCAGAGCAATGGCAAGTCCACCAATTCCCAAACCGGCAACCAGTGAGCCTACGTTAATTTTAAATACTGTGCTGGCCGTCACCAACAAGGCAACGACAATGATTAATATTTTAATTACTTCGACCGCAAAAGGTATCAATTGGTCGTCTTGTTTGGAAACCGTTTGATCTGCTCGCTTCATGAACATCTCACCACCGATGACTACTAATTTTAACACCACCCTGGTGATGGCAACAACCCATAAGAGCTGATAGATCCTGAGTGTGATTTTCCGCACTCCAAATTCCTCAACAGGGGCCAGGTTCCATGATTCCGGATATTCAAGATGACTAACCGCTAAAAAAAGAAATACAAGAAAGAGAAGGAAATTCAGGGGTTTTTTCAAATGATCCCTGTAGGTTTGATATTCGAGTTTATATTCAGAACGTCTGAACACCTGAATAAATATCCGAACAATCAGTCCCGAAAGTGGGCGGCGCAGTAGAAGGCCACCGAAAAGAAACAATACGCCAAGCAAATAATCGCCGACTTTATTGCCCAGGTAAATGGTATCGAATGTTTCTTGAAAGTTCATTAAAGCAGTTCTTTTAAGGCGATGGTGTAAGCGCTGCGGGTGATGCCCGTCCTTTCATTACTCATGGCATGAGCGCGGGCGATAGCCAATCGAATTATTTCAGAAACATCTTCAAATATGGCTTTATCGGAGAGGTCATTTTTTGCCTCCATCAAATAGGCAAATACCCTGGCCATTCCACAATTTGCAATGAAATCTGGCAGAACGCTAACTTTGGCGTCTGCATATTCGGCCACGGGACCAAAGAAAATCTCCTCATCGGCAAAAGGCACATTTGCCCCGCAAGAAATCACTTCAAGACCGGCATTAGCCATTCGATCGATCTGATCTTTAGTTATCAACCTGGAAGAAGCTGCTGGAATAAAGACCTGGGCCTCCATGTCCCAAAATTGATTGTTCAATTCGTCAATAGGAATCACCTCATTAGAGATTAGCTTGTTCTTCTTTTTATCCAAAAATAACTGCCGTATCTCGTCGTATTCAAATCCTTCGGCTTTCATCAATCCCCCTTCGCGATCAAGGATTCCCACGATCTTGCAACCGTTTGAAGAAAGATAAAAAGCCGCAGCCGAAGCGACGTTGCCCCAGCCCTGTATGAGTGCTTTTTTTCCCTCCAATTTCCCTCCATAGGTATTGTAATAATGACGCACGGCCTCGCTGACACCCCAACCCGTGATCATGTCGGCAACCACAAATTTCCTAAATGGATCAGGACTGTATTTTGGATCTTCAATCACCTTGGATACGCCCTGCCTGAGATGTGAAATGGCGTGAATCTTTTCAATTTCCATGGGTGCATAATGCCCGGTCAACACCCCTTCCTGAGGGTGCCATACATTGTAGCTCTCGGTGATAGGAATGACTTCATGGATTTCGTCAACATTGAGATCTCCTCCTGTGCCGTAATAGTTTTTCAACAGAGGTGTGACTGCCCGGTACCACCTTCGCAAAACCCCTTCTTTTCTGCTATCGTTCGGGTCAAAATTAATGCCTGATTTTGCTCCTCCAATGGCCGGACCGGATACCGTGAACTTGATCTCCATTGTTTTGGCAAGGGAGGTTACCTCGTGTTTGTCCAAACCAGGGCGCATTCTTGTGCCTCCACCGGCTGCACCTCCACGCAGACTATTAATGACCACCCACCCTTCTGCTTCAGTTTCAGGGTCTTTCCATTCAAAAATGATCTCTGGACGCTTGTTCTCGTATTCTTTGAGAAGTTTTAACATAGGGGCTCCTTTGGCGGTGCAAATGTATAAATTTTAGATGCCCTTTACCATTTTTACATTCTATTATAAAACCTCACTACCGAGCTTATGAATCAAAGCCATAGCAAACACCTGTCGACATATCTTCAGGTGCTCCTGTTACGCTTTTTAGGCAGTTAATTTCATTTCTGTGCCTCAGCACACCCATGAAGGCGAAAATAAGTGCCTCCTTGAAGTCAACCAACAGGGATGATGGAACGTGCAGCTTTAAGCCCGTTTGTTTCAAAAGAGCCATCAGAAAATCATTGTGCACACCTCCACCACTCACCAGGACCTCGTGACCATCGCTTACACAGGCACTAATTTGACAGGTCAGGTGTTCATAAAAGGTCCGACTTTGATCGGGAATGGGCAATTCAGACCTTTCAATAAGAGGAATCATGACTTCTTTGAAAAAAGAGGCATCTAGACTCTTAGGCGGACTTGCATGAAAATACACCGGTGAATTCAAAGAATCCAATAGTTCACGGTCAAGCTTACCACCTTGACCTATGAGTCCTTTTTCATCGTATGTTTTGTCCATCAACGAAGCAAAGTGATTGAAGGCGATGTTGCAAATACCAATGTCATATGCCTGAATATTGCCATCGAGTTTAGAGCTGATATTGGCTATCCCGCCAAGGTTCAAGCAGTGCCTGTACTGATGGAACAACAACATATCACCGATGGGAACAAGGGGGGCACCCTGGCCACCCTGTTGCACGTTCGCCGTTCTGAAATCATTGATCACCGGGGTTCCGGTGATATTTGCGATTTGAACACCGCTGCCAATCTGAAGGGTCTTTAGGTTTTGAGGATCGTGATATACCGTATGCCCGTGTGACGATATAAAATCACAGGTCAACTTAAGTTCTTTGATAAAGAAATTAACTTCCCGTCCCAGGTACCTGCCGTATAGCTCGTCTAATTCAATCAGGTCGCTACCGGAAAGTTCGTGTGCGCCGCCGAGCAATTTGCGCAAGCCATCGTTGTAATCGATCGTTCGCGCATGGTTAATGGCGTAATTCCATTTCTCATTTTCAAACACAAAAGTTGCGTGTACGATGTCCAAACCGTCAAGACTCGTTCCGCTCATTAACCCTATGACTGTATATGATTCCAATTATCCTGAGAAAGGGTAAAATAGGTTAAATTTGCCCACAAAATAATCTTATTCCATGAATTTAGAGTTGACCGAAGAACATCTGACAGTGAGGGATGCAGCAAGAGATTTTGCACAAAATGTGTTAAAGCCGGGCGTAATTGAGCGCGATGAAAAACAGCAGTTTGCAAAAGAGGAGATCAAGCAACTCGGTGAGCTTGGCTTTATGGGAATGATGGTCGACCCAAAGTACGGCGGCGGTGGAATGGACACCATTTCATATGTGCTGGCCATGGAGGAGATCTCTAAAATTGACGCCTCTGTGTCGGTTTGCATGTCGGTCAACAATTCGCTTTTTTGCTGGGGTCTCGAAAAATTTGGCACCGAAGAACAAAAAATGAAATACCTGATGCCTGCCGCCAAGGGAGAAGCCATTGGTGCTTTCTGTCTGTCAGAACCCGAGGCCGGTTCGGATGCTACGTCCCAAAAAACCACAGCCATCGACAAAGGAGATCACTATTTGTTGAATGGAACCAAGAACTGGATCACCAATGGTGGTTCGGCCACTTACTACATTGTCATTGCCCAGACCGATGCTTCTAAAAGGCATAAAGGAATTAACGCCTTTATTATTGAAAAGGACTGGGAAGGCTTTATTGTCGGAGCAAAAGAAAACAAGCTAGGTATAAGGGGTTCCGATACGCACACCTTGATGTTTCAGGATGTAAAAATTCCAAAAGAAAACCGAATCGGAGAAGATGGATTTGGATTCAAATTCGCCATGAAAGTACTTTCCGGAGGCCGTATCGGGATAGCTTCTCAGGCACTCGGAATTGCTTCAGGAGCTTATGAATTGGCACTTGCATATTCAAAAGAACGCGAGGCTTTTGGCAAACCGATCAACAAGCATCAGGCCATCGCTTTTAAGCTTGCCGACATGGCTACGGAAATAGAGGCGGCCAGATGGCTCTGTTTAAAGGCCGCGTGGTTAAAAGATCAAGGCATTAATTTTGACAAAGAAAGCGCCATGGCTAAATTATACGCATCAAGGGTGGCCATGGAAACCACGGTTGAAGCAATTCAGGTCCACGGCGGTTACGGATATGTAAAAGAATACCATGTGGAGCGACTGATGCGTGATGCCAAGATTACACAGATCTACGAAGGGACTAGCGAAATACAGAAGATTGTAATTTCGAGGTCGGTGCTCGAGTCTTAGTTCAACACATCTAGAACTTTTTCGAGTCCGATGCCCCGCGAACCTTTCATTAGGATGCTGTAGCCAGAATATTTTCTGGATTCAAGGTATTTTTTAAGTTCCTCGGTAGTTTCAAAGGTTTTAAAGGGGGCTGATATTGCCGAGAATTCCTTACCAACCAAGCATACCTCCTCAAATCCACAGCTACTTAATTGTGCTGCGACAGACAAATGTTCATCCCTGCTCACCTCGCCAAGTTCAAGCATATCACCAAGAAGCAACATTTTCTTATCGCCCGGAAAATCGACAAAAGAATCGATGGCCAGTTTCATGCTGCTCGGGTTCGCGTTATAGGCATCCATAATGATGCGATTAGTTCCCTTTTTTAAAATCTGTGACCGATTGTTGGTCGGAAGGTAATTGCGCAAGGCGCTTTTAATGTTGTCCAAACTCACGTTAAAATGCAAGCCAATGGCGACAGCTGCCAGCACATTGGAAAAATTAAAGCTTCCGTATAATTGGGTGGGCAGTTCGTGTTGCTGTCCTCCCAAGGTCAGCCGCAGGCTGAGGCAGCCTTGGCTGTTTACAAAATAATCCGCTTCCAGACCGGTTCCGGACCTACCATAGGTCAGCCTCTGATAGCCTTCTGAAGCGGCCATCAGAACCGGATCATCCGCATTGACGAATAAAAGTCCATTTTTAGCCTGGACATGCTTGAACAAGCCAAGTTTGGTTTGCTTCACCCCTTCATAAGAACCAAAACCCTGAAGGTGAGCCTTGCCGATGTTGGTAACCAGGCCAACATCAGGGTCGCTGATCAAACACAGTTCGGTGATTTCACCCATGCGATTTGCCCCCATCTCGATGATGGCCAGTTGGTGATCATTCCTTAATCCCAATAAGGTTAGGGGTACACCGATATGATTGTTGAAGTTTCCACCGGTGGCATGGACCTTGAACTGGGAAGATAACACGGCGTTCATTAATTCCTTGGTGGTCGTTTTTCCATTGCTGCCAGTGATGCCGATCACTGGACTTTTGTAATGATCACGGTGATGGCGGGCGAGTTTCTGAAGGGCGATCAGCACATCATCCACCAAAAAAAGTCTTGGATCCTTTAGATCTTGTGCTTCATCAATAACAGCATATGCTGCCCCTTTTTCGAGTGCCTCAAGGGCGTAGGCATTGCCATTAAAATTATCGCCTTTGAGGGCAAAAAACATGCATTCCTTTGTTATGATACGCGTGTCTGTGCATACCAATGGATGCTTCAAATAGATCTGGTATAATTCTTCGATTTCAGGCATAAAAAAACCCCGCCAAAATGACGGGGTAATTTATAAATTCTCTTTCAATTTTAGTAACCTAATCCAACCGGGCTTCCAACCCTTGTCATGGCACAGCGAAAACCAATGAAATCGGTTGACAAATCTTCACGAAGGAATCTTCGCGAACCGGGAGTAATGAAATAGGCTCGGTCCATCCAGCTTCCACCTTTGTAAACCCTGGTGCGATCACTGATAAGCGTTTCGTTTCCTGTATTATACATGATACGCGAACCGTAAGTGGATTCGGCTTCTGCGCCTTCATTGTAATAGATACTGGACTCTACGTCTCCATCAACGAAATTGATGTTATCGGATTTGCGGTAGTTTCTACGCTCATTCAGGTTATCGGTCTCGACATCAACATCGCGGTAGATCAATTTACCCAAACTGTCCTTTTCCGCAACTAACCCTTCTTCATCGAGCAACTTTGTCTGAAACACGTTACCCCTGAACGGCCTGAAGTCCGTAACGTCTTCAAACGTCAGTGGACGGTAAACGTCCATCACCCATTCGGCGACATTACCCGCCATGTTATAAAGGCCGTAATCGTTAGGCCAGTAAGCGAAAACAGGAGCCGTAACGTCGGCATTGTCATTGAGTTTTCCGGCAACTCCCATGTTGTCACCACGACCTCGTTTGAAGTTTGCCAGGAAGTCCCCAAGGTATTTTTCGTCTGAATTACGCACCGCGTGACCATTCCATGGGTATAGTTTTTTCTCTGTGATCAGTTCGTCGATGGTGTTTCCGATCAAACCATAAGCGGCAAACTCCCACTCTGCTTCTGTTGGAAGTCGATACTTAGGCAACAGGATGCCGTCTTCCATACGAACATTTCTAAATTCCTTATCGGGGTTGAAATCGGGAATTCCATCCACGCGCTTTCCACTCTCGTATTGCCCGGCAAGGTAAGCCTCCGAGTTGAAGTTATCTTCGTTAATCTGACTGGGATAATGCTCAAAAAGCCCTTCGCGAATCAGAATGATCTCATTCACCCTGTCGGTTCTCCAGGCACAGAAATCCTTGGCTTGAAGCCAATTCACACCAACAACCGGATAATCCCGATATGCGGGGTGCCTCAAGTACAATTCAACGTACGGTTCGTTATAAGCGAGTGATCGTCGCCATACCAATGTGTCTGGTCGCGCCTTTTTAACCACTTCGGGATAATCTACACCGAATACACGCTCTAACCAGTAGAGGTATTCCAGGTAATAAAAATTTGTTACTTCAGTTTCGTCCATGTAGAACGATGAAACGGTAACCGTCCTTGGGATGTTCTCCCAGTTAAAGGTCACATCCTGTTCTACCCGTCCCATGGTGAAACGCCCACCTTGGACAAGAACCAGGCCGGGGCCGGTTTCCTGCTCAAGAAAAGGTGCTTTGTAAAAACCACCGTTCTTTGGGTTGTTATACTCCCATCCTGTGGCACCCGAACGCTCTCGTTGACAACTCGTCGAAACGAAGACCAGTCCAGCCAGGAGGCTTACTGCTAAAAATTTTCCCTTTACACTTATCATACTCGTCTATTTTAACGGCCGAAATTTACTGATTATTTTTCTTTTACTTAAAAAGTAGGGCAGCTTACGGTTCTGTAAGATACCTTTTTAACCTTGCAATTTAGGTTAAGAACAAATGAGATCTCGTGTGAGCCGCCCGGATCCTGACCCAGTGTGCTCACTGTGAGGTCGTAGCTATATCCTATTTTGTAGCGATCCATGTGAACACCGAACATGGCGGTGATGGCGTCAAAGTTGGTCAGTGAATGTCGCACCCAAAGGCCGCCGATGATAACACTACGTGTGGCGTAAAATCCGTAATTGAACTGGGTGAATTTTGCCTGATTCTGAAAAATGAAGTTTGGCGAGATCGAGCCTTTATCCACTCCACCCAAGCCGCGAATAGGGATGACGGCGCCGGCGTGAACGGTGTATTTTCTGGGAATTCGACTTTCCACATTAAAATCTCCACCTCCTGAAGATGGATCAGAAACAGTAGTCAAAGCCACGTTTGGTTGAGTTATGTGGTGTACAGCAAAGCCACCAAAGAATTTTTCACTGAATCCCAAAACACCGACTGAAAAATCAAGGGCACCGGCCGGGTCATTAATGGGTAATTCACTCGTTTGGTAAATAAAACCTTGCCTGGGGTCGATCATGTCGCCAAAGGTAAGTGAGCTCCAATCGAGGCGTTTGTCAATATAACCTACCTGCGCACCGGCTGTCATGGAGAAAAAACGGGTAATATTCAATTGATAGGCGTACATAACACTTATCTCTTGCCTGGTAACGGCACCGGCACCTGCTTCGTCGCGCAAGGCTAAAAGCCCTAAACCGCCCGAAAGGGCACCAACATGTTGATCATATGAGGCGCTGTAGGTAATGAATCCCTGATCCAGGGAAGGCCATTGATTCCTGTAATTTAAGCCCACACGGGGGCAACGCTCGGTTCCGGCAAAGGCAGGGTTCAAG
Source organism: Vicingaceae bacterium (assembly GCA_040220895.1). Lineage (GTDB taxonomy): Bacteria > Bacteroidota > Bacteroidia > Flavobacteriales_E > Vicingaceae > UBA11591. The sequence continues at coordinate 240,661 of JAVJVY010000001.1, forward strand.
TAAAGTCGGTTCGCATAAAACTGACTAAACTGAGGATCCTGTGCCTTTGCGGCAAACGAACCAATAAAAATAATGGCAATCAATAGTTGCCAATTCCAACTCTTCCCTTTGAGTGCTTCCAATCCTACCTTCTAAAATTGCGTTCGCAAAACTTCAAATGTAAAAAAAATTACAATGGCCAACTTACAATATTCCTAAATTTGACTCGTTTCAGAACCAATAACAACGTCTTAAGAAATTACAAGTGGCCTGCAATCTTAATTAATTTTTAAGTAAATGAGACTCCCAATACTGTTAATCATCATTTCGATATTTCCGCTTATGCTGATTTCCAGAGATATAACGGTTAAACATTCGCTTTATTGGCAAAAGGTCAATGAAATAATTGTTGAGGGCAAGGCCCAACTCACCTATTACCAATGCAAAGATTGTGGTATAAACAGTGAAAAAGCCGCCCTGCCGGAATATATTCACAGTTTCACCCTGGCAAACAACGAATACATCAAAGACATTCGCTTCACGATGATCAGGAAGTCTGCAATCACTGCATACGACTACAGCTTTAAAGAATTGAACTACCTGGAAACCGGTCAACCTGCGGTCAGTGCCAATGAAGGAACGTCCCGAGGGAGTAAAATGGGCATGATCAGTTTTATTCCGGTGGTTCGGAACGGCTCGGGCGCAGAGCAGATCGATTACTTTGAATTGACCATCGAAACAGCCACCAGGCGGTCATTTGCAAATAAGTCCTTGCCAAGCAATACGACCAATTCCGCCCTGAGCTCGGGCACCTGGTATAAATTGGGTGTTGACCATGACGGATTGTATAAATTATCCTATAAATTTTTGAAAGACAAGGGTGTGGATGTTGACAACATCGACCCACGAACCATTGGTATTTATGGAAACGGAGGTGGCATGCTGCCCAGGAGAAACAGCGACAGCCGGCCGGATGACCTTCTGGAAAACGCCATCGAGGTGAAGGGTGAAAGCGACGGTAGTTTCGATAAAAGCGATTACATCTTATTCTATGCGCAAGGACCGCACAAATGGGAATACGATCAGGGCGGTGGTATTTTCAGGCACCAGGTGCATCAATTCAGTGACACATCCTATTATTTCCTAACCGTTGATGCAGGCAGCAAACGAATTCCGACAGTAACCAGTAGCGCTACCCCTGCCGTTGTAGTTAGCGAATTTGACGACTTCAAGTACCATGAAGTAGACCAGGAAAATCTTATTAATAGCGGTGATGACTGGCTGGGTGAAGTATTCGACATACAGACGACCTTTAATTTCGCCTTTAGCTTTCCGAACGTGGTCAAAAGCAATACCGGTCACGTCGCGGCCCAGGTTGTTTCTGCTTGCAAGGTAAACAGCACTTGGACGATTTCTTTGCCGGGAAAAAGCCTTAGTATTCCAACATTGGCAGCTTCAGGCGGCTACGCCCAGCAATTTGCCAACAGCGGTTTTGACGAAACTGATTTCACACCCCAATCGGACGTAATAAATGTAACGGTGACCTACAACAAGCCCCCATCCGTTTCCAGTGCAAGGGGCTGGTTGGATTACCTCGAATTAAATGTCCGCAGGCGCCTGGCCATTACCGGAACCCAATTGCAATTCAGAGATCAGGTTTCGTTGGGAAGCGGTTTTGCTCGCTTTGAGATCAACGGAGCCAGACAAGGCACGCGGGTCTGGGAAGTGGGAAGCGCATCCAATGCCATTGAACACAAAGGAACACTAAGTGGAAGCAAATTTTCTTTTATGGCCAACACTGATGAGTTAAGAACATTCGTTGCGGTTAATGACTACGATTCCAGCTTTTATTGGCGCGGACAGACAGGCAATCAAAACCTACACGCCGACATGGATTATGACTACATTATTGTAAGCCATCCGCGTTTTCTTCAGGCCGCAGAACGGCTAAGCGTCATTCATCAAAATCTGGGCTTGGACGTTAAAGTAGTGACCCCTCAAAAGATCTACAACGAATTTTCATCCGGAGCACAAGACATCGTTGCCATCAGGGACTATCTGAGAATGATGTACAACCGCTCCTTGCAATCTTCGGTCAAGGCACCCAAATACCTCTTATTCATGGGAGACGGTTCGGTAGATAATAAGTACCGGATTTCGGGGAACACGAATTACATTCCGACATTTCAGTCAAATGAATCATATAATCCGGTGGGTTCCTATGTATCGGATGATTTTTATTGCATGCTGGATTCCAATGAAGGAACCTGGGTGGCCAACAATGAGCTCATGGATATTTCCGTTGGGCGAATGCCCGTTCAAAGCCTCGACCAGGCTAATACATCGGTTAATAAGATTGAGCGATACCTTTCTTCTCCCGCCCTAAGGGATTGGAGAAACACCGTATGTTTTATAGCCGACGACGAAGATGGTAAGTTGCACATGTCACAGGCCAATGCCCTTGCCGATACCGTCGAGAAGATCGACCCGACCTATGACATAGAAAAGATCTTCATTGATGGGTATAAACAATACTCTACTCCTGGCGGAGCCCGATACCCTGACGCCAGGGAAGCCATCAAACGCCAAGTGGAAAGAGGTGCCTTGATTGTCAATTATACGGGTCATGGCGGAGAAGTAGGTTGGGCGCACGAACGAATATTGACCATGGAAGAAGTTAACAATTGGACTAACCGTTACAGCATGCCCTTATTTGTGACTGCCACCTGTGAATTCAGCCGCTGGGATGACCCGGGCAGGACGTCGGCGGGTGAGGTGGTCTTTTTGAATCCGGACGGCGGGGGAATTGGTTTGCTGACCACCGTACGGTTGGTGTATGCTTCGGCCAACTTTTCACTATCGCAGGTATTTTACAGTAATATTTTCAAAAAAATCAATGGGGAATGGCCCAGAATGGGCGATGTGTATTTGCAGGTAAAAAATGAGTACCGAAACACAAATACCCGGAATTTTACATTATTGGGCGACCCTGCTTTGCACCTTGCTTACCCCTATTACCAGGTCGTAACCACAAGCATCAACGGCCAACCGGTGAGTAATGTGGATACCATTGGAGCTCTGGGTTTAGTAGAAGTGACTGGTTTCGTAGCCGACCTGAACGGGAATAAACTGAATAATTTCAACGGCATACTTTTTCCCAGTGTTTTTGATAAACGCTATCAGGTTCAAACCCTGAACAACGACGGTCAGGGCCCGTATAATTTTGACGTTCAAAACAAGCGACTTTTCAAAGGAAAAGCCAGTGTTCAGTCAGGTGATTTTAATTTCAAATTCGTAGTTCCAAAGGACATTGCCTACAACTTCGGAACCGGTAAAATCAGTTATTACGGTGAAAACCAGGTGATCGATGCCCACGGATTCAGTGACGAATTCATAGTTGGCGGCACCGATCCTAACGCTGCGGAAGACAACACGGGACCTGAAATAGAATTGTTTATGAATGATTACAATTTTGTTTACGGAGGCATTACCGATGAAAACCCCCTGTTCTTAGCCAAAGTCTATGACGAACATGGCATCAACATGGCAGGAACCGGCATTGGGCACAACATTAGCGTAGTGATTGATGGAAAAACAGACGAAGCCATTGACCTGAACGATTATTATTCTGCAGCCATCAACAGTTTTCAGGAAGGCGAAGTGCAGTACCCCTTTGAAAATCTGGCAGCCGGACCACATAAGTTGAATTTTAAAGTTTGGGATGTTTACAACAATTCAAGCGAGGCCGAATTGGAATTTACGGTGCAGGAATACAAGGATATTACACTAAACCGGGTTTTGAACTACCCAAATCCTTTTACCACGAACACTTCGTTCTGGTTTGAGCATAACCAGCCAAATACCGTTCTGGACGTGAAGATTCAGGTGTTTACCGTTTCGGGAAAAGTTGTGAAAACCATTGACAAGGTTGTTCAGACCGAAGGCTTCAGCCAGAATCAGCAAGATCCAATCTCGTGGGACGGTCTGGACGAATATGGCGATAAATTAGGCCGTGGAGTTTACATATACAAACTACAGGTGCGTTCGCGCAGAAATAACACAAAGGCAGAAAAAATTGAAAAACTGGTCATCCTTTAAAGGCGTGTCAGAGAAACGAAAATTTATATATTTGCATTCCTTACAATGACAAGACAGATACGCAAACTAGGAGTCAGTTTAGCTCTGGTATTGATCTTTTCACATTCAACTGAAAAGCTGCTTGGACAATCAGACGTTGTTCAATTGAATACCATCACCACTGCCGTCCCCTTCTTACAGATTGCCCCGGATGCCCGACATAGTGCCATGGGTGATGTGGGCGTTGCAACGAGTCCTGACGCCAATTCGGCTCATTGGAATGCATCCAAACTGGCCTTCATTGAAGAAAAGAGTGGTTTTGCAATCTCTTACACTCCGTGGCTTCGAAATCTGGTAAGTGACATGTCTATCATGTACCTGACGGGCTTTTACCAGGTTAGTGACAAGACAACCCTGGCTGCGTCATTAAAATACTTCTCGCTCGGCACGCTGAAATTCACAGACATCAACGGAAATACGCTGGGTGAGCACAATCCAAATGAATTTTCATTGGACATCGCAGGAGGAACAAAACTCTCGGAAAAATTTTCTGCCGGTGGCGCTGCACGCTTTATTTACAGCAACCTGACCAACGGAGTTCAGGAAAGTAAGCGAGCTGCCGTAAGTGGTGCCGTGGATGTAAGTGGTTATTTCCACGACGACATCACCATTGGGGATAAGGATGGTCACATTGGCGTTGGAATGAACATTAGCAATATTGGTGCCAAACTTTCCTATTCTGACCAGACACCCGAAAAAGACTTTTTACCCACCAATTTTAAATTTGGACAGGCCACCACCATCTATCTCGACGACTACAACTCCCTGACATTTGCCACCGATCTGAATAAGTTACTGGTGCCAACACCGCAATTCGACGATCAGGGAAACCGCATACCTTCCAATGAAAGTTCTGCCGGTGGCATCTTCAATTCATGGGGCGATGCACCCAGGGGTTTTAAAGAAGAACTGGAAGAGTACAGCTACTCACTTGGACTCGAGTATTGGTACGAAAAACTCCTTGCCATTCGAATGGGGTATTTCTACGAACATCCGAATAAAGGAGATCGCCAATACTTCACTGCAGGATTTGGACTTCGCCTTAACGTCTTTGGTTTGGATGCCTCCTACCTCATTGCAAATAGAAACAATCCCCTGGCCAATACCTTCAGATTCACCCTTTTCTTCAGCTTTGATTCCTTCAAAAGCCAGAATAAAGGAGATGCCGGAGACGAATAGTCTTTCTCAGAACATTTTAGCACATTTCATCCCTATATTTGCCCCGGTGAGCAGACTATTTTATGCTAAATTTGTAGCCTTTTAACAGACAATAAACCATGGCCAAAAAGAGCGAATTTTCGAAAGAAACCTACATGCAATGGTATGAATCCATGCTGCTGATGAGGCGCTTTGAAGAGAAAGCGGGTCAATTGTACATACAGCAGAAGTTTGGTGGATTTTGTCATTTGTATATCGGGCAGGAAGCCTTGGTTGCCGGTGCGGTCAGTGCCATAAAAAAAGATGACCGCATGATCACAGCCTATCGTAATCACGCGCATCCTCTAGGCAGGGGCATGGATCCCAAAGTTGCCATGGCCGAACTCTACGGAAAAACAACTGGATGCTCTAAAGGTAAGGGTGGGTCGATGCACTTCTTTTCAAAGGAACTGAGCTATTTCGGTGGTCACGGCATTGTGGGCGGCCAAATTCCCCTTGGAGCAGGCCTTGCCTTTGCCGATAAGTACAATAAGAAGAAACTGGTTACACTTTGTTACATGGGTGACGGGGCTGTTCGACAGGGTGCTTTTCACGAAGCCCTGAACATGGCCATGTCCTGGAAACTGCCCGTGATCTACATTATTGAAAACAACCGCTACGCCATGGGCACCTCGGTTGCGCGCACTTCGAACGTAACAGACCTATACAAACTGGGCAGCGCTTATGACATGCCTTCGTTTCAGGTGGACGGAATGTCATGTGAAAAGGTCCACAGCGCTATTTCTGAGGCCGCAGAGCGTGGGCGAAAGGGAGATGGTCCTACCTTACTCGAAATGGAAACCTACCGTTATAAAGGCCATTCCATGTCTGACCCCAGAAAGTACCGAACCAAGGAAGAAGAGCAGGAATACTTGAAACACGACCCCATCGAACGGGTGTTGGCCGTCATCAAAAAAGAAAAATACGCCACCGAAAAAGAAATTCAAGCCATTATATCCAGGATTAAAAAGCAAGTAGAGGAATCGGTGAAATTCGCAGAGGAATCGCCACTGCCAAAGCCGGAAGATATGTTCAATGATGTGTACGAGCAGGAAGATTACCCGTTCATAACCGAATAAGCAGAAACTGAATGGCAGAAATAGTAAGAATGCCCAAATTGAGCGATACCATGACGGAAGGCGTGGTTGCAAAATGGCATAAAAAAGTTGGTGACTATGTCGAGGAAGGCGAACTGTTGGCCGAGATTGAAACCGATAAGGCTACCATGGAATTTGAATCTTTCCAGGAAGGAATCTTGCTTTACCAAGGTGTAAAAGAAGGGCAGGCCACGCCCGTGGACAAAGTTCTTGCAATATTCGGTGAGAAAGGAGAAGATTTCCAACCAATGTTGGATGCTGAAGAAAGTCAACTAGAAGACGGAAGTCCGAAGGAGGAATCGGATGCCAAGAGCGATCAGGCACTTGTGACTGAAGCCGATAAACAAGCCGCCAGCGTTGAAAGCGAACCTGCTCCAGAAGTGAATGCCAGCATTATTCACATGCCCAAACTAAGTGATACCATGACAGAAGGCGTGGTGGCTAAATGGCACAAAAAGGTAGGTGACAAGGTGAACAGTGGCGAAGTGTTGGCAGAAATTGAGACCGACAAAGCCACCATGGAATTCGAGGCATACGAGGAGGGATTGTTATTGCACATTGGTGTTGAAGAAGGGCAATCGGCTCCGGTTGACTCTGTGCTTGCCGTGGTTGGTGAGAAGGGTGCCGATTTTAAGGCCTTGATCAGGCATTTTGAAAAGTCTTCAAGCCTTGAGAACAAAGAAAGTGTTGCACAGAGCGTCGAAACGAAGGCTGCAACTTCTACCATGGCAGTTCAGAGCAGTCCAGTTATCACAGTTAACACTGCTCAGTCTAACGGACGGGTCAAAGTATCACCATTGGCCAGAAAAATGGCTAAGGATAAAGGCATTCCCTTATCTGCCCTGCAGGGAAGTGGAGACGACGGACGCATCGTGAAACGAGATGTTGAAGAATACGTTCCCGGAAATTCGGGTTTCAGTGGTCCGCTGGTAGAAAAATACAGTGATGTTGCTGTCAGTCAGATGCGAAAGACCATTTCCAAACGCCTTTCAGAAAGCAAATTCAGTGCCCCCCACTTTTACCTGACCATTTCACTGGACATGGATCAGGCCATTGCTGCACGCAAAGCCATCAACGAGCAAATTGAGGGCAAGATCTCTTTTAACGATATCATTGTCAAGGCTGCGGCGCTGGCACTCAAAAAGCACCCTAAGGTCAATGTTTCCTGGCTGGGAGATGTCATGCGAAGCTATGAGCACGTGCATATAGGTGTGGCTGTTGCCGTTGAAGAAGGGCTGCTGGTTCCGGTGGTTCGATACGCCAATGCGAAGTCTTTTCAGGAAATTGGCAACGAAGTCAAAGTGCTTGCCGAGAAAGCGCGCAACAAGACCCTGCAACCCCACGAATGGGAAGGCAGTACCTTTACCATATCGAACCTCGGCATGTTTGGAATCGAAGAATTTACGGCCATTATCAACCCTCCCAATGCCTGTATTTTGGCAGTAGGAGGTATTTCTAACGTCCCTGTGGTAAAAGACGGGCAAATTGTGCCCGGTAATGTCATGAAGGTGACCCTTTCGTGCGACCATCGGGCAGTTGACGGTGCAACGGGATCTGAATTCCTTGCAACCTTCGGGCAGTACGTTGAGAATCCCATCACCATGTTCATTTGATCGGGTGACGGCCGTTAAGGAATGTCCATGACGGAAGATGTCCTTAAGACGCCCATTGAATTTGTAAAGGGTGTAGGCCCAAAACGTGCCCAGCTCTTGCAAAAGGAATTGGGAATATTTACGGTCAATGACCTGTTGCACCACTACCCATTTCGCTACGAAGACCGTTCTAAGATAATGGCCGTTTCTACCATTGCGGGCAGCGAATACCACGTTCAGCTCTTCGGTCAGTTAGGAGCGCTGAAACTGGAAGGGAATCAACGCTCAAAAAGACTGACTACCAGCCTTAAAGACCAGAGTGGTAGCATCGACCTGGTATGGTTCAAAGGCATTAAATGGCTATCTCAAACCCTGAAACCCGGACAGTATTACCTGGTATTTGGCAAGCCCAGTCGATTCAAATCTAGCCTGAACATTGTGCATCCCGAAATGGAAGAAAAACCTGACGGAAAGATCCCCGCAGGCCTTCCATTGCATCCGGTCTATTCTTCGACCGAAAAACTCAACAACAGCGGTCTGGGCAGCAGGACCATCGGCCGCCTGATGAGGACGGCCCTGGAAATGGCCAGGCACGGAATTCAAGAAAGCCTGTCACAACAGATTATGAGCGAGGTGCAGATGATGGGCTTGAAAGAGGCCATGGTTCGGATCCACTTTCCACGAAACAACAATGAGCTCTCACGGGCGCTGTTCCGCATCAAATTCGATGAACTGTTTTTTATCCAATTGCGCCTGCTTCGTCAGAAGCTGGTGAATCAGCATAAATTCAAGGGCTTTGTCTTTGAAAAAATAGGTCATTACTTCAACAGCTTTTTCGCCGACCACATACCCTTCGAACTGACAGGTGCTCAGAAACGGGTTATCAAAGAGATCAGAAAAGACCTGAACACCGGCCACCAAATGAATCGTTTGCTGCAGGGGGACGTGGGAAGCGGAAAAACCATGGTGGGAGCCATGACTGTGCTTATCGCCATCGACAATGGCTTTCAATCTTGTTTAATGGCGCCCACTGAGATCCTGGCCACGCAACACGCCCAAAACCTTCGAACGTATCTGGATCCTTTAGGAATAAAGGTGCACTTACTAACGGGTTCGGTCAAGGCAGCAGACCGCAAGATCATTCACGCCGACCTGATGGATGGATCATGTCAACTCATTGTGGGAACGCATGCCTTGTTAGAAGACAAAGTGGTTTTTAAAAACCTGGGACTGGCCATCGTAGATGAACAGCATCGATTTGGTGTTGCCCAGCGAGCAAAACTCTGGAAGAAGAATGAACGACCGCCGCATGTGCTGGTCATGACGGCCACTCCTATACCGCGCACACTTGCAATGACCTTGTACGGTGACCTGGACGTTTCGGTCATCGACGAGCTTCCTCCTGGAAGGAAGCCGATTGAAACCATCCATAGTAAAGATCAGTCCCGCTTAAAAGTGTTTGGCTTTTTGGAAAAACAGATTGCTGCCGGCCGCCAGGTATACATTGTTTACCCGTTGATCAAAGAATCTGAAAAACTGGACTACAAGGATCTGATGGATGGTTATGAAAGCATGGTACGGCGATTTCCACGACCGAAATATCAGGTAAGCATTGTACACGGGCAAATGAAACCGGCCGACAAGGAATTCGAGATGCAACGCTTCAAGTCCGGTCAGAGCCAGATCATGGTAGCTACCACAGTGATAGAAGTGGGAGTAGACGTGCCCAATGCCTCGGTCATGGTCATTGAAAGTGCCGAACGGTTCGGCCTTTCTCAATTGCATCAACTTCGCGGTCGGGTCGGAAGAGGTGCCGAGCAGAGTTATTGCATCCTGATGACGGGTCATAAGCTATCTGAAGAAGCCCGGATCCGTATGGAAAGCATGGTGCGCACCAACGATGGGTTTGAGATCGCCGAAGTCGATCTGCGACTGCGTGGTCCCGGTGACTTTCACGGCACCCAACAAAGCGGATTACCCATGGATCTTAAGTTGACCAATTTGTCAAAAGACGGGCAGATTCTAAGCCTGGCCCGGGAAAAAGCAGTCAAATTGTTGAACGACGATGCCAATCTGGAAAAACCGGAAAATGAAGCCATTCTTAGAAGCTATAAGCGAATCAACGCAAAGCGCGTGAACTGGGCACGGATTTCTTAGGCTTCAATAACCTTGTGTCCTGCCTTGAGATCGTAGCAAATGTATTTACAGGGCAGATCACCGTTCATAAGCTCGTACTTTTCGACCGACTTGAGGTTGACGTATTGCAAGGCCTCTTCATTGGCACTTAGAATCCAAGGTCGGTAGTTGCTGTAATGGTTCATCAAGTTATCTCCCATGGTCTTGTAAAACATTTCGATGTCCTCCACTTCCAGCCGTTCACCGTAAGGGGGGTTCAGTATAAGTACACCCTTTCCCTCTCCCGTAGTTGCTTTCATGAAGTCCTGGCGCTTCAGCTCAACTTTATCCCCTAAGTGGTATAAATTCAGGGAATGACTTGTGATGGAAAGTGCTCTTCTGGATATATCGCTACCCATGAGCCTGGCTTTTGACTTTTTAACGGCTCCCTCGGGATCTCGGCGCAGTTTTTCGAATTCCTCTTTGTCAAAGGTGCTCCAGTTCATGAAAGCGAATTCGTCCCTTAAGTATCCGGCTTGAATATTATAAGCCTTCATGGCAGCTTCTACTATAAGAGTTCCCGAACCACACATCGGATTGAAAAAATCTTCGCGAACATCCCATTCACTCAAGGCAACCATGCCGGCAGCCAGGACTTCGTTGAGCGGAGCGGGAAAGGTCATCAATCCCCTGTAACCCCTTTTATAGAGTGGCATGCCCGAACTGTTCAGGGAAATGATGCAACGATTGTCAAAAATATAGACGTCGACGATGACGTCGGGCCGCTCTCGGTCAATGTTTGGTCGCTCCTTGTATTTACTCCGAAAGCGATCGGCAATGGCGTCCTTCACAACTAGTGCCGGGTACATGGTGTTTCTAAAAACGTCGCCAAATACGCTGTGCTGGATGGCAAAGGTCTTACGTGGATTGAAAATATCGCCCCATGCAATGCGCGAAACTTCGTTGTAAATGTCCTTGTCGTCCTTAAAGTTGAACATGGCAATGTTGACCAGGACGCTTAAGGCCGTTCTGAGTTCAAGATTGGCCCGGTAAATACCCTCCAGGTCGGCCTCAAATTCGACGGCCCGTTTACGCGTGCGAAGATTGCTGTAACCCAGCTCAGTCAATTCCTTCAGCAAGGGTTGTTCCATTCCTTTCAGCGTCTTCGCGACACAGGCATACTTGGTTTTTTTATCGAGCTTCATGGTCGGGGAAATTATGCGTGAGCCATTTCACGATTTCATAAATAATGGCTTTCTTCACGCTGCAATTTTAAGTAAAGGTGGCAACAATTGACTGGATCATCGTAGGCATTTACCTCTCATTGAGTGTGTTTATCGGCCTGCGCTATAGAACACAGGCCGGAAAGAGCCTCGGAGATTATTTTCTGGGGGGGCGGAACATTCCCTGGTACATTGCCGGAATTTCGATGGTGGCCACCACATTTGCCGCCGATACCCCCTTGTGGGTGACCGAACGCGTGGCCATGCACGGGATTTCGGGAAACTGGATCTGGTGGAACATGTTGATCGGTGGGATGCTGACCACCTTCTTTTTCGCGCAGTATTGGCGCAGAGCTGAAGTTCTTACGGAATTGGAATTCATCGAACTTCGCTACGGAGGTCGGCCGGCTTCGGCCTTGCGCGGTTTCAAATCGGTCTACATGGGCTTGTTGCTTAATGCCGTCATTATTGGCTGGGTAAATGCCGCCATGATCATGATTCTCAATGTATTTTTTGGACTCGAAGGTACACAGGCTTTGATGGCCGTGTCTGCATTAATGCTGCTGGTTGCCGTTTATAGTTCCTTCTCTGGACTAAAAGGCGTGGTGGTCACTGACACGATTCAATTTGTCATTGCCATGGTGGCTTGTATTATTCTGGCATACATGGCCCTATCTACAGAGAAAGTCGGTGGAATTCAAGGATTAAAAGCCCAGCTGCCGGCATGGCGTTTTGAATTTTTTCCCCTCATCGACAAGGACAACGTGTTGGGATCGGCCGGCGAAGTTTTCAGTGTGACCATCGGGGCATTTTTGACCTATGGTCTGGTTCAGTGGTGGGCGAGTTGGTATCCGGGTGCCGAACCAGGTGGAGGGGGTTACGTAGCTCAGCGCATCATGGGCACCAAAAACGAAAAACACGCCATTTACGCCACCTTGTTTTTTCAGATCGCCCATTACTGCCTGAGACCCTGGCCCTGGATCGTGGTTGCCCTGTGTTCGCTGGTGCTCTACCCCGACCTTCCTGCCCAGGATGCCGGAAAGGGCTTTGTGATGACCATGCAAGACTACCTTCCGGCAGGATTAAAAGGCCTGTTGTTCGTGGCTTTTCTTGCAGCATACATGAGTACCATTTCTACCCAGCTAAATTGGGGATCTAGTTACTTGACCAATGACCTTTACAAGCGTTTTCTCAAAAAAGAAGCCACTTTTGATACAGCCGAACAAGCACAGAAGCACTACGTTTTTGCCGGTCGATTTTTCACTCTGCTCATTATGCTGATCGCCGTGATTTCCACAAGCCTGATCGAGACCATCGACCAGGCCGCGCGTTTCCTCATAGAGTGTGGGGCCGGTTTAGGACTGGTACTGATACTCCGATGGTATTGGTGGCGGATTTCGGCTTGGAGCGAGATAGCGGCGTTGCTCGCACCTTTTGGTGGATACATACTGGCCAACTATGTATGGCACATGGAATTTCCGCAATCCTTTTTGGTGACCACCGGTATTTCTACGGTCACATGGGTGGTGGTCACTTACCTGACACCTCCCGAGCGCAAAGAAGTGCTCGACGCTTTTTACAAGCAGGTGGAGCCCTCGGGGGCATGGAACAATCGGGGCGTCAATGGACAGGGCGATTTGAAATTTCGCTTTGTGTGCTGGATTTCGGCAATTGTCATGACCTATTCGGCCTTATTTTTTTTCGGACACCTCATATTTCAAAATTACACACAGGCACTTTGGAGTTTTTCAGCTGCCCTGATGTCATTTTTAGTGCTAAAAGCAGGCTTGTCCAAATTGCAATTTTTTAAATGAGTTCACTTGTAAAGTGCTAATTAATCTGCATATTTGTGTTTTGTAAATTGAAGTATTTTTTATTAATTGCAACCTGTTTGCCTGTTAAACAAGTTACAAGAAAGCTTTAGCACAAATGAATTTGAGGAAATCTTTTTTAGTATTCACCGTTTTGACGTTTATTGGAATGTCTTGCGGAGAAGGTGGAAGTGGTGAAGCGGACAATGCTGCCGACGAATCGACAGATGCTTCTGGAAACGGTGATGGCAGCCAATTGATCGAGATCGAAGGCAAGCTGTTCAGCATACCTTCACCTGTTCAAACGGCATTTTTGATCAGAGAAGTGGGAAGCAACTTCGATGCGACCATGCTGAACAATTCAAAAAGCGCGGCCAATTACAGTACGAACTTCAAAAAAGGAATCAATCTGGGTATTTACAGCGCCGATCTGGGATATGTTACCATTTACGAACAGACACAGGATGCGATTGGATACCTCACGGCGGTTAAAAAACTGTCGAACGATCTGGGTATTGCCGGTGCTTTTGACATGAGCCTGATGGAGCGATTCGAAAAAAATCTGGGTAACCGCGACTCCTTGCTCGTGCTGGTTGGAGACGCTATGAGGGAATCGGATGCTTACCTGAAAAACAACCAGCGAAGCGACGTAGGTGCTTTGGTCCTTGCCGGTGGCTGGATTGAAAGCCTGTATTTTTCGACGATGGTGGCCCAGAATTCGCACAACGATGATATCATCTCGCGCATTGGTTCACAGAAAAATACGTGCAACAACCTCGTACAGCTTTTAATGCCCTACTACAGTAAAGAAGAATATACCGCCCTGATCGATCAGCTTATGGAGTTGAACGACGTTTTCAAAGGAGTGGAAATTGTTTACACATACAAAGAACCAACGGTCAACGCTGATAAGAAAATTACCAAGATCAACAGCGAGTCTGACGTTAGAATTTCTGATGAGCAATTGAAAGACATTTCTCAAAAGATCAAGATAATCCGCAAACAACTGATCAGCTAATATTCATTAAATGATGAAATTGAAAATTACCTTAATCACCTTCGTCACCGTACTCTTGTTTTCAGGAAGTGCATACAGCCAGTGCGATACCATCGCCACGTTGTGCAACAAGAACATGAGTTCGAAATTTGTCTCTGATGGTCAGCAATACCGGGCTTTGTTGAGAACCGAGGAATTAGCAGAGTTTGATGTAACCCTTTACGGCGGAAGTAAATACCGAATCAGCGCTTGTAGCGGACTTTCTGATGGTAACCTGATATTTACCGTATTGGATCAGGAGCGTAACATCTTGTATTCGAACAATGAATATCAAATGTCCCCTTATTGGGATTTTGAAGTTGGAAATACCATCGACGCAATAATCGAAGCGCGCTTGAAACCCAGCGACGCCGAATCGGGTTGCGCCGTCCTTCTAATTGGCTTCCAGCCTTAGGCCACAAAGCTTTTGCACCAAAAGACACCTTTCCCCAGATTGGTGTCTTTTTTTGTATATTCACATCCTAAGTTAGAAGACACCATCCATGAGTGAAAACATCCTCAAGGCTTTAATGCAACTCTTCGCCATTGTGGTGGAAGTGGAAGGTATTTCAAAAAACAGCCGCCTGATCGTTGAGTCCTTTTTAAAGCAGCAACTCAACCAGGAACTGGTAGAGGAATACCTGTCGCTTTTCGATGAATTCATCGCCAAACAGAATTCAAAAGCAGATGGTACGCAACGAAGAAAGAAAATATCGGGCAGCAGTGTCAAGGTACTGAAAATCTGTACCGAGATCAATGAAGAACTGGCACAACGGCAAAAAGTGGTGGTGCTGATCCGTTTGCTGGAATTTATTTTCAGCGATGGAAAAAAAGCAGCAGAACAAGAGTTGGAGTTTGTCCACACGGTTTCTGAGATCTTTAACATACCCGAAGAGGAATTTCAAGATGCCAAGGCATTTGTAGAGGCCGGTGCAAAAGACAAAATTGACCTGGAGTCGGTGCTCATCATTGACCACAAGGAAAAAAGCGATCTCAAGAACGGCAAGCACATCTACTCCGAAGGCATGGACGACGGGGAAATGCGCGTGCTGATGGTGCGCAGCGTGAACATGCTGCTATTGAAATACCTTGGACGTCAGGAATTGTACCTGAATGGCCAGGTCCTGACCCCCGGGCGAACAAGCATATTGAATCAAGGGTCTTCACTGAGAAGCACCAAGGTGCAGCCAATTTATTACAGCGACATTCTGAGTAGTTTCCTTGCCGACTCTTCGGCAGAGAAGATCGTTTTTGAAGTAAAAAACCTGGAATACGTCTTTAAAGGGGGCAACATCGGAATGCATACCCTGAATTTCACCGAAGAATCCGGGAAATTATTTGGTGTAATGGGAGCCAGTGGAGCCGGTAAATCTACACTGCTCAACCTGTTGAACGGAAATTATACACCGACCAAAGGTTCGGTAACGATTAACGGCATCAGCATTCACGACCAGAGCCAAAAGGAGCGAATTGAAGGTGTCATTGGATTTGTTTCCCAGGACGACCTGCTGATAGAAGAATTGACCGTTTTTCAAAACCTCTATTACAATGCCAAGTTGTGTTTTGATAAGCTGAGCGACAAAGAAATTGAAAAGCTGGTGGAAGACACCCTGCACAGCCTGGGCCTGTTTGAAACCCGTGACCTGAAAGTGGGAAGTCCATTGGACAAGACCATCAGTGGCGGACAGCGTAAGCGTTTGAACATCGCCCTGGAATTGATCAGGGAGCCTGCGGTGTTGTTCGTGGATGAGCCTACTTCAGGACTGTCTTCAAGGGATTCTGAAAACATCATGGACTTGCTCAAGCAGCTCGCCCTGAAAGGAAAACTGGTTTTTGTTGTCATTCACCAGCCGTCATCAGACATCTACAAAATGTTTGACAAGCTCTTTATCCTTGACACGGGTGGATACCCGATCTACATCGGTGATCCGGTCGATGCCGTCATCTATTTCAAGGAGATGGTCAACCATGTGAATGCCAATGAGAGTGAATGTCCTAAATGTGGAAACGTAAATCCAGAACAGGTATTTAACATCATTGAATCCAAGGTGGTGGATGAATACGGAAACCTGACCAAAAACCGCAAGATAAGCCCAAAGGAATGGTATAAGTTCTACCTGGACCGCTTTAAGGAGACTACAGGTAAAGTAAGCGCCATTATTTCAGATTACAACAGCACGTTTCAGATACCCAATAAGCTGAAGCAATTCAAGGTTTTCATCACCAGGGATGTGCTTTCCAAATTGACCAATACCCAATACCTGGTGATCAACCTGCTGGAGGCGCCCGTTTTAGCTTTCATTCTGGCGTTTATTGTGAAGTACTACAATCAGGATGCCTCTAATCAGGTGGGCTACATCCTGCGAGAAAACGAAAATATGCCGGCATACATTTTCATGTCGGTCATTGTGGCCCTATTTATCGGATTGACAGTTAGTGCCGAGGAGATTATCCGCGATCAAAAGATACTGAAACGAGAAAAATTTCTGAATTTGAGCAAGGATAGCTACTTGCTGAGCAAGATCACCATCATGTTCGTCCTTAGTGCCATACAGGCCCTCACCTTTGTGCTGGTTGGGAATTACGTGCTCGATATCCGAGGCATGTGGTTTGACTATTGGTTTGTACTGTTTTCAACGGCCTGTTTTGCCAACATGCTTGGGCTGAACATCTCTGCCAGCTTCAATTCTGCAGTCACCATTTACATTCTGATTCCTTTTCTTATTATTCCCCAGTTAATCCTTAGCGGGGTGATCGTAAAATTCGACAAACTTAACCCCGTCATCACGGTTCAGAATTCCGTGCCAATTTCAGGGGAGATCATGGCTTCGCGTTGGGCATTTGAAGCTTTGGCGGTAAATCAGTACAAGAATAATAAGTTCGAAAAGGATTTCTATCCATTGGACAAGGAACTGAAGAATGCCGAATACAAGAAGAATTATTGGATAAGGCGCCTTGAAAGCAAGGTGAGTCTGTTGCAAAACAACCTGAAAGATCCGGAAAAACTAGCTGAACTGAGCGCCGACTTTGACCTGATCCGCCGTGAGCTTTTGAAAGAGCTGAAAGAAACGCCGCAGGTGAGCTTTGACAATCTGGAAGGTCTTAAGAACTTTTCTGTCGAGCAATTTACACCGGCCATGCTCAATGAAATAAAAGATTATTTACAGGTGTTGAATAAATACTACATCAAGCACTACAATAACTATTACGATAAAAAAGACGTCATTATATCTAAGCGAAATAGCAGCGAAGAAGAAAAAGCGGCCTACATTCAATTGAAAGATAACTACACCAACGATGCCCTTGCCGACCTTGTAACCGATAAAACCGGCATCAATAAAATACTCGAGGCAGACGGTAAATTATACCAGAAATCCAACCCTGTTTACCTTGACAGTAAAAATTTCAGGGCCCATTTCTTTGCTCCGAACAAAACGCTGTTTGGCCAAAAGATCCACACCTTCTGGGCGAACGTAATGGTTCTGTGGATCATGTCGTTGATGCTGGCCATAACCTTGAAATTCGATGCCTTGCGCAAGCTTATTGAAGGCTTGTCCAAGACCTTCAGTTCCATGTTCAAGAAATAAAAAAAGGCCTAAAGTCTACAGACTTCAGGCCCCTTCAAATCTTTAACGAAAGAGATCACTCTTCTTCGATCTCGATCATTTTAAATGGGACGTTGATGATGGCCTCGTAATCTTCGCCGGCTTCCAACATGTCTTCGTCGTCTTCTTCGTAGTGCCAGTTGATGGTGACATTCGATCCACCTGAATTGATCTTTTCAAGTTTTTTGAATACATCAAGTATGCACTTAGACGAACTCGTATTGAAGTACTCTAGTTGAATATTCACTTTAGTAACGGTTTGAGGGGACCCGGCATAGGCATCCAGGGCCTCGGTCAGTGGCTTGTAAAACTCAATGGAGTTTTCGGGAATCGACCTTCCTTTTATCAACATCTCTCCACTGTTCGTGTCGAACCTAATGGTAGGGGTTTTTGGTGTTCCTTCAATATTCAATTCTTCCATGTTAACTATTTTGTTTTACTGATTCTATAACATTAATGCTCAAACTGAAAAAGTGATATTTATCATCAATCGGTGAAAAGTTGTAATCCAACTTGCTTCCCGATTTTCTGGCTATATCGATCATTCCCAGTCCTCCTCCGCCTTTTTCGGACATAACACCATTACTAAGTACTTCTTTGTAATAGGTCTTGAGATCATCTCTGGACATGGCGTTGATTCTGTCCAGTCTATCTTTTAAGCCGGAAACGTTTTCTGACAACATGTAGTTTCCGGTAATGATGGAATACTGCTCGTCTACTTTTCCAATGGCAAAAATAGCATTCCTTTCGTTGATATCATCATCAACGATCTTTTCGTCGATGTGATGGTACAAATTCTGCAGGCATTCCACCAGAATGTTGTACACTTTTCGTCGCATTTTTGGCGATTCATCCAGGTTATCCATTTGTGACTCCATTATCTGGAGAATGGACGTCAGCAGTTCAGACGTTACATTGCCTTTAAAGGACAGCATAATGTTATGCTTATCCATCTTGTCGTAAAAATCAAAAATATCCAGCATGTTCAGTCAACTACTTCACAGGCAACTTGTGCCTAGAACAAATATATAAAACAAAGCAGAAACGGACTACCCTGTTTTTAATAGAATTACGAATTAATGAAAAATTGACCTAAATACCTAATCCAACTACTCATTCAATGAGTCTTGAATAATTCAATAAATTTCGGCTAATTTCACGCTTTCTATTCAAGCATGCCCATACCCTGGTATAAAGACTGGTTCGACACGGAATATTACCACCTGTTATACGACAAACGCAATGCACGTGAAGCGGAGCAGTTTCTTGACGCCCTTGTTGCCTACCTAAGCCTTCCAAAAGATGCACGCATCATCGACATTGCCTGCGGCAAGGGACGGCACAGCATTTATCTGAACAAACTGGGCTATCGTGTGACGGGCATCGACATAGCCGCCAGAAGTATTGAAGCAGCCAAATGCTTTGAGAACGAAAGCCTGACTTTCTTTCGCCACGACAGCCGCGAGGTGTTCAGTGCCGATTCATTTGAGGTCGCCATCAACTTATACACCAGTTATGGCTACCTGGAAAGCCGTGAAGCCCTGCTGGACCAGTTGATCAATATGAAAAATAACCTGGTAAAAGGCGGTACGTTTGTGCTGGACTATTTTAATTCAGAAACCTTGCTGCACTGCACGTTTAAAGAAGATTCCATTGTAAAAGGAAACATTGAATTCATCACTTCCAAGAAAATAGCAGGCCACCAGATCGTGAAAACCATCGAAGTAAAAGAAAAAGGGAAATCGGAACATTTTGCCGAAAAGGTTCACCTGATATCAAAGCATGAATTTGCGGTGCTTTTTGAAGAAGCAGGCCTGGACATCGTTAAATATTTTGGAGATTACGCCTTAGGACCCTTCCGTGAAGATTCGTCGGAACGCTTAATCATCATCGCCCGAAAAAGATGATGACTTACCTGCCATTCATCGGTTTATTTCTTGCTACCTTTTTGATTGGTGCCATTGCCCTTGCCGTGCAGCATCGGCATCAACAATCCATAAAGTTATTTTTGTCCTTTAGCGGGGCATTTTTACTGGCTACCTGTGTAATTCACCTGCTTCCGGAACTTTTTCAACGAGGCGATCTGAACGTGGCTCCTTTCATTCTTTTGGGTTTTTTCTTTCAGATACTCATCGAATTCATTTCACAAGGGGTGGAACACGGCCACATTCACGCCCCAAAAAAAGCCGGCACCTTTCCGGGCCTGATCTTCCTGGGCCTTTGCCTTCACGCCTTTACCGAAGGACTGCCCCTGTCAAACATCGATCAGGGTGCAGCGTATCAACCACTGTACTGGGGCATTCTCATGCATAAATTACCCATTGCCCTGGTACTTGTTTCGCTCTTTGCTGCCCACGACCTTGGAAAGCGCACTTCACTTACGGCCCTGGCAATTTTCGCCTTGCTAACGCCCCTTGGGGGGATGACAGGTCATGCCTTGGCTCAGACCACCGGCATTACTCTTATCCCCTATTTCCTGGCGGCATCGACGGGTATCTTTCTGCACATTTCAACCGTCATCCTTTTTGAAACCAGCCACAATCACCGTTTCAATTTGTTGAAATTCTTATTCATCACCGCCGGTGGATTATTGGCCTACGGCCTGTTCTGAGCAATCACTCCGATTTAATCCATCTCATTTTTCCTAATGCCGGAACATTGCGTAATTTCGCAGCGGTAAAAGAATTTTAATTTTTAATTTTAGATAAAATGGCAGTATTAGTAGGTAAAAAAGCTCCATCGTTCAAGTCGAGCGCGGTTATCAATGGAAGCGAAATCGTCAATGATTTTTCACTGGATCAATTCGTAGGTAAAAAATACGTTGTTCTGTTCTTCTATCCCAAGGATTTCACCTTTGTGTGCCCTACAGAACTTCACGCATTTCAGCGCAGATTGGCCGATTTTGAAAAACGCAATGTTGCCGTTGTTGCCTGTTCAACCGATACCGAGCAATCGCATTGGGGATGGCTTCAAATGACCAAGAAAGAAGGTGGTATTCAGGGAGTGACCTACCCCATTGTTGCCGATACCAACAAAACCATTGCCACCAACTACGATGTTTTGGTGGGTGACTGGGATTACAACGAAGAAGGAGAAATGACGGCTGAAGGCGAATTGATTGCTTACCGGGGGTTGTTTCTGATCGATTTAAAAGGCGTTGTTCGTCACCAATTGGTAAACGACCTTCCGCTTGGACGAAACGTGGATGAAGTGCTCAGGATGGTAGATGCTCTTCAATTTGTGGAAGAGCACGGTGAGGTCTGCCCGGCCGACTGGCATGAGGGAAGCGAAGGATTGAAAGCCGACCACGTTGGCATTGCTGACTACCTTGCGCGGAATTAATCCACATTGTGAAATGATTTAGAAAGGGGCCCTAGAGGCCCTTTTTTTTTGCCTGCCGGTAGTGCACCTCCATTTCATCGATGGTCATGTCTCCTATGCCCTGCCCTTGCTTAGCGGCTTGTTCTTCGATGTACTGAAAGCGCTTGATGAACTTCCTGTTCGAGCGTTCCAGGGCATCTTCGGGGTTTAGGTCAATAAAGCGCGTGTAATTGACCATGGCGAATATCAGATCGCCCAGTTCTTCTTCCATTTTGGCTGAATCACCCTGGTCAATGGCTTCTTTCCATTCGTGCAATTCTTCATTGACTTTGTTCCAAACGTCTTCCGGCTTTTCCCAATCAAAGCCTACCCCGGCAGCCTTTTCTTGCAAGCGGTAAGCTTTTAGGAGTCCTGTCAGGCCTTTGGGTACGCCGTCCAAGACCGAGGTCCTGCCTTTTTCTTTTAATTTTAGTTTTTCCCAATTGCGCTTCACTTCGTTCTCGTCCTTGACCACCACGTCTCCGTAAATATGGGGATGGCGATGAATTAGCTTTTCACATATGGACCCAATGACATCGGCCATGTCGAAGCTGCCTTTTTCAGAACCGATCTTGCTGTAAAATGCAATATGCAACAAGAGGTCGCCCAGTTCCTTTTTGATCTCCTGGTCGTCGTTTGAAAGAATGGCCTCTGAAAGTTCAAAGGTTTCTTCGATGCTCAAGGTGCGCAAGGTTTGGTTGGTTTGCTTGCGATCCCAGGGACACTCTTCGCGCAAGCGGTCCATGATTTCGAGTAGTCGTTTAAATTCTAGGGCTGCTTTGCTGTGGTCTTGGTTGGCCATGGTATATATTTAATAATTTTGCGAACTTCTGAAATGATGACGGGCTTTCAAAAAATACTGGTGCTATTTCTACTTCCGCTGCTTTGCCAATTGCAGGCACAAGGTCAGGAAAAAACCGAGAAGTTAGAGGCCGGGGCTCAATATCATTACGGATTTTTGTGGGGGCACCGCACGGGGCTAAAGGTCTTAAATAAAGGCTATGTCAAAAGCCTGGAGCTGAGTTTTTACAAAAAGTTCCATGGGTCTGAAGATTGGGAATTAAAATACCGTTACCCCAGCCT
Organism: Vicingaceae bacterium; assembly: GCA_040220895.1. Taxonomy (GTDB): domain Bacteria; phylum Bacteroidota; class Bacteroidia; order Flavobacteriales_E; family Vicingaceae; genus UBA11591. The sequence goes on from JAVJVY010000001.1 coordinate 262,896, forward strand.
GGGAGGAAGCTTTATGTATTTCGATTTTGCTAACCCAGAGCAAATGGGTTATGGATTTTCGGCATTTGCCTTTTACGATTTCCCGTTGGTCGGGGGCGACAATGCCTCCTTAAATTTCAAGATCGGATTGGGACCCGGCTACGTGACCAAGGTTTTTGAACGGAACGAAAACATCAAGAATTATGGACTGAGCACCCGTCTTAACGGATTTGCCTACCTGAGCCTGAAGGGAAAATTCAGGTTGTATGAAGGCTTAAAGATACACGCGGGTGTGGCCCTTTCCCATTTTTCTAATGCCTCTTACAAAAAACCCAACTTAGGCATCAATCTTCCCTCGGCTACTCTGGGGCTGACCTATGGATTCCAGGAAGTCGAACTATTGCCTCGAAAAGAGCGGTCGGCCTATACCTTCGCGAAAAAGATTGACCACGATGTGTTTCTGAATTACGGGATGAAAGAGAAAAACCCGGTGGGTGGAGAGCTGCACGAGGTGTATTCGCTAAGCTACAGTGCCAGCCGGCTGGTAACGTTTAAAAGCCGGGTTGGGCTGGGCATGGACATGTTCTACAATTCGGCTTACAAAGGCGAACTCAATGGCAATGGCCAGGTGATTGAGCGCTTTGGCCAGGTATTCCAATTGGGCTTCAGTGTATTGTATGCTGTTCAGGTCAGTAACTTTTCAATCATCATGAATCCGGGGTATTACGTGGTTACAGATTATATTGAAGACGGCTATGTTTACTCGCGTTTTGGCGCCCGTTACGTATGGAAGGATCACTACATGCTGAACATTTCCATGAAGACCCATTTTGCCGTGGCAGACCACGTGGAGTACGGCATTGGTTATCGGTTTTAACATGAAGCATTTGAAGTATTTGTATGGGTTGATTTTGATTGCGCTGCTGGCACCGGCATGCGATGAAGACCCCTGCCTGAAAAGTACAGGGGCAATGGTTATTGACCGCCGCGAGATCACTTCAGACAGCATTGCCTTGTTGGAATTGATCGATGACCTGGATGTGGAGATCTACTATTCGGATAAGAACTACCTGGAGGTGGTCGGCGGAGAACATCTGGTGTCGTATGTCAAGTCTTATGACAAGAACCACGTCCTGGAACTGGTGAACGAGAATTCGTGTCAGTTCCTCCGAAACTTCGATCAGGAACTCAAAGTAAAACTCTACCTCAATTCGCTGATTCAAATCAAATACAACGGGACGGGGAACGTGGAATTCAAAGATCAATGGAAGGTCCGGGATTTTCGGTTTATTGCCGAATCGGGTTCGGGCAGCATCAAGCTATGGCTGGACACCTATTCCACCGGAATTAATATTGACGATGGCAATGTTGATGTGACCTGCACGGGTGTGAGCCGGCATTTTTCGGTTTACACGGCCGGGTCATCACAGGTACTGGCCCCTAATTTTGATTGTGTCTATGGGGGCGTCTGGCACGATTCCAGCGCCGATTGCGTAGTGGCCATTACCGACAGCATTGAATGCACCCTGGAATCCCTGGGTAACGTTATTTTGACCAAAGATCCTTTTGTGACCATCCACCGTCAGGATGGCAAAGGCCGGGTGGTTAAGTTTTGAGCCATGTTGTTCAATTCCCTTGATTTTGCTGTATTTCTTCCCTTGGTTTTACTCCTTTACTGGTTTGCCACCCAGCGAAACTTAGCCGTACAGAATGCCCTGGTGGTTGTTTCGAGCTATGTATTTTACGGCTGGTGGGACTACCGCTTTCTTTCGCTCATCGTATTCAGCACAGTAGTGGATTTCGTGGTCGGCTTGCGACTGCAGAAGCAAGAAAACCTGAAGAAACGCCGCACCTTATTGTGGTTCAGCGTGCTTGTCAACCTGGGTTTTCTGGGATTTTTCAAGTACTTCAATTTCTTTGTGGATGGTTTTACCGATGCCTTTCGCTTTTTTGGCCAGGAAATCAACAGCCGGAGTCTGGACATCGTGTTGCCGGTAGGCATTAGTTTTTACACCTTTCAGACCCTGAGTTATACCATTGATGTTTATCGGAGGAAACTGGAGCCAACAAGGGACTTTATTGCCTTTTCGGCCTTTGTGAGCTTTTTTCCGCAGTTGGTGGCCGGCCCGATTGAGCGCGCAACGAATTTATTGCCCCAGTTTTATCGTAAACGGCGCTTTGACCCGATAAAAGCCACAGACGGGCTGCGACAAATACTATGGGGGCTATTTAAAAAGGTGGTGGTTGCCGATACCTGCGCAGAATACGTCAATCTGGTGTACAATCATTCGGTGGATTACAACGGACTTACCTTGTTTTTGGCGACGTTTTTCTTTGCCTTTCAGATCTACTGCGATTTTTCGGGTTATTCCGACATCGCCATCGGCACTGCACGGCTTTTTGGCTTTAACCTGATGCAGAATTTTGCCTTTCCCTATTTTTCACGCGACATCGCCGAATTCTGGAGGCGGTGGCACATTTCGCTTTCGACCTGGTTCAGGGACTATTTGTACATTCCCCTTGGCGGAAGTAGGACCGGAAGGATGAAGGCTGTTAGGAACATCTTTATCATTTTTATCGTGAGTGGGTTCTGGCACGGGGCCAACTGGACCTTTATTGCATGGGGAGCCTTAAACGCCCTGTTTTTTCTGCCCGTGCTACTACGGGGCAAAAACCGCAGCAACTTGGATACGGTGGCCGAGGGCCGAAGGTGGGCCTCATTGAAAGACGTCACTTCCATGCTGGGCACTTTTTTACTCACCCTGTTGGCCTGGATCTTCTTTAGGGCAGATAGCATGGCACATGCCGTTGGCATTCTCGGGAAGGTCTTGTCGCCTTCGCTGTTTGAGGGCCTGCAGCTATACGCCAATGCCACCATCATTTTGATCATCGTCTTCACCGCCATTGAGTGGACGGGCAGGCATCATCAATACGCCATCGAAGGCCTGGGCCTTGAACAGCATCGAGCCGTTCGTTGGACCTTCTATTCGGCCCTTTGCCTGGCCATTGTTATTTATCACGGAGTTCAACAGGAATTCATCTATTTTCAATTTTGATCGTGAAGAATTTTCTAAAAACCACCGCCCTTTTTTTACTGCTGGTCCTATCGACTCTGGTGCTGATGGATGTGGGCAGTGACCGGGTCATCAGAAGCAAGGCCCGGTTCGAGTTAAAAGGCCAGAAATCAGTTGCTATCTTTGGCTATTCGCACGCCGAATGCGCCTACAATGATTCGCTTATCGCCAGGGTTGTGAACCTGTCGGAATCGGGTGAATCGTTTTTTTATACTTATCAGAAAATACGCGTGGTGCTGGAACAGAACCCAGACATTGAAGTGGTAATGATCGAATTTTCGAACAGCGCCCTTTACGGCAAAATGGACGACTGGACCTGGGGAGATCGCTACCTGAGCATACGCTACCCCATCTACGCGCCATTTATGACGGCTCGCGACCAATGGAAGCTTGCAAGCCACAATGCACGGGGGTTTTCAAATTCCTTTTCGGTGGCTCTTAGAAAAAAGATCTGGCGAATTCAGAAGTCCAGGTACGATTATTCGGAAATCATCGGTGGTTATAAAGCCCTGAAATGGAGCAAGACCGATTCATTGATCAAGGCCCAGGAGCGGCGTCCGGAAGGCACGATGGATTCGGGCAGGTCCGAAATGAACTTGCATTACCTTAAAAAGATCGTTGAACTAGGAAGTGCGATGGGAAAAAAGATGTACCTGGTGCGCAGTCCTCTTCATGCGGCCTATCGAAGTGCGGTTGATGATGATGAATTCCAACGGGTACTTGTCGAGCATTTTCCGGGAATCAATTTTCTCGATTTTGCCAATTTTCCCGCACAAAACCATCAGTACGCCGACCTGGAGCACCTGAACGAAACAGGCGCTCTAGAGTTTTCCATTTGGTTCAATCAACTAATTGAAAAGGGGCTTCTCAATGCCATCGAACCACAAGAAATGATCGACAAGGCCATGGCGGAATAAGGCGCGCACTATGCGCCTGGTCTATTCGCTGTCTCTTTGCCGGCTTATTATTGCTTGATCATTACTCTTTCCGGGCTTATTATGTCGATTCATTATAGATGTGTCGATATGAAAAAATCAAACCTCTTAACCCCAGGGCAACGGGTCATCGCGAGGCGCTACTTTGAATACCTTAAAGGCAAGCGTTACAGCCACCAGACCATTAAGGTGTACGGCAGCATGATTACCGAATTTCTACTTTTCTTTAAGTCGCACCGTGTGCTGGAAATATCTAACCAAACCATTGACGCCTTCAATGAGCAAGTGATTGTCCGTAAAAACCTGTCGGTGAGCTACCAGCGGCAATTTGTAAGTGCAATGAAGTTGCTGTGCGATCTGTGCCAACTTGAGCGCGTGGACCAAGAAAAGCTGCAGCGGCCCATCAAAAGAAAGAAACTACCTGTGGTACTTTCCAGTGAAGAGGTCATTAAGCTGCTGCGCGCCACACGAAACCTGAAACACCGGGCAGCGCTGGCAATGATCTATTCGGCCGGTTTGCGCAGCAGTGAACTGATCAATCTCAAACTCGAAGACGTGGACCTAGACCGTATGCAACTGCACATCAAACAGGCCAAGAACTGGAAAGACCGCTTCACCGTGATGTCACAGCGTTTCGTACTGTTGTATCAGAACTACCTGGCTACTTATGAGCCACGGGTCTATGTTTTTGAGGGCATCAATGGGGGGAAATACAGTTCGAGAAGTCTGTCGAATGTGATCAAGCGGAGTGCACAGCGAGCCGGGATCAAGAAGAACATTTCGCTGCACACCCTGCGACATTCTTACGCCACTCACCTGCTGGAAAACGGCATTGATATTCGACACATCCAAATGCTTCTTGGGCACAGCAGACCCGAAACCACCATGATCTATACGCATGTAAGTCGAAAAGACCTGGCCCACATCAAGAGTCCATTGGATATGATTGTTGATCAGGGATATAGCGGCGAGGCAAACTATCTTGGTCAATTAAATAAATCCTAGAATAAGTTAATTATTATTAACTTTTATTCTACTTTTGAATGAAATGCTCCGAGGCATTGAAAATGCTAAAAAGAAATGGTTGGTATGTCAAATCACAACGCGGTTCTCATTTAAAACTCGTTCATGATGAATGTGAAAACATTATCATATTCCCTAACCATGGAAGCGCTGAGTTGGGCACCGGGCTTCAGAAAAAACTATTTAAACAGGGGTGTATAAAATGAAAAAGCTTCGAAAAAAAATTAAAGTTACCCTTGAAAAAACCAGGATGGGCTATTCTGCCTACGCCGAAGACCTGAACGTATTTACCACGGCTCCCCATGTAGACCTGCTAACCAAAAACCTGGTAGAAGCAATCAATTTGTATTATGAGGACAAGGGATGCTTTGTGGATCACGATAATTTGTCTCTTCACCTGGACATACCACAATTCTTTGGTTTCTACCGCGTCCTGAATGCCAAATACCTGGCCAGAAGGATAGGGATGAATCCGGTGTTGTTGTCCCAATATGTCACAGGCCGGAAGGTTCCCTCCCATCGGCAGGCAATGAAAATTGTGGAAGGAATTCACAACATTGGGAAGGAATTGTCGGGGCTAAAACTTGAATAGCCCATTCTTCTTTTCGACACAGAACCACAAATAAGCATAGGCTGAATCGGTTATTTTGTACTTTTAGGTCAGATATAACCAGTTAGTTCTAATTATCGTGAGATCTCTGACTTTTGTTATTTTATTTTTTGTTACCATTCTTGACGCGAACAGTCAGACTTGGGCGCCTTTAGGCGCAAGATGGCATTACGAAAACTTCGGCGACCATCAATATTTGGGCTA
>JAVJVY010000002.1:0-7345 GCA_040220895.1 Vicingaceae bacterium
TTGGATTTTGAAAAATAACCCTTTAATCCACATTTTCTGACCACGAACTGGACTGCGATTTAAACCGCGACTTTGGCGAAGAATTTGAATTTTATTTGATAACGAGTAACAGGAAAACTACTCAGATGAGCGAAGAGATTAGCTTAAATAACCAACTTCAAAATATTGTATATAACGCTCACGGCTAAACACCGTGCGATTGTTTTTTTAAAGATAGCCCGAAGGGAAAGGCTTTCCAAACTACGTGAGTAAGGAGCATGGTGTTTAGGTGGAGTTAGTTGCTTTTTCTTTCAGCTTTCCAGGAAGGCCAGTTTTTAAGTATTGACTTTTGAGCACTTCAACCTGCTCTTTGAGCAGTTTCTTTTCAACATCATCTTTAATCTTCCACGTGGTTTCTGATTTGATTGTAAATTGGAGTGCATAACTCATCCCCTTTGGTTGGACAGCCTCTGCAAGATTTGCTGAGACTTCTATCATTAGCTTTTCAAGTATTTCTGGATCACAATTGTGATTAGAAAGATGATCAGGAAGCCAAGATCTGTAGTCAGAAATTAGACTCCTAGCTTCTCTTGTATTGGCCCCTTCAGGGAAAATGCTATCGTTTAAAAAGTCAAAGGTTGCTTTGGGTTCTAAACCTTTTTCCTTGAGTTGAACAAGCACATTGAAAGCCAAGGCTCCGCTCTTCATGTAGTCAATTGACTGAAAAGAGTCAGCAAAATTATGAATAGCTGATTTATAGTTCTTTCTTTTCATTTTAGCACTACACTTTCATAAATTGCAACTAACGCTCACGGCTAACAGCCGTGACGGTTTGTTTTGGATGAAGGTATGGAATGAGAATGACCTTTACAAGCCGATGACTTAACGGCCGTGCTGCAGGCGTGGCGGTTAGGTGGAGTTAGCTTCTGTTGCGACTCAAAATTTGTGTTAAGTCTTTCGGGTCCTGGCGATTGTCAATGAAAATGATCACCTCGATTTCATCGTTGAGGATGCGATAGAAAAATGAGGTTTGCTTTGAGACCACACATCTGAAAAGCTTAGGCCGGATAGCAGACTCTGGACAGCTCTTGGGCTGCAATTTGATCTGATCAAATTTTGACAGGACTTTTTCGAGCGCTTTTTCCCGTGATTTGCGCGACCAGTTCTCTTCGATGAAATCCAGGATGGCCTCAAGAGTCTCAACGGCAAGCGGAGAGAGAAAAAGCTTCATACTTCTAGGAAACCTTCTTAAGGAAATCTTCCAGAGATACCCTCTTGCCCTGGTCGAGCTGATCTAGACCCATTTGGATGCCTTCCTTTTCAGCATCCGAGAGCTCGAGCCAAAAGTCCTTTGATTCAGACTTTAGCAGTTTTACGATCTTATCTATGACCTTTTGATTGTCAATGCTCAAGATCAACTTGGCTAACTCAATTTTTGTGGTATTCAGATCCAAAACCTCTTTTTCTCAAAGTTAAGAATAAAACGAAAAGGACATTTTCGCAATTGAAGCTAACGTGTCCGGCTAAATGCCGCAGTTTCCTTGTGACCAAAATAGAGCAAAGCTCTGAGGTTTCCTAACTCACTGATTCTAAACTGTGGCATTTAGGTGGTGTTAGCCCTATGTAAATATTAATACTCCTTGACCAACAAACCAGCAGGAATATTCAGATTGCTACTAATTCGTCGAATCATTGGCAAGGATAACTTCCTTTTCTTGTTGAGGATATCACTGACTCTTCCTTTGAAACCTATTGTCTTCACGAGATCTTTTTGTTTCAGACCGAGTTGTTCCATTCTAAAGCGCAAGGCCTCGATAGGATCTGGCAGATCAATAGGAAAATGTTCATTTTCATAATTGTCCACGAGAAGAGACAAAATCTCTAACTCATCAGCTTCAGAAGAGCCAGGTTTAGCATCAAAGATTTTCTCGATGCGAGCCATAGCTTCATTGTAATCTTTCTCCGTATGAATTGGTTTAATATTTTTCATGGCATTAAATTTTTAGTGCATCAATTTTGTCATATTCCTTATGTGTCCCAATAAACCGTATATACATGATTTGAAAATCGTAATTAATTTTTACGATCAATCGATAATGGTTTCCTTTAATATTAAACACAACCCGGTTATCACTCAGAAAACTGGCGCTAGGATAAAGCTTGTTAATATCAGTAGGAGATTTCCAATTAGAGTTTTTGGCATCGTGATACCATGCTTTGAGCTGCTGCTCGCTATTGGCATGTTTTACCCAAAATTCTTTTAAAGTACTCCTTGCAATTATCCTCAACTTGGTTTTCAATTAAGTCTACGCAAAGATACAAAAAAAAGTTACCAAAACGGTAACTACATATAATATTTATTAGGGCTAACGGCTCTGTATAAAAAATCGTAGGGCTTTCGGAGCACTTTCCTGTCAACCGAGTAGAAAGTTCGTTGAGAGCATTAAACTATCTGAAACCCTTGTCTGCCCTATGTTTTTTATACTTTGTTGTGCCTTCGTGCTTTTTTCTCTTATTATTGTCAGCGATGGTTTTGGAAGCTCTTTTGCAATTATTGTCTTGTGCGTTGCCGTGTGAAAATTGCAAATGTGCTTACGAATATGTCCGCTTATACTTTTAATGTCTTATTTCCACTGTCATAGTCGTCTCCAACGCAATAGCTTGTGTTATTCAAATCCTCAGAAATCATTGATGTTGTGAAGATAATTTGGTGTTCGCTTCCAAATCTTTCAGATAATTGGGTGATCAATTTTTGGAAGTTTTGAGTTCTTTCCTTTTCCATTCCTTTATCTTCCATATTATCACATAAGATGAACCTTGGATATCGGAAGAAATCAAGTTCTATACTTGCAAAGAAAATTGCGAATAGAACTGCATTTTTGAAATAGGTCTTTGAACTTGCGGAAAAGTTGTTGCTACCGTCAAGCGAATACGTGTCTTTGTAAAAGTCGACCTCAACAAGTTGAGCGGATTGAAATTCCTCTTGCCGGTCTAAATCGTTTTTTAAAATATATAAGGTATGCTCCTTAATCTTCATTAGAGCATTTTGAAACTTCCTTTCCTGTTGTTGCTGTTTTTGAGCTATATCTAAACGCAACTTTTCAATTCTTGAAGCAAGTTCCGCTAACTCTTTCTTTAATAGCTCCAGTAGTTCAACTGCTTTTATTTGCTCGGTTAGGAATTCGATGTTTTTCTCAACACCTCCTTTTTCTACTAATAGAGTGTCTAACCGTTCGTTTCTTGTGGATTGACTTGCTTCTATTGTTGTGTCAAGCTGTTTTTGGAGAGCTCGCGCTTTTTCCACATATGTTGGTAGTACTCCAATTAGTTCAGTATAACTCTTCTCTTTTTCTTCAAGCAACCCGCTTGATTCCTTAATTTGAAGTGTCATTTCTTGCTCAAGCCGTTTCGCATTTGCTTTTTCAGCTTCTTCTTCAAGTGGTTGTTTGCATAAGAAACAATGACTTTCTTCTACATGATTTTTAAGTGGGCTAAGGCATTGAGGACAGTGTGTTAATGGTAACTCGCCTAAAACTTTACGAGTAAGCATTGAATACTTAAGTTCTTGAACTCTTTTTTCTAATGTGTTGATAAATTGTTTTGAATCTGCAATCTCTATAGCGTATTGATTTATTTCCGTTTGGGTCTCCCTAATTTGGTTTTTGATAGGAATGAGATCCTTTTGGATACGTTCTGAGTTTAGTGAGGTGTTTTTTGTAGTCCTTACAGCATTAGTTCCTCTTAATTCAAGAATTGCACCTTCAATTTTACTGAGTTCCTCTTTTGCAATTTCGATTTCTTTATTGACGCCATTGAGGTTTGTAATACCCCCTGATTGTGCATAAATCCTGCTAATTCCATCAAATTCTCTTTTCTTTTCATCACTGGATTTTAATGAAATTCTTAATTCTAATCTCTGATGATATAGTGTGTCATCGTAAACACCGAGAAGCATTTCAGAAATTGCCTGTCGAGTTAACGGTATGTCAAATCGTTCAGACCTGAACAAATTTTGAGTGGACGAGTCTTGATCTATATAGAGTAATCTTAATACTTGGTGTAAGGTAATATTGCTATCTGCATCACTTTTAATTTCTGGAAAGGAAAAAGCGTTGAAAAGCACATTAGTAAAACTGGTTAGATTTACTGTTTGTTTATAAGGGTATGTTTGCCAATGAACACTGCTCCCAATTGCTTCTTCATATTTGTTCCAAAATATGCTCATTGGTTGTGAGCCATGCTCTGAAACCTGTCGTTTAAGTGTGATAGTTGCTCCATTAATTTCTACTTCTGCAATGACCTCTCGACATTTCATAGCTTCAGTAGTCCAATTGGTGTAGTCCCCCCCCAATACATAAAAAATGAAGTTCGCAATTGTTGATTTTCCAGAACTGTTTTGACCTCTGATGATGTTGACGCCATTGTGATATAATTCATCATACGCTGTTGCCCCAGTGTGGGTCAAAACAACAAGTCTTCTTAAAAATAAATGTGGGCTATTTGGGATCATATCTAAATTCTATTAATCCTGTTCTTGATTTTAGCCCCATTTTACCATATAACGGGAGATCGCTAAACCCCGTAATCAATTTGAGGACATTTTCTTTTTCGTTTGTCAACTCACCAAATTGGTTTGTTAACTCTTTGGGTACTCCTTTTTCTGTTCGCTTGATAATTTTCTTGGATAGTAACTTACTGTCAATTAAGTCATAGGAAGCAAGACATTTGAGTGCGGACATTTGAAAAGGCTTCATTCTATCTGCAATCCTCTTAGAATCAATTAGGTCTTCATATGGATTGGATTCCTTTTTCTTAAAAACCTGTTTCAGTGGTGATAGGGCTTGTGGAAAGCTAATTTTTCTCACTTCATTAGGAAAGGTTAAGTAAAAATCCCAAATGCGAAGCCTGTCGAGTTCAACTTCGTCTTGTTTCATATACTCTATTAATTGCAAAACTCTGAAAACGCAATTATATAAGTCAAATGCAGGGTGATAAACTAACATATCAAGGGGTCCATTTAATGTGGCAATTACCTGTTAAAAAGAAAATCATTCCCATAACATCACCTTCATCATATTTGAATAGATTAATGCCTAAATCAGCCATTACTGGCTTGATAATCTTTTCGTCAATTAACGCGTTTATTGTTTCTTCCGATTCATCATTGCAAATCATGGTATAAACATCCATCATAAAACTTCTTTCAACTTTTGTCAGGATATGTACATTAATATCTTGCGCAACTTTAGAATATTGGGAAGTTTTTATAAGCTTCATGTGAAATTTCTCCTTCCACCTTGTAGCGTGTTTTAATATTTTTTCTCGATTACCAGCAATTAATTTTGCATCTAAACCTTGAATTTCTTCATCTTCAATTCTGGAATTGAAATAATCTAAGTCATCACATAATTCTTGTAACCCTGGATTAGTTTTCTTTTCCTCCTCAAATTTTTCATAAAGTTCTTGTAGATAAGCAGATCTCTCGTAGATAGTATTAATATTCAACGAACGATTATCAATCTTATCACGTCCAGTCAAGTCGCCACCAAAACTTGAATCAGAAACTGTTATGTCTTTATCTGACATCGTACTTAGCTAACTGTTTTATCTCTACCAGTAATATCCCCTCCTACATGAGTGTCTTGCACTGTCATGTTTGTGGAGTTAATTTTCTTGTTGATTTTAATAACCCCTCCAATGGCTATTAAGCTAACAAGAAAACCAAGTATTCCACAAATGTCTGCTAATGTCGAAATTGTCATATCCTTTATTTTTAGTTTTTTAATTTGTCATTTTTTATCGTTCTCAAATAAACAAGTGTGTGGTAAGCCGGAGTTTGGGTATATGTTTGGGGCTTGCCACTCTCTTGTTTCGTGTATAGGTCTTTTTTCGCATGAGGCACAACGGTTAGTATAAACGGTCGTTTTAATGCCGTTTATACATTGTTATGCACTTTTATTCAGTTTTTATGAGTTTTATCGATTGATTTTCAATCTGCAAGAGATAAACGTTCGGAGGTAATGAAGATAAATCGATTATACTTATTTGAGAATTCAAAACTCCACTCAACACCAATTCTCCAATTGGATTGTATAACCTAAATTCCCTTTCCTCAGCTAACCCCATATCTATTGTTATCTGTGTATGAACAGGGTTAGGATAAACCTTATAATTTTCCCGCGTATTATTGTTTTCATTTATTGAAGTTGTCGAACACCCAATTAAACCGTTTATATCATAGCGAGAAACAAATTGCCAAATTTCCGAGTTAGCATCAATCGTCATATTCCCAAAACTCCCAGGCCAATCGTGTCCTCCGCCTATCACTTTTAATTCCTCCACATAGGCACAACCTGATGCGGTGGACCAGGTATATCGCTCTACACTTGGGCTTACAGTGTTCATAGTTGCAGTTGTATCACAGTTGTTATGGGTTGCCCAATAACTATGTGTTGCTTCCGCAGAAATATAATATTCTATCCCGCCAAATGTCAGCCCATTGTATGGAGAAATAAAGTCATCCGTACCAAGTATTGTAAGAACACCGGTGGGATGCACCGGAGAGCAATAACTATTTGGATCGGCTTGCATCGTTCTGGCTACGGCACCAATAGCTGCAATTTTGCTGTTGAGTTTACAGGCAAGTTCATAGGAGAATTCACCTCCCAATGAATACCCGCAAGCATATATTCTGTTCTGGTCTATTTGGTAATCACTGGCAATCGTGTCTATTAATGCACTAATAAATGGTACATCATCAAAAGTTCCTGGCGTTTTAGGGAGCCAGTTCAGAGAATTTCCGTCACTTGGGTCCTGGCGTGCCTGGGGGTAAACAAGAATAAAATTGGCAGTGTCGGCAATGGGTCTCATATCGGCTGTTGTCTGCCAATCAGCAATGACACCATTACCTCCATGAAAGTTGAATAATAAAGGAAAACTCGTAGTTCCATCATAACTTGCTGGAACATAAAAGCTATATTCTCTTGTTAAGCCATCATACATCATGGTAGAGTTAATGTATCCTTGAGCGTAGCTTACACTAAGAGAAGTAATAAATATTAAGAGTGAAAGAAGTCTTTTTGTTGTCATAATTATCATTTTAAAGTGTTTATATTAACCTATACCGTTTGAAACCCGAGTTACCCTACTTTTAATTGTGCCTAACGTGTCCGGCTAAATGCCGAACCCTTTGTTTCCACTAAGATAATCATTGCCTTAAAACTCACTAACCCACTGCGACTAGGGTTTGGCATTTAGGCGTTGTTATATATTGGATTTTGAAAAATAACCCTTTAATCCACATTTTCTGACCACGAACTGGACTGCGATTTAAACCGCGACTTTGGCGAAGAATTTGAATTTTATT
>JAVJVY010000003.1:0-44487 GCA_040220895.1 Vicingaceae bacterium
CTTTGATAATTTGGCGCTGCCAAATTCAGATCGATCTTTGAACGCTCGCATTGGCTTGTTTTTGTATTGTGGGTTTGGAAGCGTTAGTGGGTATTGCACGCAGCGAACTCCAAAGTCGCCTCCGCCTGACGGCGGATAAGAATTGGAGATAGACGCTGGCGTTTTTTGCCTACACACCGGGCCATACAAAGGAAAAAATTGGAAAGTAATCTCACGTAGTGAGATTCACGAACACCGATAAAATCTAACACAAAGTGAGTAAAGCGTCTTTTTCTTCCTGACGCGCTAGGCATGCTTGTGGGCTTGTTTTGAATTTAGAGATTTATACAACGTTGGTGGGAATCGTATTTAGCGAACTCCAAAGTCGCTTTACTCATTCACACTTGGCATGCTCACAAGGCCCTCGTGAATCTCCCCCTCCCGAGTGCTCCGGATCGGGGTCGATTTCGCCTGACGGCGGATAAGATTTGGAGATAGACGCTGGCGTTTTTTGCTGGCGCACTGGGCGAGCAGGTGGGCATGTTTTTCGTCTATTGGTTGATGAGCTTTGGCGGGTAAGGCACATGGTATACTACCAAGTCGCGTTCTGATGTTGCCAGAATTGGGTTGGAGATAGTCACAGGCTTTTTTGCTGGAGCGCAGGGCAAGCAGGTAGGATTTTTTATGGGATGATGGGCATTGTTTTATGGTCTATTCGTTTGATGTGTTGCGGTGGCGTTTTGGATGTGACAGCGGCATTCGTTATATTCGATGGCCATGAACCTGATTGATCTCTGGTACGATATCCTTGAATTTCTGTTTAAGAAACAGATCAGGTCTCATTCTGTAAAAATCGGCACAGAACATGTACATTTCCAACCCGGTGGTCTGATCCGCATCGAAGCAGACGGAAGTTATTGTCACTTAATTACTACAAACAAGGTCTATCTTATCTCTAGAAACATGAGTACGATAGAAAAAGCCATTCAGGGTTGGGGAATAATCAGGGTGAACAGATCCAACATCATTAACGTGGCACATATAGCGTCCGTAAATTCTCGCAAACGCCAGATCATTATGTCAGACGGAGCCGTGATTCTCATACCCAGACGCAGCAAGAAACACCTTACTAATCACCTGGTTTCTCAATATCAGGTGAAGGTTTCTCAATCTCAATCTGCAGGTTACCATTCGTGAAAAAGAGGGTGCCATTGGTGAAATGGCAATGGGATCTAACTCTAATTCGTATATCTCTGACTACTTTAATCGATTTGTCGAGTACTTCATTGTATAGTGATTTAACCTAACCAAAACTTAAATGCAGCATTTTACTGCTTAAAGTTTAATTCGAATTGAAAAATGTAAAATTATGGCGTACGCTACAGATACATTAACAGCTCTTCCTTTTGGAGCAATAATTGGTGGTCCAATGAAAGCAGCAGTTGAAGCTCAAGCACTGGCTGCAAGAGCAACAATTGAATTTATTGAAAAGGTAGGATTTGATCCGCCGGAACCTGAAAAACCAGACCCGTTTTCAATTGAGTTTGAATCTGATCCAGATAAAAAAACTAATAGTTTGGGACCTGTGCGAAATGTGACATTTACCTATGAGTCTAAAAAAGAAGATGGCACTGTAGATGTTGTTTCTTTGACAGTGCCCATATTAACTATTGTGCCCATTCCTTATATAAGAATCGATGAATTATCCATAAATTTTATTGCAAAGATTCAGGAACAGCAGGTTAATACCAACACGGTTTCAAGAGAGGTTGTTGAAAGCCGATCCAGTTCTGCCAGTTTCAGAGCAGGTTGGTGGTGGTGGGGAGGATCAGTGAATTACAACGCTTCTGTTTCAAGTAAGCAAAATTCCTCAGCTACGTCAGCTTCCAAATACCAAACTGAATATACTATGAATGTTCATTTAAGGGCCGTTCAGGACGATATGCCAGCAGGTTTGTCAAAAGTACTGAGCATATTAGAAGGAGGTATTAAAGAAAGCCGGGAACCGAAAACAGTCGTTTAATTTATCTAAAAGGAAAACACACCTAGTCCTCATGGCTCAACTTCATCATGTTATTGGTTCAATATTACGAGATATTGCACAAGGGCGGGTTACGGCCGATGTATACTCAAGAGAAGTAAGTAAGTATTACGAGCAAGATTCCTTACTGAGGTTGTTTCCTGTGCCCCGCACAGAAATTAAAGAAGTAGAAATTGATTTGAAATTCGCAATATCTGCTATAAATATTGATGCCGAGAGGAGTGAAGATCGAGATGCAAAGTTATCTGGCATTTTTGAGAAATACAGCGAATTGATTTCAGATGCTTTTTTTGATAAACTAATGAATGCAAATAAAAGATCAACCATGAACTGGCCAATTTGGCAAAGTTTGGTGCTTGATTTTGATAATCCCGAAAATCGAGTTGCCCTAATTACAGAATTGGTTGATTTTTTCGAAGAAAATCGAAACAATCTGTTGATAGAAGAGTTGGGTCAAGCTGAAGGCGAAAGTGACTCAAATGTTGTGAATTTGAACCTCAAGAAAGAAGAAACTTATGATGGCATATTCGACGTATTTGATGAAGTTATTTTCGATCAAATAGATCTAGCAGCAAACGCCAAGGCAAAGGATTTGCTATCGAATGCTAAGAGTAATATTAGGAGTGAAGTATATTTTAAAGTTCTCGAAAGCATGAATGGAGAAGTTGAATACCTTGAATCATCTGAATACATGGCTGAAGTATTGGTAAGCAATCAAGAGCTTCAGGAATTACCGGAATCAAGTATATCATCAATTAAAATTGTGACGACTCTTAAAAACTACGTTTGGTCTCAAGTTGAAGAGAAAGACGGCAAAACAATCAGACGGTTGATTCCTGAATAGGTCGAATTATGGCAAGGCAAATTAGTGAATTACAATCTATCCCGTTTTATCAAATTATAGGTGCACCTTTGTTGGCCGTTGTTCAAGGGCAAACTCAAGCCGCACAGGCAACTGCAGAATTTATTCAACGTGTTGGTTTTGAAGAACAAGAAAAAATAGATGGAATTGGCAATATGCGTATGGTGGTATTTAGTTATCAGAAACCCGGGGCCGATGGCATATTGCAAACGTTCACAGCTGAAGTCCCATTACTTTCCTTAATACCCATTCCTTCCATTCAAGTGAAAAACGCCGATTTTGAATTCAATATTAAAGTAACGGACATTCAAAACTCAGACACAAAATCTGTTTTAGTAACCAAAGATGCAGAAGTAGGAGATTGGTTAAGTAAAGGGCGAACAGAATTTAGGGCCACTATGGGTAAAATGTCGGCCAGCAGTGCAGAGCAAACAGTGGACCTTCAAATGAAAGTATCCATAAAAGCCGAACAAGCGGATGTCACAGCCGGAATGGCGCATTTATTCAGGGTTTTTGACCAAGCAATAAGTAGTAAAGGAAGCGAGTCTGAAGAGGGTTAATCAATACTAAAGTGAATGAGTTTTATTGGTAAAATAGTAACAGGAATAACAAGAATTTGGAGGCCAAAGACTAAAGAGAATGAGTCAAGTTCAACAGTTTCTACTCCAATAGCTAATGAAGCTCAGTATTCGAAAACACCTGGGCTGAATTGCCCACAATGTTCTTTTCGCATTTCAGTGTCGGTACCTATGTTACTTTCTGGGGCAGCCATTGTCTGTCCTGCGTGTAATTTAAAGTTAAATGTAGAGCAAGAACAATCCAAACCCTGTTTAGATGAGCTAAAAAAAGTGAATGATGCCATGAATAGGGCTGAAGCGGTAAAACAAAACGTTCAATAGAAATCGTTACTTATGGTTACTCATGAAGAGCCAGGATCGCACGAAGCCTTCAAATTTCTGAAAGTAGAAGTAACCAATGTCGATACGACAAAGCAATGTGCTAAATCAACCTGGATCAGATACACTGATGATCCAGAAAATGACTTTGTTTTTAAAAGATCAAACAATGGAAATGATAAAATTGAAAAAAACAAACCCTTGTTTTTAAAAGTTAAAAAAGGAGATCAAGTTCATAATTATTATGTGATAAAATGGGAGAACGCAGCTAAGAAATTTCAACGACCAACCCGAGTTAGACAACCATATATTTCTTCTCCATATGGAACAAGGAGAATACAAGGAAGAAATCAATTTCATGGAGCCATGGATATAGTTTCAGATGAAAATATATCTGGCAGCAAATTGTTCCCACTAGGATTGGGTTTTGTAGAAATTGCACATAGTTATTCCACTCGAAACCATTGGAATGATTATGCCAGCGGTCGAATGACAGTCAATGATCCAAGGTCTGTTGGAATAATGGTGAGAATAAATTATGGCAACAACAGAAAAAGTAGGTACATTCATTTAAGTTCGCTAGAAATTTCTTCAAAAACTTGGGTCAAACCTGACGTACCAGTTGGGAAAGTCGGAAATACTGGGATTTCGACAGATCCTCATTTGCATTTTAATTTTTATGAGAACAACACTTCTTCTCGTAATCCTAATGATTTTTTGACTCATCCATATAGACAAGGGGATTACTATATTATTAAAACGAACCTCTTGAGCGGCGACCCAGATAAAATAAAATGGAAAGAATGCAAAAGAGATGAATGGAGAGCTCCTGAGCCTCTTTTGACAAAAGGAGCTGTTTATTATAATAAAAAGATTCTTTGGAAAAAGATAATAGTGTATAATCCAATCTCCTTGTCGGGTCATGGAAATGTTCTTAGAACTGAAAATGAATATAGGAAAAAGGACTATGTCTCAATTCCTTTTCATTATTATATTTCTAAAGAAGGTTTGGTGTATAGTGGAATGCCTTTGGAGATAATGTCCAGTATAAAAGGTCTTTCAAAGACAAACCCAAAAGATTGTGAAAAATGGCAATCTATTTTAGTTGGTTATGAAGGGCCAACAATGTCTCTGAATAACACAGATATAAGATATGTTTCACTTCAAACATTGACTAAAAAACTTAAACAAAATTATTCAATTAGTAATAATTTGATTTTCAGGACTGAATAGTGCATACAAAATTTATTATAAAACTCCCCTTCAATCCTTCATTTCTAAATCAGAGAAATCCAAACTTTCAGCTGTATGTGACCTTAGACCCTGCACTGAATTTTAAATTTAAGGGAAACGAATTTCACATTCGGTCTAATCTCTTTATTTCTATTGAAACGAGTCCGAATCCTGTGGATTTTGGAACAATAGAAATAGGTGCCATTAAAGATCGTTCAATTAGATTAAAAAATCTAAGTAATGTGGAGTTGATCATTACGCGTTTTGAATTTAGTCATGAAGGATATTCAAGTCATCCTGACGTGACGTTTCCCATTATATTAAGGCCTCGTCAAATACGTGTGATATCGATTCGATATACGGCTATTGAAATTGGGTATAATACTGGTGCGTTAACCATGTACAGCAAGGATTTGGCACATGAACCAATCATGCTTTATGCTATGACTCAAGCCGAATCTATCCGTTTGTCCCCTCCGAACCTGGATTTTTCTAAATTAAGGGTAGGAAATAGTATGTCTTATCCCATTCGAATATGGAATAGCACTAAACAACGTTTAATTATCACAAAGGCAACTGTTTCCAATCTTCCATTTTCCATAAATGCTGTTCTTCCTATTGTGATTGAAGCTGGCTCATGTGGGAGATTTGAGGTAATATTTAATGCTATTGAAGGGAAAAATAAGCAGGCGATATTGGAACTTGAAA
Source organism: Vicingaceae bacterium (assembly GCA_040220895.1). Taxonomy (GTDB): domain Bacteria; phylum Bacteroidota; class Bacteroidia; order Flavobacteriales_E; family Vicingaceae; genus UBA11591. The sequence goes on from JAVJVY010000003.1 coordinate 5,720, forward strand.
TTGAAGGCGTAACAAAGGCCTTCGAGCGTATCCCATTAGCTGGATCAGCGAGTAATGAATTTCCTTTTACATATAATGATTTCATGCAGGCCAGTAACGCGAAGTTATTGGCGAATGAAGTTGTTGGCCAATTAGTTGCTCAAACAAATGAATTGAAAGAAGATGGCAGCTTGATTTTGGCGCTTAAACTCTTCAAGCTTTTAGATACGAGTAATTTGTTGGATGGTGTAAGTCTTAATGCACCGGATTTTGGGATAATTCTTGGGGAGAAATTTCAATCCTTAGTTTTCAGCTTGACTCCTATTTTGGAGGAAAACAAACTGTATAAAGAACTTAGTTTAACACCATTTGATTTTTTAAATTTTAGAGGAAATTATTATTGGGAAACCGAATCTGAAAGATTTAACTACACAGCCAATGATAACGGTCTAAACGTTTTTTTTCCAAGCGAAGAAAACAATGAAAATGATATGTTGATGAGATTATCAGAATATGAGGAGATATCATTTAAAGAATCTGCAGCACCTCAGCGTGAGTTTTATCAACCCAGTCGAGTGTTGATGTCAATGAAAAAAGGGGAAAAGGAAATAGCTTTAGTGGATGTGAGCTATGAATATCATGCTAATGGAACGGCAAAAAAAGCATCTGGAGAAATAAAGTTGGCTATGTTAAGTGTCTCATTTTCTTTTGATAATATAAAAAGCAAAGAGTTTTCATTGAATATGATGTTACATAATCAAAAGAAAGCTATAACCACGGTTGCAATCAATGGACTTTTCTCTCAAAACACAAAAGTTTTGTCCAATTTACAATTGGTATCTGGCAGTGCCACGATTTATGATTTAGAAATAAATGGGCAATACGATCATAGAATATATCTAGAAAATGATAACGACACAGAAAAGTATCTGCGATTAAATGTTACAGATCCGCCCGACAAAAATGTAGGTATATTCAATGTGGAAAACGAGTGGTCTGAAGATAACGACCGTATGGAGGAAGTTTATTATTTAAAATACGTGGATAGCAGTAAAGACAAATTAGAATCACTGTTAAAACCTTGGATTGATTGCATTAGTGGGCTATTTACCGAAGAATCATAATTCTAAAGGTTAGAGAGTTGGAATTTAGCAGCTGCTGCAATTAATCAGAAACAGGCAATTGTAGTGAAACGTTGATCAAACTGTTACGCTACCCTTGAATATCTGTTTAAGAAACAGAGCAGGTCTCATTCTATAAAAATCGGCGTACCATTCACAAAAAACAGGGTGCCGTTGGTGAAATAATGATGTTTACCTAAGTCACATTGACGCCAAGCATCTACCTTTTATTTCTGAACCTATAATTTAATGAAGATGAAAACGATGAAAATGTGTTTTGCTTTTGTTTTGGCGTTGCAATTCCTCGCTTGTGCCGGACCAGCAGAAAAAACAGAAGAATCAGATGCGACCGAAAATGAAATGATAGAGGAAGAAATGGCAGAACCCACGGAGGAAATGGATAACATGGAATCTGCAGAGATGGACGAAGAAGCATATCAGGAAGTTGACCTGTCGACCCTTGATACCAGTATGATAATACGTCCTGAAGGTTCTGAAAAGGCGGCCTCCACTTTCTATCGTGCCAAATGTAGAACCCAAGGCCCTATTAGCAGCTGGCATTATAACCGAGGGAACGCAGCGATCGCTAAAAAACACCATGAGCGTAAATGGTCTACTGGTGGAGTGACAGACCCCAATCATCGGGTAACAATCGAATCAATGAACAACTAACCCTAAATCCAATAATTATGAAAAGTATATTGCTCTCATTTGTAATAGTAATTTTTTCTTTCAATGCCAGTGCCCAGGTCAAATTGGGTGAAGCTAAAATGGCAACTTCTAAAGAGGCTCCCGCTGTAGAAGCAAAAACCGTTGACCTTGAAGAAATGCAAAGCATTGAAATGACCGATAGCCAGGATTATGATCAAAAAGCGGAACACTTGAAGGAGAATAACATCGAAGCCGATGCCTGGAAAGACCTGAAATGCGGCAATTGCCAGCGCAGGTGTTGCAGCCCATGCACGGCAGATGGCGACCGCAGCCGATGTGCGCAAACTAAATTCACGAACTGTCGTATTTGTGGCCACGCCAGCAGCGGACATTACGGGGTATCCCATTAGCGACTTTGACATAGATTAATAGGTAAGAGAGCCCCCGAATCTGACGATGGATGAAGGGGCTTTTTTCAATGTTAATTTCTGGAAGAATGACTGCAAAACATAGGACAATGCTTTTCTTACTGCCACTTTTTTACTTGAGCGCATGCTGTAACTGCATGTACAAGGATGCTGGACAAATGACACAGCAGGGCGAAGGGAAAAGCGAAAAGCTTAAAAAGTGCGTCCGCACATACGCCAGCATCGTGTCTAAACACGACGAAAAGCAAACCAAGATTCGAAACTTATACGTGAAAAACGTGCACCAGCACTTAACCCTGAAGGTTACTCTTAAGATCAACTATTACAACGGAGCCATAGACACGATCCAACGGATACTTGGGCCAAAAGAGGAATCTTTCCTGGGGTACGGTGAAACAAGTCAAAAGGTGCGTAAATCGTATAAGAAATTAGAAGAGGAAAGGCGCAGGAATAATTCCATGCCCATAACATCACAAGGAAGTTCGCCAGAAAGCAATGCAAAAAGGATGCAAGATGAATTATACGAAGATCAGGTCACCTGGGATAAACATTCCATTTTCAGCACTAAGAAGCTCCATGTGGCCATGGTTCCTACAAAGTAGTGTTTGCCAAATTGAATTTAAGCCGACAATAGGACTTTTAGGCTGAATGAGCTAAATTCGGATAGATAAATATTTAATACCAACTTATCATGCGCAATATCAACTGTTTAATAATTGCATCTATAGTTTTAATTTCTGCTTGTGGGCCAAATCAAGAGGAAATTAAGAAAAAGGAAAAGCAACAAGCAGATTCAATTCAACGAGCTGAGGAATCACTAAAAGAGAAAGTTGAACTTGAAAGGGTTCATATGGAGAAAGTTGATGCAGGAATGGCAATAAAGGCTCAGAAATTAAATGAATTAAAAAGTGAATTGGAAGAGCGTCTTGTGATAGCTAAAAAAGAATTGCAGCGAATAAATGAATTCCAAATTGGTAGACTGCAATCAGAGAAGGATCAACAAATAGCTACTGAACAACAAAAGATCTCAATGATTGAGAACCAAATCTCAACGGTTAAAGAAGAAGTTATTAAAACCAAGATATTTGAAAAATTTGATTTTCAAGATAGGCCTAAGGCTGTGATAGAGCAACTCATCCTGTTTGCTAAGAACAAAGATTATAGCAAACTACGGTACATGATGGATCCATATGGTGAATACGATGAAGACATTTTTTGGCTTTGCTTTAGTTATCTAAGTGAAGATGGTAAAAAAGCGTTTGTTGATGCCTTTGAGAATGCAAGAATAATGAATGAATATGAGTATGGTCCTACAAATGCCGGAATAGAAGTTGCAATCGGTTCCTCTTCAAATAGACTTGAAACCATCAAATTGATAAAAAGATTTGATAAATGGTATCTCCAATCTTTTTAAAACCCCGCTATAATTGGTTAGGGCAAGGTTATTTTTAGCCTGATTAACCGAGTTATTGTGATTGCTTTTTAAGCCAAAGATTCCCTGAAAAAGTGCTGCATCCATACCAGGTAATTACTATAGATATGCAAAGACATTGTTGGCTAAATGACTTGACTTTTAGGTTGAATGGGGTAAAATCTAAGTGGCTTCTGTGGTTTAATCAGAGGTACAATCTTTTGACAAATCAAGTTGGAATAGGATATAATTATCTCTAATATCAATTTTAACATTAGAGATGTCGAACTTGCCAAATCTCAAAATCATCTATTTTAATGGGCCACTCCTTTTTTCTGACCAATGTCCAATAACTAGGAAAATTCGCTTTTCGGGTTTGTTTTACATGTTCGCATAGTTTTTTCAAACTACCATAAGAACCAAGAATTATTCCTCTATGTAGTAGAATATAATGACGACGATTCTTTACTCTTTCTGCGTAACTGTTCATATTACAATTATACAAATTATGTATACATATTTTGTATTTATCAATATTGTATTTAATATTTGTATTGAAAAAATTCAAGATGAAATAAGCTATAGTAAATGGGAGATATGACACCAGAAGAAGATTACAGCCAAGAATTAACATGTATTTACAAGAACGAAAAGTATGCTGTAAGAGACAATGGAATGGTTCTTCGCCACCCTCGTGAAAACGGACGGAAACGTCTAATTGACAACAAATGGGATTTCGGGAAGGTCAACCAAAAAACGGGATATAATGAAATGGCTTCGGTTCGAGTACATAGGATTGTTGCTACCGCTTTTCATGGCCCTCAACCCTTAGATAAACCCATTGTCGACCACAAGGACACTAACAAACAAAATAACAGACCTGAAAATCTGAGATGGGTTACACGACTGGAAAATATTATCCTAAATCCAATTACTGTTAAAAGGATAGAAAGTGCTTGCAATTGCACTATTGATGAATTCTTGGCAGATATTGAACGGTACATAGAGATACTTTCAATGCTACCACCAGATATTTCATGGATGCGCAATGTTTCAAAAGCTGAAGGAAAAGCTTGTTTTGAGAATTTAACAAATTGGGCAAAATCTGATAAATCTTTTTCAGGAAAACCTATTGGTAATTGGATTTTTAGAAGAGGTCAAATAAACTCTGAAGAAAGAATTCAAGATGTATTTGAAAAAATAGAGAAGAGGACAGGGATAAGGAGACAAACTTTAAGTTCAAACAAAGCATTGATAGGTAAATATTACGAAGCACGTAAACATGCATCTAAATTATTGCGTTCTGAATTAAATCTCTCAGATTATGAAATTGGCGAACTGTTGGGTTTATCTGCAACAACGGTAAACAGCTATTTAGAGGCAAGCTCGGATATGTACAGTGGAGATTATAAGGAAGTGAGTGATAGACACCACAGGGTCATGTCAGAAAGAAGCAATATAATTCCTAATAATGTCATTCAGTTGAACTGGACAGCACAATCTGATTTTCCATCATGCCCAAAAACAACATCCAGCAATCCAATTTCTGAATATGAAGCTCAATTAAATGTCAATGAGGTGTTCTTTGAGAATGCATATTACCACACTATTACTTTGAAGAAAGCTATAATTGAAGAAGGGGAGTCATTGTTGGTTATGTATGAGGTAATCAAGAGAGAAAATTCTGATAAGAGATGGGGAATTATGAAGATTACATATGATAACCAAAAGTTTATTCATGAGATTGTCACCAACTATAATGGTACCTTGGAGCATTATTGGTTAAAAGATGTTGAGAATCATTTTACTTGTCTTATAGATGGTAAACAATGGACTCCTCTTTATGATTCACAGGGAAGAGAATTCAAAGGAGATTATATGCCCCTTTAATAATATGACTATTAATTGATTCAGTTTCTTACCTTATCTGCCTTCTAAGCAGACGGTCACAGGTTCGAATCCTGTCGCGATCACTAAGAAGCTTGCATTTTATGCAGGCTTTTTTTGTTTTAGTGGGGCAGAGTCTCAATCTACGATCAATTAATTATAAATAAAAGAAATGATGAAATAGCATTGTTGTATGAGATTATTACAATGATTTCTCATAAACCTCATCTAAATCAAGAAAGCCAAACTCTTCAATTTTTGGTAAAATTTTATCGCCAAGAGCCTGATGTTTATACCTTAAGTCCAATAATAGATCATCACAAATATTTTGATCAGTCAAGCATCTGCGAATTTGATACCAGCCAGCGTCCCAATTATCAATTTTAAATTCTCGAGTATTCAATATATTAAGATTTGCATAAAAGGTCTTATAAACTTCCTTTCCAGCATGAATCACCTCAGTGGCCTTAATTGATAATTTCTTGCCTTTCAGCCATTTAGCGACAAAACGATCTTCATCATTACCCAATTGAAGCTTGAAATTTGGATCTTTTATTTCCCACATCTTTAGAAGCTCAATTGAAAAAGGAAAGAAATTATTTTTAATTTGAAAGAGGCGATCTTGATATTCGACATTTTTTAACGAGGTAGTCTCATTTGAACTTGAAAATAAGCTCCAAATGACGCAATCGAATATAAATTCTTGAGTTAAATTTTCTCGAGGTGTTAAGAATTGATTCCGATCATTTAGCCAATTCTGTTGAGGGATTTTCTTAACGGCATGCAAAACCAATGATTTTTCGAAATTCTTTGAATTCACCGTAAATGCGCCAGCACTCGCATTTGGAGATGATAATATCACAACATATTTAGCATGTTGAAAATCATTGCCATTACTACAGATTGAGGCAAGAAAATCTGGTCGAGCTCGATGCCTTTTATCGACATTTCCATCTTTGATAGTAATACCATTGCTCAACGGAGGCAAAATATATTCATCAGAATTAGGTGGACGTTCAAACCAATTATTTAACACTTCGATTTTATTAATCAAGCTCAAATGCTTGATTCCAATCACTTTGCTATCATCATTGCAAATATCGAGTGAAACCACTTTCTCATCATTACCTCTTACTTTTTTCAAATTCCAAAGAAGAAAGCCAATAGGATATTTGCCTTTAACGCCTTGAAAAGTAGTTGATTTAAAAATGAATCCTTTTTCAAATTTATAATTGAAATAATTATCCCTAAAATCAATGCTATCTGGCGCATTTAAATATTTTAATTTAGAAAACATGCCGAGATAGCTTTTTTTTGGCATTTCTTTTCCAATTCTATACATGAATTGAGCAAATAACTCTCTTTTGGCATGACCAATTTTATCATTAGTCATCTGAATTTCGATTTTTGTTTTGCTCACCCCCTTTTTATCTTCACCTTTAGCGCCTCCGACCTGAGCTGTTGCAAAAGGCGGATTGATAAATATGAGCCAAGTCAATGATTCATCTGCCAATTCATCTCTCAGCTTTTGAGGTAGTTTCCAATTAGGCATAAAAGGCAAATCATCTTTCATAAAAAGATATTCAACATCATCATTGAGATAATCATATTGAAAGCATGTAGCCCCAGGAAAAACTTTACTATTATGATCTGTTTCACTGCCGTGAAGAGTCGACATATATAGATATTCATAAGCCTGAGCAGGCAAATGCCATTCAAGATTACCACTTCCAGCCGCCATATCCCAAATTCGATATTTACCTGATTTATACCAATTTTTGCCAAGCACTTCATCTATATAATGAATGGCTTTTTTTGCAAATCTCAGAGGCGTGTAAAATTCCCCCTCGAATCTTCTTTGAGAATCTTCAGTTAATCGATCTAATTTGGCGTGAATGCCTTTAATGACATCAATACTATTCACTCTCTCATAAATATCCCAGAAATAGAGATAATCTTTCATTATTATTTTCTGAGTCTTAGAATTATTGTCCTCAAAAGTGAATGCAACTCTACCATTTTCTTTATCAATTATCACTTTTTCAGATTGAAGGTCAGAGAGAAAATAATTTGAAAGCTTATAACCATTAATTATATGCTTGCCAATAATATCTTTCCAATGAGCAAAAACGGCTTCAAAATTCTCCTCATTTATCACTTTTCGATCTCCAAAATCAAGCTTTATTTGAGGATTAAGGCATTCAGAAAGACGCTTTTGAAAAGTTACGTGCTCGCCTTTATTTATAATATTATAAACATGAATATTATTAGTTTGAGGCTCTTTGATCAAATGATCAATAAGCAGCGGATCAGGCCTGCTGGGCGCTCTTTCCCAATCATATGCATCACTTGAATAATAATTACTCCAAATGTTGGTCTCAGTTAAAGCAGCCTCATTTTTATCAGCAACGCAAATAAAATGAGGAATCATTTTTTCAGTATCCTCAAATTTTAATCTATGCACATAGTAAAGGGTCTGAGCAAGAATTGTAGCAAGTGCTTTTAAATTATCGAAATTCTTATCGAACTTAAATTCGAAAAATACTTGAGGCGTATAGAGATCATGACTATCAGCCGTATTATACTTTATTTTGAAATACTGAGAAAAAATCGCTTTGACAGTTTCTTCTGTGCTTGCTTGCGAAAGATTTCTTTTAAATTCTTCGAATGTCATACCTTAATGATCAAGAAAGAAACTGCTCTGCATTCTTTGTTTACCTGTTAAATTTTTGATGCCGTCTGCATAAGAAAATTGCAAGAGAAACTGCTTTTGTTCATCCAAACCACTATTCTCCATCGCCCGCATATTATACTCCGCACCTCTCTCTTTCAAATAAGCTCTTATTGTCTAAGAATAAAGGTTTTTAACGCCATTTTTGTGGATTTCGAAAATACTAGATTTGGATGGGAATTCCTATTCAATTGTCGAATTGAATTGGCATTGAACGTCGAGTCAAGGAAGCTCTCCGTTTAGAATTCTCTCGATAGTTTCAGGCGAGAAATTATAAGGTTCTTCTAAATCAGTGTAATTTTCAAACATGTCATTCTCTGCAATGGCATATTTCAATTGAGAAAATGCCGACCTATTTCCCCTTTTGTGCAAGTCTGCGATACAAACTTTATCCAATCTTAAATGATTATCTACAATGTCATTTTGCAGAACAACATTAAATCCTTTGTGGTCTGCTTGCACACTTGGATACGCAATACCAATTGCTCCTACGTTCAATACAACATGGGAGAATACTGCAGAGATTTTATAGTTGTTGTTACTTCCAGTTGGGACTTTTTTAGAAAACTCATTTCCAATAATCCCATAAAAATTAGATAGTTCCACTGAGTTTTCTTGATCTTCTAAAAACCTGTCATAATATTCATGTAATTCAGCGAAAGCCTCTTTTTCTCTGGATTGTTCCGAGCCAAGAACTATTACTTCAAGATCGTCTTCCACAATCCATTGACTAAATGTAAATCTTTCAACTCCATCAATGTCATTTCTTAAATTTCCGCTTGTTTCAAAAACTGAGATCACATATCCCTGATCGACAGCACCGGAACTAATACTGCCATAAAATTGAGATTCCCCTGGCAAATTAGCTCTCCCAAATTCAGTGATATTCTCGGTGTCTGTTCGATATGATATTTGATGTTTTAAAGTATATAAGGTTTCACGATTTCTATGAAATCTTGCCCGATATATTGATCTACCTGCTTGAATTTTCATAGTGCAAATTGGTATTCCACCAAGTAATCTGAAATTTTCAATAAGTTCTGCTTGATCTGCACATTCAGGGTTAATCCCCTTCAAATACTGTATGGTCTGGGCAATGCTCATTTTTCGGCTTTATTATCTCCTTTTATACTCCTTTCTAGTTCCTTCAGGAGGTGCTTATCATTGATTTGAGAATGATAAAAACTTATTGTGCTTTCTGATATATTTCCGTGTGGATTATGTTTAGTCCCATGAATTCCTATTCCTTTTTGATACTGCTCTTTTTCGAATTCTCTCAATACCAATCGAATCTTTTCACATATTAATTCATATTTATAAGATATATGCATGATTTCTCGGGTCCTTAACTCAGAAATTATATATCGATGTACGACTTCGTTTCTCCTTTTATATAACTCCTCTAAATCATCAAACTGCTTTTTATCAATAATCCTGTTTTCAAAAGCATATTTATAAACCTGCCTTTCTGTAATGGGCTTGTCTCCTTTACCCTGATAGAAATATTTTACTTCAAAATGTTCCGATTTACTTTTCAACTGATCGCTCAAGACTATCGCCAATCGTAAGTAGGCATCAATTTGATTTGCTGTAATAATAATTACTTCAATGAATGCATCTCTTTCTAATGCTTTCATTTTAACGTCAAAAGAAGCTCCTAGGGCAGACATAAATTTTTCATACTTATCAAGGTCGAAAGCTAATTTTCTATGTTTCTTACTTAATAATTGCAGTGATTTTAAAGCATCAATAGATAAAGCCAGTCCTTTTTTTACCTCCTTTAAGTCTTGTTCCTCAGTTTTGTATATATATTTTGCTATAAATGAGTGATTGTCCACTGTTGCTCCCCATACATGAACATTAAAACCTTTTCCATCCAATCTGAACTCTTCAAACTTTAAATTATTCGTATCCGATTTTTGGTTAGACACTTTCATATTGGGCTTCAGTTGTTCTTCTGTATAACAGCTAATTTGGAAGGCATACTTAGGATCTTGATAAGTCTGAAAGCTGAAAGGAGGTGATTCTTCAATGCCGGCAGCAACATTAGAATATTGCCATTCAACAGGTATTTTAATTACAAAAAGTCCAGAAGGTTCAGTGAACCATTTGAAACCTTCGCCAATAGTATTTTTATTAGAGTCCATAATCAATCCATACCTCATTCCTCTAATTGATCAATTCCCCAAATCTGCTTTGCGATTTCTTCATACAATTCTTGCCTTTCATGCAAAGCTTGCCTGTCGAAATTCTGATATGACTTAAATTTTAGAGCCTTATCTTCTATAAATCTCTTGAATTGTGGATTATTAGTATAGCATTCAGGGCTGAGAGATTTTGCTAAGAGATTCTCACCAAAGTAAATTGGGAGTTTCCTTTCATATTTCAGGTCATTTAGACTTCTATTTTTATCCATAGGGAGCAAAAGGAGGCCTCCAAACTTATTTCTTTGATTTTCAAAAGTCTCCTGATCTAGGTACTCGTCAATAAACCATTCATGATGGTCACAAATAATGTGTTCGACATCATAGGGATTCTTAATGTCTCTACTCACATAGTTTACAAAATTTGAGTTCAGTCCACTCGATGTTTCGATATAGTCAGTAATCCTGGCGAGTACATGACGCATGTATCTAATTGTCCAGCCGTTAAGTCGGAAATGGTCAATAGTCTCAAGTTGAAATTCCATGTTTGATATTTCATCTCTACATATGTCTAATAAATCATTGTATGCCTTTCTTCTTAGTTTTTTGGTAAGTAAAAACACCGTATAGACTATAGATGAATAATCAACTGTTTTAAAGTTGAAGATCCGTCGGGTGAAATACAAGTCCATAAAACGGCTTATGAGTTTAATTTTTTGGTCAGATTCTTCTTTTGTTTCTAGCGGATCAATTGCTGAAAGGATTAATTGATTTTGCAATGTGAAGTTTCGATTCGCATTATAAAACACATGTTCAAAACCTGAGGTGAGTTCATCTGAGTATCTCTTTAGATCCAGATATATTCTACAGAATTTATCGAATTGCTTTAGTATGAAATCTTCAAAATCTTTGCTTCGATTGAGATTCATCAAACTACTGTGTTCTCGAACCCATTTATGAAAAGCAGTTCCAATGATATCAAAGTCTCCGGGAGTTGCGTTTTTCTTTCTTTCTCGAATGGAGTCGGCATATTGTGAACGAATCCAATTCTTAATGAAATCACTCTCTTCTTCTTTACCGACAGACTTTAGTTCAAGTATCCTCTGTTTCCAAAGTTCATTTGCTTTCTGTCTTATATCGTCGTTTTCAATTCTACTCAGTAGATACCCCTTTAACATTTCTGTTGGAGTTAGACTTAAACCCCTATCGTTCATTGAGACAAAAATCTTGTGTGCATCCTGCTCGGTTTGAGCAATTATTCGGATGAAATCTACATTATCTATTAACCAGTCTTTGAAAACGTCGTAGGCCGCTCTTGGAAGACTGTCCTGCATGATGTCTGTGATATCTTCATATCTGAAATAAATATTTCTAATTGTCTCTGAATGATCGGTAACGTCAATGTATTCATTCTTCAACAGGGCATTCATGACATCATACCTTTCAGGCATTTCAGGCACATGAATATTAAAAGTTTTTGTGCCTGCTTTTTTAGAATAAATAAGTTGAAGAACTTCAGCGCGTTCTTCTTCATCCTGTAGATTGTGATATAAGTATATCAGTAAAAGTGTTAATGATGTTAATCGTTGTTGTCCATCAATAATGGCATTGTCATCAGATGTCAGAACTATTGACCCCATGAAATAGTGACCATAGTTAAGGACTTTGCCACGTTCATCTTCAGGTGAATAGAATTCAAAAAACTCTTCAATCAAATCCTCTATTAACTCTTCAATTTGTTTACGCTGCCATTGATACTCCCTTTGGTAGTAGTGTATTGTATATTTTACTCCCGTAAAAAGCTCTCGAATTGTCTTCGGAGTACCGTCTATCTTCTTCATATTCAATCCATTTTTAAGAATTTCGAATTTAACGGATTCTAATCGCTTTTCCTATAACGGTTTAGGTATAAATGCTTTTGAAATCACTCTATTTCCAATCTGAATTGTCAAAAGATTGTACAAATTCAGTCAATCCGTGTCATGGATGACTGAGAAGGGTGCGTTAGAAGTGGAGAAAGTTGAATGATGAACCTCTGCTCAATAGGCAGACGGTTACAAATTTCATTTAAATACCGCTCGATGCCTCTCCAAATAATCCTTATTCTCATTACTAAAGTGCTTCACCTTTTCTTGACCCGTTATTCCAAGTAATTGATAGGCATTCAATTCAATGCTTGACGACAAAATGATCTTTCCGCTGTCTTCAAAACTGATCAAATGCTTATCAAACAAGGCATCAAAGTCAGGGGAGAGGAGAATGCCGTTGTTGACGTCGTGCCGTTCTTCTTCAGTTGAATCTTTCCAGGCAACTATATGAGAGGCGCGCAGCACACTTAGCTTTTCAAATCCTGTAACCGCACATTTGTAGTCCCAACGGTGGATAATCCTTTTGCGGTAGACATTTTGTCCAACCCTTGTAATAATTGAACTGCTACGTTCACTTTTTTCAGGTGTCTTGTAGTCATAGCCATAGTCTATAGTTTCTTCCGCAGCTTTTGACAGATTGGTAATTTGGTTATAAGTACTTGGAATAATGGCCCCGACGCGCTTGAAGAAGAACTTAATTCCAAGGCGCTCATCTCCATTGATATCCGGTGTTTCGAAGTAGTCCAGATCAATAATTTCCAATTCTGCAACGAATTTGACGTAACCAGTTCTCAGATATTCAAACAGGAAAACACGTTTACCGTTGTTCAAATGATCATGCAATGCTAGATTACCCCTGACAAAATCCATGTCACCTACTTGCCCTTCCCCTGTATAAGAGAATACATTCTCGTTATCCCAACCATCTTCATAGCCGTATTGCTTACCCGTTTTTCCAGAAAAGATAAAGATGTAGGGGTAGGATGTAGAAGGGCAGATGCCACTTTGCCGATTCCCACCGAAGCGATCGTGTATTTCTGACCTTTTGTAGGATTGTTCTGGTATGAAGGGTAGAGCGGTCATCTATCAATCAGGCAGTAAGTTAGCTGAAGTTGGGTTTTAATCCAAATTCATTTTGAAGGTTAGTTCTTAATAATCAATGAATAGGACTTAAGGCATTTCTGAAACGGGTCTATTGCTGCAATAAATCGAAGAATGTCGTCTGTTGATTCATTTTTATTGAAGGGAATTTCATTTTTTGTTAACAGGAGCACAAGGTAGTTGACTTCAATCTTTTCTTCGGTGCTTACCTCATAGTCTAAATTCGTTGAAATAGGAAAATTATAGGTGGTGCCACCATGCAATTGGGTTTGTGCCTCAATGGCATTTGGATACAAGAGCGAACTTTCATTCTCACTTAAAATAAAAATGGTCAAATAGCCGTTCTTATCAGGTTTTACTGAAAAAGTCAGTTTATCAGGTGACGAAAAACTTTCTCGAAGTCCATATACATCGAGTTGATAGCCTGGGTCCTTTTTAGATTTATAAATCACGACATCAGCATCTATCCAAACACTATAGGTCAAATGGTTCTCGTCATTCAATTGCTCTTTCTGGTCTATTACTGTATATTTTTTAATAGCACCTGAGACCTCTACTGTTGTTAGGGATAGAAACAAATCATCTTGTGACTTTTCGCTAGCCTTTTTAAACAACAAGTTTGATGAATTGATGTATTCTGGAACACCTGCTTCCTTTAACGCATTCTCTTTGGCCTTATTTAGTGCTTTTTCACGCGCTTCAACGGGAGTTAACTCATTAGATAAAACCCACTCACCTTTGACATTTGAAACACTTTTGGTTTTCTGTGCGAACATTGACGCATGGAAAAAAGTGAAAATAGAGAGTACAACAAGAATTTTAATGGGTCCTAGAGTTTCCATGAGCTCCAAGAATTTCCCAAGGTGGGCGAAACAAGAATCTGTGGAGTTTGTTGCCGTTCATTTTCAATCAATGACGTACGTGCAACTTCTAGTTCCAAGTATTGCTTTAATTGCCCAGCACTTACATTACCTTTGGTCTCTTTCAATTTCTTCAAAAAATAGTAAGTGAATAAACCGTGTGATTCACTATTCAAGGGGGAAGAAACTTCCTCACCGCTGGATGCTGTAAAAACGAGTAAATTGCCTGAAATAGTTTCTCCTTTTGGTTTTATTTTAACTGCCCTCGCAGCAAGCAGTCCATTTTCACCTCTACCTCCGCCACTGAAACAGGCATCTAAAATAACGATGGTTTTCTTTGCCTTTGATGAAGCCAATTTCGCGAAAAGTTCGTTTAAACCTATACCATCTTGCATGCTGCCTGCGGTCACGTCGACTGGCATGAGAAAGGCCTGGCGTGTATTGATATCAGGCAATCCGTGACCTGCATAATAAAACAACACCTCTGCTTCTGGATCCAATGATGCTAGTTTGACCAGACGATCAATTTCTCTATTCATACTACCTAGGGTGGCATTGATCGATATGAACACATGATTTTCTTGATAACCCAATGTTTTAACGAGGTATTCTTTAACGATAACTGCGTCGTTGATGGCAAATTCCACATTCTGATCATACTGCAAGTTTTTTTGATGTCGTTTGTAGTCTTCATTTCCAATGACAAGAGCATACTTATTTTTATAGGTAATTCCAGATGTGGGTATATCGCTATCCACATCTGAGGTGAGCGTTAGGCTGTTGAGATCGGTTGGGTCAGTATATTTTTCACTTTCAGGCGTTTTAGTCGATTGAATTGAATTAAATGTAGGATATCTCTTAATCCCGTAATTATTTTCTTCAATTTTTGAACCATTTAAATAATAGGAAAACGAATAGTGTAGTAAGCCATTTTCGTCTAAGATGTAATTCGCGGAAGTTGGGATTCCTTCAATTTCCATGGTCGTTTTATAGGCATCTGCTAAATAAACCTTGGGGTTAGAGGTCTTGTCAATTTTCCCCATTAAATAAAAAGGTTTTAAGCCTAGGATCTCAATTGTGCCCTCATCAGCACAAGAAATGAATATTTCCATATAATCCCTGCTATTTGTAGTAGGATCTTTTATGATGGCGATTCTAAAATAGTTTTCTCTTTCGAATTCATGGTCTTCTATTACCCCTCGGAAACTTAAGGACCATATACCTTCTATAGGGTCAATATGATTATTATCCAAATATCTTTTAATATCGTTTTCGGAGCCTATGTACTTTTCGAAACGCACCCCTTTGCTGTATTCAAATTGTCCTTGGGCAAAACAAAAGGAAGTGATCAATAACGATACACCAATAAGAGCTGACCTGAACATTACCTTTTTACTTTAATAATTATCTAAACTAGAATAAATTAAAATACATGACAAGTGGGATGAGTATTGCTGCATATGAAATACATAACCAGCGTCTATCTCCAATCCAATTCTGGCGAAGCCAGAACGCAGCTACGTATTATGCTGCGCGCCATTTCCACCAAAGCTCACTAACCCACAAAACTAAAAACGAGCCCACTTGCTTGCCTTGTGCGCTGGCCAAACAAGATGCTTTACTCACTTCGTGATTGATTTTATAGGTGTTCGTGAATCTCACTACGTGAGATTACTTTCTAATTTTTTCCTTTGAATGGCCCAGTGCATCGGCAAAAAACGCACTTTCTTTTCCATCTTTCTTTGGGCGAGCAAAGAAAGATGGTCCACCGCGGAAGCGGTCCCAAAGCAACAGATAAAGAAAACTTTCTATTTATTTCAACCCACTTAGGAATCAGTTAGATAGATCTCTCATCCTGGCTGAAGACAAGTTAGAAATTTCTATTCGCGAAGCGAACCGAAACGCCACCCTGCAAGGGTCTAAAAGAAACCCCACTATTCGCGAAGCGAAACGAAATTCCTCCCCGGCAGGGGTTGAAGGAAAACAAAAAACAAGAGGGAAAGAGTGCTATTCGCGATGCGAACAAGAAGCCCACTAACTACTCGCGCAGCGAACAAACAACCACCCGACCATTCAATAGATCGCATTTTATAATGTTTGAATATAGAAACAAAATAACCTATATTTGTGTGCAATTATAAACATTATGGGAAGCAAAAAGATAATACTATTGCCCAAAGAAAGGAAGATCTTAAAGCTATTGGGAGAGAATATTAAGCTAGCCAGATTAAGGCGAAAACTAAGTGCAAGTCAGGTAGCCGAGCGAGCTGGAATTGGAAGAACAACAATCTATCATATAGAAAGGGGTTCTCCCGGAGTAAGTATAGGGTATCATTTGAAAGTACTGTCAGTTTTAGGTCTTTCAGATGACTTTTTAAGCATTGCAAAAGATGATGTTCTGGGTAGAAAAATTCAGGATGCTGATTTATCAGTTCCAAAAAGAGCTCCAAAAACAGAAAATTGATGGTAAACCGGAGAACAATTTATGTTTATGCCGATTGGCTTGGCATTGAAGGGCCTGTATTAATGGGAGAGCTCTATTCAGAATTACTCAGAGGAAAGGAAGTATTCTCATTTGAGTATGAAAAAGAATGGATAAATTCTTCGCATGCGCAACTATTAGACCCCGAACTGCAACTATATAAAGGACTACAATACCTTAAGAATGATAAAAGCAATTTTGGACTCTTTCTTGATTCCTCTCCAGACCGATGGGGAAAAGTTCTTATGAAGAGACGAGAAGCCGCACTCGCCAGAGAAGAACAAAGAGAACAAAAGACATTATTTGAAACCGATTATTTACTTGGAGTTTATGATGGACACCGAATGGGTGCCTTGAGGTTTAAAACCGACAAGGATGGTCCATTCTTAAACGACAACAAAGATATGACCACTCCACCCTTCACCTCAATAAGAGAGCTTGCAGCATTAAGTTTAAAGGTAGAAGATGATGATTTGGTAGATGACCCTGAATACTTGAAGTGGTTAACGCTGTTGATTGCTCCGGGTTCTTCGTTGGGAGGAGCCAGACCAAAAGCGAGTGTTGTTGATCCTCAAGGTGATTTATGGATTGCTAAGTTTCCGAGCAAAAAT
Organism: Vicingaceae bacterium; assembly: GCA_040220895.1. Lineage (GTDB taxonomy): Bacteria > Bacteroidota > Bacteroidia > Flavobacteriales_E > Vicingaceae > UBA11591. Next base: position 22,994 of record JAVJVY010000003.1, read on the forward strand.
GATGAGGGAGATATAGGAGGCTGGGAACTGGTAACGTATAATCTTGCGCTGAAGGCAGGATTAAAAATGGCTGAATGCAGAGCTGAAAAACACAATTCAAATTATCACACATTCCTGACCAGGCGTTTTGACAGACGAGAGGGAGGTAAAAGGATTCACTTTGCAAGTGCAATGACCATGCTCGGTCATACCGATGGATATGATAGCACCGAAGGAGCGAGTTATCTCGAAATGCTTGAATTCTTAGAATCAAATGGAGCAAAAGTGAAGGAAGACCTACAGGAACTCTGGCGGAGAATAGTGTTTAGCATTTGTATTTCAAATACGGATGATCACTTGCGAAATCATGGATTTTTGCTCACGAGTAAAGGGTGGGTACTTTCACCGGCATATGACCTCAATCCAAATGAAGACGGGCTTGGATTGAGTTTGAATATCAATGAAACCGATAATTCATTAAATCTGGATCTGGCCATGGAAGTGCATGAATACTTCCGATATAGCGAGCCTGAAGCCATTAAAACAATGAAAGAAGTGAAATCAGCTGTTAAAAGCTGGAGGGACATGGCAAAATCATGTGGGATCTCAAATACAGATCAAGAACTTAAAGCCAAGGCATTCAAATTAGCTGATCTATGATCTAAAGAGTATTTAATCCTTCACAAACCTCCCAATCCTCCTAACATCGCCCTCGGAAAGATGCAGTAAATACAAGCCAGTAGGAAGCATGGAAACATCAACAGATCCACCTGTTTGACCAGCTTGGACCAAGCGTCCCTGAAAATCGTGGATCTGATATGGATAGGACTTACCTGCATCTAATCCCCGGATGTTAAGCTCAGATGAAACCGGGTTGGGGTAGAGGCCTAGTGAAACCACCTCGCTGCCTTGGTTTACGCTTGTATAATCAATGGAATCGCCGCGGCAATGCCTGATAATGCTTTTATCGACCGTGGCATCGTGGCCGCCGATGGCGTAGATGCAATTCCCAACCGAAACCAGTGAATGGTAATTCCGCACTTCGGGCAAGTTAAAACCCGCCTGGTAGGTTTGTGCTTTCACATCGTAAATCCAAACGCGATCGCTTTCGCCAAAAGAATTATAACCGCCCACGATGTAAATGGAATCACCAATGGCAGCCGCTGCAGGGGCATGCAGGTCTTCGGGTAGTTGGGGCAAGTTCACCCAGGCATCGCTTTGAACGTTGTAGCGCTGAGCTGTTTGCTGGGCACTTAAAAAGCCACCTCCGCCAAAGCGGTAGATGGTATCGTTTAGATTGGCAAAAGCCCCGTACCAAAAATGCTGATCGGGCAGGTTATTTAATGAGGACCAGCTGTCTGCTGAGGTGTTATACAACTCAAAGCGCAGCTTATCGGGCTGGCCGCCCATGACGTAAATGCTGTCCTTGATGGCCATGGCTTCATGGATGACCCGGTTTGCCGGAAGACCGGCTGCCGTGTCCCAGCTGTCGGTCAAGGGGTCGTAGACAAAATGGGCGTTTAGCGGAGTACCCGAATTGGGGAATCCCCCGCCGAAGTAATAGATTTTGCCACTTGTAGCAGCACCGCCGGGTTGCTGGGCCAGGTAGGGGACGGGAGCCAAGGTGTCCCAGGTGTCTGTGGCCACCGTGTACCGTAGGTGCAGGTCGGTGGCACCGCCTACAGCTCCACCGCCAATTAGGTGGATGTTGCCGTTCAATACCACGCAAACCGGAAAGGTCAGTTTTGCAGGTACATCGGTTAAATCGGTCCAGGCCTGGGCCATAGAAGTCAGCACAGCTAACTGGATGATAAACAGGGTACTAATATTCTTCATAGCGGCTTGTTTGAAATAAAGGTAGGTATTTTAGGGCATGGTTTAACGGGTGGTTATTGCAGGAGCGGACCAAGGGGTGAAAGCTGATGGTCCGGGTATCGCGCTGGTTATATTGATGAAGCTCCGAGCGCAGAATTCGCTGAGCAGCAAATTCTACACTCAGTCCTTCAATACCCCAACTTAATTCGTTGTATTTTATCGTCTTCCAATACAACAAGATTTGGGCCCACGTGTCCCTTGCCCGGTAGGTAGCCCACTTCAATGATGTAATACTTTTCATCATAAAGGGCTACGGCTGTGGGGTGGTATTTTTCAGGACTTTGGTACAGAACTTTCTTCATTCCCCCTGTCAGTTCAACCACGGTCCTGTTGGCATTCTCGGTGTAGATGAGGTTTTGATCAGCGGTGAAAGCCATGCCGTAGAATAGCTGAAATCGCTTTTCTGGGTAAACAGGCTTTTTTGGGTTCTGATCAATGAGGTTATCGGCAATCTTTTGCACACCCATTTGGTTTTTATAGTGCCAGATCGTTCCATTGTCATGCATGGCATCTGAAATATATAGGTCGCCTTTTTGACCGAGGATCATGGTGCATTTGCGGTCAAAGACACGGTTGGAAAGGATCAGGCTTTTTTCACTATCCAGGTTATAAGCGCGCAGTTTACCGTCGTGGAAGAAGAAAACACGGTTTAGACCCTTGTCATAAAGGGCTTCACCTCCAAAGAAGCGTTCATAATTTTCGGAATAGATCAGCGTGTCCAGTTTATTGGTCTTAATATCATATTTGAAGAAATAGTTGTGCCCATCACCCATTATCTCGCCGTCTATCCAAATCTGGGTGCCTATGTAAAGAACATCACCGGGTGTTATCTGCATGTTGTGGGCATGGAAATGACCGGTGATAAGAGCTGTCGTTTTTCCCGTTTTTACCTCGTATTTCCAGAGTGTACCGTCGTTGTGCATGACGTCTACAAAATAGACATCACCTTTTGAATCAACGGCAATGCCCCAACTGGGATGTGATTGAAGTGGAAGGGTGATGGTGAGGGCAAGTGCTAGAATGAAGGATTTCATGCCACGAAAATAGCCCAAGAGATGAATTGAGTTGCAAGAATGTGATAAATGGTGGGGGTGCATGAGGTATGACGTATGATGTATGAGGTATGATGCCTGCCTGCCGGTAGGCAGGTATGATGGATGAGGTTTGAGGTGTGGTGTATGAGGTATGACGGATGCTGTATGAGTTGATGAAAAGATGAAGTGATTAAGTGATGAGAAGGTAAGAAGGCCCAGTGCGCAGGCAAAAAAAACCCTGCGTCCATCTCCAATTTAATTCTGGCGAAGACAGAAGGCGACTTCGGAGTATACCACATGCCATTCCCACCAAAGCTCATCAACCCATAAACCAAAAGCATGCCCACCTGCTTGCCCAGTGCGCCAGTAAAAAAGCCTGCTTCTATCTCCAAATCTTATCCGCCGTCAGGCGGAGGCGACTTTGGAGTTCGCTACGTGCAATACCCACCAACGCTTCCAAACCCACAAAACAAAAACTAGCCTAAGGGAGCGTTAATAAAAATTGGACCTGCAAAGGCCAGTGCGATTTAATTTTTTTAGCGAGTGTGGCTTTAGTTTTTAGAAGGGAACGACTTAGTCGCAAAGGCATTTTTTGCCTACTTTTTTGGGCCCTCAAAAAAGTTGGTCCCCCGGAAGGGGGTGAGGAAAAAAGAATCGCTGCAAGGAAAGCCTACTATTCGCGTCAGCGAAACGAAATCCCTCCCCGGAAGGGGACAAACAAAAATGAAAACAGGAAGGCCGAGGTTTTCGTTCAAGGCTAAAAGTTGGTGACTGCCGGGATCAAGGCATTCGACCATCCATCACGACGCATTATCATCAATGAATGGCTTGACATTGAGCCGAGCATCGCTATCTTTATAAAAAACCACGCAGCATGGATAATCTCCTGATCATGACCATGGCAGCAATGGCTTTGGCTTGGAGGTGATCAGAAAACTTTGAAAAATGTAGGTATGTATCATATTAAAAATCAAAAGGATGGAATTATTATTAAGAAATTGATCGAGACCATGTCCAATTTTCACCAGGCACTTCGTCTTAAACACAAAACCACTTAACAATCAAAACAATGAAAGATTACTTGTACATCATCAGAGGAGGCGAAGACCTCTCTAACAAATCACCCGAATACATGGAAAAGCACATGAAAGATTGGCAAACTTGGATGGGTGGAATAGCCCAGGCCGGAAAACTCGTCGGCGGTCAGCCATTGAACAACGAGGGAATGACCCTGGTGGAAAATGGCAGCAAGGTTATTGACAGGCCTCTCTCCGAGGGTAAAGAGCTGGTTGGGGGATATTTGATCTTCAAAGCCAACAACCTGGCCGAAGCCACTGAATTGGGCAAGGAATGCCCTGGATTTGAGCACGGCTGTACATTAGAGGTTCGCGAAATCGCGCCCATGTAATTGATTGGGGAATTCCAATGAGATACATCAGACCCTGGACCATCTTTTCCGAATAGAATCGGGAAGGATGGTTTCGGTCTTGGTGAACATATTCGGTTCAGCGAATGTTGAGCTGGCCGAAGACGTCGTACAGGACGCCCTCTACAGCGCCCTTGAATCGTGGAAATTCAGGGGAATACCCGACAATCCCAAGGCCTGGCTATACCGCACTGCACGCAACAAGGCCATTGACATCATCAGAAAGAACAGGTTCAGCGAAAATTTCGATTTTTCCAAAGGTGACAAGCAGTTATTTAAATCAGAATACAGCCTGAAGGCAAACATGGAAGCGTACTGGCAAGACGACAAAATAAAAGATCAGTTTTTGGGTATGATGTATGCCTGCTGTCATCCAGAGCTCTCTCAGGAGAACCAGGTCACCTTTATTTTAAAATCGCTCTGCGGCTTCAGTACCAAGGAAGTTTCACGCGCATTTCTGACCAGTGAAGACACCATCTCTAAACGGCTGCTTCGAACCAAGAATTTTTTTAGACAGGGAAAGATCAGGCCCGAGATTCCCGAGGCCGAAGAATTGGCCTCGAGGAATGACGCCGTTTTGAGCGCCATTTACCTAATATTTAACGAAGGACACCATTCGACCCACAACGCCGACCTGATACGAAAGGACCTGATCGGTCAGGCCTTGTACCTGTGCAGGTCGCTGATAGAAAATGAGAAAACAAAGACCTCGAAGGCCATGGCTTTGATGGCATTGATTTGCTTTCACGCGGCCAGAGTGGATAGCCGTATCGGTGATCGGGGCAGAAACATCCTGCTCCCTGATCAGGACAGAAGCCTGTGGAGCCGTGAATTGATTGAACACGGCAAATATTACCTGAATCAATCGGCTTCTGGGAGCATCTCGTCCTTCCACCTAGAAGCCGCCATTGCATATGAACACTGCAGGGCATCCACTTTTCAGGAGACTGACTGGAAAGCCATTCTTGCGTATTACGACGTCATGCTAAAAGACTCGTTTGACAGCGTGGTATTCCTGAATCGCTGCCTGGCCGAAATGGAATACCGGGGGCCCGAAAAGGCCCTTGCTTCGCTGGAAAAGCTGGCAAATGAGGGCTCCATGAAGAAGTACTATTTATTTTATGCGGCCAGGGCCGAAATGTACAAAAGATGTGGTCGCAGCCAGGACGCCGTCAGCGACTATTCAACGGCCATATCATTGAACCTTTCGTCGGCAGAAAAGGAATTTCTGACGACGCAATTAGACGCCTTGATTCGCCAGAATTAATGGTGAGTTCAGCTTCGGGCTGACTAGGTCAGCCCCACTTAGAAATTTCGGAGAAGCAAACCAAAAAGCCGCTCGCCAAGCCCTAAACCAAAACCAAATTATTAAAAATCAAATTGACCTTCTCAGAAGGCACACCGTACTGCTTACCCAAAGTACGCCACTCCGAAAAAACCTCAACCACTTCATCGATAATCAGCTCGGGCTTTTTAATGCTGAATTGTGCGGCCAGGGCTGTTAGATCTGACCTGGTGATGCCGGTTCTTTTTCCCCGCACCGACATTTGATGACGATTGGTGTTCCTACCGGCATTGGGATTGAAGTTATAGGTGATGTCATAGGCCGGTGCCAATTTCCATGCCCCGCCTTTTTCCAGTAGAAACGAGACATTCTTAGTGTGATCATCTTGATTTCTGCCTACCACGTTAAAGACCAGCCGCCTGAACATTTGCGCTATTTCGTCCTGGCCAAGCCTGAGCTTTAGCATGATGTAAAAGAGCTGTTCGTAAGACGTTGACCCGATGTTGTTAAAATCGTAATGCGCCATGCCACATAGGGTTTGCATGTGGATCTTTTCGCCGTTTTTTCTATCAAAGCGCCTGGTCATAAAATGCGCGCGGCCATTTTCTTCCAGCAGCTTGCACTCCGTCATTGAAATGCCGCATTTCTTGGCCATGATCGAATAGATGTATTCAATTTTCCCATACCCCTGGGCTTCGCCCAATAACTGGTCCTGGATGCCATCAAATTTTAAGATCCAATGCTCGTAATTGCCGCTTAAATTAAGGTAACCCGAACGCATGGAACGGTCCTTTTTATTCAGGGCAATGATGGCCTTGGGCCGCATTCCACCGGCAGAAGTGCCAACGGCGATGATTTGGGTTAGTGCTTTTTTTCGGTCAGCGTCAAAGGAGGTGTTGAGCGTCTTTTTTTGATCAACAATTTCCGAGGCAATGTCCACCAATTCGGCTAACTGGATGTCTTCTTTGCTTGCTTTGTCATTGATGGAAGGGCTGTATTCCAGCGCACCCATGCCTCTTTGCCCGACATAACAAAGCCGCTGAACCGGCGTAAATTCATCAATGGACTTGTTGTTTTGTGCCAACCAAAGGTCTATGAGCTGATTCCCAAAGTGATCGGGAAGTGAATCTGCCAGCAATCCGGGTAATTTGTGAAAGGTATCTGCATTCAGGGTGGGAAAGGAAAAAATCCGCTGACCGCTTTGTACATCATCCAGGGGCATGGTGATAGGAGCCAGGTCAATGTTGTGACCGGCAAAGTTCTTATCAAACTCGAAAACGGCCAGGTTCCGGTCTGCGTCCCAGATGACCCCGCCCACGTCGATGCCCCAAATGCTGACCTTTGCTCCGGTCATAGTGGTGGCTTGTATTTTTCATCCCTTGACTTCGAGGCCCGTTGCCGCTTTTTTCCCTGATTTTTGATGAGTTCTAGTGGACTAACTTCAGTTTGGGGGAACAAGGAGTCCAGGTTCTGCAGCATTTTTAGTGCCCGCAGTAGCTGAATAATGGACATCAGGGTAGCCCCTTCACCGCGTTCTATCTTACTGATAGCCACCCGGCTAAGTCCTGCTTTTTTTGACAGGTCCAATTGCGTCATGTTTTTCTGAAGCCGGGCATTTTTAAGCAGCTCACCGATCCGTCTTTCGGCTTGTTGATTTGTGATTGAATACCAATCCATAATGTATAAATATAATTACAATAAAATGGTAATACACCTGTAATGAATTCAAAGATATACATTAAATCACATATTATCATATCATAATGAATAATTCGATCTATCTATTGTAAACATACCTATACAATAAAGGCTTTTAAAGACTATGATGATAACATAAATATACTTTATCATGAAATTGCATTACACTTTAAGTGGTTAATTGATTAAGCGATAAAATGATGAATTGATTAGGCGATATGAAGGTAAGAATGCCCAGCGCGCCGGCAAAAAAAGCCAGCGTTTATCTTCAATCCAATTCTGGCGAAGCCAGAACGCGACTTCGAAGTTCACTACGTGCAATACCCACCAACGCTTCCAAACCCACAAAACAAAAACTAGCCCACAAGATTGCCCTGTTGGGAGGAAAAAAAAATGCGGCTTCAGGATTCGATCCGCTAATGAACAAGGCGAAGTGAGCGTTAAAAGTTCGATCTGAATTCGGCTTGCCGAATTATCAAAGAACTTAGTGAACGCGCCGTAGTTCATAAGGTAGAATCCACTAGCCGCTTGATGTTTTCTTTCCTCTCTTTCTTTTGCATCAAGGTAAAAGAAAGAGAGTCCCCCTGAAAGGGGTGAGGGGAAACAAAAAACAAGAGGGAAGGAGTGCTATTCGCGTCAGCGAAACGAAATTCCTCCCCTGAAAGGGGTGAGGGAAAACAAAAAACAAGAGGGAAAACTGCTATTCGCGCAGCGAACCGTAACGCCACCCGCCAGGGTCAAAAAGAAACCCCGCTATTCGCGTCAGCGAAACGAAATTCCTCCCCGGAAGGGGTAGAGGGAAAACAAAAAAAACAGGGAAAGCCAACTATTCGCGAAGCGAAACGCCACACCTCCCCGGATGGGGAAGAAGGAAAAGGCATCGTAAATCCAGGAGTAGTCACTTCATTCTACCATCAGACTTCACATGCAAATCCAATTGAGGGAATGGGATCACTACGTTATTCTCAATGAACTTCTTGTTGATGATCCTTCTTAAGTCACTTTTAACTTTTTCAATTCCAAAAATATTCTCACTGTAAAACAACAATTCAAAATCCATGGAAGAATTCCCAAAATTCACCAATCTGGCTTCAATATTGTTCTTTTGATAAACTTCCTGATGATCCAGGCCACTTTCCTCCAATATGCGAATGACCTTATCTACATCGCTGCCATAGGCCACGCCAACTTCTACTTTAAACCTTGTAACCTCATCTTGATGACTCCAATTAATTACTTTGTTTGTGGTAATCAGCGAGTTGGGAATAATAATGGAAATGGCGTCGCGGTTTAAGGCAGCCGATGTTCGTAAACCAATACTCTGCATTTTAACGACGTCTCCGTCTACTTCAAGAACGTCATCCACTTTGATCGACCGTTCTGATAGAAGTATGATACCCGACACGATGTCGTTAAAGGTTTGTTGTAATCCCAGTCCAACGCCAACCATCAGTGCAGCAGATCCAGCGAGCAATATGGTGACCTTTATGCCCAAGGCGTCAAGAATAAAGACAATGGTTATGACCCAGATGAAATATTTTATGATCTGATAAATGGCATAGGTTGTTCCGGTATCGATCACATTTTGTTTCTGCTTTCTGAACAAAGCCTTTTTAATTATTTTGAGTAAGACAAAAGCCGACAGAATCAGCACTAAAACAACAACAATGTTATATATCCGTATGTGGAAATCACCGAGGTTTATTAGCTCAAATTCTAATATTTCATTAAGTAGTTTCATGGGTAGTAGGGATATTGATGATGGCGAACATTAAGTATGAGTTTGAAAGTAATCATTAATTATATTACCCTAGCTGACAGGCGCCAGAATTTGTTGCCACTGTCAGATTGAAGGCGTGATACGAGTGAGAAAATCCATCCTACTGGGCGCTAATCAACGCCGGTTAGTGTGGGATCAAAAAAAATAATTCAATACATTTGAATCAAATACCTAACCATGAAGTACTTAAAAATATTCCTTGCAGTAATAGCCGTCCTTGCAATCATCTTTTTCGGCAACGGCCTGATTACCCCATCAATCAATTACGAAAATCAAGTGGTGGTTAACAAACCTGCCGCAGAAGTTTGGTCGGTGATGTCCGACCCTTCTAATATGAGTGAGTGGTTGCCGGGCTTTCTCAGAATGGAGCACGTTTCTGGCAATCCCGGTGAAGTCGGTGCGGTGTCCAACATCTACTTCGATGAAAACGGCGAGGAAATGGTATTGCAGGAAACCATCCTTGAGAACGTGCCAAACGAGCGCATGGCCATGAATTTCACTGCAGACTTTATGAACATGAACTACGAAATGACCCTGGACGAGGCGAACGGCCAAACAACCATCACATCCATTTCAACAACAGAAGGCAATGGGCTCTTTGCCAAATCCATCCTTTCCTTTATGGGTGGAACCATGCATACCCAGGAAGAAGAAAACCTAACCAGGTTGAAGGCATTGATCGAACGATAATATAGGCTATTAACAACCCATTCTCAGTGCAAGGGTCAATAAAAAGGAGTTTGATCTCTGATTTACTCATTGTCGCTGAATTTTACATGATCGTTTCGTGCCCTGAAAAAAAAACCAATGCCTACTTCCAAAGCAATACTCGCATTACCAAAACAATTTGAACAATTCCTTACTTATTAAGTCCAACGCCTCTTTGACAACCCTTATTAGAGAAATTAAATAAGCCACTATCTTCGTATTGCAACTAAAAAACGGACACTTTGAAAAAGATTTATTTAGCCCTAAGCATCATAGGTTTTATTGCGCCCAATGTCTTTGTATTTCGCGAATCGCTTGAAACGGGCAATGTGCTGTTGTGGTTGCACCCTGGTGCAACCCTGGCAGGCATGTTTGCTAACAGGATTGCCACCGCCTTTGTTGTTGACCTGTTGGTGGTGGTGTGGATCTTCTTTATTTGGACGTATTTCGAAGCTAAAAAACACGGAATGAAAACTCCTTGGTTAATCTGGGTACTAACTATGCTTTTTGGAATGGCCGGCACCTTCCCGCTGTTTCTTTATCAACGAGAAAAAGCGATGACGGCAGGGGAGTAGATTCAAAAATCAACAACTTAGCCGCAAAGGCATTTGTTGCCTATTTTACTCACTTTGTGTTTGATTTTCAAAGGTGTTCGTGAATCTCAAAAAGTGTGATTTGCTTCGCTAATCTCAAAAAGTGTGATTTGCTTCGCTAATCTCACTTCTTTCGATTTCTTTCAAGGTTTGCCTTTGAAGGCCAAATGCGTAGGCAAAAGGTCAGCTTATTGCGCAAATATTTATCGCCGAAGGCGATAGGCGACTTCAGAGCGAAATTCGTGCCTTACCCACCAAAGCTTGCCAACCCACCAAACTAAAAACGAGCCAATGCGAGCGTCAAGAGCTCGACCTGAATTTGCGCAGCAAATTATCCGAGAGCTTAGCGAGGCTTGGCGTGGTTTTTAGAAGAGAGCGACATAGTCGCAAAGGCATTTTTTGCCTACTTTTTTGGGCCAACAAAAAAGTTGGTCCCCCGGAAGGGGGTGAGGGAAAGTAAAGACAAGGGAAAAGTACGCTATTCGCGCAAGCGAAACGAAATTCCTCCCCGGAAGGGGGTGAGGGAAACAACAAACAAGCGGGAAAGACTGCTATTCGCACAAGCGAACCAAACCGCCACTCTGCAAGGGCCAAAAAGAAACCCCGCTATTCGCACAAGCGAACCAAACCGCCACCCTGCAAGGGTCTAAAAGAAACCCCGCTATTCGCGCAGCGAAACGCAATACCTGCCCGGCAGGGGAAGCCAAAACTACTTCACCTTCACCGAATCAAGAAACATTTCTCCGTTCTCATCTTCGCGGTAAATGATCATGTAATTGCCGGTGCTGTTGACCTGGTCTCCTTTTTTATTGCGGTAGATGTATTTTTTAACCCCCTTGGGCGGTTTTTGACCGGGGGATAGGACCAACTGGGAATCCGCCATCAAGTTACCCTGATCGTCGTGGCCTATAATGGTTTCGTATTTCCCTTTTTTCTTCTGACCGAAGCTCGATAAAGAAGCGGCCAAAACGCACGTAATAATGAGTATCTTCTTCATGATCAATCTTTTGTCTTTACAAGGTAAGAAAATATAACTGGACCTTAAAACCTCAGTTGGGTCAACCCTTCATACTCACTTTGATACGCAGGCAATACGTTAAATTTTTTATCTTGTACATCCCAAAACCACAAGTAACATGCGCGCATTCAGAAATCTAGCACTGCTAACCACGTCAATTTTATTGTCAGCAATTGCCTTTTCTCAAGGTGAACCCCAAAAGCCAAGCTTTGAAAACAAGGTCTACCTAAACGATGGCAATACCTACATGCAGAAACAAATGCCTATTTACCTCAAGTTCTCGACCGAACCCAACGGGACCAATTATGACTTAAAAAGTAAGTCTACGGCCGATTATGCCGACCCCATGTACCTGGACACCGAAGGCATTAACTACATAAGAAGTCAATGGGCCGTGGACAAGACCAGTAAAAAAGTAGTGGTCCCCAAGTTTGAAATCAAGTACGAGATCTATGCCGATGGCCTGGCTCCTGTGACCAACAGCAAATTTTACGGTGCCCCGAAATACATTACTGGTGGGAAGACCTATTACGGTCAGGGCCTGAAAGTTGACCTGACTTCCAGGGACGGTGTTTCGGGGGTTGAAAAGACCCATTATTCCATTAACGGAAATGCCTATGCCGCTTATACCAGCACCTTGGTCTTTGGCGACCAAAAGGAATACAACCTGTATTACTTTGCCAATGACAACGTGGGAAATGCCGAAAAGACCAGGACAAGAGCATTCACCGTAGATGTTAGCCCCCCGGTATCTAAACACGAAATTGTGGGCATCAGTTATAAGGGAAACATTATTTCACCGAGTACCAAGTTTAAATTAAGCGCCAGCGATGACGTTTCGGGTGAAGACGTGACCTATTACACCTTTGAAGGCAATGAACTGATGGTTCCCCGCGGGTATGAGATATCGGTATCGACCTTGCCCGATGGTAACCATACCTTCACCTATTATTCGATTGACCGGGTAAAAAACGTCGAAACCAAGAAGAAATTTGAGTTCTATTTGGATAAGATCCCACCGGTAAATACGGTTACCATTGAAGGCGATCAGCACAGAAAGAACGGTAGAATGTACGTTTCAGAAAGGACTAAAGTGAAGATCACCGCCACGGATAACCACGCAGGGGTTGAAAAGATCACCTACCGATTGGACGGTGCCTCTGAGCAGACTTATAGCACCCCCTTCAACATTCCTTCCGTCGGTGGAATCAGGTCCATTAATTTCTATGCCACCGACAATGTAAAGAATAGAAACCGTTCCAAGTCGGTTGCTTCGGCCATAGGCGAATCGGCTATATACATGGACAAACGAAATCCAACCACGGGCATCACCTATGGTAATCCGCAGTTTTTTGACCGCGATACCTTATTCATCAACAGCAAGACTAAAATTTACTTGAAATCCAGTGACTATGAATCGGGTGTGAAAAAGGTTGCTTACTCGGTTAATGGCAGCGATGCCACTTATACTGCTCCTTTCACCATTGCCGCCGAAGGTTACCAGACCATCCTCTTTCAAGCTACTGACAATGTGAACAACCTTGAACAAGAAAAAGAAAGCCACGCCTTTGTGGATAATACACCTCCTGAAATATTTCACAACTTTAGCATCGAACCCATTGGTTCTAAGAAAAAGGGTGGAAAAGACCTCAAGGTTTATCCGAATTATACCCGTCTTTACCTGGGGGCGACCGACAAGCATTGCGGTACCGAGACCATTCGTTACAGCATGAACGACGCCCCGTACTACGATTACTCAAGCCCGTATACGTTGGATGTCTCAGAAGTCAGGCGCTTTGCCAAGAACAAATATCATAAGGTAGAAGTAAAGGCTGCCGACAAATTGGGCAACGAGTCCACAGAAGTGATCGAATTCTTTGTGGGAGAATAAGAAACTCTAGAAGCTAACGATCGCTTGTTTTATTATTGGCACCCGATTCGGGGGGAACTGACCTACCATCAGGTCTATTCAAATTTCATTTCAATCTGTAAATAATATTTTTACATAATTATGGTTTATATCGTAAACTAGTTTATATTTGACATAAATTATACAACGATCATGGAAACAACACAAAGCATCAACATCATCAACCAAATGCTGCAAGAGAGCAAGCGCTCTTTGCACAGGAATTCATTTTACTTCATTCTTTGGGGCATCATTCTACTTCCGGCGGCCTTCATGGATTTTTTCTTGTACGGACAAGCCTATAGCTGGTTAGGCTGGCCAATCGTAGGCGCAATAGGCGGAATTGTATCGGGCATATACGGCAGCAAAGAGGGTAGGAGAAGCGGCGAACAAACCATCGGTGATCGCATTTCGATGTTTACCTGGGGTGCTTTTGTCTTTGCTCTACTATTTGTGCTTTTTTATTCGATTGCCAATCGATTATCGACCTATCCTTTGGTTCTACTGGTTTCGGGCATGGCTACCTTTATTAGTGGGGGCATCTCAAAGTTCAGGCCATTTTTATTAGGTGCAGCCGCTCTGGCGCTAGGGGCTCTATTGTGCGCCTTTTTTGTACAAAGCCGTTACCACGGATTGGTTTTTATAGTAGCCATGGTATTGGGCTATCTCATCCCTGGATTGCTGCTCAAGAAAACCGAGCATGCCGAAGCTTAATCCCATACTCCACCAGGAATTGCGACTATCTATTGTAAGTTACCTGGTTACCATTGAAAAGGCCGATTTCAACCGCTTGCTGGAGGTGACTTCGGCCAGCAAGGGAAACTTGAGCGTTCAGATCACAAGCCTTCAAAAAGCCGGTTACATTCAGGTGAACAAATCATTCAAGGGCAATTATCCCCATACCCAGTGCAAGATCACTGCGGCAGGAAGAACGGCCTTTGAACAGTACCTGAAAGACTTAAAAACCCTGCTTAACTTGCCATAGGTGTGACGTTTTCGCCATCCATGAGCTGAAATGAGCACGTGAGCATTCGTGTCTTAACGCTTTTTCGATGAATTGATTAGAATGCAAGAATGCCTGGCGTGCAGGTTAAAAAACCCTGCTTCCATCTCCAAACCAAATCTGGCGAAGCCAGAACGCAGCTACGTATAATGCTGCCGGCCATTTCCACCAAAGCTCACTAACCCACAAAACTAAAAACGAGCCCACTTCCTTGCCTTGTTGGGAGGAAAAAAATGCGGCTTCAGGATTCGATCCGCTAATGAACAAGGCGAAGTGAGCGTTTCCCCTTGCGAAGCAAGGCACATGAGCACCTACAAAATCAACCCGAGCGAATAAAAGTTCGATCTGAATTCGGCTTGCCGAATTATCAAAGAACTCAACTAGCGCGCGTTTGCAACGCGTGACATATATACAAAGATTAAAGGCACGCGTTGCAAACGCGAGCCAGTGTGGGGGTCTCATTTCTTTCGTTTTCTTTCCAATTTTTAAATTATTGGCCCAATGCGCCAGCAAAAAAAAGATGCTTTACTCACAATGTGTTAGATTTTATTGGTGTTCGTGAATCTCACCACGTGAGATTACTTTCCAATTTTTTCCTTTGTATGGCCCGGTGTGTAGGCCAAAAACGCACTTTACTCACTTCGTGATTGATTTTATAGGTGTTCGTGAATCTCACTACGTGAGATTACTTTCTAATTTTTTCCTTTTAATGGCCCAGTGCATCGGCAAAAAACGCACTTTCTTTCCGCCCTTTCTTTATGCGAGAAAAATCGACCAGAGGGAGATTCTTGAGAACCTTTGAAAATAAGTACGCTCGAATAAAGAAAGGTGCGTCCACCGCGGAAGCGGTCCCAAAGTAACAGATAAAGAAAACCTCTCTATTTATTTCAACCCACTGAGGAATCAGTTAGATAGATCTCTCAACCCGGTTAAAAGCTGGTGAGAAATACCTATTCGCGCAAGCGAAACGCAACACCTCCCCTGCAGGGGTTGAAGGAAAACAAAAAACAAGAGGGAAAACTGCTATTCGCGTTAGCGAACCGCAACTCCACCCTGCAAGGGTCAAAAAGAAACCCCCCTATTCGCGCAGCGAAACGAGACTCCTCCCCGGCAGGGGTAGAAGGAGACTGAGCTATTAGAGTAGCGAACCGAAAAGCCACCCCGCAAGGGAAACAAATATTGCACGATATTAGCGCCAGCGAACCGAAACAACCCAAACCCCACATAAACAAATAATAAATATTTACGTTAGATTTGACGCCATTAATTCGCCAAAAAACATAAAAACAGCCAAAATGATACTAACTAATAACTATACCAAAGGCTTTGCCGTCCTATCAGCCATTGCCGTCATTGCCTCTTGTGCCAAAAAAGAAGACAAAATCTTGACTTCCAATCCCTCCAAAATATTCGTTACTGTTGATGCTCAGGTAACAGCCGACATCGACGGGGCCGGAGATGAATTCATCACCATCACTACATTTCCCGATTCCAAGTTTGCAACAGCCGACTTCTCCAGTAACCGCGTATTTGTGACGGGCGTTGCCAAGGGAAACACCTCATTGACGGTTAAAAGTGAATCGAGTGGTGACTTGACCATTCCTGTGACGGTGGCTTTAAGGAAATTTGACCGTGGTGCCATTCAGCTTCACGAAGATGGTAATTACGTCAGCAGCCTGTCTTACAACATGTTTGCCTGGGATTCATTGGGGACGTTTTTTCTGCGCGGAACAACGCCCAATTTTGTCCATTCAATCGATTTGGAGGGGGTCAGGGTAAGCGGTACCGGTACGTTCAGCATTCCTGAAGGAAGCGTCAGGTACTCCAACAACGCCGACAATTACTACAACACCGGCACATCCTATGACCAATTGACCATCGGCGAGTATTCTTCAACCAACCTCGAAGGTTCTTTTCAGGTCATTGTCAAATTGGAAGGGGGCACTGCCCAGAAAACATTGACAATGTCGACCTTTGATATGGACAGGTAGCGTTTCTACTTATTCGTTATCGCGGCAGGAATCCTAGGTGATTGCCAAGTTATTTGTTGCTTTTCATCATCAATCCATTAAGTTGTCATGAAAAATGTGTTGTGCCTTTCGGTTTTGGCCCTGCTATTGACCTTACCTTCTTGTACCAAGGAAGAAGACGAACCCACCAATGAAGCTGACATTGAAATAACCGTAACCAGGAACGGCAATCCGGCGGTGAATGAATTGGTTGGAATCTACAACTCACAGGCCGATGCCATTGCTCGCACAAACCTGCTCAAATCAACTCAGAACACCAATAATTCCGGCAAAGTGAGCTTCTATTTCTTAACCACTCAACGAACCTACTGGATCAATGCCGGTTACCCACCAAATTCAAAGGTGAAGGAAACACCGACACTGGCCAAGGGCATTAATGCCATGAGTGTTTCCATAAATTGACCGGGCTGGGCAAGTAGAACATCATCCTACCAATCCTATATGTGCCAAATGATGATTGCAATGCCAGGCATACAAGGCAATGGTATGATCTAGGCGCATTTCACGACCGTTTTCAGGGTGAATGAAGGTTTTTGATAAATCGTCAGTAGACAAGCTTTTAAGTAGGACTACCCAGCGGTGATGAAGACCCTTGATAAGCATCAATGACGATTGGATGGGCAGTTCATTTGCATCGGGAAGCTCTGCCCATTTAGCCTCCAAATAAGGCTTTATGGTGGGCATTTCTTCGGTCAGCGCCAGCTTAAAGCGCATAAAGCTGTTCATGTGGCTATCGGCACAGTGGTGCACTACTTGTCCCACCGTCCATCCGCCTTCGCGGTAGGGAGTATCAAGTTGTACTTGGCTCATTCCCCCAAGCGCTTTTTCTAATCGCGCAGGGAAGGTCTCAATGGCTTCGATCCAGGTATCAATGTCTTTTTTACTTGCGGTTTCCGGTCGCCGATAGCGCCCAATAGGGTAGCGGGGGTCTGCCGTGTTCATGGATGTTGTTTGGGTCTAAGATAACAGGAAAACCCTCGTGATGAGTCGTACATAAAGGAAAAAAGAGCCCCGGTAGGGCTCTTTTCTTTTGGAGTGAACCAGGATTTTATTGCTTCACAACTTTGGTTGAATGATTCAAATTCTCATTGAATACACGTATCACGTAAACACCATTTGAATAATCGCTGATGTCAACTTCATAAATTGTAACTTCTTTAACCTTTAAACTGATCATCCTCGTGCCTGAAACATTATATAATTCAATTGTGTACGACGATTCTGGATCAAGTGTCAGATTGAAAATCCCGTTGCTTGGATTGGGAAATATGCTAATCTGATCTTCGTTCTCGAGTTGCATGCTCTTATCAGTCGAAGAATTTTCCTGGATGCTTTGTTTAGGGTTTGAACTCCTTGCACCAATGTTGTTGAAGCAATTTGCTATGTAAGCGTGATAGGGGGTGCTTGCAATGGCATGAAATCCATTTTTCATATTTACACTGGTTCCCGAAACCAATTCCGTCAGAAGACCACTGCCAGTATTAGTGTTGCATGAAATGTCTATGTTGCCCAGAACAGATGCAACATATGGGTTCCCTCCTCCATGTTCTGTAGCGATATCCGCACAATTAATAGTTAATATGGAATGGTAATTTCCTGTGGGTACACCTACAATTTTCCATGCTTCTAAAGTGGCGTAGAATTCAGGTGAACAAGCACCAAATAATTCGTAAGCTGCCCACAATGTGGCATTTTTTGCATCAGAAAATCCAGAAGTATTTACAAAATAGTATCGAAAAGCACGCCAGACGATGTCTTCTGCTTTTGACCTGGAAATTCCATTTACATTATATGAGTATCCATTGGCATTCGTGCCGTTGTCTCCTTCGGCTAAAACAAAGAACCAGTAATTCATCACGCCGCTGTTAACATGTACACCGCAAAAGTCATTTGTTTGATCTGGTGTTTGACAACCTTGAAGGGTAACATCTCTCCAGAATTGATCAGCAACATACGTTTTGGGTTGCGGAACCTGAAGGTTTTGATCGTCCAGTCCCTGTGAATTGTGAGGATCTGACATGTCTCGGATATTACCTGTATTATAAAACTTCTCGCCGATAAGGTAATTAGCATATGGCTCCTGGCTAAATTCAACCATGGTTCCCAAGATATCTGAAATGGATTCATCAATGGCACCAGATTCACGTTCATAGTCAAATCCACCACCGGCAACCGGGTTGTAAACGGTGTGCTTTGATATTCCATGCGTCCATTCATGTCCAACAATATCCAAGGAACCCCAAACGCCTGACGAATTTGTACCTCCGCGGCCAAAAGCAATGTTGTTGCCTGATTGAGCGGCTTGATCGCCATTGAGTAAATATAGATGGACCCAACTGTTATTGCCATTAAATCCTTCCCAGGCATAATTCCATTTAAAATACTCCCAAGACATTTCGCCTGCCCAAAAAATAGTGGTTAAATCCAATGCGCCAGAGCCCCATGAGTTAGATGAACTATAAGTGTAATCATTTGCACTACTGCTATTAGTAGCATGAAGATGTCGGCCACAATCTTCAGTGTAATACCTAGTTTGCCACTGGATGGTTTTTTTCGAAGTGTGGATTTGCCTATTCCCATTGTACTTTGTGTCGGCTGTTCCTTGAAATACGCATGAACGAACTAGGTTTTTAATCCGAACTATTTCGCCAGTGGTGGCATCTAAATATGCTCTGTACTCTTCCTGAGTTTCATATTTTTTAATATGAAATGCATACGCCAATTTTAAGTTTTCAGAGAGTAAAGGTGCACCGGGTTTGGCATTGCAATAAACCAATTCGCCAGTCAATTCCGTGGATTCGAAAACGCCAGGGGCCGTTTCTTCTTCCCAGGTTGTTTGCTGTAAATTCTCCATATTGATCACTGTTTGCAAGGCAGATTCATGAGTCATGACTGGACCTTGTGGAATAGAGATCTGGGACACAAACTTGCCTTGTATCAATTTGACTATTCCATCAGTGCTATGAACGATGTATTGCGCTTCCTCTACAGGTATACCATTATGATATAAGTGGTAACGATTGATCTCGAAACCCAGTTCGTCGTTTTCTGACCGAATGAGTCTTAGGTCGTCTTTCTCTCCCAAACCCAATGCTTGTGAATAATTTTGAAAAAAAGACGCCTCAGGAATTTCCATTCCCTTTTTAATGATGAGCCAATTAGGTTCACTTAGTGGATCAGCTATTTCCATCATTTGTTTATTCCAGAAAGAATACTCTTGCTCGTTTTGATGGCTGTCTTGTGAATTTACAGTCAAAGCCATCATAAGGAACAATAGCATTCCGATATATTGATAATTTTTCATTTGAGGAATTTTAGGGTTCGTTATACTCGATTATTTACTTTCTATCTTGGATAGACGTTTATCCTGCTCGACAAAACGTTTTTCCTGCTTAAGGATATGAAGGGTTAATTCTTCAATTTTTCGAAGCAAGACGGCGTTCATTTCGCCCAAATCAATGCCATTTTCCTCGATCTCTTTTGCTGAAGGAACCTCTGGCAAGTGGCCGTTCTCGTTGATGTATGCCTCTACCTCTGAAAGGTCTTTTAGTTGGTAATCTTTTTCAAATACATAATCGGGCCAGTTGGTCAGGTTGTCAACAATCACTTCTCTTGCTCGGACACGTCCACTTTCGTATACTACAAAATTTGTGGTGTAGTTATAAGTGGGTTGTTCTCCATTACTGCCCGGATCCGTGTAGTAATGTCCGCCTGAGTAAATGCGCTGATCGGGACTGCTGCAATAGGTGTAAGATCGAATGCCTTCTCTATCACAATCGTTAGAAAATACATCGAGCATTCCCACTTGATCCGCGTTAGATTGGTATCCGGCAATTTGTATTCCTTTCAAAGGGTGAATTCTAAAACCTGATTGACCATTAGAACCTATCACGAGCCCCTTGGTCGTGTTTGAGTTGCCATTGTTATCGCTGTAGGTAATGATGGCGTCATTGTCCTGGGTATGGAAATTAAAATAGCCGGGACCGGTGGAAGTACAAAATCGCATGTAGCTGTCGTCGCCGCCACCCAGTCGCAATGGACTGTTGTAACCCATTTGGTGATCCCATACCTCAAGCTTGGAATCAAATGGAACCGGATTCGTGGCTTCTCCGATTTTGGCGCGGCCAACCCAATTGTCCGAATTGCAAAGCACGTCGGTAGTTTGTTGATTGGCAGGGTTTTGATCGTACCAGAGATCTTGTGAAGGATCTGAACCTGACTGAGCCATTGCCATGGTTGAAAATGACATCACGGCGATTAGTAGTGCATTCTTTTTCATTTTTGTAGTTTTTAAAGTTTAATTATTGGTTTATATCTGGAAATTTAGATCAGCCGGGAAATAAAAGGGGAGTGAAACTAACAGACGACCAACGTTAGTTAACGAACGACCAATTCTAACTAACCAACGGAATACATGCCCAATTAATCCGTCGATTCTTGTTTAATAAGAAATAATGGTAGAAAATTTTAACTGCTGAATTGAGTAATTACTTAAGGATTAGTCGCAAAGGCATTTTTTGCCTACTTTGCTCACTATGTGATTGATTTTATCGGAGTTCGCGAATCTCCCCGGATCCCGAGCACTCGTGAGGGGTCGATTTCTTTCCATTTTCCCTTACATGGCCATTTGCGCAGGCAAAAGGTTAGCAAATTGAGCAAATATTTATCGCCGAAGGCGATAGGCGACTTCAGAGCGAAATGCGTGCCTTACCCACCAAAGCTAGCCAACCCACTATACAAAAACAAGCCCACTGGATAGCCCAGTGCATCGGCAAGAAAAGATGCTTTACTCACTTTGTGTTTGATTTTCAAAGGTGTTCGTGAATCTCACTCCGTGAGATTACTTTCTAATTTTTTCCTTTTAATGGCCGAATGTGCAGGCCAAAAACGCACTTTACTCACTTCGTGATTGATTTTATTGGTGTTCGTGAATCTCACTACGTGAGATTACTTTCTAATTTTTTCCTTTCAATGGCCCAGTGCGTAGGCAAAAAACGCCAGCGTCTATCTCCAAATCTTATCCGCCGTCAGGCGGAGGCGACTTTGGAGTTCGCTGCGTGCAATACCCACTAACGCTTCCAAACCCACAATACAAAAACAAGCCAATGCGAGCGTTCAAAGATCGATCTGAATTTGGCAGCGCCAAATTATCAAAG
>JAVJVY010000004.1:0-172035 GCA_040220895.1 Vicingaceae bacterium
CCTGCAGCTGCGCTGCCGCTTTCCTTTTTCCTCACTTTTGCCCATAACTGATGCCACTCCATTGCAGGAATGTCACTCGCTGCCTCCCGACAGCTCGTGACTTCCTTTGAGCCTCCAACTGGAAATACAAAACCCTGCAGCTGCGCTGCTGCTTTCCTTTTTCCTCACTTTTGCCCATAACTGATGCCACACCATTGCAGGAATGTCACTCGCTGCCTCCCGACAGCTCGTGACTTCCTTTGAGCCTCGAACTGGAAATACAAAACCCTGCAGCTGCGCTGCTGCTTTCCTTTTTCCTCACTTTTGCCCAAGCAAGCTTGGCATGCGCTCGGAAAAAGAAAACCCTTTCGCTCCTGCGAAAGGGTTTTGTGCTTATTAGTAGCCCCGACAGGAATCGAACCTGTATCTAAAGTTTAGGAAACTTCTATTCTATCCGTTGAACTACGGGGCCTGATGCTTGCAATAGGGCTGCAAAAGTATAAAAGAGATTTTAATTCACACTCCAATCACTTAAAGCATTGCTATTGGCAATTTTTAAATTGAACTATATTTATGGTCCAAATTGTAAGTTATGAAAAAGCTCTTTTCAATGATCGCCCTTTCTCTGGTAACAACCCTATTTTTAAGCGCCTTTGCACAGGAAGGTGTTAAATATTTCGAGCGTGATTTCACTAAAATAGATATCAGTTCTGCCTTTAAGGCGGAAATCACTCAAGGAAGTACTTACCGCATCGAGCTCTTCGCTTCAGAAGCTGACAAAGAACGTGTTGAAATAAAAAAAGACGGCGATGAATTAGATATCTCCATAAAAGGAATGAAGGGCATCAAAGGGGAAGTCATGGTGAAAATTCAACTACCTGAATTGAATGAATTGGAAGTCAGCGGGGCCGCATCTGTGACACTGGGAGATTTTCAGGGAGAAGCGCTCAGCTTAGAGCTTTCAGGAGCTTCCAGCCTTCAAGGTGGCTTGAGTTACAATAGTTTGCGATTAGAATCTTCGGGGGCTTCGAGTGTAAAATTAGACGGCACTACGAACAGTGCTAAGATCTATATGTCGGGCGCCTCCAGTTTGGGTACCGAAGGTTTCAAGGTAAAGGGTGAATTGCTGCTGGATTGCAGCGGCGCAAGTAAAGCTACGTTGATGGCCGATGGAGATATCTATCTGGAACTCTCTGGCGCAAGCCAATTTCACTATTCAGGAGTGGGTAACATCCTGAAACAGGATTTGAGCGGGGCTTCTTCGGTCAAGAAAAAAGGAGAATGAGGAAGTTGATGTTTTAATTTGTTTAATAGAGTGGAATAAATTTGTAATTAAAAATTTATTAACACTTAGATACAAGTAATCTTACTACTGTATACTTTTACATCGGGCAGTTAACCAATGTCCCCTTGTAACCCCTACTTCATATGATTCACCCACACACTGAGCTTTGCTTCATCAGTAAAGACGTCGGCTATGGCGTCGTTGCCACAGAACTGATCCCGGCCGGAACAATTACCTGGGTCCTGGACGATCTGGATCGCGAATTCACCCCGGCCGAATTTGAACAGATGGCGCCTTTTTATCAACATATCCTGGACACCTATACCTTTAGAAACAACAAAGGTAACCTCATCCTTTGCTGGGATAATGGTCGCTACGTCAATCACAGTTTCAATTCAAACTGCCTGACCACGGCTTATGACTTTGAAATTGCCATCAGGGATATTCATCCCGGAGAACAATTGACCGACGACTACGGTTATTTGAACATAGGCAAGCCATTCAGGGGTATTGACGAAGGAACCAGAAGAAAGACCGTTTATCCTGATGATCTTCTTAAGTATTACCGGGTTTGGGACAAAAAACTTCTCAAAGTATTTGACCGAATCACCAAACATGATCAACCACTTAGGGACCACATATCCAATGCCCTTTGGGATGAAATTGTGTCCGTATCAAATGGGCGTAAAGAAATGATGTCCATCATTCACAATCATTACCACAATAATTATTCTACGGTAAGGAATAGCGCAGGGATCTAACATTGTTGAGCTTAACGCCTTTCAACCATTAGCTACATGTAGTTTCTAGGTTGATCTTAAGCCCATTGCGTTCATTACGTATATAAAAACCCAGCCCGCGCTGGTTTTGGGGTTCACTTGTGATTTAATATTTTAGGCGCGCCTAAATAATTATATTTGCTGTTCTAAAATAACAGCAGGTGTTTTACAAGTGTTTACTTTTCTTGTTCCTAGTTATGATGACGTTCATCAGCACTTCCCAAAATATTACTATCAGGGGCACCGTCAGCGGAGATAATGGACCCTTGCCTTATTCTTCTATTCAGCTGGAAAACACCAACTTTGGGTCATCCTCGGACTCCGAAGGCAACTTCATTCTCACAGGTGTTCCACCAGGTGAATATACCTTACTGGTCACGTTTGTAGGGTATGAAACTTACAAAGAGACGCTCAGGCTCGAAAAAAATAAGGCGATTCGCTTAAATCCCGAATTAAAGAAAATGGAATCCAGATTGGATGATGTTGTCATCACGGGCACTCGAACAGCCAAGAAAATTCATGATTCACCCGTCATGGTTGGCATAATAGACCGCCGCACACTTGAAAATGTTCAGGCGTGTAATTTGTCTGAAGGTCTTCGGTTTCAGCCCGGACTTCGCGTGGAAACGAACTGCCAAACCTGCAATTACACCCAGCTCAGAATGAATGGACTAGGCGGTGGATATTCTCAAATATTGGTCAATGGAAGGCCTACCATCAGTCCGTTAACTGGTCTTTATAGCCTTGAGCAAATGCCCGCGAATATGATAGAACGAATAGAAGTTGTTCGTGGCGGTGGATCTGCACTTTATGGTTCAAGTGCCATTGGCGGAACCGTGAACGTTATTAGCCGTTTGCCCGTTAAAGACTCCTACGAGCTTTCATATACTTATCAAAACATAGCCGGAACAGACGATCAAATAATTATCGGAAATGCCACTAAAATTTTGAGTGAAAACAAGTCGGGTGTCAGTGTTTTCATTAACCGACGGAATCGTGGATTTTATGACCATAACCGTGACGGATTTAGCGAGCTGCCACGCATAGACAACAACGCTATTGGAAGTAGCTTTTACTACAAACCAACTGAAAATCAAAAACTCGAGGTAAACCTAAGCGGTATTCATGAATACCGAATCGGTGGTGAAATGCTAGACAAGGAAGTTCACTTGCTGAAGCAGGCCGAAGAAAGAACACATAAGATACTCATCGCAAACGCTGACTACCAGATCAATTTCAATGATGGCAACTCTTCGCTCATTTCTTACCTGGCCTATCAACTTACGGACAGGCAGCATTATACCGGTATTTTCCCTGACGATAGTAGTTCAATTTCAGAACACCTGATAAATCCTCCTTATGGAAGCTCAATGAGTACAACCTTTCAGGCCGGCTCGCAAATAAATAATCGGTTTAATTCATTCTTTATCGGCAGCAATGTAATCACCTTAGGAGCAGAATATACGATTGACGATGTGCTGGATATAATCCCCTCTTATGATTATAAAATAGATCAGCGCACGCTTAATTTAGGTGTGTTTGCCCAATCTGATTGGCAACTGAGCGAAAAGCTGGACCTGCTACTCGGGCTTCGTTTGGACAAACATAACCTGGTTGCGGATCCAATAATCAATCCGAGAATTTCCTTTATGTACAGTCCATGGAAAAGCACGCAATTTAGGTTGACCTGGGGAAATGGTTTTCGTGCTCCACAAGCATTTGACAGCGACATGCACATTGCTTTCGCCGGTGGCGGGGTATCAAGAATTCGCCTGTCACCCGATTTAATGCCTGAGCGATCGCGGAGTTATTCAGCATCCGTAAATTTCGACAAACCAACAGACCACTACATTATTGGTTACACCATAGAAACCTTTTACACAGAGCTAAATGATGCTTTTTTTCTTCAACCTGTAGGCCGGGACATCCACGGCTTGGTATTTGAAAAGCAAAACGGTCAGGGCGCAAGGGTACAAGGATTAACCTTAGAGATTAGAGCCAATTACGATGGAAAATATCAAATTGAAGGTGGTTTTACGTGGCAGCAAAGTTTATACGAACTTCCCGTTCAAAACATACAAGGCTTAGAATCTCGTCGTGAGTTTCTTCGAACTCCAAATGAATACGGATACTCAACCCTAACAATAAATGCAACCAGAAAATGGAGCAATTCTTTCAATCTGGTCCACACCGGTTCAATGGTTCTTGCACATTTTGCCGGAGCTCCGGAAAATTCCTCGGACAACTATACTTCCACGCCGTCATTCACAGAAATCAGTTTTCGAACGGCTTACAAATTAACACTCGGAACTAATAACAATATTCTAGAATTATTTGGCGGAATTAAAAACATTACCAATGCATATCAAAATGATTTTGATAGTGGTAAAAACCGGGACAGCAACTACATTTATGGCCCACCGGCACCTAGGACATTTTATTTGGGTTTAAAATTTGCCTCTCTTTAATCTCCCCTTCTGAACTTAGACCTGAATAATGGAATAAAGTTCCGGTATTTCGGCTTCCCAGCCATAGGTATCTTTCATCTTGGTCCTGAACACGTCCGAAGCCTGCGCTTCTCCATGGACGATAAAAACTTTTTCGGGCGCGTTTTGCAAGGCTGAAAGCCAATTGATCAGTTCGGTCTGATCGGCATGTGCAGAAAGTCCGTTGAGGTGCTCAACTTTTGCCCTTACCTGATAGTATTTTCCGAAGAATTTAATTTCAGGAGCATGCTCAAGTAGCCGCCTACCTCGCGTTCCTTCTGCCTGGTAGCCCACCAATAAAATGGTGGTTGACTTTTGGTCTATGTAGTGTTCCAAGTAATGTAATACCCGACCACCGGTGATCATTCCACTGCCGGCGATGACCACTTTTGGGCCTTTGTTTTTAATGATCTCAAAGGTCTCTTCAATGCCGCTGACAATTTGAAAATGCTTGTACATGTTCTCGCAATCTTCACTTGTCAGTTTGTGCCAGTCCCTGTGCCTGGTAAAAAGTTTAAGGACGTTAGCAGACATGGGGCTGTCCATGATAAGCGGTACTTTGGGGATTTCACCTTTTTCCAAAAGTTTCCATAAAAGAAACATAATTGTCTGCGCACGCTCTACGGCAAAACTTGGGATGATAAGTGTGCCTCCGCTTTCAAGTGCAGATTTCACTATTTCACCAAAACGCGCTTTGGCCGTCTCAATATCGGGATGAAAGCGATCTCCATAAGTGCTTTCAACGAGTAAAACTTCTGCTCGCTCAGGTTTGAGCGGGGCTTTCATCAAATCATCTCTTACCCTACCCACATCGCCCGAAAATACAAAGCGTTTCTTTCCTACCTCTATTTCGATGTAGGTCGCTCCCAAAATGTGCCCAACAGGATTAAAACGCACACGTAGGTCTTCTGAAATTGTATGCCAAATACCTGGATCGACGGGTCGGAATCGCTCAATGATCTTTTCAGCATCTTCGGAATTATACAGTGGTTTTGCCGGTTTATGCTTTGAATAGCCTTCCCTGTTGGCCTTCGCGGCCTCTTCTTCCTGGATCTTTGCGCTGTCTCTAAGTATAATTTCTGCCACATCCAAACTGGGACTGCTCGCCCATACTTCCCCTTTGAATCCCATGTCCATTAGTCGCGGTAGAAATCCGGAATGATCTAAATGCCCGTGAGTCAGCAATACCAATTCGATCTCAGGTACATTCACCGGCAAATATTCCCAGTTTAGCAGCCTGAGTTTTTTAATGCCCTGAAAAAGACCGCAATCAATCAACACCTTTTTTTTCCCTGTCTCGAGCAGGTACTTGGATCCCGTTACCGTTCCTGATGCTCCAAGAAAATGAAGTTGTATTTCACTGTTATTATTCGCCATGACCTGCCTAAATTAAGACAAGTCCACCGATTGATCGCGAATGTCGAAAGAATGAAAGAGGGTATTCCCTGCACCATAGCAGAGAATACCCATTGGTGCTTTTCAATTTACATGAACGAAAGAATCATGGCCACCAGGACCAGGTTCAACAAGTGATAGCCGGTGTTGATGAAGAAAAGGGTCCAGGATTTCTGTTCCCAAGTCACGGAACCTATATCTACGGGAAAGAAGAAGCCAAGCCAGGTAAAGACGGCGGCCATCATTCCATTGGCCAAGGGTGACATTTCTGAAGGCTCCAGCCCCCATGTTACTGGGTTCCAAACAGCCATATTATTCGCAAAGACCCAAACGAGTAAAAAGTTTCCAACGAGCATAATGAGCATCCCCTTGATCATCACTCCCGGTTCGGGTTTCATGTCGGGGTCAAAACCCATTTCCCTTCCCCAAAGTTTTCCAAAGATGGGTGTGTACCAAAGGAATGCGAAAACAAAACTTGCCACAACGGCAATGATGACAGCTAAAAAATTAATTTGAATATCAGGCATGGTTTTAAGTTTAGTGGTTTATTATCAAATAAATGTATCTATCTCAATCCAATAAAACAAGTGGTGTTTCGGTCGACAATGGTGTAGGTTTAATTACGAACTTTGTATTGCAGGTGTTGAGGCAGCAGCTTATAAACCTTAAATTCAACATCATGCTTGTAAACGTTTCATACAACGACAAAGAACTGATTCGAAAAATTGATGCCACTGTGGGCCGTCAATTCAGTTTGCTTGATCGATTTAGGATGGGTGGAAACGGCTCCCCTAAACTTTTTATATCCGGTAGCAGCCCGGAGATCGCTCATTTGCTGTCCATGGATAAATACACCAATACCTGTAACATCGAATTAAGACCCAACGGTTTGATACTTCGCTTTCGTTCGCTTTTGGAAACGTATGGTTTGGTCATTCCTTATTTCAAACTCACTGTATATAAGAACAATGCCACGGATTATTCCATTTTCTCCGACCAACATCAATTAAACGTTTCTTCAAGGCAAAAGGGTATCCACGATTTTTTTTCCAAGATAATTCAACGCAAGGCCGAATTTTCGAATCAATTAAAGCCTGTTTCGATTAATTGAATCCAAGCTGCACTGGTTTCCATTAGCACGGGAATTAGCAAAATTCAGTTGCAGGGAAAAAGGGGTTGGTAAATAGAAATGCGTTGTATTCTTACTTCAGCTTGTTCAATTGGGCCAAAGTCACTGATCATGGCATATGCGGCAAAACGGATAAAGTTCGTCCTATCATCATTGTATTCAAGTTTGGCGAGTATACTAATATCCTCGTCGACTATGGGTGATTTAGCAGGCTCGACTACATAATGTTCAATGAACTCATCTGAATACACGTAGGCCCTTTTGCCCTGTAAACCTCGGGTAGGAATTAAAAAATGTATTGTGTGGCCTCCAAAAGACATTAAGAAAAAGGAAGCAGCTGGGATGGCAAAATCAAGTATGAATTCGCCTGCACCCAATCTGAATTCGTTTTGTCTTATCCAGACATTTTCGTGAAGGACACTTTCGAATTGATTAAAGTGCACTTCGACACCAAGGTATTCCGGGAGTTCTTTTTGTAGTGGAAACGTGGCAACCGCCTCATCCTGTGGCGAACAGATGGCTCGTAGAAGCAGCCCGTTATTAATTTCAGCGGTTGTGAAATATTCGGAGTCACATTCATTCGAGTAATAAGTTGAATCAAAAACCTTTTGCAAATTCCAGCCATTCTGGTTATCGACGAAATTTTCATCCAGTATAACTTTTCGGTGGTATTTATAAAAATTACTGAGGCAGGCCTCTGAAATTTCTTTGTTGTCAAACATTTCTACAGCCTCCTCCTTGCTGCATGAAATGAACCCTGCTATAATCAAAGCAAGTCCTGAAATAATTTGTATAAAAGGCCTAGCGATCATTAATTTCCAAACAAGGTATAAACTATCCGGTAATCCACCAATTGCGCAACGTGGCCATGGACCTTCAGATTAACGCCTGCAGCAATCTTTTTTCCAATGACATAGGTAAGCCCGTAACGTTGGTACAGGTCGGCTCCAACATCATTTGGTTTGTAAGCGTAAACTCCTAACTGCTGGCTAAAAAGCAACTTTCCGAGCAGAAATTCATGGCCTATGGCCAGGGACATTTTATTCGGATTTCCCGTTTTACCTTCCTGTTCAAGTAAATATACTTCGAACGTGTCGTGCAAATATTCAGCACCAAAGGTCAAGGCATTTATTCGTCCAAATTGCCTGCTATATTTTAACTCCACCCCGCCCGAATAGCGATGCACGTCACCTGCCACTTGTTTCCAGGAAAAAAATGGACCCAAGTCAAATCTCATTTTTCTATCGCTGACGTCCCAATCTTTCTTGCCAAACCGAACGAATTGCACGGGTCTGACATAGCGGGAATAACCGATGGATAGCGAAGGGTAATTCAATCCGCGGTTAGGAGACTTCACTCCTCCGTTTGAATTATGGTTAAAAGACGCCGATGCATTGAGTCGCGACTGTTTACTTAGGCGAATTCCTGCCTTTGCGGCAAGTACCAGGTCAAAGTTGAGCGCAGTGCTGTAGGCCTGGTTATCGGTGTTGTTTTCCGCATCAAAGGGGTTGCTCATGTAAGTCAGGCCAAATCCGGCGCGGACACCGAAAGAAATGCGGCCAAAGGAATTATACTCGGGTTCGATGAAAAAAAGTCCCCCTAAACCATAGCCTAAAATATCAGGGGCATCATAATCCCAGAAGCGCAAACTAAAACCCAACTTAGGAAAACAGTGACATTTATTCCATGATTCTTGGCCCATACCTTGCCAGGCCACCTCTGCTTCAATGCCATTGGGATAGGAATTGTCCACCACTTGAAGGTCCTTGTTGTGTATCAATATTCTGGCCTTATGTGCAGTGATGCCGAATTGAACGACCGAATTCTTACCCTGACCTTCCTGGGCCGTCAACATGGCAGGGCAGTGGAACAAGATTGATATAATTAATAACAGATGCCTTGGCTTCATTGTTAACCAAAGTTAATGCAGATGTGCTTTCCGACCCATTTGTACGCCCGACTTTAAAATTATATTTGTTGACAAATAGTTTAGCATGAAATCCAGTCAGATCAACGCCATCGTTTTCGGTATAGCCATTATTGCAGCAGCCATTGTCTTGGGAAATGCCTATGTCAAACGAACAAATCCCGACGGTAATATTTCGGTTACCGGACTAGGTGAAACCGATTTCGTCTCAGATCTCATAGTTTGGGAAGGGAGTTACAGAACCGAAGACATGAATCTTCAAAAAGCTTATTCCCGCTTGTCTTCTGATAAAAAGGCCATTTTGGAATACCTGAAATCCAAGGGGATTAGTGAAAATGTCATCGTATTCAAAGCCGTTAATACCTCACAAAAGATCAAGCACAATTACACGGCCGATGGAAAATACCAAGGGGATGAATTTGATGGGTACCAGCTCAGCCAAAGTGTACAAATCGAATCACAGGAAGTAGAGAAGATAGAGATCCTGTCCAGGGAGATCACCGAATTATTAAATCAGGGAGTGAATTTTTACTCGGAACCTCCGCGCTATTATTATACCAAGCTGGCCGACCTGAAGATAGAAATGATCTCAAAAGCTACCGAAGACGCCCGGCTGCGGGCCGAAAAAATTGCCGGAAATTCAGGAAGTGAATTGGGCGAACTCATCTCTGCTCAAATGGGTGTTTTTCAGATCACCGGGCAAAATTCTGCCGAAACATATTCATGGGGTGGAACATTTAATACATCCTCCAAAAAGAAAACCGCTTCCATCACCATGAAGCTATTCTACAAAGTGAAATAAAAAAGATGCGGCGCCAAGAAACTTGCCGCCGCATACCTTTCTTTCTAAGCTTCTATCAGGGAACCAGAATCTTCAATGTTTTTGAGCCCTCATCGGTCACAATGCTTAAATGATAGATGCCTTTGACCGGCAATTCACCAATGACTTCATTTAGTTTAAATTGATTGAAGCCCGCTCGCAAGTTAAGGCTCCGATCGCTTATGGTCTTCCCCAAAAGATCTCTCAACACGGCCTGGGTGGCCTTATCTCTTTTTGCCACGATTTCGACTGAGGAAGCAACATTGACCGGGTTGGGAAATAAACGAAAACTACTTAAAACGTTTGCTTCTTGTAAACCAAGGGTTTGGAAATTGCCCTCCCTGACGCTGTCCATGACCACGGGTGTAATTGGCCGATCATTGCCATCTGTAGACACTTTACCAATTGCTTGAACGACATTAAAATTAACAATGGTCATTCCAAATACGGGGTGCTTTGATGTAGTTGGGGGTTTGTCATAATCGAGATATGTGTTATTCACCAAATTGATAAAGAATTGACTACCACCGGTATTCGGGCCGGAGTTTGCCATTGAAATCGTTTTTTGAACATTGCTCATGGTCGGATCGAATTCGTCTTGAATTGTATACCCAGGGCCTCCTGAACCGGTACCTGTGGGATCCCCTCCCTGAATCATAAAGTTGTCGATGACTCGGTGAAAAATAACACCGTCATAAAATTTTTGATTGACCAGTGATAGGAAATTTCCACCGGTTATGGGAACTACGTTATCATAGATTTCGACGACAAAGTCTCCTTGGCTGGTGTAGAAGGTCACCGGGGTTTGGGCCGTTGCCAGTGAAAGTCCGGCAACAAATGTGACTGAAAGTAGAACTGTTTTCATGGCTTTGCGAATTAATTTTCATCTAACATAAGCCATTGCCACCTCAAAATGAAGCATTTTTTTAATTTCTTTCTTTCATACGAGCTTCATTTTCAAGTGTATGACCACTTAATAATGCATTTTCGCTGACTTCGTCCCTGTAAAACTTCTTTCTTATTTTCACCGATCTTATTGTGCAGGAAAAATGGCCTTTACCAATAGTTACAGAGAAATCAAATTGCTCCTGAAGCAAAATAAATACCGGGAAGCCGCCGGTTCAGAGTATTTCTTTGAGGTAGCCACTAAGCTGATGTTGAGCATTTTGGCCTTGTTAATTCCGCTAATGAGTTTTGATTTTGGCATCACCTGGGACGAGCGTATGAGTATACAATACAGCCGGGACATGATGCGTTATTTTGCGACCATGGGTCGTGACAAAACCTGCCTTGACCTGAGTATTCCGCTTTACAGCCACATGATCTATTACGGTAATGTTTTTGGGTTGATCACAAGTAGCTTGCACAAAATACTTCCATTAGACATCATTGTTATACGGCACGTTTTGTGTTCGTTTTTTGGCTTTTTGACTGTTTTTTACATTTCAAGGCAAGCGCGCTTGATAAAAGGGTACGGTCTAGCGCTACTCACCATCATTCTGCTCGTTTTTTCACCGCGTTTTTTTGGCTATATCATGAACGATTTCCGGGATACCACCTTTATGCTTGGCGTGGTTGCTTCTTGCTATTATTTCGACCATGTGCGCCGCCGATTGCCCAATTGGTCGTGGTTCATTGCATTCAAAGCGGCCGCGGCTGTTTTTTTAGCCTCGTCGGTAAGAATTGGGGGAATGATTCTCATTCCAATATTTCTAATCGTATTACTCCTTGGGCTCTGGGAACATAAAAAGCAATGGAAGCAATATGCAATCAACGCAGCTATTACACTGGCTTATATCTCTATCATTTCATATGTCCTTGTGGTCAGTTTCTGGCCCTGGGCGCATGAAAATATTTTGATTCGACCATTTCAGGCGGTTCTTAAATTCTCGGACCTTCGACTCTTGCTCAATTACCAGCTATTCAAGGGAAGTCTTATTCCCAACTTCCAGGTTCCATGGGATTACTTATTTACTTGGATCGGAATAACCAGTCCTCTGGTGGTTTTACTCGGTCTATTCTTTTCTGTTTTGGTGATTTTCAGAAAAACGACATCGGGCCCAAATGATTTAATGTTGCCAATTTTAGCCGTCGTCATCCCGTTGTTGGCGTACTTGATTGGGGTAAGAAACCTATATGACGGCTGGAGGCATTTTCTATTTCTGGCGCCTTACATGGCCCTGTTTGCTGCCATTGGCTGGGTGGGCATATTGGGCCAATTCAAAAAAGACCTTGCAAAGAAGGTTGTGCTCCTTGTAATGACAACAATGCTGTTTTTACCCCTGAAGTCTATGGTTTTGAATCATCCTTTTCACACCCTTTATTTCAATGAAATAATCGGTGGAATAAAGGGTGCCTATGGAGCATTTGAATTGGACATGGACGGGAATTCGCTCAGAAATGCAGCCGAATGGTTCAACGAATATGCCGAGAAAAATCACATTGAGGGCATTAAATTGGCCAGTAATCACGAAGGCCTTTCCATCTCACATTACCTGGCACCTAACATCACCCAGGGCAGCATCATTTGGTTGCCATTGGACCATACCTTTCTTAAGGATTGGGACTATGCCGTGCTCAGTTCCCGAACAATGTCAAAGTACCAAATACTCAGCGGTCAGTGGCCATATAAAGAATCCATTTACGAAATAGTCGTTGACGGTGTGCCTGTTCTTTCGATTCTGAAAAGAGTGGATAAAAACTTGTTCCTGGGTAAGATAGCCATGGATCGGGGAGATTTGGATGGTGCCGTACGGCATTTCCTTGACGCTAAGAAATTCAACCCGAAACAAGAGGATAATTACCGCCTTTTGGGTGTCGCTTATATGCAAGCAGGAGAATACGATAGAGCTGAAAAGGCCTTTAACAGCGCCGTGCGCTTGAACCCCACAAATGTGTCACTGCTATATTACATCGGAGAATTAGCCTATAATAAGGGTGAATTTGATCGCGCCTTGGATTATCTGAAACGCGCCAAAGAGGTGCGACTTGATAATTATCGATCGGATTACTTGATTGCGAGCATCTACACGCGACAAGGAAAATTCGACGCAGCCTTTAACCATTATCGTTCATTGATTGACAGCAAAAACATCAATGCCTCTGACCTTTCTTTGATTTACACAGGATTTGGAGAATTGCACATGTTCATGGCCCAAAATGAATCTGATCGGCGGCAAAAGGAATTGGTAAACAAGGCCATTTCAATGTTTGAAAAAGGGGTAAATCTGAATCCAAAAAACCGCATGGCGTATGCCAACCTCATTGAAGTCTACCGTTTGATTGAAAATCCGGAAGCCGCCGAACAAACCCAAAGAATCATGGAAGCTAACATAAATCAGGGCCAATAAGAAAATGGCGAGTAATCAGCAAAGAGACTTTTTTCCCTTCATCAATTTTCTGCGGGCATTTGCCGTCATTATGATCTGTCTGTACCATTTCACCAGGCAACAGCACCTTGGAACATCCTTTGTGCCGGAAGATAATTTTCTTTACCAGATGAGTGAATCAGCCATTTACCTGGTTCATCTCTTTTTTGTTATTTCAGGATTTGTTATCCCACTCTCTTTGCATCGTTCGGGATATTCGATTTCTTCTTACCACCTTTTTATGCTGAGAAGAATAATAAGAATAGGCCTGCCCTATCTGCTGGTTATCGTTTTGATTTTGACGAAAGAATGGCTTTTCGCCCTGAAAAACCAAAGTGTCCTGCTACTGGATTGGGGCAAAATACTTCACCACCTGACATTTACCGTTGGCTTTACCGATAACCAGTGGTATAATCCCATCTTCTGGACCCTTGCCATCGAAATTCAATTCTATTTGTTGGCCGGCCTCATCTATCCCTTGCTTGTAGTACAACGGTCATGGGGAATTTTACTGACCTTGTTCCTATTCGCCTTGAGCTCCGTTGTTTTTGCAAGGTTTGAGTTACTGAGTTTATTTGCTCCCCAATTCGCCATGGGTATGTTGCTCTTCTGTAAACAAGTGAAAAAAATTTCGAGGAGAGAATACCTGGCAGGACTTCTGGTCCTGGTGGCCATGCTCTGCTTTCAAAACTATTTGATCGCATTAGCCTCTTTGATCGGGGTTTTGAGCATCGATCTGATCAGAATCGACAAAAAATGGATCAACTTCCTGGGTGATGCTTCCTATTCACTATACCTCACACATGGCCTGGCCGGGGGCAGTTTTATTTACCTTTTGGCCGATTTCTTTTATGCCTTGAATAATTCACTCATATGCATTATCGCGCTTATAATATCAATTGCCTTCTCCATTGTATACTGGCGTTTTGTTGAAAAACCCTCTCATTATTTATCCAGGCAGATAAAAATTAAGTCAAAGGCTTGAAACGCGCTTGGAAAAAGCGCAAATATTCTGGCTCATAGACCATTTTCAGGCCCTTGATCTTGTTTTTTTCGGCATACACTTCGGCGACCGATTCGGCCACAACATCCATATGAGCTTGGGTATAGACTCTTCTTGGGATTGTCAGGCGCACAAGTTCAAGTTTCGGGTAATTATGCTCACCCGTAATGCTGTTTCGCCCTGCAGACACGATACCCCGTTCCATGGAACGAACTCCGGAATTCAGGTAAATTGCCGCCGCGAGTGATTGTGCCGGAAATTTTTCTTGATTCAGGTGCGATAGAAACTTTCGGGCATCTATGAAAACACCGTGAGATCCGATTGGATGGACAATTGGCACGCCGGAATCTATTAATCGCTGACCCAAATAGAGCACCTGACCAACCCTTGCACGCTGATGCAGGTCATCAAGTGACTCGCCTATTCCAATTGCCATTGCCTCGAGATCTCTTCCTGCCAGTCCGCCATAGGTATGCAAACCTTCATAAACCACTACCATGTTCCTTGCTTTTTCAAAAAGGGCTTGGTCCCTGGTAGCCAGAAAACCACCGATGTTGACAAGTGCATCTTTTTTTGCGCTCATCGTTGCCCCGTCCGTGAGGTCGCAAATTTCACGTACGATCTGGGCAATGGACTTATTGTTTTGACCTGCTTCTTTTTGTTGGATGAAATAGGCATTTTCTGCTACACGCGTCATGTCATGAATAATTGGGATGTCATGTTTATTAGTCAATTCCCTCAAGCCCTTCAGGTTCGCTAGTGAGATGGGTTGACCTCCCGCCATATTTACAGTAGTGGCCATGGCGACATATGGAATACGCCGGGGTCCGATTTCTTTTATTAGATCTTCAAGTTTTTGCAGGCTGAAATTCCCTTTAAAAGGGTAATCGCTTTCCGGATCATGGGCCTGATCAATAATAATGTCAACGAATTCAGCACCGGCAAGTTCCTGATGCAATTTTGTGGTCGTAAAATACATGTTGCCCGGAATCACGTCTCCCTTTTTGATCATTATTTTAGAAAGAATATGTTCAGCTCCGCGGCCTTGGTGCGTGGGGACAACAAATGGATACCCGTAATGCTGTTTAATAGCATCTTCAAGGTGATAAAAATTCTCGCTGCCGGCATAAGCCTCATCACCCGTAAGCATTCCGGCCCATTGACGATCACTCATAGCCGAAGTGCCGCTGTCGGTTAAAAGATCAATGTATACGTCTTTTGATTTTAGCAGAAAGGTATTGAATCCCGCCTCTTCTAGCGCTCTTTTTCTGACTTCCGGCGATGCAACGCTGACGTGTTCTACCACCTTTATCTTATAAGGCTCCGCCCATGATTTTTGCCCGAAATATTCCATGTATTGATTTTGGACAAATGTACGGTCAGTGATTGCCAAGAAAAATGCATCACATGTGTTTCTCTCATGATTATCATCATACAACTTCAGGGTTGATTTGGGCTTTCTTATATTCGTAACTGTGAAAAAGTTATTTCGACTTCTGACCAATCTTTTGCTCGTGCTCATCTCTGCTACGGCCATGTTGGTCTTGTGTGAATTGGTCTTTCAACGACTTATTTTTAGTGAGTGGGAAAAAGCCGAATTCTTAAGAGAACCTGGCGCTTATGCCGACATATATGCAGATCAGCATGAAAATATTTACTCACAGGAGTATTGGACCCTTTATAACATTTTTGGAAAATTTTTTAGGCCGCCTGAAATACCTCACCCTTTACTGGGTTGGGTGGGCAAATTCGATCGTGACGACTTGGTTCACTGGGAGAAAAACAAGGTCAAAGGGCGAAGACCTGTTTTGCTTTTTGGTGATTCATTTTCCTATTGCGTAGGCGCCAAGTGCTTTGAAGATTTTCTGAATGAAGACAGTGCCTTTTCATCGAAGTATTACTTGCTAAACTACGGGGTGGGCGGATATGGCGTGGATCAGATATATCTGCTGTCAAGAGAAGTCATTCCAATGTACGATGATCCCATTGTGATTTTTGGGATGATGACAAGGGACATGGACCGCAGTATTTTGAAATTTCGAACCGGTCAAAAACCTTATTTCGAGATTGCAGACGGGCAGCTTGAGTTAAAAGGGGTGCCGATGGAACCGAAGGCTTCTTATTTCATTGAGCGAAACATGCCCGAGATCACCAGTTATCTTTTTCGTTATTTAAGAAATTCACTGAGCCAGACCCTTCCGGAGAATCATGAAAAAACCATGGCCATCAAGGAAAAGATAAAAACCTTGAATGACCTTATCTTAAAGGAATCACACCAGTTGCTCGAGCAAAGTGGTCTGGATTACCGGTTTCTGGTATTTTCTCCTGTTTATCAGTCAGATGGTGAATGGAGAGAAATCGACATCCGAAATTTCCTTGAAAAAAACCATGCCCCCTATATCTTTACTAAAGACATTTTCAAGGCAGATTCCAATTTTTCGGCTCAAAACCTTCGCTTTTTTGAAGCCGACAATGGTCACCCCACTGCCTACCTGAATGGTCTGATAAGTGACGAGATCAAGCGATGTATTATGGATTCAGCCTACGCCAGTATAGTTGATTCATTGAATTCCCTTAAATATGAATCCGTTAAAAATTCATACAATGAAACCCACCTGGATCATTACATTATGTTAATTAAAAATGATGCGGTTTGGCTGGCCAGCATCGATCAGAAAGCTTCCGATAAAGGCATTTCGAGAGACAGCATGCTGAAACTCGATGCCGCCTGGTTGATGGAAATGGACAGAAGGGCAAAAGAAATGGGGATATCCCGTGATAGTTTGATCAACTTAGAGGCCTCGCGCCAATTAAAACAAGGAATCAACAATTGATCAGCTGATCTTGGCTCCCGCAACTATTTTTTCTGACGGTTCCACAAAAACAAGTTTGCCTTTATCGTCTTCGGCCATCAGGATCATTCCTTGGGATTCTATGCCCATGATCTTTCTGGGTGCAAGATTTGATAAAACGGTTACTTGCCTCCCAACAACTTCATCCGGGCTGTAATATTCGGCAATTCCAGACATGACAATTCGCTTCTCACCGCCAAGATCGATCTCGAGTTTGAGTAATTTTTTGGATCCTTCAGGTTTTTCAGCGGCAACTACCGTTGCCACCCGAAGGTCCATTTGGCTAAATGTTTCAAAGTCCACGTATTTCGGTTTTTGATTTGTATTGGTCTCTTTCTGTTCAGTAGACCTGATCTGTAGTGCTTCTATTTGTTTTTCTATTACTGCATCTTCCACTTTTTGAAACAGCAGCGATGCTTCACCCAGCTGGTGACCAGCCTTAAGTGGTAGTTCTTTTATCAATTGATCCCACTCTAGAGGGGGTATGTTCAACATCGCTCTTAATCTAATGCTTGCATGGGGCATAAAGGGTTCCATCACTGAACAAAGGATGGCGCTGATCTGAAGCGCCGTGTTCAGAACAATGGCCGTTTGCTCCTTATTTTCTTTTATCAGTTTCCAGGGCTCTTTTTCGGCAAGGTACTTGTTTCCGGTCCTAGCGATATTCATGACCGAGATAAGCCCGTCCCTTAAGTGAAAGGCCTCGATTGACTCCTCAATACTGGCAATGTTGTTATGCACCTCTTCAAACACGGCTTTTTCTGCCTTTGACAAGACTGCTGATGGGGGGACCACTCCCTCAAAATACTTATCGGTCAAGACCAGGCAGCGATTCACAAAATTTCCCAAAATGGCAACCAATTCATTGTTCACTCTGGCCTGATAGTCTTTCCAGGTGAATTCACTGTCTCTGAATTCAGGTGCAATCGAGGTAAGCACATAGCGCAATTCATCTTGCTTTCCGGGAAATTCTTTCAAATAATCATTCAGCCATACCGCCCAATTTCTTGAGGTACTCAATTTTTTTCCTTCCAGATTTAAGAATTCATTTGCAGGAACGTTTTGAGGTAGAATATAGTCACCCTTTAACTTGAGAATGATCGGGAATATGAGGCAATGAAAAACAATGTTGTCTTTGCCGATGAAGTGAATCAAACTTGTATCACCGTCCTGCCAATAGGGTTCCCATTCTTTGCCATTCTCCAGTGCCCATTGCCTGGTGGCAGAAATGTATCCAATGGGTGCATCAAGCCATACATAAAGGACTTTTCCATCTGCCCCTTCCAGCGGCACTTTCACTCCCCATTCCAAGTCTCTTGTAATAGCGCGATCACCTAGTTTTCCGTCGATCCATGACAGGCATTGTCCGACCACTTGCTTCTTCCATAAAGCAGGATCGTGGTGATGATGGCCTTTATAATTGCCATTGGCTATCCATTCCCTTATCCAATCTTCCTCTTTTCCCATGGGTAAATACCAGTGGGTGGTTTCTTTAAGAACGGGAGTTGCGCCACTCAAGGTCGAAAT
This sequence comes from Vicingaceae bacterium, assembly GCA_040220895.1. Lineage (GTDB taxonomy): Bacteria > Bacteroidota > Bacteroidia > Flavobacteriales_E > Vicingaceae > UBA11591. The sequence continues at coordinate 18,551 of JAVJVY010000004.1, forward strand.
CGGATCAATGAGCTCTTCGGGGTTTAGCGATGAGCCGCAATTCTCACATTGGTCTCCGTAGGCCTTGTCGTGTCCGCATTTGGGGCAGGTGCCGGTGATGTAACGATCAGCCAGAAATTGATTGTGTTCTTTATCGAAATACTGTTTCGACACCTTTTTTTCAAATGCTCCTTTTGATTCAAGGTCAGTAAAAAATTCTGCCGCTACTTTATGGTGCAGTTCAGAAGAAGTGCGGTGGTAAATGTCAAAGTCAATGCCAAATTCAGTAAAGGAATCCTTGTTGAGTTCGTGGTACTTATCCACGATTTGTTTTGGGCTTATTCCTTCCTTTTTAGCACGAATAGTGATTGCCGCTCCGTGTTCGTCTGACCCGCAAACAAAAAGAACCTCCTCACCCCTTAATCGGAGGTACCGCACATAGGTGTCTGCCGGCAAATACGCCCCGGCGATATGACCAATATGGAGCGGGCCATTGGCGTAAGGTAAGGCCGAGGTTACAAGATGTCGTTTAACTTTTGGCAAGGTTGAAATTTGCGCCAAAGATAGCCATTTCACTAGGTGAGAATATCAAAGAAATCGAAGGAATATGATTATTTTGTAACCATGATCAGGCCGCCAAACTTAAAAAAAGGAGATCGTGTTGCTTTATTATCAACTGCGCGTAAAATTGATGCTGCCATTTTAAACGATGCGACCGAGGTATTTGGAAAATGGGGCTTGGAGATTGTTCCGGCCCCCAAACTTTTTGCGGCTCAAGATCAATTCGCGGGAAGCGATGATGAACGCATTGAAAATCTTCAATGGGCGCTGGACGATCCAAGTGTGAAGGCCATTCTATGCGCCAGAGGTGGCTATGGAACAGCTCGAATCATTGACCACTTGAACTGGAAGGTATTTTTAGATTTACCCAAATGGATAATAGGGTATAGCGACGTCTGCGTCTTACACGGTCATTTACAAAACATGGGCGTTGAAAGCTTGCACGCCAGCATGCCCGTTAATTTCGATAATAATTCCCCCGAGAGTTTGCAAGGTATTCAGGATGCCTTGTTTGGCAGCACCATTGGTTATCAATTTGCTCCGGATAGTTTCAATACCCCCGGTAGCGCAAGTGGGCCTGTTGTGGGCGGAAACCTCTCTATTATGTACAGCCTTGTTGGCAGTTCCTCCATGCCACCCCTAAAGGGGAGCATCCTGTTTTTAGAAGACCTCGACGAATACCTTTACCACATAGATCGAATGATCGTTGCCCTAAAGCGTGCAGGGGTGTTCGAAACTATCTCAGCTCTTGTTGTCGGGGGAATGACGGATATGAACGACAATGAAATTCCTTTTGGGAAGAATCCGGTAGAGATCATCGCGGATCAACTAGAAGAATATTCATTCCCTATAAGCTTTGGCATGCCCGCCGGTCACCTTTCGGACAACCTGCCTTTGATATTTGGCCGACCTGCACACCTGGAGGTCAATGAGCAAGGCTCGTCACTCAAATTCAGTTCTTGATCTCCTGATATTCAGCAGGAATACTGAAGAAATTCCCCCGTAATACTCGCTCGTCGATCTTGGTGACCTCCAATTGTTCGAGTTGCACGCCATTGATATCTGTCCATGTACTGACAAGTGGAAAATACCCAACAGCTTCGGGTACTTGTTGGAAGAATAAAGAATGGTAGTCTTTTCTGCGCAGAACATCGAGCAGGCTCACAAAAAAATCATAGTTGCCCTTTGCCACCCAGTACGTTACCCTGGCATTTAGATCGACGTTACTGACCACCCATTTCTTGCAGTTCTTACCTAGTATGGTTTTTGACTCCGACTTCATTTCGACGCGTGTTTTGCTCATGTCTTTATTGCTGTACATGGTGTTCAGCACCATGTAGCTCTTTCTTTCAGGACTTAGCAAATAGACCTTTTTCTCTTTCAGGTTTATCAAGGCTATGTCTACAATGGTCTTGTTGCTCCCGAACTCTTCCAGCCTCACAAAGTCATTCTTTACGTAATAAATATAGGTGCTGGTTTTTCCTTTCTTAACCTTTTTAAATTCGATGGTGCCCTCAAAGCCCTGACCCACAGAAGTGGCAATGGTGGATAAAAATAGAAGGGAAAGGGCAAGGAATTTCATGTTGACTTGTTTACAAGTTTTAGAGACATAAACATAAGTAATTTTCTTAAGAAATATCTTTGTAAGACCTTACATTAGGCCTTATGGCAGATCATAATAAGTTGGGGGAAACGGGTGAGGCATTGGCAAAATCTTACCTTGTCGCCAAGGGCTATGAAGTGCTCGAGACTAATTGGAAAAGCGGCCACTACGAATTGGACCTTGTAATGAGAAAAGACAACTGTGTGGTTGCCGTAGAAGTAAAGACGCGATCTGAATTGGTTACAAAGGCATCAGATGTTATGAGCTTAAAAAAAGAACGAACAATTTGCATTGCAGTGGATCGCTACTTGTCCCAGAAGCAGGTAAAAACGGATTGCCGTATTGATCTATTAATTCTGGAAAAGAAAGGACTTGGATTTAACGTTACACATATAAAGGATGCCATTGGACAGGAAAACGAATAGCGGAGACGGTAAAAAGCCCGGCAAAAAGAGAAGCGGCAAAGCCCTGCAAAAAAAAGATGATAAACCTGAATTACTCGTCAGACTCAACAGGTATATTGCCCAGTCAGGTGTATGCAGCAGGCGCGAAGCTGACAAGCTCATTACAGAAGGTAAAATTAAGGTCAACGGAAAAAAGATCACAGAACTTGGCGCCAAAGTCAAAGCCGGAGATAAGGTTGAATACAGCGGGAAACGATTGAATTTTGAAAAGCCGGTATACGTGCTGTTGAACAAGCCTAAGGATTTTATCTCTTCTTCAAGGGATGAAAAAGGGCGAAAAACCGTTCTGGATCTGGTAAAGTCCGTGGGACATGAACGCCTGTTCCCGGTGGGCAGACTAGACAAAAACACGACAGGATTGTTGCTACTCACCAATGACGGTGAACTGACCAAGCGACTAACGCATCCATCCTATGGAATAGAAAAGATTTACCATCTGGCTACAGACAAGGAAATTAAGGACGATGACATTGAAAAGATAAGGCTGGGCTTTGATCTCGAAGATGGTTTCATCAAAGCCGATGAAGTTTCCAGAATTCAACGTGGTGAGCAGAATGAAATTGGGATTAAACTTCACAGCGGCCGAAACAGAATTATCCGTAGAATGATGGAACACTTAGGTTACCAGGTTACCAGACTTGACCGGGTAGTTTTTGCCAATCTGAATAAAAAAGACCTTTCTCGTGGAAAGTGGCGACGGCTCAGCCCACAGGAAATCACCTATCTGAAGCGAATGGTTAGTAAAAAAGATGAAAATCCGGCCTAAGCGTTTATTCCTGGTGACGGGATCTATCTTGATCCTGGCCTTAGTTGTAGCCGTAATCGTTGCCTTCGCAAACGAAGATCGAATCCGCAAACTGGCAATCGATCAGTTGAATGCCGCCCTTGATACGGAAGTGCTGGTTGAGGACATTGAATTCTCTTTACTCAGGAAATTCCCAAAGGCATCCATCGAATTTAAGAACATAAAGATCCTTGAAAAGTCTTCTGAAAAGGACAAACAGCATTTGATTGAAGCTGCATCTTTGTTTCTTGAGTTCGATCCTTTTGACCTGATTAGTGGAACCTATGTGATCGATCAAATCCAAATTGATCAAAGCGTTGTTCGCATCACACTTTTTTCCGACGGAAGCGACAATTATCATTTCTTCAAAAGCGAAGGCGAAAACGAGCGATTCAAAATTTCATTGACAAAGGTGAAATTTAAGGACTGTCTTCTTGTGTACACAAATTTCAAGTCCGCAGATCACATCAATGCGCAATGGAGCACCCTGGAACTTAGCGGCCAATTCGATCAAACATTATATGATATGAAGATTGGAGCCAAAGGACTTATCAGCAGTTTAAAAATCAGTGATTTTAGCCTTAAACACCCCTACGAATGCGATTTGAACCTTGCCTTGTCTGTAAATGCGGTCGATCAGAAATACGGCTTCAAAAGCGCCTCACTAAAGCTTGGTAACCTGGGTTTACTCATCGATGGATTCCTACAAAACAAAGAAAATGGCATGGACATGGATTTATCTTTCATCGGCGATGACGCCACCCTCGCATCAATTCTGGAATTTTTCCCAACAACCCTCGCCAATTCCATTGCCGATTACGATGCATCGGGAGCCGTAGATCTTTCCGGTAAGATTATTGGCTTGGCCTCGGCTCAAAGCAGCCCACTTATAGATATCAAATTCGCTTTGAACCAAGGGAAATTGCTTCATAAAAAATCCCGGCTTGAAGCAAATGATGTCTACCTCACCGGTTATTTCAGTAATGGCAGATATCATTCCAATAGAAGCACCTCCTTTGTCATTGATTCGGTCTATTTCAAAGGAAAATTAGGTGAAACCAGCGGGGCCTTCAGCATTGAGAATTTTGATGACATCCAGTTGAAATTGAGGGTGAATTCATTCTTTGATTTGGCAACCTTCAAAGAACTCTTTGAAAACGATTCGCTCGAAATATTAACGGGTAAATGCCGGTTGAACTTTACGATGCAAGGTGACCTTGACAGTTTAACCAGCATCACCGCCAAAGATTTTAAAAAAGCACAAATCGGAGGCCAGGCTTACCTGGATCAGGTGAGCTTCAAATACAAGACCATGCCCAAAACCATTCAAGACATCACCGGAAGTTTTGCTTTTGTGCAGAACCGCATAAATCTGGACAGCCTGAGCTGTGACATTTCAGGAAATAAATTACTGCTCAGTGGTCAACTTAAAAATCTCATTCCTTATTTATTCTATGAAAACGAAAAAATGACGGTTCAGGCAGAGGTCCAGTGCAAGGATCTGGACTTGGATGAGTTCACTCAATCCGGCGACGCAAAAGGAAATTCCTTTTCAATTCCACTGGTGAGAAGCATCGATCTTCAGCTAAGTATTCGGGCAAAGCGAGTGGTGCTCAGAAAGTTTGAAGCACAAAATTTAACCATGGTTGTTGCCTCAGTTTACCCAAAAATTCGATTTGAGAACATGTCATTTGAGGCGATGGAAGGACATTACCAAGGAGGTATTTTTCTCCAAATAATGGACGATGGGTTTTTTCTTGTAGAAAGTGAATTAAAGCTTAGGCATGTGAACATTCAAGCTCTGTTTACCCAATTTGAAAATTTTGGCCAGAAAAGCATTCTCGCCGAGAATTTAAGTGGATATGCTGACATCGACCTGGAATATGAATCGCTTTTCGATGCTAAGTTCCTGTTGATTCCTGAAAGTATTATAGTTCGCAGCAGTATTGACATACTGAATGGAAAACTAATTGATTATCAGCCCGTGATGGCCCTTTCAAAGTACATTGAGATTGAAGAATTGCAGGAAATACGGTTTTCGCGGCTGACCAATGAAATAGAGATCTCCAATCGACAGGTAATCATCCCTCAGATGGAGATCAATTCCAGCGCACTTCAATTAAGCTTATCGGGCAGGCATAGTTTTGACAATGAAATCGAATACCATTTCCAGTTGTTTCTCAATGATTTTCTATTCAAAAAAGCAAAAAGAAGTCAAAAAAATCAAAGTGAATTTGGTGAAATTGAAATTGATGAGTCAGGCCGGGCGAAGCTTTATATCAGAATGACTGGAACGGTCGACGACTACAAGATTCGTCTGGACAGAAAGGCGGTAAGAGATCAGTGGAAAGACAATTTGACCCAAGAACGAAAAGAACTCAAAGCGCTATTTAAAAAGGAATTCAGCAAAGAAAAAGAAAATAAAAAAGTAGCGCCGCTCGAACTTGGAATCGAATGGGAGGGCCAAACAAACGCTCCTGTCGATGAAACAAAAGATAACGATGTCAAGAACGTGCCGGAGAAAAAAGAGAAGAAAAAATCCCTATTGGAAAAGCTGGGTGGAGAAAACAAAGAGGAATACGAAACCTATGATCCCGAAAAATATGACTAGGTAATTTCCCTTTTCTTAACTTGCATTGAAATACCCGAACTTGCATATTCTTCGCGACAAGCAGCAGTGGAAACTATTACTGGCACTGGGCGCTAGCCTGGTTGTATTGGTTTCCCTTTGGTACACCAATTTATTAGTGACTCAAATTGCCTCTGAAGAGCGCGATAAAATCAGCCTCTGGGCCGAAGCAATACAAAAAAAGAATGCGCTGGTCAACTATACCATAGTGCTATTCGATAAGCTTGGCGTGGAGGAAGAGAAAAAGGTGACGCTCTGGGCCGAGGCTACCAGGTACCTGGCCACGTCGAACACCCTGGACGACTACACATTTATCTTGCAAGTGGTCCACTTCAATTCAACTGTTCCCGTCATTACCACCGATAAAGACGGTCATATAAAGGAATATCGAAACATGGGGCGTGAGTACGATCTTCAGAAGGACGAAGATCTTCAGGTTCTTCAAGAGAAACTGTCAGAGATGAAATCCTTGAACAAACCGATAGAAATTGCCATTTACGGTGATGACAAGGACTACCTCTACTATGGAACTTCTACCATAATCACAGACCTGAGAGATGTTTTGGACAATTTGGTGCAATCCTTTATAGGTGAAATCGTGGTCAATTCGGCCTCGGTGCCGGTTATTTTAACCGATAGTACCGGGGTCCAGGTCATTAGTTTTGGGAACGTCGACTCACTCATCATCGGTGACCCCGAAAAGCGAATGAAGTTGATTGCGGAAATGGCCAATCAAAACGACCCCATTCCGATTGAAATTTCCGGAAATGTCAAACAATACATTTTTTATAAGGATAGTGAATTGTTGATTCAACTTAGGTATTACCCGTTTTTTCAATTGGGCATCATTGCACTGTTCCTGCTGCTGGCCTATTACCTTTTCAGTACTTCGAGAAGGGCTGAGCAAAACCAGGTGTGGGTTGGTATGTCTAAAGAAACGGCCCACCAACTTGGAACGCCCATCTCCTCGCTCCTGGCATGGCAGGAAATCATCAAAGAAAAGCTGAAAGACGATAAGATGGTCGATGAAATGGGTCGGGATCTGGCAAGACTAGAGGTAATAACCGAACGTTTTTCCAAAATCGGTTCTGAACCGGACCTCGATGACACCAATTTAGTTGAGTGCATCGAAAATGTTTCTACCTATCTTAGAAAGAGGCTTTCGAAAAATGTGAAACTTGTGTTGAAGGTCTCGGATAAACCAATTAGGATCAAGTTGAACGCACCTCTTTTTGAATGGGTTCTCGAAAACATCATTAAAAATGGTGCGGACAGCATGAGTGGGAATGGCCGCATTGTCATTGTAACCGAAGAATTAGACGATCGTGTATTTATCGATATTTCGGACACGGGCAAGGGCATCAAAAAATCGCATTGGAAATCGGTCTTCGATCCCGGGTTTACGACTAAAAAGCGCGGATGGGGACTTGGATTATCGCTGGTAAAGCGGATCGTTGAGAATTATCACAAAGGAAAGGTCTTTGTGAAGGATTCTGAGATTAACGAAGGTGCGACATTCAGAATCATTCTGTTTAAAAAATAATCCCTTGGCCGGCATTTACTTTCACATTCCATTTTGCCGAAAGGCATGTCATTATTGTGATTTCCATTTCTCCGTCTCGGTCAAAAACAAAGAAGCTGTACTCAATGCCATGCGTGCCGAACTGGAACAGAGTTATGCTTATCTGGAAGGAGATCGTGTCGACAGCATCTATTTTGGGGGTGGTACGCCTTCGTTACTGAATTGCGAAGATATCGGTCATTTTCTGGATCTCTTACGGCGGCGTGTTGACCTGAAGGATCTGGAAATCACCCTTGAAGCAAATCCCGACGACCTCAACGAAAAAAAACTGGATGAGCTATTGTTGGCGGGTATCAATCGATTGAGCATCGGCGTGCAGTCCTTCCATGACAAAGATCTAAGAACGCTTAACAGGATGCATACGGGTGAAGATGCAAAAAGGTCCATCCAATTAGCCAAGCAAGCGGGCTTCGAAAACATTAACATGGATCTTATTTACGGTTTGCCTGATTCTTCACTAAGTGAATGGCAAGAAAATCTTGACCTCTTTCTGGAACTTGAATTACCTCATCTTTCGGCCTATTCCTTGACCTATGAAGATAAGACCACTTTTGGTAAAAAGCTCAAAAATGGAGAGATCGTTCCCCTTCCGGAAGATACGGTTATCGGTGAATTTCATTTGCTGATGAGTAAGCTAGATGCCGCTGGTTACGGCCATTATGAGATTTCCAATTTCTGCTTGCCTGAAAAACATTCAAGGCATAATTCATCGTATTGGAGTGGTGAAAAGTACCTCGGTATCGGACCATCAGCTCATTCCTTCAATGGTAAAAGTCGTCGTTGGAATGTGTCAAATAATGCCCGTTACTTGAAAGCCGTCGAACAAGACCTGCCCTTTTTTGAAGAAGAGGTATTGTCAGAACGCGATCGATTTAATGAATATTTATTGACTTCCCTTAGAACATCCGCAGGCTGCAGCATACTGAAAGTTTCAAGGGATTACGGTGATTTACGGGGTAAGCACCTGTTGGGCGAATTGCAGAAACTTGTTAAAAGGGGGCTTATGGCCCAATCAAATGAATCTTTCATTCTAAGTGAAAAAGGTAAATTAGTTGCAGATAAGATCACTTCAGATTTATTCGAATTGTAATGAAGGCCATTGTAGAATATAATAACAAAGAGCTGGAATTTGACCTGACAAAGCCCATGGACGTTTCCATGTCGCTGAGAAATGAGAAATCGGCTGCATCTGCGTGGTACGTTCCACCAGTTAGTATCAATCCGGTTAAGTCAGATCAGTTCACCGGTGATGTTAATCAAGGCGGAAGTGTGAATTTTAACGACATTGCCTTTAATCCGCATGGCAATGGCACTCATACCGAAGGTTTTGGACACATTTCTCCCGGCAGAGAGTCCGTCAATGACTGTCTTAAAAAATATCATTTTGTTGCCCGACTTGTAAGTGTTTTACCCGAAACCAGGGGTTATGATCGCGTAATTTCCCGTAAAAACCTAGAGGATGTATTGAAAGATCCCTGCCAGGCTCTGCTCATTCGGACTCTTCCAAACTCCGATGAAAAATTGCAACGACAATACTCCAATTCCAACCCACCCTATTTGGAAGTAAGTGCAGTCGATCACATACTTGAAAAAGGTGTTGAACATCTGTTAATCGATCTGCCGTCGGTAGACCGCGAGATGGATGAAGGAAAACTGTTGGCACATCGCCGATTTTGGAATTATCCTCAAGACCCGGCAATTCACAGAACCATCACTGAGCTCATCTATGTTCCGGGCAGTATTCCCGATGGAATGTATTTAGTGAATATTCAACTTTCTCCTTTAGAGAACGATGCCTCCCCGAGCAGGCCGGTACTATACCCTCTTATTTCACAGCTGTGAACATCGAAGAATTCAGGGAATACTGCTTAAATAAGAGAGGTGTTACCGAAGAATTTCCATTTGACCTCAACACCTTGGTGTATAAAACATACGATAAAATTTTTGCCATTACCGATGTTGACGCTTTCCAAAGTGTAAACTTAAAGTGTGACCCCGATAAAGCTGTTGAATTGAGAGAATTGTACGACTTTGTAAAACCAGGCTACCACATGAATAAAAAGCACTGGAATACGGTAGAAATTGTATGGGAACTGTCAGACGACTTGCTTAAATCATGGATCGATCATTCATACGACCTGGTCTTTGCCTCCCTGCCAAAAAAGATCAAGAACAACCTTAACCTCTAAACATGAAACAATTATTAAAATATTTGATTCAAGGATTGTTTTACACCATTCCACTCGGAATTACTTTCTACGTGGTGTTCAATTCTATCATTTTTCTCGATGCATTGATCCCCATCGATGTGCCGGGCATGGGTATATTGATCATCCTTGTCCTTCTGATCATTACTGGTTATTTGGGGTCGACAATTCTTGCTTCTTCCATTGGCGGACTAATTAAAAAAATGGAAAGCCTGGTGCTAAGGATTCCCTTGGTCAAAATGATTTACACCGCGCTCAAAGATCTAACCGGGGCATTGATGGGTTCCAAAAGGTCGTTCGATCAGGCGGTTGTGGTAAAAATTGATAAGGTAAATGACATAGAGAAATTGGGCTTCGTGACAAAAACCGACCTGACTTCCCTTGGAATTGACAAGGGAAAAGTAGCCGTGTACTTTCCTTATTCGTATGGAATAATGGGCGATCTTAGGATAGTTCCCGCTACGCAGGTTCGCCCGGTGAATGGAAAGTCCTCTGAAATCATGAAGTTCATTGTTTCGGGCGGAGTGGTCAACCTTCAAGGCTCTGAAGATTGAATTCAAGGCTTACATACCAGATTCGATTACACATAATTGTGTTGATATTCGGGTTCACCGGTATATTGGGAAAACTCATTGAATTACCCGCCGGTCTGATCGTCCTTTATCGCATGGTCATTGCCAGTGTATCATTGGCCATTATTTTGAGATTGAGAAATATTGCCTTTCTGCCTCAAAACAGACAACACCTCAAATGGCTTATAACCGGTGTAGTTGTGGGCATGCACTGGTTCTTCTTTTTTGAGTCTATTAAAGTCTCGACTGTTTCGGTCGCTCTGGTCAGTCTGAGCTCCAGTGCATTATTCACTTCGATCCTAGAACCCATTTTCCACCGGCGAAAACTAAAGGCCTATGAATTGGTGTTTGGTTTAATGATCATTGTGGGAATGATATTGGTATTGCAATTCGAGTACCGCTATTGGCTGGGCATCACCTTTGGCATAATAAGCGCTTTTTTAGCTTCACTCTTCACCGTCATGAACAGTCGCTATGTGATAAATAACGTCCCTTCACTTATCTCATTTTATGAATTGGCCGGGGGGGCAATTTTCATTCTGGCAATGAACCTGATAAGCGACCCGGAGGTCATCTGGACCGTTCTTCCTAATTTCATGGACATGTTTTATTTGCTATTACTGGCCATTGTAGCAACAGCCATTGCTTTTGTAGTGAGCGTTCAGGTGATGCGCAAATTAAGTGCTTTTACGGTCAGTCTGAGTATAAACCTCGAGCCACTCTACGGTATGATTCTGGCACTTCTTATTTTTGGTGAAGAAGAAGTCATGTCTTCGGGCTTTTATCTGGGCTTCACCATTATTCTTGGAACCATCTTGTTGAATGCTTATCTTAAAAAGAAGTCGTCCCGTTTAACGCCCGCTTAAGATTCTGATGAAGTCCGCTTTTTTTCTACGGGATACTTCTATTTCTGAACCGTCTGTCATGATGACGTATCCGCCCTCTCCTTTGATGTATTTCTTGATGTGAGACAGGTTGACCAATGAGGATCGGTGCACCCTGAAAAATGGTTCTTCCGAAAGCATGGCTTCGTACTCGCCAAGCGATTTGCTGGCCAATATCTTTTCGCCATTATTCAAGAAAAACCGAGTGTACGAACCGTCACTCTGGCATCGTACAATTTCATCTACATCAATGAAAACGAATCCTTCCATGTCGGGAATGGCTAATTTCTTTTTATCGCTCTTTAAATTGTGGATCAGGTGATTGATCTTTCCTGAGTTCTCTTCCTGGCTATTTTTCTTTTCGAGGTACCGAGAGATGGTGTTCTTCAATTCATCGGGGTCAATGGGCTTTAACAAATAATCGAAGGCACTAAATTGAATGGCTTTGATGGCATAGTGGTCATAGGCTGTTGTGAATATAAGGTCACATTGAATATCATCCATATTCTCCAGAATATCAAAGGCTGTGCCATCCCCTAATTCAATGTCCAGAAAGAGCAAATCTGCCGTTGCCTCGTTCAGCTTAGCCAGCGCCTCTCTCACCGAACCCGCCTGATCCACGATTTTTATCTCTGGAAAATTTTTTTCTATATTAAATTCAATAGATTCACGGCATCCAGCCTCATCATCCACTATCATTACGTTTGTCTGTTCAATCATCTTTCAAAGGAATAAATATTTCTACTCTAGTACCCGTAGGTGCGTGACTTCCATTCATCTTATCTTCTATGCGGACATTTAAATCGCTTTGGTTAAGGGAATTCATAAGATCCAGACGTTCACTTGTTATGCTCATTCCATGCGAAATGTGCTTTTTCTTTTTTTCGGATATTTTCATGGCCGCCTTGCGACCTATTCCATCGTCGTCAATGATACACTTCAAATAACTGCCGTTTTTGATCACTTCCACCGTCAGGCGTCCCTTGCCTTCTTTATTAGTAATGCCGTGCCAAATTGCGTTCTCAACATAGGGTTGAATAAGCATTGAGGGAATACGTGTGTACTGTTGGTCAATTTCCTTATCCACTTCGATCTTATAGTCAAACTTGTCACGCAAACGCAAAGATTCCAGTTCGAGATAAAGTTTAAGTGCATTCATTTCATCTTCAAGCGGTACGTCTGTTTGCTTTGCGTTTTCCATGATCATTCGAATCAGTTTGGCAAACTTTGATAGGTATTTACTCGCATTCTCGCCGTCGTTCTTACTAATATAATTCTGAATGGAACTAAGGGTGTTAAAGGTGAAGTGAGGATTCATTTGGGCCCTTAATGCTTGAAGTTCAGACTGAAGCACCCTTTTCTTGAATTCCTCTTCCTTCATGCGGTTCCTCCTTTTTAGCTGCTCCAATAAAAGTATGACCAAGATGATCACAAAACCAAGGCCAATTAAAATCAGTACATAAAAGGTTTGGGTTTTATAAAAAGGTGGCGCTATGATAAAAGCCAAGCTGCCTGGGTTTTCCGACCAACTTCCCTGTTTGCTTTGAGCATAAACGTAAAAGTTATACGTTCCCGGTTCCAGTCCCTGGTAAACCGATTTATTCACCGTTGAGTATGTCCATGCGGTGTCTTTACCGCTCAACTTATACTTGAATTGAACAGCTTCAGGCCGATTATTGATCAGGCCTGCAAACTCGACTTCGATCAGGTTTTCATTGTGTCCCAGCTGGTAAAGATCCTGAAGCACGGTGTCCTTCATGTTGACCCTTATTCCTGAAATAACTGCCTTTGGAAGCACATCATTGATCGTAATAATCGTTTCTCCTTGCACTTCTTTTTCCTGCATCATTTTGAAGGAATTATCCTTCTTTTTGATTGACGCAGATGATTCCCTTAAAAAATCAGGCGGGCTGTATTCGGCCTCCTCCAATCTAGGGAGAGAATAAAGGCCTTGAGAAGTGGCGAACCAGAGGTCGCCCAATTGATCTGTTACCATGTCGTGAACAGTCGTTCTGCCAAGGTATCTGCTGAAGTTGTTGCTGCTCAATTCTCCGGTGGGAAAACAGTGCAGACCGCCTTCGGCGAATCCTATCCAGATCTTACCTTCTTGGTCTTCCATGACATGTTCAACATTGGCATGAAAAAATTTTCTTTCAATGACCCCTTTGTCGTTGAAAATAATCACTTCCCGGCCTCTAGAATAGACCTGCCTGTCCTTTGATAATCTAGCAGACAAACTCTTGCTGTTTTGATTTCCCTCCGACAATATGAATTCTAAGCGATGACCATCCCTGAATAAAACCGTCAACAGATCATTCTTTAGATTTTCATCCATTACGCCGCTGACCAGCCCCCCATTGGGCAATTCCATAATGACGAATCTCGATTTTACAGTGGTATCTTCCAGACGAGTCCATTTGGTCTCGTTTGATTTGTAAATACCAGCGCCTATAACCAGAGAAACAAACCAATAATCGGCAACGCGATCTATCTGATCAATGATTGACTGATTGAGCAAATTCACAAAGCCTTTTGGGAAGTTGGTGTTGCTAAGAACTCCGCCATTCATGGAATAGAGTCGTCCGTTCTCATCTGCAATCCACAGATTTTCATCCTGAGTTTTACCCAATCGGGTAATATAGCCAAGGCCTGATTTGTCTTTCACAATTTCTTTGAAGCGCTCACTACCTGATCGAACAAAAAGTCCCCGGTCGGTGCCAATGTAAAGTTGGCCTTCCGCAAATTCTATTGAAGTAATTACCTGTGCCCTTAACCCTTCCTTCACAGAATAGTGCTGAAAGAAAAGTTCCTGAGAAAGTGTTGCTTTAGAAAAAAGCATCACAAGCAAGAAAGAACATATGACACTCTGGTACCTCATCGCAATTTGGTCAAAGTGAATTTAGTTCATTTCGAACTATTGCAAACACGCATTTAATAAAAGGACATTCTGAACAATAAGTGGTCATTTTGAACCAAAAGCATTCCAACCAGCCGCTTTCAGGGGGATAACCGAATCGGAAATCGTGACTAACTGGCAGGCCTCACCTTTTCCTGTCATATGTCCAATAATGCTGATGCCAGGCATGGATGCTATTTTTTCATGATCCTTTAAATCCACCGTAAACAACAGCTCGTAGTCCTCACCTCCGTTTAGCGCAGCCGTGGTAGGTCCGATCTTAAAGGTTTCGGCCATGATGGAGGTACTAGCGTCAATGGGGATTTTATTTTCATAAACATTGGCTCCCAAACCGGAAGCTTCACAAAGGTGTAAAAGGTCCGATGAAAGTCCGTCAGAAACGTCGATCATGGAGGTGGGTTTTATTTCGAGCTCACGAAAAGCCTTTATTACGTCCCTTCGGGGTTCGGGTTTCAACTGCCGTTCAAGGATGTAATCGTTGCCGCTTAGATCAGGCTGAACTCCCTGGCTTGAATCATAGACGTTTTTTTCGCGTTCAAGCAGTTGCAGCCCCATGTAAGCGGCCCCAAGATCGCCGCTCAGGCAAAGAAGATCGTTTTCGCCGGCGCCTGAACGATAAACCACATTCTCCTTTGGGGCTGTTCCAAGAGCGGTGACCGAAATGATCAATCCTGATTTACTCGAAACCGTGTCTCCACCTATTAGTTGAACTTCGTATCGCTCGCAAGCCAACTTCATGCCTTCGTATAATTCTTCGAGGAATTCAACCGACATTCGGTTGGATAATCCCAATGATACCGTAACCTGCGTAGCGTCGGCATTCATGGCATAAATATCGGACAAGTTGACCGATATGGCTTTATATCCCAAATGTTTGACGGGTGTGTACAAAAGGTCAAAATGGACTCCTTCGCAAAGCATATCGGTTGAAACAAGGAAGACCTCGCTGTCGCTTTTTTTAATCACTGCAGCATCATCCCCAATCCCCTTGATTAGGTCTTTCCCGCTTTGGACCAAGCCGTCAGTCAGGTGTTTGATCAATTTAAATTCGCCCAATTGATCTAACGGCGTTACTTTATTTCCAGAATTTTTATCCAAGTCGTTGATTTTTACCTGCAAAACTACATAATCCCTAGCGCTTGAGGCCCACAATCATTTTACACAGGCCTTTTAACCCGTTGGTAATTGATCTATGCTTAAATTTGCGTCAAATCTTATTTAGAATTAATCTAAATAACCATGATAAAAGTTCAAGACCAGGCCAAAAACAAATTGATAGACCTCATGAAAGAAGGGGGATACGGACCAGATGCTTTCGTAAGGGTGAGCGTCAAAGGCGGCGGCTGTTCCGGATTGATGTACAACCTCGATTTTGATACCGCTTTCACACAAGAGGACAAAAGCTTTGAAGATAAGGGCATTAAAATTGTCGTTGATAAAAAAAGCATGCTCTACTTGGTTGGAACCGAGCTCGAGTTTGAGGGGGGGTTGAATGGAAAGGGATTTAGTTTTCGTAACCCAAATGCCTCCAGAACATGTGGTTGTGGAGAAAGTTTTTCGGTCTAAGTAAATAGAAATGAGCAAGAAAGAAGACGATATTCTTAAGGAAGTAACTTCATCGGACTACAAGTATGGTTTTACAACCGACGTTGAGTCCGATCAGGCCCCGCGCGGTCTGAATGAAGACATCATTCGCTTTATCTCTGCCAAAAAGGAAGAGCCCGAATGGCTGCTTGAATGGCGTCTAAAAGCATTTCGGCATTGGCTCACCATGGAAGAGCCAACCTGGGCGCACATTACATATCCAAAGCCGGATTTCCAAAACATCATTTACTACTCGGCACCCAAAAAGAAAAAAGAATTGGAAAGCCTCGATGAGGTTGATCCCGAATTACTCAAAACCTTTGAGAAATTGGGCATCTCACTCCTAGAACAAAAGCGACTGACAGGAGTTGCCGTGGACGTAGTAATGGACAGTGTTTCGGTTAAAACCACTTTTCAGGCATCGCTAGCCGAAAAGGGAATCATCTTTTGTTCATTCAGTGAAGCGGTTCAAAATCATCCTGACCTGATCCAAAAATACCTCGGCAAGGTCGTTCCCATGACCGACAATTTTTATGCTGCTTTGAATTCGGCGGTGTTTACCGACGGGTCTTTCTGCTATATCCCGAAAGGTGTTCGGTGCCCTATGGAATTGTCTACCTACTTCAGGATCAACGAAGCAAATACCGGGCAGTTCGAAAGGACGCTGGTCATTGCGGAAAAAGGAAGTTATGTCAGCTATTTAGAGGGCTGCACAGCACCCATGCGAGATGAAAATCAACTGCACGCCGCTGTGGTTGAGCTCATTGCGCTTGACGATGCGGAAATTAAATATTCAACCGTTCAGAACTGGTATCCAGGCGATAAAACCGGTAAAGGCGGAATCTTCAACTTCGTTACCAAAAGAGGTTTATGCGAAGAAAACGCTAAAATATCCTGGACTCAAGTGGAAACGGGAAGTGCAGTGACGTGGAAATATCCTTCGTGTATCCTGAAGGGAAACAATTCAACCGGTGAGTTTTACTCCATTGCGGTTACCAATAATTTTCAGCAGGCGGATACCGGGACGAAAATGCAGCATATTGGAAAGAACACAAAGAGTACCATTATCTCCAAAGGTATTTCCGCGGGCCACAGCAATAATGCCTATCGCGGATTGGTAAACATCCAGAAAAACGCCGAGAACGCGAGAAACTTTACCCAGTGTGATTCATTGCTCATGGGTGACACGTGTGGTGCTCATACCTTTCCATACATCGAGGTAAAAAACAATACCGCAAAAGTTGAGCACGAAGCTACCACCTCAAAAATTGGAGAAGACCAACTGTTTTATTGCAATCAGCGGGGCATCGACACAGAAAAGGCCATTGGATTGATCGTTAATGGATATTGCCGTGAAGTGCTGAGCCAATTGCCCATGGAATTTGCCGTTGAGGCCAAGAAATTATTAGAAGTAAGCCTGGAAGGCAGTGTAGGATAATCAAAGTAGATATGTTAAATATTAAAGATTTAAAAGCAGAAATAGACGGCAAAGAAATTCTGAAAGGATTAAGCCTTAATGTCAATCCCGGGGAAATCCATGCCATTATGGGCCCTAACGGATCCGGGAAAAGCACCCTTGCCTCCGTGCTAGCGGGAAGAGAAGAATACGAAGTGACCGATGGCACCGTCGAGTTTCTTGGAAAGGACCTTTTAGATATGGCTGCTGATGTGCGGGCAAAAGAGGGCCTTTTTCTAGCCTTTCAATATCCAGTGGAAATTCCTGGTGTGAGTAACATCAATTTTCTGCGAACGGCGCTGAATGAGATAAGGGAATACAATAACCAAGATCCCATTGATGCCAAAGACTTTCTCGAAATGGTGAGAGATCGATCAAAATTGGTAGAGCTCAACACCAAGCTTGCCAACCGCTCCATCAACGAAGGCTTTTCGGGAGGTGAAAAGAAACGGAACGAAATCTTCCAAATGGCAATGCTCAATCCCAAATTGGGAATTCTGGACGAAACCGATTCAGGATTAGATATAGATGCATTGAAAATTGTTGCCAGTGGGGTGAATCAGTTAAGAAGCAAAGAAAATTCCTTCCTTGTGATCACACATTATCAGCGACTTCTCAATTACATAGAGCCCGATTTCGTTCACGTTTTGTACAATGGACAAATTATAAAGAGTGGCGACAAGTCGCTGGCCCTCGAACTTGAAGAAAAAGGCTACGATTGGATCATCAAACCAAAAGAAATTGAAAACTCCTGAGCATGAGTGAAGATCGCATAGCACTTGTAAAGGGTGAGGATCGCTTGCTTAAGATTCTTGAAAAGCAAGGGGCCTCTTATTCGCAAAGGATTTCCAGTATTGAGGCCTGGAAAAAATGTCCCATTCCTAGTCGCAAGGATGAGTACTGGAAATACACCAGAGTTGCTCCATTGCTAAACAGGTCTTACGATGTGGTTCTCGACAATAAACCATTTACCGGGTCTATTACAAAAGATGAGGACGCCTACACCCTGATCTTCGTCGATGGGCATTTTGCACCTGAACTTTCTGATTCCATAACTGAAAAGGGCGTTGAGATTGGTAATCTTGACGCCAAGCCTAATTTAGGACTTGAGCTGAAGGATTTCACAAATAGCAAGGGTGATTATTTCACGCTCTTGAACAATTCCTTTTACCTCGATGGTCCGGCAATAAAAATTCAGGATAATTGTGAATTAACAAAAGCGCTACACATTGTTCACGTTTTGTCCGAAAGTGACCGCCTGCTTAATGTCAGGGGCAGCATCGAGCTTGGAAAAAATTGCAATGCCAAAGTGGTGGAACGCTGGGTAAGTCAATCGGCAAATGATAACCTCATAAATACAGTAATGAATTTGGTGGTGGGCAATGATTCTTCCCTTGAATTCACTAAGATCCAAGCCATTGGGAAAGAGAATAACCTGATAAGCCAGGAATTTGCCCTTCAGGAATCAGATTCTATCCTTCGAATTAACACCATCAGTTTGGAAGGAAAACTCATCAGAAATAATTGCAATGTCCGTTTACAGGGCATGGGGAGTGAATGTTTTTTAAATGGCCTCTTTATGGGACGAGATAACCAACATATTGATAACCACACATTTGTAGATCATGCCGTACCGCATTGCCAGTCAAACGAATTGTATAAAGGAGTCATGGATGATCATTCCAAAGGGGTGTTTAACGGGAAGGTGATCGTACAACGAGACGCCCAGAAAACAAATGCCTTTCAGTACAACGGAAATATTCTGCTCAGCCAAAATGCTCAGATCTATTCAAAACCCGAACTAGAGATTTACGCAGACGACGTCAAGTGCAGCCATGGGTCTACCACGGGTCAGCTCGATAAAGAAGCTATGTTTTACCTTCAGTCAAGAGGTATCTCTGCCAAAAGAGCCAGGCAATTAATGGTCTATGCATTTGCCAAAGAAGTGCTCGAGAAAATCAGCCTCCCAGCCATCAGAGAGGAACTAGATCGCTATTTGATTGACCGTTACCAAATTGTTCTGGACACTTGATGGAAACCTCTCCTGCAACTTTAGCAATCGATCAGGTCAGGTCAGAGTTTCCCATTCTATCTGAAATGATCAATGGGCAGCGTTTGGTCTATTTAGACAATGCCGCAACTTCTCAAAAGCCAATGGCTGTGATAGATGCGATCTCAAATTACTACAAGCACTCCAACAGCAATGTACATCGAGGAGTTCATAGCCTGAGTCAGACAGCCACCTCGTTGTTTGAAGAGGCCAGAGAACAAACAAAGGAATTTATTTCAGCTTCTTCCACAGACGAAATCGTGTTTACCAAGGGAACCACCGATTCAGTCAATCTAGTGGCTCATTCTCTGGGTGAGTTAATGATCGAAAAGGGAGACGAAATCATCATTACCCTCATGGAACATCATTCGAATTTTGTTCCATGGCAACACCTTGCTAAGCATCGAGGTGCTAAGTTGACCATTGTGCCCTTCGATGTCAATGGTGAACTTTCGCCTGAGGACATCGCCAAAACAATCAATAAAAAGACAAAGGTAATTGCCATAACACATGCCTCTAACACCCTTGGAAGTGTTTTAGATATAAAAAGAATTTGCGAAATCGCCCACGAAAAAGATGTGGTTGTGGTAGTAGACGGCGCCCAATACATACCGCACCGGAAAGTTGATGTGACAGCGCTCGACTGCGATTTTTACATCTTCTCTGCTCATAAATTGTTTGGTCCCACGGGAATTGGTGTTCTATACGGCAAAAAGTCTTTGCTGGATCGTCTGCCCCCTTACCAAACCGGTGGAGGAATGATTAGTGAAGTGGGTCTCGATGAAACCACCTTTGGCAGAACCCCTCAACTATTCGAGGCAGGAACTCCAAACATAGCCGGTGCAATTGGAATGAGCCAGGCTATGAAATACTTGAATGATCTGGGATACGCCAATTTGGAAAACCAAGAAAATCGCGTTTTTGAATATGCGCTAAACAAATTGGGGTCCATTGATAAATTGCGTATCATAGGAAATCCCGTCGATCGAGTACCTCTCATTTCTTTTGTCGTTGATGGTGTCCATCCTTTTGACATTGGGAGTTTGTTAGATCAAATGGGAATCGCCGTTCGAACGGGACATCACTGCACTCAGCCCATCATGCAGCACTATGACATCCCAGGCACGGTGCGTGCATCTTTTGCTTTCTATAATACCGAAGAAGAGGCGCACATCCTTTATGAAGGAATTATAAAATCCTTAAAATTGTTGTCATGACGCTGGAAAAAGGTGATGCGGGTATTGTGGTGAAACAAGAAGAGTTTGTCGAACAATTTTCGATGTTCGAAGACTGGTCAGATAAATACGAATACATTATTAGCCTGGGTAAGCTATTAAAGCCTTTGAGCGATCGGTATAAAACCGACGACAACATCATTAAGGGATGTCAAAGCAAGGTATGGCTTCACGCAGAAATTCACGATGGAAAATTATATTTCACTGCCGACAGTGATGCCATCATCACCAAGGGCTTGATAAGTATGATCGTTTCGGTATTTTCCGGTCACCAACCCGATGAGATCTTATCCACCGACCTGACATTTATCGATAAAATAGGACTGACAGAGCATTTATCGCCAACCAGGTCAAATGGCTTATTGAGTATGGTTAAACAAATAAAATTTTACGCACTGGCCTACAGTGCCAAGGCCTGATATTGAAATGCATAATCCGTTGGTAAGAAATAAAAAAGACCTTGAAAAACAGATCATTGCGGTATTGAAAACCATTTTTGATCCCGAAATTCCGGTTGACATTTACGAGCTCGGATTAATCTACGAGATCAATATAAAAGAAGATTTTCATGTGGATGTTGTAATGACTTTGACATCGCCCTCGTGCCCTGTTGCAGAATCCATGCCGGCTGAAGTGGAGCAAAAAGTTGCTGGTGTTTGGGGTGTAGAATCTGCCAAGATCGAACTAGTATGGGAACCAACCTGGGACAAAGACATGATGAGCGAAGAAGCGAAATTGGAACTGGGCTTTTTATAATGGAAGAGGGAATTGTAAATAGGGTTGAGAAAAGTCCGTTGATGCAAATTGATTTGGACAAATGGGCCTTTGAGGTCGATATTCTTGAGTATGACCTTTCGCAAAATCTTTACCAAGGGCTTATGCTCAGAGAAAAAGAATTCAGAAATTTTATAACCGGCTTTGATTGGTCGGTCTATGAAAAAAAATGTTTGGCCGTGCATTGCTCTACTGATGCCATCGTGCCTAATTGGGCCTACATGCTTATTTCTTCTGCCATTGAAAAAGTTGGAGGCACTTGTCATTTTGGAAATGCTGATCAAGTGCGCGAGGCCATGCTCATTGAGCGAATAAATGCCTTTGACCCTGCTGAATATATAGGCAAAAAGGTTCTTTTAAAGGGTTGTGGCAAAATGGATCTCAGCCCCGAGGTCTATATGCTATTCACCCAAAAACTACAAAAAGTAGTTGATTCACTGATGTTTGGAGAGGCTTGTTCAAGTGTTCCTGTGTTCAAGAACAAGTCGCGAATTTAATTTGATAGCACCATAGCATCACGATTTTTTTTATATTCGGATGCCCTAATTCCAACATGGCAGACGAACCACATACAGAGCAACAAGATAACATCAGGGGTGTAACATTAAGGGTGGCTATATTTTTTGGTCTCACAACTTTCACCTTGTGCATTGCCATGTTTTATATTGATTCAATTTTGGATGACACCCGTGCCGAAGTCATTCAAAAGGATTCAGTAATACAAGTGCTTAAAAAAGACGTTTCAAATCAGGCATCTTTGATCAAAGAGAACGAACGACAGATCAACGTCCTTAAAAATGATCTGAAAAATTCGCCTCAGCCCCCGGCGGCCGAATAATCGCCGCATCTACTTGACCTTTTAAAATTCGTAATTTTAGTTCCCTATATAAGAAGGCAACCAATCCACCTTTTTTGCAGTCTTATTGAAGGCTCTTATGAACAGAATCACCACATTCTTTTTAATACTTTCCATGTTGTTGGCGGGAAACGTCCTTGGACAGCATGCGTCAGTGTCCGGGAACATAGAATTCGTTCAAAATAATGGGCAGTGGCAGCGGGATATAAAGTTCGAGGCTAGTCTTCCGGGAGGTCAATTGTACCTCGAATCCTCTAAAATGACCTTTGTATTTTACCACCAGGAAGACATCGGTAGAATACATGAGTTAAAACACCACACCAAAGATTACACTGAGGGGCAGGAGCTGAACATTCGAGGTCATCGTTTTGAATTGAGTTTTGTCGATGCAAAACCGTTGAATTTTGAAGGAAGAAAGGTTGTTTCAAATTACTATAATTACTTTTTGGGGAATGACAAAAAACACTGGGCAAGTGAGGTGCCTGCTTATCAAGAAAACTATGTCAAAGACCTTTGGCCCGGTATTGATTACCGCCTTTACAGTCAGAATGTCGATATGAAATACGACTTCATCATTAAAGCCGGAGCCGATCCAGGGGATATCCAACTTCGCTATGATCACCTTCAAAAAATCAGCCTTAGGAATGGAAACCTCCACCTTAGAACTTCGGTAAATGAGTTGATCGACCTAAGACCGGTGGCTTATCAAAAAATAAATGACAAATTAGTTTTTGTGCCTTGCGAATTCAGCTTAAAGAAAAGCATTGTAAGCTTTACTTTCCCCGAAGGATATGACCAGAAACTGCCTTTGATTCTGGATCCCAAACTTATTTTTTCTTCTTATTCCGGTTCTACCCTTGACAATTGGGGATATACAGCAACTTTTGATCAGGCCGGAAACCTCTATGCTGCCGGTGCCGTTTTCAGTTCAACTAATACCAGTTTGAGTTACCCGACTACCAGTGGAGCATTTCAAACATCCTTTGACGCGGGGCGAACGGATATTGGGATCTCAAAATTCAAATCAGACGGAACGAGCTTGATCTATTCAACATACCTTGGTGGCAGCAGAAATGAGTTGCCACATAGCCTCGTAGTTAGTCCATCAAATGAGCTAGTAGTAATGGGGACCTCTTCTTCGGTAGATTTTCCGGTTACCTCAAACGCTTATGACACCACTTACAACATTAGTGGCACTGCCACCAAAACAGTCAGTGTCATTGTTACTTACCTTGGTTCTGACATCATTCTGACCAAGTTCAGCCCGTCGGGTGGATCACTGATAGGGTCTACGTATGTGGGTGGTAGCGGATTTGACGGCATCAACGTAAATAATCTTGAATTTAATTACGGCGACGACGTTCGCGGCGAGGTAATTATCGACCCTTCAGGTAACATCATGGTGGCCTCTACAACGGAATCGACCAATTTTCCGGTTACCAACTTCTCCAGCCATGGAGGTGGAACTCAAGATGCCGTTGTATTTCAGTTGGATTCAGCTTTAACAAGCTTAAAATGGGCGGCATACCTTGGGGGCAACAACAACGATGCCGCGTACTCATTGCAAGTGGATAAATCGGGTCGCACATATGTTGCCGGAGGAACCAGAAGCACGAATTTTCCAACAACTAATTCAGCTATCCATCCCACGTATATTGGTGGTATTGATGGTTTTGTCACTGCAGTCAATCCACTGGGCTTTGGTCTTTCTGCCTCGACCAGACTGGGAACCTCGAGTTATGACCAGGCTTATTTTGTGCAATTGGACGATAGTGGATACGTATATGTGACTGGTCAAACAGAAGGAGGTTATCCTGTCACACCCGCTTCGGTTTACCGGAATGCCAATAGCGGCCAGTTCATTCATAAATTGGGGAGTTCCCTTGATACGACCATTTTTTCAACTGTAGTGGGCACGGGAGGCAGCAGCTCAAACATCGATGTGGATATTTCGCCATCGGCCTTTTTGGTGAATCAATGCGATCACATTTATCTGGCCGGTTGGGGAGGAAATGTCAATTCGGCAAATTCGCAGGCCACGGCGAGCACCACCACTGGATTGCCAACCACCAGCGGAGCATTCAAAACAACCACAGATGGCAATGATTTCTATTTAATTGTCTTGGATAGAAATGGAGATAGCCTGCTTTATGCCACCTTTTTTGGAGGATCATCAACAGGTTCGGGGGAACATGTCGATGGTGGAACAAGTCGCTTTGACAAGCGTGGAATAGTTTATCAAGCCGTATGTGCCGGTTGCGGGGGCAATAATTCTTTTCCAACTTCTCCGAGTAATGTCTGGTCGAGCCAAAACGGCAGTAGCAATTGCAACTTAGGCGTTATAAAATTTGACCTTTCTCAACTCACCTCAGACATCGGTCTTGATGCACTCACAAAAGTTTGCATTCCCGGTACGGTCACTTTTCAAAACAATAGCAATGGCGGAACAAATTACTTCTGGGATTTTGGGGATGGGGATACGTCCATTGCATTCCAGCCAACACACACCTATCTGGATACCGGTAATTATACCGTGATGCTCATAGTGTCTGATAGCCTTTCATGCTTGCTGACTGATACGGCATACATCACCATTCGCGGAGAGTCGCCTCCAGTAGCTGATATAATGCCCATTCCTGTTCTTTGTCCCGGCGACAGTGTTCAGCTAATGGCCTCCGGAGGGTCTGTTTACAAATGGTTACCCGCAACTTTTCTCAGCAACGATACCATTCCCAATCCATTTGCCTACCCAAACGGTAACACAACTTATACCGTTATAGTCGGAGACAGCTGCGGAAGCGACACCGCAAACTATTTCGCCTACGACACAGCCACCATTGACGTGATCCTAGCCGCCGACTTGTCTTCCGCCAGCAGCGACGACACTATATGCAAAGGTCAATCCATTCAACTCAATTCCGCAGGAGGTATCAGCTATCAATGGACTCCCACCAATGCCTTGAGTAATTCCTCGGTGCCAAACCCCTTCGCTAACCCCACTCAAACAACTACTTATAGCGTTGTTATTACCGACCAATACGGCTGTGAATGGAATCATTCAGTGGTCATCCATGTTGAGGACCCTCAAAATCCCCGGGTGTTGATTTCACCTGATACCAGCATCTGCCTTGGCGACAGCCTGACCCTTTTTGCCCTGGGTGCTTCGCATTACCTTTGGCGTCCATTTGATCTCGTAGTCGATTCCTCTTCGAATATTACCATGGCATTCCCCAACAAAACAACTGATTTCACGGTAGATGTTTTCGGAAAATGTTTTAGCTACACAGATACGGTCAGGGTAGAGGTAATTGATTATCAGGTATTGGCCATGCCCGACACTTTTGCCTGCGAAGATGTTCCGATCCAGTTAACGGCCGAACCCGGAGTCTCATTTAGATGGACCCCTTCGAATTTGCTGAACGATCCTCAAAGCAACATGCCCTTTGCCGAAATAAAAGAACCAGTGCAATTCATTGTTTACGGCATTGATCAAAATGGCTGCGAGTCCACCGACAGCCTGTTTGTCGATCTGCGAGAAGCGCCCTATGTCAGTGCTGGCAACGATCGTCTTATCCGGGGAAATACAGTACTGCTCGAGGGTAGAGGGAACGGCCGTTTTTCTTGGGAGCCAAAGGCATTGATTGATTGTCCGAACTGTAAATTCACCGAGGCTTTTGTGCCAGGGCCTTCGCAACTTTTCCGTCTGAAAATCGTCGATGAGTTTGGCTGCGTCAACTCAGATCAGGTATTGATCTCAAAATTGACCGACGAACTTTATGTTCCAAATTCATTCACGCCCAATTCAGACACAAAAAATGAGGTTTTTAAAGCGTCCGGATTCAATGTTGAAAATTTCTACCTTACCATCTATGACCGCTGGGGTGAAGTGGTCTTTGTTTCGAGCGATATCGAAAAAGGTTGGGATGGCTCGTTTAAAGGCGCGCCCGCCATGAGCGGCAATTATGTTTGGGTAATTACTTACAAGAGCGGTGAGGAGCAAAAAGAGAGAAAAGGAAGTGTCTTGTTGCTCAAATAAAGCTTTGTTTCAAAAAACTATTTTTGCTCAAATTTCTGTCGTGTCAATCACTAAGATCGTCTTTTGTTCTTTTGTTTTCGTTTCACTTTCCTGTAATAACGGTAGTGGCGAAAAGAAAATTCCCAGCAGTGTAGTAGTTCGCTCTGCGATCGAAGCCTCATTTATCGGGGGCAATTCTAATTACCGAATTGGAGATACGGCAGCACTAAGGGTGAGCCTCAAAGACAGCCTTAAGAATCTCGAAGGCATCGAGGTCTATCTGAACGACGTTTTATATTCGACTGAAAAGTCATTCCCTTTTAATATTTCAATTGCCACTACTGATCTGAAGACGGGCAGAAATGCCGTCCGGATCAGTGCTCTTACCACAAATAAAATTGAAACCAAAACGACAAGTTTCACCCTTTTTGCCCCCAACAAACCAAAAATGCTGACTTACCGGATTTTAGCAGTTTATGATCACGATAAAATGGCTTATACCCAAGGGCTCTTTTTTCATGAGGGTAAGTTGTACGAAGGGACGGGCCAAAAAAAAATCTCTTCATTACGATTGGTTGATTTGGAATCAGGTAACATTGAACGTTTGCAAAAGATGGACGGGTCGCTTTTTGGCGAGGGAATCGCCTATTTTGAAGGCCAGATATACCAATTGACCTGGGTTTCACAGGTTGGTTTTGTATATAATGCATCCGATTTCGAAGTAAACAGAAAGGTCTATTATTCAGGCGAAGGTTGGGGTTTGACTTCTGATTCGACCTTTCTCATTAGAAGTGATGGCACCAACGTTTTAAGCTTTCATGACCCGGCGAACTTTAGTCTTGAACGTCGCCTGGAGGTTTATACCAATGAGGGGCCGCTCGAAAAATTAAACGAATTGGAATACATAAATGGTAAGATCTATGCCAATGTTTATCAGTCTGACTACGTAGCGATAATCGATCCCAACAATGGTGTGGTGGAGAGCATGTTAGATCTGAAGGGCATCCTACAGAAAAAATACCGGACCAAACAAACGGATGTGCTCAATGGCATTGCCTACGATGCCGTTGGCAAAAGAATATTTGTTACCGGAAAGTATTGGGCTAAACTGTTTGAAATTAGCATTGAGGAGCCGCCTGAGATCAAGAACGGGATTTAAAAGCGGCAATGGCGTTTCGGGTGAAGTCCGAGAGAACCAGTCGACCGCTGATGGATGCACGTTCGCCGAGCAGTTCATCCCAGTGCTCGGTTCCCTTCCAAAATATTTTTTTCAATTCACGCATTGCTTCAGGATTTGATTGCGCAAGCCGCTCAGCCAGTGCCTCAACAGCTTCATCCAGTTGCTTGGTGCTATCAAAGACGTCCGTGTACAGGCCTTTTTCACGAGCCCATTCGGCGGTTTTCCATTCGTTGGCGTTAATGGCCAATTGGCTCATGGCACTGAGCCCCATTTTTCTTTGAACAGCCGGACCTACAACGAAAGGGCCAATGCCAACCGCCAATTCACTTAATTTTACAGAAGCGTTTGAAGTTGCGAAGCAATAGTCAGTCGCAGAAGCCAATCCCACACCTCCACCAACTGCCTTTCCATGAACTCTTCCGATGATCACTTTAGGCGATTTTCGACAAGCATTGATCACATTGGCGAATCCGCTAAAAAATCGCTTACCTTCTTCCAGAACTGAAATGCTGGAGAGCTCGTCAAAACTTGCACCGGCACAAAATGCCCGCTCACCTTCGCTGCTGAGGATTACCACCCTCACCCTTTCATCAGACCCTAAATTTTTCACGGTTTCGGCGAGCTTGGCAAGCAGGTGGCCAGGCAAGGAATTACTTTGTGGGTGAAAGAAGGAAATTCTTCCTATGCCATTTTCGACAGTACTTTTAACGCTCCCTTCCGGGTTTGGATTTGAACTCATATTTGTTAATTATTGGATTCATATTCACGTTCAACTCGGCAAACTCTAACCTTGTAGGATTGATACCATTTATTCTTTCCTAACTCCTGAGCTTGCAAATGAAGTGTATTCTCTTTCCATATGGCAATGCTTTCTTCATCTTTAAAATACGCAATGGTCACGTGCCGGCCATCGTTAGAAGAATAAGATTCAGAGCCTAGAAAGCCCGGAGAACGCTCAACTTCTTTAAAGGTCATTTCGTTCATTTCGTCGTAACCCTCCATGTTAGATGTGCGGATGGAAGTAAAGATAACGGCCATGTATGATCTTTCAATTTTCATTCAGGCAGCTAATTTAAAAATTAGCGTTTAGGCTCAGGCAAATAATCCATACTATGGCCAAGCTATCTCCATGCCGTGCCAAGCTGTTCAGTGAATAATTGAGATTGATTATTAAGTATCTTTGAATTCGCTTAAACATAAACTGATGAAGAAATTTTTATTGCTTGGTTCACTGAGTGTGCTAGTGTTCTTCGGTGTCAGCGCCGAAGAAATAATAAATGGAAGACTTGCACACGAAAAAATTCCCAATGCCGAGGTAATTCGGTACAAAGATGGTATTACCCATCCGGTTTTCGTGAAGTTCATAGAAAACAAAGGGCCGGAATTATCGACCATGATGGCGTGGATCGGACCTAATTTTGTGAACGATGAGTCATTTGAGGCAGAAATCGTTTCAGAAAATAAAGATCATCTCGGATTTACACACTTAAAAATTAATCAATTAGTTGGTGGTGTTCCCGTTGAAATGGCGACCATTATTGCGCATGTGAAAAACGGAAGGCTTTATTCAATAAACGGTTACGCAGTTCGGGAACCGGAGTTTTCATCCTTTCTCCTTAGCGAAGAACAAAGCCTGAAAAGCGCGCTCAGTCAGATAAATGCGATTACCTACAAATGGGAGATGCCCGGAGAAAGCAATTTGGCCTATTACCCATCTGGCCAAAAAGTATACTTACCTTCAAATTTTGACTTTAATTCGTCTTCAATAATCCCTTGTTATAAGTATAACATCTATGCTGAAAATCCTGTCTATCGAGCAAATGTTTATGTGAACGCCAGCAGTGGTGAAATCGTTTTTGAAGACCACATTATCAAGCATGTTGACAGCGCCGGTACTGCCATTACATCATTTAGCGGATCTCGAAACATTATCACCGATTACGATACTTCTGGAACATTCACGCTAGAAGAAAGTGGCCGAGGAGGCGGTATTTTCACCTACGATATGCTAAATGGCACCAATACCGGAAATGCCGTCAGTATTACGAACACTTCAAATTATTGGCCAGATACACTCCGATACAGGTATGCCACAGATGCCCATTGGGGAGCTGAACGAGTGTATGACTATTATTTGTCAAAGCACAGTCGAAACAGCATCGATGGAAACGGATTTCCGCTTGTAAGCTATGTTCACTACGGACAGGGTTACAACAACGCTTTTTGGAACGGACAGGCCATGCATTACGGAGATGGCAATGGCTCGAGCTTGCCATATACCACACTTGATATATGCGGTCATGAAGTGTCCCATGGATTGACTTCAAACACTGCGGGCCTTATCTACAGCTATGAGTCAGGAGCCTTGAACGAATCCTTTTCTGACATTTTTGGCTGTGCCATAGAAATCTATGCCAAACCTGATCCTGCCAAGAATTGGCTGATGGGAGAAGACCGGGGTTCCCATATTCGGAGCATGGTCAATCCGAATCAGCGCTTCGACCCCGATACCTACCTGGGCGATTTCTGGTTCACCGGTGCAGCAG
Organism: Vicingaceae bacterium; assembly: GCA_040220895.1. GTDB lineage: Bacteria > Bacteroidota > Bacteroidia > Flavobacteriales_E > Vicingaceae > UBA11591. The sequence goes on from JAVJVY010000004.1 coordinate 48,429, forward strand.
ATAATGGCGGTGTCCACACCAATAGTGGTGTACAGAATTACTGGTTTTACCTGCTAACCAATGGAGGCAGCGGTACGAATGATATCAACAACGCCTTTAGCGTGACTGGTTTGGGAATAACGAAAGCCGAGTCCATCGCATTCAGAAATCTGGTTACTTATTTGACTCAATCCTCGGATTACAGCGACGCTCGTTTCTATTCTGCGCAAGCAGCTATAGATCTATATGGCCCGTGTTCGCCGGAATTGGAGGCTACTATAGATGCCTGGTATGCCGTTGGGGTAGGAAGTGCCTATCTGCCCGGCGTTGTTAGTGATTTTACCGCTACTCGAACCAGTATTTGCGCCCTGCCGGCCCAGGTTGATTTCACCAATTTGAGCAACATCAATGCACAGACGTACGTTTGGGATTTTGGCGACGGCCAGACAAGCACCACAGAAAACCCATCACACATCTACCGCAATGCCGGTAATTATACCGTCAAATTAACCGCTAACAGCAATAATTGCGGAAATGACACAAAGACCATAACGAGTTACATCACGGTAACTCCTCCAGATGCAGCTCAAGCGGCCGATGTGGTTTCATGTACGAATTACCCCGCAAAATTGACGGCGACTGGAACCGGACAGGTTAAATGGTATGGCGATACACTATTGAGCACAGTTCTTCACATTGGCAACACTTTTGTAACTCCAACGCTTAATCAGAATGCCACTTATTACGCACAAAATACCCTAGCTTCACTTAGTAAGAATGTAGGGCCGGATACCATCATCGGCTTCGGTGCTTACTTCAACAACTATCAATACCAGGTTTTTGACGTCTATGATTACATGACCCTTGAATCAGTTGTGGTATTTTCCAACAGTGCCCAATCCAGAACCATTGAGTTACGCGACGACAATGGTCAAATTTTAAAGACAAAAACCGTCTTTATTACCAAGGGAACCAAAACCGTTCCATTGGATTTTGACATAGCACCAGGATACGATTACCAACTGGGCGTTTCTTTTGGTAGTACTCCCGATCTATTTCGCTTCAGCAGCGGAACGAATTACCCATACACCTTAGGTGGTTTGATGTCAATCACCAAATCCAGCGCGAACACCGATCCAACCGGTTATTACTATTTCTTCTTTGACTGGTCGGTAAGGGCACAAGATTGTCAAAGTGCGCTGACTCCGGTAAATGTGACCATGGATAACAGCCCGGGATGTCAACCTTTTTGGACAGGTGTCGGAGAAGTGGATGATAATTTTGAATGGTTGATCTATCCGAATCCTGCAGGAAATGAATTTACACTTGAGTTCACATTGAAAAAAGAGGAACAGGTTTATGCCGAGCTCATGGATCTGTCAGGTAAGCAAGTGTCTGTTTTGGTCAACACCAAAATGAATGGAGGGCTTCATCGTCTTGATGTGAATACATCTGGATTGGCCAATGGAATGTACCTTGTCCGCCTTGTTACCGAAACAGATAATCAGACACAAATCCTGTCGCTTACACGATAAGGGCAAACTGACAATGAATTGAAGGAAAGAGGCCGACGGCCTCTTTTTTATTAAGCACTTTGATCAAGCTTCTTAACCATGGTAAGGATAGTGGCAATGGCTACGGTTTCGTCTTCCTGGTCGTATACCTCCACCAAAAATTTGACAATTCCCTTGGCAATGTCTTCTTCTGATCTTTTCTCCTGATCGATCTTTTCTTTTACCGTCAACTTGACTCCTATGGTTGCCCCCGGGTATACAGGCTTGGTAAAGCGTGCTTCCTCAATGCCATAATTCAATAGCACAGGGCCCTTTTTTGGGTCCACAAACAGGCCGGCGGCTTTAGATAACACGAAATAACCATGGGCGACCCGCTGTTCGAAGATGGTTCCCTCAAGTGAAGTGGCATCCATGTGCGCGTAGAAATTGTCTCCACTTACATTGGCGAAATTCACGATATCCGCATCAGTGACCGTATGCTTATGGGTAATAACGGTTTCGCCGATCTCCAGTTCCTCGAAATGCTTTCTGAAAGGATGTACATCCTTCTCGGTCTGTTTCCCTCCCACTTGAAATACGTTAGTCACTCTGCTTAGTGTTGTTGGAGAACCCTGAATAGCGGTTCGCTGCATGTAGTGGAAGATGCCGCGCTTGCCGCCCATTTCTTCGCCCCCTCCGGCTCTTCCCGGACCACCGTGAACCAGCAAAGGCATTGGCGAACCATGACCAGTGCTAGCCTTGGCACTTTCTTCATTTAGCAAAAGGATCCGGCCGTGATTTGGTGAGGCCCCCAATACAAATTCCCTGGCAAGGTCATCGTCGGCAGTGACCATGGAACAAACCAGCGAACCCTTTCCAAGGTTAGCCAGCAGAATGGCATCATTTAATGTCTTGTAGGGCATTAAAGTGCTGACCGGTCCAAAAGCCTCGATGCTATGACTTCCCAATTTATTGTGGGGGTCATCGTTCAATAAAAGCACCGGAGAAATAAACGAGCCGCGCTCTGCATCAGCACCTTGCAAACGCACCTTTTTTGGATCCCCGTATACAATCTCCGAAAATGCTGTTAATTCGGCAATGCGCTCTCTTACCTCATTCAACTGCGCCTGGCCCGCCAAAGCTCCCATTCGGACACCTTCTAATTGTGGGTCGCCGATCACGGTGTTATCGAGTCGCTGACCCAAGGCTATTTGTACGTCTTCAATTAACTTTTCAGGAACAATGGCCCTACGAATGGCGGTACACTTTTGACCTGCTTTTACAGTCATTTCCCTATGCACTTCTTTGATAAAGAGATTGAACTCGGGACTTTCGGGTGTAGCATCTTCTCCCAATACCGAGCAATTCAGTGAATCAGCCTCCATATTAAAAGGCACGGATTCTTCCAAAATTCTTGGGTGGGCCTTTAATTTCTTTCCCGTTGATGCCGAACCAGTAAAAGTGACCACATCCTGAGACTCAACATAGTCCAAGATACCCGATGCTGATCCACATATAAGCTGCAAAGAGCCTTCTGGTAAAATACCGGATTTAATAATTTCCTGCACAACGGCTTCGGTAAGGAATGAAGTGACCGTGGCGGGTTTCACAACAGCAGGAACCCCGGCAAGAAGGTTGACGGCTATTTTTTCGAGCATTCCCCAAACGGGAAAATTGAAGGCATTTATGTGAATGGCCACCCCCATTTTAGGTACACAGATGTGATGCCCAATGAAACTGCCATCCTTTGAAAGTGGCGCCGCCTGGCCATCCACAAAGTAGGATTCATTTGGGAATTCCTTGCGAAGGCTTGAGTAGGCAAACAAATTGCCGATGCCACCTTCAATGTCTATCCAGGAATCCACTTTGGTGGCTCCTGTTGCCCAGCTTACGCGATAAAAATCCTCTTTTTTGGACATCAGGTGCAGAGCCAATGCCTTTAACATTCGTCCACGTTCGTGAAAAGTCATTTTCCGTATGGCGGGGTTTCCGACGGTTCTGCCATAATCGAGCATGGCTCCAAAATCAATTCCTTCCGTGGTTGCAAAGGCGACTTCTTCTCCATTAATGGCATTGAATAGTGCCTGGCCGGTGCCTTTTCCTTCAGTCCATTTGCCTTGAATGTAATTTTTAAGTTTCATGCGCTTTCAATTAGTGGAATTATCAAAAATAAGTCAATTATGCGAACGATTTTGCCTAATTTCACACAGCCTAAGCCCTATGAACGCTCTGTTAAGAAAAATTCTCTCATACTTGGACATCCGAACGATGTTCAGAAAAACGGATCGCCCAAATATCAATCTTCGAATGATGCACGGCATGAACAGGATCTCTATACTCATGTTTCTTATATGTGTCGTGATGCTGCTTGTGCGCTATGTGTTCTGATAAGTCCTCAGATATATTTCCTAAATTCTTACATAATTAATGAAAGAAGAACTACAAGGCATATTCAATGCCCTCAATATTCATGACATAAATCCAGGTACCATAGCCGGAAATGAGCGGTACAAGTCACGTGATTTTCTCACTTCTGTTTCTCCAGTAAATGGAGAGGAGATGGCCAAGGTAGGTATAACCAGCAAAGCACAATACGAAACTGTGTTGAAAGCGGCCGGGGAAGCCTTTAGTTATTGGCGAACTGTTCCGGCACCCAAGCGAGGCGAAATCGTTCGGCAATTCGGCGAGAAGCTCAGAGAAAACAAAGATGCCTTGGGAAGATTGGTTTCATGGGAAATGGGTAAATCATTGCAAGAGGGACTGGGTGAAGTTCAGGAAATGATCGACATATGTGATTTCGCCGTAGGTCTTTCCAGGCAATTACACGGTTTTACAATGCATTCCGAGCGCCCGGAACATCGCATGTACGAACAATACCACCCCCTTGGAATTGTAGGGGTTATTTCAGCCTTTAATTTTCCTGTTGCCGTTTGGGCGTGGAACGCCGCTCTAGCATGGGTATGCGGAGATGTAGTGGTGTGGAAACCCTCTGAAAAAGTTCCTCTGTGTTCAGTGGCCTGTCAGAATATTATTAGCCGTGTCTTAATTGAAAACGATCTGCCAAATGGTATTTCTTGTGTGGTAAACGGGGATTACAAGATTGGCGAATTGATGACGGCTGATAAACGAATTCCACTTGTTTCCGCTACTGGGTCCATTCCTATGGGAAGAAAGGTTGGTGCCGCAGTTGCCGAAAGATTAGGGAGATCATTATTGGAACTTGGTGGCAACAATGCCATGATCATTACTGAAAACGCCGACCTGGATATTGCATTGCGTGGAGCTATTTTTGGTGCTGTCGGAACCGCTGGCCAGCGTTGTACCAGTACCAGAAGGTTGATAATTCATGAGTCACTTTACACGGAGGTTAAAAACAAACTTAAAAAAGCCTACGCCCAGCTTAAGATCGGCAGCCCATTAGATGAACAAAATCATATGGGGCCATTGATCGATCAAGACGCGGTGAAGGCTTATCAAAGCGCATTAAGAAAAATAGAAAGCCAGGGTGGTAAGCCCGTGATTAAGGGTGGCGTGTTGAAAGGCAAGGAATTACTTGGTGGATGTTATGTCAGTCCTTGTATTTATGAAGTCAAAAATGAAATGCCCATTGTGCAAGACGAAACTTTTGCACCCATTCTTTATCTAATAAAGTATAAAACCCTTGACCAGGCCTTGCTTTATCAAAATGGAGTCAGTCAAGGGCTTTCTTCGGCTATCATGACCTCTGATATGAAAGAAGCCGAGCGATTTCTATCGTCAATTGGCTCCGATTGCGGTATTGCGAATGTCAACATCGGGACTTCGGGGGCAGAAATTGGCGGTGCTTTTGGAGGAGAAAAAGATACCGGCGGTGGACGAGAATCGGGTTCGGATGCATGGAAAATATACATGCGAAGGCAAACCAATACAATCAATTACTCAGACGACCTTCCCCTGGCACAAGGAATAAAATTCGATCTCTAATTTTAATTGAACGTTCAACTTTTTATATTTGCCATAACTACACCCTTTCGTTATGGCCAAAAAGAACAAAAAGAAAGATCATTCAGCAGAGATCATCGGAGAAATACAAGCCATCCATTTTCACTATGAGCGTGCTTTTGATCAGTTGTATGCCGATCTGGGGATTTCCAATGAGCAGTATAACGTTCTAGATATATTAAACGATAATGAAGCCGGGGGAATGGCATTGAATGAAATTCAGGTCATGCTTCCAAATCAGACAAGTAACACTACTCGCCTGGTCAATAAACTTCAACTCAAAAAGCTCTTGGTGAAGAAGGCAGACCCAAATGATCAGCGAAAACTGATGATCCAAATTACACCAGAAGGTAAGTCAGTCCTTGAAAAGGCAAAGGTCCTGAGCATTCCAATTAATAAAGCCTTAAAAAAAGCATCTTCTTCTGTAAGTTCTAAAACGTTAAAACAGGAATTGAAAGGTCTGCGAAAGGCAATTGAAAATTCCAAGGGCCTCTAATACAGGGCAAAATCTTAATTGTAACTGACAGGCATCAGGGCGAATTAACTCCTTTCTCCGCAATTTTGTGATCCTATTCAATAAAGTGATCATGGAGCACAAAACCATCATTGAACCGTTTAAAATTAAAACGGTTGAACCCATCACCTTGTCAAGTGAATCGCAGCGGGTTGAATTCTTGAAGCGGGCAAGTTTTAATCCATTTCTTTTGAAGTCTTCTGAAGTTATCATTGATTTTCTCACAGATAGCGGTACATCGGCCATGAGTGCTGAACAGTGGGCTGGAATGATGCGGGGAGATGAAAGCTACGCCGGTTCTGCCTCTTGGGATCGTATGGAAAAAGCGGTGAAGGACCTGACTGGCATGGATTTCATTCTTCCAACCCATCAAGGCAGAGCCGCAGAGCGCATTATTTACTCTTATTTGGGTGGGAAGGGGAAAACATTTATCAGCAATACCCATTTTGACACCACAAGGGCTAACATCGAATACAGCGGCGCCGAGGCCTTTGACATACCCATCATAGAAAGCCAGGATCCTTCACTAATACATCCTTTTAAAGGTAACCTTGATGTAGTTGCACTTGAAAATCTCATCAACAAAAAAGGTCCGGAAAATATAGGGGCTGTTATTCTTACTGTTACCAATAATAGCGGCGGCGGGCAACCGGTAAGTATGCAAAACGCACGTGATATTCGAGCTGTATGTGACCGTTATTCCTTATTGCTATTTCTTGATTGTTGCCGTGTTGCCGAGAATTCATACTTCATTAAGGAGCGTGAAGAATCTATGCGCAACTACTCTTATGAAGAGATCGCTAAAATGATGTTCGCCCTGGCAGATGGCGCCGTGATGAGTTCCAAGAAAGATGCCTTGGTTAATATGGGGGGCTTTCTTTCTCTGAGAGACCCCGCCATAGCAGATGCTTGCACCAGTATGTTGATTATTACTGAGGGATTCACAACTTATGGTGGTCTTTCGGGAAGAAACATGGAAGCATTGGCCATCGGTTTAAAAGAAGTTTTTGACGAGCACTACCTGGAATACCGAATCAAGAGCACGGCCTACCTGGGTGAGAACCTTCATAAAATGGGCGTTCCTGTAATGATGCCCATTGGCGGTCACGCCGTATATGTCGATGCCAAAAAATTGTACTCACACATCCCCGTCAATCAATACCCCGGCCAGTCTTTGGTTTGCGAGCTGTATAAGAAAGCTGGAATCCGAACGGTGGAAATAGGTTCCGTGATGTTTGGCAAATACAATGAATCCGGGAATCTTATTCCTGCACCGATGGAATTGGTGCGGCTTGCCATTCCGCGCAGGGTCTATACACAGAGTCACATGGAATATGTCATTGAGACATTCACTGAAATTCTCGAAAAGAGAGAAAAGGCGAAGGGATTGAAAATCACCTACGAAAAAAAGTTTCTCAGGCATTTTACCGCCCACTTCGAAGAAGTATAAAAGACCAGGCCTATCTTTAGGCATATTCTTCCCTATGAAGTACTACGTTCTTTGTCTGCATTGTGGTCAACCAAATGAGATCAATTCTGAGTACCTCACCTTCTGTGGGCAATGCGGTAAAAAATTACCGGTCAATTTCAGAGACTGGCGCAAAAAGAATGCCGGCAAATACCTCGAAGACTATAAAATTTCTGTGGGCATCCCGGAAAATGAACTTCCGTTAAAAAACACAGGCAAATCCAGTGGTAGTGATGGTGTCAGGCATTGGGTAGATATTAGTGTTACTCTGGGAATAGTTGTAGGGCTGATAATATTGGCTCTTCCCTCGTTGTTGTTGACCACCGATTTTTCTACCCTGCTTAAAAACGACCTGCCATCAACTCTGGTCGCTGACCTTTTTTGGAAAGAATATGAACTCGGCGAATATGGCTTTTACATTGAAAGTCCCTATGAGATAAAAAAAGCGACCGTACCCATTTCTGATCAAATGGGGCAATTCGTTCAACATGCGGAGTCCTTCAATGCCACTTCTTCCCTAAATGACTTCCACCTTTCTGTTTCCATAATTGAATACTCTGCGCAAATACCTGGTGTGGACTTGGGACAGATAATGAAGTCATCTGCTGAAGCCATGCGCTCCAGCCCATCCCTCAAGGATTTTAAATACAGTGAAACGTTGATATCAACAACGGGCATACCGGGTCTGATTCTAAAGGGAACCTACTCGGAAGGCGGCCAATCGTTTCGCTTTACCAATGCTGCCTTCAACGATGGACTTGTTATTTGGCAAGTATTTATCGGCTTTCATGCGGGTCAGCCTAATCTGGAAAAAACTTCAATTCGCGTTAGAAAAAGTATTCGGATTTTGTACGATTCGGCAAATTAATAAGTGGTCAAATGCATTTTTTTATGCACGGTATGTGCAAACTTTTTATGTAATTTGATGCCAGCAGAATCAATTCGTTCGACAATGGATAACCAAAAACCAAGGATTGTAAAAGACTTTGAAAAACTAGACCCCGAAATTCAGGAGCAAATTAAGCTGCAATACCCCGAGGGATTTTACGAAAACCTCGTGTCTTACTATGACAAAGAAGGCTTGCGGCGAAGTGCCCTGCCATTTGAAACTGAGGAAAAATATTACCTGGTAAGAATGTCTATTGCAGAAGCCAAACAGATCATTGAAGATGATGATGACTACGGTTCAGATGGTACGCTGAAGCAGGAAGTTCAGGATGACTACGAAGAAAAGCACGGTGAATCGGATTTCGAATCGTCCGATGATGATGACAATTCAGAAGACAACCAGGAGGAAGATTATTGACCTTTCTCGGCTGCCTTAGGCAATCTGGGATTGATTCTCCAGCCTATACCGGCAGTTATAAAGTAATCCGTTTCTCCATAATTCTGAGGTCCATATCCGCCCTGAATATCTAATTGGACATTGTTGTTGACAAGGTATAAAAAGCCGGCATCGATTTTTGGCCGGGGAGTTGCATTTCTTAGCCAGCCCAAATATTCAACAAATACCCTCCACTTTTGGGATAACCCATAATCGAGAAATACAATATATGATGTATTCTTACTAAAGACCCAGTTTGTAATAAATCGAAAGCCCGCATGTGATTGGGCGGTGATCAAGGTCAGTCGAGCGGTCGGATCACTCGCCGATTTTTCGAGATCAAAATCGGCATTAAGTTGCGCCCCAACTGCTGGCACTAATCCTTTGCCCTGGTAGATATCCCCGCGAATTGCCATTGTGAAAAAATCGAATTCCTGATTGAAGCTAGAATTAGGGTCAGCTCGAAAATGGTTACTCGTGTATTTGTAAGATAAGGCCGTTCCCAATTCTAGTCGTTCTAATATGCCAAATCGAAAAACACTGATAAAGCGCTGAGCATCCGATTTTTCAAGATTACCTGCTTCAATTTCTCGGACAGAATAATAGTACCCGGATTGGTTCTGTAAAATTCCTTTTCCAACGGTGTAAGGACCGATTTGAAATCCCGGCCTTCCGCTTCTGATTTTATCGTCATATTGCGCCGATGAATCGAATGCCAAAAACAAAAGAAGAATAAAGACAAGTGTTCGTTGCATCGGGCGGTTCATTCCTTTTTGCTCAAGGATTCCGACAGGGAGGGAATAGTCACTTCCATGGCAGCCGTCGCGACTTGAATAGCATCACCGTTATTTTTAAGCTCCTCCAATACTCGCCGATAGATCGAATTTTTGGTGGTCCGCCTCATTTTATAATCCACAACATATCGAATAGTAAAGGTGATCCAGTTCTGGTCGAAACTTAGGCTAACCATTGGCTTGACACGGGCATTTTCAACCATATACTTGTTGCTTAATTGAGCCCATTTCTCTGCAGATTTTAGCGCGTAATCACCGCAAACTTCCTCGGCTATTTCCTCAAATAGCTTTTGTGCCAATTGGTAATCACTTTGATGCCTAAGGGGAATCTGTATCTCATCCCATAAAAAAGGGTAACCAGCCGAATAGTTATGAATGGTTTCTTTAAAAACGTAGCTATTAGATAAGCTAACTATTCTGCCATTATAGAGATCCCCGCTGATCCAGTCTCCAAGTTCCATCAAGGTTGTGCTCATAACGCTAATGTCCATGATATCTCCTTTGATCTGACCAATTTTTACGCGCTGTCCCACGGTTACTTTTCCACTGAAAACAATGACGATCCATCCCGCAACACTTAAAATAACTTCTTGCAGTGCCAGTGCAACTCCCGCTCCGGTTACGCCAATAGCAATGCCCAGATTGCCCAATTTATCGTTATAAATGAAGGCGATCAAGCCAATAATGAAGAGGTATGAAAAAACATTGATTGCTTTTCTTGCCCTGTATTTGCGGTCGCTATCAGAAATGCTTTTGTTTATACCTTTCTTCAGGTAAAAGGCTGCTGTATAGGCCACAATAATTCCCAGAGCAACAAAGAACAAGCGCCTGAGCAAAGGGGAAGAAATTAATTCAGTGAATTCCATCGTTAATCTTTACTTGGGACGGCCAGTGGGCTTCCGTCTCTTTCGGCCCTGTAGTGCGGTGACATGATCTCGATGCCCGCCTGATGAAAAATATCCAGAATGTTAGAATGCAACTCGCTGTATATCACGGCAGATTTCGATGAATCCCTGGTGTAGGCATTTATTTGATAGCTGACATAAAAATCATCGAGACTTGTCTGAAGAACAAAGGGTTTAGGGTCTTTAAGTAAATGAGAGGTCATGTCAGCTGCTTTCATCATGCAATCGCGCACTTTTTGCCAGTGCACATCATAGCCAATGGTAATGGTTGTGTGCAAAATCAGTCCTTCTTCTTTGGCTATTGTGCTATAATTAATGGTGTGGCCGCTCAAAATTGATGCATTTGGAATGGTAATGTCCTCGTTTTTGATTGTTTTAACGCGTGTCACCAACATGGTTTTCTCGATGACATCACCCACAACTTCCCCTATCTTGACACGATCACCAATTTTGAAAGGTCGCATGTAGGTAATGACCAGTCCTGCTATGATGTTGCTGATGGCCGAAGACGAACCCAACGAAATTAACAAACCAAGAAATACACTCACTCCTTGGAAAACGGGCGAGTTGCTCCCGGGCAGGTAAGGAAATATGACGATAAAGGCAAAGGCATAGATTATGATACGGAGTAGGCTGAATGTTGGACTTGCCCAATCGGGGTAAAAGCCGGGTATCTTCAATGCTTCATTTTCGACTTCCTTTTTTAAAAATTTCAAGCCCTTTACTACGTAGTGTGTAATGGTCACAATGACTGTGATGGTGATCATTTCTGGGATAAACCCAACAAATGACCAAAAAGTACTCACTACCGGACGAGTGACATATCCGATAAGGGTTCGCGCAATGTCTTCTGTAGCCGGAAAAATGCTGAAAATCAACGGAACAGCTAAATACAGGATGGCAACTATGACCACCCATTTAAAAGCGCCCAATAGCCACAGTAGAACGCCCTCTTGCCGCTCAATGGTAAGTACTTCGTATTCGCGAATCTTGACGCCTTTTAAGTATTTGTGGCTTCTTCTGGAGAGATAAATTACAAATCGACTAAACCATTGATTCATTTTTCTCACCAGAAAGTAAAGGGCCGCGATAATACCCAGGGTGAGCAGAATGCGTAAAAAATTCTTGAGCAGGTTATTGTCATCCTTGTATTTCTGAATGGCCTCAATAATGACCTGCTCATACTCGATTGTTACATCCTGCCTTCTCTTCTTTGCAAAGAATGCATCCCGGTCCGTAATACTCAGAACAATGATACTGCCGTACAGCAGGTCACTGCTTTCTTCACTGTGAAGGATGTTGAAGCTATCTGTTGAATACTTATACCCATCGGCCAATTTTTGAATTTTGGCCCGAATGGAATTGGCCCGATCCTTCGGTTTGAACGGGCCCAATTTTGAATAAACATAAAACAGGGTGTCTTCGTTGAAAATCAGAGGCACTCCCTGAACGTTCTTCCGCAATGAATCCACCTGGCGTTCAATGCGACGGTTTCTTTCATTGGCGGCAGCCTTAGAAGAGTCAAGTTTTGCCCTTAATTCAGACATGCGCTTCTTGTCAGAAGATCTGACATTCTCTAATTCCTCTTGAAGCCGCACCGTCTGAAGGCTATCCGCTTTTCGAATGGAATCTGCCTTGTCGAGAAATTTGGCCGTTTTCTCTAAGTTCTCATTCTGCTGTATAGCCTCAGCAGCCACCAGTGAGCTATCTTTTTGAGCCAGAAGCGAAAATGGTACAGAAATGAGAATTGAAATTAAAAGGTGCCAAATCAGTCGTATGGATCAATTTTAATGTGATTAAAAGTAATAAAAATCAATCATGACCCTATAGGCTCATTTCAAGTGGCGGTGGGAAGGAATGGCGCAATGTTTATCTCCGGCGTGTGGTTTGCTCGAAGGGCTCAAGTAAGGGATTCCAAGACCCATTCCCCTTAAAATAAAGAGCAGGCCAATAGCTATTGCAAGGAAAGGGATCAATCTGGAAATTCGAAGCTTCCAGGTTCCGTGAAGCTGGTTGCCAAAAAGGTGAATTCCACTCATCATTGGTAATGTTCCCAGGCCAAAAAGCGCCATGAACAACATGCCACTCCAGGGATTTCCCGATTCAAGGCTGCCGGCTAAACCCAGGTATACCAGGCCACAGGGAAGAAGGCCGTTTAGCAGTCCTATCCCCAGCAAGCCGCTGGGTGACTTATTTGACAATAGTTTAGCCAAATTGCCTTTTACCCATTTATGCGGAGTGTCGAGCCAAGACCAATTAAATCGATGAAACAGCCTGGGAAAAAGGTTGTAGGCAATAATAGCCAGTCCCAAAAAGATACTGATCCCCTGCTGCCATTTAAAAAAGACAAAGCCATTACCCAAAGTCCCTACCAATAAACCAAGAGCGGCATAGGTAATGATACGTCCTGAACTATAGATAAGTCCACCAAACAACCTGCCTTGTATGCCTTTGCCTAGGGAAGGAACTGCCAGGGCAATCGGCCCGCACATGCCAAGGCAATGAAGACTGCCTAGAAAGCCAATGGCAAATGCTGCAAGTAATTCAACCTGAAAATTCATTTATTCACGAAGATAACGCCCTCCGTATAGAATGCAACGTCATCGGTGTGCCAGTGAATCTGGACGCTGTATTTACCCCTTTTTAATTCCTTCATTGGTATGACTTGTCTGAAGGTGCTGTCCGGCTCAATCTCGAGTTGCAGGTCAAGGCTTTGATCAGAGGGGCGGTAAATCAAGATGTCGCCGCTTAGTTGATTCACTTCTTCCGGATACACGATGACCAGCCCTGCTTCTTCCATGCCCCAGGTGATGTCATTTTTTAAACGTCCTGCACGCTTCTTGCCTTCGATTATATCTTGGTATTGTAGCTCTTTAGCGTAATAATCCTCAGAAACAAGTTCGTTGCTAAATTGAAAACTCTTGAATACCATGAACAGGATAAGCATCACAAAAAGTGTGAATCCAATAACGATGTAATGGCCCCAATTTAGTTTCATTTGAACTGCTTATTTGGCCGGACCCATAAAATTTGTTTCAACGCTTTCGATCAATTCTCCTTTTGAAAAAACACCCACTTCTACCTCTGTTTTCATGGATTTTAGCTCGTCCCGATCAAGAAGTATAAACAGCACACCTTCTGTCACTCCCTGTGGCTCCAAAATCAATCCTTCATTGCCGACCAATTGTATTTCTCCCTTTATATTTAATAGTTTCAATTCCATTTCGACAGGTTGATTGGTCTTATTTATGATCTTGAGGTTATATAAGTTGCTGATTCGATTGTCTTCTTTCTTTTGGTAAAGCATTCCGGGTGTTCTGAGAAGGGATGCCTCCACATCATTCCTGCTTGCCAGTAAAAACCCAAAAGCACTCATCAACAATAGTAAGACAAAAGAATATGCCATGGTCCTTGCGGTTAGTGACCATTTCTCTTTTTCGGCTATTCCTTTTTCAGAATCATATCGTATTAAACCTCTTTCAAGACCTACTTTGTCCATAATGTCATCGCAGGCGTCCATGCATGCCGTGCAATTGATGCACTCCAATTGCGTGCCATTCCGGATATCGATCCCTGTTGGGCAGACGTAAACACATTGTTTGCAATCGATGCAATCTCCCTTGTCCGAATTCCTTCTGTCTTCCCCTTTTCTAAATTTTTCACGAATCTCGCCGCGTATATAGTCGTAGGCAACTACAACCGATTTGGCATCGAGCATGACTCCCTGAAGCCTGCCATAAGGGCAAACAACAATACATACCTGCTCTCTGAACCACGCAAAGACAAAATAAAACACCCCTGTAAAAATGAACATGGCGCTCAAGCCCTGGATGTGTTCAGAAGGCGGATCGGTGATGATTTTAATCAATTCATCCGAACCGATAATGTAGGCAAGGAAAATATTGGATATCAAAAAAGATATGATAAAAAAGATGCTCCATTTGATCATTCTTTTCCGGATTTTTTCGGCATTCCATGGGGCATTATCAAGGGATCGCTGCTGACGGTAATCCCCTTCGATCCAATATTCGATTTTCCTGAACACCATTTCCATGAAGATCGTCTGTGGGCAGATCCAACCGCAGAAAAGCCTGCCAAAAACGACCGTGAATAAGATGATGAAAAGAATGAATGTCAGCATGGCCAAAACAAAGAGGTAAAAATCCTGAGGCCAGAAGATTTGCCCGAAGATGACAAACTTCCTCTCGATAATATTCATCATGATCAGTGGCTCTCCATCTATCCGGATGAAGGGTGCAGAGAACAAGATGATGAGTAATAAGTAACTGACTAAGCTCCTGGCATTGTAGTACCTGCCAATTGGTTTCTTAGGGTAGATCCAGCTCCTTTTCCCTTCTTCATTGATCGTAGAAATACTGTCCCGGAATGATTCATCGGGTTCGTAAAGTTGGTGCTCCATTATTCTAATAATAGCGTATAGCCAAATTAAGATCGCCTGCCAGTCATTGCGTGACCAGACTCACAATCTACGCTTCCGCCTCGCTCTGAACTTCTTCTTGCTCGATCACCTCTTCGGTTGCCGGTTCGATTGTGGTAGATTCTTCCACCCAAATTTCGCCTTCGGCTGGCTTGGCATTTGGGGGGTTGGTGCCCTGAAGGCTAAGTATATAACTGGACACCTCGAGCATTTGTCCGGGGGACAACTGGCTGGACCATGAAATCATGCCCTTTTCAACAACGCCGTTTTTTATGACGTTGTAAACGTTCTTTATTCCCCCACCGTGCTTCCAATATTCATCGGTCAAATTGGGCCCGACAACTCCTTCTGCATTTTCACCGTGGCAGATCAGGCAGTTGCCAACATAGATTGCTTTGCCGGCCTGCAGCCTGCTGGCATCTTCAAGAACAACTAAATTTGATTCATCGACCAAATTTGCTTGTTCGGCCATAAATGCTGCTTTTTGCTCTTCAGCCACGGCCATTTCATCGGCATATTCTTCCAATTGAAGTTGGCCACTTCCAACCACATGGTAATTGACCAAATAAACTACACCAAAAACGATGGTGAAATAAAAGCCGTATTTCCACCATGGTGGGAGGTTGTTGTCAAGTTCTCTGATTCCATCATAATTGTGATCTAGCATGATCTCTCCCTCCTGCTCAATTGGAACTGCATCGGTCAGACTGGAAGTGATGCTCGCAACAACATCCAATTCCTCTGCCTCGTCTTCTTCTCCCTTAAATGAGCTGACTATGCCCTTTGTGACAAAATATAAAGTAATGATGATTCCGAGTAGGAAGGCGTTGATACTTATTAGTAACCAATAAAGTTGGTCGGTCATGACTACCAGGGGTCCGGTGTCCTCGCCCTGGGCATAAAGCCCTTGGCTTAGCATAAGTCCAACAAGCAGAGCGCCCGCTTTTGCAGATTTCGAAGATTTAGGGCCATTGCTTTTTTCATCCCAAAGCTTGCGATTCTCAAGGATTCCTTTCATTGCAGCAACTTGAGCATATATGATCATTAAAAAAACCACGGCCATGAGCATAAATAGACTGAAAATCATCGTGTCATTTATGGCAATACCCTCACCCGTCTGAGCGTGAGCTGCAGGCATGGTAATCATCAGGGCTATAAATCCAACTAGTTTAGTGTAGGTCGACTTCATTTCCTATCATTTAATTGTTATTCTCGGCAAATTCATTGTCATTGTCCAATGGCATTGATTCCATGAAACTGACTTGATTCTTATTCATTCGCACCACATATACAATGAGTGCAACAAAAAATAAAAAGAAGATACACAGTGATATCAAGGGATAAATCTCAATTCCAGCAATGGTCTCCATGTATTGTTTTACAAATTTCATCATGGCACTTATTTTTCAGAAGATATATCCGTTCCCAGTCGCTGTAAATAAGCAATAAGGGCTATGATCTCCTTGCTGCTTGACACTTCTATGCCCGATTCTGCTAAATCATTTGTGATCTCTTCTGCCTGATACTGAAGATCGTCATTGGCGATAGCGCTATAACCTTCAGCATACGGCACACCAAGTGTTTGCATTGCTTCTATTTTGGCCGGTGTCGATTCAATGTCAATTTCTTTCTCATAAAGCCATGGATAAGGCGGCATGATAGAGCCCGGAGATGTGGTGCGCGGATCGTACATATGGGCATAATGCCATGAATTGGGCTTGTATTGTTTGCCGGATTTCACTCCAATTCTGGCCAGGTCGGGTCCCGTTCTTTTCGAGCCCCATTGAAATGGGTGATCGTAAACGAACTCACCTGCTTTGGAATATTCACCGTATCGCTCTGTTTCAAAACGGAAAGGCCTGATCATTTGAGAGTGGCAGACGTAGCAGCCCTCACGAATATAAATGTCTCTTCCTTGAAGTTCTAGAGGCGTGTAGGGCTTTACACTTGCGATGGTGGGTACATTTGATTTGATCACAAAGGTGGGAATCAACTCAAAAACACCGCCAATCAAAACGACCACCAGACTTATAATGAGGAACTGAACGGGGCGACGTTCGATCCATCGATGCCAGTGATCGCCGCTGTGAGGTTTGTAGTTGGCCTCCAGTGCTGCGGCTTCAGCTGGTTCGTCTTCAACCGCCGAACCGGCTTTGGCAGTCTGCCAAAGGTTATAAACCATGACAAGTACTCCAATAAAATACAGTGTGCCACCTAAGGCTCTCATGGCATACATTGGAATAATTCGGGTAACTGTTTCCAGGAAGTTTGGATAAGCTAATTGACCTGAGTCCGTAAACTCTTTCCACATTTCATGTTGTGTGAATCCTGCCCAATAAAGGGGAACGGCATAAAAAACAATTCCCAATGTGCCTAACCAGAAGTGGATGTTTGCCATTTTTGAGGAGTAGAGCTTGGTTTTGTATAATACCGGAAACAACCAATAAAGCATTCCGAAGGTTAAGAAACCGTTCCATCCGAGTGCGCCAACGTGAACATGAGCAACGATCCAATCTGTAAAATGGGCGATTGCATTAACGCTTTTCAATGAGAGCATCGGACCTTCGAAGGTTGACATTCCATACGCAGTAATCGCCACAACCATAAATTTCAATGTGGCATCTTCCCTGACCTTATCCCAGGCTCCACGAAGGGTTAATAAACCGTTGATCATACCCCCCCAAGAAGGCGCGATCAGCATGACCGAAAAAACAACTCCCAGCGATTGTGCCCAATCAGGCAAGGCTGTGTAAAGAAGGTGGTGAGGGCCCGCCCATATATAAAGGAAAATCAAGGCCCAGAAATGAATAATCGATAATCGGTAGCTGTAAACGGGTCTGTTTGCGGCCTTAGGAACAAAGTAATACATCAGGCCCAGGTAAGGTGTTGTCAGGAAAAAGGCGACGGCATTGTGTCCGTACCACCATTGAACCAGTGCGTCCTGAACGCCGGCATAAAGAGAATAACTCTTAAAAAGGGATACCGGCAGTTCAAATGAGTTAACGATATGTAGCACTGCGACAGTCACGAATGTGGCTATGTAAAACCAGATAGCTACATATAGGTGCCGTTCCCTTCGTTTTAATATGGTGCCAAACATGTTCCAGCCAAATACTACCCAGATGCCTGCGATCAAGATGTCAATCGGCCATTCCAATTCAGCGTATTCTTTCCCAGTGGTAAAGCCTGCCAAAAGAGTGACGGCGGCACATACGATAATAAATTGCCAGCCCCAAAAATTTATCTTGCTTAGTAAGTCGTTATACATTCTTGTTTTAAGGAGGCGCTGCAGGGAATAATAGACCCCTGCGAATATTCCATTGCCTACAAAGGCAAAAATGACTGCGTTCGTGTGCAAAGGTCTTGTGCGACCAAAAGTGGTATACTCCAGTCCAAAATTCCAGCTCGGGAAAATAAATTGAAATGCAACTAGCAATCCCACAAGCATGCCAACGACACCCCATAAGATGGTGGCAATTGCAAACATTTTAACGATCTTATTGTCGTAACTAAACTTCTCTAAGGCCATGAATTATGATTTATCTTTTTCTGTGTGACTATTTTCTGAATCAAATAGAATTCTCACCGATGGGCTATGGTCATCATCGTATTGACCGCTCTTAACGGACCAGATAAAGGCCGTTAAGAAGCCTATGGCCACTATAAGACTTATTACGATTAACACAAAAAGTGCTGACAAGGGTGAAAATTTAGCTACGAAGAAAGGCCAATTAAGCCGCTTACTATAAGAAGTGCATCAATTCAAAGCCTGACTTTTATCAGTTTTGTCGAAACTAAAAAATTTATTTCTCCGTGCCAAGTAATTGGTCGCAATGACTGCAAAAGCCACTACGCTGACTGAGCTTACGGGCATTAAAATAGCTGCCAATACTGGCGAAAGATGTCCCTGTACGGCAAATAACATTCCAATAATGTTGTAAGAAAATGAAATTAAAAAATTCGCTTTCACCACAGAAATAGAAGTCCTGCAAAACGATAGGATGTCCCCAAGTCTGTGAAAAAAATTAGCCTCCATAATGGCATCGCATGATGGAAGAAACCCATAAATATTATCAGAAATGCTGATGCCGACATGACTTTCTGAAATAGCTCCCGCATCGTTCAGACCGTCACCGATCATAAGCACCTTGTGGCCTTTGCTTTGTACATTTCTAATGTGCATCAATTTGTCCATGGGTGACATATTAAAATGCAAGTTGCTCCGATGACCGAAGATGTCCACTAGTCGGCTTCGTTCACTATCCCCATCTCCTGTCATTACTTCCACTGGTACATCAGGGTCAAGGCTATTAAGCATTGATTTTAACCCCTTTCTATAGTCGTTGGTAATTGAAAAATACCCCGCATACGTCTCATCAATTTCTACATGCACAGCCGTGGTTTCCACCGGGTTTGATCTTCCAAGGTAATGAGGAGATCCTACCCTGATATTTGTGCTAGCTACCTTCCCGCTTATTCCCCTTCCCAGGTCCTCTTTGTAATCTGTGATGTTCAGGTCGCTATCCATGGAAATGAATTCAACAACGGCACGACTCAACGGATGACCCGAATTTGAGGCCAGGGCACTAACCGCCATTAATTCTGCTCGCTTCAGCTCCCTTCCATGATAACTAACCTGCTTTGTGGTTTGAGAAGTTATGGTGCCGGTCTTGTCAAAAACGATATAATCGATCTCGGACAATCGCTCAATGTAGATGGCGTCCTTCAAATACAAGCCGGTTTTTTCGAGCAGTTTCAATCCATTGCCATACACAAAAGGTATTGTTAGCGCAAGGGCGCATGGACAAGCAATTATCAAAACAGAGGTCACAGCGTGAACCATCAATGCCGGGTTAAGAAAATACCAGAATATCCCGGATCCGATTGCCACAAGCAAGACAATCAACGTAAAATACTGGGAAACACGGTCAATGATGCCGTTCAAAGATTTGGTCTTTCCGACAGCTTGATCTTCGTATTTCCATAACTGCATCAAATAGCTTTGAGAAAAGGTCTTGGTTATTTCAATTTCAATTTGTTCTCCTCTTTGTCTTCCCCCGGCATACAGAATTTGGGAACCTGAAACCTCGACCGGATCAGCTTCGCCGGTGACGAAACTATAGTCAATAAGTGCCTTGCCTTTCTTTAGCATAGAATCAGCCGGTATCAATTCACCACTTCGTATTAAGAGGCGATCGCCCGTTTCTACCTGATTTAGTAAGACGGTTTCTTTTCCCTTTTTACTTATTCGGGTAATGCCGAGCGGAAAATATTGTTCGTAATCCTTCTCGAATGAAAGTGCCTGATACGTTCTATTTTGAAACCATCTCCCTATTAATAAAAAGAACACCAGGCCTGTCAGGGAATCCATATACCCCGACCCCGTATGACTTAGTATCTCGTAAGCACTTCTAAAGAATAAGACCAATATTCCCACGCTCACGGGAACATCGATGTTGAGGAATTTGTTCCTTAGCCCTTTCCAGGCTGAAATAAAATATGGATTGGCACAGTAAAAGAATACGGGTGTCGCTAAAATTAGATTGATGTACCCAAAAAAAGCCCCAAAAGAAGGGTCTTCATACATGCCTTCTTCAAAATACTCGGGAAAGCTCAACAACATGATGTTGCCAAAAGCAAAACCAGCGATTCCAAGTCGGTAAATAAAGCCCAGATCTCGTTTTCTGGTAGCTTGTTTTCTTTTAGACTCGTCCAGGGCAATGTTCGGCTCATAGCCAATGGACTTGAGCAATTCTGCCAGTTTTCTCAAGCTTATCTCTTCCTTATTATAGGTAATGGAGGCTTCCTTTCTTAAAAAATTCACTTCCGAACGCACCACACCGTGATGCAGTCTGCTGAGCCGTTCAAGCAGCCATAGACAAGAGCTGCAATGAATGCCAGGTAATTTCAATGTAACCGATTCAACGCGGTCATCTGAGTAGGTGATCAATTCTTGTTTGATTTGGGGGATGTCGAGAAAAGCAAAATCAGAAAACTGATCATCTTTTTGCTGGATCCCCGGCCTGTCTTCAATTCGGTAATACTCAGAAAGATCCTTGGATTTAAGAATCTCATAAACGGTCTTACAGCCAATGCAGCAAAAGATCTTATTGTCAAGGTGTATTTTTCCCTTCCCGCAATGGTCGCCGCAGTGATAACATAGGTCGTTCGCCTTGATCTCTATCAAAATATTGCCAAAAGGGCAAATGTACTGAATGATGAATTGCTACTTCTTTCTAATTTTTTGACTAAATTTCATCCACAATATGGACGTCAAAACCCTACGTACTTTCCTGCTAATTAAAGGTCTTTTACTCGCTCTTTTAGGATTGATCTTTGTGGTTTGGCCTGGCAAAGTGGCCTCGATCATCGCTTTCTATGTTGGAATTTTAATGCTTTTTGGCGGGATTGTTTCATTCTTCTATACCTATAGGCTGAGTAAAATTTCGGGTTTTAAATTTTGGTCTTATCTGGTTCCATTTACAGCCATTGCAGGAGGATTTATCTTCTTGATCTGGCCGGAACAGACCCTTAGTCTCTTTGCACTTGTCATTGGCGCGTGGGTGCTGCTGGAAGGGCTTCAACAACTCAGGCTTTCTGGTGAAAACCGCTATGGCCGGAGGCCGGGAGGCTGGATGATTATCATGGGCCTGCTATCGCTTATGATCGGCATTTTTATTTTAACAAGGCCTTTTGAGTTGGTCAAACTTTTGACGGTATTTTATGGCATTCTTATGCTGATTTCAGGGATTTTTATGATCTATTCCGGCATCGGTAGCCGGGAATAATGCATAATTTTACTCCATGGACGAACATCAGGAATCAACGCCCGAAGAATCTTCTGTTTTTGGCCCTATTCCAAAATTATTTCACTCCGACCTTACCGATACGCCTTTAGAGCGCTGTGTTACTTGTGATCGCGACCTATACCATGGAAACGAGCCGTATATCATTGAAAAAGCCTTTCGCTTTTATCCCGAATACGGAATTCACAATACCATATTTGAATACATTATGTGCATTCCCTGCGCTCAGAAAATGCATGCATCCATGTCTAAAACTTCTCTCCAGCGCATTCAGGACTATTTTTCTGGATTAGACATGATTGAAAGAAGTCGCCGTCTGCACCAGGAAAATGGCAAAGATATTGAAGCGTGGTTGTCAAATTGCCTGGTCAAGGGTACGCCAAGAACGGGTCTTGAGGAATACCAAATATGCGCTCAATGTGTCGGGGATAAGTTGGCTTTTGACACCTTGCCATATATGTTAAGTCACGAAGCGTCGAATGAAATCGTTGAACTACTTTCACCTGCGACCCTTGACGAGTACAATCGATTTGTAGATGATTTCTTTGGATTACCTCCGGAATTTAAAAAGGCCCTTAAAGATTCGCCTGTTCTGATATAGCGCTACTTCATTCTAAAAATCAATCCCAGTCGGGGATGTGTTTCCTCTGTAAAATCAATGTCCGCCTTGCGAAGGTAGCTTCTGACCGTGTCTGGTGTCAACGAAAGATCAGATACCATGATGCCCTGTTTGTATTCATTGTTTTTAAACCAGGTCATGGCCCGCAATACCACCGGAGCCTTTGCCCATTGCAGACGCATACCGGGAATTCCCGTCGCGTATTCAACCGTACTGCTTTTGAGTTCAGCCCAAACAACATCCTCATCCGTGAAGGCCTCCCGATACACTGCCTCTTGCTCTTCAAGTCCCATCGGTTCGGTTGAATAATAAGGGATTGTTTCCCTGATTCCCATAACGGCTAGTACTATGGTTAGTAGGACCATAATATATCTCGAAGCGTTCAGGTACTTAAGCGGAATTCTGGTTGATTCGTTGATTAAATACCCGACGATCAAAGTAGCGGGAGCATAAGGGTAGTAAGGTGTCTTAATGAAATGAAACAGAAAAAACGCATAGGCGATAAGCGGCATGGAAATTAAAAGCCAATAAAGCCGCGATTCTACCCCCTTTTTAATCATTAATAACGTAAGCAGTCCTACGGTGATCAGCGTGATGTATAACCAAGCAGGATTCTCAATGAAGTAGTAGGAAGCATTTTCCAAAAGCATTTTCATGCCTATACTACGCTGATCAATTTCTGAATAAGTGGGTAAAAATGGATTTCCCAGCAATACATAAACATAAATCAAGTAAAGGCCAAAGCCACTAAAAATAAAGGCAGAAAAAGCTAATAATCCCCTTTTGGCCCATTCCTTTAAGAACCATCCATTCAAGTTGTCTGTTTTGAATACCGCGTAAAATACCATTGGTGGAATCAGCAAAACGTTGGCTACCCGGAATAACATACTTAGGCTTAAAATGAAGATGGCCAGCACCGGCCTTTTTCTAAATACAATGCCTGAAGCAATCAATAATCCAAAAGTCGGCGCAACGCTGTTTGGTCTGGTAAATTCTGTAAGCATCGGCCCGGTTAATATGGATAAACACAGCACTGCCGCTAGGGCCGTTAGTGAGTATTTAAATCCTTCTTCATTTCGGTGCTCGAGCCATAGCAGCAGACCGGGCAAAAGCCCCATAAATAAGAGCACCGAAAGCGCAAACAACGACATTCGGGCTTGCCTGGGAGCCAACGCCATGATCATAGAAGTACCGGGAGGGTATTGATTAATTATTTTATGGCTTTGCTTCTCAACGTGATACGCGTGGGGTGCCAGAGCCCAGGCGTAATCCTTGTAAACAAATCCTTGGCTTTCAAGGTGTTCAATCAACGCCGGCATAAAAGGCCTTGAGGTGTGCTCCTCAAAAAGCCTGCCATTGCTGATGGCATCCGCCATGTGCATAAAGCCAAACACATCACAGCCTTCCGGTAAGTTGTGTCCTCGGCTATTGAATCGAAACCAGGCTGTTACCAAGAGCAATAACAGAAACAGGATGTAAACCCTCGACTTCATTAAAAAATTGTATCATTGAAAGAGCGCCCTTTGCGCCCTGGTCTTGACACAAAGATGACATTTAATCTTAAATCACCTTTCATTGCAGGTGCCGTTATTTTGGTGCTTTTTTTGTTTTTTAGGCTCTTTGTAGGGGGTTGGGATTTTTCGTACTTCGTTGTCGCAGGTGATGATTTCGTTGATTCCGGCGTAAGTGAAATAAAAACTCAGCAAGGCCCTGGATACGACGGTCAATTCTTTTACCACTTCGCTCTAGACCCCACAGGTAATTCGAATACCGGAATCACCGTTGACCATCCAGCCTATCGACATCAACGCATTTTATATCCGGTGTTGGCCTGGTTGTTTGCCTTTGGCAGTTGGAAATTCATTCCTTTTACCTTGGTCTTGGTAAATGTATTATCACTTTTGTTCAGCATCGCTTTGCTCGAAAAAATGTTCGAAAAATTCGAATTGGATCAGCGCTGGTCTTATTTGCCCTTTTTGCTCAGTGGTTTGTGGATGGCCCTTGGCCGAGACTTAGCCGAAGTCTTGGAGCTATTTTTACTAATCTCTTTTTTATTTGCTCTATCGGAAAAAAAACGCTGGTTGACTGTAACCCTTGCAACCGCTATTTTATTTACCCGAGAATCATCCGTTCTGTTAATTGGCCCAATCTTATTATACCTAGCGGCACGATCTATGAACAAATTCAAGGAACTGATCATGCTTTCATTTCCTTTGATCACCCTGGCTATTTGGAAAGCATGTCTTTATTTCTTGTACGCTTCACCTCAGGTCGTTGAAGGAAGTAATAATCTTACCTGGCCAGTTCTTGGCATTTACCAGGGTTTTATGCAAAATTACCAAGCGGCCTTTGACCTAACAGGTATCGCCGAGTTCATGATTTGGATTATGCATTTTACGTGGAATGCATGGCTGGTCGCTTTATGCGCCACTTTGATTATAAAACGAGTTCAAGGAATTCCCACTTATTTGATTTGGGCCTGGATTAGCGGCTTATTCTTTGCTTTGTGCTTTTCGGCCAGTATCTATAATGATGACTGGTCTTTTGCGCGTGTATTGACGGGTTTTAACCTATTGTCTTTCTTGATTTTGGCCTATGGAAAAAGAATGCCCTCGAAGTACTTTGTATTACATACTTTTGCCCTAACGGCTACCACCGTGCTTCGCCTGTGGCTCAGGCCCTGAGTGCAATAAAAGAAAGATTGAATCTACAAAAACAAACCGTTTAACTTGACCGGAATTGGTATTTAATTCAACGGCATTCTTATTCTTTTTCCCGGTTGTGGTCTTTCTCTATTTTCTGCTGCCCGGAAGATACCGATGGATCTTACTGTTGATTTCCAGCTATTTTTTTTACATGTACTGGAAGGCAGAATACATCCTGCTAATCGTACTTTCTACGTTAGTCGATTATTTCGCCGGCTTAAAAATGGCAGCCATTTCAGAGAAGAAAAAACGGCGGCCCTATCTTGCCTTGAGCATCCTTTCTAATCTTGGTATTCTGTTCACCTTCAAATATTTCAATTTTTTTGCCGAGTCGGTAAATGCCATGTTGGAGTTCTTTAGGGTGGCCTATGTCATGCCCGCTGTTCATTTGCTTCTGCCCATCGGGATATCATTTTACACTTTTCAAACAATGAGCTATTCCATAGATGTTTATAAGGGTAAGATCAAAGCAGAAAAGAGCCTGGGCATTTTTGCCTTATACGTCACCTATTTTCCACAATTAGTAGCGGGTCCAATAGAGCGTTCCTCAAACCTCATTCCCCAGTTGCGCGGGGATTATCCATTTGACTACAAAAGGGTAACAGATGGAATGAAGCTCATGGCTTGGGGCTTTTTCAAAAAAGTTGTGATCGCCGATCAAATTGCCCCGATGGTGGATTATCTATGGAGTGATCCCGAAAATTTTGGAGGGTTCTCGATTGTTTTTGCTTGTTATCTTTTTGCCTATCAGGTATACTGCGATTTTTCAGGTTACTCTGATATCGCTATTGGAGCTTCCAAGATCCTTGGTATTGACCTGATGACCAATTTCAGGCGCCCATACCTCGCTCAAAGTTTATCAGAGTTATGGTCCCGTTGGCACCTGTCCTTGACGACTTGGTTTCGGGATTACCTGTTCTTGCCCTTGGTCAGGAATAAAAATATCAAATGGCCCTGGCAATACAATGTGGCAGTAATATATGTTCTGAGTGGTGTTTGGCACGGAGCCGATTGGACCTTCATTCTTTGGGGAGTCATCACAAGTATCATCATTATCGCCTCTAGAATGATGCCTAAAACAAAAGCATTTATTCACCGCCTCAGCGGACTTCAGCGATTCCCACGCTTAGACCGCATTGTTCAGATCATTATAACCTTTAACATCTTCAGCATACTTGGAATCTACTTCCGTTCGGATAATCTCGGTGTTTCTAATACACTCTGGTCCAGGTTATTTACCTCTTGGATTGCAGATGTCCAAGAGATCATTACCAATTCGGAAAGTCTACGTGGTCATATTCTTTACCTGGGTTATGACCTAATTCAATTCTCGTCGACAATATTCATGATCATTCTGCTCGAAGTGATTCAGGTAAGAGAAGAGCGAAAAGGCGACATCATCGATCAGCTAAATGCAAGGTCGACCTTTTTCAGGTGGACGGTTTATCTATCAATTTCTGTGCTGATCGTTCTCTATTCCTTCGATCGATCTGTACCCTTTATTTATTTTCAGTTCTGATGAGGCGCTTTTATAAAAACATCGCTGTACTTCTTTTACTTTTTTTCATCATTGATAAACCCATCGGTTTTCTAATCTCTAAAGGAGTTCAGCTTAAGCAATTCGACCAACGCATTGCCTTGATTTGTGAGAAAAAAATCGATCCGGAAATATTGATTCTTGGAAGTTCAAGGGCCTTGAATGATCTGGATGCCGCTGAGATTGAAAAGGCAACAAATAGCGCTTGTTATAATCTGGGTTATTCGGGTTCCAATCTTGATTTTCATCTGAGTGTACTTCGAATTGCGCTCGAATCTGAATTGTCTCCCACAAAAGTGTTGCTGACCGTTGACCACTCTCAAAGCTTTAAAGCGAACAATCAGGGCATTTTCCGGAACGACAAACTTTTGCCTTATTCTTCTTATAATCAAGTGTATAGAGAGATTTGTGACCATACCAATCAAATTTATTGGTTGGGGCGTGGCTTTTGGATGTACCGAGAAAATGACAATTTCTTTAACGCTCTGAATTACCTAAAGAACGGGCAGGACCTTCCCGACATCACCTCGAACATCGATGATCATGGTTCTGTAATTCTTACTGGAAGGTCACCGAAATTCAATGTAATTGGTGAGGATGTGGGCATGGAACCTTATTCAAAAGATGGGGAAGCAGACCATTTAATTAAAAGTCTCGAGGAAATAATTGAAATTTGTCTGGCCAGAGACATCCAACTCTCACTTGTATTTCCCCCGGTGCTCAAATTCAGGGCGGTGGGCTTTAGGGAAAGGATTGATGAACTGGTAAAGAGAAGGGCGGAAATTCTGGACTTTTCGAGTTTAAATCTTGAAGAAGAATACTTTTACGACAATGGGCATTTAAATAAAAAAGGGGCCACCGCCCTGGCGGTTGAATTGGCCCGGAAATTGTAAAATGGTATTCAGTTCGCTAATATTTCTCTTTTCGTACCTCCCATTTCTGCTTCTGGGCAATTACCTGTGGCGCAATCGAACCTGGCAAAATGTCCTTTTATTCATTGGTTCTCTTTACTTCTATGCATGGGGAGAAGGGGAAAAGGTTTTCATCATGTTGGGTTCCATTGTCCTGAACTACTACATCGGGCGAGCCATCGGAGCTGCTCATCTGGTCAAAAAGAAAAAAATCTATCTCACTCTTGGCATCATTATCAATCTCAGTGTATTGGTGTATTTCAAGTATGCCGAATTCCTGATAGATAATCTGAATTCACTCGCAAACATCATTGGTCTTGAAGCACAAATTAATTTCAAAGCTGAGCGCCTTCCTATTGGCATCTCTTTCTATACATTCCAGAGCATCTCCTATTTAATTGACGTCTATCGTGAGGAAAATAAAGCTCAGAAGAATTTCATTGATGTGGGTCTTTACATCTCACTTTTCCCTCAGCTAATCGCCGGTCCAATTGTACGTTATCACGACATCGCCCATCAACTGGAACACCGAACGTCTTCTATTGAAAAGTTTTCTGAAGGCATACGTCGGTTTATTACCGGATTGGGTAAAAAGGTGCTCATTGCCAACAATATGGCCTATACCGTGGATGAAATTCTGGCCTTGGGGCCAACAGAAATAACAACTCCACTCGCCTGGATGGCTATTACCGGATACGCCTTACAGATCTATTTCGATTTTTCTGGTTACAGCGACATGGCCATTGGACTTGGAAAAATGTTTGGTTTCGACATCCTTGAAAACTTCAACTTTCCTTACATAACAAAGTCCATCCGAGAGTTTTGGAGGCGATGGCATATTTCCCTGTCGAATTGGTTCGTTGACTACCTGTATATTCCCCTTGGCGGAAGCCGGGGCAGCACATTCAAGACATACCGAAACCTGCTTTTAATCTTTTTGATCACGGGTTTCTGGCACGGGGCTGGTTGGTCTTATATTATTTGGGGCCTATACCATGGTGCATTTATGGTCATTGAACGGCTGGGCTTAAACCGGCTGTTGGAGCGAGCAGGTGCTGTTGTGCAGCATAGTTATGCCACTGTGGTCTTACTCTTTTCATGGGTATTCTTTCGCATTGAAGATGTTTCTTATCAGCTTAAGCTCGCTTCGAGTATGTTGGGATTTAGTGATCCAAACTCTGGATTCTTCACGGTTTCGGATTTTTCAACCCCACTTTATTGGTTTGTTTTTTCTATCGGTGTTTTAAGCTCCACTCCAATGTTTAAAAATCTGGCTTTGAACAAAAGCGTTTTGGCTTTCCGACCTATGAAAATAATCTATTTGACCTTTTATATTGGTGTATTGTTTCTTTGCACCATATCTCTGGTCAACAATACATATAATCCATTCATCTATTTCAGGTTCTGATGTTAAGCGATCTGAAAAATATAAAAGTTCTGGCCCTGGCCCTGGTGATTTCAGGTTTTGCGGGATTCCTGATAAAATTCGCCTTTGAAGAGGTCATGTATAAGCACAGGGACCTATCAGTAGAAATCACTGTTACCTCGGCGAAAGAAATGGAATTGATTGTGTCGATCAACAAAGTTCCCGGCCAGTATGGAGTGGTTCCATTTAAATTTAACATTGGGGCAAATGAAAAGGTTAAGTGCAACATTCCTCTTCCTGCCAACGAAGCCATTAAAATGCTAATGGTCCTCTCAAGACCTGAAAGTGCTGATTTTCATATCAAGGGCCTCAGGGTGAATGGTTTTTATCGAGAAATAAGCTGGGCTCCCAGCGAATTGGAGGGTAATGTTATCAGCAAATCCATTGGTATAGAGAAGCTGCCCAACTTCAAGATTTTAAAAAATACCATGCACGTCAATCTGAGCAATGAATCTCCAATTCTTATTTTCAACGAGACTTG
This sequence comes from Vicingaceae bacterium, assembly GCA_040220895.1. Taxonomy (GTDB): domain Bacteria; phylum Bacteroidota; class Bacteroidia; order Flavobacteriales_E; family Vicingaceae; genus UBA11591. The sequence goes on from JAVJVY010000004.1 coordinate 77,810, forward strand.
GGCCGACGCACTTTATGGTTTCATTGGTCGAGACAGCAAGTGGCTGGGGCTTGTTCTTGGTCTTATTGCCTTCGTTTTATTGATCTTCTACCGCAAGTCTTGGTTGAGCTGGGCATATCAGCTTCCCGCATACCCATTACTATTGTCGTCCGTTTTCATCGCCTTTTTGCTCATCCCATTCTTTTCTGAAAAAGAATTGGAGAGCTCAGAGAACAGAAGTCTTGCCCCAATGCCTTCACTCAATCAGCTCATCTGGAGTATTCCGAATAAATACAACAAGTACTTTGACGATCACTTTCCTTTCAGGAATCAACTGGCCAACATCAATAATATTCTACATCTGCGGATTTTTAAAACCTCACCTTTACCTGATCACCTGAGAATAGGCAAAGAGGATTGGCTTTATATCTATGTTAAGCCGGTGCGATACGCGTACCGCGGTGACAGTTTGTTTTCCGATGAGCAACTCGATATAATTAAACGGAATTTGGAAGAAAAGGCCGCCTATTTGAAAATGCACGGTTCCGATTTTTACTTCATCATGCCTCCGTTGAAGCATACGGTTTATCCAGAATACCTGCCACAAAGCCTCTCGAAAAAAGGTCGAATGAATAAGCGCGAACAGTTAATGGCCTTTCTTAAAAAAGAAAGCAGTATAAACTTGATAGATCCCCTTGATATGTTGGTGGCTCGAAAAGACTCTGTAAGGTTATACTATAAAACCGATTCTCACTGGAATCAACTTGGTGCGTTTTTCACTTATCAGATGATAATGGAACGCATCGGTAAGGATCATCCTGGATCAAAACCACTTAGCATTGACCAATACAACATTAAGCGGAGTAAAGTATATACGGGTGACCTCCTTGCCCTTATCAACCTCCACACCATGTATTATAGGGAACCCTATCATTTAAGTCCAAAATTTCCTGTCCACACAGAGGTTTTGATGCGATTTGGTACGGTAGGAAGCGAAGTGAGTTATGTGGCCTATGCCAATCAAGACAGCACGCTGCCCAGATTATTGATGGTTAGGGATTCCTATGCTGATTATCTCAGAAATCACCTTTCAAATCATTTCAGTTATTCAGGCTTTTCATGGACAAAGGTACTTGAACCTGAAAGGGTAAAAAACGACAAGCCCGACATTGTTGTTTTCGAAATGATGGAGCGTTTTATCAATCATCTTTTGAGGGAAAATTCGGAAGAAATCAAGAAAGAGGTTCGGGGTGATCAGCCGTGAATATTCGGTTCGAAGTAGGTAGTAATCCTGGTTAGGTTGGGATTGTAGAACGGATCATTTTCGATGTATTTGGCCCATTTCGAAGTGTAATATTTCACTTCCTTTTTATGCCTGTCGTACACCTTTCTGTTCGCGTGGGGATGCCCTCTGGTTAGTGATTCGTAGTGATAAAGTTCAACGTGTGGAATAAACAAATTGTAATAACCGGCCTCTATCAACTTGAGGCAAAAATCGACGTCGTTGTACTCAACGGCAAGGGCTTCGTCGAATCCGCCTACTTCATTGAAAAGTCTCGAAGAAACCATCAGGCAGGCAGCTGTCACCGCGCTGTAATTAGACACTGCTTTTAAATAATAATGATACCCTGGCTCATTTCGATCTGCAGCCACAAAGGTGTGGCCTGCGAGTCCCTGTATTCCGATGACCACTCCGGCGTGCTGAACGGTGTTATTCGGGAAAAGCAATTTGACCCCTACCGCCCCCACGTTCTTTTGCATGGCATGGCCTAGCATTACCTCGAGCCAATCTGCTTGAATCACTTCGGTATCGTTATTCAGCAATACAAGGTATTCGCCTTTTGCCACTTTGGCCGCAGAATTCATGAGTTTTGAAAAATTGAAGGCGTAGGTCTGTTTCAACACCTTGAATCTGGTTGGTTCCGCTTCTTTCCATTTCTCAAGAAGAGCAAACAAAGATTCCTCATCGCTATTATTGTCCAGTAGTATCACCTCGAAATTGACGTAAGAAGTTCTTGTAAACAGCGACTCAAGGCAAGTTCCCAGAACATCGGTATTATTTTTTGTGGGAATGATGATGCTTATCAAGGGCGAACTTTCAAGTCGGTAATTGATTCTATAGATGCCGGGGCTTCCATCGAGGTGTTGAGCGCTTCCCTTAATTCCCCTTCTGGCAAGAGCCTCATTTAACGACTTCACGCCATTTTCGAAAGCATAGGATTTGGCATCCTCATTCACCGCAGTAGAGGCCGAGTGCATTCGCCATTGATAAAGCACTTTTGGCACGTGCGCAATTTTACCTTCGAGTTCTACGACCCTCAACCACAGGTCATAGTCCTGACTTCCCTCAAAGCCCAACCTGAATTTACCCGCCTGGATAAACGCCTCTTTTTGAACCATGACCAGATGACCCATGTAGTTGCGCGACAAAAGATTGTGTGGCGCATAATCGGGCTTGAAGTGGGGGTGCAGGCGCTCGCCGTTCCGGTCGATCTTATCTTCATCGGAATACAATAAAATGGCCTTCTCGTCTTGGTTCAGTGCCAGAACCATGTGAAACAATGCGTCTGGGGTTAACAGGTCGTCCTGATCGAGAAAGGCCAGGTATTCACCAGAAGCCAAGTCAACGGCATCATTCGAGCACGCTGAAATATGGCCATTCTCTTTTCGAATGTTAATTTTTAGGCGATCGTCAGAATCGGTCAGTTGCTTTAAATACGCTTGCAACTCTTTGTCGGTACTGGCATCATCTACCATGCATATTTCCCAATTGGGATATACCTGACACTTAACCGAATCAATAGCTTCCTGCAAAAAAGCCATTGGGGCGTTGTAAACCGGTATAATGACGCTTACAAGGGGGCGAAAATCAAATTCTTCTTGCTGATTCCTGAAAATAGCAAGCGCTTCATTTGAGGGCAGGTTCCTTTTGAGCCACTTGGCGTAAATGTGGTCGTCAACCTCTTTGCCCCCAAAGATGCTCCTCCACAAAAAACGCAGTGCCTTAAAAAAGAAGTTGGCCATGCGACGTTGTCCTTTCCAAGAAAAGAAAAACACATAAAAACGATGAGCATTCCACGATTTTCGGTTCCTGATAAGGTCGGTTCCTTTAATGATCTCTAAGGATTTTTTTAGGGTTTTTTTCAAGACCTTATAGATTCGATTTCAAAGCAAGCCAGCGCCATTAGAGCCTTTTTTTGCTCACCTCCCGGCTATACAGATCTGCAATTTCTTCAATATTTCCCGTTTTCATCACTTTACCATCTTTTAAAAAGCAGCCGCGTTTACAGATTTGCTTGATCTCATCAAGGTGGTGAGAAACGTAGATAATGGTGCCGCCTCCATCACGGATATCCATGATCCTTTTCGCGCACTTCTTCTTAAAGCCAAGGTCACCTACGGTAAGCGCTTCATCTACAATGAGTATCTCCGGGTCCCTTGCAACGGTGATGGAAAAGGTTAGGCGAGTCATCATGCCCTGGCTGTAGCGCTTTACCTGAGATTTTATATCATCATCGCTCAGTTCACTGAATTCAATGATCTTATCGATGGAATCCTTGATTTCACGATTGGAATACCCCATCAAAATTCCCAGTAATTTTATGTTTTCCTCACCTGTCATTTCTGGTTCTAAGCCCACTCCCAGCGCCATCATTGGGGCCACTTTCCCATATACTTTTAAGCTGCCACTTTCGGGCTTCATAATGCCTGAAATGGCCCTGAGGAGGGTGCTTTTGCCGCTACCATTCCGACCCATAATACCGAAAGACTCCCCCTTAAATATGGTAAGATCGACCCCTTTTAACACTTCCTTGCGCTCAAACGGCTTTTTGATGCCGAAAGTGAACAGAAAGTCTTTCATGTTGTTGATCCCATGTTTGGCCACCATGAAGCCCAAGTGAAGGTCCTTGGCTTCTACCATGACTTGCTGCTGATTATGTTGAGCTATTTCCGCCATTAATAATTTGAAATAAAACCCTTTTCAAGATATAAGAAGACCGAGAGCCCCAGGCCGAGAAAAAATACACTCAAAGAAGAGATGATAAGCCAAAGTTGTGCTGATGGTACAATATTGTAATAAAGAACCTCACGAAAGGCTGAGATATAGTGAAAAACCGGATTGAAGTTGATCAACCAAAGGAATTTCTCTGGTATCAGTTTTGCGGAATAGGCGATGGGCGTGAAGTAAAAAATGGCTGGCATCAAGGTGGTCCAAAGTAGGCCTACATCTCTGAAAAAAATATTGAGTGCACAAATGAATATACCCACCCCGAGAACAAACATGGAGAAAAGTATGAAAAGGGGCACGAGTAGAAGGGTTTCAAAACCTACCTGAGCACCTAAAAAGAACATCAGGGCCCCAAATGGAACGAAGGTCAGCAACAAGTTGATGCTAGACGAGATCATTTCGGCTATTGGCAAGATAATCGCCGGAATCTTTATTGACTTTAACACGCCCTTGGCATCAATTACGGAATTGACACTGGTGACAGTCGCGCTGGAAAAGAAATTCCAAAAAATTAGCCCTGTCAGCGCAAAGAGCGGGTAGTTCTCTATGTCAAAAAAAGCCTGGCTGAATATAAAAGTGAATATAGCCAGATATAACAATGGTGTCAGCATGCTCCAGACAAAACCGAGCACTGAATTCTTATACCTTACTTTCAGACTTTTTATGGCCAGTGTCCAGGTCAGGTAAATATGCTTAGAAAGTGGTGTTCGCTGATATATGTATTCGGCAGGCAAGAACAGAGGGTTTTCTCAGGCGGCAAACATAGCTATTTTACCGCACATAACCACTTGTGACCGGGCTCAGAACTCACGTCTCGATAGGTAATGGCTATTGCCTTTGCTTTTTAAAGTAAACTCTGTAAACAGCTCGCCTTTAAGTAATTTGAGTCTGGATAAAACCCCCTCTTCAAAGTAGATTCTGTCAATTTGATTTATGTGTTCTATCGATATTGAATTGATCGTGTCTATTTCGGCCCCTTCTGTATCGAGCTTAAGTATTTCGATTGAATTTGAGCTTGTCAATACCTCGCTTAGAACCTGGTTTATATCAAGGCATTTGACCTTTATCTGGCGTTCGAGTTCAAGGTTTAAGCCTCCATACCGCCCACTTTCTTCTACGCCGAAACGAAGCATTCCTGAACTATCTGAAACGGCATATTCTTCTATTGAAACTCTCTCAGGGTAAGGTGCCATATTAGCGCGGAGCGTCTCAATGTTGGCGGGATTTGGCTCAAAGAGAAATAGCTTGCTTTCGGGACAGGCATTTAAAAAGTACAGTGCACTGATGCCAATATTCGACCCGATGTCAATGATGGTCTTTTCATCTCCGCTAACGGGATAATCCTCACGACAAAACACCTCATTAACCGTCAGAAGATCGTGATGGGAATTCAGTCGTGCTTGTAGTTTATTTCCCTTTAAATGCAATTTGATGTCACATGGATAATTGCCGGTAGAAAGAACATAATTTGAGAGCCGATAAAAAGGAAAATCATATACCCGGAAAGAACGCCAAAGCGCCGCATAATGACGGCCTTCAAAAATTGAAGCCAGAATTCGTCCCAGGCTCCTTCCTCCAAGTTTCAATTAATTGAGCTTATTTCTGGTTCCTGAAAAACTCCTTTAACGGTCATTAGCATGATCTTAATGTCTAAAAATAGCGACCAGTTTTCGATGTAAAAGCGATCCAGTGCCACCCTGTTTTGCATGAATTTTGTTGATTTTATCTCTCCACGATACCCTTTGGTTTGAGCAAGTCCGGTGATGCCCGGCTTGATGGCATGCCTGGCCATGAATTTGTCGGTTTGTGTCCTGAACTCTTCGGTATGAGCCAGCATATGTGGCCTGGGGCCAACTACCGACATATCCCCAATCAACACATTGTAAAATTGAGGCAATTCGTCGAGCCCTAAATTTCTGAGAACCAAGCCAATTCGTGTAGCTCGAAGCGGCTCTGTTCCGTTGGTCATGGTTCGAAACTTGTAACAAATAAAGGCAGTATTGCGAATCCCGGTGCGCTCTTGTCTAAAAAAGACCTTCCCCTTCGAATCTAATTTGATGAGTAAGGCCAATATTGGCGTGAGCCAGGAAAGAATAAAGACAAGTACAAAAAGCGAAATCGCAAGATCGAAGGCTCGCTTTACAAGTTTATTTACACCGTCATCGAGTGGGCTGGATGTCAGATTAATGACCGGGAAGTCCCCGTACCTCTCGAGTTCCATCCTTTTGAAGGAAAACTCCCTGAAATCAGTCAATAGTTTTACCGTGATCAAGTTCTCTTCTCCAAAATCCACCAATCGGCCTGTAATGGTATTATCGGTCACAGGAACACAACAATAGATTTCGTCAATGTCCTCTTTCAAGGCGTAAGGCTCTACATCGTTGTAGTTCCCCAATAGTTCAACACCATTTTCCTTATCGCCGAAATATCCCAGTAATTTGTATCCGTATTCCGGATGATCGTTGATAAACATCCCCAATTCGCTGCTGAGTTTCCCAAATCCAACAATGACTATTTTTTTATAATTAAACCCCTTTCTTCTAAAGCGCCTTATTAAAATGACAAATACTGATTTAGACAATACACTGAATACTAAAAGAAAAACATAGAAAGCCAGAATATACTCCTTGCTATAACCAATTTTATTAGCAAAAAAATAGAAGGATGATATGAAAAGAAAGTGAAGTCCGATGAGGTATGACTGAGTGCGCACAACCCTGATTACTTGGGTTACCCTGGATATTTGATACGGCCTGATAAATATGACCAAGGCCAGCCAGACCAGGTTGATCAGAATAATAAAGAAGTGCTTCGGGCTTTCAAATACATTGACATCCTTGAATTTGAAATAGTTAGCCGCAACATTTGTCAGATTCAGGATGAACAAGTCCCCGACAAAATGGGTGAGCTTGATATACTGGGAATACCTGGCCGCCATAGCAATTGGATAGGGTTAAAAATAGAAAATTAGTCCTTAAGGGGAGAAATTAAATGAAAGGCAAAAAGCGTATTGAAAAAAGCGTAAAAAACAACGCCGTGTTGACGGGCAAGAACATTTTCGGTAAAAAAGCAAACAATCATCAGAATGAGAAAAGCTTGATAGGGAAGATCTCTCATCCGGAAACTATGAATCAGCGGGAGGAGCAGCATTAAAACGAAAATAAAAATGCCTATGATACCATTGGAGATCCACGTATGAGCGTATTCGTTGTGGGTATTGAATTCCATTCGCATCAATTTTTCCTGGTCATTGGCTTCATAGCATTTGTTGAGTGCCGGTTGAACATTGCCTATCCCAATTCCGCTGAGCCAATTTTGTTCAAGGATCTCTTTTGAGCATCGGTAGATTTCTCTTCTGATATTGGTGGAATTCATCTGGACTTCTTCCGAAGAAGCCCTGGGTTCAATGAGCTCGTTGAATCTGCCGCCAATGGCTGGGACATTGAGAAAGAGCAGGGCCACCACCGGTAATATTGCGGCTATACCGATAATGGTCCTTTTCCAATTAACCTGGAAAAAGAAAATGGTAAGCGCTATACCAAAGGCGATCAAAGGCCCGCGAGCTGAAAGCAAAAGACAACACAATAACATCAGACCCATTTGGAATGCATTCCAAACCACCGCATACCATGATTGATTCATGTCCTTCTCTATCATTCGAAAAACCTTAAGGAAAACAGCAAAAAGCAGGAATATTGACAAATAGGTGGGGTGAATGTTTACGAGTTTTTCTACATGATTTCTAAATGCCCAGTTAAAGCCTGTGCCTGTTTGTAGCGCATCCCAATGCGTTATGATCAAGGGAATGGTTTTGATTGCGATGAATGCCGTCAACACAAATGAAGACAACTCAAAACAGAGTAATATCCAGCTTCGTTGTTTTTTTTGGAAACCTGGATCCACCAGGTAAAAGCCAAGTGGAAAAACAAGTAAACTGAGCCTCCTTTCCAAGTAGTGCTCGCTGCCTTTCGGCATTTCATACATAAAAAAAGAAATCGCGTAAAGCGCAAATAGTGAAATAAAAAGCACAAAAAACCCGGAATTTCTATTCCATTGTTTTCTGCCATTTAAAGACAAATGAACGATGGCCGATAAAAACCAAAGAACGATCATCCCCGCTGAAAATCGCAATGGCCAGAGAGGGAACGTGACCACAATGGCCGTCATCACAAAGAATACTTGATGTGTGATTTTTAGCTTACCAGGCATAAGTTAACTGCATCTTTAAATTCTCTTTGAAAACGCTCAGCACCAAAGGCTTCTGCTTTTTCTCTCAGTGCTTTGGGATCTGCTAATTTAATTCGCTCGAACTGATTTACCGCAACCATTACCGAAGAAGATTCTTGCTGATCAAAGTACACTGCTGACACGCCTTCTTCTGTGGTTTCCAAAGCACCTCCCTTTTTAAACGCAATAATCGGTGTTCCGCTCGCCAGAGCTTCCACGATCGACAAGCCAAGATCTTCATTTGAGGCATTGATAAATGCCTTAGCCCCTGTCATCAACTCAATTAATTCTTCTCTTGGAACTTGCCCTTTTATTAAAATGTTTTCGCTCTTCGCTCCAAGTTTTTTCAAGTATTGCAATTCCGGACCATTGCCCGTTACGATCAATTTTTTATCGGGCATCTGCTTAAATGCCTCTATTATGATGTCGGTTCGCTTGTAGGCCACCTGCCGCGACGAAGCTAAATAGTAGTCGGTCTTGGTTCCAATATGGAATTCAGATAAATCCACAGGGGGGTAGATCACCTCGCTTTTTCGCCCATACAGCCGGGCGATCCTTTCTTGAACATTTCCCGAATTTGCGATATAGCAGTCTACCCGCTCACTGGTGCTGATATCCCATCGGGCAATGCGCTCGAGTTGAAGGTTCATGAGCCAACGAATAAGTTTGTTGCTGCTCAGATCGCGCAGGTATTCATTTTTCAAATCGTGGGCATATCTTATCGGACTATGGCAGTAGCAAAGGTGTTTTTGATTAGAATTCGTCCTTATTCCCTTGGCAACAGAATATGACGAACTGATGATAAGGTCGTATTTGTCCACTTTTAGGCTTTCAATGGCCTTTGGAAATAAGGGTAGGTACCAACGATAGGCCTTTCTAGCCATTGGAAGGTGCTGAATAAAACTTGTTTTTCCCTTTTTTCCCCCCAAGACGTCTGCCCTGACCTCGTCGTCCATAAAATCGACCAGGCTAAAAAGGTCGGCCCCGGGAAATAAGCGTAAAATTTCTCTAGTGACTTTTTCGGCGCCTCCATCTACGGTAAACCAATCCTGAACATAAGCCACTCTCATTATTTTTTGATAAAAATAAAATCTGCTGTACAGGGCAATAGTCCTTGTAGGAATGGCAATTTAGCCAGCACCCAGTAGTACATTGTGCCAAAGGGACTTCGGTTCTTGATGGTTGGTGCGAATAACATGCCTGAAACAAATCCGGCTTCACGCCCTAGCTTCAGTAAATGGCGGTAGCGAAGGACATCTTCGGGCACCTGCGGTCGTTTTTTGTTGGCTCGCCGGTAAGACAAGGTGTAAAATGCATTTCTACAAACCGGTTCGTGTAAATATAGCAGAGCGGCTCCAGGTTTCATGATTCTGTGCATCTCTGAAAAAGTACTGCGGTGTTTTATAAAATGGTGTGCTGAGGCAAAACAAAAAATCAAGTCTTGCGATTCATTTTCCAAGCCGGTATCATAGCTTTTAGCCTGAAATACCCCATCCAAATCTACCTTGAATATCGCCTCCCATTTTTTGGCAGATTCTATGGCGTAAGGTGATATGTCAGAGGCCTTTATTGTTTTGTCGGAATAATAGAATTTCACCATGCAAGATGCCCAGGCCTGACCTGCACCCAATTCTAAAATAGCATGACTTTTTTTGAACATCGCTCCATGCGCCACTAGCTTCTCCAAAAAAATGTCGGCCTCTTTGAACTTATTGATGAGATTGGGAACAGAGAAAACAGAAGGTTTTTCTTCGGTTGAATCACGCCAAAAATCGATTTCCTTTTGCTCTTTTTCCTGAATGTTCATTTGCATAGTTCTGACATCGCCGCCGAAATTCGGTCGGCTACTTTGCTAAAAGTATGTTTTTCGATGATTTCAGCAGAATTGGAAAGAATCTGATCGCGAAACGAGGTATCGTTCTTTACTCGAACCAAAAGCTCAAACAGGGCTTCGGGAGATGCATCTTTGAGGTAAGCCACATTATCATCGAAATTCTCATGAAATACCTCCAGGTTATTAACGATGCTCGGGCATCCATAAAACATGGCTTCGAGCACGGGCAGGCCAAAGCCTTCGTAAAGTGAGGGGTAAATCAATGCCGTGGCATTGGAATACAACCTTGCCAAATCATGATCTGTGACCCCCTCAAGAAAATGAATGTTATCTGCAAATTCAATGGGTCTTTTTTTTCCCTTGCTAAAGCTTGCGGAATCCCGGCCAATAACCAGCAAGTTAACCTCGTCCCGAGCATCCATCTGTATGGCAGAAATAACCAAGTTCAAATTCTTTCGTTCATTGTTTCCGCCAAAGGCCAAAAAATAAGGCTCATATTGGGCAAATTTATTCAAGTCCTGGGGCATAGGTAAATTGGGCAATCCGTTTCCAATGGAACTTAATCTAGCGTCAATTGTGGGAAATAAAGAGCGGATTTCTCTTGCTGAAAAATCGCTGACCGTGAGGATTGAACGGCTATTTTTAAGGATCACAGGTATGGCAATTCTGTACCAAAGCGCAAATACTCGGCTAAACCACTTCGGATTTCTGATAAAAGCAACATCGTGCAGGACCACGGCTTTATTGGAGTAAAAAAGAGGGGCCATATTGGCTAAATTGATCAATAAGGGACTTCCTTTCTTTTTCAAATAGCGCGGAAGGTCAATTTGTTCCCAAGCAACACCTTGCCATTTTCCAATCACTTGTGCATTCAATTCTTCAGATATTTTCCTGTGAATAATCCCTTCCGGACATAAGAAGACCAGGTCGATGCCTTTTTTAACCAATGCCCTGCTTACCTCGATGGCAAAGCGCTGAACCCCCGTGATTGGTTGAGTTAAAAAGCGCGCATTGATGTAAAGAGTTTTCATTGAAAGCTACAGCCCAAAAGTATAACTCAGGCTGCTTATAATTCCATAATCGCTATTAGATGTGCTCGATTGTACGGGTTTGCTGTCGAAATTATTATAATACCGCAGTTCAATAAAGAAATTATTGACCACCTCCATTCGTATCTTAAATTCAATCTCTAAGCGATGGCGGCCAGGCACAGTCAAACTCGGATACCAATTTACATGGGTGTTAAGGTGAAGTTCGGGGTCTGAGTACTTGAATATCATGGCTTCTGCTCGAATAAGGCCTTCGCCATTATAGGTAGATGGCGATTCTCCCAAGCCTTTCTCGCGGTTGAATGACATTCCTACGATCGACCTGACCCTGGCGATATTACTATGGATCAAATCATATCCATAGCCCCCTCCAGCACTTGAACGCAATTGAATGCCCAGCTCAGTATTTCGCTGAGATGTGCCGAATAAAGTCACGAATTGAGTCGAACTGATCATTCGATTAACATTTATGCCTGCATCTTGTTTTAGGTTAAAAATGCTGTCAAATTGGATTGACTGGATCGAGCTGAACTCGATCTTTCCATTGTATTTGTCTTCGGTATATGAAATGGTTCCCGATCCATTTGCCTGAACGGCATCGCTGGCTTTGGTATAACTCAGGCCCGCGCTGAGGTCACCTGAAAACCTGCTCCAAATCGCTTGCTTCATTTGGATAATGGTTACGACATTCTCTGTGTAAACAGTAAAAACTCCCATTTCGCCTTTTATTTCTAACGTGTTGGGGCTTTTAGCGCTATCCAGACTGCCGTAAATCCGTGTCTTGTCAATCAGGTCTATTTGAAAATACTTGTCTGGCGCGTATATGTTACTCACCTGGAACCACTTCACCTTCGCGGTACTCATGGTCGAGGTCTTGAACTGCAAGATGTCAAGGTCCAACCTTTTGACCTCACCGGTGATATGATCCCCATTTTTAAGGATTAAAATGTCTGTTTTTTGTGCCTGGCAAAAGGTAATGCCCAAAATAAAGATCACAACAATTGTATGGAGAATTGCTTTCATAATCACAGGACGCTAGCTGCTCGGTGCAATGCGTCGGGAATCAGCCAAATTATCCTTTTCCAAACTGATTTTCAAGTGAATTATCTATTGCCCCAAGATATAATCCTTAATTTTCGTTGAATTGAGTCATGAAAACCAGGATGGATCAATACAATGAAATTCTTGGCATACACCACAATGTGTCAGCCGAAGAATTAAAGGTGTGCTATCGAAAACGAGCCAAGATCCTGCATCCCGATCGAAACCCCGGGCCCGGCTCGCATGAACAGTTTGTGCTTCTACACGAGGCCTATGAATTTTACAAGGACTTGTTGCTGAGCGAATCAGGAGGAGATCCCACAAGATCTTTTAACACTAAAAAGTATCCGAGTCACTATTACAACGATAAATGGAATGCGCAGAAAAGGCAAGAGGCCCGGAAAAGAGCCGCCGAAAAGGCCAAAATGAAATACCGGGATTTTGAACGAAAGGGCTACTATAAAATCTTGAATAAAATGAACGTGGCTCTTGATGTGGCACGCATCATTTTTGCGCTTTTTTTATTTACCGTACTTCCTTATTTTACTTATGTTCAGGAAGGAATACTTGGCCTTGTTTCGGTTCTTGTTATTCAGGGTATAACCTATCCCTTATGGTCAAGGGCGTTCAAGCGATTTCTCTAAAATTTATTCGGTAATATTGCCTGGCTCCTGTCTGTAAAAGACAAGGCTTCTTTTTTTATATTTGTTTCACACTCTTATTCTATAGCCATGAATAGCTCCTTTAGTGACGAGGTGTGGAAGGAAATTGACTTAATTCCACCCGGAATACGCCTCAAATATGCCGTTTCAAATTACGGTAGGGTCAAAAGTTTTAAAACCGACATTTCCGAGGGAAACATCCTTAAAGGTGGATTGATCGGGGGTTACCCTATTTTGAAGGTCCGGCCAAAAGGTAAGGACAAGACTTTTTATGTACACCGTTTGGTTGCCCACTATTTCTTAACCGTGAAAAGAGAAGATGATGTTTTTGTACTTCACTTGGATTACAATAAAGTCAACAACCATGTTAGCAACTTGAAATGGGCCACTAAACGAGAAATGGAACTTCACCAGCAGGGTAGCCCATACGTAAAAAAGGCTCGGGAACTACGCCTTTTACGTAAACCTCAAAAGGGACATAAACTGACGTCGACTCAAGTTCTTCATTTAAAGAAAAAGATATTTGATCCAAACAGAAAGACGCGCCTTAAAATTCTTGCCAAACAATTTGGAATCAGCGAAATGCAGCTTTACAGGATCAAATCAGGGGAAAACTGGTCACACGTTAAGCTCGAGGATAATTAATTCCTGATTAAACTTCTTTTTGTTTCTTTACGGTGAATCCCATACTCGCCGTTCATGAAAATCAGCCTCTTAACCCTTCTTTTTTCAATTCTGCTACTGGCCTGCCAACATGCGGGATCAGACATGAAAATTCAATACCCCGATTCCCATAAAATAGATCAGGCCGACGGCTATTTCGGTAAAGTAATAAACGATCCCTATCGCTGGCTGGAAAACGATACTTCTGCCCAGACCGCCGATTGGGTTAGAAGGCAGAACATTCTTACCGATAGCATTCTGGGAAATATCCCAGAAAGAACCGCCCTAAGAGCCAGGCTCGAGGAATTGGTCGATTACGAGCGCTATAGCGCTCCGATACGCGCCGGAGAATATGTCTTTTTTTACAAAAACAACGGCCTGCAAAATCAAAGTGTCATTTATCGAAAGCACGTAGAAAGTGGCGTTGAAACGGTCTTTCTTGATCCAAATGAATTAGATGGCCAAGGAACTACCAGCGTAGGGATTGCCGGTATTTCCAAAGACGACCAATTCGTCACACTTTCTTATTCCAAAGGAGGCTCAGACTGGCAGGAATTCGTTGTGTTTGATATCGCCTCGGCCAGTCCAATGAGTGATTCTTTGCAATGGGTAAAATTCTCGGGGGCCGATTGGCATGGTCATGGGTTCTATTACAGCCGCTTCCCTGAGCCTGTAAAGGGTGCCGACTATTCTGCTTCTAATTCCAATCAAAGCGTTTATTACCACGAACTCGGGACTGATCAGTCGTCAGATCGCCTGGTATTTGAAGATAAAGAACATCCCAACCGATACAATTCCGTGGATGTCACAGAGGATGAAAATTACCTGATCCTGTATATTGCTGATGGTACTGACGGTTATGAATGTCATTATAAGAAATTACCCGAAAATGGTCAGGGCTTTACGCCGCTGTTTACTGGCTTTGATCATAAATCAAGCGTGGTAGATCACATTGCTGGCCGATTTTTAGTCAGAACTGATATCGGCGCGCCTAATTATCGACTTGTATCCGTCGACCCCGAAAGCCCCGAGCAGGGCAATTGGCAAGACCTGATTCCGGAAGAGCAATTCCCATTACAAAGCGTAAGAAGTGCCGGGGGATATTTATTTGCTTCCTACCTGAAGAAAGCCACTTCCCATATAACGAGGTTTGATCAGGGTGGAAAAAATGCCCAGGAAATAAGCCTGCCCGGGCCGGGAAGTGCCGGGGGGTTTAGCGGTAAAAAAGAAGACTCCATCCTTTTCTGGTCATTTTCTTCATTTACTTATCCGGGAATTATATACAAATATAACGTGGCGTCCAACACTTCGGAGGTCTACTTCAGTCCAAAGCTCTCCTTCAATCCAGAGGAATACGAATCAAAACAGGTGACTTATCCCTCTAAAGATGGTGAGATTGTTTCAATGTTCATCGTGCATAAAAGGGGTATAAAAATGGATGGCAAAAACCCACTTCTGCTCTACGGTTACGGTGGGTTCAATATTAGCATAACCCCCAGATTCAGCACCTACATCATTCCTTGGCTTGAAAATGGAGGAATTTACGCCGTTCCTAATCTAAGGGGAGGAGGTGAATACGGCGAAACTTGGCACAAGGCGGGTATGCTGCTAAATAAGCAAAACGTTTTTAATGATTTCATAAGTGCGGCTGAATACCTGATCGACAATAACTATACGTCTTCAGAAAAACTGGTGATCTCTGGCAGGTCTAATGGAGGCCTTCTGGTCGGTGCGGTTATGACACAGCGTCCGGACCTAATGAAGGTGGCCTTGCCGGGAGTCGGTGTGCTTGATATGCTGCGCTATCACAAATTCACGGTTGGTCACGGTTGGATCCCTGAATATGGAAGTAGTGAGGATCCGGAAGATTTCAAAAACCTATTGTCTTATTCCCCCCTGCACAATTTGAAAAAAGGGGTCCGCTATCCTGCAACGCTCATTTACACAGGCGATCATGACGATCGAGTAGTGCCTGCTCATTCGTTCAAGTTCGCCGCAACGCTTCAAGAGTGCACCGGCGGTGAGCTGCCATGCCTGATTCGAATTGAAACCGATGCCGGTCACGGCAGCGGCAAGCCAATTGCCAAATTACTCGATGAAGAAGCCGATAAACTTGCCTTTTCCTTTTATCACACGGGCTTAACGTTGATCAAGAAAAATTAACGCATGATGGTCTCGAGTACCTCCCTCGATTTCAGCTCATGAAATCCCGCGATGTGTATTCTAAAATAATCGAGAAGGGCCGTGAGCAGTCGGCGTCGCTGCGAGTTGTTTCGCTCTTCGGCTAATGACCAATTCGATGACTCATTGAGCATCTCGCTGAAAATCCGAGATTCATCTCCTTCAAGAAAGTGATTGTGTAGCGGCTGGTCTGTAGAAAAATGTCCCTCGATAAGGTCGAAATAGGGCGTCTCTGACGAATAGTCCCCCCTTGGAGAAAATCCCAATTTGCGTGAGAGGCCGATCATCAGTTGCAAGTGGAAATCATGGTTTTCGCCCGATTTATCAAATTCCACCAAGGCCGATTCAACGAAGTCAAACAGTTCCGGGTCTTCCTGGTAATCGGCCAGACACTTTAACAATACCTCATTGGTAAACATCAGAATGGCCGATTTATGAAAGTCTTCTAGAACCGAAACAAAAGGGCTTGAATTGTAAACTTCGGTTACATATGGCAGCTTGCCTTTTCCCGATTTAGCAACGATGTCAAGAATTGACAGCGCATGCATTGGCGTCCGCCCCTTTCCCTTGAGGTGTTGAGAGCCTAAAAAGAAACTCTTATTTCCTTCTTCTCTGCTGTAAGTTTGAATGATAAGGCTTCGATCGCTGTATTTAATTTTGCGAAGAAGGATGGTTCTGTAGCGCATAAGTCACGGACTAATTTGCCAGGTACAAAAATTTCACCGCTTGATGAAACTCACCGCTAAGATCATTGGCAAAAACCAAATAAACTCCGTTTGAGGCCTTTCTCCCGCTTATGCTGTTTCCGTTCCAAACTGCCTGGCCCCCGTTGGCTGTTGTTTCAAAAACTAAGTTCCCGCCAATGTCGGTGATCTTGACATTGGCATTTTGAGCAAGTCCTTTTATTGCTACCACCCCAGAATACCCTTGAGGAACAGGATTTGGGTAGACCTGTACGTCCTTAAAATCGTCTCCACCCTCTGTTGCGCTCCCCTTGTATGAGATCAGGCCGGCATCCGTGCTAAAAAATACTTCACCGTTTGTGTTGTTGATCTCAATGTCGCTGATATTATCTGAAAATAACGGGCTGTTCTGAAATGTGAAATGATTGATCTGCGTTGCGCCGTCTTCTGACATAAGGTATGCTCCTGAATTACCCGTCCCAATCCATTTTCTGTTGGCCCCATCTACGGCAATGCTCCGAATGTTTTCTGTTTCGAGCAAAATCTGAGTTTGCCCGTCCTGTTGAACAAAAATGCGCTGGAAATCATTGGTTGATTCGAACACCGAAGAAGGGTTGTAATAGACGGCCGGGCCCTCATTGGTTCCGATCCAGATAGCTCCGCTTCGGTCTTGAGCTATACAATTTATGCGGTCTCCGGGTATATCACCTGATCCTTCCTGCCCGGTTAGTGCCATTAAGCGGTCGTCGGCCAGGAATTCTGGTGTTCCGGCATCATCGAAAATAATAATCTCTTTGTTGCGATTCAGCAATATCCACTTATACCCATTTTCCGCAACAAGAACTTCTCCTACAATGGTAAAGCTATTAACGTAGGCGCTTAAATTGTATGTATACCAATCTCCATCAACCGTTTTTACCGAAAGTGCGTTTGGAACTTCTGAGTTGGTTATCCATAAATTTCCTTCATCGTCAAAGTCCAGCCCCCCTATTCTTGTCTGGTCCATGTTTCCTGCGTCCACGGCCGAAAGCGTGTGGCCCAGGGTCGACTTGTTTGTGTGATCGTAAATCACTGTGGGAACTCCGTCCTTTAACTCCAACAACCCCCGATCCCACGAACCGCTGAAGACCTGGGTGGGATCAAAAGGGTTGATCTTGATCTTTACAAACCCATAGGACCCAGATAACAAGGCGTAGTTGGATTGATTAAACCCGCTCCAGGAAAGTGCACTGTATTGATTAAAGTCGGGCGGGTTTGTGGAAGACCTGAAATCAGGATCAAGCAAGCCCGCGCTTGCCCATAAAATGCCTTCGTTAATTGATATATTATTTAAGCTAATGGCATTCGGTCCATTGGGTGTGAGTAATTCTGTTCCACCCCAGCTGTAAAAGCGTCCGAATCCATTGATCTGATCGGCTACCCAATAGCTGAATCCATCAAATGCCGTCTGGGCCGGTTGCATGCTCCTGCCGCCGTCGTATTCGTACAACAGGGTGATTTGATCAAAGGCCTCGTCCAACACCTGAACGCTGTAATACCTGCTTACAATTAGCTGCTTGCCATCGCGAACCCAATCGTTAATTCCGGAAGATCCCAGCTGGCTGATTATTCCAAAAGTACTGCCCTGTTTACCATAAACGATGTTGGAATCAAAAACAGGGGTGGCCATCAAATACATTTCGTAGCCGGCAAAGGAATCAACCAGCAGAAATTCATTTGCGGGAAGATTGGTGTCCCGAATCCACGAATTGAAATCGGAAAGATTGTTGTCCAGGTTTCCTCTGTATATGCCGTTTTCTGCTGCCACCACCAATGTGTTTTCCCCGATTGAAACGAATACATCGTTGATTTTCAGTGGCTTGCTGTCTTTAGCAATGAAATATGTGTCCTTAATTTCTTTCCTTCTCAAGTCGAGCACAACGATGCCAAACCCGCACGATAAGTAAGCGATCGCACCTTCAAAGCGTATATTATATATGCCTTTATCTCCTATGATGTTGGCGTCTTTAATAAAAGCAATATTGGTGATCCTGCCACCTTCAACAATGTCAAGGTTTCCGTTCCGGTAAGCGACCACCAGCGAATTGGTAAGCTTGTTGAGCTTGAGTAATTCAATGCCAACATCGCTCAATCCCGTAATGGTGGTGTACCTTTTAAGTTCTTTTGAATTGGTGTTGTAGGCTAAAAAGGCCGCCTCGCTGCCACAATAAACCATTCCGTTTCCGGCACTGATCGAATTGGCCTTGGAATATGGCACATGCTCCCTCCACTGACCTATACCCAGTTCCGCGTTCTGGCAAATGGCCGCAAGGTGCAATAAAAGAATTCCTAAAAATAGGGTGATGCGCATTGTTCTCTGTGGCTTACTAAGCCTGAAAAGTAAACATCTTCTTTTAAAAATTATTGTGTTTGGGGCTGAAGTCTTGATTTATTGAACAACATCATTTACAATACATGGCGCTTGATCGTAAAACAACTTCCTGAATGAGCCCGTCTCGAATTAACAAACGTTCTTGATTGAATTGACATTTATAATTAATTCAGTATAATCGTCACTCGTTAGTTTGAGAATTCCTCAGGCACGTAACATAATAAACCATTGGAATCGCAAGGTATAATAGGCCGTTTAACATCTTCTGCATTAGGGGAGTTTATTCTTGCAATCTCAATTCATGGGCTAACATTTACGTTGCTCTATATGGCATTATCCTTTTTTGGAGTGATCGACAATTTTCCCATGCCTGAACTACTCAAGCATTGGGACGCAAACTGGTATTCCTCTATCGCTTTTGGCGGATATAATTATATTCCCGGCGATTATTCAAATGTTGTATTTTTTCCTTTGTTTCCCTATCTGTGGCGGTATAGCTTTATAGGGCCTTTAGGAATTAGTCTGCTGAATGGCCTGTTCACCCTCACTGGCTTGTTTTTCATACAAAAAACCATCAAGTTCAGCTTCGTCGAATTGCTTCTTTTTTTGTCCATTCCCAGTCTTTTCTTTTGCTACGTTCCTTTTTCCGAAGGGCTATTTTTCTTATGTGGTTCGCTGATTGTCTATGGCTTGAAGAACAACTTTAGAATAGCCCTTTTGGGAGTCTGCTTGGCTTGTTTAACGCGTTCTTCATCCTTTGTTTTCATTCCTGCATTCATTATTCTCTTTGTGCTCAATTTCCGGGGTTCTTCAGTGCGAGAAGAGCTAAAGAAACTCGCTTTGCTGATGAGTGTAGCACTTGCCGCTACCTTTATGGCTCAATTACTCATCTTTTTCGAAACTGGCGAATTCTTCGCAATGTTCAAGGTTCAGGAAATATGGAATAGAACATTGTCTGTTCCCCAATTGCCTTTTACCACCTGGGGCGGCGCTAAATTATTATGGCTTGACGGCTTGGCGCTGCTGGTTGGTGTTATGACCACACTACTCTTGATTGTCTTTTTATTCCGAAAGTTTATGCAAACCAGTAAGACGGTACCCTCCCATTACCTTTTTTCAGTGGCCTATTTGTGCCTTGTCTCAATCGTTGCCATTCTATTTTCGGGATTAGATGACACGGGGGTTACCACTTTAATGAGTTTGAATCGCTATGTCTTCGCAACCCCATTTTTCACGGTTTTACTCGCACATAATTACAGACACCAAGGGCTCACTAAAAAATCTGTTCGCCTTTTTTTCGTTTCTGCGATTATCGCCCTATTCTTGTTAGGGATTTGTGGTGAAATTCCTTATTTGTATGTTTATTTCAGCTATTATTTTTCCCTAATAACTAGTTCCCTATTATACTTCTTATTGATGCTTTCATACGCAAGTCTCTACCTTCTCTTTCAACATAAAATGCTGCGGTCTTTTATTTTCTCTGGCCTCTACCTTATTAATCTTTTGTTGCAGATCATTCTTTTCACCAATTATCTCTCGGGTAACTGGGTCGGGTAAGCCTTTAAAATTTCGTTCCCTGCTAATAATGCACAGAAAAATGGAATTGTTAATTCTCTTTCCTATTTTCGCTGCTTTGCGGCCCCGTAGTTCAACTGGATAGAATATCAGATTTCGGCTCTGAGGGTTGGGGGTTCGACTCCCTCCGGGGTCACTATGGTAAAGGGTAAGTGAAGGGTTTGTGTACACTTCGTTTACCCTTTTTCATTTTCAGAACCTGATCGACGCTGCGTTGCTACAGTCTCTTGGTGTGCTGAATTAATCTTCCCTAAAATACTTGAGTGGCACAACTAACATACCGAAACACTGGCCGTCATGCCTATCTAATTTCTTGTGGTGCACCTTATGCGCTTTACGTATGGCACGGAAATAAAAATTATCGTTCCTTCTAAACCACTTAATGCGTTGGTGAATTAGAACGTCGTGCACCAAAAAGTAACATAAGCCATAGGCGGCGATGCCAAAGCCCACTGCCAATAATATGGGTAAGCCCAAATAAGAACCCAGGAAAATAAAAATGGAACTGGGTGTGGCAAAGATCAAAAAGAACGAGTCATTCTTTTCAAAAGGTCCTTTGTTGTCGCGCGTATGGTGATCCCTATGCAACTTCCATAAAAAGCCATGCATAACGTGCTTGTGCGTAAACCAAGCTACAAACTCCATGAAGCTGAAAGTCACCAAAAAAACAAGGATGGGTAGCGTGCTCATGTTAAAAAATCAACCCGCAAGGTGCTCACATAGGCTGGATCGCTGATCCAACGTGAGACTCTTGCTCTCAATCAGATTTGCTACAAAGGTAGCTTTCCATTTTTTGTCAAACAAGCCTTTATCCAATGCCTCCATCAATACGGCCAGGTCATTGTCTATGTCAGATCTATACCCCAAAAAAGACGGGGTGTTTAGTTGTAATAAAAGGCGAACGTACCTGAGCTCGGGGTTTGCTGGATCAAGTTTGATGGCTTTTTCCACCATGCCCTTTCCTTGCTGAAAAAATTCATATTTGGTGAAGGGGAAATAGGTATACTGAGCCATCATGGCCTTACTCAGTCCCTTGTAAGCATCCGTTACACCATTATCGGGGAAGGCATTGTTTTCGAGAAAAAAACTGAGCTTTTCTTCAGATTTCATGCTATTGTGAAACGCCAGCCTGACATCTTCCATGGGCTCATGATCTGAAGACATGAAGAAAACATTTATTAGAATTGCAAAAAGCAGGGTCATGGTCTTAAAGCAGGTTCATTTTTACATTCACGTACGATTTTGCCAACAGGCCAAGTTTGGTGGGGTTGCTCACGCGTATCCTTGTTTCTAAAATTCGGTGAGACTCAGTCTTTTCCAATTTCTTCAATAGCTGGCGGTAATAAATGTATGCGGTGTAAACCCCAAATCGGCTGCTTTGTGGCAAGCGAATAATTCCGCTGTAGGCTTCTTTGAAATCTTCACTTATTTCTTCGATAATGGCTTGCTTGGTCGGGGAATCCATGGCGCGCAGATCGACATTCGGAAAATAGCTCCTGTTCAGGAGCTCTGAATCATCCTTCAGATCGCGCAAGAAATTTACTTTCTGAAAAGCTGAGCCCAGTTTCATGGCGCTGTACTTTAACTCCTCATAAAGCTCTTGGTTTCCGCTGACAAAAACCTTTAAACACATCAGTCCTACAACATCAGCAGAGCCATAAATGTACTGTTCATATTCAGCCCGTGACTCATAATTTTTCTTCTCGATGTCCATTTTCATGCTGGACATAAAAGAATCGATCAGGTGCCTGTCTATCTCGTATTCCTTGACCGTAATTTGAAAAGAATGAAGTATAGGGTTTAAGCTTATTCCCATTTGGAGCGCCTCGTTCAAATCATTTTCGAATTTGTCGAGCAAGTAGGCCTTGTCGGAATGATGAAACGTATCGACAATTTCATCTGCAAAGCGCACAAAACCATAAATACTGTGAATAGCCCCTCTGATCGATGGCGACAGCATGTTAACTGCCGTAGAAAAAGAGGTGCTGTAAGTTGAGGTCACCGACTTACTGCATGTTAAGGAAACCTTATCAAATAACTGCAACATGAGCGTTTGATTTAGCGTAGTGTTTAACTATTTGTTCTGCGGCGATTTTGCCGGAGATTAATGCCGGAGGTACACCTGGACCCGGCACCGTCAACTGGCCGGTGAAGAACAGGTTGTGAACCTTTTTGCTTCTAATTTTTGGTCGCAAAAAAGCTGTCTGGAGCAAGGTGTTAGCCATTCCATAGGCATTACCCTTGTAAGAATTGTAATCCTTTTTAAAATCTGATACACAGTATGATTTTTGAAACAGAATCTCGTCTCGAACTTTTTGTCCGGTGAGTTGTTCAAATCGATCCATGATCATGTTAAAATACTTGGTTCTCAGCTCTTCACTGTCTGTTAAGTCAGGTGCAAGGGGTATTAGAAAAAAAGCACACTCTTTGCCCGAAGGGGCAACCGTTGCGTCGGTCACCGAGGGGAAGCTGGTGTAGAAGAGTGGGTCTTTAGGCCATGAGGGAATGTCATAAATCTCCTTGGCGTGGGCATCAAAATCTTTGTCAAAAAACAAAGTGTGGTGCCTAAGGTTCTCTAATTTCTTGTTAAAGCCGACATAAAAAAGAAGGGCCGATGGCGCAAATGTCTTACCTGACCAATATTTGGGAGAATACATTCGCCATTTTCCGTCAAGAAGGCTTTCGGTGTGATAATAATCCGCACCGCTCAACACAATATCAGAAGGTACTAGCTCTCCGTTAACGATCAACCCGGCAGTTTTACCGTTAACTACTGGTATGTTGTCGACACTGGCCATGGTGTGGAATTTTACACCCAATTCTTTGCCCAGATCAACCATGGCTTCCACCACTTTGAACATGCCTCCTTGCGGGTACCAAGTGCCAAGAGCCAGATCGGCGTGATTCATAAAATTGTAGAAAGCCGGGGTATCTGAAGGCTTGGCGCCAAGAAAAAGGACCGGAAACTCAAGGATTTTTCGAAGTTTTTCACTCTTAAAACGCTTGTGAACCTCGTGTTGAACGCTAGAGAAAAACTGATTAATTTTTGATATCGTCTTTGGGGTAACCAGTTCCATGGGCGAAATGCCGGGTTTGTATACCAGCTCTTTAATGGCCACATTATAGTTCTGTCTGGCGTCTTCTAAAAATTCTCTCAATTTTGTTGAACTTCCTTTTTCTTCCTGATCGAAAATGTCATATAGTTTGTTCAGTGAAGAAGGAATCTCTATTGCCGAGCCATCATCAAAATAAACTTTGTAGGCAGGGTCGAGGCGATCTAGTTTATAATAATCCGCGGGTGCTTTATCAAAATCCTCGAAAAAGCGCTCGAAAACATCGGGCATCCAATACCAACTTGGGCCCATGTCGAAACGAAAGCCTTCGTGTTCATACACCCTGGCCCTTCCTCCAAGAGAAGCGTTTTTTTCGTACACGTCAATGTCGTAGCCCTCCTTAGCGAGGTAACAAGCTGCGGCAAGCGAGGAAAAGCCCGACCCTATGATGCTGATCTTTATCATTTGTTTAACAATATTAATGTTTTCTTAAACAATTTGCAGGCAAATGGTCTTACAATTTGTCAATAAGCTTTTCGATGCCCTCAAATTTTGAGATACGCTGCACGCTTTTCGGTACAGTGATTTCGGTGGTATTTCGACCCAGAATCCAAAGCTGATCGTTATTATCTGCTAAGAATTCAGAATAAAAGTCTTCGAGGTATTTAACCACATCTTCCTTCCAGGGCTGGACGGTAAAGTAACTTATATAATACACTTCATCATAAACCTGTCGGATTGGCTTAAGACTCGACATGGGCACACTTTGTCCTAAAAATATGGAGTGGTATCCTTTAAGGGCGAGTTCATAATGAATGTATAGTAATCCAAATTCATGAATCTCATTTTCTGGCAGGTAGAGGGCAAAAACCTTTTTTTCGGTTGTTGATTTCGCTTGCTGAACGCGTTCAATATTTATGTGCAGTTTCTGCATTATGAGATGGGAAATAAAATGCTCATGTGCAGGGGTAATGCTGTGTGATTGCCAGTCCAGTCCAAGTTTGTGCAGCAGTGGAACAAATACATCCAGAAAGACCCTTCTGAACGATGTTTCGGCCGTCATGCGGTTGTAGATAAATTCGAATTGTGCCTGATCAAAGTTAAGCATCGCTAGAATTAAAGAGCCAACGTATTGATCTTCACCGCGTCCGACAGAAATCTCCTCCCTTACGGTATTTTGAAGCTCGTCGTTATTCAATTTGGCAATCTTTGAGATCTTCATGCCTCTATTGTAAAGGGCCGTCACATTGAGTAACTTCTGAAGGTCTTGCAGGTCGTAGTGCCGGATGTTGGTCTCTGTTCTTTCAGGATTGAGGATGGTATACCTTTTTTCCCAAATTCGAATTGTATGGGCCTGAATCCCCGAGAGGTTTTCAAGGTCTTTGATGGTGAAGCTATTCGCTACTTTGTTTAATTCTGAAAACATAATATTAAACAAAAGTAGAAAAAAGGATTAACAATTCACAAAGGAAGAGAACTTTTTCTTCTGCCTAAACTTAATTGTTAAACCTCATACAATCCGTAAGGCTCAAAGTTCCACGTGGAACTAACGCCCCAAGTGAACCATAAGAACCGAAATGTCTGCGGGCGAAACCCCGCTGATTCTCGACGCCTGGCCTAAGGTGGTGGGCCTAACTTTCATTAGCTTTTGTCTGGACTCCATGGATAATGATTTAATCCTATCATAATCCAATGAAGCGTCTATTTGGACGGCCTCAAGCCTATTCATCTTATCTACGAGCTCTTTTTCCCTCAGGATGTAGCCTTCATATTTAATTTCTATTTCTGCCTGTTCTACGGACTCATTCTCCAGACCCATTAGTGCCTGGGATAATTTATTATGTGACGCTTGTAAATCTTTTATGCTGAGCTGTGGCCTGAGCACCAAGCTGGACAGTTTTACCTTCTGCTTTATCGGGCTTGACTCCTTTGAAATCAATAGCGGATTAATTTCCTCTGGGCTTATGCTTGATTTATCCATGAAGGCTCGAAGACTTCGCTTTTCATTTCCTTTACGCTCCAAATTTCGCATGCGATCTTCATTGGCAAGACCCAATTCATATGATAATGGCGTTAAACGCTCGTCAGCGTTATCCTGCCTTAGCAATATGCGAAATTCTGCCCTAGAAGTGAACATGCGATAAGGCTCGTCTGTTCCCTTGGTTATTAAGTCATCAATTAAAACGCCAATATATGCTTGTTCTCGTCCTAGCACCAAAGGCCCTTTTTCCTCACAATTTAAATGAGCATTAATTCCGGCCATTAAGCCCTGGCCGGCGGCTTCTTCGTAACCCGTTGTTCCATTGATCTGGCCTGCAAAGAACAAATTCTTCAATATCTTGGTTTCTAAGGAATGATTTAATTGAGTAGGTGGAAAGTAATCGTATTCAATTGCGTATCCCGGCCTGAAGAACTTTACGTTCTCGAAGCCCACAACCTTCTTCAGTGCGTTGTATTGAACAGATTCCGGAAGAGAAGTGCTAAAACCGTTCACATAAACCTCTACAGTATTCCAGCCTTCGGGTTCCACGAAGATCTGATGCCGGTCACGATCAGCAAAACGATTTATCTTTTCTTCAACCGATGGACAATATCGAGGGCCTATTCCTTTAATTCTGTCATTGAACATAGGAGAGCGATCAAAGCCATCTCTTAAGATTTCGTGCACTGCTGGATTAGTGTAAGTAATGTGACAACTTCTTTGATTCTCTAGATTCCTTTTCCCGTTCAAAAAAGAAAAGCGCCCTGGATGTTCATCACCGAGCTGTTCTTCCATTTTAGAATAATCCAAGCTTCTTCCGTCAACTCTAGGAGGTGTTCCGGTTTTCATTCTCCCGGCCTCAAAGCCATAACTAACCAGGTCTTCTGTTAATCCCAGCGCAGCCTTTTCGCCAGTTCTTCCTCCACCAAAGGATTTTTCTCCAATATGAATCTGGCCATTTAAAAAGGTCCCACTGGTCAATATGACCGTTTTCGCTCGTATTTCAATTCCAAGTGAGGTGCGAACGCCCGTCACCTTGTGCCCCTCCACAATAATTGAAGTAACCATTTCCTGCCAAAAATCCACTTTTGGTGTCTCCTCTAACATCTTTCTCCATTCCAGAGCGAACATAACGCGATCATTTTGTGATCTCGGACTCCACATGGCCGGGCCCTTGCTTCTGTTCAACATTCTAAACTGAATGGCCGATTTATCAGATACAATTCCAGAATAGCCGCCCATGGCATCTATTTCTCGAACAATTTGCCCCTTCGCTATTCCGCCCATCGCCGGATTGCAACTCATTTGCGCAATCGTTCCCATGTTCATGGTAATCAGCAATACGCTAGAACCCAAGTTTGCTGCAGCCGCGGCCGCCTCGGATCCAGCATGGCCCGCCCCAACGACAATCACATCATAAGATCTATCTTTAAACATATTGTTCCACGTGAAACATTACCAATTGCGCAAATTTAGATAAAAATCTTCCCGGCTAGTCATCTTCTTTGACTCCTCAGGTTCCACATCTTTGTAGCCCATTAGGTGCAGCAAGCTGTGAACTAAAACTCTGTGCAGCTCATCTCGCACATTCACTCCTGCGTGCGCTGCATTCTCCTTAATCCGGTCCAAACTAATGTATGACTCCCCGGAAACTCGCCTTCCGATCCCAGTCGAAAACGTAATGGTGTCTGTAAAATAGTCCCGATTTAAGTGTCGTTTGTTTATCTCGAGCAGCCCTTCGTCGCTCAGGAATATAAAATTAATGTCCCCTAATTTTCTCCCTTCAGCATTAATGATCGATAACAACCAATTTCTCTCATCGTCGCTAACGGACAGCCCGTTGTTCACCCTGTCATCAAAAAACCTAAGCTGGGGCATTCTGCATCAATAGGCCTTGAAGACAAGCTCCACCTCTCTTCCTTCAAAAGAAAAAGAAACCCTGTCGGCCAAATGTTGCATTAAAAAGATGCCACGACCATCGGGTTTCTCTATGTTCTCAGGGCTTGTCGGGTCTGGAACGTGTTCGAAGTCGAATCCCTTTCCGCCATCGCGGATTGTGAAAAAATATTCATCGCCTTTATGTTTAAATTCAAGGTCAATCAATTTAGACTCGTCCCCCTTATTTCCATGGACAATGGCATTATTAACGGCTTCGGTCAACGCCACTAACATATTGCCATAATAATCGACGCTAAGGTCGTGGTCTTCGAAGATTATATTTATTAGATTCTCAACTTCTGCAATATTCTCCATTTTGGATGCGAGTTGAATTTTTTTAGATTCCAGCGGCGCCACAGTCATTCGGATAAGCTTTTAAAATATTCTTCTGCCCTTTGTTCGTAATACCGATTCAGCGAGATGTTCTCTTTAACGATCTCCTCGTGCACGGCATTGCGTGACCTATAATACTCCTCTAAATTTAAAAGGTTACCTTTTTTTGTAACATTCCCCTCCTGAGCCTCTCTTCTTTCCTCTGTATCTCGCTCTCTTTCAGCCTTTTCCGACTCCAAAAGTTTTGTTAAAATTTCTTCCTGCCTCATAAGGGTCTGCCTGCTTATCTGCCTATTAACAATTTCTCTTTCCGTTTCTTCCATCAAATCTCCAATCTTTTTAATCTCGCCCGACTCGCCCTCTCCCAAGCCTTCCGCCAACTTTCTAAGTTCTTCCCGTAACTTTGCTTGCTCGGCAGCCATTTTAGCCAGTTTTTCTGCCTCGCCTTTGCCCATTCCCCCTTGACCGCTCTCACCTTTTTCCATCATTTTTTTCATTTCCTCAAGTTGTTTGTTGAGATCCTTTTGAAGGCCTTGTAATGAAGAGGCCGAAGGCTTCGAATTCCCGGGGTTCTTGCACTGGCCACCCATAGATTCCATCATTTGCTTTTGCAGTTGATCTACTACTTCATCTAGCAATACCGAAAGATTGTTTAAAGACGTCATGGCATTTTGTTGATAAATAGCCATCGTTCCCAGCTTACGCTCTGTCATGGCCCTAAGAGCTCGATCCATGCTTTGGTTCGCTTTGCCCAGTTCGCGGTTTACTATTCCTTCGATTTCACTGACCCTCTTGCTTAATGCTAATAGAGAATCTTCAACGATTTCAAGGCCATCGATGATGGCCCGCTGATCCTTGGTTAAGTCATTAAACTTCGGGGCATCGCCCTCAATGCTGGCCATTTCATTCATTAATGCCTCTTGGTTAAATGATAGCTCAATCAGATTTTCCAGCGTGTTCCTCAGGCTCTTTATGTCTTCTGTTTTTTTGTCCTTCATCTTGGACTGGGTCGCCTTAAGGCTATTTTTCATTTCTGCCATTTTTCCCGCAGCCTTTTTCTGATTCTCGCCACTCTTCTTCTTTTGGCCTTTCTCCATGGCATTTTTCGCCTCATTCAACTCCTCCTTCGTCTCACTTATATTCTCCCGCTGATCCTCCAGGGGCTGCTTTTCCTGTAATTGACTATTCTTTTCTTCCAGGTCATCCAGGTCTTTCGTCCATTCATCAAACTCCTTGTTGATCTCTTTTTGCTCTTCCTTGTTTGAATCGTTTATACCTTCTTTGTCCACGTTTTCAGCAACTTCTTCTTGTTTCTGGCTCAATTCGTCTATTTTTTGGATGGCTTCTTGCAGCTTTATCTCGAATTCCAGTTTTTTAAATAGTTCAAGCGACCTGTCCAGCTCGTTTTCCAACTGCTCATTGCTAAGTTCTATGTCTTCCATTTTCTGATTAAGACGATCCTTGTTTATCTCATCCAACAATTTTTCCAACTCCTTTATCTTCTCTAACATCTCTTCGTCCAATACTTCGCTCATTAGGCGCTGCAATTGTTCTCGCTTTTCGGCTAATTCCGGCGAACGATCCATTCGGTTTTCGAAGGTGTTTTTTTGCTCATTCATTAAATTAATATCATCCATTTTTTGCTTTAGCGCTTCGTTCTTTCTTAGCAGGTTTTCTATTTTTTCCCGCTCTTCCCAATCGAGTTTCTTTTTGTCCAACATGTCCTTTTTAAGCTGGTCTATCTCCTTGTTGATTTCTTTGGATTCTTTCAGCACTTCCTTAAGTGCGTCTTCAATGTCCTGGGACAGATCGTCTCGTTTTAAAGCAAGCGCTTCGTTATCGGGAACTTCGTAGTAAAATAGCGGCGACCTGCTGTACTTTATCCCATTGATTCCATCATTGTCACCAACTTCAAAAAAACACTTTATCCTTTCACCCTTTTTCAAATCCCACTGACCCCAATCAACCTCGTATGCGAAATCGGAGTTCATTGTCGATGAGCTGAGCTTCAGCTTTTCATAGGTCGGGGTCGACTCTCCCGCGGCGAAATAGGCGAACCGAAAGGACGTTAATCCGTGATCATCGCTGTACCTTCCTAAAAAAAGACTTATTCCATTTAGGCTGTCCTTCTCCTCTCTGGCGTCAATGTTAGGGTACTGGTCGGGCAGGGCGTCAATTCGGAAAGATATTGAATCGCTTTTCAAATTGTTGACCGCGGTGCCTTGCATAGAATAGCGCGCATCAGAACGAAATGTACTATCAAACAACGCGGCGCCCTCATTAGCTTTGAGAATTTTTCGCCCTCTGCCAAAAGACAGTTCTACCGCATTCCCGTCTTCTACCCCTATTCTCCATTGAACCCTGGTTCCTTCTGGAATGGTGAGATTTCCAACATTATTAAGTGTTTCTGTCTTTCTGTTCAGATATGTCGGATAAACCAGCGATACAGAAAAATTATTGATCACAGGTCGTTTCTCCACATGAACCTGGTAGTATTCCGATTTGAATCCTTCTGCCGTGAATTGGAATTTAAAATCTTCTTTTACATTGCTAATGGTATATTCGAACTTATTGGAAGATAATCTGCGCAGAACGTCTTTTTCCTCGTCGACAAATATCGCAACATCCTTGGGAAGCAGCTGTCCTTCGAGCAGGAGCGTAATTTCGTAGGGCTCATTTCGAACCGCGAGCTCTTGAAAGCCCTCAACAACAAATTCGAAAGGTGCAGGTGGAGCCAGTTCCTTATCAAAATAGATGATTCGCTTTGTCCCATAATCGATCACTTGGGGAAAGCTTGCTGCTGCGATAATAGCGCCTGTTAAAACGATGCCGGATACTTGTAAAAACCTAATGCCTTTTTTAATGCTGGCTGAATCTGCAAAAGGAAAGCGAAGAATTTCATTCGACTTTTGCCGAATTGCAGCGCTTAGCACTGCTGATCGGGGCATGTCTCTGAGCTCAAGCAGGTTAAGCAATTTATCGTCTATCTTGCCAACGGCCTCCCCGACCAGTTTAGACATCTCTTTTGGCTTCAGAGCTCCGGCTAAACCAAAAACCCGAAACAAAGGAATGGAGACCAAATAAATAAGTCCTGAAAATTCGGCAAGAACAAATGTATAAAAGAGTACTCGCCTTACGCTCGAACTGTTGCGCAATAAGAATTCGCTTACACTTAGAAAGGCCAATAAGATCAGGCTCGTTCCAAAAAAGACCGCCAGACCCTGCAAGAGTTGATTTGTGTAAAATCTTCTCGAAAACGAATTTAATTCTTCGTTAACGCTTTGAGTAAGGTCTGATTTCCGGGCCAATGCCTTATTTTTACTTACCAAGTTCGTGAAATTTTAATCATCTAGGTCAAATAGTAAGGGCAGAAAGGGCAATTGCTTCCAATTCTCTGAGGTATTCTCTTTTATCGAACTTGGGGGCAAATACGTAGCAGTCTATATAAATGATGGCTTTTCCGCTAGTATCGGTGTAGGTGTATTGTACGAAAGGGCCGCCCATAAAAGCCCCTTTCATGTTCCATAATCCTCGGATCTCCTTCACGTATTTGCCATTGATCTCAAGCTCTTTGGAGATGGGTGGAAATTCCGCATAAGATGTCATGTAGCTTCCCTGATTTGGCCCCTCAACCATCTTTGTAATTTCATTGCGCAGCGCAACCAACGAATCTGTATTAAACTGCTCTTGGGAATAATACGGTTTTGTATAAATAATTAGGCCCATGTTGATTTGGTGACCCTGATGCTGAAAGTCTTTTCGAAGCCATATTTGGTCGTCCTCTTTTCTTGCAATGGTATAGTCTGATGGAAAGTGCAGGCTCATGCCGCATACCTCCTCAACCTGACTGGTCACGGATTGGTCCTGTAGTGATTTATAAGCGTGAATAAGTCTTTTATATTCTTCATTTCGGAACCTGTCCCGCAATAATTCACAATTGTTATTTATGATGGCCCCGGCGGTTTTGTCACCCTTTGCGAATAGCGTCAGTACCAACTGATTCTTGGCCCAGGCATTTTTTTGAAAGCCATACTTTGACGGCACGTGTTTTTTGTTTGCCTCCAGGAGAATAATATTCTTGGTCGTTTTAAATAGTTGTGCAAAATTATCCGGGGTCACTCGGATGACATTGAAATAAGGTTCTCTCTGTGGAAGCCCATCTTGTGTCGCCGCAAAGCAAGACATGATGGCTCGTCCGCTCTCTCCTGCCCACATAGTGCTGTCCATTACCACCAAAACGTCTCCCGTACTGCCGGTTCCGGGGGGAAGAATTTCTTCATTCATGTCCATGCACGATGAAAAGAGGATTAGTAATAAAATACAGGCGTGCGACTGAATCGTCATGTTAACTGTTTGTCGAAACGATGATCCTACTTCCCGGCTTAAGGCGTTGATGGTCCAGTCCTTTGTTGAGTCTTTTTAGTTCCGTAACGGTCAATCCGTCATACATTTTGGCGATGTCCCAAAGCGTGTCGCCTGATTTTACGGTATGGTAGCGGTAGTCCGGATTCTCTTGAACCGCTGGCTTGACTGATGGGGTGCCCAATA
Organism: Vicingaceae bacterium; assembly: GCA_040220895.1. Taxonomy (GTDB): domain Bacteria; phylum Bacteroidota; class Bacteroidia; order Flavobacteriales_E; family Vicingaceae; genus UBA11591. The sequence goes on from JAVJVY010000004.1 coordinate 109,937, forward strand.
CCTCCTTTGTAATCGCTTTGTCGCTGTAGATTACTAGCTTTTGGCCCTCATAAATTCTAGACGAGTAAAGGTTGTTCCAGTCTTTGACCCTGCTAAGGCCTACTCCGTATTTTTCTGCGATGACCCCCAATACCTCTCCGCTTTTTACCGTGTGTATCTGCCGGCTTCCTGTAGGCTGTGATGGAGTGGGGGGTGTTGACACAGTTTCTGCGGGCGTCTCCGGCCCTGAAGCATATTGCTCAAAAAGCGCTCTTTCAGCCAAATAAGCGTTCGATAGGGGGAGTGGTATTCGCAGCACATAGCTCTTATTGTCTTCCGGGATCATGCCTAGCTTATACTCCGGATTCAAATACGCCAGGTGGTTAAAATCCGCGCAGAAGTACTGACTCATCAATCGCATGTCGATGGGGCCTTTGGTGTGAATTGTGTCTGTAATAAGGTCGAGGGAATCGATGTTTGTTGGATGCAGTCCGTGCTGCCCACCAAAGTTCATGGCATAATTAACCGCGATGAAGGCCGGAACGTAGCCCCGTGTCTCTCTGGGAAGCCACGACCTGATCTCCCAATACGTTCTTTTTCCGCCTGATCTTCTGATGGCTTTGTTCACATTTCCCGGCCCGCAATTGTACGCGGCTATGACAAGTTCCCAATTGCCGTATACCTCATACAGGTCTTTGAAATATCTGCACGCGGCATCCGTCGAAGCGTATAGTTCGTGGCGTTCATCGATGTATGAATTTACTTCAAGCCCATAGACGACTCCGGTTCTGTACATGAATTGCCAGAGGCCCGCCGCGCCCGCGCGGCTTCTAGCTTTTATGTTCAGCGCAGATTCTACAATGGCCAGGTATTTAAATTCCAGGGGTAGGTCGTATTTATCAAGGTACTCTTCAAAAACAGGAAAATAATACCGCGACAAGGCCATGCAATTTTGCGTTAGAGAGGGGCGCCTGTTAACATACAAATTGATAAAGGCAGAGGTATACTTGTTGTATTCAAGGCTAAAGGGGCTTTGCGCATCGAGTATCTCAAGGCCCCTCTTATACATTGAGTCGAGTTCTGCTTCGGAATAGGCTTTATTAGGGGTCTTTTCTTCGGCCGAAGCCTTAATTAACTCACCGTAATACAGGTTGATGATAAACGAGTCAAGGTGATTCGAATATGCATTTAGTTCGTCTGTGTAGTCGGGAATTGGCGTGCGGTTTAATGCTTCCTGGCCCATTAGTTGGGCGCCAATGAAGATTAGCAGGAAGAGGAGGTGGTGCGTTTTTTTATTCATTTTACTGGTTGAGCTTTGCAAGCTTCTTCTTTTAAAGCGTCGAATTACTCGCCATTATTACAAATCTTCCAACGACTTATTGTTCATTAGCCAATTGGAAATTGATAAAAGGCTGTCCTCCATGTAGGGTGGGGCCATAACCTGCATGCCATAAGGCATGCCATTAACGTGCTTTGAAAGCGGTAACGAAATGGCGGGAAGGCCGCAAATATTTGCCTGAACAGTGAAAATATCTTCGAGATACATTTTAATGGGATCATTTGTCTGAGACCCCAGCTCAAAAGCAGTATGAGGCGAGGTGGGGCCAATAATAAAATCTGCTGCCTTGAATTGTTCCATCGTTTGGTCCCTTGCAAGACGCCTAATTTTCTGAGCTTTTGTGTAATAAGCGTCATAATAACCGGCGCTCAAGACGTAAGTTCCAAGCATGATGCGTCTTTTAACCTCTAGTCCAAATCCTTCAGATCTCGATTTGGTATAGGTTTCCTTTAAATTATGCGTCCCCTTGCTTCGATATCCGTAGCGAATCCCGTCGTAGCGCGCAAGATTGGAAGAGGCCTCGGCCGTTGTAAGGACGTAGTAACTCGGTACGAGTTCGTCAACGTACGAAAAATCTTTTTCAATTACTTCGTGACCTTGCTCGGTAAGCCATTTTGTAAATGAGAAAAAATTGTTTCGAACCTCGGCATCAAGACCTTTGTGATTGAGATAGCTTTTAAAATAGAGGAATCTCTTTTTTTCGATGGGTTTTGAAAATGAGGCATATTGGTCTACTTCATTGCTTGCCAAGGTACTGTCGTATTCATCCCTTCCGGAAATGACCTCCATAACCAGCGCTAAATCCCGCAAATCATTAGAAATGGGGCCGATTTGATCAAAGGATGAGGCATACGAAATAAGGCCATGCCTTGAAACGCGACCATAGGTTGGTTTAAAGCCAATGGTTCCTGTAAACGATGCGGGCTGTCTAACAGAACCTCCCGTGTCAGATCCCAACGCAACGTGGCAAAGGCCAGCTGCCACCGCGGCAGATGATCCACCAGATGACCCACCCGGCACACGGGTCTTGTCCTTGGGATTTTTTACTGCCCCATATACCGATGTCTCGGTTGAGCTTCCCATGGCAAATTCGTCACATGCCGTTCTTCCAATGATGAGCGCGTCCTGTTCTATTAATCGTTGAACAACGGTGGCGCTAAAAAGCGAGGTGAATCCTTCCAATATTTTTGATGACGCTGATACCTGGTGCCCCTCATAGCAGATGTTGTCCTTAATGGCAACGATCATACCCGCAAGCCTTCCCGCCCTTCCTTGCGATGCGCGTTTGTCTATTTCTTCTGCCTGAGCCATCGCGGTATCAGAGAAAACTTCAACGAATGCATTCAAGTCTTCCTTGGCGCTAATATCATCCAAAAGCGCTCGAACAATTTCGGAAAGAGAATGCCCCCCGCCTGTAATGGCGGTATTAATTTTGATAAATGAATCTATCACAATGAAAAATTAGGGCTTTTTCAGGGCTTTTTTTTGCCTTCTGATTCATCCTCAGCGCCCTCTTTAGTGGCGTCTTTGAACTCTTTTATGCCTTTGCCAACGCCTTTCATCAACTCGGGAATTTTTCTGGCTCCAAAAAGAAGCACAACCACTGCAACGATTATGACAATTTGCCAGGGGCCAACCATGCCTAGAAGTATATTGAGGACCATGAAAATCATTTCGATCAAAATTAGCAAATCTTTTGAATTCTAAGTCTTTAAACTTTCTGTCTAATGCCTGCTAAACTTGATATTTTCAATTTATTTTCGCGTCAACAAGAATTCTCCATGACAAACCTGCAGTATCTCGCCATTTTAGCAATTACCCTGGCCTCTTGTCATCAGGTCAATCCCCTTGATGATTCATCAACCACCGGGCTCAGGGGTGGGATGTGGCTGTTCCAATTACAAACAGGTCAGGTTGTTATTCCATTTCATGCTGAGGTAGCCGCAAACGACACGGGTATGTGCCTTACTATTTTTAACGCCGAGGAGAGGATTCAAATAAAGGACATCACCTTAAATGGCGATAGCCTATTAATCTCTATGCCCTTTTTCAACTCATTATTGTATGGCAAAGTGATTGGAGATACCGTATGGGAGGGCAGGTGGATTGACCGCAACAGGGGAGAGGATTATTCCATTCCCTTCAGGGCCGTTTTTAAAGACTCCATTCGTCGCTTTGATCTTTTAACCAGAGGTAATGCCGACTTTTCGGGTAAATGGTCGGTAACTTTTAGTCCTGATTCTGTTAATAATACCAAAGCCATCGGTTTATTCTACCAAAATGGTGACCGCGCGAGTGGAACTTTTTTAACCGAAATGGGTGATTACCGTTATTTAGAGGGAAATACTGCCGGTAATCAATTGGCCATGTCTTGTTTTGATGGATCCCATGCTTTTTTGTTTAAGGCTGAAATGCGAAGGGATGGAAGTCTGGATGGGAAGTTTTGGTCAGGCAACCACTGGTCTGAAAAATGGACCGCGACCAGAGATAGTTCCGCAACATTGAGGCATCCTGATTCATTAACTTCATTTGACCTGAAAAAGCCTTTGAACACCCTCTCTTTTTTAGGGTCAAATGACAGAGAATTTGTGCTTGATATGAATCGCCTTAAAGACAAAGTAACCATTGTTCAGATCATGGGTTCGTGGTGCCCTAATTGTGCGGACGAAAGTAGATTGTTCGGTGAATTATACCGTCAGTACCATAAAGAAGGGCTGGAAATCGTGGGGGTTTCTTATGAAAAAGTTTCTCTCGTGCCTGAGGCTTTTGAAAAAATTGCCCATTTTAAAAAAAGTGCCGGGGTAGAATACCCCATTGTTTATGGGGGTAGTGCCTCTAAGAAAAAAGCGTCGGAAGATTTTTATATGTTAGGTGAGATAACGTCGTTTCCCACGGCTGTCATTTTTGATAAGAATGGAGAAATCCGTAAGGTTCACACCGGATTTTATGGGCCGGGAACCGGAGAGTATTATTCAAAGTTTAAGGGGGATCTTGAACAATTCATTGCAAACTTGCTTCTGGAATAATCAGCAACCAATTTTTCTCACCCGATCCTGGTGCCTTCCTCCCTCAAAATCTGTATTCAAAAACTTTTCCAGGCATTCCTTCGCTAAATCCAAGGAAATAAATCTAGCCGGCAATGCAATGATGTTTGCATCATTGTGAGCTCTTGCCAGATGAGCTATTTCTGGTGTCCAGCAGATGGCGCACCTAATTCCCTGATGCTTATTGGCCGTCATACTAATCCCATTTGCGCTGCCGCAAATTAATATTGCTCGCTCAAATTCTCCTTTTTCAACGGCTCTTGCAACAGGGTGGGCGTAATCGGGGTAATCCGTTCTATCTGCACTTTTAGGTCCAAAATCTCTAACACTATAACCCTTCTTTGAAAGATGGTCTATAAGCGCTGCTTTTAGTTCGAAACCTGCGTGGTCACTTCCAATGGCTAATTGCTTCATCTTTCAAATGTAATAAGTTAATAAGTCAAAAAGGTTGTTCAAAAAAACAACACAATTTTATTTGGTTAACAAGAATACTCTCCCCTATAGAATTATTTAAATCACCTGCACGTGCTTTAACAACGAGTTAGTGGTATTTTTCAAACAAGTTGTTAGTTTACTTTTTGCAAATAGATATAAACCATTACCTATAATATTCATGTTTTAAAGTTTGTTAATGTATAACATAGCATTCTCAAAATCAAGATTCAAACATGTCCATTGTTGTTTATAAAGTGTTGTTAAGTATTTACAATAAACTTTACCAAAAAATATTAGGATTAATTTTAACAAATTAACAGCCCTAATAGTAATAACATTACTTTATTAAAGAGTATATATATATAATGATGGTTAAAACAATATCCCATCTTCTAATTTTTCTGTGGTTGATATTTTTCTATAATACCATAAAGGCGCAGAATGATACCATAGAAAAAATTTTCCGCTTCGAGAATGGGACAGTTTCAAGTATTGGCAAAATGCACGATGGAAAACCAGTAGGCTATTGGAGGGCTTTTTACCAAACGGGGATACTTAAATCCGAAGGAAATAGACAAAATAGAGAATTGGAAGGAAACTGGAAGTTTTACCGCGAAAATGGGGACCTAAAGAAAGAAATAAGTTATACCAAAGGTGTAAAGAACGGCCCCACTAAATTATATAACGATAGTTGCAAGCTTATAAAAATTGAGAGATACCGGAACAATGAGTTACATGGAAAAAGTGAATCGTTTTACGCTCATAGCGGCGAATTGAAGGCTGTTGTGATTTATGAAGATGGCATAAAAGATGGTGTAGCCTATGAGTTTGCCGAAGATGGGCGAATTATTACCATGACCACATTTGATCATGGTTTTATAAAAAAGAAGGAGAGAATCAACAGAAAAAATGATCTCGGAAGACAGGGAATCTGGCGTGAATTTTATCCTGCCGATAGTTCCTTGAAACGCGAAATAAGGTATAGGAATGATATTTACCACGGGTATTATAAGGAATATGACAGGGAAGGAAAGTTAATGGTGGCATTGTTATATCTGGACGGTGTAGTTCAGGAGAACCCCGAAGAACTTGCGCTTTTGGAAACAAGAAAAACTTATTTCGAGAATGGGGGTATAAAGACAGAGGGAACCTATAACTATTTGGGAGAAAAAGAGGGGAGTTTTAAGACATTTGATTCCAAAGGAGGAATTGAAAAGGTGGAGATTTACTCAAAAGATGCGCTATTAGCCAAGGGTAAACTGGACAAAGAAGGTCAAAGAATTGGTTATTGGGAATTTTATTACAACGAGGGCCAGATCAGGGCGAAAGGAGAATACAAAGACGGCTTGCGAATAGGGAACTGGACCTTTTATCACTCAAACGGAAGAGTAGAGCAGAAAGGCAAGTATCAGAAAGAAGAAAAACCCCATGGCGATTGGGTATGGTTTTACCCTAATGGCGAACTATGGAGAGAAGAATCATTCTGGAGGGGAAGGGAAGACGGACAAGCAGTGGAGTATAGCGATTCAGGAAGTGTTATTACAAAAGGTGAGTATATTGATGGGAGAAAGGAAGGATTTTGGTTTTATGTAATGGGCGATCACCGTGAAGAAGGAAATTACATAGAAGGAAATAAGAGCGAAGAGTGGATCTATTATTTCCCTAATGGAAAAATTAATTTTAGAGGGTCTTATCTCAACGGAGACCCGAATGGAAAACACATCTATTACTATCCCAATGGAAAAATAAAAAAAGAAGAGTATTATGAATTAGGCTTGCAGGAGGGAACCTGGAGAACTTATGACGAAGAAGGAAACCTACTGTTAACTTCTCTTTGGGAAGGGGGAAAAGAAGTGAGATTGGATAAGAAAAAAGTGAAATGAAAACCAAATACGAAAAGCTTAGCAGAGAAGAACTTGTTGATAGGGTGAACGCCTTTGAGCAAGAATTGAAGGGTTATGTGGACCGTATTGACCAGAGGTATAAAGTGTTCTTTGAGCGAAATCTTGCCGGAATATACCGGTCAAAACTCAACGGACAAATCGTTGAATGCAACGATGCTCTAGCGACTATTTTGGGATATGAATCGAAAGAAGAACTAATTGGCTCAGATGCTCGAATGCTATACCAGGATCAAAAGGACCGCGAAAGACACATACACCTTTTAACAGAAAAGGGCTTTGTAAAAAACAGGAGGCTTGCTCTTCAGAAAAAGAATGGAGATAAGATCTGGGTTTCCATTAGCACCTCTCAGATAGAGAACCCCAAAACCGCAGAAATTGAATTCATGGAGGGGACTATTATTGACATCACTGAATTAATTCTAACCCAGGAATTATTAGAGATGAATGAGCAGAACTATAAAAATATGCTCGACCAGTCTCCTTACGGAATTGTAATCATCGAGGGCGATGAACTGGTTTATTTTAATGTCAGGGCCAGGGAAATTTTAAAAACACCACTCAAGTCAGGACAAAATGTAAAAAAAATATTTCCCGAACGGTTTTTTAGTGAATTTGTGACCAAGATAGGTGGTGATGGAATCAAACATTTTGACAGGGTTGGCTTCAAGACCAAAAAAAAAGAGGTTTTTCTGGACGTCTATCTCAAACCAATTCTCTTTGAGAACAGACAAATGATGGAGGTATCTTTTGTTGATATTAGGGAGCGCATAGAATTGGAAGAAGAACGCATTCGCTCCGAAGTTTTCGAAAAGTTGAATAACCAATTAAAGGCGGAGATCAGCAAAAAGGAACGAATTGAGCGAGAGTTAAAGAAGAGCTTGGTCCTGAACGAAAAACAGGCGGCAAAGCTCGAGGCCATTTTCGAGAACAAATCCCACATTATTTGGACACTCGATGCCCAATACCGCTTCACCTCATTTAATTCAAATCTGGCAGAATTATTCTTAACTCTTTATAACAGAACCCCAAAACATCAAGACAATCCATTTACAGATTTCAGAGGCCTTCAAAAGAAGGAAGCTGTTATTTGGAGACAGGCACATGAAAAAGCTTTTAAAGGAGAATTGGTAAATTTTACTACAGAAATGAAAGCGGACAGGAATAAAACCACTTTCTATGAGGTTTTTCTCAATCCCATTTTTAATGAGAAAAAGGAAGTGGAAGAGGTTTCAGGCATTGGCCACGACATTACTGAAAAAACGCTTGCTGAAATTCGGCTGACCGAGTCCCTGAAGGAAAAAGACATTCTACTAAAAGAAGTTCATCACAGAGTCAAGAATAATTTGCAGGTTATTTCGAGTATTTTCAATCTGCAGAGCGCTTACAATCAGGAGGACGCGGTTCGGGATGTGTTGAAAGAAAGTCAGAATAGAATAAAATCCATGGCCTACATTCACGAGAGCCTTTACAAATCATCACAATTTGGCAGAATTGACTTCGAAGAGTATTTGAGAAAACTATGTAAAAACCTCATTCAATCATACACCCTTCGCACCAATCAGATATCACTATTAACCGAAACAGAAAAAGTGCTAATCCACCTGGATCAGGCCATACCCTGCGGACTTATGGTCAACGAGGTAATCTCTAATTCCCTAAAGCACGCCTTTCCGGATAAATCCCATGGAATTGTGGCCATCGATTTAAAAAAACGGGGGAATATTCTGATATTGAAAATATCAGATGATGGCGTTGGCATACCGGAGAGTGTTTTAAAAGGAGAGTCCCATACACTGGGCTTTCAGCTAATAAACACACTGGTAGAACAATTAAGGGGTAAGGTGGATATTCAAAACGAAGTAGGAACCACTTTTAACTTTTCATTTAAACTACAGGGCTAGAGGTATCCAAGTCATTGCCTATTTTTTCTAACTTCACAATTATCTTTTAGCCAGCATATATGAAAAAGATCCTTGTTGTGGAGGACGAAAGCATAGTTTCGAAAGATATTCAAATGAGCCTGAAAAATCTTGGCTATAATATTTGTGGTTCCAGCGCGACAGGAGAGGAAGCCATACATATTGCCAAAGAAACCACGCCGGACCTGATTCTCATGGACATTATGCTTAATGGAAAGCTGACGGGAATAGAGGCGGCCCACTTGATAAAACAAGAGTTGGATGTCCCAATTATTTACCTTACGGCTTATGCTGACGAAAGCACCCTGAGCAAAGCAAAAATAACCGAGCCTTACGGATACATCATAAAGCCTTTTGAGGAGATTGATCTTCACACGAGCATTGAAATGGCGCTTTATAAACACGGAAAGGAAAAAGAAAAAAAGAAAGAAGTTGAAATGATGTTCTCTGCCTTTGAAGCGGGCGATAAAGAGGAAATATTTTTTGTGCGCTCAAAGTCCAGTCTTGTAAAATTGAAGGCCGATGAAATACATTTCGTTGAAGCGCTGAAAGACTACGTCTCCATTTTTACACTAAAGGGAAAATTTGTAATTCACTCAACCATGAAGGACATTGTAAAGAAACTACCTTCAGGAGCATTTTTACGAATTCACCGATCTTACATTGTCCGGCTGGACAAAATAGCCGCCATTGAACACGCATTTTTAACTCTAGAAAATATCGATAGGCAAATCCCAATCGGAGGGAATTACCGAGAAGAGCTCCTAAAAAAAATCCGAACTATTTAAGGGATAGCCAATTTGCAAGCATTGCTTTGCCACCCTCGGTCATAACAGATTCGGGGTGAAACTGAAAGCCGTGTATCGGCAGAGAACGATGCTCAAGAGACATGATTAAGCCCCCCTCGTTTTTTGAGGTGACCTTAAGGCAAGCCGGAAAGCCTTCTTCGTTGGCTACCCATGAGTGGTAGTGACCCGCCAATAACGGTGATTCCAGACCGCGGAACAATGGAGAAGGTGAAAATCGAATTGTCGTTGCCCTTCCATGCATCACCCGATCTAATAGGAGTAAGCTGCCCCCAAAATGAACAACGATGGCCTGAAGGCCCAGGCAAACGCCAAGGATGCGCTTGGTCATTGCGTATGTTGACAGAGCCTGGGAAATCAACGGATAATCAACGGGCAATCCCGGGCCGGGAGAAATTAAAAAGTGACTGAAATTAGCCAAGTCATCAGGGTTGAATTTATCGTATCGAACCACATGGCAATTTCCTCTATTCAGGTCGTCTAAGTAATGGAAGATGTTGTGTGTAAACGAATCGAAACAATCGACCAGAAGTATTCTAGGCTTCACTTACTTCCATTCGTCAATAGGGTAGAAGTGCTTTTTGTAAGGGTCTGAAGGGTCTGTCCGACTTTCGTAATAAACTTCTTCGACCCCAAACTCCGCCCTATCAGGAAAAGGGACAACCTGCCTGAATCGACTAATGTCATGGGCTGAATAGATCATTTTTGATCGCCCCTTTTCTTTGAAAATTATTGAGGTGATGTACTTATCGCTTGCGTCTCGTATGGTGATCTTCCCGTATATAGTATCGTTGTAAAGGGTTCTAATTTCCCCCTCAACCGGCCGGCTGATGACCTTTATTGCTTCTTTATTCTCCTGAGCAATAAGGCCCATTGGCAAGAATGTGACGAAAAAGAGTATTGACTTGATGTTCAACATGCGCTAGATTATTGGTCGTTGATTTTATTTGTTAGCAATTCTAAAGTAAGAAAAACATAGCTTTCAATTTCTCCCGAAACCAGCTTAATGTTGGCGGCATTTCGCTCATTTCCCGAAGCTTCGTATTTCTGAACCCAGTCTTCCAAAGATAATTTTATATCCTCAAAGTAAAAGTTGTCAAAGCGGTAACCAAAGGCCTTCCTGCCTAAGGTAACTTCGAGTTTGAACGAGACCGGGTGAATGCCTTTTTTACTTGGCACCTCGGTAAGGCCTTTTATCACAAAATAGCGCTTGTCCCGATGAATGGTTGAAAAAACCATGGGAGGGTAAACCTGTTTTTCGGCCAGCCAAACCTGAATGATCTTTGCAACTTTTTTCTTGCAGGCAATTTCGGTTGCCCTCTGCCCTTTCAGAACGTATAAGTTGCTTGTAGAATCAAACGGCAAAGAGAATTGAGCACTAGATCGGTGCGAACTAAAACAGAAAACGGCAATGAAAAAAAGGAGGGAGGGTGCGTTGGCGAACTTCATAGGTCAAAATTAGCAAAAGCAGGGCTTACCAGAGATCAATGTTATTGGTGGTGAAAAAACCTATTTTCGAATCGTGAACCTCAGACCCTACATCGCCTTTCTTTTGTCCATTGGACTATCAGGACAGCTGTCTGGCCAGGTAATTGAAGGGCTGGTTCTGCAGACGGATCGAAAAACAACCATTCCATACGTGAACATTCGCATTGGGGGAACTGCCATTGGAACGGTGAGCCAATTTGATGGCAGGTTTAAGCTTGATGTTTCCGAGCGCCCAAAAACCAAGGATACGTTGATTTTTTCGGCGATAGGGTATGAAAACAAGGTGATTCCCATCACGGCAGAAATGGACACCATCTATGTCACCTTGACCCCAACTTCTGTTGGACTTGACGCCGTGTTGGTAAGCCCCAAAAATCCAGAAGAATTGATTGCGGCGGCGGCCGAAAACATTCCAGAAAACTATGCGAAAGAGGCCTTCAACGGAACGCTATACCAGCGACAAATGATACGTCTTAACGGAAAATACCTCGAATCCTCAGAAGCCATCTTAAGGGCCAGGGTGGCGCCTATCGTCAACTCGATGAGCGACACCACCAGTATTAAAATGCTGGCATTCAAGCATTTTGATGAAGAAAGCCAGGCCATTAAAACCATTATCTCAAAAAAGAGGAAAAACAAGCCCGATAAGATGGCCATTGAAGGAATGGATTCGGTGATGATCAGCCTGAGCCGAGAAATAAGCGAGAATTTTGACATCTATACCCAAGTCGATTCGAACTACATAAGGCAGCTGTATATGAAGGGTCCCCAAACCGACAAGACCAAATTCTGGTTCGAAAACATCATACAGAGGGAAGGCCGGCAATTGATCAACATTGGCTTCAAGGGCAGGGTTGGCGGCATTGCCAACCAACAAGGACAAATACTTATGGATTATGAATCCCTGGCCATAAAATCGTTTATCATTCAGCTTAGGACATCATCCTTTAAACTGCGCATGTTGCTCAAGCTTGTTGGTATAAATTTCAATGGGGCCGATGTGGTGTTCAAATTTAACAGCATCATGACAGAAGAGGGGTGGATCCCCGACCTGATGAGCGCTGATGTATTTGTAGATATGGAAAAAATCAAACTTTTTTCCCCCAACATCCCGATCAGAATAGAAATTAATACTCAAACGCGTTATCTTGATATAGATATTCCGGCCACAGACGACTGCAAAGGAAAAGGAGTGGTGAAAAGGAATACCGCTCTCAAAGACCAGTTCGAGAGCGACACTAACAACCCCTTGTGGAATGAATATGACCAAAAGATCAGGTCCCTGGAATAATTCATATCACATCCAGGGCCTGGCCTATATCCCAGATCAGGTCTTCTGGGGCCTCTACCCCTATCGACAGACGTATAAGTTTATCACTGATTGAAAGGGCCTTGCGATCTTCGGGGTCCACATCAGCATGCGTCATGGTGGCGGGGTGTTCCGCGAGGCTTTCCGTCCCTCCCAGGCTTACCGCAAGCTTTATTAGCTTCAAATTATTCAGAAAACCGAAGGCCTCCTTTTCTCCACCGATAACATCAAAGGAGATCATGGCCCCGTCGCTTTCATACTGCTTCTTGTAAATGGCGTATTGAACCTTATCTGAAGGATCGGTAAAACCCAAATAATAAACCTTTTCAACCTTTTTGTGGCTTTGTAGAAATTCAGCGACATGCCTTGCGTTTTGCGCCTGTCTTTCCATTCTGACCTTGAGCGTTTCAAGACTTCGCATCAAGAGCCAGCCGGTCCAAGGTCCGGCCATATTGCCAAAAAAAGTACGAAGGGTTTTAACCCGACTCATCAGCTCTTTTGACCCAAGACATGCACCTGCGATCACATCACTGTGGCCCCCGATGTATTTTGTAGCAGAATAAAGCACCAGGTCGGCCCCGTGTTTCAGCGGGTGTTGCCAAAGTGGCCCCATGTAAGTGTTGTCTACCGCGACCACGACTTTTTCATCCCCGGAGAACTCTTTGGCGATCTCTGCCCAAAGGGAAATATCAAACATGGAATTAGTCGGATTGGCAGGTGATTCGATCAACATCATTTTTAATCTCCCAGACCTTGGATGAGCCGAGATTGCCTTTATCATGTCCACCTTATCGGTTCCTGACTTAAAGCCAAGTGCCTGAATATCAAATCGCTTAAGCACATGGTGGATAAAGTGATCTGTTCCGCCATATAATGGCCCACTGTGAACCAAAAGGTCACCGGGACTTAGAAATTCGAGTAGGGCAGTGGATATGGCAGACATGCCACTTTCAAATACGGCTGCCTCTTCTGCCCCGTCCCAAAGGCATAGGCGGTTTTCTAGGATTTCAAGATCAGGATTGTTCAGTCTGCTGTAAATCAATCCGATTTTTTCATTGGGCCCTTGTTCACGCAGCCCATAGGCAACCTCAAAAAAAGCCTTTCCCTCTTCGGCAGAATTGAACATAAAGGTCGAGGTTTGAAAAATTGGACACTTAACAGCCCCCTGAGATAAGACAGGATCATATCCATAGGACATCATCAGACTTTCGGGCTTCATATTTTTTTTTGACATAGCAAGTAAAATTAATCCTTATAGGACGCTTAGGGCGCTCAGCCAAAGGTAGAATCATTGGCCCCCGCCCTTTATGAGCAATATCAAGCTCTTGGCAAACATTACTCAGTTAAGGATAGCGCCTAAGCTCTGCAAGTTTAGCTCATCACTAACTTTTGAGGCTGCCGGCTGATATAGTTGTTCAATTTCAACACGGTGCCGCTCGATGATTTTATGCCGCACCATTTTCATGGTTGAATTGACCATTTTATTTGATTCGGAAAATGGTTCTGGAGCGATAAAGAAATAAGAAGGAAGCCACTTGCTGGGAAACTGGCCCGCATAAGCCGGGTCTTTTTTAAAACGCTCCACGTCTTTTTTTATCAAGTCGAGGGCGTCTTCTTTTTTGAGCGACCTAAGCCTGGAAACTTTAAGCGGATCAATGGTCACAATTGCCGTGGTATACTTTTTCTGCTCGTTAAAGACCATGGCTTGACCAAGTAATTCTGTGGAACTAACAATGGCTTCTTCTATGCCCTCCGGACTGTATTTTTCGCCATCTTCCGAAATGAGCAAGGCTTTGTTTCTCCCGGTAACAACCAGGAAGCCGTCCTTGTCCAGGTATCCCAAGTCACCGGTCCAGAGCCAATCATCAATGATTACCTCGGCCGTGGCCGCAGCGTTTTTGTAATAACCCTTCATGATGTTGTCGCCCTTAATAACGATCTCTCCAATTTCACCCGGCATTGCTTCATGAAGCTTTTCCTTCATGATCCGGCAAGAAATAGACGGCATGACCTTTCCGCTTGTACCCATTTTGCGCTCCATCGGTGTATTCGAAGAAATGATCGGAGCTGCCTCGGTCAATCCATATCCTTGAAAAATAGGCGAACCGATGGCCCTGAAAAACTGCTGTTGTTTTATATCAAGAAGCGCCCCGCCACCAACAAGGTATTTTATTTCTCCACCAAAAACATTGCGTAGCTTTTTAAAGATCAGCGCAGAAGCCAACACATGGGGAACGAAGGTGCGCACTTTTATCCAAAATGATACGCGGCCATGGCCATCTCCGTTGCGTGAAATCCCCGCCTTTAACCCGGCCCGAAACAGGGCATCGATTTGCCGCCCTTTCTGTGAAATACCCTCCTTCATTTTATTCATAAAATTCGCACTGAGGGCGGGAACGGTCAAAAGAAATTCGGGCCTCACCTCCTTTAAATTAATGGGGATATTTTTAAGCGCATTGGAAGTCCCACCTCGAGCATCGAGAAAGTACAGGTCCAAGGCCTTGAACAAGGCCCCGTAGAGGGCAACGGTATGCGCAAATGAATGATCAACAGGCAAGATTACCAGGGTCCTGAAGCCTTCTTTTAAACCGAAGGAGTCAATACCATCCTTTGCATTTGAATAGTAATTGAGATGGCTAAGCATGATTCCCTTGGGGTTTCCGGTGGTACCCGAAGTGTAAGAAATATTTACAATGTCGTTTTCGGAAATGCCCTTCTTTAAATCAGTTACCCCAGAAGGGTCCGATTCAAATAATTTTTTACCCCGATCAAGAAGTTCCCAAAAAGTGAATCCACGATCGCGACCCAAACCATTTGATTCCAATTGATCGAAGAAATGGCCAATATCGGAATCCAGGTAAATGAGTTTCATTCGACAGTCTTTCAGGCCGGCGGCAACTTCCATCACCTTAGAAAGGCTGTTCTTTGACACGAATAGGGCCACACATTCAGAGTGATCCAGACGAAAGGGGAGCTCTTCGGGCAGCAGCTTAACCGACAATGGCACTGAGATTACGCCAATTTTCAACAGGGAATATTCAGAGATGATCCATTGTGGGCTGCCTTCCGAGAGGATGGCCGCTTTATCCCCCTTTTTTAGTCCGATTTCCAAAAGAGCAGCGCTTAAATAATCAGAAAGGGCGTTTATCTGGCTATAGGTATAAGAGACCCAGCCACGTTCAGTTTTGTGACTTGCGTATTTGAAGTCAGCATATTTTTGGGCTGCCCGCTCTAATAATTCAATGATATTGCGTTTCCCTTTTTCGAGCTCAATCATTTATGGCTTGTATTGCGGTTAAATATAGAAAGGCCCTTGCAGTATTCCTAATGCAAGGCACCACCTATTTTTAGGTTGTATAAAGAACTTATAAGAAGGCGCTTGGATAATTGGCAACACTTGAAAAAGTTTATATTCATTGGATGAACCCCCTATTGGATAAAGCAAGTGTTAGAAAAATCATGGGGCCACTTACAGCCTTGACCCTGATGCTAACGGCTTCAATTTCTAAGGGGCAAAATGACTATTTGTCTGATTCAATTACCACAACCAACGGGGGCCGATTGTATTACCAGAGCGGTCAATTACTCAGCATCAATGAGGTATTGAAAATAACCAAGCCTTTTCAAGAGGCACACCGGGAAATTGCAAAGGCTAAATCCAATAAAGACGCCGTAACAGTTTTCGGACTCATTGGAGGCTTCATGATTGGCTGGCCGATAGGAACGGCACTGGGAGGCGGAGAGCCCAATTGGGGTGTGGCCGCAGCGGGCGTGGGCCTCCTGGTCATTACCATTCCGATTGGCAGCGCGTATCGAAGGCATAGTAAAAACGGAGTTAAGCTTTACAACCAGGAATTCAGAAAAACGCAATCCAATGGGCTTGGGTTGAAGCTCAAAATAGGTCAAGAAACCGTTGGGTTGGCGCTGAGATTTTGATTTTCCTTGTTTGACAAAGCCCGACGAACCAACGGGAAGGCCCTTGAAGGCAAATCGACAATCTAATTTAAGAGAAATACAATCTTCTGTTTACCCACTCTCATAATCACTCTCACAATTCATTGGGGGAGGCCCACCAATGTAATCCCGTTGCCGCCTTCGGCAGCGCTGGGATTTTTTTGTTCCTTTCGCTCAAGCAAGCTTGGCTCAGGCTCAATAAAAAATCCCATCAGTCTTCGACTGACGGAATTGTATTGAGGTCACGGGCGGATTGCGCTTACTTTTCCTCCTTTGTCGGACAAAGTTCGCGCATCCAGAGGGGGAGGCCCACCAACGAAATCCCCGCCTGCCTTGCAGGCTCCGGGGGTTTTTTATTCCCCGTCTCACCCGCGCAAGCGCGGCTCGTCTGGAAACAAAAAATCCCCGCTCCTTCGGAGGGGGATTTCGTTGAGGTCACGGGCGGATTCGAACCGCCGTACAAGGTTTTGCAGACCTCTGCCTAACCGCTCGGCCACGTGACCCTAAGGGCGCAAAAGTAAGGAATAATTAAATGTAAGCTCGGGTCTAACGAACCTATTCTCCGATTACCCTTTACTGTAATTCAGCTCTACGGCAACACTTTTCATGATACCAGGCAAGGGTGGGTGCATCTTTGCAATGGTGAGCCTCAAGTTGTCAATTACCGGGAATTCAGCGACGATGGAGTCCAGAACTTTTCTTCCAAGGTGTTCAAGAAGCTTGGAGGGTTGCCCCATTTGCTGATGAACAATGGCAAAAACGCGCTCGTAATTGATGGTGTCCTTTAGCTTATCCGATAGCTCGGCATTGGCGGTATCGATTTCCAGTACCAGGTCAATTCGGTATTTACCCCCAATTTTACGCTCTTCTTTTGAATACCCATGGAACGAGTAAACCTCAATACCATCTAAAAATATTTTAGCCATGTACAGCGATGTTTTTAATTCCGGTTCTCATTCTTTTTAACGTTTCGTCCTTGCCGATCAACTCAGCAATATCGAACATGGATGGCCCCATGCCTTTACCGGTCACGATTAACCGGAACAAAGGAAGAACGGCGCCCATGCCAAGTTCCTTTTCTTCAATGAACGACTTGAAACAATTTTCAATGAACTCACTGGTAAATTCCTGCAAGCCCCCAAAACAGGTGGCAAGTTGCTCAAGTAATTCGCCGCTGTTTTCCTTCCATTTTTTTCGGATAACTGATTCATCATAGGTTTCCGGAGCCCTGAAGAAATAATCGCCTTCGAGCAAGTCCGAAACGAAAGTGGCTCGTTCTTTCATGATCTCACAGAATTTTTCAAGGTCAACCTTGCCCGTTTCAAGGCCAGCCTCTTTTAACAAAGGCTCGAATTGCTCAGCAAGGCTCTTTGAACTCTGGGCGCGCAAGTAGTGCTGGTTGAACCAACGGGTCTTGTCCGGGTCGAATTTCGACCCGGCCTTTCCCACCCGATCCAAGCCGAAACTGGAAACCAGCTCTTCTATGCTGAAGATCTCCTGGGCGGTGCCGGGATTCCAACCCAACAAAGCCAACATATTTACAAAAGCCTCTGGGTAATACCCTTTTTCGCGATAACCGCTAGAAATTTCTCCCGAAGCAGGATCTTTCCACTCCAAGGGAAAAACGGGAAAGCCGAGGCGATCGCCATCTCGTTTACTGAGCTTTCCGTTTCCGTCGGGTCGCAACAACAAGGGCAAATGTGCAAATTCGGGCATGCTATCTTCCCAACCCAATACTCGGTACAACAAGACATGTAGCGGAGCAGAGGGGAGCCATTCTTCTCCTCTGATAACGTGACTTATTTTCATTAAGTGATCGTCGACGATGTTTGCCAGGTGGTATGTAGGCATGCCATCAGATTTGAACAGCACCTTGTCGTCCAAATTGGAGGAGTGAACCACTACCCAACCCCGAATGATATCATGAAACTTAATTTCTTCGTTTCTAGGTATTTTTATCCTGATCACATAGGGATCTCCGCGCTCAAGGCGCTCGACTACTTCTTCTGCAGAAAGAGTGGTTGA
Organism: Vicingaceae bacterium; assembly: GCA_040220895.1. Classification (GTDB taxonomy): domain Bacteria; phylum Bacteroidota; class Bacteroidia; order Flavobacteriales_E; family Vicingaceae; genus UBA11591. The sequence goes on from JAVJVY010000004.1 coordinate 128,139, forward strand.
GTTAACCATGCTTGAACGGGTTACCGCATTGTACTGTGGAGCCGCAACACCCGCTTTTTTAAGGGTTTCGCGCATGGCCTCGAGCTCTTTAGGTGTATCAAAGGCATAATAGGCATTTCCAGATTGAATCAATTCATCGGCATAGGTTTTGTAAAGCCCGGTCTCCTTGCGCTCTGATTGGCGATAAGGGCCATGTTCACCTCCAAAACCAACACCTTCGTCGGGGATCAACCCACACCAGGTCAAAGCCTCAATGATATATTCTTCGGCCCCCTCAACAAACCTGTTTTGGTCGGTATCTTCGATGCGGAGTAAAAATTCTCCGCCGTGATGACGGGCAAAGAGGTAATTGTAAAGGGCCGTTCTTACTCCCCCCATGTGAAGGGGTCCGGTAGGGCTGGGGGCAAATCTCACTCTTATCTTGGAACTCATGTGTAATCGGGCTTTCCTGTGGTTTTAAGGGGGCAAAGATAGGGGATTATTTAAGAAGATTTGTAACCGAACAAATCCAAAAAGCAATATTAAAGACTTGAAGATGAAGGGGATAATAAATGTATTTTTGCCTTGATGAAAAAGCTATTTCCACTTGCACTTATCCTTTTGACCTTTCTGTCCGATAGCGTTGGCCAGCAAACGGTTGACCTGTCGTTCCAGTTTCCTCCCGGTGGAAGCTTTCGCAAGTACCACATTTACATTCCGTCTTCTTATAACCAAGGGTCAGCTAATAAAATGATGGTTGGATTTCATCCCTTCAATACTTCTCGCTGGGATGGCGAGAGCTGGAGAGACAGCTTGATCACATTTGCCGAATTCAAAGGCTTATTGCTGGTTTGTCCGGACGGCGGGACAGACGGCAAACTTGAGGGACAGGTCGACCTCGACTTCACATCGGCCCTGATGGATTCTATGCTTTCCTGGTATAATGTAGACCCCTATCAAGTATTTGGCATTGGGTTCAGCATTGGCGCCAAGTTTATGTACGAATACGGGTTAAAGAATTCTGAGCGATTTAAAGGATTCATCCCTGTTGGCGCGGCCATAGACGATCCCGGATTTGTGAACGATATAATTTCGAAGGCGAAATGTAAAAATTACTTTCTGGTGCACGGCGAAAAAGACAACCCCAATACAAGGTATTATCCTATCAAATCTGCTATTCAAAATGCTGGCGCCAATGTGGATGGCATTTTAATGGCGGGAATTGGCCATACCTTTGATTTTCAGAACAGAAATCAGATTTTATACATGGCCTTCAACTATATAGACACGGCATCTTGTGATTATACAGCACTACTGCAATATCATGAGAGTGGCCCGAAGCTTTTTCCAAATCCGGTTTCTGATGCAAGGAAATTAATTATCCATTGGCCGGATAAGGCCATAATTGAATTAATTATTTTCGACGGCTTTGGACAACGGGCGGGGCAAATGCGCATTGAGAGTACCTCAGCGAATACGCCCTTGTCTTTGCCCAATCTAGCACCGGGCATGTATCAATTTTTAATGCGTTCGGGCAACGAATCTTACCTAAGGCGGATCGTCATTGTTAATAAGTGACAAAAGCCTTGAATTCTGACTTTTTCATCCACCATTTATTTAGATATTTGCACAAAGCGCCCACCCGCTAATGTGGCTTAGATTTTCGTCCTTCATACTTCGTCAGCGCACACCTATATTAATTGTGCTTGGCATTCTAACAGCCTTCATGCTTTTCAATGCGCGTAAGGTGAAGATGAACTATGAGATGTATGTCGTCTTACCCCCTGAAGATTCCACTTTTCAAGAGTTTGAGCGATTTAAAAGTCAATTCGGTCAGGAGAGCTCTGTTCTGGTGATGGGCATAGAAGGCGCCGAAATCCTAGAGCTTCAAAACTTTATTCAATGGCAAAAAACCTGTTCGGCCCTCAAGGAAATTGATGGTGTGGATGAGGTGCTGGCCCTGCCGACAGTCGCCCTTCTCAAAAAGAACAGTCAAGAAAAGCGCTTCGAACTTCAAAATCTTTTTCAGAGAGAAGTCACCAGTCAACCCGAATTGGATAGCCTATTGAACGCCTTCAACAACCTGCCATTTTATAAAGGGCTTATATACAACGACAGCGCCAACATATTCCTAACGGCCATCACACTGGACAGAGAACGGCTCGATTCGAAAGACCGTGGAGAGCTCATGGGCGAGATCATGGCCGATTGCCACAGCCTAGAGCAAAAGATCGGCAAGGAGTTCCATTATTCGGGACTGCCTCACATTCGTTCGAATACGACTTCACAGATATCTAAAGAAATAGAAATTTTTATCATTCTGGCTGCCCTGATAACCATGCTCATCCTCTTTCTTTTTTTCAGGTCGATGAGGGCTACTTTATTTTCTATGCTCGTAGTCCTTGTTGGAGTGGCCTGGGCCATGGGGTGGATGGGATTGTTCGGCTACAAGATCACCATGCTTACCGGACTTATTCCACCGCTGATTATCGTGATAGGAATACCAAATTGCATTTTCCTTTTAAACAAGTACCATCAGGAATTCAAGACACACGGTAATCAGGTAAAGGCACTGAGTCGGGTCATTCAAAAAATTGGCAACGCCATCTTTTTAACGAACCTCACCACGTCGCTGGGAATTGCCGCTTTTATTTTTACTAAAAGCAGGATCCTAGTGGAATTTGGCATTGTGACCTCGATATCCATTATGTCGGTCTTTGTCTTATCCATCACTCTTATCCCTATATTTTTCTCATTCTCAAAACCTCCGGTACCTCGTCACACAAGGCACCTGGAAAACCGCTGGATGAGGCTGGTAATTCAAAAGATGGAATTCATTGTGCTTAATAAACGGAATTATGTCTACGCAGTGACCATTGTTATTCTTGCCGTGAGCATTTTTGGAATGACCCTGATTAAAACCACGGGTAATATATCCGATGACCTCCCCAAAGATTCTAAGGTATATACAGACCTTCTTTATCTTGAAAAGCACTTTAATGGCGTTATCCCATTTGAGGTAATGATCGATACGAAGAAAAAGGGAAAGGCTCTTCAGGCATCCACCCTGAAGAAGATCGACAAATTACAAAAGACCATATCGGAGTATAAAATGTTCTCTAAACCGCTGTCAATTGTTGATGGCGTCAAGTTTTCCCGCCAGGCTTTTTACAACAACAATGTCAAGAAATACGACCTGTTCAATAATCAGGATAAGAGCTTTCTGGCACCTTATTTATCGAGTAAAGGGCAGCGATCTAAAATGTTGAATTCCTTTGTTGACAGCAATCGGCGGGTTACTCGAATCGCTGTGCAAATGAGGGATATTAATACCGAAGAGATGGATGCCATGATGGCCACTCTCAAACCCCAGGTCGATTCCATTTTCAATCCTGAAAAATACAATGTTACCCTTACGGGAACTAGCGTGATATTCTTGGAAGGAACCAAGTACCTCGTTAAAAACCTGTTTACCAGCTTGTTGCTCGCCATCGTGGTCATAGCCTTGTTAATGGCCTTATTGTTCAATTCAGCTCGCATGGTCATTATGTCTCTAGTGCCAAACTTGTTACCCCTTGTTGTCACCGCGGGCTCCATGGGCTATTTTGGAATACCACTCAAGCCTTCGACCATCCTGATCTTCAGCATTGCCTTCGGTATTTCCATCGATGACACTATCCATTACCTCGCTAAATTCAGGCAAGAACTTAAGGGCCATCACTTGGGCTTTAAAATGGCGGTATTGGAAGCGCTCCGGGAAACCGGTATCAGCATGATATACACCTCGGTGGTACTTTTCTTCGGCTTTTCTGTTTTCACGGTCTCGGATTTCGGAGGAACGGTGGCCCTTGGCATGCTAGTTTCTTTTACACTTTTCGTTGCCATGAATGCCAACTTGATTCTCTTGCCTTCGCTGTTATTGTCACTGGATAAGCGAATTACTACCAAGGCAATTGAGCACGAATCACTCTTTCATTTACTGGACGAAGAGGAAGAGGATATAAATACAGAGGACCTTCGATTAAAAAAGGACGGCGAATCATGAAGGGAATTATTTTGGCCGGAGGAACAGGCACAAGACTTCATCCATTGACCCTGTCAGTGAGCAAGCAATTAATGCCGGTTTATGACAAACCAATGATCTATTACCCACTATCGCTGCTCATGTCAGCTGGCATCCGGGAAATTTTAATCATAACTACGCCAACGGATAGAGAGAATTTTATCCAATTGCTTGGCCATGGTCAACAGCTTGGCTGTCGTTTTGAATATGCCGTTCAGGAAATTCCGAATGGCTTGGCTCAGGCATTTGTTATTGGCGAGGAATTTATTGGAAATGACAAGGTTGCTCTTGTGCTTGGAGACAATATTTTTTACGGCGCCGGCATGTCCAAGACGTTAAAAGAAAATCTCCAGGTGGATGGGGGCCTTATTTTTGCCTACCACGTTTCGGACCCTGAACGCTATGGTGTCGTTGAATTCGATGATGAGGCAAATGCACTTTCCATAGAAGAAAAACCCCAAAAGCCAAAGTCGAACTTCGCAGTTCCGGGATTGTACTTTTACGACAACCGTGTCATTGAGATTGCAAAATCACTAAAACCTAGTGCGCGCGGAGAATATGAGATCACAGATGTAAATAAGGCATACTTGAATCAACAACGCTTAAAAGTGGCCATTTTAGACAGGGGCACAGCATGGCTTGACACCGGCACGTTTCATTCTCTAATGCAGGCTGCTCAGTTCGTACAGGTGATAGAAGAACGCCAGGGCCTGAAGGTTGGGTGCATCGAAGAAGTTGCTTTTAAAGAAGGCTTTATTGATAAGAAACAATTAAAATTATTAGCAGAACCACTTTTTAAATCCGGATATGGTAACTATTTGGCCCAATTTTTCGAATAATAGACTATGAAGAAAACGAACATACTGGTTACCGGAGGCGCAGGCTTCATAGGAAGCGCTACCGCCTTGAAACTAAGCGAGAACAGCTCAAATCTTGTAGTGGTCATCGATAATTTGCTCACGGGCCATGTCGATAACCTAGCGGCAGGCAAGACTCGAAAGAATCTGGTATTTATTAAAGAGGATGTCAACAACGTAAAAGAAGTCTCTGACATATTTGCGCGCTATTCCTTTGACTATGTCTTCCACTACGCGGCCATTGTGGGAGTTCAGCGCACACTTGCCAACCCAATTCTGGTTCTGAATGATATTTCTGGACTCAAAAACATCATGAGTTTATCTAAGAACACGGGGGTAAAAAGGATTTTCTTCTCCTCTTCATCCGAAGTTTATGGAGAACCGGTCGAACTGCCCCAAAACGAGCACACAACTCCGCTGAACTCGAGGTTGCCATATGCCATAGTGAAAAACGTAGGAGAAGCTTATTTGAAATCTTACAAAAAGGAATTCGGCATGGATTACACCATCTTCCGTTTTTTTAACACTTATGGCCCGGCCCAAAGCAGGGAGTTTGTAATCTCCAAGTTTATTTCACGAGCGCTTCGGCACGAAGACATAACTATTTATGGCGATGGCCGACAGACAAGAACATTCTGTTTCATCGAAGACAATGTCGAAGCCTGTCTTAATGCATTTGAAAAAAACATGTTTATCAATGATGTGGTAAACATCGGTTCGGCTGAAGAGATTTCCATTCTTGATCTAGCCAGAAAGGTCGTCGCTCTAACGGGGTCTAAATCGGAGATCATTTTCCTACCTCCTCTTGATGAAGGGGACATGAGTAGACGAAATCCTGACAATAATAAAATGCTCAAGCTTCTGAATCGTGAACTGGTCGACCTGGACGAGGGAATTCAGCGAATCCTTGAAAAAAGCTTTTACCTTCTGGCTCAAAAATGATCAAGGCATTATCTGAAGAAATAGAAGGGGCTATTTCGAGCATTCAATTACCGGACACTTATCCAGGACTTTACGACCCCATTAGCTATACCCTTGATCTGGGCGGCAAACGCATTCGCCCCCTGCTCGTTTTACTAGGCGCCAAGTTCGTCTCGGACAACCACGGGAAAGCCATGAATCAGGCAATAGGCCTCGAGATTTTTCACAATTTTACCTTGGTTCATGACGACATCATGGACGACGCCCCCCTGAGAAGGGGAAAGACTTCTGTTTTTAAAAAATGGAATAGCAACGCCGCCATTCTTTCGGGTGACGTCATGTTTGCCATTTCGGTTGACTACATATCGAGATGCGATAACCAGACCCTGCCCTTTGTGTTGAAAGATTTTCTCGATAGTACAGTGAAAGTATGTGAAGGCCAGCATCTCGACATGAACTTTGAGCTAAGAAGCCATGTTGCAATGGAGGACTACCTCCACATGATTGAGCTTAAAACGGCTTGGTTGTTAGCCGCCAGTATAAAAATTGGGGCGAGAATTGGAGGGGCATCTAACCAGGTCGCCGAGGCCCTGTTCCAATACATGATGAAAGCAGGAACAGCATTTCAGTTGATGGATGACTACCTGGATGCGTACGGTGATCCTGATAAATTTGGCAAGCAGGTAGGGGGCGATATATTGGCCGGGAAAAAGACGTTTTTGTTTATCAGAAGCCTCGATCTTTCATCCAAACAAGACCACAACAGGTTGTTAGAACTTTATAGTCATGACTACAAGCGCAGCTCAAATGAAGTCGCCGAAGTCAAAGGAATTTTTGAAAGATCTGGTGCTAAAGCAGACATTTTGAGAAGTTCAGATGAACTTTTATCCCAGTCTTTTGGGATCTTGTCAGGGCTAAACGGTTCCGATGAAGTAAAAGCTGAATTGATAAATTTGACCAGTCAACTCATAAATCGCGAGAAATAACAAAACCTATGGCAGCAAACACCATCGTTGAAAAAGAAGGCAACATTGCACTCATAACCATCAACAGACCCGATCAACTAAACGCCCTCAATATTCAGACCATTGAAGAATTGAGCAATGCGTTCAAGCAACTGGAGGCCGACAAAGAAGTCAAGTGCATTATCCTTACCGGGTCTGGCGAAAGATCCTTTGTGGCTGGCGCGGACATTAAAGAATTCTATCAATTTAGCGTTGAACAAGGTAAGGAGTTGAGCCGGAAAGGGCATAAAAATCTATTTAATTTAATTGAGAATTTGAATACGTGCGTCATCGCCGCAGTCAATGGATTTGCCCTTGGAGGAGGGCTTGAATTGGCGATGTCTTGTCATATTCGCATAGCATCCCATAATGCCAAACTCGGCTTGCCGGAAGTTGGTTTGGGAGTCATTCCGGGCTACGGAGGAACCCAGCGCCTGGCGCAACTTGCCGGCAAAGGAAGGGCTACGGAATTAATTGCTACGGCCGAAATGATCACCGCTGAATCGGCAGCCGAATGGGGTTTGGTAAACCACGTCACCACTCAGGCGGAACTCCTCGATAAATGCCGCGAAATCGGTGAACGCATTAGCAAGAATTCGTCGATAGCTGTAGCCGCGGCAATTCGGGCCATCAATGCCGGATACCGAGACGGGACAGATGGCTTTGAAAAAGAGATAGAAGAATTCGGTAAATGTTTCGGTACGGCAGATTTCAGAGAAGGCACATCTGCATTTGTGGAAAAGCGCAAACCGAATTTCCCCGGGGCCTAGTCGTTTAAAAAATTGTTAAAAGATAATATACTGAATATCAGAAAGAAAACGCTAGCTCGTATCTTTAGCGCAGAATTAACGCCTTTTGTCCTCACTTAAAAACCTTGTTGGCCAAACGGCCGTCTACGGACTGTCCAGCATCATTGGCCGTTTTCTAAATTACCTACTGACCCCCCTGTACACCTACCAGTTTGTGTCTCAGGAATACGGAGTGGTTACGGAGATGTACGCTTATGTCGCTTTTTTAGTGGTTTTGCTCACCTACGGCATGGAAACGGCTTATTTTCGTTTTGTTAGTCGCCATGACGATAAAAACAAGGTATATAGCACGGCGCTTATCCCGCTAATCGTAAGCTCTGCCATCTTTATGTCACTGGCAATGGTCTTTTCAAAGCCCATCGCTTCGGCCATTTCCTATCCTGATTATCCAGAATATGTTGCATGGTTTGCCATCATCGTTGGTCTGGACGCCATCACAGCCATCCCCCTTGCCCGCCTGAGGCAAGAAAATAAGGCTCGTCGATTCGCCTTGGTAAACCTATCTTCCATTGCCCTAAATATTGGATTAAACCTTTTTTTTATTGCTTATTGTAAAGTGCTTTTTGATCGGGGTGAATCTAATTACCTGGTTGATACTTTTTACAATCCAGCGGTTGGGGTCGGATATATTTTTATTGCAAACCTGGTTTCAAGCATCTTCAAGGTCACTTTATTGTCACCCTCATTTTTTAAACTCAAATTTCAAGTAGACAAGGCCCTTTTAAAGTCGATGGCTTTATATGCGGCACCTCTCTTGGTAGTTGGCCTGGCAGGAATTGCTAATGAAAACCTGGACCGCTTATTGCTCAAATTCATGTTGTTAAAAGACCATAGCCTAGAAGAAACCATGTCTCAGGTTGGGATTTATGGCGCCTGTTACAAGGTTTCCATTCTAATCACCCTCATGGTTCAGGCTTATCGCTATGCAGCAGAGCCATTTTTCTTCAACCAGTCGGAGTCTGCAGACTCACGAAAGATTTATGCAAAGATGCTAACTTATTTTGTTGCCGCCTGTTTGGTCGTTTTTCTGGCCCTAATGGTGAACATTGACCTTGTAATGCTTTTTGTCGGGGAGGAGTACAGGTCAGGCGCAGTTATAGTCCCAATTCTCTTGATGGCCAACATATTTTTGGGAATATATTACAACCTGTCTGTTTGGTATAAATTGACGGATAAAACCAGCTATGGGGCTTTTATATCTCTTGTGGGCGCCGGCATAACGGTCACAGTCAATGTCGTTTTGATACCGCGAATTGGTTACATTGGCTCTGCCTGGGCCACCCTTGCATGTTATCTTTCCATGACTTTATTGTCGTATTTCTTAGGGAGAAAATTCTACAAAATTGACTACCCCATACTTCGAATAGGCATGTACTTCGCCACCGCTATTGGATTTTATTTTGCCTATAGCGCGCTGAGTTCCGACCTGGGACAATCAAAGCTTGTCATTGGAAATACTGCGCTCTTGCTCGTCTTGCTTGCACTTGCCTTCCTCGACAGACCTAAAAAAATAATAACTTAGCGCCCTGAATAAATGAAGGTTAAAGTCATTAATAAATCCAGGCACGAATTGCCACAATACGAGTCTGATCTGGCCGCCGGTCTTGACCTCAGGGCTTGTGTTGATGACACCATGACGCTCAACCCCCTGGAGAGGGCACTGGTGAAAACGGGCCTTTTTATAGAATTACCACCGGGTTTTGAGGCGCAGATTCGACCTCGCAGTGGACTTTCACTCAAAAAAGGTCTAAGCGTACTCAACAGTCCAGGAACCATTGATGCTGACTACCGGGGGGAGATCGGCGTTATCTTGGTCAACCTATCTAACGACGTGGTTACCATAGAGGACGGAGAGCGCATAGCGCAAATGGTGGTAAGCCGACACGAGCAGATAACATGGGTCGAAAGCCATGAACTTGAAAAGACTGAAAGAGGAGCCGGAGGTTTCGGAAGCACCGGAGGGAAATAACCAAAACAATATTCAACATGAAGATCATTGTTCCGATGGCCGGAATTGGAAAGCGCATGAGACCGCACACGTTGACGGTTCCGAAACCTTTATTGAAAGTGGCAGGAAAACCCATTGTTCAGCGTTTGGTCGAAGACATAGCGTCTCTGTGTCATGAGGCCGTTGAAGAAATTGCCTTCATCGTTGGTGACTTTGGCGATCAGGTTGAAAGAGACCTATTGGCTGTAGCTGAATCTTTAGGGGCTAAGGGAAAAATATACCAACAAACAGAAGCTTTAGGCACCGCTCATGCCATCTACTGTGCGGCAGAATCTTTATCGGGGAAAGTCATTATTGCCTTTGCTGACACCTTGTTCTACGCCGATTTTGATCTGGATGAAGAAAAAGACGGTATTGTCTGGGTAGAGAAAGTCGATGATCCCAGACCATTTGGTGTGGTAAGGCTAAACAGCGAAGGGGTTATAGAGGAATTCATTGAAAAACCACAAGAATTCATTTCGGATCTCGCGATCATTGGCATTTACTATTTCAAAGACGGAGCCAATTTGAGGGACGAAATAAAATACTTACTGGATAATGACATTAAAGATAAAGGGGAGTATCAATTGACCAATGCACTGGAAAACATGAATGCAAAGGGCAGAAAATTTTACCCCGGAAAAGTTGACGAATGGCTGGATTGTGGAAATAAAAATGCTACGGTATTTACCAATCAGCGAGTATTGGAACGCAGCGGGGGCCATAGATCAACTGGTTTAAAAGACAAGGACTCCCTTATTATTGAACCATGCTTTATCGGTAACGACGTTTCTATTCGCAATAGTGTAGTAGGCCCGCACGTTTCAATTGGCGATGGGTCTTCACTTGAAGGGGTGGTTATTAAAAATAGCATTGTGCAAAACAACACCGTGATTAAAAATGCCGTCATCGGCAACTCAATGATCGGCAGTCATGTTTCTTACGATGGCAAGAGCGCCGATCTCAGCCTGGGAGACTATAACCAGAGCTCCTGAAGCGATGCCAAGCAGAATAGTCACTCTTTTTTTAATCTTTTCGATGGCTTTGGCGACTCCGGCTCTATGCCAAAAAGGGGGAAAGAAAGACGGCGTTTCGTATAAAGAGCGCTTGAAATTCGAACGCTTATACATCGATGCCAGTAAAGCAAAGATATTGGGCGATTACGAGCAGTCAATAGAACTTTATGAAGATTGTAAAAAGATCGATCCTAAGGCCGCGGCCGTTTATTTCGAACTGGCGAACCTTTATTTGAATTTTGGCCGCCTGGAAGAGGCGGTCCCAAATGCGAAAGCAGCTGTTGAATTTGAGTCTGAAAACGTTTATTATAGAATTATGTACGCCGAATCCCTCAAGGTATCAGGAAACTTCAAATTAGCCTCGGAAGCCTACACAGGCATTATTGATGACTTCCCGAATCAGTATGGGGCTTATATGGATCTAGCGCTGATTTACTATAAATTACAGGACGGCGCCAAGGTCATCGAGGTTTATGATCGCTTGGAAAAAAATTTTGGACCCAATGAGGAAATCAAGCTCGAAAAACAAGCGCTTTATTTAAAAATAGGAAAGCTAGATAAAGCGGTTAAAGAAATCGAATCTCTGATATCACTCTTCCCAGATAACATCAAATACTATTTGCTCTTAGCCGAGGTCTATAGCGTAAATGATCAGCAAGATAAAGCGGTCAAAGCATATAAGGAAGCCTTAGATAAATTTCCCGAGAATCCCGAGATAAGCCTTTCCCTGGCCAGGTATTACAATGCGCGCAAGGAATACAAAAAGGGTCTCGAGTACCTGGAAATGGCATTTTCAAATCCCGATCTCGACATTGACCTTAAGGTCCAGACTCTGCTGTCCCTTTTTGATATAATAGATCGGGACGGGGGCTATGTCAATGACATAGAACGATTGGGAAGCCTCTTGTTAAAGATCCATCCGAATGACGCCAGAATACTGACCCTCAATGGAGACATTCAACTGAATTCAGGGGCCAAAGAATTGGCCAGGTCTTATTTCAAAAGCGCCATAAAAATTGACGATAGCCGCTATCCCATCTGGAATCAATTACTGATTCTCGATGCCGACCTGGATTACATCGACAGCCTTATTGAAGATGCCCAAGCAGCTTCAGAACTATTTCCCAATCAACCTGTTTGCTTTTATTTTTTGGGCTACGCCCAAAGCAGAAAGAAAGATTTTCAAAATGCGGTAAAAAGTTACGACCGCGGCCTTAAGGTATTGGTTGACAATGACTTATTGAAACTCCAATTCCTTTTAGGGCTGGGTGATGCTTATAACGAATTGAAAGAATTCGACGCATCAGACAGGGCCTTCGAAAAGGCAATTTCAATCGACCCTGAGAACACTATTGCCTTAAACAACTATAGCTACTATTTATCAGAAAGGGGTCATAACCTGGAAAAGGCGCTGGAAATGTCGAGTAAGGTGATTAAATTGGAAGGCAATTCTTCTACCTATTTGGATACGTACGCCTGGATTCTGTATAAGATGAAGAACTATACCAAAGCAAAAAATTACATGCAAAAGGCCCTTGATTCAGGAGGAATTGAGAGTGGCGTTATTCTGGAACACATGGGTGATGTTTGCTTTCAGCTGGATGAAGTGGACCTGGCCATTGATTATTGGGAAAAAGCGAGTGAAAAATCAGATCATTCGGAATTACTCCAGCAAAAATTGAATGACAAAAAACTCTATGAGTAGTCAAAGGATCTCGGGCCTACTTATGGTTGCAGCATTGCTCATCATCGCTTGCCGACCCACAAAGAATGCCATAAGAGAAATAGATTACCTCAAAAAGCCTGAGAATGTCATAGAGAATGTTCGGGACAGTGGCCTGCAATATTCCGCCCTGCAACTTAAGGCAAGCATTTCCATCTTGTCTGACAAACAAAAAACGAGCTTTAAATCAACCATGAGGATGACGCGTGATTCGGCCATATGGACTTCTATCACCTTTCTTGGTATAGCAGGCGCTAAGGCAATCATCACAAACGATTCGGTAAAGCTCATTAATTACAAGGACCGCGATTATGTGAGTACAGATTTTGGAAAGATCGTCGATTTGTTTAACAGCAACCTCATCAATTTAAAAAACCTCCAAGCCATACTGCTCGGTCAGCTGGTTGACGTGGAGGATTACCAGAAGCTCCACATGGAGATCGTTGAAGGCCAATACGTAATAAGCACCCTTTCGGACAGAAAAGCCAGCAGAGACTGGATCGAGAAAAAGCTTGAAAAAATGGAAAAAAAACTTGAGAAACAAGAGGATAAAGAAGCGGAAAAAGGAAAGGAGCGAATAGAACGAAAATACGAACGCCGGCCAGACAAATTTGACGGATTGGAAATAGAGGTTTGGATAGATCCCTCCACCAGCAAGATCAACAAATTGATTGTGCGAGATTATTTATTGAACGGAACCGTAACCGCATGGTACAGTGACTTTAATGACACAAAACAAGGAAAAGCACCCTATAGGACAAGGTTAGAAATACGGGCTAAAAAGAACATTGACGTAGATATCGTATATTCGAAAATTAGCGTTGAGGACAAGGTTGAAATGCCTTTTTCCATTCCCACGAAGTATGAGCGCAGAAAGCTTTAAATCGTTGATCCTGGCCATTTTAATGGTTTCGGTTATTGGCCTGAATGCTCAGACCAAAGAGGAGCTTCAGCAAAAGAAAAAGAAGCTCCTGGAAGAGATTCAATACACGAGCGAACTCTTAGACAAAACGGTAAAAAGCCAATCAACCTCGATGGACGAATTGGTCAAGCTCAATAAGAAGATCGAAGCACGGGCAGAGATCATCTCAACAATATCACAGGAAATCGACCTCCTTGATAACAAGATCGAAAAGAACAAGAGCGCAATTTCGACGTTAGAATCGGACCTTAAGCAGCTCAAAGAGGAATATGCCAAGATGCTTTATTATACCTACAAAAATCGAAGCTCTTATAACAGGCTCATGTTTTTGTTTTCATCTAAAGATTTCAATCAGGCCTATAAACGATTAAAATACCTGCAGCAGTATTCGAGTTATCGAAAACGTCAGGCCGAATTGATCATCCAGACAAAAACAGAGATCGATTCAAAGATCAAGCGACTCGAGGCAATTCGAATGGAAAAACAGGTGTTGCTCAACTCGTTGGACAATGAAAAACGAAACTTGACGGGGGAAAAAATTCAGCAGGAAGGCGTATTGACCAATCTTCAGAAAAAGGAAAAGGAACTGAAAAAAGACCTGAAACGGAAAGAACGCACAGCACAGCAACTCCAAAAGGCCATCGAGGAGATCATTCGGGAGGAGATTCGCAAAGCACGTGAAGCTGCAGCCAAGGCTGGAAAATCTTCAAAAGGCTTTCCCATGACACCAGAGGCAGCCGCACTATCCAGAACATTTTCGGCCAACAAGGGAAAGCTGCCTTGGCCAGTTAATCAAGGAGTGATTACCGCAGATTATGGAACACATCCGCACCCGGTGCTGAAACAGATTCAGGTGAAGAATAATGGGGTTGATATTAGCACGAATGCGGGCGCGATGGCGCGGGCAATTTTTGAGGGCGAAGTTAGCAGGGTTATTATTATTCCAGGTGAAGGAAAGTCGGTTCTGGTGCGTCATGGAGAATACCTTTCAGTGTATTCATACATGTCAGAGGTGTTCGTCAATGCTGGGGATAAAATTAAAACCAAGCAAGATCTTGGCGTATTGGTCTCCGAAAACAACAACACCAAGACGACCATGCATTTTGAGCTCTGGAAAGGGATGAACACCTTAAATCCGGCGTACTGGCTTTATGTGAAGTAAGAAAGAAGTGACTGAATAAAATTTGCACAAAACGCATACCGGAGATGATCAAATCGTCATTTGGTTATTAGGCAATAATTCACCATTCATTTTCTTTTATGGCCCCGAACACTGAGCGAACTGCTGAAACTAGGGCCTCCTTGAGAATTCCAATCATAGTATTTAAATACGACAGTATCGGCACTAATAAACCCAGAAAACGAATACCCATAGTCTCCGCCATTATAATTTTCTTCAGGCCAAGTGAGGACTCCGGAATAGCCTACAATAGGTTCCGCCGTTTTTAAGTAATAAGTTGCTTCATTTAAATTCAGGGCTAAAAAACGGATTACAATTCTTTCACTTTGATTGGAATATCCAGGGGTTCGTGGCAAATAAATGGCACCTTGAGAATTATATGTCGTGTCGAAGTCTGGACCCCAATTATCCCGTGCACTGATATGGCAAACAAAGTCATAATCACCTACTAATTGAGCTAGAAATTCCCTATTTGGATCTGCTTCCTCCTTTGAGCAGCCTGTAAAAAACATTGCTAGAAATAGCAGGCAAATTATAGTCATTGATTTTCTCATGTATTTATGCTTTAAGAGTATAATAGACCCACTTTTCTACGATTTTTGGATAATGCTCATGTTCGAGTTTGTGAATTCGTGAGGCAAGTGTATCTACGTCGTCATTAGGTAGAACGGGGCAAGAGGTTTGGAAAAGAATTTTACCCTTATCATATTGCTCATTCACCAAGTGAATCGTAATACCGCTCTCTTTGTCTCCAGAAGCAATGACGGCCTCATGCACATGATGACCGTACATACCTTTGCCGCCATACTTGGGCAAAAGGGCAGGATGGATGTTGACGATACGTTCGGGATATGCGTTGATTAGGTATTGAGGGATCTTTAGCAGGAAGCCTGCAAGGATCACGAAATCGATGCTGTATTCTACCATAATATCGATTAACGATCCTTCAGCCATTTGTATTTTATTGAAAACCTTGCAAGGCCTGTGCAGACGGTTAGCCCGCTCTATGACACCCGCCTTTTCATTATTGGTCAGAACAACGGCAATTCTGATTTTTTTGTGACCACTGAAGTGCTTGATGATGGCCTCGGCATTAGTTCCGCTTCCGGAGGCAAGGATGGCCAGGTTGATCACAGACATATTCTTTCGCTTACTTTTATTCCCTCAAAACACATGAAATGGAAGGATTCATCCCTTATAAGTGGACCAAGTTAAACCATGAACAGCAATTAGTCAAAAGCCGGGAATTTTATCGTGAAATGGAAAGTCGCAGGAGCGTTCGGGCATTCAGTCAGGAAGAGGTTTCGAAAGAAGCCATTTTGAACGCTGTAAAAACGGCAGGTACTGCGCCGTCAGGAGCTCACAAGCAGCCTTGGACTTTTTGCCTGATATCTAACCCCGAGATCAAGCGTAAAATTCGCTTGGCTGCAGAAGAAGAAGAAAAACTGAACTACACTGAGCGAATGAGCGAAACCTGGCTTGAAGACTTGAAAAAGTTCGGAACTAATTGGGAAAAGCCATTTCTGGAACGGGCACCCTATTTGATTGTGATTTTTAAAAAAGCCTATGACCGCGATGAAAGTGGAAAGAAACAGAATTACTACGTCAATGAATCGGTAGGGCTCGCCGCAGGATTTCTTTTAGCAGCGCTTCACCGCGCAGGCCTTCATACCCTGACCCATACACCAAGTCCTATGAATTTTTTAACCGAGATCCTAGAGCGCCCAGCGAATGAGCGGCCTTTTTTATTGATTCCCGTGGGTTATCCTTCAAGCCATCTTGAGGTGCCAAACCTACAAAGAAAGACCCTCAACGAAATCTTGGTGGAATATTGACGCACCGGATATTGGTTTATATTTGTTCAAAATTTTAAAATATTGTCAATTATTCATTTATTTGCAGCTTGCTTAATTTAAACCAAATAACATGGCAGAAACAGATTCAAAAGTAAAAGCGATCATTGTAGACAAACTTGGCGTTGACGAAAGTGAAGTAACCAACGAAGCGAGTTTCACCAATGATCTTGGCGCGGATTCTCTTGACACAGTTGAGTTGATCATGGAATTCGAAAAAGAATTCAACATTGCCATTCCAGATGACCAGGCAGAGAAGATCGCAACTGTCGGAGACGCCATCAAATACATCAACGATAACGCGAAGTAATCATTCTGTCCTGAGCGATGGAATTGAAGCGAGTTGTAGTAACCGGCTTGGGTGCGGTAACGCCCCTGGGTAATACGGTTGATGCTTACTGGAAAGCCCTGCTTTCCGGGGTGAGTGGAGCAGCGCCTATAACAAAGTTTGACGCTTCCAAATTCAAAACCCAATTTGCATGTGAGGTGAAGGGCTTTGACCCTGAAACGTATTTTGACAGGAAAGAAAGCAGGAAGCTCGATCTCTTTGCCCAGTACGCCATTGCAACAGCAACCCAAGCTGTTGAAGATGCAGGACTTGACATTGAAAAAATAAATGGCGACAGGGTAGGAGTTATCTGGGGAGCCGGCATCGGCGGGTTAAAGACCTTCCAGGACGAATGCACGAATTTTGCCCTGGGAGACGGCACTCCGAGGTATAATCCGTTTTTTATTCCAAAAATGATCGCCGACATAGCCGGAGGTCATATTTCAATGAAATATGGTTTCAGGGGTCCGAATTTTACGACGGTTTCAGCATGTGCATCCTCAACCAATGCGCTGATTGACGCCCTCACTTACATTCGTCTGGGTAAGGCAGACATAATGGTTTCAGGCGGATCTGAGGCCGCGGTCAACGAACCCGGTGTCGGTGGATTTAACGCCATGCATGCACTTTCTACCAGAAATGACAGCCCCGAAACCGCGTCCAGGCCTTTTGACCTTGATCGGGATGGATTTGTACTGGGAGAAGGGAGCGGCGCTTTCATTCTTGAAGAATACGAACATGCCAAGGCCCGAGGCGCTAAGATTTATGCTGAATTTGTAGGGGGCGGGATGTCCGCAGACGCACATCACATTACAGCACCTCACCCTGAAGGGCTGGGAGCCTTGAATGTTATGAGAAATGCACTTGAAGACGCTTCGCTATCTCCCAGAGACATTGACTACATTAATGTTCACGGAACTTCTACACCTCTGGGGGATATTGCCGAATCCAAGGCGATTTTATCGGTGTTTGGAGAGGACGCTTTCAATCTAAATATAAGCTCGACCAAATCGATGACGGGACATTTGCTGGGAGCTGCCGGAGCCATTGAGGCCATGTCGGCCGTTTTGTCTGTCAAGAACGATGTAGTACCACCTACCATTAATCATTTTACCGACGATCCGGCTTTTAACGAAAAGCTGAATTTCACTTTTAACAAGGCCCAGTACCGCACTGTAAATGCGGCCTTGAGTAACACCTTTGGATTTGGCGGGCACAATGCCTCGGTCATTTTCAAAAAGATCTGATCTTCAGTATCATTTCCTTAATGAAAAATTAACAAAGACTTTTGATGGGCTTGTTTGCCTTTCTTAGCTTTGACATGCCACCTAGGTGGGAAATAGAATAGCGTGCCATGAAAAGGGTTTTGAGCGTAAGCGATGAGTTCGACTTTTCTATACTTGGAATAAGCTGTCATGCAAAAGATTACCGCTTGTTCTGGGAAGTAAACCAATGCCTGGGAATAGATCTCGAAAAAAACACGGTGAAAAAAGAAGATGAAGAAAGTGAGTTTTTTGTGGCAGGGGCGGCATTTTATGATCAGGAGAAGCACCTGGATTACTTACTCCTCCAGAATAAAACAAAACAGGGACTGTTGGTTCCAGAGCACGCACATTTGGACTATTTCCTGAGGTTGGAGGGACCGCAACACGATCTTGAGATCGCCGATTGCAGAGCCAAACTCCAAAGCTTAGACATGGTGCTAGCCTTGGTGGAATTACTCCCTGAAAAATTAAAATCAAGAAAGAATTTGATATTCTAATTCTTATGGAAGACATGAACAGAACAAAGATAGTCGCCACAATCGGCCCTTCGAGCGAATCAAAAGAGGATTTGATAAGACTTATTGATGCAGGCGTGAACGTCTGTCGAATTAATTTTTCGCACGGGAGTTATAGTGAGTATACAGAGATCATCAAACGAATCAGGAAGATTAACCAAGAAAAGGGGAGCAATGTGGCAATACTTGCTGATCTTCAAGGCCCTAAGATTCGAATCGGTGAATTACAAGACGACGCAGTATTATTGAACAATGGGCATAAATTGATCCTAACTGGAATAGAGCAAAAGGGCACAGCCTCAAAAATCTCACTCAATTACAGTGATTTTGCCAAGGACGTAAAAAAAGGAGAGAGAGTTCTTTTGGATGACGGAAAAATAATTCTTGAGGTATTGAAGACTGATGGCCAGGATGAGGTTGAATGCGAGGTTATTAGTGGCGGACCGTTGACCCCAAAGAAGGGGGTGAATCTCCCCAATACCGTTTTGAGTATTCCCAGCCTGACTGCCAAGGACAAAGAAGACTTGAAATTTGCCCTTGATAACAAAGTAGAATGGCTTGCACTTTCCTTTGTGCGTTCTGCCCGAGACATCATTGAACTAAAGCACATCGTTGACGAATCTGGTGGGAAGGCCAGGATCATCGCAAAGATCGAGAAACCCGAAGCGGTCCGATTTATTGATGATATTATCAAAGAAGCCGACGCCATTATGGTGGCCCGAGGAGATCTCGGCGTGGAAATTCCCATGGAAGAGGTCCCCTTGTTGCAAAAACGTTTGGTTAAAAAGGCCATGCGCTATTCGAAGCCCGTTATTATAGCGACCCAAATGATGGAAAGCATGATCAATCACTTCGTTCCAACCAGAGCAGAAGTGAATGACGTGGCAAATGCCGTGATGGATGGCGCCGATGCTGTAATGCTCAGCGCCGAGACTTCGGTAGGGAAGTACCCCGTCCATGTGGTGGAAAGCATGTCCAAGATCATTGCCGAAGTAGAGTCCAGCGGCGAGATTTTTAACTACGAATTTCCTCCTACCGGAGAAGAAGATCGATTTATTTCAGATTCCATTTGTTACAGCGCCACAAAGCTTTCTCAACGTGTAAATGCAAGAGGTATCGTAACCATGACCATGAGCGGTTATACGGCGTATAAAATTGCCAGTTTCCGGCCAGAAGCCAGAATCTTCGTTTTTAGTGGGAACCGGGATATTTTAAATCAACTTAGTCTTTGCTGGGGAGTAAGGGCTTTTTATTACGACAAATTTGTAAGTACTGACCACACCATTGCAGATATCAAGTTCTTATTGAAGAAAAATGGATTTGCAAAAAGCAAAGACTTGATTATCAACGTCGCAAGTATGCCGATCAAAGACAAGGGGCAAACCAATATGTTAAAGTTGAGTTTTGTAGAGTAACCTACGATTCGGAAGAGAACTGGTCCAGAAAGCGAACATCATTTTCGAAGAACATACGCAAGTCGTTGATGCCGTATTTGAGCATGGTTAAACGCTCTATTCCCATTCCAAAAGCGTATCCACTGTATATTTCAGGGTCGATTTTACAATTACTCAGTACTTTGGGGTCTACCATTCCGCAGCCCAAGATTTCAACAAAGCCCGTGTATTTGCAAATATTACAACCCTTTCCACCACAGATATTACATGACACGTCCATTTCTGCAGATGGTTCGGTGAAAGGAAAATAGGAAGGTCTAAATCGCACTTCGACATCTTCGTGAAAGAATTCACGAGCAAAATAATACAGCACTTGCTTCAGATCGGCAAAGGAAACGCCGGTATCAACGTACAATCCCTCGACTTGATGGAAAATGCAATGGGCTCTTGCAGAAATCGCTTCATTTCGAAAAACCCTTCCAGGAGAAATGGTTCTGATCGGAGGATTCGACGATTCCATCACCCTTATCTGTACCGATGAAGTATGGGTACGAAGCGAATAATCGGTATTGATGAAAAACGTATCCTGCATATCCCTGGCCGGGTGATCTTCTTCAAAACTCAGTGCCGAAAAATTATGCCAGTCGTCCTCTATTTCCGGACCCTCGGACACCGTAAAACCCACCCGGGCAAAGATGTCTTCAATCTCATCCCTGATAACTGAAATGGGGTGTCGACTACCCAAATTGGCTTTGACCGGTAAACTAAGGTCGATGGGAGAGCGCGATTTTCCAGATTTGATGGTCAATCCCTTAGAGGCTTCTATAAACCTCTTTTCGGCAAGGACCTTCAGGCTATTCAATAGTTGACCTACTTCCTTTTTTTCCCCACCGGGCAGGGATATGAACTCCTGGAAAAGCGGTTTTATCTTATTTTTTGAGCCCAGATAGGCAATGCGGAAGGCTTCTAATTCTGCGGTATTACCTATGGCATAGGACTCTATGGCCTTTTTATATGTTTCTATGGTTTTCTTTAGCTCCACTAAGAGACGAATTAACAGTAGAAAATTTGTTTAAATTTGCTACCCTGCCTTCGGGGCAATATTAATCATTAGGCGTCATTTATGAAAGCACTTAGCATTATCGGTTTGGTTTTGGCCGTCCTCTACTTGGGCTCCTGTAAGACCGATGTACCACCAACGCTGGTTATCACTGTTGAAGATTCACTCGGCGGCAATCTTGTCAATGCGAGGGTATTTACCCACCCATGCCAGGACGGCGTGTCGTGCGATACTTCAAGGATCGAGAAAAGCTTTATTAAAAGCGGAACGACCAACAGCAGCGGTACCATAACATTTGAATATCCATATTCTGCTATCATTGATGTTTCGGCCCAATGGACAAATTGTGACACACCAACTGTTTATTGCCTTTCTTCAGGAAAAACGGTCGCGCGTTTTGAAACTAAAAAACTCAAAAAAGGGGAAGACAACATATTCAATGTAGTTGTGACGGTATATCCCGAGAACTGATCGCAATCCCAATCGCCTTATTTTATACAAAAACAAGAACAAGTTGCCGTTTTAGGTAGCTTAGTCACGAGCACCGAGCTTTTTTCACCCGACCATAATTGCTTCAGCAGAGGACTGCTTGCCCATGCTTACCAGAATCATTATGTTAAAGTGAGCACGACTTGCGGTATGGCCATATTGGATTATTTTTACTTCCTCAGGTGAATTATCTCGACCTTGCAATAGCTGTTCCATTGCTTTGGGGTGCCATCAATGGTTTCCGCAAAGGCCTTATCATCGAAGTCGCCTCACTGCTTGCTCTTGTTGCTGGAATTTTTGGCGCGGCAGAATTTTCAGCCTATACCGGTGAGTATTTGTCGGAAATCTTGAATTGGTCTGCGCGTGCTGTGCAGATGACTTCTTTTGTCATCACTTTTATTGCCATTGTGTTGATTGTTCATCTCATGGCAAGAGTACTCAGGAAGTTGATAAAAATCGCTGCTCTAGGAATTGCCGATAGGCTATTAGGTATTTTATTTGGCATCATCAAGTACCTTGTATTGGTCTCAGTGGTACTCTTTTTAGTGTCCAGTTTTGACGATCGATATCACTTTATTTCTTCAAACACGCTCGAAGGATCGGTCTTATATCACCCACTGGTGCATTCAATAAAGCAACTATACCCACAACTGGGTATGGATCTTGAATTCTGAATCAATTTCTGATAGCGGCAATTCCGGGAAGTTCTATTCCCTCTAAATATTCCATCAATGCCCCTCCTCCTGTGGAAATGTAAGAGACTGTTTCAGACAGACCGAACTTATTGATTGCGGCAACACTGTCTCCGCCACCCACAAGGGTATAGGCCCCTAGAGAAGTCACTTCACCAAGTACTTTTGCCAATTCCATGCTCCCAACCGCAAAAGAGGGCATTTCAAATACCCCTACGGGGCCATTCCATAATATGGTCTTCGACGAGCGTATAACCGTAGAGAATTCAGCGATTGCATTGGGGCCAATATCCAGCCCCATCCAACCCTCGGGAATATTATCCGAAGCGACTATTTTTTTCTGCGCATTATCGGCAAAACCATCGGCGATTAATGAATCCTGGGGTAGGTGAATCTGCACTCCTTTTTCTTCTGCTTTTTTTAATATTTCAAGCGCAATGGTCAACTTGTCATCTTCCACCATCGAAGCCCCAATCTTCCCACCTTTGGCTTTGATGAATGAAAAGATCATTCCACCGCCCAGAATCAGGTGGTCGACCTTATCCAGCATATTTTCAATAATGCTGATTTTACTTGACACCTTGGCTCCCCCCATGATGGCCGTCAATGGACGCTTGCCTTCTTTCAGAAATTTATCAATGTGATCTATTTCACTTTGCATCAACAACCCGAAGGTTTTTGATTCTTTGAATGAATGCGCCACAATGGTCGTCGACGCATGAGCGCGATGTGCCGTGCCGAAGGCGTCGTTTACGTAAATGTCTCCGTGCATGGCCAGAGATTTAGCAAATGTTTCATCACCCGAGGTTTCTTGAGGGTAGAACCGTAAATTTTCAAGCAAAAGTACTTGCCCTGGTTTTAGTGAAGCTGAAATTTTCGCTGCTGCATCCCCAACACAGTCCTCAGCAAACAATATTTCCCTGCCCAATATGGCCCTGAGATTTGGGATGATGTGAGCAAGCGAATACTTTTCTTCGTACCCGCCTTTTGGCCGCCCCAAATGAGACATCAACACCACGGACCCACCTTGATCTAATATGTGGTTTACTGTGGGAGCCGCCCTTTTGATGCGGGTTTCATCAGCAACTCGGTATTGGGCATCCAAGGGGACATTGAAATCAACGCGGATAAGGGAGCGCTTACCTTTGAAATCAAATGATTCGAATTTATTCATGCCCTCAAATTTAATGTTATATCCGGCTCGAGATAATGCCGCTTCAGCCTTGTTGAAAAATTGTGTTTAAATTCGGCGACGGTTGAAAATAAAATAGGATATGAAGCAATACATAGAAGAAAATAAAGATCGTTTCATTGAAGAATTGTTTGAATGGTTGAGAATTCCTTCTGTCAGTGCGGATGAAACTTTCAAGGATGACGTTCGACGGGCAGCGGCATACCTGAAAGACCAATTTTCAACTCTTGGACTCGATAAGGTAGAAATTTGCGAGACCGCCGGTCATCCAATCGTATATGCAGAAAAAATAGTCGATAAAAATGCACCCACGGTGCTTGTTTATGGCCACTATGATGTTCAGCCCGCAGACCCACTGGAATTATGGGATAGCCCACCTTTTGAACCAGTCATCAAGAATGATAAAATATATGCCCGGGGGGCATGTGATGATAAAGGGCAGGTTTTTATGCACGTAAAGGCCTTTGAGGTCATGAAAGAAAATGGTGGCCCGCCCTGTAACGTAAAATTTTTAATTGAAGGGGAAGAGGAAGTAGGCTCAGAGAATCTTGGACAATTTGTGCGAGAGAATAAGGACCGGCTTAAGGCTGATTGCATTTTGGTCTCTGATACGGGCATTCTGGCAAATGATTGCCCTTCCATTACGGTTGGATTGCGTGGGTTGAGTTATGTAGAAGTTGAAATTACCGGCCCCAACAGAGATTTGCATAGTGGCCTTTATGGAGGTGCAGTTGCCAATCCAATTAATGTATTATCCCAGATGATAAGTGATCTGAAGGATGACAATGGTAAGATCAACATTCCTGGATTTTACGACGATGTGCTAGAAGTATCACAAGAAGAAAGGGCAAAAATGGCTGAGGCACCTTTTGATCTGGATGACTATAAGAAAGAGCTTAACATCGATGAGGTTCTTGGAGAAAAAGGGTTTTCAACGTTTGAGCATTCTTCCATCCGACCTTCGTTGGATGTGAACGGAATATGGGGAGGATATATTGGAAAAGGAGCAAAGACAGTGCTGCCTTCAAAAGCACACGCGAAAATATCTATGAGACTTGTTCCCAATCAATCGAGCCAAAAAATCTCGGCCCTGTTCAAAGCCCATTTTGAAAAAATGGCACCGCCCTGGGTAAAAGCTAAGGTGACCTTGCACCATGGAGGCGAACCCTATGTCACTCCAATCGATTTTAAAGCCTATAAAGCAGCCTCCCAAGCCATGGAAGAAAGCTTCGGAAAAGAGCCCATTCCAGTGCGAAGTGGAGGGAGTATTCCAATTGTTGCGCTCTTTGAGAAAGAACTTGGACTCAAAACCATCTTAATGGGCTTCGGACTTGATTCGGATGCGATTCACAGCCCAAACGAACATTATGGGTTGTTTAACTTCCTGAAAGGCATAGAAACCATTCCACTATTTTACAAGTACCTGAAAGATTGATCAGGCTCCTTTGATCCTGGATTCTATGGAAGAAGTGGAATAGCCTTTTACCAGCGGAATGGTCTTCACCTCTCCACCTGCAGCTATCACATGATCGGCTCCGGCAATTTCTGAAATTTGATAGTCTCCTCCTTTAATCAAGGCATCAGGACGTATGAATTCTATTAATTTGGCAGGTGTTTCTTCATTGAAGATCACAACTGCGCTCACAAATGCAAGCGAGGCCAGAATAATGGCACGCGATTCCTCGTCTTGAATGGGTCTGGAGCTGCCTTTATTTAGCATTTTGACCGATGCATCGGAATTCAGGCCAATAATGAGTTCGTCTGCACAATCGGCCGCGGCCATCAAGTATTCAACGTGCCCTCGATGTAAGAGGTCAAAAACCCCATTGGTAAAGGCAATTTTTCGATTAGAAAGTCGCCATCGATGAATCCACTGGCTGATTTCTGATTGACTCATTATTTTTAGAGGGACGAAATGAGAATAGCTCATGTTTTTTTGTTTTCATTGGTGTTTTTTGGCGACACAGAGATCAGTATGAAGGAAATTAATCCGGTTACCAAAACCAAAAAAGTTTGTGAAGTATGCACAATGGTGGCATAGGAAAGACCGCTCAAACTAGAAACTCCTAAGACGCCCATGCCCATGCTCACAATCAAGTGATATGCGCCAATGCCACCTTGAACAGGCGCTGCCATTCCAAAGCCACCAACCACCAGGATGAATAAACCGTCGACCATTCCCAAACCGGCGGTTTCATTAATTGCATAAAAAGCCACCCATGTCATTAAGTAATAGCTTAGCCATATCATGGCTGTATGGAAGATGAACCATCGCCTGTTTTTAATTCGTTTAATCGAGACAAGACCCTCTTTCAACCCCAGAAAAAAGGACCTGATTTTAACTGACCATGGGTGCAGTACAAACCGCTGGCGAAGCCGGTACATAACAATTAGCCCCAACATTAATAAAATAAGAACACCAAATACGATTAGCCCGGCATTTTGGTACGATGACGTTTTTGAAGAGATTAAGTCTACAAAGAAGCCACCAAACTGGTCAACCTTAAGCAGGATGGTGAAAGTGGTGAGAGAGAATAAAATACCCAGGTCGATGATTCGCTCAAGAATAACGGTTCCAAACAATCGGTCTACCGGAATGTCTTCAGCTTTGCTCATCACAGTGCAACGCGTGACCTCGCCAATTCTTGGGACAGCAAGATTGGCAAGATAACCGACAATGATCGAATAAACACTCGACGTCTTTCTTGGCTGGTAACCCATTGGCTCAAGCAGAATATTCCACCGAAGCCCACGGGCAACAAAGGCAACTACGCCAAAAAACATGGAAAGCGCTATCCAGAAATAATTAGCATGTTTTAGGTCTTCGAGCAGTTTTTTTGGATCGTTGCCGCGAAAGGCCAGGTAGAGTAGAAACACACCCGCCAATAAGAACAACAGATTTTTGGCAACTTTCCAAACGGCGCCTCCGGACATTATTTTAAGCGATTTGTTTCGCTATCGGGAAAAACTATGGTGGGTTTAAATGACCTGGCCTCTTCGGCCTCCAGGGTGCAATAGGAAATGACGATGACTACATCTCCGGGCATTACCTTTCGGGCTGCCGGGCCGTTCAGACTAACTTCTCCTGAACCCTTCTTTCCTTTGATGACGTATGTTTCCAGCCGCTCCCCGTTGTTAATGTTGACCACTTGGACCTTCTCGCCTTCTATGATATTGGCAGCGATCATAAGTTCTTCATCCAAAGAGATGCTCCCTATGTAATTCAGGTCTGCCTGGGTTACTTTGATCCGGTGGATCTTTGATTTTAAAACCTCAATATTCACGGGGCGAAATTAAGGAATTAATATAAGATTGTCGATCAGACGAACCTTGCCAAGATACGCTGCAATAAGTGCCACAATCTGCGAGTGAGCTTCTGCGGAAATTACAGGCTCGAGTGTTTCACCATCCACTATTTCAAAGTACTCCAGTCGGGGATCTGTTGAATTTTTAAAACGATCGACGACTTTTTGTTTTATTTTATTCATGGAGGTTTCTCTGACTAGTGACCTGGCGTAAACAAGGCAATCGTACAAGGCCAATGCACTGGTCTTTTCGCTTTCGGAAAGCAACATGTTCCTGGAACTCAATGCCAGGCCTTGGGCAGTTCGCACAGTAGGACATCCAATGACCTCTATATCCATTTTCAGTAATGAGACCAAACGCTTAACAACGGCAAACTGCTGAAAATCTTTCAAGCCAAAGTAGGCGCAATGAGGGTTTGTAAGTTCAAAAAGCCGCTTGACCACAACGGCGACACCTTCAAAATGTCCAGGTCGGTACGCCGACTCCAGGCACTGACCTAAAAGGCCCAAATCGATCGGCGTTGGCATTTCATGGGGATAGACCTCGCTGTAATCTGGACAAAAGGCCAAATCACAGTCGGCTTTTTCGAGAAGAGCCAGATCGGCAGATATGCTTCTTGGATAGTTGGTTAGGTCCGAGGCGTTATTGAATTGTTTCGGATTAACAAAAATGGAGCAAATGCTAAAGTCATTCTCATCAAGGCATCTGGCAAGGAGAGAGATGTGACCTTCGTGAAGGGCTCCCATGGTGGGCACAAAACCAATCTTTTTGCCTTTTTGTCGTTCTTGATGAACAATGGACTGCATGTCCGCCGCTGTTTTACATACCCGCATGGGTTTTTCGCTATTCCGGTTTGAAAGCGCTGATTCCGGTAATGTCCATACCAGTGATCAAAAGATGTATGTCGTGAGTTCCTTCGTAAGTGACCACAGATTCAAGATTCATCATGTGCCTCATACAAGAGTATTCTCCGGTGATACCCATTGCTCCATGAATTTGCCTCGCCTCGCGAGCGATTTCCAGAGCCATGTTGACGTTATTTCGTTTAGCCATCGATATTTGCTGTGTAGAGGCCCGCCCCTCGTTTTTAAGCACTCCCAGTCTCCAGGTCATCCACTGAGCTTTGGTAATTTCTGTGATCATTTCGGCCAACTTCTTTTGAACCAGTTGGAAGGAGGCGATTGGCTTTCCAAATTGTATTCTTTCTTTGGAATATCGAAGAGCAGAGTCATAGCAGTCAAGGGCAGCGCCAATGGCCCCCCATGCGATGCCATACCTGGCAGAATCAAGACAACCAAGTGGGGCGCCTAGACCCGATTTATTTGGCAATAAGTTCTCCTTTGGAACCTTGACATTGTCAAACACCAACTCCCCGGTTTCACTTGCCCTAAGCGACCATTTATCGTGCGTCGTTGGTGTCGTGAAGCCTTCCATTCCACGTTCAACAATTAAGCCGTGGATTCTACCGTCCTCATTTTTTGCCCAGACAACGGCTATATCGGCTATGGGCGCATTGGTTATCCACATTTTTGCACCGTTCAGGATATAATGGTCACCCGCATCTTTGAAATTGGTAATCATTCCCCCGGGATTGGAACCATGATCAGGTTCAGTCAATCCAAATGACCCTATCATCTCGCCTCGAGCCAGCAAGGGCAGGTACTTTTTCTTTTGATCTTCGGACCCATATTGCCATATTGGATACATGACCAATGAGCTCTGAACTGAAGCAGACGAGCGCACACCCGAATCACATCTTTCCAGTTCCTGCATGATGATGCCATAGGCAATCTGATCCAGACCGGGACCGCCATATTCTTGTGGAACGTATGGGCCAAAAGCGCCAATTTCCGCCAAACCGGGAATAATTTGGCTGGGAAACTCAGCCCTTTGTGCATATTCCTCAATAATTGGCGATACATCTTTTTTTATCCATGCCCTTACACTGTCTCTGATCAAGAGGTGTTCTTCTGATAGTAACTCATCTAAGCCTAAATAATCGTGACCCTGATACCTGTCTGCTCCCATTTAAAACGATTTAAATCTGACCCAAAATTAGCAATATTAACGCGTAGCCTAGTGGTTATTAATTTAGCATTCCCAGTATACCGGTAAAATTTCGGATCAAATTTGGAATGCTAGTCGGATATTGGATATTTTGCGGAGGAATTCAACCAAAAAATAAACTATGAAGAAAGTATACTATTCAGCGGCCACTTTAATAAGTATGATCGCAATCATTGCCTTTTCGGCGGGCGAAAGCTTAACCAGCAGTGTCGCCGCACCCTTTGGAAATACCGGTTCAATCGGAGATGGATCTGGTCAAACTTGCGGCAAGCTGGGTTGTCACGCGACGGCCACAAACACGGGTCCCGGAAGCTTGACGATCGACCTGAGCGATATACCGTCGACCGGGTGGCGTGCAGGAAATACATATTCCATCACCGTTAATTTAAGTGAATCAGGTAAGGGAACGTTTGGTTTTCAATTGACCGCAGAAGATCCATCGGGGAATAAAAAGGGAAGTTTTACAGGCAACAATCAGGTGGTTGTCGCAAACACTTCTTGGCCAACACATAAAAACACGAGTTCCACAGGCAATTGGACCTTTGACTGGACTGCACCAAATGATAATAGTCAGCAAATTATTTTTTACGCAGCCGGAAATGCCGCCAATGGAAATGGACAACCTACAGGAGATAACATCTACACGGTTTCATCAAGTTCAAATAAGGACCCCTTATCAGGACTGGACAATGCTAATTCGAAGGCCTCTTTTAAAGTGATGACAAATCCCGTCAGACAAACACTGCGCTTAAGAGCTCCGGTTGGATCTACGCTTTTTATCTATTCATTGAATGGTCAGATGAAGAAAACGTTTGTCCAGTATGCCGACATCACGGAAGTAGCTGTTGATGACTTGAACAGCGGAATGTATCTTTTGGTGAATGAAGACAGAACCTTTACAGAAAGAATTCTGTTGAAATAATCAGCCGAAAGTGGGACACTAGCCCCGCTTTGAATAATTTTGCCACCGATTCTCATGAGAACGGTGGCACTTTTATTTTTAGACAACCTTGAAAGCCTGAATGCGTTTAGGATACCTTTTTGGCCATTCTTGTTGACCATGGCCCTGGCTACCGCCATACTTTATACCCGTGCCACAGCGCCAAATCATTGGCGCTTGGTTGTAAGAAGTGTGCTGAGCCCACGGGCTGTTCAGCAATTGATTCGCGAAGAAAACATCATGGAGAACACCTACTCAGGACTACTTGTTCTCACGTTCTTTTTATCTGCCGCGCTTTTTATTGATGTCTTGAATGATGAATACTTATTGACCCAAAGTCCATACCCGTTTTTATCTTATGCCATTTTCTTGACGGGCATTTTATTGATCTATGTAATAAAAATTGCCGGCTTGTGGTTAATTCAGTGGATATTTCTGGAAAGGGCACTTTTTGAAGAATACCTCGTGTCGCTCATGAATATTAACGTGGTTTTGGGAGCGAGCTTAATCCCATTAAACCTATTGATACTTTATAGCATCACATCCTCGACAAGTGCATTTATACAAATTGGCCTTGTTCTTGTGGGCTTGTCATTTGTACTAAGGGTAGTCCGAATAATTGATACGGGTCGGAAACACGAATTTACTTGGTACAATATAATTTTGTACCTTTGCACCCTCGAAATTGTGCCGATAATAATGTTGATAAAACTTTTGGAAAACTTCGGTATCAGCCTGATAGAGCATTAAAGCGTTTTCTTCTCAAAAATGAAAATCAGTTGAAAGTTAAGAGCATCTTGGTTTCTCAGCCAAAACCTGAATCTGAAAAATCACCGTATTTCGATCTTGCATCGAATTACAAGGTTAAAATAGATTTTCGCCCGTTTATTCATGTTGAAGGAATAGATGGAAAGGAATTTAGAAAGACACGGGTAAACATTCTCGACCACAAAGCGGTGATTTTTACCAGCAGGAATGCCGTTGATCACTTCTTCCGAATTTGTGAGGAATTGCGCCTAAATGTACCCGATTCAATGAAATATTTCTGTGTTTCGGAATCCACGGCCTACTATCTTCAGAAATACGTCGTTTATAGAAAAAGAAAAATATTCCACGGCCGACAGAGCATCCGCGACTTGATGGATGTTATAAAAAAACACAACAACGAGCATTTTCTACTACCCTGCAGTGACATGCATAAAGACGAGGTGCCTGATCTACTAGAGAAAAACAATGTAAATTTTACCAAGGCCATTTTGTATAAAACCGTTTGCAGTGATCTTTCGGACCTGAAGGATGTGAATTATGACGTTTTAGTATTCTTCAGCCCCTCTGGTATTAGATCACTTTTTCAAAATTTCCCTGATTTTAAGCAAAACAGCACGAAGATTGCCGTTTTTGGATCAACAACCCAAAAGGCAGCCGAAGAGGCGAAGTTAAAGATAGACATCGCCGCTCCTATGCCCGAAGCCCCATCAATGACCATGGCACTAGAGCATTACATAAGGCAAGAGAGTAAGAAATAACCCACTACCCTCTTCCGGGTTGAGGGTGAAGCTTCGCTTTGCCCTTTTTTGTTTTTAATTTACAGGAATTATGTCTGGTGCAGATTTCCCTAAACAAGAGAGGCTAAAAAGTAGAAAATCAATTGATCAGCTGGTACGAACGGGCGCTAGAATTCACGGAAAGGGCCTTTCTCTGCTCTGGCGAATCACAGAGAAGGATTGTGGTCAAAGAGTTAAAGTGGCCTTCTCAATACCCAAAAGAAAGATTACAAAAGCAAATCAAAGGAACCTCATGAAGCGGCGACTTAGGGAAGCGTATAGACTCAATAAGAGTATTGTCCATGAGAAGGCATTGAATGACAATATTTGCCTCGAAATGATGTTCGTTTATCAGGACATTGCACCAATGAAGTTTGACAAAGCCCGTGATAAATTAGTCTTACTTTTGACTGAATTGTGCAAGAATTGGCGTGAGAAATATAGTTAAAGCAATATTCAAGGCACTTATAAGGTTCTACCAATTGGCCATTTCACCATACTTAGGTCAAAATTGTCGATACCAACCAACCTGTTCTGAATACGCGGCTCAGGCTATTGATAAGTACGGACCGATGAAAGGAGGTTTGATAGCTATCAAACGCATATTATCATGTGGTCCATGGGGAGGACATGGATTTGACCCAATAAAATAAGATTATGAAAAAGAGAATTAAACTCATTCTTTTGGCCCTGGCCCTGCCTTTGACCACCATTTTGTTCGTCAGAGCAAGTGACGATTATTTCGAGATATCTAAAAACCTCGACATTTTCGCTTCACTATATAGGGAATTGAACACTAACTACGTCGATCAAACCAAGCCTGGTGAATTAATGAAGACGGGCATTGAGGCCATGCTTGCCTCGCTCGACCCCTATACAAATTATATCGCAGAAACACAGATAGAGGACTACCGATTTATGACCACGGGTCAGTATGGAGGCATCGGGGCGTTGATTCAAAAAAGAGGAGAATTAGTCATTGTTTCAGAAACTTATGATGACTTCCCTGCGCAGAAGTCAGGCCTGTTGATTGGCGATATCATTGTAGAAATTGACGGCAATAACGTCGTTGGTAAAAACACCTCTGAAATCAGTGAATTTTTGAAAGGTCCACCCGATTCCGAAGTTTCCATTAAGATTGAACGCGGCACGGATGAAGATGTGAAGACCATGCAGCTCAAGCTCAAAAGGGCAGAAATAAAGATCCACGATGTTCCATACCATGCATTACTGCACGAAAGTGTGGGCTACATTCGGTTGACGGGATTTACTCAGACAGCTTCTTCTGAGTTTGGAGAGGCATTTAGAAAACTCCAGGAAGGGGGAAAAATGAAGTCCTTGATTATTGATCTTCGCGGCAATGGTGGAGGTTTACTGCGGGAATCAATCACCATCATCAATTATTTTGTCGAAAAAGGAACGCCGGTGGTACATACCAAGGGCAAGCTGAAACAATGGGATCAGGAATACAAAGCCTTGAGCAACCCCATAGACTCAAAAATTCCGCTGGTCGTCCTGGTAAATGAAAACTCGGCTTCGGCTTCGGAAATCGTCGCAGGTTCACTCCAGGATCTGGACAGAGGAATTGTCGTTGGAAATCAGACATACGGGAAAGGTCTTGTGCAGCAGACCGTCGACTTGAGTTACAATTCTAAATTGAAAGTGACGGTTGCCAAGTATTATACCCCAAGCGGAAGGTGCATTCAAAAGATAAATTATGCCGACCGAAATGAAGCGGGAAAAGCTCAGGAAGTACCGGACTCTTTAATAAAGGAATTTAAATCTTTGGTTTATGCAAGACCTCTTTTTGATGGCAAGGGAATTAAGCCCGACCTTGAGATTCCCGAACGTATCATGAGCAATATAAGTGTAGGTTTATTTCAAGACTATCTTATTTTTGATTTTGCCACTAAATTCAGATTGGAAAACCAAGAAATCGACAACATTGATGCCTTTGTATGCAGCGACGAACTTTTTAATCAATTCGTAGACTATGCCATTGAGAAGAACTTCGAATATTCAACCAACGCCGAACAATTACTGGAAGAACTAAAAAAATCAGCCGTAGACGAGCATTACTACAATGAAGTGGAGGTAGAATACGAAGCCCTAAATCAGAAACTAATCTCGGTCAAAAAGAATGACTTCAATAAGCACAAAGCTGAAATCATTGAGTTGTTGTCGA
Source organism: Vicingaceae bacterium (assembly GCA_040220895.1). Lineage (GTDB taxonomy): Bacteria > Bacteroidota > Bacteroidia > Flavobacteriales_E > Vicingaceae > UBA11591. The sequence continues at coordinate 161,430 of JAVJVY010000004.1, forward strand.
ACGAAATAGTGCAACGTTATTACCATCAAAAAGGGCAGTTGAAATATTCCCTGAAAAACGACCCCGCCATCGACTCGGCCCTGTCTGTCTTAAGCGACCCCAAAAAGTATTCAGCCATTTTACAGGGCACCTACAACCTTTCAGAATAAGTTTTTGAGGGCGAATTTGGCAGCTGTTCAAACCAGGTTACGGAACACTGACGTTTTTAATAAGCTCTATGTTCTCGGGCTTTTGATAATGCTAATTGGCATGCTTTATTCCAGGGCATTATTGAGCATCGGGCAACTTACCCTTGCAGGTGCCTTTGTACTGGAAGGCAAATGGGGTGAAAAATGGAAGGGCCTGACAACCAATAAATGGGTCTTGTTGTTCATAGGGCTGTACCTGATTCATTTCATTGGCCTGATCAATACCACTAATTGGCATTACGCCTATCTAGACCTTCGGGTCAAAATCCCATTGTTGCTATTTCCCATCATTTTATCAACCGGCCTGCGTATATCAGAACAACTTTTTCATAAGCTCAATCTTTTTTTCGTTGTTCTGGTTCTTTCAAGAACACTTGCCATCAGTTTGCACTACTACTTGAACAAGGACCATATTATTGACATGAGAGATGCCTTCTTTTTAATATCTCACATTCGATTCTCACTTATGATTTCATTGGCACTTTTCATGTTATTACGGATGATATTGACCAGCAACAACTTGAATGTTTTAGCCAGCGCCTTGATTATAATCTGGTTCTTGCTTTTTATGATCTTCTTTGAGCTATTGACAGGGTTATTAATCACTTTTTTAATCGCCCCCATCGCGCTCTTTCATCTGACAAGTAGGAATTCTAAGTCGACCAAAGGGCTAAGATGGTTGGCATGGCTGGCAACGGTTATATTGCTCCTAACAACTTTGATGGCGGGAATAAAAGTCAGGGAATTTGCCAATTTGCAGGAGTTCAACGAAAACCGTGACCTTGAAGTCACTCAAAGCGGACGTGCATACCAGCAAGCATACACATGGGGCAATGGCATATTGATGAAAGAGAATGGAAACCTTGTTTTTCAAAATGTATGTTTTGAGGAGTTGGAAAAGATGTGGAACCAAGAAGGAAGAAGCACCCTTGACTATTCGGATACAGCATATACTTCGACGGAGATTATACTTGTGCGTTTTCTTGCCTCCAAGAATTTAACCAAAGACTCAGCTGGGTTTGCACAACTTAATCAAGAGGAAATTTCAGCAATCGAACATGGGGTGACCAATGTTCTTCACATGAATAAAACCGGAATTGAAGTGCGTTTGATGAAAACCATTTGGGAAATGGACAATTATTCATTTGGTGCAGATTTCAGCGGGCACAGCCTTGCCATGAGATTTGAGTTTTGGAAAACGGGCTGGCATGCTTTCAAAAGAAATTTTTGGACCGGTGTGGGAACAGGGGATGTTGAAGAAGAAATGCAGGCCCAGTATCAGATTGATAATTCCACACTCGCTCAAGACTGGAGGTATCGCTCACATAACCAATTTATTTCTATAGGTCTTGCACTGGGAGTTTTAGGATTTGCTTATTTATGGGCAACGTGTATAATCCCATTATTAGCAAAGAAGCATGATTATTTATACCTCGTTTTTATGCTGATAGCCCTGATTTCAATGATGGCAGAGGATACCCTGGAAACCCAGATCGGCGTCGGTTTTTTTGCCTTTTTCAATTCTTATTTCTTCTTTAGGAAACAGCCCTGAACCCTTCTATACTTCTCAATACCCTTTCAGGTGAAATTCGCGAAATGCAATCACAAGTTTTTCCCGAACGACATCTTCTGCATTTCTCATTATATACCAGGTAAGTAGCATGAGGCCCTATTGGCGACCACCTGCCGGGATGAATGGGTCTTCTCGATGAAAACAGACCAATGGCCAATCTTTCGGTGACACCGGCTAAATGAAGTGGGCCCGTCGATGCAGCAACCACGCAATCCGATTTCGAAATTACAGCGATCAATTGATCAAGACTCAGCTTTCCTAGTAGGTTTAGCACATTTCCCTGATCCAAAGGAAGTTGATTTCCTATTAACGCATTATCAGCTGCAGTCCCCGTTATAATTACCTGGTATTCTGCTCCATTCAATCTACCCATCAATCCCGAAAAATTATCCAAGCCCCATTCTACAGCACTTCCTTTTGATTTTGGATGGAGTATTATTTTAAACTTTTCTGCATTTAACAAAGGTTTTAATTCGTCATTCAAAGCAGGCAGATTCTTGAAATTGCTTAGAGCCGCCAGATCGTTCGGGGAATACATCACATTTTTCTTCAAACCCCTTAATAGTTTGAGGTTCAATTGACTTTCGTGAAGGCGGGATCGTCTTCTTGAAAACCGAACCAGACGGTTGCACGTGAGCAAATGGTAGGATCTGCCGGCAGTACCGATTCTAACTGGGATTCCAGCCATTTTAGCGATTCGCGAAATGCGTTTATCGGGGAAAACATGCACCCAGGCATCGATATTCCAGGAATTAAAAACAGCACTGATCTCTTCGTCACTACCTTCTTTGATTTCGTCCCAATCATAAAAGTGATCTACAGATGTAGAGCAGCGCACAACTTCCCTGGTATAGGTTTTACCTAAAAAATGCACTTCGCTTCCCGGAAATTCGCGCTTAATGACTCCTGCCATGGGAAGTGTTAAAACGACATCACCAATACTGTCGGTACGGCTAAGAAGTATACGCATCTGTAAAGTCATTTTCCCTAAACTGCCTCATTTTTATGTACTTAAGGAAGGTTGCATGCGATGAGATCATACATATGACCAGCCCATAATAACCATCAAGAAAACCCAATTTGAATACATAATCCCGAAAAAACTTGACCAACGGACTGAACAAGATTTGCAATAGACTTCCACGTTTACCTTTCATCAAATTGGCTTTGGCCGAAATATCGGTGAAGTAATTGACCTGCTTAATATGGTCGCTAATCGAATGGTAACTATAGTGTAATATATTGCCCGCTAAATGTGAAGCTGCTGCACCTTTTTCAAGGCGAAACTCATCGTGTGGGTTAATTCCTTCCCACTTTCCTTTGGCGCTGTCCCACAAGCGTAACTTCTTATCGGGATACCAACCACAATGGTAAATCCACTTGCCACAATAATTGGTTAGCCTGTTCATGCTGTAGCCGTCCTGGCTCCAGTTTTCTTTTATTTTTTGAACTTCTTTTTTCAGCGTTTCATCCAGTGCTTCATCCGCATCCAACGATAGAATATGTGGGTATTTAGCCTTGGTGATGGCAAAATTCTTCTGCTCCACGTGACCCAGAAATTCCTGAGAATAAACAGTTGCGCCCATTTCGCGGCATATCTCGACCGTTCTGTCTGTCGAAAGGGAATCAATCACCGTTATGTCGTCGGCAATTCCCTTGATCGATTCAAGGCAACGCCTGATGTTTCTTTCTTCATTGCGGGTAATGATTACCACCGAAAGCTTAACAGACTTACTCATTCCGTCTGGATTTAGCTTTCTTTAAGGTGAAGGAAAAAGTGGATCCCTCACCTTCAATACTATTCACATGGATGGTTTCATTATGAGCCTCGATAATGTGTTTTACTATTGAAAGACCCAGTCCAAAACCCTTGCTGTCGTGGCCTCTTGCAGCATCTGTTCTGTAGAACCGGTCAAAAATCCGATTCAACTCTTCTTTTTTCATACCGATGCCGTCATCCTTAACTTCCACCAGGACCTTGTCTTTCATGTCGTGGAAACTGATCTCGATCCTGCCATTCTCTTTGCCGTATTTAAGAGCGTTTAAAAAGAGGTTTGTGAGAACCTGAGAAAGCTTGTCTTCGTCGGCCTTGACCCTGAGCGGCTCCATGTTTCGCCTTTTGATCTTGAATTCTATTTTTCTCTTTTCGGCTTTCAAGTCAAGGGAATCTGTTACCTCTTTAACTATGTCCACGATGTCAATTGTCTGGACATTTAGCTGGATGCCCTCTGTGTCCAGACGGATGATCATATCTAATTCGGTCAACAATTTGATTAGTTTCTCAACGCTTTTTTCGGCACGCTCCAGGTACTTCCTGTTAATCGCGTCATCTTCCAGCCCCCCTTCCAATAAGGTGAGCAAATAGCCCTGGATGTTGAAAACGGGTGTTTTTAACTCGTGAGATACATTTCCAATGAACTCTCTGCGGTATTCTTCAAGCACGGTAAGGCGATCAATTTCCTTTTTATTGTCCAGGTACCAGTCCAGCACCTCTTCCTGCACTTCGTTAATGGCTTCATCTGCGCGCACTTTTTTATTTGGATTGGCGGGACTTCTTTTCAACTGATGAATGGTATCGTAGATGGTAGTAAGATGATCCCTTATAACTTTCTCCAATACATACCTGAACAACACATAGGTGATGAGTAATGTGCCGCCAAAAAATAACAAGCTGAAGACATAGTTGTACGGCTCGGGATAATTGACGGAAAAAAAGAAAACCATGCCTACCAGTGCAGATAAGAGTAGGGACGTTCTCCCCGAAAGAACCTGTAAGCTTATACCAGACATTCAGAAACGCTACTTTTCAACGAATTTATAACCGACCCCTTTTATGGTTTTGAAGTACTTTTTACCAAGCTTTTCACGAATTTTCCTCATGTGAACGTCAATGGTTCGATCTCCAACCACCACTTCTTCTCCCCAGACCATGTTTAAGATATTTTCCCTGGCAAAGACGCTTCCAGGCTTGGCTATTAATAAAGCAGCCAATTCAAATTCTTTCTTAGGAAGTGAGATCTCTTTACCGTTTTTGATAATGAGGTATTTGTCACGGTCGACCAAAAATGGCCCCGTACTCGAAGTATTTTCCTTGCCAGATTTTTTAAGATTTCTCCTCAGGGTTGCCTTGATCTTTGAAATTAAGACTTTGGGCCTGATGGGCTTGGTGATATAGTCATCTGCACCCGCTTCAAATCCCGCTATCTGGGAATAATCTTCGCCTCGGGCGGTTAGAAATAAAATGATGACCTCGCTCATTTCTGGAACTTCGCGCAATCGCTCACATACCTCTATGCCATCCATGTGGGGCATCATAACATCCAGAATGATCAGATCAAATCTCCCCTTCAGCGCAAGGTTCAAGCCCTCCTCACCACTAGACGCGACCTCAACCTCAAATCCTTCCTTGACCAGGTTGTATTTTAAAAACTCCAGGATGTCTTTGTCGTCGTCGACCAGTAGTATTTTTGTGTCCTTCATGGAAAGCCTAATGCTTGGCTAAGTTAGCAAAACCATTAAATTTACAGACCTTTGAACAGGCTCACATACCATGCGAAATCCCACACTAATATTGCTGCTTTCCTCTTTGATGATGTTATCTTGCGAAGAGAAAAATGAAGAAAAAATGAAAAGCTCAAATCTGATACAAGACATCCATAGTTATTCTAAACCAAATATAGCTCGGGTACTACACCTGGATCTTGATTTAAACGTCGATTTTGAGCAAAAAAAACTATCGGGTAGGGCAACCTATAAAATTGATCTGGCGGAAAATGCCGATGAAATTGTATTCGACACCTATGACCTGAACATCGAACATATTTTTTTAGACAATAATGAAGTGGCTCAATACAGTCTTGGCCCTAAAGATGAGATTCTTGGGCAGCCATTGAGCATCTCATTAACACCGGGAACGTCAAAAGTTGTAATTGAATACACAACCTCACCGGGGGCAAGGGCCCTTCAATGGCTCAGCCCCGACCAAACGGCTCAAAAAGACAAACCTTTTTTGTTCACTCAATCCCAGGCAATTCTAGCCAGAACCTGGATTCCATGTCAGGACTCTCCGGGTATTCGCTTCACTTACAACGCAAATGTAATTGTGCCAAAGGGCTATTTGGCTCTGATGAGCGCAGAGAACCCCACGGTATTGAGTGACGATGGCGTGTATACTTTTTCCATGCCCCAGCCGATTCCCAGTTATCTCATGGCCCTCACTGTAGGCGGCATAGAATTTCGCAATATTGGAAACCGGACGGGAGTTTATGCCGAACCCGTCATGTTGGATCGCTGTCATCAGGAATTAAGTGAGATGGAGGACATGTTGACCTCGGCGGAATCGCTTTATGGGCCATACGCCTGGGGGCGATATGATGTCATTGTACTTCCACCCAGTTTTCCATTCGGGGGAATGGAAAATCCGAGACTGACATTTGCCACTCCCACCATCATTGCCGGGGATAAATCTCTCACCTCACTTATCGCGCACGAACTTGCGCATTCCTGGTCAGGTAATCTGGTAACAAACGCCACATGGGATGATTTCTGGTTGAATGAAGGATTCACTGTTTATTTCGAGCAGCGAATTATGGAAGCTGTTTACGGAAGGGATTATTCTGAAATGCTTGCTTTGTTGAGTTACCAAGGCTTGCTTGAGGAAATGGAAGAAATAAGCGAGAAAAATCCCGAGGATACCAAACTGAAGCTGAATCTCAAAGACCGCGATCCAGATGACGGCATGTCGGCCATAGCTTATGACAAAGGCTATTTGTTCCTCAGAAAATTGGAAGAAACAATGGGGCGCGATAGTTGCGATGAATTTTTAAAAGGATATTTCACCGAGAACGCCTTTCAGGTAATGGATACCGAGCAATTTCTGGGTTTATTGAAAGCGCATCTGTCACAGAAAGAACTGGGTGAAATGCGAATCGATGATTGGGTGTATGGTGAGGGCTTGCCCAAAAATCACCCGGTTATTGCCTCAGAAAAGTTTAAGGCGGTTGATAAAATGAGTGCAGAATGGATGAACTCTGGCGATATTTCTAAGCTTGATACAGAACAATGGTGTACCCATGAATGGCTTCATTTCATCAATAACCTACCAGAGGTTTTAGGCCCTGAAAAACTCGGTGCTCTGGATCATGAATTTGGTTTGACAAATTCGGGGAATGCGGAGATCTTGGCCGCATGGTTTCAATTGGTTTTGCCAACAGGCTATTCTGAAGCTGACCAAGCAGTCGAGCAATTTTTAACCAATGTTGGTCGCCGGAAGTTTTTAACTCCGACTTACAAGGCATTAATTAAAAAAGACCCCAGCATGGAGCTTGCCAAGAACATTTATAGAAAAGCGCGTTCAAATTACCATTCTGTATCGGTTAACACCTTAGACGAATTGTTGAAATGGAAGGGCTAAACAGCTAATACTTTGGCCAAGATCATAAAAGTTTTCTTTTGCAAAAACTGCGGTGCTGAATCTCCAAAATGGATGGGCAAGTGCTCATCTTGTGGAGAATGGAATACCTATGTTGAAGAAATTCGTCAAAAAGGAGGTTCGCGGTCCCAAATTGCCGGCGGTTCAAGCGAAAGCGTCCCTATAGAAATTCGTGCTATTGAATCTGGATTTGAGGAAAGGCTCGTCCTTCCTGATGAAGAGCTGAATAGGGTATTGGGAGGGGGCTTGGTCAAAGGCTCTCTTGTATTACTCGGAGGCGAACCCGGCATTGGAAAGTCGACCCTTTTACTGCAAATTGCCCTAGCAATTAAGGGAAAGCGCTCTTTGTACATTTCTGGAGAGGAAAGCAGCCAGCAAATAAAAATGCGTGGAGAACGATTGAAAAATGACGAAAATGAGTGTTTGATATTTACCGAGACATCAATTCAAAAGATCATTCCGCAAATAGAAGCCGTAAAGCCGGACCTCATCGTTGTGGATTCTGTACAAACGCTGGTGAACGAACAAGTCGAGAATGCCGCTGGAAGTGTAACACAAATAAGGGAATCAACCGGTGATCTGCTCAAACTGGCAAAGGCCACAGGCATTCCGATTTTTTTGGTCGGGCACATCACCAAGGATGGGACGATCGCCGGACCGAAATTATTGGAACACATGGTAGATGTGGTTCTTCAGTTCGAAGGGGATCGAAACCATGTTTTTCGAATAATAAGATCATTAAAGAACCGCTATGGATCAACGAATGAAATAGGAATCTACAAAATGTATGCCGGTGGTCTTGAGGCCGTTCTGAATCCATCTGAAATTCTCATTTCTGATCTGGACGAGGCACTCAGTGGCATGGCCATTGCCAGCACCATGGAGGGGTATCGACCCTTACTTATTGAAGTGCAAGCCCTGGTAAGTACGGCGGTGTATGGCACACCGCAACGATCTTCCACAGGTTTTGATGCCAGAAGATTGAACATGTTGCTTGCTGTTTTAGAGAAGCGATGTGGGTTTAGGCTAAGTCAAAAAGATGTCTTTCTCAACATTGCCGGTGGAATCAGGGTAGATGACCCGGCTATTGATCTGGCTGTTGTTTGTTCTGTTCTGTCTTCAAGCGAAGATCAGGCCATCATTCGCGGCACTTCTTTTTCGGCTGAAATTGGTTTGTCGGGCGAAATTCGCCCGGTCGCCAGAATTGATCAACGCATCGACGAAGCAGCAAAAATGGGCTTCGAGCGCATTTTTATTTCAAAATACAACAAAGGGAATTTCAAGTCATCCAAGATCGAAGTGATCAAGCTGGGAAGAATTGACGAGGTCTTCCGACTTCTATTTTCATAGCAATGGTGAGAATTACTCATTTGGTAAAGCGAATTTATCCGGAATTGACATGGAGTCTGCCAGGCAATGACAAGCAGGTGTATTTGACTTTCGACGACGGCCCTACGCCCGGCGTCACCAACTGGGTAATGGACCTTTTGAATGAGTACCAGGTAAAAGCTACCTTTTTCTGCCTGGGTAAAAATGTCCGTCAATATCCTGAACTGTATCACCGTATACTAAGCGAGGGTCATGCAGTTGGAAACCACACATATGACCACAAGAAGGGCTGGAACACCTCCAACTATGATTATTTGAAGAACGTATTAAAATGCGCGAAATACGTTGACTCAAATCTTTTTAGGCCGCCATACGGCCGAATAAAGAAAGCGCAGATAAAATCAATAAAAAAGCAGTACAACATCATTATGTGGGATGTCTTGAGCGAAGATTACCGGTTGTCAATTACCGCTGAGGCTTGTTTGAAAAATGTTGTGGATCAAACCAAAGAGGGCTCTATCATTGTGTTTCACGACAGCAAAAAAGCGAGTAATATCCTGAAGCAAGTGCTTCCAAAGACACTGGAATATTTGTCCGAAAGGGGGTTTAAACCTTTACCTATTTCCATCTGAATCAATTAATTGATAGGTTAATAAGTTCGTTGTTGCATTTTCTTATCTATTTTTGCTAGGATGCGCTTGTGACTGTGGCAACCTTTTAATGCATTGGCCGTCTTATAACCGCGAAGCACATATTTATTTTAGACCATGAAAAAATTAATCGTCTTATTAGCCGTCCTTTTATCGTTCACAGTTAACGAAACTAAGGCATCTCACTTATTAGGTGGAGAAATTACCTGGGAATGCATTAAGTCAGGAACCAATACTGGTAAAATGATCTTTACCATTAAAATCTATTGCGCCTGCTATTCTGGTGCAGCAGGATGTCCTGGTTCAGCCAGTATTGTTAACCCACTTTTTGCAACCTATGGCGGTACATCTACCATAACTTGTTCTCGAATAATTAAGGAAGACCTTTCTCCGGAATGTTACGATAACACCAAAGAACTTAGTTGTGGTGTGACCATTGGAAATGGAGGTAACCGGGCGATGGAAGAAAACGTTTATGTATCATCTCCTGTTCAGATTAATGGAGTACCCGCTACTACAGGTTCGGAATTTTATTGGACATCATGTTGCCGACCTACAACTCTGAACCTTACCGGTTCGGGTTATTACCTGCGCGCTAAGATGTTTTCCTATGTTCCACCTGGTCAGACTTCTGCGCTATCAATAGGCACGAGTACGGGTGGCGGCACTTGCTATGATTCATCGCCTTATTTTGCAGAGCGCCCCGCCACTGTAATTTGTTCAGGGTACAAATTCACCTACAACCACAATGCAGTTGACCCTGAATTGGACTCGCTTCATTACGAATGGACCATTCCAATGCAATCTGCCACGAATGGCATTCTATGGAAAACCGGTTATTCCACCACCAGCCAGCTACCGGGAACGTATTTTAGTTCTCAAAATGTACCGGCGGTGATAGATCCATTGACAGGTGAAATTAGTTTTACCACAATTGTGACACCTGGTGATGGTTACCACTCCACCGCGGTTAAAGTTTCGGCGTATAAATGTCGAAAAAAAGTGGCCGAGATCTACCGTGACATTCCGGTCATTATTGTTTCCTGTCCCCCGACGCCTACTATTCCGCCTCTTGCGAATACTCCCCCAGCCGTGGTCTTCAAATGGGCGGCCAATGCTACGGTTAACATTCCTTTGCCGGCGGGTGATACGGTATTGGCCGGTGATTCGGTAAACTTTTACATTACCTCAACGGACGTACAGTTTCTACCGGGTTTTTCTGCCCAGACCAATTATTTACTTCCATCCGGAAGCCAGTTCGGAACAAAATTCTCTGATACCCTTAACGGCTGTCAATACCCCCCATGTGCCATTTTGGACACCAACAACGTCTTTTGGAACGATTCAGCCAGCTGGTGGGAGGGTAATTTTGGTGTTGCTACGCGTTTTAGCTGGAAGACCGACTGTAACCACCTGGCCCAGGTGAACGCTTGTT
>JAVJVY010000005.1:0-3330 GCA_040220895.1 Vicingaceae bacterium
TTTGGCAGCGCCAAATTATCAAAGATCTTAGCGAGGCTTGGCGTGGTTTTTAGAAGCGAACGACTTAGTCGCAAAGGCATTTTTTGCCTACTTTTTTGGGCCATCAAAAAAGTTGGTCCCCCGGAAGGGGTTGAAGGAAAACAAAAAACAAGAGGGAAAACTGCTATTCGCGCAGCGAACCGTAACGCCACCCGCCAGGGTCTAAAAGCATCCCCGCTATTCGCGCAGCGAACCGTAACGCCACCCTGGAAGAGCCAAAAAGAAACCCCGCTATTCGCGAAGCGAACCGAAACACACCCCCCGACAGGGAAAACACCCTCCCCTACGCCATCTTCCAATGAATCCTATTAAACGTCATTCCAGCAACTGTAAACTGGTCTTGATTTCGAATGGTAATGCCCTGGGATTGCAGCAAATCCGAGCTCGCCACATGGGCATAACGCTCGTCAGAAATGTAAATTTCAACGTCGTCAAAAACATCGTCCTTGTCTTTTTCAATGTACCTGAATATGTAGGTTTCAGACTTTTCCGGGTGCCGCATCACCTTCACGATCACCGAACTGCCTTCAATCTGCCATAAGCCCATAAACTTCATAACCAATGGTTTAAGCCAATAAATAATTACATTTTACTCGTGCAACGCCCACAATACTGGCATCAATTACACAAGCCTGACGAATAGCTAATACAACTTTCCGCCTAATATTGCCTTCGGGCACTCCCGATCCCGGGATTTTTGTAAATGGTTAGCACTTTTTTGTGAATGGTTCGATGTGAATATCGTGTAGAAAATGGATTTTAATTTCCATGAAATGAGAAGCTCTTCAAAATTGACATTGACCTGTTCAATCATTTCAATACAATGCGATCCCAGTAATTATCAGAATAAGCGATTATAATAAGCATCTTGCAGTTAAGTAATAGGTACATTCAAAACCTTAATCAAAGGTGTTTAATGTCTCAGACGATCTAAACTGGCCATCGGAAAGATTCCACCGGGCATCTATTTATTTAGATTAAATCTAGGTGGTACATTTGTTGCACGCAAATTAATCGTCCAATAGCTTGAAACAACTATTCTTACTCATTCTTTTAGCGATAAGCACAACTTGCGTCAGAAGTCAAACTTCGTGGTTAAATGCCGGATTCTCCATTGACCTATATGCGAGGGTAATGTACAACGACACCATCGATGATCTATTCTACATCGGTGGTAACCTGACCCAAGTCAATGGCGTTTATTGCCGCGGCATGTTTACCTACTCCAACACAGGAGTGCAAGTGCTGGATACACTGAACAATGTTTCGTTCCCTACCCTGGCCATTACCCGTTACCAAAACGAAATATATGTGGGAGGATTTGTCGGTGTCTTTCGATATCGGAATAATGCGTGGGATTCGGTGATCGTAGATCAAAATTCAGTGTTCACCTCGTTCTACAATATCGAGGACACTTTGTTAATTGGAGGAGGAATAGATAATCTGTACGGTTTTTCAAATCGAGGTGTCGTTAAGTATTCCAACGGTTCTTTTAGCGCTTTCAAAGGACTTAAAAGTCAGTTGAGTCTTACACCAAGTATTGATGTTATTGTGCCTTATAAAGATCAACTTGTACTTGGCGGTAACATCGATACGACCATCACCAAAGAAATTTTGTCTTGGAACGGGCAAAGTTGGAATAAATTCAACGGGGGCATTCCCGGTTCTGGTTCGGAATGGGTAAATGACATGGTCGTTTTTCAAGGCGACTTGTACGTAGGTGGTGCATTCACCAAGGCTGGTGGAGCGAAGGCTGACCACATCATGCGCTGGGACGGACAGGACTGGCATCAATTAGGAAATGGGATTAACGGGCTTTCTGTTGATGATATGATCATCTATGATGGAAAACTGTGGGTATCGGGCATCATCTTCAAGGCCGGGTCGATGGACGTAAATTTTATCTGTGCCTGGGATGGTGAAAAATGGTGCAAGCCGCAAGGCGATTTTGACTGTCCCATCGGTTCAATGGGTATTTATCACGATACCCTTTTTGTCAGTGGCTGTTTTAAAGATCTAAATGGTGACCCCACAATGGACTACATAGCTAAATACAATCCGTCCAAATCACTTACCTGTGATACGGTGCTAGGCATCAGCAACAATGACCAGGAAGTACAAACATTGCGCCTTTATCCAAATCCGGCTGACGAATTGTTGATAATCGAATCCAGCATGGACCTTAAATCCGCAGAAATTAAGGTATTCAACACCTTTGGTCAGGAAATAGTCTTCAAATCAGTTTTGATTGGCGATGGCTTATCAATAGATATCAGCTCACTGGAAAACGGTACTTATTTCGTGATGGTTTCCAAAGATGAAACACGAACCAGTTCGCGCTTCATCAAGCGCTGACGCTTCATCCATTAATTCTTCCACCAAAAATAGTAGCCATAAAGATCCCTTTAATCACAAAGGAATGATTAGCGAATTAATTTGTCGTTAATGTAAAGTATGCCTGCCCTACTTAACGAATAATTAATAATCGGTTGAGTTTGCCCGGTGATGGCCAAAATAATGTTTTTAATTCCACTAGCACAAGTTAACCTTGAGTCTCTTTGGAGTCGTTTTGTGACCTATCTTTGCCCAATCATACTTCATACTTCATACCTCATACCTCATACCTCATACCTCATCCATGTTTCGCCTCTTTGCCTTCCTTGAAGGCCTCTCCTTCCTCCTGCTCCTGGGCATTGCCGTGCCGCTCAAACACCTTTATGGCTATGAAGAAGCCACCCAAGAAATCGGCATGATCCACGGCGTATTGTTTCTGGGCTACAACGTATTTCTATACATTGAACAAGACAAACGCAACTGGAGCCTGAAAACCAGCGCCCTGCTCTTCATCGCCGCCCTGCTGCCCTTTGGCACCTTTGTCGCCGACCGACGTTTCTTGAAACAAGCGCTTGGACAAAAACCAAAAGAGGACTAAAATGATTAATTGATGAAGAGATTAATAGATGAGAAAATGAATTGATTAGATGATATGGATGCCTTGCGTGCCGGCAAAAAAATCCTGCGTCCATCTCCAAACTATATCCGCCGCCAGGCGAAATCGACCTCTATCCGGAGCACTCGGTAGGGGGAGATTCACGAGGGCCTTGTGAGCATGCCAAGTGTGAATGAGTAAAGCGACTTTGGAGTTCGCTACGTGCAATACCCACTAACGCTTCCAAACCCACAATACAAAAACAAGCCAATGCGAGCGTTCAAAGATCGATCTGAATTTGGCAGCGCCAAATTATCAAAGATCTTAGCGAGGCTTGGCGTGGTTTTTAGAAGCGAACGACT
>JAVJVY010000006.1:0-2945 GCA_040220895.1 Vicingaceae bacterium
CAGCTTTTTTGCTTGTGTATCCATAATTCTCTCGTTCTTCTCAAATTTAACACTAATTAGTAAAATCCAATTACTCACAACCTTGTTTATTATAAAAGGAGTTCGTGAACCTCACTCTGTTCGGTTTCCCTTTTCTATCAGCTCGTTTATTTCTAAGATTAATTCGCTGGAAGACCTTGCCCACCTGTCCAACTTATAAACAAGAACTCCTGAGTATTCTCTTCTTCTCAGTTTTTGTAGCAATTGCGCCTAAACAGGTCTGGATTTACGACTGGATTCTGTTTCTTCAAAGACCTCGTATTGCCAACTCTGTAACTTGGCATATTTCTCCAGTCTTATGCGCTGGTTTAATGTGGTTTGGTCTTGGGTTGATACTCTGGTATAAATCGCTACTTTCTGCTTCATCTTTTAGTTTTGGGACGAAATATAGAGTTTCCGACGGAATAGGTTTTTGGTTTATTAACACCTGTTGAAAATAATTATGCCTGTTTTTAAAATATTTGAAACATTCATGCTTAATTTTAAGCCTTAGAGAAGGCGAGTGGGTCGTATGCCACTAACTTCTTTAGAGGTAGCACCTCGAATCGACCGAGTAATTACCAAGGTCAGATGGGTAGGTAATTAGCCCATTGAAAATAATAACCACCGAGAATCTTCCGCAAGGAGCGTGGATTCTCGGTTTTTTTATACCCTGATTCTAATTGAGAACGTGTCTAGTTTTAGACCAGAAATATAGCAATCCTGACGGAACGGGTTTGAGGTTGGTTGACGCCAAAATAATTCAGCAACTTATCAACAATGCAGATTTTCAGACACTTATATCCTTAATTTTATTATGAACCAATTAATAAAGTACAATGAAAAATCAACAGATAAATCCAGAAGGATTATGGCAAATAGATAACGAAGACGAGTTTATTCGAATAAGGAGAAAAGAAGGTCAGGCTGATTGTTTTACTATTGAAGGAAAAACAAATAAAGGCATTGAAACTATTGACAATGATGCGCAACTATTTATAACGAACGCAAGTCATATACACGTAGCCAAGTCGAGTTTCTTTGTAGGCAGTGACATTCTTGTTAAGAACTTAGAGCATTTCACGAATAACAATAGGTCTTTTAAAAAAGTAGCATCAAACGCTAGAATGACGTGGAATTAGTCTTAACGTTCTGAGATTAATTTATAACATCATCCCCTCAAAGGGCGTGTCCGGTTTGTTCGGATTTCGTTTGCCATAATATAAGATGCTCCTTAGGAAGGAGATTAATTCCATTAATCTTGCAAGAATCTATGAAACATTAGTTTTTAACTTTCTCCAAGTTATTTACTAATTTGCCATTATCAAGGTAGTAATAGCCCTTCTCTATAAGGTCAGGCTTAATCTGCCCAACAACATAGTAAGAGCCTTCTATATCATTGAATTTCTTTGAATAAAAACACTCTTCGTAATGATATCCGCTACCATCCCAATTCAATTTATCTCGAATAAGCACACCATTTTTATATTCTAAAATATACGACCAACCATTTTTTTTACCATTGTCTATGAATTCATATATCCCATTTAAAACAGAAATCTCGCTCACACGGGTCAATTCAGGGGCTGATTTTATTTGGCATCTTTTAATCCAATTGGGTATTTTGCCTATTATAATCTTTCCATCATTGTAATATACAAATGCCGAATACTTTGCGTTTGAGGAATCTGTGTAGGTGAACTTTTCATCTAAGAACATTTTCCAATACCCCTGTTTTTTTCCCTGATCATTGATTTTATTCAGTTCTATCGATTGCGTTTGTGCAATAGCAATGTTGGAAACTAATAAAAAGTACAGTGAAAATATTTTGACGCGAATCAATTTAATACCCGTATAAAATTCTGCTAATAAAGTTACCATATTTTCTGGCTGTTGAGCTATAAGTTCGGTATTTGATACTGTAGGTCACATCTTGCGGCCCTCCGGTGAATTGAGTTCTTATTGAACCAACATTCCGCTGGAAAAAAGTACCGCCAGATCCTCCTGAAAACGGATCAGGTAACAATCCCATTCCAATTTCTGTCCCGGAGGCCCAAGTATTTCTTTCCAACCTCAATGACCAAAGCCTATTCCAGCCTCCATCACTTGATCCCCAACTCTGGAATGTTGTGCCACTACCACCTATACGTGCTCTTATGTTTCGAATAGATTTAATATCGTCATTTATAACATTATCGAAATTTGTGGTCTGATTTTGTTGAGTATGTCTGATAGCGTTAACGGCTTCCTTTGTAATGGTAGCGCCAAGACGTGCCGTCCGGTTCGGATTGCTACCAAATAAGCTCCCGAAATTGGACAGCCCAGTCCATTGACCAAATTGGGGTTCAAACAGATAAATTTTTCCAGCCTGTGGTTTAAAAGTTCCACCCGATTTATGCTTAAGAATATGACCCTGTGTCATTGTGAGTCCATAAGCTGCGCCCAACAATCCGCCGGCTATTGCCCCAGTTTTCACATCACCTCCTGTAGCAGCCGCTATTCCCGCGCCAACTCCAGCACCAACTACTGCACCAGCCAAAACACCCGTCCAATGCCCCCAAGCACCATCCGGGTCAATGGTACTTATTGGATTATTCCCCATGGCCAAGTAAGGAGAATGGTATTGACCAGCTGGGTCGGCACTCGTCCACCTTGCAATGCGGCTGTCGTACATCCTCAGCTCAAAGGCATCCCAGCCCGTTTCTTCGTCATGTTCTGTAAACTGGCCTTGGTAACCGTGGTCGTAATCAGCAGAAGACACCCCGTTTCTGCCGGGCTGTACCATGCCCCAAGGGTAGTAGTCCGACCATTCATCCACTTCTGCGTTTCCGCTCGCGTCCCTTTTCACAACGGATCGCACTGTACCGGTATGATCATAAATACCGTAATAATATATCCCAGCACCGATGCCAACGCCGTTAAAATCA
>JAVJVY010000007.1:0-2975 GCA_040220895.1 Vicingaceae bacterium
TTTCATCTGGCTACCAAATACCATCTACAGGTGTGAATTTACCAAATCTGAACCTTTTTCTTGCATAAGTCGGACTGACCGGTCGTCTAGTTTGAATCCCACCTGATTCAACTAAATAAATGTTGCTGGATATTGTCCCACCTCGTGGGTTGGAAAATTCAATGGTGATATTTGTTCCTTCCAGTTCATTATCTCTTTTTTGTTTCAACCAATCTGAAAAATTTTCGCCATACTCGATATATCTTCCATTTGAACTCTTAGCTTGTACTGTTCCAGAATAAATCTCGTCTCCATCGGCAAATACTTTTACTCTCGCCGAAGTTCTTCCGTTATTATAGATATAAAAGGCGCCTCTTGAATATGATGTAATGTAACTGGCATTGGATGCTACAAATTTACCAGCAGTACTTAAGTAATATTTTGCTCTATCAGGAATTATTCCCCAAGCACTTGTAGGCCTTTTACCATAAAGATGAGGTAGAGAATTCTTAGCAAGAATCTCTCGAAATAGCTCTTGGCCCTTATCTATATTAGTTGCCATTTGTCCAATTACTCCTCCAGCTGCGAAACCCAGCAAGGCACCACCGGCAGCGCCCTTCGCAAATGATCCCCCATTACTTTGTGAAATTAATCCACCTGATACACCTCCAGCAACAGCGCCGATACCGGCTCCCAGCCAGCTCCATCCCCCATCCGGATCAACCCCAGAAATAGGATTATTACCCATCGCCAAATACGGTGAATGGTACTGCCGATAAGGGTCGTCACTCATCCAACGCGCCATTCTTCCATCATACATCCTCAGCTCAAAGGCATCCCAACCCGTTTCTTCGTCGTTTTCGGTGAATTGACCCTGGTAACCGTGGTCGTAATCAGCAGAAGACACCCCGTTTCTGCCGGGCTGTACCCCGCCTGTCGGCGCAAAGGCCATGCGCTAAGGCGGGCAGGCATGCCCCAAGGGTTAGAGAGGTATGATTTATGACGTATGAGGTATGATTTATGATTTTTTTCTTTCATAAGTCAGACGTTATAAATCATACGTCAGATATCTATCACCCTCCGCTCCCGCAAGTCTTCCGATCTGCTTAAAGGCAGAGAAGGCGACTTGCGGGAAGAACCCTCTCGTTCTCGCTTTTCTACTAACGATGGAATAAAGTGTTTGGGAATAAAACCAAAATTTTGTAATTCAACCACAAGTGACACTTCGCCGAACACTTGCGGGAGCGAGGGGTGTTTGGTATGTTCGGAATATAGAGACAGATTCCTTACCAATTTATTTCACAGATTGGGATCATACTCTTCAGTTTATTTCTTTCGCTGTGTTTTATTTTAGTTTCATTCAAAGCTAAGTCTAGTAATTTCAACCCTGAAATCTTTCTAAATGAATCCGGAAAAGATGAGAAGTTGTTTCCTCTTGCTATTATCTCTTCCAACTGGAATAACTCAAACAAGCTTTCAGGGAAAGAATTAAGTTTAGAATATGCAATATTGAGATAACTTAATGAATACAATTCCTTTAGACGGAGCAATTCTTTGTTATAATCAATGTTTAATGACCCAATACTTAAAGATTCCAAATTATAATAATTCTCAATTCCTTGTGGAAGGTCAGTTAATGACGAAATACCATTTAAATTGAGACGCTCAACGCTTGGCAAATGGTTAAGATATTTTAATTCAAGATTAATGTTATAGCTTAAGTCCAAAACCTTAAGATTTTTTAAATTCCAAATAGTTTCCGGAATCTCTTTGAGTTTAGGATTATTCGAGATTACCACTTTTTCCAAAAGTGATAAATGACTAATTTTTGTCGTAATACTATCAATAAGGCATGCAACCACTTCAAGGTGACTCAAGTTTCGTAATACCGTAATTCTAATGGGAATCTCTTTGACACTGCTATTCCATATTATCAAGGTATTCAAGTTGGTGAACTCACATAGTTCTTTAGGTAATTTTTCCTTAGAATACCAATCAATCTTCAAATATTTAATACCCTCCTTATTTTTTATCTTTTTCAACGATTTTTTTGAAAGAGAATTTGAACCATCTTTGGAAGTGGAATATTGAAAATATGTTTGGGAAGAAATTGAAGAGCATTGAAATGCGATAAGCGTAATAATGGATAGTAGTCTAAACACAGCCATAGTCTAGGGCCTAATTCCTCCTACAGGCCGGAATGGTCTTCTTCTTCTGAGTACTTTCTTACCATAAGATCGACTTACAGGTCGAACCGTTTGGACTCCGCCTGATTCAATCAAATATACGTTATTCACAGAGTTTGGTGAGCCAGTAATAGTTACATTAAGATTAGCTCCTGCTGGGTTACCACCATTCGCTCTTTTTTGGTCAAGCCAATTTCCGAAGTCTGGTCCGTATTCATAATATCGACCTGAACCACTTCTGGCTGGAACTTGAACTTGAAAAACTATGTCATTATCGTCATCGGCAATCCTAATGGTCATTGGTTTATTTCCCGCATTATAAATATAGTATGCACCTCTAGCATATGGAGCCAATAAAGGAAAACTATATGCTGCCTCTTTACCTAAATAGGACATTTTTCTCCAAGCTTCTCCTGTGGCCATGAATCCAAATTGCTTCTCAATTTTTGGACCGAGGGTTAATCCTTTGTTTGAACTAAACAAATTGTCAAACGTTCTCTGATTTTTACTAACATTTTCAATTATTTGTCCGCCAATTCCTCCAATAAGTCCTCCTCCAATAAATCCAGCTGCAAAGCCGACAGCAAAACTTCCTCCATTATTTTGAGAGATGAATCCTCCGGCTAACCCTCCTCCGATCGCTCCAATTCCCGCACCTAGCCAATTAAAACCCCCATCCGGATCCACCATACTCACTGGATTATTACCCATGCTTACATACGGACTGTGGTACTGGCGATAAGGGTCGTCACTCATCCAACGCGCCATTCTTCCATCATACATCCTCAGCTCAAAGGCATCCCAACCCGT
>JAVJVY010000008.1:0-278103 GCA_040220895.1 Vicingaceae bacterium
ATGGACCTATGACTCTGAAGGACGTGAAACAGGGTATAAGTATTACACGAATGGCAATTTAGATCAAGAGAACATCAATTACCAGCATGATGAAAAAGGAAATGCCAAGTACTTAGAAACAATGGCGAATGGAGAATTGGTTTATAAACATACTCGCACATTTAAATGCTTTGAAGTGAAAGTGAATTGAAATGATAACAATTCTCGTTATTTCTGATATTATGGGAAACATGTGGGGAAAAGTTATCAAACAAAAAACCTAACTATCAAATAAACAGATAATTAGGTTTCTTAGTTGTGGAGCCGGCGGGAGTCGAACCCGCGTCCAAACAAGGAAAAGCAGTGCTTTCTACAAGTTTATCCTCCAATTGATTTTCGACCGGGGCACGGATGAAGGCGCCCAAGCTTCCGGCTTATTCCCTTCATTTAATTCAGGAGTCGGGACTCCCCCTGAACGGTCTTATCATTGTCCGCGCCTCAATTCGAAAAGGAGATAAGCGACCCTTTTCGTGAGACGACCCGTTCCTACCCCTTGGGTAGGAATTTAGCTAATATGACTTAGTCAGTATTAAGCTGCGAGCGCGTAGTTGTATTCGCCAGTTATAAGTGAAACACTTTTTAACGAGCTGCATTTCAAAGCCCGACTTGCTTACAAAGCCAATCGTCTTGCTGTCAAAACCGGTCGGCCCCATATTGCAAAATTACGCATAATGGCTTAACATTACCGATACCCAAGAATGACACCATTGAAAATAGCAATAGTTGAAGAAGGTAAATCTCCTCAAGACGAGCGTGTTCCCTTCACGCCTGAACAATGCAGGGATATTGAAAACAAATACTCCTGTGAGATATTGGTTCAGAAAAGCGCCGTCAGGCGGATAAAAGATGAAGCTTACCTGAAGGCGGGAATCGATGTCAATGAAGAAATCGACGACTGCGATGTCTTTTTCGGTGTGAAGGAAATACCAGTTGAACGATTGATTCCTGGAAAGACGTTTTTCTTTTTTTCGCACACTATAAAAAAGCAAGAATATAACCGTAAACTCTTGCAGTCGGTGCTTGAAAAAGGCATAAGACTGATAGATTATGAATGCCTGGTTGATGATAAGGACTTGCGGCTTTTGGGATTTGGTCGTTTTGCCGGCTTGGTCGGGACCTATAATGGTTTGAGGATGATAGGGCAGAAGACAGGTGATTTCAAGTTGCGCAAGGCGATTGAATGCACCAATCTGAAGGACATGATAAGAGAATTGAGTAAGGTTCATTTACCCGCCATTAAAATTTGCATCACCGGAAAGGGGCGGGTCTCAGGAGGAGTAGTTGAAATTTTGGAAAAGCTGGGCATTAAACGAGTAGGGGTGGATGAGTACCTTCATCAGCCCTTTGACCAGGCGGTTTACGTTCAACTAGCAGTGACAGATTACAACAAACGTAAAGATGGAAAACCAGGTGAAATGTTCGAGTTCTTCAAGCACCCTGAATTGTACGAATCTGATTTTATGCGATTTGCAAGGGTGACCGACTATTACATCGCCAGTCATTTTTGGGATGCAAAGGCACCCTTCATATTCACCAAGGAAGATCTTGCATCGGATGATTTCTGCATCAAGTATGTCGCTGATATCAGCTGCGATATTGACGGTCCCGTTGCCTCGACGATAAGACCCTCAACCATAGAAGAACCCTATTATGGTATAGACAGGGCGACGAATAGTGAAATGGGTTTTATGAATATTGAAGCCTTGGCTGTGATGGCAGTAGACAACTTACCCTGTGAATTGCCAGTAGATGCATCGCGGGACTTTGGCATTCAGCTTATGGAACATGTAGTGCCTTACCTCTTTGACGACGATTCAAAAGGTGTTTTGGCCCGCGCCACCATTGCGGAGAAAGGTAAATTGACAGAACGCTTTAATTATTTGAAAGACTTTGTTCAGGGCTAATTATGGCGGCGATCGCAGAAGACAAAGACTCTTGGACTCTATTTCTAATCGAATTAAAGTGCTTTTAATTCGGCAATGGTCTTCTTGGGATCTGCCGATTTAAAAACATGGCTACCCGCAACCAGTACATTTGCTCCGGCATCGATCAAGGCTCGTGCATTTTCATCGGTCACACCTCCGTCCACTTCGATCATGGCCGTTGAATTTGAGTGGTCGATCATGTACCGCAGACGCTTGATCTTGTCATAAACTTGTGGAATGAATTTCTGCCCTCCGAATCCAGGATTAACTGACATTAATAAGAACAGGTCTGCATCTTCAATTATGTTTTCCAGGATGCTGATGGGCGTGTGTGGATTAATGGAAACTCCTGCCTTCATTCCCTCGGCCTTTATGGCTTGAATGCTTCTGTGCAGGTGGGGGCATGCCTCGGCATGGACGGTCAAAATATCGGCCCCCGCATTTTTAAAATCATTGATGTATCTGTCGGGTTCGACGATCATCAAATGAACGTCAAAGGGCTTTGAGGTGTGTTTTTTAATGCTCTTAATAACCGGCATTCCAAAGGAGATGTTGGGGACAAATACGCCGTCCATTACATCTATGTGGTACCAGTCTGCCTGGCTGCTCTCGATCATTTCACAGGCAGCCTTGAGGTTGCTGAAATCAGCCGAAAGAATGGAAGGTGCAACGAGGTGACTCATTGCGGTGAATTTATAAAAAAAAGCGCAGCTATGTTCGAATCAACCCAGGTAGGCCTTCAGGAGTTTACTCCTTGAGGTATGCTTAAGGCGTCGGATGCCTTTTTCACGTATTTGGCGAACACGTTCCCGGGTCAATCCAAAATTATCGGCGATTTCTTCCAGGGATAGGGCATGCTTCATCCCAATTCCATAAAACATTCGAATGATGTTTGCTTCTCTTTCGGAAATGGAAGACAGGCTTCTTTCGATCTCTTTTTTCAAGGAGTCGTTGATCAGGCCTTTGTCCGGGTTACCAAATTCTTCACTGATCAAAAGATCGTAAAGATTACCGGAATCCTCGTCCTGGGTTACCGATTCTTCCATAGATACCGGACGGTGTGAAATAGTTCTAGCTTCCCTGATATCTTCCACATTCAAATCCATGGCATCGGCCATTTCTGTGTCTGAAGGAAGTCGCTCGAATTCTTGTTCCAATTGGGCCAGGAACTTATTAACCTTGCTGATGGAACTTATTTTATTCAAGGGTAGACGCACAATGCGCGATTGTTCGGCTAGTGCCTGTAAAATAGACTGTCTGATCCACCAAACGGCATAGGAGATGAATTTGAATCCCCTGGTTTCATCGAAACGCTGGGCCGCTTTGATGAGGCCAACATTTCCTTCATTGATCAAATCTGAAAGGCCAAGCCCTTGGTGCTGATACTGTTTGGCTACGGATACAACAAAACGCAAATTTGCGCGGGTCAGGCGCTCAAGTGCCTGTTGGTCACCGGCTTTTATTCTCCTGGCCAATTCAACTTCTTCGTCAGAATTGATCAGATCAACCTTGCTTATTTCAGAAAGGTATTTGTCCAGCGAAATCGTTTCGCGGTTTGTAACTTGCTTGGTAATTTTTAGTTGCCTCATAGTAGACGAATGTGCCAAATTTTACGACGAAGCACGGCATTAGTTACACGAAGTCAAAAAAAAAGCCCCAATCCGCAGACTGAGGCTCCTTTTAATTATTTATTCAATTTCAGTTCTCCTGACGCTCAGGTTTGGGGAGGAGAACTTTTCTGGAAAGTTTTACTTTCTGTGTCTTGGGATCCACGCCGATGATTTTTACTTCGACCATGTCGCCTTCCTTGAGCACATCTTCAACGTTATCAACTTTATACCATTCCAATTCAGAAATGTGAACCAATCCGTCTTTTCCGGGAGCTATCTCCACAAAAGCTCCAAACTGAACCACTGACTTGACTTTTCCTTTGATAATGTCACCGACATCTGGAGTATAGGTTATTTCCTTGATCCTTTGAATGGCAGCATCCGAAGACTCCTTGTTGTTTGAAATGATGTCAATGACGCCCTTGCCCTCAACCTCTTCGAGTATGATAGTGGCTCCGGTGTCTTCCTGGATTTTTTGAATAATCTTACCACCCGGTCCGATGACGGCTCCAATGAGGTCTTTTGAAATGACCATTTGTTCGATCCTTGGTGCATTCGTCTTGTAATCTGAATTTGGCTTATCCATGGTTTTCTTCATTTCACCCAAGATGTGAAGTCGGCCCTCTTTTGCTTGCGCAAGTGCTTCCTCCATGATCTGATGGCTTAGCCCACCAATTTTGATGTCCATTTGACATGCGGTGATACCCTTTTCCGTGCCAGCGACTTTAAAGTCCATGTCACCCAAATGATCCTCGTCTCCAAGAATATCACTCAGTATGGCATACTTGCCGTCACTTCCTGAAATAAGGCCCATTGCAATTCCTGAAACAGGTGCCGTGATTTGAATACCACCGTCCATAAGTGCAAGACAACCCGCACAGACACTGGCCATGGAAGAAGAACCGTTTGATTCAAGAATCTCAGAGGTAAGTCTGATAGTGTATGGATTTTCCGGTGCTTTAGGCACTACTGCTTTAAGCGCGCGCATGGCTAAGTTTCCATGACCAACTTCTCTTCTACTCACACCCCTGATTGGTCTAGCCTCGCCGGTTGAAAAAGGAGGGAAGGTATAATGGAGTAGAAATTTATCCGATCTTGGATTAATGGCGCCATCGATGGTTTGTTCGTCCATTTTGGAACCAAGAGTCAATGTTGTCAGCGATTGAGTTTCACCTCTGGTGAATAGCGCTGATCCGTGCGTCCCAGGTAAGTAGTTCACTTCGCTCCAAATAGGGCGTATCTCGTTGGTTTTTCTCCCATCCAATCGAATTTTGTCGTTTATAACCATGGCTCGCATGGCCTCTTTTTCTACATCGTGAAAATATTTTCCGATAAGGAATGACTTTTCAGCCGCTTCTTCTTCACTCAGGGTTTCAACAAATTCTGCCTTTATATTCGAAAAGGCTTCTGATCTTTCTTCTTTGCCATGACCTGATTTTGCGACCTGATAACACTTTTCGTAAGTGGCTTCTTTAATCCTTTTGGCCAGCTCCTGGTCAGACGCTTCATGATTGTATTCTCTCTTGGGCATAGATTTAGCCACATCCATACCCAGATCAAGCATCACTTTGCACTGTTCGATTATTGCAATGTGCGCAAACTTGATGGCATCAAGCATTTCAGCTTCACTGACCTGATCCATTTCTCCTTCAACCATGACAATATGATCGGCTGTACCGGCAACGACCATGTCAAAGTCAGATTCTTTTAGCTGAGATATGGTCGGATTTATAACGAACTGTCCATTCAACCTTCCAACTCTTACTTCTGAAACCGGTCCATTAAACGGGATGTTTGAAACAGCCAGTGCAGATGAGGCTGCCAGGCACGCAAGAGCGTCGGGCATGTTTTCCTGATCAGCACTAATTAACATGATCTGAACCTGAGTGTCGGCATGAAAGTCACTTGGGAAAAGTGGTCTCAATGCCCTGTCGACCAATCGCATGGTTAAAATTTCGTCATCTGTAGGCCGGGCTTCCCTCTTAAAGAATCCCCCTGGGAATTTACCGGCGCTGGCAAATTTTTCCCTGTATTCTACTGTAAGTGGAAGAAAATCCACTCCTTCTTTTGCATCTTGATTTGCAACTACGGTGGCCAAAAGCATGGTGTCACCTAATCTTACTACTACCGAGCCATTGGCTTGCTTAGCTAGTTTTCCTGTTTCAATGCTGATGGACCTTCCATCGGCCAGGTTAATGGTCTTTGTTACGATGTTCATTTCTAAATTGGTTGGTAATTAAAAGGGGGACCCGATGTCCCCCTCTTAGTTGTGTGTATGTTGATTACTTTCTTATGTTGAGGTCCTTAATGAGCGACCTGTATTTCTCAATGTCTTTCTTTTTGAGGTAGTCTAAAAGACTTCGGCGTTTCCCAACAAGACTGATCAACGATCGTTCGGTACTAAAATCCTTTTGATTCGTTTTAAGATGTCCTGTCAAGTGGTTGATCCTTTTAGTGAAAAGAGCTATTTGGCCTTCAGTTGATCCAGTATTTACAGCTTTCCCACCGTATTTAGTAAAGAGGTCTTGTTTTTCTTTTGTCGTTACACTCATCGCGTATATTCTCAAAAATTTAAGGCTGCAAATGTAAGTATTTTTATTCTCTACGGCTCAACTAGTTAGAAAATAAATTGAGCAAATGTGCGATTTTGGACTTCAATTCCTTGCGTTCGCAGATGAAGTCAACAAATCCCTTTTCCAACAGAAACTCTGCTGTTTGGAAACCCTCCGGAAGATCTTTGCCAATGGTTTCGCGCACCACTCGAGGTCCGGCAAAACCGATCAGTGCTCCTGGTTCCGCAATGTGAATATCTCCAAGCATCGCAAATGATGCAGTTATTCCGCCTGTAGTTGGGTCAGTAAGCACTGAGATGTAAGGTATTTTAGCTTCGGCAAGTAGCGAAAGTTTGGCGGATGTTTTGGCCATTTGCATTAGCGAGAAGGCGGCCTCCATCATTCTGGCACCTCCTGTTTTGGAAATAATGACCAAAGGCATTTTTTCTTTCAGACAAACGTCAATGGCCTGACTGATCTTTTCTCCTACGACACTTCCCATGGAACCGCCGATGAAGCCAAAATCCATTGGGCAGACCATCACAGGTGCTTTATGAATTCGACCATGCGCCGTTCTGATGGCGTCTTTCAAACCTGTTTTTTTCTGTGTGGCTGAAATTCGGTCGGAATATTTTTTGGTATCAACAAAGTTCAAGGGATCGGCTGATTCCATGTTCGTGTTGATCTCAGTGAATTTACCACCATCAAAAAGAATGGAGAAATACTCTTTACTCCCGATCCGATCGTGATGGTTGCACTTTTCGCAAACCCATAAATTGCGCGCATGGTCTTCGGTAGTGACCACAGTATTACAATCCTTGCATTTATGCCAAAGACCTTCGGGCGTTTCCTTTTTCTCTTGAGTCGGGGTGTTGATCCCCTCCTTATTTCTTTTAAACCATCCCATAGGGCATCTTTATGCTAAGGTAATCTGTTTTTCAAGGTACACATCCTGGATGGAGTTGAGCAATTCGACGCCTTCTTTCATAGGGCGCTGAAAAGCCTTTCTCCCTGAAATTAGACCGTGTCCACCTGCACGCTTATTAATAACCGCAGTCTTGACGGCTTCGGCCAGATCGCTCTTACCCGACGAGGCACCGCCACTATTGATCAGGCCGATTCTACCCATGTAACAGTTCATGACTTGATAGCGACAAAGATCAATGGGATGATCACTGCTCAACTCGGTGTATACCTTCTGATGAGTTTTTCCAAAGGAAATGGCCTTATAGCCGCCATTCAATTCTGGTAACTTTTGTTTGATGATATCTGCCTGAATGGTCACCCCTAAATGATTTGCCTGAGCTGTGATGTCGGTGGACGTATGATAATCAACTCCGTCTTTCTTGAATCCCGGATTTCTCAAATAACACCAAAGAACCGTAGGCAGTCCAAGTGCGTGCGCTTCTTCAAAAGCTTCGGCGATCTCAATGATCTGACGATTACTTTCTTCTGAACCAAAATAGATGGTGGCACCCACGGCGGCGGCTCCGAGCTCCCAAGCCTCTCTGACGGAGCCAAAGGAAATTTGGTCAAAAGTGTTTGGATAGGTCAGTAATTCGTTGTGATTCAATTTGACTATGAACGGAATTCGATGCGCATACTTTCTTGCACAAGAAGCTAATACACCAAATGTGCTGGCAACGGCATTGCACCCACCTTCAATGGCCAGCTTAACAATATTTTCGGGGTCGAAATAAATGGGATTAGGGGCGAACGATGCCCCGGCACTATGTTCAATACCTTGATCAACGGGCAGAATAGACAAATAACCTGTATTACCCAATCGACCATGTCCGTAAATTGACTGAAGATTCCGAAGTACCTGTGGGTTTCGATTGGTCTGGATGAAGATCCTATCCACAAAATCGGGACCCGCTTTGTGTAAGCTACGACCATCGATCGTTTGGCTCTTATGATTCAATAGATGCTCGGCATCTGCTCCCAGCAGTTCCGTTATGTTTTTCAAAGACATTGTCGCTTTGTTAAGTTCTAAAAATGGACGACAAATCTAAGAAAATTCAAGCATTTTGATGCCTCGTGAGAAGCCTTAGAATGGGTAACCAATGGCAAAATTTATTACCGGTTCAGAGTAGTTGATCTTAAAGGCTCGCGGGTTTTCAGAGCCGGGATCCTTTATGCGCCAGCCTGCATCCAAGCGAATAATAAAAAAATCAAAATTCAATCGCCCTCCCATGCCGGCTCCAACGGCGATATCAGGTAAAATTTTATCAAAAGCGAATTGAGCCGCTTCGTCGTATTCTGGGTTGTTTAAGACCCATATGTTCCCGATATCTGCAAACAGGGCACCCTCTAGCACGCTGAATATTTTGAATCGGTATTCAAGGTTGAATTCAATTTTTATATCGCCTATTTGATCGACATTCGCTTCTTGGGTAATTGAATCGGGTATGGTACCGGGACCGATCCGACGCGCTCTCCAAGCCCGAATTCCATTGGTACCTCCGCTATAAAAACTTCTCACGAAGGGCATTGAGAAAGAATTTCCATAGGGCAGGCCTAAACCCACAAAACTTCTTCCAACCAGGTTGCTTCCCTGATTCAGTTTGAAGTTTTGAATGAATTCCAGGTAGGTCCTGAAAAATTGTGCGTATGGAATTCCATTGAACAAATATTGTCCATCTGCATTTTGCGGGGCATTGAAAACATTCACGCTCATGACGTCCAGCAGATTTCCGGCAAACTCTGCATTGGCGCGTACAATCTGATAGCTGGCACCCGGTTTCACCACCTGGTTGTTGTAAACGAAGGTGTACATTATAGAGGTGATAAAATTATCTTCATAACTGGCCGTAAGGGCGCTGTTGCCGATATCTTCTAGCCTTCTGGCAAACGATGTATCCTTGTCGATCTTTATTTGAGACAAATTGATGGGTTGAATGGAATGACTTTTGGTTTCGCTTTCCTTGAACCAATAATTTAAGTTAGTGTTTAGAATGATTCTGGTATAATCTGGGCGTTCCTGGTAATTGTATGAAACGGTGGTTGTTGTTTTAGGAAGGTACCGTTTTGCAAAATTATCCTGGTCAAAAGGAAGTAAAAACTTAGGAAAGGTTATACTTAATTCCGGGCCAAATTCCCTGGTGTTGAAGGTGGTATTCAGTGCCTGATCCTGTTGTGATCGCACTGATTGGGCTTCAAGACCAAAGTAAAAGCGCATGCGCAGCGCTTCTGCTCCACGAAAGATGTTCCTGTGCTGATAGGAAAGGGCAGCGTTTATTCCGAGGTTTCCACCGGTATTGGTCAGGTTTGGCTCCACAGAAATGGACTGCGGCTTGCTGGGCGACACATTGATGTGACAATCAAGAAAATAGGCGGAGTCTCGATTCGCGCTCTCCTTGTAGCTGATATTGATGTATTGGTAATTATTCAGGGACGAGAGACGCCTTAAAGTTGATTCATGATTACGAAGGGAATAGGAATCTCTGGGTGATAAAAAAATGGATCTTCTGACCACTTTCGGCCTGACCGAAAAACCATTTCCATTGATGAATAGATATCCAGATTCATTTAGTGTGTCTGTGGCAGATTGTAAGAGGGGACGGTCTAAATCTTGACTTAGGTAAATGTCATTGATCTTGTAGGTTGTGTAAGGGTCAACTTTTGTTGAATCACCGAATAATCGCTGGGGATCCTCTTTCAGTTTGATCGTCAGCATGACCTTTCGCTTTTCTAAGCCAGTATCAGCCGCGTAATATACCAGATCCTCTGAAAAGAAAAAGTAGGACTGGTTTTTTAACAAGCGCGTGATCCTTGTGCGTTCCTTATCCAGCACGTCGATATCAAAATTAGCGCCTTTTTTTAGAAGCGAACTCTTTCTGGTTTGCAGCAGTTGATCAGCCAGGTAAGGATTTTTAATATCGAGCTTGATCGAGCCAATGACGGTCGGCTCTCCGGTTTCAATTCGATAAGTGAGTCGAAGTTTTTTCCGGTTCCATTTCAGTTGATGTTCTTCGTATTTAATGTTACTTTCATAATAACCCTTGTTTCTGAGATATGAATACATGATGTTCACGGTGTTCATCGTCGATGAGGAATCATAGATCACCGGTGGTTCACCCACCTTGGTTCTCAATTTAGACTCACTATCTTTTTTGAAAAGAAAAAGACTGTAAAAACGCAGTTTAAAACGGAATACCCAAAGCAGCTGTTTGTTTTCTTTTTGCTTTACAAGTGAATACAGGTCTGAAGAAAGCGATGGTTCGTTCACATTAATCCTGACATTGTTAAGTAGGCGTTCTTGCTCAGGAACGTTGCGTGTTACGCTGCACGATTGAGTGACTAAGATGGCAGACAAGATCAGGACTTGATAGAAGATCTTAAAAGATGGTTGGAGCGACAGTGTCAAGTCCTTGTCTTAGATTTGCGTCTTTCGCAATGTTAAGTAAAAATGACATAAAATATGTCCGCTCTTTGGGACAGTCCAAGTTTCGTGAACAATTTGGTTGCTTTATTGCCGAAGGGAGTAAGTTAATTGCCGAATTTTATTCAGAGGGAATGACCTTTGAGCGAGTTTACGCCA
Source organism: Vicingaceae bacterium (assembly GCA_040220895.1). Lineage (GTDB taxonomy): Bacteria > Bacteroidota > Bacteroidia > Flavobacteriales_E > Vicingaceae > UBA11591. Next base: position 10,670 of record JAVJVY010000008.1, read on the forward strand.
CACTTGAACACCAGCTACCTGCAGAACTGGATATCCAAAAGGTTTCACCGGCTGAACTAGCCAGAATAAGCCAATTGACCAATCCTCAGGATGCCCTGGCAATAATTCCTTTTAAAAGACTTGAAGCTCCCAAAACCGCAGATGAGATTGGGGACTTGGTTATTTTATGTGACAGATTGCAAGATCCCGGCAATTTAGGCACCATTATTCGGACAGCAGACTGGTTTGGGGTAAAGCATGTGATTTGTTCACTAGATACGGCCGATCCTTATGCCCCGAAAGTAGTTCAAGCAACGATGGGTTCACTCGCCAGGGTCAGCGTTTCAAAAACTGACTTGGGTTCATTCGTTCAAAAAATGCGTGCACTTGATTGTAAACACAAAGTAATTGCCAGTACCCTAGGTGGTCAAAGTATTTATTCGTCCAAAATGGAATCACAATTGATGCTCGTGCTGGGCAACGAATCAAAAGGTGTGAGAAAGGAACTTATCGGGATTTGTGATACCGAAGTGACCATTCCCGGTTTTGGTGGCGCAGAATCGCTGAATGCTGCTATTTCGGCTGCCATCTTTATGGCCGAATTCAGGCGGATCAACCCTCGAAAGTAAGCGACAATAAAAACATTCGGGGCATCATTCCCTGAATTGGTCTTGAATAAAAGGAATTGTCCTGAATTAATGCGTTATCAAGGGTGTAAGACATTTTGAGTTCAATACCGAACTTAAAGTACTCCATATAAAAATCAAATCCAGTTCCGACTTCGAGGGAATAGGTGCTTTTTTGAAATTTTAGAACAATGTCTTCGGGTTGCTTACCTTCATTGTCGACGCCCTCGTCTGCCACCAGGTCCAGTGAATATTTGGCACCTCCGATAAAGTAAGCGGCAAAATTATTCAAGCGCTTTGACTTGTATTTGAAGTTCAAGGGAAACTCAATGTAGGTGGATTCAATGGGCTTAATTTCTGTCACCCAGGCATTATTGGATAGCTTAAAATAGTATTCAACGTTCCGCTGTGCAAAGGACAAACTAGGAACAAAGCGTAATTTTAATTGCTCGGTTATTCCAAAAGAAGAAACAATACCCAAATTAAATCCTGACTGTGGTTTCACGGCGATTACGTATAGGGAATCACGCGGATCAACGGGTCCCACTCGCTGAATTTCTGCATTTGCCGAATTAAAGCCTATGATAAAACCAAAATGGAATTTTCTTCGCTCAAAATCAGGTAGGTTGAGCGATTTTCGCTGCTGGGCAGCTACTTCCGTTGCCAGTAACAAAAAGATAAACACCAATAAGTTAAGCTTCCTCAGGGGCATAATTCAAACGAATATACTACACGATAACGCGGACACCATGCGCTTCAGTATTTTTTACCAACATAAATGGATGCTATTCCATTCATGAGTTTAAGGCGGTATTCCCGGTCGAACCCACTTTTCCTCATTACTTCCAAAAACTGATCCCCCTCGGGGAATGCCTGAACCGATTCATGAAGATAAGTGTATGCTCGGTCATCTTTTGAGATGCTTGAACCAATTCGCGGCAAAACATGCTTGAAGTAAAGATTATAGGCCTGTTTGAATGGAAAGGAACTGGGCTTGGAAAATTCTAACACCACCAATGTACCTCCTGTCCTCAGCACGCGGCACATTTCTTCCATTCCCTTTTCAAGATTCTCAAAATTTCGCACTCCGAAACCAACGGTTATTGCGTCGAAACTCCCCGTTTCAAACACAAGGTTTTCAGAGTCGCCCACGTCAAATCGAATAATTTCTTCCACTTTCTTTTTTTGAATTTTTTGCCGACCTACGTCAAGCATTTTCTCGGCAATATCCACCCCTCTGATCTCTTGTGGATTTAGACTAAGGCATTCCATGGCAAAATCTCCGGTACCCGTGGCAACATCAAGAATTTTAAGGGGTTTCTCTTTTCGAAGTATTTCAACCGCTTTTTTTCGCCATAACTTATCGATGCCCAGTGAGAGAAAATGGTTTAGGAAATCATACTTACCAGAAATGTTGTTGAACATCAATCTGACCTGTTCTTTTTTCCCCAGATCTTTATCGCTGTAAGGTTTTACTTTATCGTGGTTCTGTATCATGCTACCATGGTGTGCCCTTCGGGATATTTATAACTGGTACTAATGGGCTTTTTAACCAATCCAAATGCCACTGTCATTGTCCCGACCCGACCGATGAACATTGACAGACTTATAATGATCTTTCCAAGGAAGCTCAATTGACTCGTGATTCCTGTTGACAATCCTACAGTGCCAAATGCAGAAACTTCCTCGAAAATCAGGTCCATGATGGATCGATCATTCATTGCCAGAATATCTTGTTCTGTGATGCTCAAAAGAAAAATACTGATCAAATTGCCAACGACAAAGAATAGAAATACCGAGAACGCTCTGAAGATTAATTCATTAGAAATGGACCTCTGAAATAGTTCAGGTGTTTTTCGCCCCCGGATGGTAGAAATAGTCGACGCCCAAAGCAGTGCAAAGGTCGAGGTTTTTATGCCTCCTCCAGTGGAAGATGAAGAAGAACCCACGAACATCAGAAAAACCATGATGACCAACATGGGCATGCCTAAATTTCCAATGTCAACGGTATTAAATCCCGAAGTTCTGGTAATCGATTGGAAGAATGAAGTTGTGATGATTCCCGAGGTTGACATTCCCTTTAAGGAATTACTGTCTTCAAGAAAATAGAATGAAACGGCTCCGAAAACAACTAGGCCAATGGAAAAATAGAGTGCAATCTTAGTGCCAAAGCTCAATGTTTTCCAAGGTTTACGGGCCCGTTCTCGAATTCTGTCCGGGTCAAAAATATCGAACATGGCCATCATACCCAATGCTCCAAAGAATACAAGAATACTTATGATGTTATGCACCGACCAGTTGTCTTTAACGGCTTCGTTAGCTAGTCCATCGGTAAACATTGAAAAGCCTGCATTATTAAATGCCGAAAAGGAATGAAATATTGAGAAAAACATACGTTGCCCGGCATCTTCAAAGACAACCCGATCTGACCACGAAAAATAGATAAAAGCCGCACCCGCGAATTCTATAAGAAATGACCAAATAATTACCCGTCCTAGCATTCCTTTTGAACTTAACACACTGTCTTTGTTGACGAAATCTTCCAAAACACTGTGCTGCTTGACACCCATTCCAAATTTGGAAGCCAGGGCCACAAAAGAACCGAATGCTATGATATTCAGTCCACCGAGTTTAATAAGGATTAAAATGATAAGCTGCCCTTTAAAGGTAAAATACGTGGGAGTGTCATATACTATTAGTCCAGTCACGCAGGTCGCACTCGTGGATGTAAAGAGGGCATCAATAAAGGGCATTGTCCCTTGCAGAGTAGTCATCTCGGGCAGCATGAGCATGCCGGTACCCGCAAAAATGATCAATAAAAAACTATAAATAAAAATTCTGGCAGGCTGAACTTTAAAGAGCGGGATGTTGCTCGATGAACGCAACAGAGAAGTAAGAACGGCCGTTAAGAAGTACAACTGAATAAAAAGTGCGTAGTAATGGGTGATGTTTTTAAATCCTAATTGGATGAATAATTCTGAGACAATTAGTACATCAAAAAAGTTATAACTGATGCCTTCCACAACCAGCAGAATCATCAGAATAGTGTCGAACCAACTCTCTCTTATCAGTACCAGAGGCTCGAAACTGTAGAAGATCTTGAGAAGGAAATTCAGGATATAGAAACCGAAACTGGCTTGAATGATCAGAATCAGAGTGGATCTACTCTCTTCTGTTTGCGGAAAACCGTGATAATAGATCAGGGTTGAAATAGCGACAAGCGAAACGATGGCTATTACGAATTTTGAGAGAAGTAAGGCCGTATTCTTTGACCTGTAAATACGAAGATTGATGTATTCTCTGAGTCCCTGGACCGTCATCGGCCTAACTTAACGGATGAAATGGCTTCTTGCAAGAGCACCTCTTTGTCCACCGGCACCACGCCAACTTTTTCACAGACAAGACCACCGGCAAGATTCGACAAAAAGGCGATCATCTGCTCGTCTTGCTCGAGCGCAAGGCAAAGCGAAGCAATACTTATTACGGTATCACCTGCACCAGAAACATCGGCAATATCTCTTAAATGGGCAGGTATGTGTATTTCTTGTGAATCACTTGCCAGAAAGACCCCTTCATCAGAAAGTGTGACAAAGACCATTTTAGCTCCCAATTTCAATTTCAACGCTTGCACTGCCTGCTTGAACTCGGCGTCCTGAAAACCGCTGATCTCCAAATTCGTTCCTTCTCGAAGTTCTTTCAGGTTGGGTTTGAATAGATCGACAGCTTTATAAAAGAAGAAATTTTTCTTTTTTGGGTCTGCCGTGGTAGGGATTCCTGCTTTTTTAGCTTCACCAATAATGTCGGAAATCAGCTTTTCAGATAATAATCCTTTATCGTAATCTTCAAAAATTATGGCGTCAATGTCTCCAGCGGAAATGATCTTTTTTATGCGCTTCAATAATTCTTCACCGGCCTCTTTATCGATATCGAACAGGTCTTCAGAATCAACTCTTAGTAATTGATGATTGTTTCCTATGACCCTTGTTTTAACAGTTGTAATACGATTGTCAGACAGCACTACGCCCTCTGTTGAAATCCCCACTTTCTCGCACAAATCAATGAAGATTCTGCCTTTCTCGTCATTTCCGATAACCGAGCATATCACGGGTTTTGCTTCCATGGCCCTTACATTCAGGGCCACATTTGCCGCTCCGCCAAGGCGGTGTTCTTCATGGTGCACCAAAACAATGGGCACAGGCGCTTCGGGCGAAATGCGATCGACTTTTCCCCGGTAGTAAGTATCGATCATAACGTCTCCTATGATGAGTACTTTTAAACGGTTGAAATCAATAAATAATTGATTGATGCGGTCTGATGAACTCACTCAGGTAAGTTTTTCTAAAGATGTTTTCAATCGGTCAACGGCTGTGCGGATATTTTGTTCCGAGGCAGCATAAGATATTCGGATACATTCGGGCGACCCAAATGCTTCCCCTGGCACCAAAGCCACATGGCCCTTTTCCAGCACATAATTACAAAGATCTGCGGCATTTTTAATTACTTCACCCTGATAGGACTTTCCAAAATAGGACGATACCTCGGGAAATACATAAAAAGCTCCATCAGGCACATTGCAGCGAATACCGGGTATATCCTTCAATAGTGAAATGATAAAATCTCTACGGTGTAGAAAGGCATCGACCATGCCCTGGGTGACTGAGGGTTCCGCATCGACAGCCGCTTCTGCTGCTTTTTGGGCAATGCTGCAAGTTGCCGAGGTAATTTGACCTTGAATTTTGCCGGCTGCCTGAGCAATAGGCAATGGAGCTCCGATGTAGCCAACACGCCACCCGGTCATAGCAAAACCTTTGGAAACTCCGTTCACTGTAATGACTTGATCATAGATTTCTTTGAATTGAGCTAGACTTTCGTGTTTTTTCACGTAAGAAATGTGCTCATAAATTTCATCGGCAATAACATATACGTTTGGATAGCGAATCAATATATCAGCCAAAGCTCTTAATTCATCTTTGGAGTAAACTGTACCAGAGGGATTGCAGGGTGACGAAAAAATGATGAGTTTGGTTTTTTCGGTGATGTAGTCACCTAAACGGGCAAAATCAACTTTGAAGTCGGTTTCGATGCTTGATGGCATGAGCACTACTTTGCCACCAGCCAAGCCGACGATTTCACGGTAGCTTACCCAATAAGGTACCGGTAGAATAACTTCATCTCCTTCGTTGATCAGGGACAAGGCAACATTGGCGATAGATTGCTTGGCGCCGGTTGAAACCACAATCTGCTCCGGACTATAATCTAATCCGTTATCCCGTTTGAACTTCCGAGAAATTGCCTGCCGCAATTCAAGCAAGGCTGGCACGGGCGTATAGTGTGTGATATTATTATCGATGGCTGTTTTTGCCGCTTCTTTGATAAAGTCTGGCGTGTCGAAATCAGGCTCGCCGAGGCTCAGATTGATAACGTCTATGCCTTTTTGCTGGAGCTCTCTGCTCCTTCTGCTCATGGCAAGCGTTTCCGATTCAGCAAGCTGATTTACACGGTCCGATAGAAGTGAATTCATCCCTGTTTTGACCAGGCGCAAAACTAAGAAATTATAGGAAGTCTAAGGAATAATATATTTTTAACTTTGAGCGTTCCTAAGCTATAACCGGTGAGCAATGCATGAAATTTTTGAGATACTCAAGTACACCCTTCCCTCTGTAGTAGTATTCGTCGCTACTTTCTTTGTGATGAAGAAATTTCTGGATAACGAATACAGAAAACAAGTATTTGAACTAAAGAGTACTAACCTTAAGCAGATTACTCCTATTCGCTTGCAGGCCTATGAGCGCTCTACCCTGTTCCTGGAGCGAATAGGTATGGAGAACATTATTAAGCGCGTGAGCAAGCCGGGCATGAAAGCAGAGCAATTACATGTGGCCCTTATCAGTGCCATAAGAGGGGAGTACGAACACAACTTATCACAACAGATTTACATGAGTAAAGAAGCTTGGGAATCGGTGAAAGAAGCAAAAGAAGAAACCCTTCGGATGATCCACACCGCCATGGCAGGAATAGGAGGGAAAGGAAATGTAATGGAATTGACCACTAGTATTTTTACTCAGTTGGAAGGAACAGCTGTTCCCCCTAATCAAAGGGCAATAGAAGTTTTAAAGAAAGAAGTCAGACAGCTTTTCTGAAAAGCCCTTATTTCTAAACAAGAATTCTATAAATTATGATTTGTAAATTTTGAAGGAGTATATTCCCCTGATTGGGAGACTTTGTCTGGCAATGGTTTTTGTATTAATGGGTTTGCAAAAGATCCTGATTTTTGAGGATACACTGACTTACATGACGGATGCATCTATTCCCTTTCCACTAATTTTACTTGTCATGGTCATTGTGGTTGAAACCGTTGGAGGTTTGGCAATCATGATAGGAATCCGGGTTAAGGTCGTTGCTTTGGTTCTTGCCTTATACATGGTTCCGACCACATTGATTTTTCATCCAATTTGGGGCGATTCCATTCAGTTCGCTGACTTTCTGAAGAATTTTGCCATTGCCGGAGGCTTGCTCACCTTATCTTATCACGGTGCCGGGCCAAAGAGCATCGATTCGGTTAATTTCTAAAAGTACGGCCAAAATATGGTGGTTAGATTTGGAATTTGATCGATTTCCCACAGACGCCTATCTTTTTAATAACTTTACTCTGCCGCTATTAGCACATAATTCCGTGAATCGTTTAATTCTCACATCTGTAGTTCTTTTGCTCATGCCTTTTATGGTAGAGGGTCAATTTTATGATGGCTCGAACATGACCTTTGGCAAGAACAGAATTCAATTCGATGAATTTGAGTGGCAGTATTACCGCTTCAACGCATATGAAACCTATTTCTATACCGGCGGAAAGGACCTTGCCATTTATGCCAGTCAAGCAGCCGAACAGCACATTCGAGAGGTAGAGGATTTTTTAAACTACTATAACCACGATAAAATTAAATACATCATCTACAACAAATACCAACATTACAAGCAGTCTAATATTGGCATAGTTGATGAATACAGCAATTTGGGTGGTGTAAACAAGGTAATTGGGTCCAAGGTATTCATCTACTTTGAAGGAAATCATCAGAAGTTTGAAAAGGAGATTAAGGCCGGTACGGTAGAAGTTCTGCTCGGCGGATTTCTTTATGGAGGTGACTGGAGAAGTGTTTTGAGAAACAGCGACATGTACCGGATGCCAAATTGGTATTTTGACGGCCTGGTTTCCTACCTAACAGAAGAATGGAACAGTGAGGTAAATGACGCGGTCAGTGATGCTGTGTCTAGCGGAAGTTATCGCAGAATTGGAAGGCTTGAAGGTAAACGCGCCGTCTATGCAGGTCACAGTATTTGGAAATACATCGGAGATACCTACGGCAAATCAGTCATACCCAACATTTTATATGTGAGTAGAGTTAACAAGGACGTAGAAAGCGGCTTTTTATATGTGCTGGGAGTAGGACTCAAGGACCTTTTGAAGGAATGGGAAGAATCGGTGAACGAGAACTACGCTTCTGATGGCCAGGAAACAGAAATGCCCAAAGAGAAGATCATGAAACGACGTACCAGAAAGTCAAGGATCTATTACGGTTTGAAAGCCGATCCAAGCGGCAAGTACATTACCTACGTGATGAATCGCAAGGGTAAGGCAAAATTGTATTTGTACGACACCGAAAGTCAGAAGAGAAAAAAAATATTCAAATCCGGCATAAAGCTGGATCGACCTCCACAGTTGCTTTACCCCCGAATGGCCTGGCACCCGACAGGGAGCATTCTCGCCTATGCACATCAGGAAAAAGGCGATGTTTTCATAAGCTTTTATGACCTTGAGACAAGAAAAACTGCCACCAGACGAATATTTCTCATGGAGGACATCCTGGACATCAATTATTCGGGGAGTGGCAAACAAATGACTTTTTCAGGTGTGTATGACGGGCAGTCAGATATTTACTTGTACAATATTCCCGGGAATACGCAAAAGAACATCACTGAAGACCAATTTGACGATTTGAATCCTGTTTTCACCGCAGATTCAAAAGAGATCGTTTTTAGCTCGAATCGCCCGGGAACGGAAGTTGAACATGAGATCAAGGGCCTTGATTCCGCTGCGCTGAAACTCGATCTGTTCTCATATAAAATTGGCAAAGAGACAACCAATTACAAGCGAATCACAGACAGTCCTTCTTCAAATGAATTTCAGGCCGTGGCATATCGAAATGGCGACATTCTATACCTCTCTGATGAATCTGGAAATAGAAATGTACATAAAACAAGATATGACAGCGTGATCAGCACCATCGACACGACCATTCATTACCGGTATTTTTATACCAAAGAAGAGTTGAGTGATTACAGCAGGAATGTGCTGGAAATAGCCAGTGCAGGTGAGCCCGGCGAGGAAGTTTTCCTTTATTTCCAGGATGGCCGATACCAGATCTTCGGTGGGGACCTATCAATTCCTCTCTCTGAACGAGTGCCCGAAGATAAAGTCAAGACAGAATTCGGAATTTCTGAGCCGGGGAAAGAGCAATACGAACCTATGGATGTTGTTTATATCCGAGATCGATCTTCATTGGCAGAGATAGATATCCACGACTATCAATTTGATGATAAAAAGACCACCAGTCTTAGTTATGAGAAGGAAGTAATTGTTTTTGACCGTGTCGACGAGACCGGAAGTATTGGATCGGGAGAATTCGTTCTGCCACAGCAGCGTAATTACAACCTATCTTTTTTCAAAGATCAAAGTGTCTTGCAGTTGAACAATGCATTTCTGAATCAGCAATACCAGCCATATGGGCCACCTTATCAAAATCCGGGTCTGGGCGGTATGCTGATACTTGGTATCAGCGATCTTTTCGAGGATCATAAAATATACGGCGGTGTGCGATTAGGCACCGAATCAAGTGAGTACATGATTAGTTATCAAAACCTAAAGAAGCGATTGGACAAAGAATTTTATGGTGGCATTTTGAATTATCAGACCGAGGCCAATCAGATTCAGTACAGAAACAGAATGACCAAAGCAGCCGTGCTTTTAAAATATCCATTTACTGAAGTGAGTAGCCTTCATTTTTCAGTCATGGGTCGAAGGGATAAGGCCGTTCCACAGGCACGGGATCAGCGAGGTTTGACGGCCGACATCAATGAAGACTATTGGGCAACCTTTAAAATGGCCTATGTGTATGACAACACCAGAGATAAAGGAATAAACATTAAGAATGGCACACGTTACAAGTTTTTTGGTGAGGTGTACAAGCAATTAACCAATGAGGCCATCAACATGAATGTTGTAGGAATGGACATCAGGCACTACCAAAAGATCCACAGAGAGGCCATCTTTTTTACCCGACTGGCCTCGGGAACTTCTTTTGGTGATGGAAAGCTGGTCTATTACCTGGGTGGAATTGACAACTGGATGTCCACCAACCGTTTTAGTTTCGATCAGTCCATTGACGCAGAAGGACAGAATTACCGTTTTCAGGCAATTGGCACCAACATGAGGGGTTTCAGGCAAAACATTAGGAATGGAAATTCTTTTGCAGTCCTGAACAATGAAATTCGCTGGCCCGTGGTCAAGTATTTTTTCAGTCGGCCGCTTAAATCTTCCTTTTTAAATAATTTTCAAGTGATTGGATTTGGTGATGTTGGTACCGCATGGACTGGACCCGATCCTTTGAGTGAGGACAATGACCAGATCAAGGATGAAGTGGAACAGGGGCCTATTTTCGTAGTGCTTAAAAAGAGTAACGAACCCATTGTTGGAGGATACGGATTTGGTCTGCGCTCTACCGTTTTGGGCTACTTTGTTCGTCTTGACTGGGCATGGGGAGTAGAGAATGGGTTGGTTAAGGACCGTATTTTTTACTTCTCCCTGTCGATGGATCTCTAAAAATGAGCGCATTTGAGATGGTCGCGTGGTCATAATTCTAATTCTCTTTTATCTTTGATAATAAGCATGCTCAATATCCTCATTTTGGTCCTTATTGGAATCACTGCCGGAGTTCTCAGCGGAATGTTCGGCGTAGGTGGGGGCATCATCATTGTACCTGCTCTGGTATTTTTCATTGGCATGACCCAACATGAAGCACAGGGAACAAGTTTGGGACTTATGCTGCTTCCAATCGGTATTCTGGCTGCAATGAATTATTTCAAAAGCGGTAATCTAGACATACGGGCAGGTCTCATAATAGCTTTTGCATTTATCGTAGGTGGTTATTTCGGCTCAAAAATTGCCCTTGGAATAGAGCAAACCACCTTGAAAAGAATTTTCGGCGTCTTTATGCTGGCAGTGTCCATTAAGCTGATTTTTTTCTCCAAATGACCATTTCACAGCAGCAGATTAGCGAATCTGTCAAAAAATACGGCCAAGAACTCTTGAGCATTCGAAGGCACCTCCATCAGCATCCCGAGCTGTCTTTTGTGGAATACAAGACGTCGGCATATATTGCTTCCCAGCTCAAAGAATGGGGCATAGCTTACAAACAGGTTGCGGATACCGGTTTAATAGCAGAAATCAGAGGAAGGAATCCTCAAAAAAGACTCATCGTCTTAAGGGGTGACATCGACGCCTTGCCTATACAGGAGCAGACCGGCTTACCGTTTGCATCGATCAATGAGGGAGTGATGCATGCCTGTGGACACGATGTCCATACGTCCTGTGTATTGGGCAGTGGCAGAATACTCAACGAATTAAAAGATCAATTCGAGGGCACAGTCAAACTTCTCTTTCAGCCGGGAGAGGAAGTGCTTCCGGGAGGAGCGACGAAGATCATTGCTTCCGGAGTATTAAACGACCCAAAGCCTGATGCAATAATTGGGCAACACGTATACGCCGAACTCGAAGCAGGTAAGTTAGGATTTCGACCAGGCATGTACATGGCCAGTGGGGATGAAATTCATGTAAAGCTTCGCGGACCGGGTGGACATGCGGCCATGCCAGATAGAACAGTAGATATTTTGAATGTGGCTTCCCGGTTCATACTTGGAATGCAGGAGGAAGTTTATCAAAATGTCCCTGAAAAAATACCCACCGTCCTCACCTTCGGCAAGATTGAGGGGAAAGGGGCTACCAATGTCATACCCAAAGAAGTGACAATTGCCGGAACATTCAGAACCATGAACGAGGATTGGCGAGATGAAGCCCATGGCAGAATGAAAAGCTTCTCAGAGAAACTTGCCTTGGAGAGCAAGGCAGTGATTGAACTTGATATTAGAAAGGGCTATCCTTGCTTGGTGAATGATGAAAATCTCACCGCAATGTTAAAAAGCTTGGCCCAGAAGAATTTAACTACTGAAAATGTAGTTGACCTTGACATTCGGATGACTGCCGAAGATTTTAGCTATTACAGCCAGCATTTTAAGGCATGTTTTTACCGATTGGGCATCCGCACACCTGGAAAAGAGGTCACTAATTTACATTCACCCGATTTTGTCGTAGATGAATCGGCGCTTGAAACAGGTGTGAATTTTATGGTTTGTGCCGCTTTGCATTACCTTGAAATATAAAATGATCGGAGTACTAAAGAGATTACGTGTCTTTTGGACAAAGTTTATTCCGTTCAAATCTTCGGCTGATTATTGGGACAAACGTTACCGATTTGGAGGGACATCGGGTCAGGGTTCGTACGATCTCAATGCCGAATTCAAAGCAACAGAGCTCAATAAATTTATTCGTGAACACGGTATTGGCAGTGTCATTGAATTTGGATGCGGTGACGGCAACCAGCTCAAAATGATTGTTGTGGACAATTATCTTGGCCTTGATGTCAGCCCGACAGCAGTCAATATGTGTAAAGAAAAGTTTGACAATGACAAAACAAAAAAATTCTTGTCAATCAGCGAGTACAGCGGTCAGCAGGCTGAACTATCTTTGTCGCTGGACGTAATTTTTCACTTGGTCGAAGATGAGGTTTTTGAGAACTACATGAAGATGCTTTTCGTTGCTGGAAAAAGGTTCACCATCGTTTATTCATCAAATTCCTCGAAAGTCAACTATGTAGATCGCTCTCACGTTAAACATCGAAAATTCACTGACTGGGTTCAAGAAAATGTAAGTGAATTCCGTCTTTTAAAGGAAATCCCAACCACCATCAAAGGAAAGGAAGGAAGCAAGACGGCCTTGAAAAGCTTTTTTATTTATCAGAGAATTTAAGATTATCAATTACCCATTTCGCTGATGAATTTGACGCGCATCAAGCGAAGCTCTTCCTCTGAATATGCATCCTCAAATTCACCGAGCATTTCTTCAATGCTATCTGATTCCATTTCGCGCATGAATTCGAATATTTCGGCCTGATATTCTTCATCAAGTAATTCGTTCAAAATATAATCCACGTTTACCTTCGTGCCACTGGAAACAATGCTCTCTATCTCATTTAAAATATCATTGACCTCCTTGCCTTTAGACTTGGCGATGTCTTCAATGGGCATTTTTTGATCGAGTTTGGTGATCACAAAAACCTTCAATCCTGATTTGTTGACCATGGATTTGACAACCATGTCAACGGGCCGATCTATGTTATTTTCTTCTACGTACTTTTTAATCAAGTTTAAAAATGATTTACCAAACTTTTGCGCCTTCCCCTGTCCAACACCGGCGATGTTGGTCAGCTCTTCCATATTGATTGGATACCTGGTAGACATATCTTCCAATGAAGGTTCCTGAAAGATGACATAAGGAGGTAAGTTCAACTCCTTAGCCACTTTTTTGTTAAGATCCTTAAGTATTCCGAATAGAACTTCGTCAGCAGCACCTCCACCTGATTTCTGTCTCAATGCAATGTCTGCGTCATCTGATACTTTGTAGCGATGCGCTTTGACGAGCATGAATGGCTGAGGGTTTTTAATAAATTCCCTGCCAATGTCACTGATCTTGAGTACACCATAGTTTTCAATTTCCTTCACAACCAGGCCGTTTATAATGCACTGACGAATAACGGCTTCCCAGTATTTATTGTCTTTATCCTCGCCCTTCCCTTTGCCAAATAATGGGTGGTCTAAGTGCTTAAAGGTTTTTACGTCGGCTGTTTCATTTCCAGCAAGAAACTGCGATATATACTTGGCTCGAAAAATTTCCTTGAGCTGACTTACAGCATTAAGTAATAATTTCACATCTTCCTGGCCGTCAAATTTTTCTTTTGGGTGAAGGCAATTGTCACAATTGCCGCAGTTGTCAATTTCATAGATCTCACCGAAATAATGAAGTAATTGCTTCCTTCTGCAGACAGCTGTCTCTGCATAAGATACAGTTTCAAATATTAACTGCTTACCTATTTCTTGTTCCGATACCGGTTTATTATTCAGGAATTTTTCTAATTTTTCAATGTCTTTGTAGCTGTAAAAAGCAAGGCACCTTCCTTCACCACCGTCCCGCCCTGCGCGGCCCGTTTCCTGATAATAACCCTCCAGGCTTTTAGGAATATCATGGTGTATGACAAATCTTACGTCTGGCTTATCAATTCCCATTCCGAATGCAATAGTGGCCACAATAACATCGGCATCTTCCATTAAGAACATGTCCTGGTGCCTGGATCGCGTGGATGCGTCCATTCCTGCATGGTAAGCCAAGGCGTTTATTCCGTTAATCTGAAGTGTTTCCGCTAATTCCTCGACTTTTTTACGGCTCAAACAGTAGACAATTCCAGACTTTCCCTGATGTTTTCTGATGAATTTAATGATCTGTGTATTTACGTCATTCTTTGGTCGCACCTCGTAATAAAGATTGGCCCTGTTGAATGAAGCTTTCGAGACCTTGGCCTGCTGCATGCCCAGGTTCTTTTGAATATCCTGCTGAACTTTGGGTGTTGCGGTAGCTGTTAAGGCTATGATCGGTACCCGGTCAATGGCCTCAATAATGTCTCGCAACCTGCGGTATTCCGGTCTGAAATCATGCCCCCATTCAGAAATGCAATGGGCCTCGTCTATGGCAAAGAAAGAGATCTTAATTTGTTTGAAAAAGTCAATGTTTTCTTGCTTGGTAAGTGATTCGGGCGCAACATAAAGCAGTTTTGTTTTTCTACTGACAATGTCTTCCCTCACTTTGGTAATTTCTGTTTTGGTTAAGGAGGAATTTAGAAAATGGGCGATGCCGTCGTGTTCCGAAAAGCCGCGAATGGCATCCACCTGGTTCTTCATCAGGGCAATCAATGGGGAAATGATGATGGCCGTTCCCTCACACATAACCGCAGGCAATTGATAGCACAGGGACTTACCCCCCCCGGTGGGCATTATGACAAAAACGTCTTTACCACTGAGCAAAGACTTGATGATGTCTTCCTGTTCCCCCTTGAATTTATTGAAACCAAAAAACTTCTTGAGGTAGTCCACGGGCGATTCCGCGACACTGACGTGAATATTGCTCACTTGAAAACCTTTAGATCTTGACTACAAGATACAATAAAGGATGCAAATAATTAACACCAAAGTAACATTTATAAGCCCTTATTTTAGGGATTTTGCCCATCTCAAATTATTTTTTGCCAGCTTAAAATGAGGATCCAATTTCACGGCCATTTTACCCGCCTCTATGGCGTCGTCGATGCGATTTAATCTTATATAGGCAATGCACATATTATTGTATGCTTTGGCCGAGTTTGGGTCCATTTCAAGTGCCTTCTGACAGGCCTGGATACAGCTTTGGTACTTCCCCTCATTATACATTTTTAAACTGAGGTTGATTAAATCATTTGACTGAAGTTGATTAGATGATTTTGGAATTTTTTTGACCACTGGTTTAATGCTGCCATTTTTTACTCCCACAAGAAAGGAAGTCAGACCTGAATGACCGGGCGATATTTCCAGCCCTTTTTCGAGAAATTTTACTGCTTCCTCTTGCCGCTGGCTGCGCCAAAGAAATCTGGCATAATAATAATAGGCTTCGGCATTTGACCGCTGATAGCGAATAGCATTGATAAAATAACCTTCGGCTTCTTCAGGAAATCCCATGGCGTTTTTTAGCACGCCCATATTGATATGCAGATAGGAATAATAGGGCAAAAGTTCCATAGCCCTCTCAAAGAGGAGCAATGTTTCCTGGTAATTTCCTTTGCGCATGAGAGTCAGGCCATAATTCATCAATCCACGACCATTTTCAGGGCTCTTTTTGGCAACATCTTCCCAAAGTGTGTCGGAACTGCTCCAAACAATGTTTCGCTGATGAGTGCCGTAGGCATGACCGAAAAGTAATAGGAATACAGCGCCTAACAGGGCCAACCTGACGGGCAATTTCTCTTGGATTTCACTCTTGTACTTTGTGACAAGAAGAGCAAAGGCCCATGATGTTGAGATAAATAAGCCGATAAACGGTAAGAATACCCTGTGATCATTGGAAATCTGACCCAGTGGGTGAAATGTGGAAGTTGGGATAAGTGTGATGAAAAACCAAAGAATACCAAAAGCAATAGGTTTCAGTGCTTTTTTCATTGAGGCATAATAAGCAACCATCATCAAAGCAAGAATCACTGCAAAACCCAATAACTTCTTCGCACTCCATAAAGTTGTTATCACTTTTATGTCCGGATCAGCACTTAAATTGATGGGCAATAAGAAGTTTCCAATATAATGAGCCATGACGTACCATTGAGTGGTGAAGTAATCCAATCTCGAAGTCTGCATTTCTCTCAAAAGACTTGCACTGGGGCCTTTGGTTAAAACAATCTGATTGATAATAAAGATTGACAAGGCAATAAGGAATGCCGGACCGGTTTTTCTCAAGCTATTGATAAGTGTCTTTTTATTTTTCAAATTGAATATTTTATGCATACCCTCATTTTCTTCGAATAAATAGGCATAGGTGAATATTAGTGGAACCACAACCACTCCGACCTGTTTTGTGTAAATACCAACGGCCATGGGTATTAAATATGTGACGCCGGTTTTCTTTCTGCTTACAAAGAGCAATAAACTGGCAACAATGCACAAAGTCGAAAAGGAATCAGATCGAGCGATGATGTAATTAATGGTTTCAGCATTCGCAGTATGCAATGCAAAAAAACTTGCCCCGAACAAAGCATAGTAGCTATTCCAGGAATCGTCCTTGCTCAGTTTGAATAGTTTTAGCAGCAGAAAATAAACGAGTAAAATCAACGCGAGGTAAGAAATAAAGATGGAGACATGAAAGTAGAATGGATCCATTCCGCCTAGGCTGTAATCTATGGCATTAAGCGTTGCAACGATTGGTCGGTATGAACGGTTTCCCAAATGAGTGCTCATCGTGGAATTGTCCGTGAAAAAGCGAGGTATATTTGAAAGGTCCCTGATGTATGAATTACTTACAATGGTGTGGAAATCATCGAATTGAAATCCATTATTGAAGTGATTGGAATAGCTGGCAAAAAGGGTCAGTAAAAAGAGGGCTACAAATGCCGAGAATGTCAAATTTCTCTTTCTCAATAATTCTTGAACTTTACCCATAATTCCGTAAAAGAAAACGACTTGAATTCTTCAATGTTAGCGATAAAACTGTAAATACCGAAAGCGATACCCAAACTTAGAGCACACAGTCTTATGAAAAGAGCTACCAGAATTCCATTCATTGGATTTTCGCCAACAATTTGGAAAGCAGCCCCTGATAATAATTCCTGTACACCCAGATTACCGGGAATAAATCTTGCAATGACCGACAAGCGCAAAACAATTGCTAAAAGGATGACTGATGTCATCTTCAGGTTCATTCCGAAACTATTCACCGCCCAATACACCCAGAAAATATAGACACTGATAGATAAGAAAATGCTACCCACTATGAATGCAGTGGACCGGACATCTTTTATATGTTCATTGAATTCGCTTAGGGTTTTATGCACGATTTTCATAATTGTATTAAAAAATCCCAGTTCTATAGACAAAAGCTTTTTCAGCAATCCGGATGATAAAAAAGTAAAAACAGGAGATAAAAGCAACAGAAGTGATATGAGTGAAAAATAAGAAATGATTTGATTATTAGTGATTCCCAGATATAGTCCGAATCCTCCAGCAATCGAAGTACTCAAAATGAAAGTGAAAAGGCCGATTGAAAAGCCTTGCGAGAGCTTTACATTGTATTTGGTTTTTATGTAAAACATGGAAAAAAGCAAGCCACCCCGAACCGGGAAAATGTAGCTCCAAAGATTCATGGAGGCCGGAAGAATCAAACTATCTGAACGTTTCATAACTATTCCCGAGCTTCTTTTAACTAAAAATCGAATCTGCTCACCATTAATGAAGTAAAGAATTGCGGCGATTAGAATTGAAACCCCAATGTTTCCTACCGTCAATCGGTTCAGCAACAAAATGGCCTCTTTTTCACTGAGAATAATCCAAGCAACCCATCCTAATAGTGAAAGTGCAATGAAGTATGGAACGATGTCCTTAAACCTTATCAATGAAGTATTTATTATTGCTTTTTTCTTAGAATATAAATGTATGTCGGAAATATTATTGGGAAATACCGACAGATAACAGTTACAAGTTTTTGTTTCAAAGAACCGGGTTTAATCATGTCGGTTGAATGAAATCGTTCAGGTTCTGAGACAATGTTTAGGGAATAAAACGAAGCGTGAAAGTCCCTAATCAATTTTTTAATTCCAAAAATGGTTTGGAGTGATTCATAATAAAAGCTGCCTTTGCCTGATAGTTTTAAGTACAAGTGCGCCATAGGTTTGGGTAACCAACTTAGAAATGGTAGGCGATAATGAGGCTCGATGATCTTAAGCCTATTACCAGCGGCAAAATAACATATGCCGTTTTTCTTCATAACCCTTTTGATTTCCGACATCATTACCTCTGGAGACGGCACGTGCTCATAGACATGGGAACAAATGACAATATCAAATGAATCATCTTTAAATTCCAGTTGCTCAGCATTTCCCAAAACAAAATTCAAGTTACTGGGAAGAATTTTTCCCTTGGCTTCATCAATGGCTTTTTGGTCTATATCCAAGCCTGTATACTCCTTAAAAAAGGGTGCGAGAAAAAGCCCAATCTCACCTTTAAAACAACCTATTTCTAGAACAGAACACTGTTTGTGTTCAACACTTATGGCATCACTAATAACTGCCAGCGTCTTCTCTGCTTTTTTCCGCCTGTTAGACTGATATTCCTGATTACCTGCGTATAGACTGGAAAAATTAGTCTGGTATTCTTTGCTCATTTAATACACTGTTCAAAGCGAAGATAGTAATTGCGAATAGGCCTTGATAAATTCCTTGGAGTTGTTTTCCCAGGAGAATTTAGCGAGTGCGATTTTTCTTCCATTTTGTCCCATGACCTTTCTTAATTCACTATCCTTATGTAGCTCAATTATTTTTTCAACTAATTTTTCTGAATTTTTTTCTTCAACCAGATAACCATTAATTCCATGCTCTACAACATCAACGATTCCACCAACACGTGAAGCGATCACAGGTGTTTGACAAGCACCGGCCTCAATTAAAACCACGCCAAGACCTTCGGTGTCACCGCGATCGTCTATAATCGATGGAAGGACGAACACATCTGCTTCTGAGTAATATTCAGGAATGTGTTCATCGGGAATGTAGTCCAGGAATTCGATGTGTGATTCAATTCTTAGGTCTTTAATTAGTTCCAGATATGCCGATTTCAAATAACCCCGCCCACCAATGCGAAGTTTTACTCTCGCATGGCCTTCACGGACGGCAACCAGGTAAATAGCCCTGATTAAGAATTCAATACCTTTTCTGGGAATAAATTTCCCGATGGTCAATACAAAAAAGTCTTCTTCCGATAAGTTAAGCCTTTCTCTTAGATTTTCATTGGCAGTAGGCTGAAACCGATTGGTGTCAGCTCCTGGATGAATAACGTTAATTGCCCCTACTTCATAATGGCTTTCGATTTGATCTTTGGTGAAATTGCTGTTGCAAACGATCAGGTCTGTTTGCTTCAATGTAAAGCCCAAAAACATGTTTTTACCCAAAACGAACACCTCGGCCCCGTGCATCGATAGCACAGTCTTTGCATTTAAAAAGAAAGCCGATATAACTCCGACAAATCCGGCAATTGACCAGTGTGAGTGGATAATCTTAAAGCCTCGTCCATTGGTAATTGCCGAATAAAAGAAACTCATTAGGAAAAAGGGCAATTGTACTTTGGCAAGAAAATTCCTTCGTAGATTGGTCGGTATTCCACTGCCGTATGCTAATTTTTGAAGTGAAGTTGGAAAGAAGTACTTAAATCGTATTATTTCGATGCCATCGATTATTTCTCTGGCAAGAGCACCTGGGTGATGAGGGGCGATAACTCTTACGCGATTCCCTGATTTGACAAGACCGCGACACTTTTCGAGTACGTGTATTCCGACGGCAATACCATCTTTGAGAGGGAAGGAAGTGGTTAGCACCAGAATATTCACAGACTCATGAGCTTTGGTTAGACTTAATTTTCAATTCTTCTTCGCTTAAACTAATTGTTATATTAAATACTTTTTGTATCAAAACAGACAAATGATCTCCTTGAAAACATTCCCGCCGACTCAATTTGTGGTAGTTGGGTAACGAACCATATCGCTCTGAGAAGAAGGCGTTCTTTCGCTCAGAGATCATGGCGTATTTATATTCGGCACCTCTGTTCAAGGCATTCTCGAGCAAGTAAAGACCGGGTTGCCAAAAAGGAATGAAATTGTGAGCGATCCAGCTTGATCTTTTCCTTCGTGTCAGACGGAACATTGAAGTGGCGAATCCTTCATTACTGCGATATAAGTGTAACAAATGAACATCCTTTTTTTTCACAAAAGAATCAGGAATGCAAGTAGAAGTGAGTGGATCTACAATTACCGATCCATTCAGACCATTTTTCAATTGATAATGGAATAAAAACTCTTTAATCCATTCAATTTGGGCACTGAGCATCATGACATGTCCAAGAACATTACACAATCTGGACAACGGGCGTTGGTGACTGACGGCGACACCCTTTGTTTCGAGTTTTTGTTGTAGAATTTCACTGATCCTTTTTGTGCCACATCGGCCTGTCGATATTATAATGAGGGTTTTCAACGAAATTTTTTGAGTTGGTTGAATGCGATATCTTTCATTAGTTGAAAAATGTATTCGATGAAATTATCTGTCCATCGCTCTGGGTGAATCTGAAAGACCATTTTTTGAGGCATATTTTCTTGAAATAACTTCAATAAATCAGTGCCATTGTTGGGGTTAATTTGAATCTGACTGTCGACCTTATCTCGTTTGTTCGAACGTCCGCTGTTCCAAGTTCTACCGGTATCACCTATATATGCAATGTCTTTGTAATCTATGTGTAAGTATACTTCACCTAAAATTCCAAATTGATCCAAAAGGTATTTCTTGGAACCTTCAAATTTCCATAGATCTCTGTTGTCATAAAGGCTTAAAGGTCTTCCATGCATCGAAATACTTTTAATTTCTGCAATTCCTTTGAATTTTGTCAACTCGACTTTAAAGAGTTCCAGAGCTTTTTTACGATCTCCTTTCGCATCACTCAGGCATTCATAATGAAAGCCAATTTCATGACCCAAGGCAGCGATCTCTCTAATGATATCAATTTTAAATACCGATGGTTTAGTTCTAAAATAATAAGTGCTTTGAACACCAAGTTCGGCTTCCAATTGAGCCATTTCCAGTGCATTATTAGCTTTTCGATCAACGTCGTGCCTGATCAAGCAAAAGGTCGAATAGTTTTTCTGATCGCTTAAATATTGATCAAATCGCAAAAGATGCGAATGTCGATCTAATAAGACAAGCAGGTATTTTCGATAAGCTTCAAGGGTAAAATCTCTCATGACTTCTGCTACTCAATATCCGCAACAGGTCACTAAAATAGCTAAAAGAGAGCTATTTTTTATTACCGTCATAGATTCCATTTGATAAGTTTTCCTTACTAATAACGCGTAGGTTATATATTTGACAAATAAACCCTATTGTGAGTAAAGAAATAATTGCTGTTATTATTCCGGCGTATAATGAAGAAAGATTGATTCAATCAACCATTTCTTCAGTGCCCCCTGAGGTTGAACACATTGTTGTGGTCGATGATTGCAGTAAAGACAGAACCCGTGAAATATTGGAAAAATTAGAAAAAGCCAACTCGCGCCTGATCGTAATTTTTCACGATAAGAATCAAGGGGTGGGCGGTTCCATTGCCAGCGGCTATAAATGGGCCAGGGACAACCAGGTAGACGTGGCAGTTGTCATGGCCGGAGACGGCCAAATGGACCCCAGGGATTTCCCCAATGTGGTCGACCCGGTATTATCCGGTAAAGCCGACTATTCCAAAGGAAACCGCCTATTTACGGGCGAGGCCTATCAGAAAATTCCCAAGGTGCGGTATTTTGGCAACAGTGTTCTTTCATTATTGACCAAGATCTCTTCGGGCTATTGGCATGTTGCCGACTCTCAAACCGGATATACGGCCATCGGTAAAGAGGCCTTACACGTTATCGACTGGGACCGAATGTACAAAAGGTACGGACAGCCAAATGACCTGCTGGTCAGGTTGAATGTCTATAATTTCAGGGTTTGCGACGTGGCTGTCACTCCGGTTTACAACATTGGTGAAAAGTCGGGTATTAAAATCAGGAAGGTCATATTTACAATCCCCTGGCTCCTTTTTCGGTTATTCCTTTGGCGCCTTAAGGAAAAGTACATTATTCGGGACTTTCATCCATTGGTATTCTTTTACTTTTTGGGTTATTTTTTTTCACTGGTAACCCTTACCTTATCTATCCGCCTTGGTCTTGTATGGTACAAAACAGGACACATTCCCGCCATCAATGCCCTTGCGGCCATGTTTTCTTTTATGAGTGCCAGTCTTTTTTCCCTTTTTGCCATGTGGTTTGACATGGAGTCCAATAAAGACCTAAGGGCCTGATTAGTCAGGATTCTGCGGAAATCAATTATAAGAAAGGAATCAATAATCCGCTTAAAAAACACCACTCCAATGCGTTATCTTTGCCCAAATTCCAACCCTTATGAGTGAAGAAGCGGAAATGTCTTTTTTAGAACATTTGGAGGTGCTAAGATGGCATCTGGTCCGCTCTGTCATTGCCGTTGGCAGTGTTACCATCGCCGCATTCTTTGCTAAATCGCTCATTTTTGACGGCGTGGTCCTTCGCCTTAGTAAGAGTGACTTTGTGACCTACCGTTTTTTTTGCGACGCCTCTCACAAATTTGGCATGGGAGACAAGCTCTGTTTTGGTGACCTTGCCTTCAGCCTAATCAACATCAATATGTCGGGACAATTCATGACGCATATCCTGGTATCTATCGTTTGTGGTATTGTGGTGTCGTTTCCTTACCTATTGTTTGAGGTATGGCGATTCGTTCAGCCCGCTTTGACCTCGAATGAAAGAACATCAGCAAGAGGTGTCGTATTTGCCGGCTCGATGTTGTTTTCAATCGGCATATTATTTGGTTATTTTGTCATAGCACCCCTCTCGGTTCAGTTTTTAGGTAACTATCGCGTAAGTGAGTTGATACAGAACCAAATCAGCCTCAATTCGTACATAACAACGGTAGCCACTATAATTTTGGCTTGTGGTCTTATTTTTCAACTGCCGTTGATGGTTTATTTTTTAACCAAAATGGGAGTTTTGACACCTGAATTCATGAAGACCTATAGAAAGCATGCCGTTGTCGTCACCCTTATACTCTCCGCCATCATCACTCCGCCTGATATTTCCAGCCAAATATTGGTGTCCATACCCATTTTATTCTTGTATGAGATCAGTATCTTCATTTCTAGAATGGTGGTCAAACGAATGGATGAGACCTAGACCAAAGCCCTTACAGCTATGAAAATCAGGTTGCTCATAGCCATATTCTATTTCGCTTTTGCAAATCAATTGGCTATTGCTCAGAAAACCGTCATTTCCGGCAAGGTTTATGATGCCACTACCAAAGAGACCCTCCCTTTTGTCAATATTGCTTTTTCAAACAGCAAAATAGGCAACACTTCCAATATTAACGGTGATTATTCAATTGAAACCTATTACGCCACAGACACGCTCATAGCCAGTTTCGTGGGCTATAAAGCGCAAAAGATTCCAATCAAGAAAGATGAAGTTCAAGTAATCGATTTCTATTTGGAATCAGGCGAATTCAACTTACAGGAAGTTGTTATCGACTATAAGGGAAACCCGGCCGATCTTATTCTTGAACGGGTCATAGAAAACAAGGCAGCAAATAACAAAGAGAAATTAACAGCTTATGAGTACGACGTTTACAATAAGGTGGAATTTGATTTGAATAACGTTGATAAAGGACTGAAGGACAGACGCTATATGAAGAGTTTTAAGTTCATTTTCGATTACATGGATTCCACAGCCGAAAAACCTTATTTACCTATGTTCATGACCGAATCCATTTCCAGGTTTTCATATCGGAAATCACCAAAGGCGCGAAAAGAAGTCATACTGGCATCCAAGGTCTCCGGACTACCCCAGAACAACATCTCTCAATTTCTTGGAGACATGTATCAAAACGTCAATATATATGAAAACTACATCGATCTGTTCGAACGAAATTTTGTAAGCCCGATCTCCAACTTCGGCCAGCGTTTCTACAAATATTACCTGACCGACAGCGCATTCATTGATCAGAATTGGTGTTACCGCCTGGACTTTAAACCGCGCAGAATTCAGGAAATGGTCTTTGTTGGTCATTTTTGGGTACACGACACCACTTATGCCATCAAGCGCATTGACATGTCCTTTGCCGAGGATGCCAATATAAATTACGTCAGACAAATACAGCTTGTGCAGGATTACACGCAAGTAGACCATGAAACCTGGATGCTCAGCAGGGATTATATTTTGGCAGATATAAACCTTTCGAATAAAGAGATGGGCATCTATGGCCGAAAGACCACGACCTATAAGAACTTTGTGATCAACCAACCCAGGGACGATGCCTTTTTTAGCGGGGTAGAAAATGTAATAGTTGATGCCCTTGCATCCGACAGGTCTGATTCATACTGGACGGAGAACCGCCACATTCCATTGGCTGAGAATGAGGCTGAACTTTATCAAATGGTGGACAGCATTAAAAAAGTTCCGGCTTTCAATAACCTGGTCGACTTGGTTAAATTGCTATTCTCAGGTTACAAGAAAGTGGGCCCATTGGAATTTGGAAAGTATTATAAAATTTATAGTTATAACCCAATTGAAGGACATCGATTCCGACTTGGAGCCCGAACGAGTTCTGAGCTCAGTGAGAATTTCAGGCTCGAAGGACATGTGGCATATGGCACAAACGACCAGCGATACAAGTACGGAATAAGTGGGGATTTTTTACTTTCCGAACAACCCAGGCAAATTCTGACTCTGGGGTATAAGAATGACCTGGAGCAATTGGGACAAAGCCGGAATGCCTTTTCTGAGGATAACATCCTTTCATCCTTTTTAAGACGGACGCCAAGGGATAAATTAACCAATGTTGAAGGGTATAATCTTGCCTTTGAACGCGAATGGTTCCGGGGCTTTTCCACCACATTTTTGGCAAATCTTCGAGAAATGACTGCCCTTGGGGCACTCAATTATTTAACCTACAGTGAGTCAGGAAGTGCGGTTTACATCATTGATCAGGGTTTTATTAAAGACTTCAATGTTGGACTCTATACCAGATTGGCGTACCGTGAGAATTTCATATTCAGCGGACTGGATCGCTACAGCATCGGCACTGATTTCCCAACTTTTGAAGCCCTGTATCAGCGGGGAATATCCGGCGTAGACAATAGTGCTTACGACTATGACATCGTCAAACTGGCGGTAAAGGACAATGTTAAATTCGGTATATGGGGAAACCTTGATTGGCGTCTTGAAGGAGGGAAATATTTTGGCGCCCTTCCTTATCCATTGCTCGAACTTCACCCGGGAAATGAATCGTGGTTTTACGATAATTCTGCATACAACCTGATGAACTTTTTTGAATTTGCCAGTGATGAATATTTGTCGTTGTTTGCAACCTATCATCTTGAGGGATTGTTTTTTAATAAGGTTCCATTGCTTCGAAAATTGAAATGGCGCGAGGTGCTAACCGTGCGATCGGCCTGGGGTAGATTAGATGGCGCCAAACACAGCCAGGCCTTGCTGTTGCCAGAGAATATGTACAGTCTGGAGTCCAGGCCATACATTGAAGGCTCGGTGGGAATTGAGAATATCTTAAAAATTTTCAGGGTTGATTTCCTTCAACGATTTACGCATTTGGATCACCCCAATATTGCTACCTTTGGCATCCGCGTAATGGTCGAACTGAGATTTTAACATGAACCTAAGGGCCGAAAACCTCGTTAAAAAATATAAATCACGTACCGTTGTCAAGGATGTATCTATCCAGGTCGAGCGAGGTGAGATCGTAGGTCTTTTGGGTCCTAACGGCGCCGGAAAAACCACTTCGTTTTACATGATCGTCGGTCTGATTAAACCCAATAGTGGACGCATTTTCCTTGACGATCAGGAAATCACACACCTGCCGATGTACAAAAGGGCTCAACGAGGCATTGGCTATCTCGCCCAGGAGGCTTCGGTTTTTAGAAAGTTAAGCGTGGAAGACAACATCATGGCCGTTCTGGAAATGACCAAATTGGGTAAAGCAGAGCAAAAAAAGAAACTGGAAGAATTACTCGATGAATTCGGGCTTGGTCATATCAGAAAAAGTAGAGGGGACCTACTTAGTGGTGGGGAACGGCGCAGAACAGAAATTGCCAGGGCACTAGCGGTAGATCCTAAATTTATTCTGCTTGATGAGCCCTTTGCCGGAGTCGACCCTATTGCTGTTGAAGATATACAGACAATTGTAGCCCACCTGACCGAACGGAACATCGGCATATTGATCACAGATCACAACGTGCACGAAACACTTTCAATCACCGATCGCGCCTACCTGTTATTTGAAGGAAGCATTTTGAAAGCGGGTACCGGGGAGGAACTTGCCGCCGATGAGCAGGTCAGAAAGGTTTACCTGGGGCAGAATTTCGAGCTGCGGAAAAATTCCTAGAGTTCTTCTAATTGATATTCGAAACTTTCCATTAATTGATTGGCTAATAATTTTTTACAAGCCTCATCAACAACTTTTTCTGCTTCTGCTTTATTATTGGCGTCGACTTCCATGCTGATGTGTTTGCCTATTCGCACGTTTTCGATGTTATTAAGGTGAAGGTTTTTAAGTCCAGAGGTGACGGCCTTTCCCTGTGGATCCAATAAAGCCTTGAGTGGCATTATGTCTATTTCTGCCTTAAATTTCATGCTGTGCAAATTTGTTTTTTAGAATGGAAATTAAGAGGTACAAAAGTATGATAAATGGCAACGCGTAATAACTCATTAATACAAATAAAATGACACTCATGATCAAGAATACAAAGCGATAGGCATTGTTTTTCCATCGCAGATCACTGAATTTTAATGAAAAAAGTGGGATCTCGGCAATCAACAAATAAGAGAAAACAACGATCAAAATCATAATGACCCTGCTTTCAACCATCAACGATGCCATACTGATCTCTACAACAGAATTGGGATCTCCGTAAATTACAAGAGGAAAGGCCGACCAAAAAATGGCATTCGCAGGGGTAGGCAGCCCTATGAAATTTTCACTTTGACGTTCGTCGAGATTGAATTTCGCCAGTCTGTAAGCAGACATGACTGTCATTAAAAATGCAATATAGGCCAGACTGGGATAATCTCCGGTACGCAAAATAATATAGGCGATAAGTGAAGGAAGCAAGCCGAATGAAATTAGATCTGCCAGTGAATCCAGTTCTTTTCCCAATTCACTTTTGACGTTCAAGAGTCTGGCTGCGCCACCATCCATGTAATCGAGTAAAAGAGAAATAAAGATCATCAGACTTGCAAGCCTTGGATCAGAGGTAAACACAAAAACCACACCAATGCAACCCGAAAACAGATTCATCAGTGTTATTATATTGGGAATCATTTTTTTCATGGCCTGAAGGAATAGAAGCGCGATTTTAACTTGAGAAAATGCGATTCAAAGAAACGATAACTCAAATGACTGAGCAAAACTGTGAGTCCAAAAATTACCACTGGCCAAAGCAAAAAGGCCGTAGCCAGATTTTCATGGATATCAAAGGTTCTGATGACGACCACAAGAAGAGTGATTACTACACCGTGATAGCAATACAGCCCATAGGAAATCTTACCCAGGTAATCGAATGCCTTTATACGACCCAGTTCGAAAGGAATAAATTTACCCCTGGCCTGATTTAGGATCACAAATGAAAAAAGAACGGAGTAAATAAGCCTGGCTGACCAACGAAACCAACGAAAGTCCATGGCTTGATGATAGCATATCACAAGTAGAATAATCAGAGCGTATATGGCGTAACAGCTTATTTTTCCAAGGTTCACCACATTAATAATGAAGTTCTTTCGCTCCTTCAAGCCCCAGGCGAGCAAGCCCCCTATCCCAAAGTTTCCAAGGGTGCTTACGGTATGGAAGTATAAAGTAGCATCTTGGTCAAGATAAATAAAGCGGAAGATCAGGGAAACTGAGACCAAAAGAAGGCAGAACTGCTCAAATCGAAAAGGGATGAACTTCAGGAACAAGGACCAGAGTAAGTAAAATTGTTCCTCAATGGATATGGACCATAAAAAAGCGATGAAAAATAAAAAATCCGTTCCGTATTGGATGATGTAAAAATTGACGACAAAAAACACGAGATAGGGCAAGGGAGGCAATTCAGAAACCGGAACGTCCAAAATGTTTCCTGTGGCTGCAATTAAAAACCCCAGGGCAAGTATCAGGAAATACAGGGGCCAAACCCTGAGACTTCTTCTAATTAGAAAGTTACTCAGGTCAAAACTTCCGTTTTGATCGATTTCTTCAAGGATAATGGTGGAAATAAGAAAGCTGCTGAGCACGAAAAAATATTCCAGTCCCAAAACGCCCATTTTCCCCCAGGTATAAACTGAAAAGAATAGTTGGTTTTTAGCTAAATCATTATCGACAGCAATAAAGCAATGAGCCAACAGTACCAATAAAAAGGCGAAGAACCTGCTTGCATCGAGGTTTTTAAAGTATAGTCGCTTCTGCACTTAATTATTGCTTTAATGCTGAAAATAAACAATAATTTAGCCCTGTTCGAGTTATTTTCATTGTTTTGATCAAAACCTTTCCGCTGAATATTTTCGTACGCATATCTCGCTTGGCATGCCTTGCTTTATTGGTTCATCCGTTGATGTTAATGTCACAACAGGTAGAATCGAGAAAATACAGCAACGAATTTTTATCCATTGGTGTGGATGCCCGCGCTATGGGAATGTCCAATTCGGTAGTGGCCGGTGTCAGTGACGTGACCTCGGGCTTTTGGAACCCCGCGGGCCTTGTCCAAATGAAAAGCACCTACCAGGTTGCCTTAATGCACGCCGAATATTTTGCCGGCATTGCCAAATACGACTACGGTGCTTTTGCCACCAAAATCGACGACAAAAGTGCATTTGGCTTATCGGTGATACGATTCGGCATCGATAAGATACCAAACACCATCAGACTCATCGACGCCGACGGAAACATCAACTACGACAATGTAGTGGAGTTCTCGGCGGCCGATTACGCCTTTCTTTTTTCTTATGCCCGTAAATCCGAGAAAACGGGTTTGAGCTACGGTGGAAGTGCCAAGATCATATACAGAGCCATCGGCGACTTTGCCCAGGCCTTTGGTTTTGGTCTTGACGCCGGACTTCAATACCGCAGAAATAATTGGATGTTCGGTGCCATGGCAAGGGATGTCACCTCCACCTTTAATGCCTGGAGTTTTTCATTGGATCAAACCACAAAAGATGTTTTCGTGCAAACAGGAAACGAGATTCCGCAAAGTGTGGTCGAATTGACCCTTCCAAAGGTATTGTTAGCCGCAGGTCATTACTTTCCCATAGGGGAAAAGTTTAGTATCTTTTCTGAGCTAAACCTAGATATGACATTTGACGGCCAACGGAATACGTTATTGAGCAGTGAGTACTTTAATATCGACCCTCATTTGGGGTTGGAAGGAGGATTCAACAACATGATTTTTCTGCGACTTGGTGTCGGAAATTTCCAGCGTGAACAGGACATTGACGGCATCAATTCCACCACCTTTCAACCAAATTTCGGAGTGGGAGTGAAAGTATCAAGATTTTCGATTGATTATGCCCTTACAGACATTGGAGATCGTTCTATTGCCATCTATTCCAATGTTTTTTCGTTAAAGGTCGATCTGAACAGACGACAGGAGTGATCAGGATTACCGGATTCATTTTACTCGCGTTCGGCTTATTTTCATTCCGAATGTCAGCCCAACCTTATGGGAACGAATGGATCGATTACGGCCAATCCTACTTCAAATTCCCAGTGCAACAAGATGGCGCCTATCGCATAGACAGAAATACCTTGCTAAATGCCGGAATCCCTCTCTCGATGATTGATCCCAGGAATATTCAATTGTTTTCAAGAGGAATGGAAGTCCCACTGTATATTTCTGGAGAATCAGACGGTAGTTTCGACCCCGGAGATTTCATTGAATTTTATGGTAGAGGGAATGACGGTTTTGCCGATAGCGAATTGTATTCTAATCCCCTGGATCAAGCTCACCCGCTCTATAGCTTGTTCAATGACACCATTTATTATTTCCTGACGTGGAATGCGAGTATTACTAATTTGCGGTTTCAGGTCGAAACCGACGTAGCGTTTTCATCCTACGCTCCTTCATCGTATGTGCTAAAAGAAAGCATTAATTCCCTGACCAACGATTACTTTGAAGGACAGACCTTTTTAGGTGGTGGGACCGATCCCACTTATGCACCTACCGAAGGTTGGTTTGATTTCTATATATCACTCGGTAGTGCCAGAAACAGATTTGTTCCAACGGTTCAGCGCTTTGTCAGTGGCCCTCCGGCATCGGTCAAATGGAAACTGACTGGTCAGTCAGATTATGCTCCTTTAAACGGAGATCACCACTTAAGAGTGCAGATCGCGGGTACAACTTTTGATACGATCTATGAAGGTTATCAAGTAATTGAAAAGAACTTGCAGGTGCCCGTTAGCGCGCTTAATGCGACTAACACATCGTTTGTCTTCAGCAGCATAAACGATCTGGGATCTGCCGCCGATCGCAGCGCCATTTCTTATTTGGAGATTACCTATGCCCACAACCTTAATTTCAATAATTCCCAGGATTATTTATTTATAGTTCCGGATCAGACGGGACAATCAAAGTCCTATCTGAACTTCACAGGCTTAAATTTCAGTGGAAATGTTTGGGTTTATGACCTGACTAATGGTAAACGCATTCGAACCGTCACTACCTCATCAAATCACGAAGTGTTGATACCCAATGGTGGTTCTGAAAAAGAATGCTACGTTTTTTCTGAAGGAAATGTCAACAGTGTGTCCACTTTAAAAGCAGTAAACAGCAATGGTATGTTTACTGATATCAGAGACCTGGAAGTGGGAAATGCATTTTTAATCATAAGCCATCCAAAACTTACAACGGCATCAAGTGCTTACGCTGCGTATAGAAATTCAACCGGTTATGGCAGTGTCGTTCTGAATGTCTCGGACCTTTATGACCAATTTGCCTTTGGCATTGTCAAACATCCCCTTGCCATCCGGCATGCAGTAAAGTACATTGTGGATTCGTGGAATGATTCCCCTGAGTATCTGTTTTTACTCGGCAAGTCGGTCAAAGCACATGAGCATCGAAAAGATCCTTCGCTTTATGTATCTTCTCTGGTGCCATCCTTCGGAAATCCCGCTTCCGATATTCTAATGACGGCCGGTTATAAGTCCGGGCCCTTTGAACCACTTATACCGACCGGTCGATTAAGTGCCAGCAGTAACCAACAAGTGCTGGATTACCTGGACAAGGTTCAGGAATATGAAAATAATCAGCCCCAACCCTGGATGAAGAATGCGCTGCATTTTGCCGGAGGTTTTAGTAAATCAGAGTCTGACCGATTTTCTTCGTACCTGAATCTATTTGGTGATGTCCTTTCGGATACGCTTTTCGGTGCCAACGTGAGGACCTTTCAAAAAAGCACATCAGAACCATTTCAGGTGAGTCTGGCAGATTCCATCCAATCCCTAATCAACAGAGGTACGTCCTTTATGACTTTTTTTGGTCATTCTTCCACTACCGGAGGGTTTGACCAAAACGTTGATGATCCTGAGTTTTACAACAATAAGGGGCGATACCCGCTTGTCGTCGGAAATTCCTGTTTTACCGGTAACATTCATGAGCCACAAGGCAACAGTACTTCTGAAAAATTTGTACTTACATCAGACCGGGGTGCCATTGCCTTTTTGGCTTCGGTAGATCTTGGGTACGAAAGTTACCTGCGAGATTATTCACTGCCTTTTTTTAAAAGTATCGCTCATGTGAATTATGGCAAGCCGCTTGCGGAACATACTACTTACGCCATACGACAGATACAGGGCTCAGCCGGTAATTTTGGATATCGATCGGTAGCCTTTCTAATGACACTTCACGGTGACCCGGCCATCGTCATCAATTCACCTGCCTTATCAGATTTGAGCATCCTTGCCCCTGATGTTACCACCAACCCATCTCCATTGACCACACAGACCGATTCATTTGAACTCGTCCTTGATATTTATAATTTCGGCAGGGCCACGGGCGATTCCGTCCAAATAGAGGTCGCCCGCACATTTCCAGATCTACAAACCGAACTGACTTCTGTAGTTACAAGTCCGGTAAATTATAATTCGCAGGTGCGCATCAAACTTCCGGTTTATCAAGAAAAGAATGGGGGGTTCAACCGCTTTGATATTACAATCGATCCTTCTAATTTCATTCAGGAATACAATGAATCTAACAATTTTGTGTCGGTCATATACTTCATCAAGTCAGGAGACATCGTACCGGTTATGCCGTATCGATATGCCGTGGTTCCAAATCAAAATTTGAGCTTGAAGGCCTCTACGGGATATTCCTTTGAAAAATTCCAAGAATATGAATTTCAACTGGACACCAACGCATCCTTCGCATTTCCCCTGGAAAGCACATCCCAGAGCGGTGTGGGCGGTGTCTATGAATGGTCACCCCAAATTCTTCGATCTATGATACCCGGTGAAGTCTATTTTTGGCGAGCGCGCAACAAAGCCGGCGGCATCAATTCAATTTGGCGATCGTCTTCGTTTCGCTATATACCGGGAAGACGTGGCTGGAGTCAAGATCATTTTGACCAAATTACCGAGAACGAGCTTCAATTTCTTTATACCGACAGCCTTGTGAAACAGTTCAAATTTTTGCCTTCAGTAAAACAACTTGCCTGTCAAACCTCGTCCACAACCGATATATCACAACTTGGAAATATCCTTTACAAAATTGATGCCGATCTGATGGAATACGGCGGCTGTGGATTGGGACCGGCCATTCATATTGCCATTTTGGATTCATTGAGTTTCGAGCCTTGGGGCACCCCCTACATGGGCGAAAACAGTTCAAATTACTTTGGTCAGGTCAATTTTGACGGTAATTGCGGTAAACCCAGGGTTCAGCGCTTTTTCATATTCAGGGCCAATAATGCAGCTCAACTTGCAGGACTGAAGGATCTGTTGAACAATAAAGTTCCCAATGGTAATTACATTTTGGCATGGACCTGGGTTCGAAACGACTTTTCGGTATGGGATGCGTTGGATCCAGGATTGAGGGCTGTGTTCTCAAATATGGGCGCTTCAGGTATTGGTTCCATTTCCAATGATACTCTGCCGTACATATTTTTTGTCAAGAAGGGAAAACCCGCTACTGCCGCAGAAGTCATAGGCAACGGACCGAATGAATTCGTTTATTTGAAAGCCAATCTCAGCAACTTTTCATCCTATGGATCTGTTCTGGCAGACCGTATTGGCCCGTCTTCCAGGTGGGACTCCCTGGCATGGAATGTATTTAGCCCCGATAATCTACTCGCCGACAGTGCAAGACTGAACATTTCAAGTTTAAACGAGACATACTTGAATAAAAGTCTTTTTGCGGCCATTGACAAAAACATGAATTCCCTGGATCTCAATTCTTTGGATGCCAACATCCGGCCTTTCATGGAGATGGATGCTTTTTTAAGCGACGTGCAATTCCAAACAGCACCTCAATTGGATGAATGGACGGTCTACTATGAAGGGGTTCCCGAATTGGCTATTAATGCGCGATTAACTTTCGATTTTCACCGTGATACGGTTCAGGAAGGGGAGTTGATTAAGCTCGAATACCACATTGAAAACATTAGTGACTATAATGCAGACAGCGTCCTTGTTTCTTACTATGTCATAGACCGAAACAGGCAGCGACGAGATATCGCCACCAAACGTCTTTCACCGATTGATTCAGATTCAGGAATTGTGGACGGTATAGAATTCAGCAGTCTGGGCCTGAAAGGTATAAATACCCTGGTCGTTGAGGTCAATCCCGGTTTTGATCAGATTGAACAAAGTTATTTCAACAATATTGGTCAATTACCTTTTTATGTCACTTCCGACCTTATAAGCCCCATACTCGACGTAACCTTTGACGGTCGCCATATACTTGACGGCGAAATTGTTAGTGCCCGTCCCAACATAAACATCGAACTTTCCGACGAAAACGAGTTTTTAATATTGGATGACACCAGTGATTTTCAAGTCTTTCTGAGCGACATCAATCAGACTGAACACAGGCTTTATTTCACAAATACCAGTCGTCAATACAGCATGGAATTCACCCCTGCGGGGGGAAAGAAAAACAAAGCCCGGGTAACACTTGAACCAAAACTTGGGATAGATGGAATATACAGCCTTCGCGTTGTGGCCACCGACCGCTCAAAGAATGAATCTGGGCTTGCCAACTACCGAATTTCATTTGAAGTAATTAACCGTTCGACCATTACAAATCTGTTGAATTACCCGAATCCCTTTTCCACATCAACGCGTTTTGTTTTCGTGCTAACCGGTTCAAAAGTCCCTGATAATATTCAAATTCAGATCATGACCGTGAGCGGAAAGCTCGTCAAGACCGTTGATCTGTCAGAATTGGGTCCTGTGCACATTGGCCGGAACATCAGTTCATATGCCTGGGATGGAAAGGATGAATACGGAGATAAATTGGCAAATGGAGTTTATTTATACCGGGTAAATACCCGATTGGGAGGCGCTGCCATCGAACAGCGCTCGACCTCGGCCGACAAGTATTTCAAAAATGGTTTTGGAAAGATGGTCATACTTCGTTAGACCCTTTGGCGCGTTTCGTTAGATTTGTCAGCCTTGAAAACCGCTATTAATATCGCCCTATCAACTCTATCAGGATTGATCCTGGCAGCGTCATGGCCTCTGATCGGAAATCAGACCTATTTAATTTTCATTGCCCTGATTCCATTACTATTGATGGAAAGCAGGCTGAGTTCTTCCAATAAGAAATGGTCAGCCTTGAGCGTTTTTCTGATCAGTTACCCCGGATTTCTCATCTTCAATTACGTGACTACCTGGTGGATAAAACTAGCCTCACCCGGGGGAATGGTGCTCGCCGTGGTATTCAACACCCTATTCATGTCACTTGTTTTCACTTGTTTTCACATCACTAAAAAGTGGCTGGGCAGAGGAACGGGATATTGGGCACTGATTATTTATTGGATTGCCTTTGAATACCTTCACATCAATTGGGAGCTTTCATGGGTATGGTTGAATTTGGGCAATGTCTTTGCCAATGATGTTACCTGGATTCAGTGGTATGAGTACACCGGGGTTTTGGGTGGTTCTGCCTGGATTCTATTGACCAATGTTTTTCTCTTCAATGTTATAGCCGCGATTAAGGAAAAGAGGTTAGTTGGCATCCGACGGATCCTCTGGCCACTTTCTTACCTCTCCCTTTTGATTATTCCTTTGATTGTTTCAAATCAGCTTTACACACACTATAAGGAGGTGGAAGATCCGGTAGAAGTTCTTTTACTCCAACCCAATATTGATCCGTACAACGATAAATTTTCGGGCATGAGTGAAGCTGCCCAGATCGATAAATTGATGCTCCTGGCCCAGGAGAATATTACATTAAAAACCGAATTGGTTTTTGGCCCTGAAACCGCATTCCCTATGAGTTATTGGGAACACGACCTAGAAAATGTAGATGGAGTAAAAAAGGTCAGGAATCTGATTGACAAATTCCCTAATGCTACTTTTATTGTTGGTCTGACATCGATCAGGCGATACCTTAATGGAGAAGCCAGAAGCGAGACAGCCCGTCCGTTTTCGGATGGAAGTGGAAATTATTACGATTATTACAATACGGCCATGCAGATTGAGTTCAATTGCGAGCCTCATCTTTATCGAAAGTCCCAGCTTGTTTTGGGGGTAGAGCGCATGCCTTTTTCGGGAAAATTGAAATTCATCGAAGATCTGGCTATTGAATTGGGAGGTGCCAGTGGAAGTTTGGGAATTGAAAAAAGCCCGGTTGTTTTTCATTCTGAATCAAATGATGGGAGAAGTATTGATGTTATTCCGGCCATTTGTTATGAGTCCATTTACGGGGAATACCTCACGGAATTTGTTCGGGAAGGTGCCAATCTTATAGGCGTCATTACCAACGATGGCTGGTGGGGAGATACACCGGGTTATGCCCAACACCTTTCCTACAGCCGCATGCGCGCAATCGAATTACGACGGGATGTTGCAAGAAGCGCAAATACGGGTATATCGGCAATCATCAACCAGCGGGGTGACGTCCTACAACAAAGCCAGTGGTGGACAACGGACGCCCTTCTTGGAACAGTGAACTTGAACAGCAAATTAACTTTCTACGCTCAGCACGGTGATTATATTGGAAGAACAGCCTCATTTTTTGCGGTTCTTTTGGTTTTATGGTCCATTGCACGGAAACTGAGGGGAAAGGTGTTCTGAACAAGGGGTCGGTGGCGATATTAAATTCCTATTTTTGTTTGAAATTCAGCTCATGGAAAAATATGACGTAGTAGTAATAGGCTCAGGACCAGGAGGATATGTTTGTGCAATAAGGTGCGCGCAACTTGGAATGAAAACGGCCTTGATCGAAAAATACGATAGTTTGGGTGGAACATGTCTGAACGTGGGTTGCATTCCCTCCAAGGCCTTGTTGGATAGCAGCGAACATTACCACAATGCTTTACATCGATTTGAGAAGCACGGCATCAATACCTCAGGGCTGAATGTTGATTTTGGTCAAATGATCAAAAGAAAAAGTGAGGTCGTAGAACAGACAGTGGCTGGTATTGATTTTCTGATGAAAAAGAACAAGATTGATGTTCATCATGGCATGGCCACTTTCACCGATAAAAAGAAGATTAGTGTAAAACCTGCCAATGGAAAATCCTTTGAAATGGAAAGTGAGAAGTTTGTCATTGCTACAGGTTCAAAGCCCAATTACTTCCCAGGAATGGAACCGGACAAGAAGCGCATCATTACGAGCACAGAAGCGCTCAGTTTAAAAGAAATTCCCAAGCACCTCATCATTATTGGTGGCGGAGTGATCGGCCTTGAACTTGGCTCGGTCTATGCAAGGCTGGGTTCGGAGGTTTCAGTTGTCGAATTTATGGATCGCATCATCCCGACCATGGATGCCACCTTGAGCAAAGAATTACAAAAAGTTTTAAAGAAAGAGGGCATGAAATTCTATCTCAATCACAAGGTAGAAAAGGTTACATCAAAAGGTAACACGGTAGTGTTGAAAGCCAAAGACAAAGGCGACAAGGATGTGGAAATCAAAGGCGATTATTGCTTGGTGGCCGTTGGCCGCAAGCCTTACACGGAAGGGCTGGGACTTGATAAAGCAGGAGTAAGAGTGGATGAAAGGGGCAGGGTAGAAGTCAATGAACAATTACAAACAAGTGCTGACGGGATTTATGCCATAGGAGATGTTATCAAAGGTGCCATGCTTGCTCACAAGGCCGAAGAGGAAGGCGTTTTTGTTGCAGAGGTTATGGCAGGTCAAAAACCACACATCGATTACAACCTAATCCCGGGAGTGGTGTACACCTGGCCTGAAGTTGCTTCAGTAGGTCGCACGGAGGAACAATTGAAAGAAGAAGGCAAGGCTTACAAGGTCGGAAGCTTTCCATTTCGGGCAAGTGGTCGGGCCAGAGCGAGCATGGACATTGATGGTCTGGTCAAGGTTTTGGCTGATGAAAATACCGACGAAATTCTGGGTGTCCATATGATTGGACCCCGCACAGCTGATATGATTGCTGAAGCAGTCGTAGCAATGGAATTCAAAGCGTCTGCAGAAGACATAGCAAGGATGTCTCATGCCCACCCGACTTTTACCGAAGCATTCAAAGAAGCAGCTTTGGACGCGACGGATAAAAGGGCACTTCATACCTAAGAGATGAATGCCTCAATATACATGCAACTCGCTGTAAAAAGCGCAACAAAGCCTTTAGCATTGGCTCTTTATTTTCTACTGCTTTTTTCTCTGAGCCATTCGAATGCAATTGCACAGCGTTTGGGCGTTTACAACGCAGAACACAAGCTGGTATACAAATACAAGGCAGGTTCTAGCATTGATTTTAGGATTGATTATAATAAGCTTTACCCTGATCGCACAGATTCAATTTTAGAATCACGGGTCTTTGGATTTATTGATAGCATTAGTGGGAATGAAATACGGTTGATTGAAAATCAGGTGATCTTACATTTTACAAAGACTAATGAGGTTTTGGTGGAAGAACCTTACGAATACACCGATTTAACGGTCAATGCGCTTGACATTAAGGCCCTGAGCTTTACAACCACAGGTCAATCAATTGGTACAGCGTTGATAGCCATTGGGGCGGCTGCCCTGATCATTTCCCCTCTTTTTGGATTGAATCCCGAAGGTTACTCCGGTGAACGAGTGGCTATTGTTGCTGGCATGGGGCTTGGATCAGCTGTTATTGGAACCGGATTGTATTTCAGCTTTGGTCAGAAACCGGTCAAGATCAAACCCTTCAATGGACCAGATTATTTCAAAAAATACCAGGGTGGAAGCATTTCCCTCGTTAAGTGAGGATTTAGCGGCCTTAAAAGGTGAAACGTACTTTGAGGTAAGCGATCCACTTTCGTTTAGAGCAAAACTCCTTGAATATTCACGGCATCAGGAAACTGTACATTTTGTGGATAGTAGTTTTCCAACTGAGCATCGGCAATGCTACCTTCTCGCGGCATTTGGAGTGAAAGATTTACTTGAGACAGATCATTCCAGGCGAGCCTTTGACCTGTTGAGAAAGTTTACTGATCGCAATTCTGGGGAATGGATCTTTGGTTTTCTTGGATATGACCTTAAAAATGATGTTGAAGATTTATCATCCAAAAATCCCGACGAATTAGAATTTCCATGCTTGCATTTCACTGTTCCACTAACCATAATCTACCTGGAAGAAGGCAAGGTGTACATTAAGAGTGCAGGGGAATTACCGACGGATGTCTACAATCAGATCGATTCTTGCGTACCAGCGAACCATAGTTTCGATCCGAATAAAATCAAATTAATATCAAATCCCGATAAGAGCGGATACCTGGAAAAAATCACCGTACTTCTTGAAGAAATTCAACTGGGAAATATTTACGAGATCAATTTTTGCCGGAACCTCTTTGGAAAAGCCTCGATTGATCCTTATTCCACTTATCTTTCATTGAACAAACAATCTCCCGCACCCTTTTCTGCCTTTGTAAAGCAAAATGACAAATTCCTGCTATGCGCCAGTCCGGAGCGTTTTTTAAAGAAGACGGGAAACACATTGATTTCACAACCGATAAAAGGCACGCGTAAAAGATCAGATGATAAAGTGGAGGATGGGAAACTTATAAATGAACTACTCAATGATCCCAAAGAACGTGCAGAGAACGTCATGATCGTCGACTTGGTCAGAAACGATCTTTCACACACTGCTGAGAGGGGAAGCGTTCAGGTGACCGAACTTTTCGGTGTATACACCTTTCCTCATGTGCATCAATTGATCAGCACTGTGCAAAGTACCCTGGGACTTGATCATCATTTTTTAGATGCCATAAAATACTGCTTTCCGATGGGCTCCATGACCGGAGCGCCTAAGTTGCGAGCAATGAAACTGATCGAAGAGCACGAGAGTTTTCGCCGCGGTCTGTTTTCCGGATCTACCGGATTTATAACTCCAAACGGAAATTTTGATTTTAATGTAGTGATCAGGAGTGTCTTGTACAATGCATTGACAAATCATGTTTCAATTCCAACCGGAAGCGCAATAACAGCAGAATGTTCTCCTGAGAAGGAATGGGTTGAATGTGAATTAAAAGCAAAAGCGATTTTATCATGCATTCGTTAAAACGTTCAATGATTGATCTGCTCTTCTTTTACTTGAAAGAAGATTTGGGTGTTGATCCTGAGCAAAAAGTGCTGCTAGCCGTCAGTGGAGGCATGGATTCCATGTGCTTGTGGCATTTGTATCGTCAGGCAGGACTCAAATACGAATTGGTGCACTGCAATTTCCAATTAAGGGGAAAAGAATCGAATGATGATGAGGCGTTTGTCAAGCAATATTGTGCCGACAAGGAAATACTCCACGTCAAAAGTTTTGACACCCTCACAGTGGCCAAGAACAAGGGTATTTCAATTCAAATGGCCGCACGTGAATTGCGCTATGACTACTTCGATCAACTGCTTGCAGATCAAAAAATCAATAAACTCGCCACCGCCCACCATTTGGATGATGAAGTCGAAACTTTTTTTATTCAATTGATCAGAAGAGCGTCACTGGAGGCTTTAAAAGGCATTCCAAAACTTACGAAAAACAGGATCAGGCCGTTGATGTTTGCAGATCGTAAAATGATTGTTGAATACGTTCATCAAAACGATGTGCCTTATCGCGAAGACAGCAGTAATAAGGGTGACGACTACCTCAGAAATCGTATCAGGCACCACTTAATGCCCGCAATTGATTCTATCAGCCCTGGAATCCGCAAGAAAGTGCTTAACATTCTAGACGAAGTAAATCAGGTCAATGGTATAGTTGAGGGATATGTCGAATTGAATAAAAATAACATCATTCATGAGTCTGATGGAACAACGCACTATTCCATCAGCGCCATAATGGACTTGGATTTTCCTGAACTTTTTCTAAAACATTCATTAAAAACCGAAGGGTTTAATGAATCAACGGCTGAGGACATCATTAAAGGACTCAAGGGCCAATCAGGCAAGCTCTTTTACGGGCGAAACAAAAAGCTGTTGATCAGCAGAGATGAACTTCTAATTCAAGAAACTAACGATGATAAAGCACCGGTGTATTCAATGCCCAAGTCATCGCTAGGTGAGGTTTCTGGATTGCCTTTTGAATATAAAATAATTGAACGGTCAATTGGTTATCAACCGTCAAGGTCTGAGAAAAGGGTGCATTTGGATTATGACAGATTGCAAGAGCGTATTATATTTAGAAAATGGAAGAGGGGAGATGCTTTTATTCCATTAGGAATGAATGGCAAAAAAAAAATTAGCGATTACTACACAGACTTGAAATTGTCACGCTTTGAAAAAGAGGCACAGTGGCTCATGTTCAGCGGTGAAGAGCTTTGTTGGGTAGTGGGCAGACGCCTGGACGATCGCTACAAGGTGACAGCGAATACAAAAAAAATCCTTGAAATCAACTTAGGTTAAACTTAATGGAAGCGAATCTCTTATTCGAAGAAAGACAATACCTGGGGCTGAACAAATACAGCATGATTAGACGAATGGCATTTGCGATATTCTGCTTTGTATCCTTTTATTTTGCTGACCACGATCAATTCAATCAATCTAGAATCGGCCAAATCACGAACATTGAGAGCAACGGTAATTTGTTTTTTTTAATGGGTATTTTGATCCTGTTATGGTCAACTGTATTGATCTTCATACTTCATATTAAAACTAGGGTTTACAATGGTTACGTAATAATAGACGGACTTTGGACTTCGCGCAAGGTAAAAATCGATCTGGATGGAATATTGGAAGTTCAGGTAAAACCTTACAGTAAATACTTATTGAACAGGCCGGTATATAATCTGCATCGTAAAGGCAGAATTCGCTTTTATACTCGTGGAACTTATGCCGTGGAACTCACTGACAGGTCGGGTTTGAAATACCTTATTGGAAGTCAACAATCGCTTATGCTTAAAGAAATCATTCACAATCAACTACCCAATGGTGATTAATGGTTTTTATATTTTGTTGATCGAATTATCTTTTATTTATATTTGAAACGATGGACATCGCTAAAAAGAAGCTTGCGGAGAAGCTATATCTAGGGTTAGCAGCCATATTTATAGCCTCATTGGTTTCGTGTAATTTGATATTTCAGAAGTTTTTCATTTGGAATCCTTTTGGCGTATTTCAATTCGAGGTGTCCGTAGGTATATTGCCCTATCCCATTACCTTTCTTATTACGGATATAATATCTGAGATTTACGGGAAGAAGCGTGCGAATCAAGTTGTGATCGTTGGCTTATTTTCGACCGTTTTTGTCATGGGTGTTGTGGCACTTGCAGACATTGTTCCTGCAACTGACTGGTCGCCGGTTTCAAATGAAACTTTCAGCCGTGTCTTTGGTTTGACCGGCGTGGCCGTGGCCGCCTCGATGTTCGCTTTCTTAATGGCTCAATTCATCGATATCAGGATATATCATTTCTGGAAAGGAATCACCAAGGGAAGGTATTTGTGGATACGAAATAACTTCTCAACGATGACCTCCCAATTTGTGGATACGGCGTCCGTATTACTTTTGCTTTGCGCATTTGGTGCTATTGGGTGGGACCGTTTCGAGGACCTGCTGTTGAATGGATTTCTTTTCAAAGTGGTGGTTGCCGCATTTGACACTCCTTTCCTGTATCTTTTTGTTAGTCTGATCAAGCGTAATTTTGGTTTGGAGATTGACGAGGAAGTGGATTTCTGACCATGGCAATCCAAGAATAGCCTTTGATCAATCCATTTTCCGGCCTTAGATTTTATACTTTTGCTTTTTAGATTTTCCCAGAATGAAAGGATTTCGTTTCAGTTCATTGCTCTTTCTACTCTATTTCATCACGTCGGTCCCGGACCTGAGCGCTCAAGTGCTGGAGCCTGTTAAGTGGAAGTTTACTATCCAAGAGGTGGGTAACGGTCTTTATGACCTTGTTGCCGAAGCTCAGATCGATGAGCATTGGCACTTATATACCCAGAAAACATATGAAGAAGGCCCCATTGCCACCACCTTCACTTTTGAAAAAACCGATGGTGTTGAATTAATGGGTAGCATTAAGGAAAGCGAAAGCATTACCAAATACGAGGAGATTTGGGAAGCAGAGATCACATTTTTTGAGAATCGCGCCAGATTTACACAACGCGTTAAAAAGCTGACTGCCTCAGAGGTCACGGTTGCAGGATACCTGGAGTTTATGACTTGTGACGACAAACGCTGCCTGCCTCCCGAATTTGTGGATTTTGAATTCTTATTACCCGGTCAGAAATTAATCGAGACCTCCAAAAATGAACAGACTCAGGTGTTGGAAAATACCGAAGCACTGGTTTCGATGTCAGGCGAAGAAGAGGGT
The DNA here is from genome assembly GCA_040220895.1 of Vicingaceae bacterium. Taxonomy (GTDB): domain Bacteria; phylum Bacteroidota; class Bacteroidia; order Flavobacteriales_E; family Vicingaceae; genus UBA11591. The sequence continues at coordinate 53,745 of JAVJVY010000008.1, forward strand.
ATCCTGGAACCTGTATCATGGACATTTACGGTTGAAAAAAAGGAGAAAGGGATTTATACCCTTGTCATGAAAGCCAGCATTGAAGAACATTGGCATGTATATGCTCGTGAACTTAGCAATGATGATGGACCGATCCCAACCGAAATAAGCATCCAAAAAGTGCCGGGCATAACTTTGATCGGAGAGGTCAGGGACGAAGGAAATAAACTTACTGAATTCGACCAAAACTTCATGATGGACCTTTCTTATTATGAAAAAGAAGTAACCTTCCTTCAGGATTTTGAGCTGTCTGAGAGAAAAGCCGTAATCAAAGGTTCGGTTTATTTCATGGTCTGCGACAACAAGCGCTGTCTTCTACCTGAAGAGATAGAATTTGAGGTTGAAGTTGACGAAGATGCATCAATTTTAGCGTCTACTGACAATAAAAGCAGTATTTCAGGAATATCCTTTTGGGCAACGTTCATTAAAGGTTTTCTGGGCGGGTTTTTAGCTCTGCTGACACCTTGTGTTTTTCCCATGATACCGCTTACTGTGAGTTTCTTTACAAAGCAGAGTAAGACAAGGGCTAAAGGAATCTCCAATGCCCTTATTTATAGTGTATCAATCATGGCAATATATGTGCTTTTAGGCTACGGCGTCACGGTGGTTTTCGGAGCCGACGCCCTCAATGCACTTTCTACCAATGTCTGGTTCAACCTTGCCTTCTTCCTGATACTGGTTGTTTTTGCGATTTCGTTTTTTGGTGCCTTTGAAATAACCTTGCCCAGTTCATGGGTGAATAAGGCGGATTCCGCTTCAGATAAAGGTGGCATACTGGGCATCTTCTTTATGGCATTTACCCTTTCATTGGTATCTTTTTCATGCACAGGTCCGATCATAGGCACACTTTTGGTCGATGCAGCTGTCAACGGTGGGATTACTGGCCCCCTCATTGGAATGTTCGGGTTTTCCCTTGCCCTAGCCCTGCCATTTGGGCTTTTCGCCGCTTTCCCGGGTTGGTTGAATACCCTTCCGTCCTCTGGGGGTTGGCTCAATAGTGTGAAGGTCGTTCTTGGGTTCATCGAGTTGGCCTTTGCTTTTAAATTCTTATCTAATGCCGATCTTGTGGTTCAGGCAGGTCTTTTGAAAAGGGAAGTATTCATAGCTATATGGATCGCTATTTTTGCCTTACTGACCATGTATTTATTAGGCATTTACTCACTGCCACACGATAGTAAATCTGATCGAATATCAGTCACAAGACTAGTTGCAGCGGTATTTACACTCATGTTCACCATCTATTTGATTCCGGGAATTTGGGGCGCACCATTGAAGTTGATATCTGGCTTTCCTCCGCCCATGTTCTATAGCGAATCACCTCAGGGCTTGGGTGGAACTACCATGATCCAGGCTGCCGGATCAGAAGGTGAAATTGTGGGTGATCCCGAGCATTGCCCCCATGGGCTAAATTGTTTTCACGACTACGAAGAAGGCCTGGCATATGCACAGAAGGTCGGTAAGCCCGTCATGCTCGATTTTACTGGTTGGGCATGTGTTAACTGTAGGAAAATGGAAGAACAGGTGTGGTCTGACCCTTCAATCCTCAAAATATTACGCGAAGAAGTCGTATTGATTTCACTCTATGTCGATGAAAAAATTGCCTTGCCGGAATCCGAACAAAAGGAAGTCATGATTGGTGAAAAGAAAAAGAAAATCAGAACGGTAGGTAACAAATGGAGTTACCTTCAAGCAGATCGTTACAACACAAATTCTCAACCATATTATGTTATCCTTGACCACGATGAGGTGACCATGAATGGTTCGGCTGCCTACGATCCGGATATCCCCAAGTTTAAATCCTGGTTGGAAGAAGGCATCTCGCGATTCCGCGAAGGGAATCTGGCAAAAAATAACTAGGTATTGTTCGGGCTAACCAGTTGAGTCTTTCGGTTGGTGCAGCAAAGAATTCAAAATTTTCATGGTTTTGTCGAAGAAAATGCCCTATTTGGAAATTCGGGTATGAATTTATAAAAGCCCTATGTAGGTTTGACTGACTTTTTGAGATGTGCCCTGAATTAACTTACTTTGAATAGCATGGATGATTTGATCAGAAAAAATTTTATAGAAGCACTAGACGTTCTTCAAGCTTTTATCGGTGATCCGCGTAACCTGGACGCTGTTAAAGAGGCCGGCGATCTGATGATCGAATCATTATCCAACGGAGGTAAGATCATTTCCTGTGGAAACGGCGGTTCTATGTGCGATGCTATGCATTTTGCCGAAGAGCTGACCGGGCGTTTCAGGGAAAACAGATCCCCAATCGCAGCAATTTCCATTTCTGATCCTTCTCATATCAGCTGCGTGGGAAATGATTACGGCTTCGATCAAGTCTTTTCAAGGTTCGTTGAAGGGGTTGGGACTGACGGTGACGTGCTGCTCGCAATTAGTACAAGCGGAAATTCATTGAATGTTGTCAACGCCTGCGAGGTTGCCCGGAGCAAAGGGATGAAAGTTGTTGCCCTTACGGGTAAGGACGGAGGTAAATTAAAGGACAATTGTGATATTGAGATAAGAGCCCCGCGTTCGGCTTACGCCGACAGAGTTCAGGAAATTCACATCAAAGTAATACACTCACTTATCCATTACATCGAACAGCACATTTAATGCTGGTCAAAACCCATGGCTGTGCTTTGCACGGTGTGGACGCCATTGGAATCACCGTGGAAGTCCATATCGATAGCGGTTTTAAATTTTATTTGGTAGGTCTTCCGGACAATGCCGTTAAAGAAAGCCAACGCAGAATAGAATCTGCACTGAAAAGTATAGGTTTAAAGATGCCCGGTAAGAGAATCACGGTGAATCTCGCTCCCGCAGATATCAGAAAAGAAGGATCGGCGTATGATCTAGGAATTGCACTGGGTATTTTGGCAGCTTCTGGGCAGGTAAAGTACAATCAATTTGGTCAATACATCATTATGGGTGAGTTATCACTTGACGGTAGCCTGCACCCCCTCAAAGGCAGTTTATCCATGGCCTTACTGGCCTTGAATAAGGGTTACAGAGGCATAGTTTTACCTGAGGCCAGCGCCAGAGAGGCTTCAGTACTGACGGAACTCGAAGTATTTGGTGCTAAAAATTTATCCCAGGTCTTGCGCCATTTTAATGGGGAAGAAAAGATGATACCCATTAAACCAGAATACAACACGATCCATCAACATCTAAATTACACTGATGAGGTCGATTTTTCAGATGTTGTTGGTCAGGAAGGTGTCAAAAGAGCCATGGAGATCGCTGCGGCAGGTGGTCATAACATTCTTATGATCGGCCCTCCTGGTGCGGGAAAGACCATGTTGGCGAAGCGTCTTCCAGGAATTTTACCAAAGCTCGAACTAGACGAATCGATCGAAACCACAAAGATTCACAGTGTGGCGGGATTGGTGAATCAAAACATGAGCACCTTGGTACAACGACCATTCAGGCACCCGCATCATACTGTTTCAGATGTAGCTTTGGTCGGCGGAGGAGGAAATCCCCAACCAGGTGAAATATCCCTGGCCCATAATGGGGTCCTGTTTTTAGATGAGTTACCCGAGTTTAAGCGTTCAGCGCTTGAAGTTCTTCGTCAACCAATGGAAGACAGAAAGATCACCATTTCACGGGCAAAGTTTGCCGTTGATTTTCCGGCAAATTTCATGCTTGTTGCCTCGATGAATCCTTGTCCTTGCGGGTTTTTTAATCATCCCGACAAAAAGTGTATTTGTCCCGATAGATCCATTCAACGCTATTTAAGCAGGGTATCAGGCCCTTTGCTGGATAGGATAGATCTTCACATTGAAGTAAGCCCTGTGCCCATACGAGAATTTGGAAAAGGACGTAAAAATGACAGCTCAATTGAAATCAGGGCAAGGGTAATTGCAGCCCGGCAGCGTCAAAGATATCGCCTGCGCAACAGCAACATCAAAACCAACGTCGAAATGTCGCGAGGGTTGATCAATGAGCATTGCGAGTTGGACCTAAGCGCCAGCAACTTATTGCACCAGGCGGTAGATCGCCTTGGGTTGAGTGCAAGAGCCTATGATAAGATCTTAAAAGTTTCCAGAACAATTGCAGATCTTGCTGCTTCGGAATCCATTCAATGTGAGCACATTGCCGAAGCTGTGCAATACCGCAGCCTTGATAGATCCATCTGGTTTTCATCCTGACCATCCGGCCATGGAAGTTCTAATATGACCGATGGTGGAAATGCGCATTCATTTAGGCAAAAACGCTTGGTCAAGTGCTGCAGTGACATTGAAAAGCACGAACACGAGTTTGTATTCAAAAAATTGTAACCATTGAACATTACTGTTCAATTTGAGTAGCTAGCCAGGTGGAAAAGAGCCTGGAACCGTGGGCATTGAAATGTTCGGTGTCCATCCAAAGATCAGGGTTTTCAAAGAATTTTCTGGGTGGAATAAGGAGCTTCCCACTGGCAATGTAGAATTGTTGGTTGAAAGGAACTTCACTTGCCATTCCAAAGGAAGGAATGTATAGAAATCGCAATTCCACGTCGTGTCTTTTGCACAAATTTGCTATTTGATCTAGGTAAAAACGTGGCAACTTTAAGCGCCAATCCCGCGCAATACTCTTTTTAAATTTTTCCTTCTTGTCCAATTCTTTTTTTAGATGCGCTTGTAATTCATCGCTCTTTGCCTTTGACTTAAATATTGGAAGGTTGCTGTAATCGATATAACGCATCTGTTTTGGCGGTTCCGGAAGCACCCCCATTAACCGATCTTGAAAATACATGTAGCGCACCAGAAAAGCTTTATAGACATCTACCGGGTATTTTTTGTTTGCAAGGATGGGTGCATGAAATACATCATTTAGGTAGCCAACGGTTCCGAAATCGCGGTGCGATGTAAAGTCTTCTTCCATCCGCACTTCGAGATAAATTGCAGAGGGTTTATGCTTTAATAAAATATCCTTTAATACCGTGAATTGGATGTTTCTTCCGCCTTGACAATACGAGAGATTTACCACATTTTCATCACCTATCAAGCTATCTAGGTAGCCATCATTGACGGCACAACCGGTATGTGAGGTACCCAAAAAGGCGATGTCAATGGCACGTGGATTCTCAAATATTCGGTCATGGATCCAGGTAATGTTGCAACCATCATTCAGGGTGTAGTAATAGTGATAGTACCTTGGAAGCTCGACGGTAAACATCAGACCCAAAGCAAATGCTAAAGCAACGATCAAAACTAATAGTCTATTTCTAAGGGTTTTCATCAGAATTGAAAGTAAACGAAGTTTTCAGGTCGCGAGAATGCACCGAACAAGAATATCCACGCCAGCACTCCAAAGTAAATTCCCCAGCGGCTTATACCAGACCTGTTAGTGAGGAATGTGCCAAAATCACGTTTCTTCATCGAGCCATCCATGCCAAACAATAAGCAAACGGAAAGCAACAATAAAAACACTTGTCTCGATGATTCAAACATACTTGTCAATTCTCCGATCCAAGTGCTCGGATGAATGAATTGAGACCAACTGGTCACCAATGCAGAATTCAAAAGGATTGGAAGATCAGAAGTTGAATTCGCTCGGAAAAAGATCAGGCTGAATGTCCAGAGCGCGAAGACAACAAACATGTCGTAATACTTTTTAAGTGGATGAGAATCAGAAATTCCAACTTGAGCCAAAAACTCAGGGATGAATGGCAGTTTATATCTCCCAAAGATCATAAATACACCACCTAGTATTCCCCAGATAATGAATGTCCACTTAGCGCCGTGCCATAGACCTGAAACGGTGAATACTACGAGAATATTGAACAGCCAGCGCGTAGATGAGACCTTGTTTCCGCCAAGAGGAAAGTAGATGTAATCCCTAAACCAGGTACTAAGGGAAATGTGCCACCTGTTCCAGAATTCAGAAAAACTCCTCGAAAAATAAGGCGTCTTGAAGTTAGTCATTAAATCAAAACCAAACATTCGGCCGCAGCCGATGGCAATATCCGAATAACCGGAAAAATCCGCATATACCTGTACGGCAAATAAAACACTAGCCAACCATACCTGGGGCCCGCTGAAACCTGCAGGTGAAGAATACACCAAATCAACGATTCCGGCCAGGTTGTCTGCAATAACTACTTTTTTAAAGAATCCCCAAAGCATGATGCGCATTCCGTTGATGGTAAATTGAAGGTCAAATTGCCGTTTGTGTTGAAATTGAGGAAGTAAGTGAGCGGCTCGCTCAATTGGACCGGCCACCAACTGGGGAAAAAACGACACAAAGGCAAAAAACGATAACCAGTCCTTTGTTGGTTCTATTTTGCCTTTATAGATGTCGATCGAATAGCTCAAGGTTTGGAAGGTGTAGAAGCTAATTCCAACCGGAAGAATAATGTCCAGACCGGAATGATTGAGATGAAAGCCAAACCATGAAAAAGATTCAATCAGAGAATCGACGAAGAAATTGTAATACTTGAAAAAACCGAGCATGCCCAGGTTTACGCATAGGCTCAAAATCAACCAAGCGCGCCTACGATGTTTTATAATCGATTTGGCGATGATTGGTCCGACCATGAAGTCGACCAATGAACTTATAAAGATCAGGGATAGAAAACGCCAGTCCCACCAACCGTAAAAAAAATAACTGGCTAGAAGTACGAAAGCGTTTTGTTTCCTCAAATCATGAGCCAATAATTTCCAATAGACCAGGTAAACGATCGGAAGAAAAATTAAGAATGCAATTGAGTTAAAAAGCATTTGCCAGTGTTGATCCTTTGATAAATGAAATGAGATTTTAACAAGTCATTTCAGTGCTCGGAGACTGCAAAAATGCTAATTGTCTTTCAATAGACCATTTATTAAGCGCGAATCAGTGACATTCGCCTTGTAAATAATTACCTTTATAGAACATTCAACCAAAAAACCATTTGCAATGAAAAAAGAAACAAAAAACATAAAAATTGCCGCTCTTGCTTCGGTAACGGCCGTTTTCGGCGCTGTCGGAAGTACAAATGCAGCTGAATTATTCCATTTCGAAGACCTTGGGACGGGTTCGCAACTGCGATCAAGCTTGCTAAACATCGATGCGGTCAATGCCTTTGTACCAAATAGCGTTGCTGAATTGGAATGCGGAGAAGGAAAGTGTGGAGAAGGAAAGTGCGGTGAAGGGAAATGCGGTGAAAAAGGAAAGGCCAAAGGTGAAAAAATGGAAAAGAAAGCCGAAGCCAAACCTGCTGCAACAGAGAAGACAGAAATGAAGGCCAAGCCAAAGAGCGAAGTGAAAGCTGAGCCGGCTAAACCTGCCAAAGAAACCATGAGTGAGGAGAAATCAGACGACTAGTCTGTCTGTAATTGTATCAGAGCGGAGCAGTACTTGCTTCGCTCTTTTTTTAGATAATGATTAAAGGAATTGGTCTTGGTTTAAGACGAGAATTGTCGTCTACCCTTATTTCATTGGAAAATGAAAAGCCTGACTTTGTTGAGTTTGCGCCAGAAAACTGGATGGGTCTTGGAGGTTTCTGGGGGCGTGAGCTTGAACGAATCGCAGAAAAATACCCCTTCGTTTGTCACGGCCTCTCTTTATCAATTGGAAGTCCCGACAAGCTGGACCTGGACTTTATTCACGACCTTAAACGCTTTTTAGATAAGTATAACGTAACGTTATACAGCGAACACTTGAGTTACAGCAAGTGCGCAAATGCTCACCTATACGACTTGCTGCCCATTCCTTTCCGTCAAGATGCAGTTGATCACATTGTGGAGCGAATCAAAATAGTACAAGACATTCTTGAACGTAAACTCGTACTCGAGAACGTTTCGTACTACACCCCGGTTGCTGCAGAAATGCCAGAATGGGAGTTTTTAAATCAGATCATCGAAAGGTCTGGTTGTCAGTTGCTTCTTGATGTGAACAACGTATACGTCAATGCGTTTAATCACGCCTATGATGCCAAAGAGTTTATTTCAAAACTACCCCTTGACAAGGTTGCTTATATTCATATGGCCGGTCATGAGCAGGTGTCAAAAGATTTGATCATTGACACTCATGGCCAGGCAATCATTGACCAGGTATACCAGTTGTTTGACTGGACGCTTGAACGACTGGATCCGGTTCCTGTGCTGCTCGAGCGCGATTTTAATATCCCATCTTTCGATGAACTGCAGGGTGAAATGAAGGCTCTCAGGAACATTATCGAAAACAAATGGAAAATCAGTCATGTTGCTGAATAAACAAACCATTAAGATCCAGGAAGAACTTGCGAGTTATTGCAGGGATGGTAAATTAAGGGATATTCCCGGTGCAAACAGTGAACGCCTACCACATTACAGACGTTTGGTTTTCAATGTGATGTTCGGATTGATGGAACAAGCTTTCCCAATTGCGCATTCAAAATTGAGCACCCCGGAATTTAAAACACTTGTTGCGGCATTCATGGAAGAGCATGAGGCTAAATCACCACAGGTATGGCGAGTTCCCGGAGAATTTGTTGACTACGTTTGTCGAACCGACCTGCCCGTACTAGAAGAGCACCCGTATTTATGTGATCTTTTGTTAATGGAATGGATGGAGATACTGGTATACAATCGGGAAGATCGAACAGCCGAACATTATTCTGAAAACATGGCATGGGGCGATCGACCCATTGTTTTGAATCCCGATTCGGAAATAATCAATCTAAAATATCCCGTTTTCAAAAGGAATTGGGAGGGTTTTGGATCCGGAAAAAATTACCAATTACTGCTTTTTAGAAACCGTCATAGCCTGAAGGTTCATTTCATGGAGTTGTCCGTGCTTCATCTCAAACTTATAGAGCTTTGGAAACAATCCATTTCATACTCCAAATCGGTTCAACGGGCCATTGAGGCATTTGATTTGGAAAACAATGATGAGAACCGATCTTATGTTAACGCCTTTGGCAAAAGGCTTTATGATGAAGGTTTTATTTTGGGCACAAAATCCTGACCAATTTATTCGTGGTATTTTTTAACGCCCGCCTCTACACGGAACGGCAGCTTATTTTCATCCGGTGGGATTGGACATGAATATTTATCGTTATAAGAACAATAGGGATTATAGGCTCGGTTGAAATCAACGATGACCTTTTTCCCTCGCGGAATACTGATGTCCATGTATCTTCCTCCACCATAGGTCTCGATGCCATTTGTGTAATCATTGAAGGGAACGAACAAACTGGAATCGTAATTCGCTTTCTGGGAATGTGCAACATTCTGGTAAGCGTGAATCGAATAGGTGGAATCTCTGTACATAAAAGTGAGAATGGCATAGTCAATATATAGCGGGAGTCGCTCTGTGGTTGTTGGCATCTCAAACACCTTGCCATTTTCGATGACCTGAAATTTTGCGGGCCTTATGAATTCTGCATTCCAATCAAAATAATCCAGCCCGAGAAAGTTTGGGATTGAATCTTGAAGGAGTGGACTTGTTTCTTCATTTTTGAATTCAAGGTCTTGTTCTGCTCTGAATACTTCGGTTTGAGCATGTAGGAAAAGGTATTCCTCGTCACTAAAAAGCCCTTCTTGTGCCTCGAGCGTAAGGGCAACCATCAGAAGGGGAATTAAATAGCCGAGTAGCTTTAGATGCATGATTGGACTAAGATAAGGAATATGTCGACCTTATCCCAGTCCTTGAATTTGACTATTTTTGTCCACTTCAAATTGCTATGAAAGTATCGTATAATTGGCTGCAGGATTACCTTCCCATCGAGGCAGAAATAGATGAGCTGAGCAAGGTCCTTACCGGAACAGGCTTGGAAGTGGGCTCAATTGTAAAAGTTGAGCCGGTGACCGGAGGTTTGGAAGGATTGGTCGTGGGTGAAGTGCTAAAGGTAGATAAACACCCCAATGCCGATCGTCTGACTATCTGCAAGGTAAAGGTGGCCCCCGGCGAAGAGCGGTCAATTGTATGTGGCGCGCCAAATATCAAGCAAGGCCAGAAAGTGGTCGTGGCATTATCTGGAACCACGATCTATCCCACCAATGCGGAACCATTCACCATCAAGAAAGGTAAAATACGCGGTGAAGTCTCTGAAGGCATGATCTGTGCAGAAGATGAAATCGGTATCGGACAAAATCATGACGGTATATTGGTGCTCGATTCTTCGGCCATGATTGGGACATCACTTCGCAATTATTACAAAATCAAAGATGACTTTGCCATTGAAATTGATCTGACACCAAATAGAACCGACGCTATTTCTCATTTTGGCGTTGCCCGTGATTTTCTTGCCGTCAAGAATTTAACCTCACTAAAAAATGATGCTATTCGAATTCCGGATGTGACCGCGTTTAAGATCGATAACGAGGAATTTAAGATCGAGGTCACCGTGGAAGACCATGAGGCCTGTCCCAGGTACTCAGGCCTGTCAATGAGCGGAATCAAGGTATCGGAATCTCCGGACTGGTTAAAAGACAAGTTAAAGACCGTTGGCCTTAAACCCATTAATAACATTGTCGATGCCGCTAATTTCATCATGTATGAAACGGGTCAACCGCTTCATGTATTTGATGCTGACCAGATAAAAGGCCAAAAGGTGCTTGTCCGAAAGTTGAAAGAGGGCACTTCTTTTGTCACCTTAGACGGTGAGGAACGCAAGTTGGATAAGGATGACCTGATGATCTGCAATCCGGAAGGCGGCATGTGCATCGCCGGTGTCTTTGGGGGACTGACCTCTGGTGTTACGGATAAAACGGAACGAATTTTCATTGAAAGCGCATATTTCCACGGTTCGGGAATAAGGAAAACAGCGAAGAGACACGGTCTATCAACCGATGCGTCATATCGTTATGAGCGAGGGGCGAATATTGAATCGACCATTTACGCTCTCAAAAGGTTATCGCTTTTGATCAAGGAACTGACCGGTGCTCAGATCACTTCTGATATTATCGATGTTTATCCAAACAAAAAGGATCGAAACAGGATTGAGTTTCGCTGGACCTACCTGAATCAAATCAGTGGCCAGGTCATCGCCCCTGCCGAAGCCACGAATATTTTGATTTCACTTGGTTTTGAGATATCCAAGGAGTCAAGTGAGGGTGTGGAGTTGATTGTCCCTCCTTATCGTGTTGACGTCACCAGGGAAATCGACGTTGTCGAAGAAGTACTCCGCATCTATGGATATAACAACATCGAAATTCCAAAGCGGATGCAAAGTGCCATTTCTTTTTCAGAAGATCAGGATGGTGGAATAGTTCGAAGGAAAGTTTCTGCATTCTTATCTTCAAGAGGTTTTCGAGAGGTTATGAATAATTCATTAACCTCAAAAAAACACCTTATAAAAGATCAACCGGGAATTGAAATTACGAATCCATTGAGCAGTGAGCTATCGGTGATGCGGATGTCACTTAATCCCGGTGGTTTAGAGAGTATCAGGTATAATATTAACAGGAAGTCATCAGACCTAATGTTGTTTGAATTTGGTAAAGTCTATTCGCTTCTCGATGAAGCTTCGTTTAAAGAGCAATTCAAGCTAGGGCTTTGGATGACTGGAGAAAAGGGCAATCTATCATGGAAGACAACGGCCACTCCCGTGGATTTTTATGACCTGAAAGAGAGCCTGGAACTTTTACTTAGAAAATTGGGTCTTGGAATTGGTTCACTCAAGGTCCGAGAAACGAAAATTGAAAACGCTGACTTTGGGCTGGCTTATTTTATTGGAAAGAAAGAGCTGGCCAGAATTTTAAAACACAGCGAGGAATATCTAAAGCAGATGGAAATTGAACAGGCGGTTTATTCGGCCGAGATCGACTGGAACACACTGCTGATTGCCTTATCAAAACTTTCGGTCTCGTTTGAGTCACTCCCCAAATACCCTTCAGTCAGAAGGGATCTGGCGCTCCTTCTCGACGAGTCTGTTCAGTATGATCAGGTTGAACGCATTGCAAAGGATGTTGAAAATAGATTGTTGAAAGAAGTAAGCTTGTTTGACGTTTATCGAGGCAAGGGTGTGGACCCTGATAAGAAATCATATGCCGTTAGTTTCCTGTTCAGGGATGACAATAAAACCCTGACTGATGCTCAGATAGACAAGGTTATGAAGAAGTTCATAGATCGGTTCCAAACCGAACTTGGTGCGGAATTGCGCTAGTTAAATAGGCCCTCGAGGTTTTCTTTGCTCACTATGTTAGGCAGGGTAACTTTTAGCCTGGGTTCTTCTTCCATGGCACGTTTAATGGTAAAAATCGCTCCCTCGTTTCTAGCCCAACTTCGTCGTGCAATGCCATTGTTGACATCCCAAAAGAGCATTTCTTCCAACCTGCGTTCACTGTCATCTGAACCGTCTATCACCATTCCGAACCCTCCGTTAATGACTTCTCCCCAGCCAACGCCCCCGCCATTATGGATGGACACCCAGGTCGCTCCTCTGAATGAATCACCGATCACATTTTGAATGGCCATGTCGGCGGTGAACTGCGAACCGTCGTAAATGTTGCTGGTTTCGCGATAGGGGCTGTCGGTCCCTGAAACATCGTGGTGGTCTCTTCCAAGAACGATGGGTGCAGAAATTTTTCCCTCGCCAATGGCCTTGTTAAAGGCCCGGGCTATTTCAACGCGACCTTTAGCATCGGCATACAATATTCTGGCCTGTGAGCCAACCACCATGTTGTTTTTTCCGGCGGCCTTTATCCACTGAATGTTGTCGTCCATTTGTTGTTGAATCTCTGGAGGTGACGATGTTTTTAAGTTTTCCAGGACTTCACAAGCAATGGTATCTGTTTCATCCAGGTCATTTGGGTCGGAAGATGCACAAACCCATCGGAATGGACCGAATCCAAAATCAAAGCACATCGGACCCATTATGTCCTGTACATAAGAAGGGTATTTGAACGTTCCCTTTTCGTTCATGATATCGGCGCCGGCTCGGCTTGCTTCGAGTAAAAATGCATTCCCGTAATCAAAGAAATAGGTGCCATTGGAAACGCAAGCATTTACTGCCCTGACATGCCTTCTTAGCGATTCCTGCACATGCTTTTTAAATTCTTCGGGTTGTTCGGCCATCATCTCATTGGATTCTTCAAAGCTCAACCCAGCTGGGTAATAACCTCCGGACCATGGATTGTGAAGGGATGTTTGATCCGAACCGAGGTCTACCTTCAAGTCCGATACGGCAAATCGTTCCCAGAGGTCGACGACATTCCCCAAATAGGCCACAGAAACGACTTCTTTGTTTTGCCTTGCCTTCACAACCCTAATCATCAGTTCATCGAGGTCAGAAATGACTTCGTCGACCCATTGTTGAGAATGACGCGTATGAACCGCTTTGGGGTTGATTTCGGCGACGATCGAGATGCAACCTGCAATGTTTCCCGCTTTTGGTTGGGCTCCAGACATACCGCCCAGTCCGGCAGAAATAAAAATTTTTCCCCCCAATCCTTCGCCTTTTTCGGAAATCATTCTTCCGGCATTTAAGATGGTTATGGCTGTTCCGTGAACGATGCCCTGTGGTCCGATGTACATAAAGGACCCGGCGGTCATTTGCCCGTATTGGCTAACTCCCAAGGCATTGAACTTTTCCCAATGTTCAGATTTTGAATAATTCGGTATGACCATGCCGTTGGTAATAACGGCTCTGGGGGCATCCTTGTGCGAGGGAAACAAACCCATGGGATGACCTGAATACAGCACCAATGTTTGTTCATCCGTCATTTCGGCCAGGTATTTCATGGTGAGCCGATACTGGGCCCAGTTTTGAAAAACCGCACCGTTTCCACCATAGGTAATGAGTTCGTGAGGGTGCTGGGCCACGTCATGATCCAAGTTGTTGCTAAGCATGAGCATGATGGCCGCGGCTTGTTTGGAACGATGCGGATAATCGTCTATTTTTCGAGCTGAAATTTTATAGGTCGGTCGAAATCGTTGCATGTATATTCTGCCATATTCTTGTAACTCCTTTGCAAATTCGGGCGCCAAAATTGCGTGGTGACGCTGATCGAAATAACGAAGGGCATTTTGAAGTGCAAGGACTTTCTCCTCACTGTTCAAAATATCTCGGCGTTTTGGAGCATGGTTGACACTGGGATCAAATACCGGTGCAGGTGGCAGTTCCTCGGGTATTCCAAGTAAGATTTCACTTTTAAAACTTTCCAATACGCTTGTATTCATGGCTTTTGAGTATGGTTTTCAATCGGTGGTTTTTTATAATTGTACGGGCAGTGCCTGCAGCCACTTTCACAACAATATCCTCGTTTAAGGTGAAATTGCTCTGTAAAAACAAGGTAACCTTTATCGGAATAATAAAAGTCACCTTCAAGAAGTGGGGTATTTTTAACTTTTTTCACAGCTTGGGGCAAAGTTACCAAATCTTGGCCTGCTCAATGAAGGGAAAAGACTCACCTCTATCAACTTGAGCAACGTAAAAAAATTCTATCCTTGCCTGTGCAAATTGATGCAATTTCAGAAGATTTTTTCCACAATGACTACGTGGAGTTAAGCTTACTTAGGCTCGATCTCTTTGATCCCGACATACCCGGCAACAAGTTTTTCAAGATGAAATACAACATCGAGGAAATGCGCCTTCAGGGAAAGGATCAACTAGTGACTTTCGGAGGAGCCTATTCCAACCACATTGCGGCCACGGCGGCGGCAGGAAAGAAATTCGGTTTCCGGACCATAGGAATCATCAGAGGAGAAGCGTCCAATTGGCACAATCATACCCTGGCCCAGGCTGAAAAAGACGGCATGCATCTCAAGTTCATCGACCGAATGACTTACCGCGACTGGAAAAAAGGTGAGGTTGACCTGGATGACTTCATTGGATGGAAAGACTATTATCTATTGCCTGAAGGGGGGTCAAATGCTCTGGCGGTGAAAGGTTGCAAGGACATCCATGAATTGATTACAGGAGAATATAACGTCATTGCCTGCCCGGTGGGTTCGGGTGCCACGATGGCGGGCTTGATCGCAGGGTCTAGATCCCGAGCGCATATTTTGGGATACAGCGCTTTGAAGGGCGGGGAATTCTTGAAAGATGATGTGAGAAAACTATTACTTGATGCCGAAGAAGAAGATCCTGGAAATTGGTCTATTGAACTCGATTTTCATTTTGGTGGATTTGCCAAGGTCAGTGAAGAGCTCATTGCTTTTTATCACCAATTCTTGCAAAAGACCGGAATAGAACTAGATCTGATCTATACGGCCAAAATGATGTGGGGCCTTAAGGACTTGATCCGCCGCGGAAGTATTAAAAAGGGTATGCGGATATTGGCCGTTCATACAGGCGGACAGCAAGGGAATCGATCTCTGATCTCTGAATCAATTAGACCTTAGACCTGCTAATTCGCCGTTAACGGCTTTGTTCCTGCATTTTATTTAATTGCTCAAGGACTTGTTTCGCCTTCCGCTTGGCATGTCTGGCTTTGAATTGTGGACGGGCGTCCTCGATTTGCTCGATGATCTCGCTAGTTAATTCGGGGTATGTTAATGCAAACCTCAACATGATGTCCATGGCTAGCGCTCTGGAATATTCACGCTCCAGCGGAACTCTAATCATATGGAAACAGAAATCTAGTAATTGACCACTCTCATCAAGATCATGGTCAAGGGCAAGGAATAAACGCAGAAGGCTGGATATCTGGGTATGATTTTGGATGTCTCCGAGCTTGTTTAGAATGCTTCGTGTATAAGGAGTGACCAAGTCGGGATGTTGCTCGGCAAGACTCAGCATTGCCCAAGCTGCCCTTGAACTGTAAGGCATTTCATTTTTCAAAGCAAGTTCGATTAGTTCCTTGCGAAAAACCTCAGATGTTGATGCCATTACGGCTGCCTGGATGGCCAGCGCTTTATAGGACTTGGTTAAAATATCCTTTGGATGAATATCCCCTGGCATGAGCAAACTACTTGCTTATCAGCCTCCCGTTTTACCGGTCTTTGTTTTTTCAAAGACCTTAGTGGCCGTTGCTACCACGCCTGCTATGTCGGTCAGGTTATTGGGGATGATCATGGTGTTATTTTCAGAAGCCAGCTTTCCGAACTCGTCAAGGTATTGTTCGGCGATTCTTAAATTGACCGCATCTATTCCGCCATCTGATTGAATGGCAGCTGCTACTTCCTTGATTCCTTGAGCGGTTGCCGTTGCCACGAATTTTATCTCGGCAGCAAGGCCCTCGGCTTCGTTGATGCGCTTTTGCTTTTCTCCTTCAGAACGCCTGATCAGCTCTTGTTTCACACCATCGGCCACATTGATTTTTGCCTGTTTTTCTCCTTCTGACTCAGCGATTACCGCTCGTTTCTCTCGTTCAGCCCGCATTTGCTTTTCCATGGCGTCCTTGATGCTCTGAGGAGGGGTGATGTTTTTAACCTCATACCTGGTAACCTTCACGCCCCAGGGATCACTGGCTTTGTCAACGGCATTGACAATGGAAGTATTGATGGTTTCGCGCTCTTCGAAAGATCTGTCCAGCTCTAATTTTCCGATGACACTCCGCATGGTGGTTTGTGCTATTTGAATAGAACCAAAGCGATAATCGTCAATGCCATATGAGGCCTTATCGGGATCGATCACTTGTAAATAAAGAATTCCATCTACTTCGACAGCAATATTGTCGCGAGTGATGCAAATCTGTGATGCCACATCAATGGCCTGTTCCTTCAACGTATGCTTATACCTCACACGGTCAATGAATGGGACCAGAATGTGGAAGCCGGCTTGAAGTGTACCGTGATATTTTCCGAGGCGTTCCACGATGAATGCTTGACGTTGTGGAACGATCCTGATGGTTGACATGAGAATGACAATACTAAAAATTATGAGTCCAAACAGAAGGACCGTTGAGGCTTCGAACATGTGATTAAATTTCTAAAGATTTAACAATCAGATTTATACTTTCCTTATCCACGATCTTGACGCGTTGTCCTTTTTTGATATTTTCCGTGCTGGAGGCGTCCCAATTTGCGCCTTTGAACTCAACTTTTCCCCGTCCATCGTCAAAATCGGTGATTGCCAAAACGATTTTCCCCACAAATTCATCTTCCAAGGTCTTAGAACTTCGTCCTTCGTCGAAAAATCGTTTTTTCAATTGATTTCTGAATAGGAGAAGACTGATCAGTGAGGTCGATAGAAATACAATTATTTGAGCATTAAGACTGGGCGAAAGCGCATAACTGAGTATCGAAGTGATCCATGCTCCAATACCAAAAAAGAAAATGATGAGGCCGGGCACGCCTATTTCCAATAACAGGAATAATAATCCCGTGCAGAACCAGATAAAATATGCTTCGTAATACCACTCCATTTCGCTTTGTTAAGTTAGTGTTTTTGAAATTAAAATAATTTATGAACCCTGAATTCAATACCTAATCGGTTTCATCTTGCATGCCAGCCTTTTTTGTTCCTCCACTCGCAGCATCAAGGAATAACTCACCCAAATAAGTTGAGAGCTCATTGCGCAAATTTTCAGGATGCCATTGAACGCCTACGATAAATACGTGTTGATTATTATCAAGGTATTCAATTGATTCCACAATTCCGTCAGGTGCAATGGCGGCAACCTTGAATCCGGGGGCTAATTTATCCACCGCTTGATGGTGCCTACTATTCACCCATTGTGTTTCCCCGTTGGTAAATTCGTACAACCAGGAACCTTCGGATGGTAACACTTGATGAGCGCTGTCTTGTTTACTTCGGTGCGGTACTTTGCTTTGAGGTAATCTGGTGGGGATGTCGGGAATCAGGTTGCCCCCGCTCAATGCATTGATGATTTGCTGACCCCGGCATATGCCAAGAAGAGGTCGGCCGTGATCAAAGCCGTGTTCAATCATGAGCTTTTCAATACTGTCCCTGAAATTATCGGGAGCTTCACATTGGTCTATGTAGTCCGGTTTTCCGTATAATGTGGGATTGACGTCTTCACCACCTGTAAGCACCATGCCATCTGCCAAATCTAAATAGTGCTTCATTGAATCTGAAGGAAGGGTATAAAACTCCCTTACCTTTAAAGTGGAATCAAGGCTCATTAACCATGTGGTATACGAACGGCTCGGATCTTTTGACACAAGAATAACTTCCTGAGAGAAGAGTCTCATTAAAGAGGAACAGCTCAGTACAACGACGAGTGTCAAGCCTTTCATGAAGTGAAGATAAATGTAAATAGATAAAAAAGGAACTCAAGCATCGATGATGTTTATTTTGGCAGGTGATCAGCCACTAATCCAAGTAAACTTCCACACGCCCAATTGTTAATAACTATAACCTAAAGCCTATTGACATCTCCTAAATCACTGATAGCTTTGTACTTTAGCCTAATAATGCGTTATCAACAGTTGTTGAAAAGTGGTATGAGGAGAGCGATAAGCATGATTATATTTTTCTGCCTGGCCTTGGCAGCCTTCCCCCAGGACATTTGGTCACAACCGGCCGAATACCGAATGTCGCGTGAGGAATACATCGACAAATACAAGGATCAAGCCATCAGGGAAATGCTGCACAGCGGTGTCCCCGCAAGTATAACGCTGGCTCAGGGTATATTGGAGTCGGCCGATGGAAATAGCCCCCTGGCGCGGTATGCCAATAATCATTTTGGAATCAAATGCCACAATACCTGGAATGGTGAGACCTTCATTATGGACGATGATGCGAAAAATGAGTGTTTCAGGAAGTATAATTCAGCCTACGAATCCTTCAGGGATCACAGTGAATTCTTATCGGGAAGATCGAGGTATGCCGAACTTTTCGCTTTAAAGATCACCGACTACGAAGGTTGGGCCAAAGGACTTAAGAAAGCAGGTTACGCGACCAATCCAAAGTACGCCAACATATTGATCTACATTATAGAATCGCACAACCTGGATCAATACGATAAGGTTAGTAAGATGCCAAAACAGGAAGTGGTTTCGGATGTGGCTCAGGAAAACAGGATCGAAGTCGTTGATCGCACCATTGACCTTCAAAACAACATTAAATACACCGTAGTCAAACCGGACGACAGCTTCTACAAGATTGCTCAGGAAATGAACCTGGGCCTATGGCAGCTCTATAAGTACAATGACATGCAAAAGGGTGACCAATTGGAGCCGGGTCAAGTTTTATATTTGCAGCCCAAACGCAGCAAAGGCACTAAAGACCAGCACCTTGTTAAAAAAGGAGATACCATGTGGCAGATTTCTCAAAAATACGGCATCAAGTTGAAGAAACTCTACAAGCGAAACGACATGAAGCCTGGCAGCGAAGCTGAGGAAGGGAATGTTCTCTACCTGAGCAAAAAACGCTAGGTCCGCTATTTGGTAATTGAGTGCCAAACATAGATCTTCTGGCTTTCAATTCCGGCGCCGTGCTTCACTAAGACAATGTAGACTCCTGCAGGAAAATAGCCATCGAGCTGAACAACTTCGTTCACATCCGGAATAACTTGAATTTGTTTGCTGAAGACCTCCTGACCCGAAGCATTCATGATCAGGACCTCTGCACTACCTTCTGATAACAAAGAAGCATTGATCACAAACTCCCTATTCACCAGGCTGGGGTTAATTAGCGCAGCGTCACTGGTTGTGGACATATTGACAGCAACCGGTCCGAAAAGTTCTCTTTTTCCGTTAAAATCCACCTGAGCGAGCCGATAATAGGAGGTTCCTGTCAGTGGTCTGGTATCTGTAAACTCATAATTTACCAAATGCTGGCTATTTCCATTCCCCTTGACCATTCCGATTCCAATCCAAGTTTCAACGTTGGAACTTCGTTGAACATTGAAAAAATCGTTATTCAATTCACTGGCCGTTTTCCAGGTCAGATGAACAACATCTCCTATGGGATTTGCCGAAAAATGGACCAATGTGACAGGTAATGGCCCTGTGGAATTATCAATTATTCCCGACCCACTTGTGCCACCGGCAGGACTTGCTGGATTAGTGCAAGGACTGCTACTGTTGTTACAACCACCACTACCATTGTTGGCCAAGGTGGTAACATTGGTCGTTGGTTCAACCGAGCTGTAAATCACGACTCCCTGGCCGCCACCTCCACCTCCGCCATGCTGTGCACCGCTGTTCACCGAACCTCCGTCTCCTCCGGAAGCCTCAACAGTGAGATCGCATGCAGCGACTACATTAAAACTATCTATTTGCAGGACGATGGAGCCACCGGCCCCTGCTCCTCCCGATCCGTCATTGCCGCTGTTCGAAGTAATGGACTCTCCGTTTGCACTAATGATTCTTCCTGCGCAAGTACCGGTTGTTCTGAGCATTGATGCTTTCAAGATGATTATTCCGCCGCCATCACCACCACCGGTGGCAAGGCCATTGTTTCCTTCTCCGGAACCACCCCCGCCGCCCAAAAAGATGCGAGCGGCACTGATAGAAGCGCTCAGGTCGATTCCACCGATACCTCCAGCGACCGGAGAGCAGACCCAGCCGGGGCCACCATCTCCACCCGGGGTGTAATTTCCACCTCCGGCTCCACCGGCATTATGGCTATTACCACCTCCGCCGCCATTAAGAATTTTAGCCCTTCCTGCGGCATGATTGGCCGTTGTTGTTTTGTAAATTCCTTCCCCTTTGTCGGCGAAATTGGCTTGAGTGGTAACGCGGAAACTGCCGGTTGGCGTACATCCTGTTGATCCACCGCCATTGGCTGCGGCGCCTCTGAAACCAGCGGTATTTGCTGTAATATTGTGTGCCAGCGTTAAGGTGCCAACCACATTAAATGCCACCACACCACCAATGGAACCGTTCCAGACGACGGCTGTTATGTTTGCCGTTGTGGTAAAATCTCCACCCCCGTCGTCCAAAGTGGGAAAAGTTATGGCTTGCACGGACTGATTGGATCCTGTGTTGTAAGTGTTGGTTGGCGCCTGGGTTAATACGATTGAATCCAGCGAACCACTTCTGACCACATAGTCAATCACCCTGACTTCGTATAAGCCTGCAGATTGGATTGTCCCCAAATCACCAAAATTCGTGGAATTGGAAGTATTTCCAATCACGTCATCCTGCATCTGCATGAGCACGATTTGTTCGCCGGCAGTAAATGCGTCAAATGATTCGTTCTGAGCAGAAATGGCCAGGGACTTTCCTGTCACGGCCGTAACTTCGGCATAGGCATTGATCTGAGACCTGCTTTCACTCACAAAAGCTAATTGAGCAAGGAAGAACAACAGCGTGCTTTTAAGCAATATCTTATTATACTCAAGGCACTTGAAGCTCACTTTTGGATTTAATAAAGCATCCATTAATTTTAGTGCAAAAGCCATATACAAAGTTATACCTATAATTTCCCGTATTGTTACAAATAGAAAAGTGTTTTTAATGATGGAATGTTGGTATTTATCGAAACTGATTAAACAATTAGGAATATTGACTGAAATACTATGGTCAAAACCCTATTTTTGAAGACTACTTTTATTGGCTTATCAGAATGGCAAAAGACTTCACAACCCGTGCAGAAGATTATTCAAAATGGTATAACGACTTGGTCGTCAGGGCCGATCTGGCCGAACATTCTGCTGTCAGGGGCTGCATGGTTATCAAGCCCTATGGTTATGCTATTTGGGAAAAAATGCAAGCGGCTTTGGATAAGATGTTCAAGGATACGGGTCACCAGAATGCTTATTTCCCATTGTTTATTCCAAAATCTTATTTGAGCAAAGAGGCTGCGCATGTAGAAGGCTTTGCCAAAGAATGTGCCGTTGTGACCCATTACCGCCTGAAAGTGGACGAGGATGGAAAAAGTGTCATCGTTGATCCAGAAGCCAAGCTTGAGGAAGAACTAATAATAAGACCCACTTCAGAGACCATCATTTGGAACACCTACAAGAATTGGATCCAATCTTATCGCGATCTTCCACTTCTTATCAATCAATGGGCCAATGTGGTGCGTTGGGAAATGCGAACCCGGCTTTTTTTAAGAACCGCAGAATTTCTGTGGCAGGAAGGGCATACGGCTCATGCTACCAAGGCAGAGGCAATCGAAGAAGCGGAACGAATGCTGGATGTATATGCTGATTTTGCCGAAAATTTCATGGCCATGCCCGTTATCAAGGGGGTTAAGTCAGAATCTGAACGATTTGCGGGTGCCCTCGAAACATATTGCATTGAAGCCTTGATGCAGGATGGAAAGGCACTCCAGGCAGGGACGTCTCACTTTCTGGGTCAGAATTTTGCCAAAGCTTTTGATGTAAAGTTTGCAGATGCCTCCGGAAAAATGGACCACGTATGGGCCACCTCCTGGGGTGTTTCCACGCGATTAATGGGCGCTCTGGTTATGGCACATAGCGACGACAACGGATTGGTACTCCCGCCAAAGCTTGCCCCGTACCAAGTAGTGATCGTGCCTATTTACCGAGGTGAAGAAGAGCGTGAAAAAATTGCAAATCGTGTAGAAGAATTAATGGTGGATCTGCGCGCAAAGGGATTCAGTATAAAATTTGATAATCGCGACACGCACAAGCCGGGTTGGAAATTTGCCGAATACGAATTCAAAGGTGTTCCGGTTCGTCTGGCCATTGGCCCCAGGGATCTGGAAAACGGCACAATCGAGGTAGTGAGAAGAGATACCGGAGAAAAAGAAATCCTGCAACAAAGGGATCTAGCAAACAAGATTGACCATTTACTCGAGCACATTCAAAAGAATTTGTACCAAAAAGCCTTGGATTTCAGAGACAATAGTAGTCATGTGGCTGATAATTATGACGAATTCAAGAAGCTAATTGATGCAGGAGGTTTTGTCTATGCTCATTGGGACGGTACGGCCGAAACTGAAGATCGCATCAAAAATGAAACCAAGGCCACCATTCGGTGCATTCCGTTGGATGGAAAATTGGAAGCCGGAAAGTGTGTATTAACGGGAAAACCCTCTAAGCGACGGGTAATTTTTGCAAAAGCCTACTGATATGATAGATAACAGGCAAAAGATTTTCGAGGTCCTGAAAGACAAGGGCTGCATGAAGCAAGAGGTTTACCGTAATACAACAGTTGGCATGAAAATGATTAAGCGCTATGTCGAAGAATTTACCGAAGACCTTAGCGCAAAAATGAGTGCCGTTGACAAGGATGTAAAAGTCGAATTCCAGGATAGAGGCGATTTCGAAATCCGCCTGAAATTGGGTGGTGACATCATCATTTTTTTAATGCATACCAATGTCTTCGATTTTGATGAAAGTCATGTCATCCACAACTCAGACTACGTCAAAGGGGAGCCATACAGAGCCTATTGTGGAATGATATCCATCTACAATTTTCTGGCCGATTCGTTCAAGTACAACCGCGAAGGAGACCTTGGCTACTTGATCGCGCGACTTTTTATCAATAAAGAGAATCATTTCTTTGTGGAAGGGAAGCGTCAATTGGGTTTTCTGTATAATGACTTTGCCGGACAAACCTTTAACAGAACAAAAGCCGGAGAGGTCATCGACAGTGCCATACTTTACAGCCTGAGCTTTGACCTGTTGACTCCTCCATATCAGCACGTCACGGAAGTATCGGTACATGAGGTGAATACCGTGAGCCACGAGGGCAGGATGAAGACAGGCAAAAGACTGGGATTCCGCTTTCAAAGCGAGTTGGATGCAAGAGGATGATTTATTTGGAAGCTTCTTTGTGGTAAATCCAAAAAAACTTATTTTTGCCAACCCAAAACAAAACATGGTCCGTTCGTCTAGGGGTTAGGACGCCAGGTTTTCATCCTGGTAACAGGGGTTCTATTCCCCTACGGACTACAATAAGCGTAAAACCCTCCACGAACGTGGAGGGTTTTTTTGTTCAGGGACGTGACGAGCTTGCTTGGCTAAGTACTTGAACAAAAAAACACCTGCGAAGCAGGGGGTTTTACATTTCCAGTTGAGCACGGACGGGGAAAGCCGAAGGCATTCCCCAAGGGAACTACGCACAAGGCAGGCCCCTCGGATGAAGAGTGAGTGCCAGTGTGTGAGTGTCACTGCGAGTCAACAGTTCTTGTGTTCTATATTATTTTTATGTTCACTCACTCCGATACCGACACTGAAACTTTCTTAACCCCGATCCTTTTCTTAACGCTCGGCCTTCCTGGGGACTGGAAGCAGAGTGAGTGTGAGTAGTCCGGAGACTCAAATTAAAAATTGAATTCTAATAAGAGAAACGATAATAGCCGGTCCGTAGCAACATTCAAAATGATTTGCAATGAAGCAGCGTATCGGTAATTTTGTCTTTTACTGGAAAAAATTCAATTTGCTAATCCCAATGATCCAAATCAAAAGAACCAATTCATCCAACCCGGACTTCATTCACCTGGTCAAAGACCTGGATGCCGACTTGGCCATCAGGGATGGCGACAAGCACGATTTTTACCACCGGTACAATAGCATCGACAATCTTGATTTCGTGGTTCTTGCCTATGAAAATAAGACGCTCCTTGGTTGTGGTGCGATGAAGAAATACGACCGAGTCACCTTAGAGATCAAACGAATGTTCACACCTAAAGATCAGAGAGGCAAGGGTGTTGCCCGAAAGATACTGGCGGAACTTGAACGTTGGGCTGATGAGGGGGGTTTTGAACGTTGCATCCTGGAAACCGGAGTGAACATGCCTGAGGCCATTGGCCTGTACCTGAAATCAGGTTATAAGTTAATACCCAATTACGGACAGTACATCGATGCTGCGGATAGCCGTTGTTTTGAGAAATATATTTGATGGAACGGTTTTGAATTGACAAAATGCAGGCAATGCTAACTTTGACACCATGATTTCCTCATCTGACCTCCTTCCAGAAATCACCTTCACCACTTCCCGAAGTTCGGGTCCGGGTGGGCAAAATGTGAATAAGGTTGATTCCAAGGTCAGCTTGCGTTTTGATGTGAAAAATTCCGTCCTACTGAATGAACATCAACGCAACAGGTTGCTTAAGCAGCTATCGTCCAGGATGAATAAGGACGGCATCCTAATCATGTCATCACAGGTTTCGCGAAGTCAATTGGACAATAAGAAAAAGGTTCTTGATCGCTTTGACGCCCTGCTGAAGAAGGCCTTGACCATTCCCAAAAAAAGAAAAAAGACCAAGCCTTCAAAAGGGGCCATTGAAAGGCGGTTAAAGACAAAGCGCGTCACTAAAGAAAAAAAGGAAAGGCGTCGAAAGATGTGAGTTTCCGGAATCCTGCTAATTTTATTTACCCTACCTGATCCCAAGTGAAATACATAAGCACTATTTGCATACTCCTTATCCTTATCCAATCCTGCAAAACGGAAAGCAAAGACGCCGACCTTACTACGCCCTTTGAAAAGTCTGATTCTACGGAGACGGCCACTTATGAGGGAGGAATTGCATGGTGGCAAAGAATGGCCTCATCATCACCATTTGTCGGCATAACCGAGTTTGGTGAGACGGATGCAGGTCGGCCACTTCATTTGGTGAAAGTGGAGGTTGATCCTGTCATTGAGGACAAATGGCGA
The DNA here is from genome assembly GCA_040220895.1 of Vicingaceae bacterium. Classification (GTDB taxonomy): domain Bacteria; phylum Bacteroidota; class Bacteroidia; order Flavobacteriales_E; family Vicingaceae; genus UBA11591. Next base: position 79,086 of record JAVJVY010000008.1, read on the forward strand.
AACGATAAAAACAAATTGGTGTTTCTCATCAACAACGGCATTCATCCGGGTGAACCCGACGGCATTGATGCCTCCATGATCTTTGCCCGCAAATTGATTCAGGATCCCGACTTTTCAGAGAAATACAAGGATGTGATTTTATTGATCATTCCATTCTATAATGTCGGGGGCGCCTTGAATCGAAATTGCTGCTCCAGGGCCAATCAGAACGGCCCGCCTTCTTATGGTTTCAGGGGCAATGCCCGCAACCTCGACCTGAACCGGGATTTCATCAAGAATGACAGCCGGAATGCACAAAGCTTCAGCCGCCTAGTGAGGGATTGGGATCCGGATATCTACCTTGAAACTCATGTCAGCAACGGGGCCGATTACCAGTACACCATGACCTATTTGCTATCCCAGACAGATAAAATGATGCCCTCGCTAAAGAAGTTCTGCATGGATGAGTTGGAACCACATGTAGTAGCTTCCATGAAGGAATTGGGCGACGAGTGCATACCCTATGTCAATGCATGGAACAATAGCCCAGATTCGGGTTACTCCATGTTCAATGACCTTCCTCGATATTCAACGGGTTACCTCAACCTTTTCAATACCATCGGACTTTTGAGTGAGACCCATATGTTGAAACCGTTTAAAAGAAGGGTTTCCTCGACGCTCAATTACATGAGAACCATTGCTGATTTTGCTGCGGGCAATGCCGAAAAAATCAAGGACGTCCGCTTATTGGCCACCGATGAAATGATGGATTCGTACAGTCTTGCATTGGATTGGAAAGTGGATTATTCAAGATGTGACAGCCTTAATTTCAAGGGATACCGGGCCTATTATGAAAAAAGTGAAGTAACGGGAGCGGCGCAATTATATTACGACGGGTCGGCGCCATGGGAAAAGAAGGTGCCCTATTACAGGTACTTCCTACCTGTCCTGACAGTTGACATTCCCCGGTATTATGTGGTGCCTGTTTCCTGGGGCAAGGTGGTTGAATTGTTAGAAAACAACGGCGTCTACATAGAATTGATAAAGAGTGACACGGCCCTGGAAGTGGAGCAATACCGCTTGTTGGATTTTGAAACATCGCCCGGGCCATATGAGGGGCATTATTTTCACACTCAAACCTCGGTGGATAGGGAATCAAAGGTGGCATTGCTAAGAAAAAACGAATACCTGCTGATCTCCACCAATCAACGGTCAAGGCGTTTTTTGGTCGAGGTGCTCGAGCCCCATGGTCCGGATTCCTATTTCAACTGGAATTTCTTTGACGAAGTACTGCAACAAAAAGAATGGTTCAGTTCCTATGTCTTTGACCTTGAAGCGAAGGAATTGCTCAAGGATAAGCAAATGAAAAATGCGTTTGATTCCTTGAAAAAAGCCATGCCTGAACTGAAAGGGAGTGCCACCGGTCAATTATATGAAATCTACAAGATGAGTGAACGATACGAGCGGGATAGGCACCTGGTGTACCCTGTCTTCAGAATCTCACCTGATTTAAAGAATTGACTTTTCAACTTTAAAGTGGAGCTTTCTAAGGTGAATAAAAACTCAATGGACATAAGTTAACAAGCATCAATTGACGGTGCTATTATACTTCTGAGTCCAATTGATCAGTGACCACGTAGTATCGGGGATCGTCAATGGACGTTTCTATCACTTTTTCAAAGACAGGGCTGGCTTTGTAAAGCAGTGCTTTGCAGTCGGGACTCAAATGAATGAGTTTGATCTCTTTGCCCAATCCCAGGTATTTATTGGTAAGGGCCCAAAGTGCCTCAATGCCTGAGTGATCAGAAACTTTGGATTCCATGAAATCGATCTCTACTTTTTGAGGATCACTTCGCACGTCAAATTTCGAATTAAAATTCTGAACCGAGCCGAAAAAGAGGGGTCCCCAGATTTCATATACCTTGGTGCCATCTTCCTTGAGCCGTTTTCGTGATCGGATCATGGTGGCATTTTGCCATGCAAAAACCAGGGCAGACATGATGACACCGGTGATGACAGCAATTGCCAGATCCTTCCAAACGGTAATTGCAGAGACTGTAATCAGAACAATGGCATCGGTCAAAGGTATCTTCCGCAAGATCCGAAACGACGACCATGCAAAGGTACCGATGACCACTACGAACATTACACCGACCAAAGCGGCGATAGGGATTTGTTCTATCAATGATGAACCAAACAGTATGAATAGCAGCAGTGATAAAGCGGCCACGATCCCAGAAAGTCGGCCGCGCCCTCCAGAATTGACATTGATCAGGCTCTGACCGATCATAGCACATCCCCCCATGCCACCAAAAAGGCCATTGACAAGATTCGCACTTCCCTGAGCTACGCATTCCTTGTTCCCGCTGCCCCTTGTTTCGGTCAATTCATCGATAAGGTTCAGCGTCATGAGCGATTCGATCAAACCCACAGCAGCCAAAAGAATGGCACTGGATAACACAAGGCTCCAATGATCTTCGACAGTGCCAAACAACGTGAATAGCTGCGATTGAAAGCTTGGTAGTGACCCCTGCATACCTGCTCCACCTCCTGATCGAATGAATGAGCCAACCGTTGGAACATCCAACCCACCAAAAATAGTGATACCCGCTACTACCAAAATACCAACCAGGGCACCAGGGACCAATTTTGTGATCTTAGGAAGAACGAACATGATTGCCATCGTCAGGCCGACCAAGCCGAGCATGATGTAAAGATCCTGGCCTTGTATCCATTGATTTACCCCATTCACCGGCTCTTTGAACATGCCAAGCTGTGAGATGAAAATAACGATGGCCAGGCCATTGACAAAGCCCATCATAACCGAATGTGGAATTAGACGAACAAATTTTCCAAGTCTGAATAGCCCGGCAGCAATCTGGATAATGCCTACAAAAAGCAAGGTTATGAAAAGCCATTGCAGGCCAAGGTTTTCTATGGGTGATTCCAGATGAAGCCCTACTTCATTTCCCTGCTTGATCAAATGAATCATTACAACGGCCATGGCCCCCGTGGCACCAGAGATCATGCCAGGTCGGCCCCCAAACACGGAAGTAATCAGGCCCGTCATGAAAGCACCATACAGTCCTACCAGCGGATCTAGCCCTGCCACAAAAGCAAATGCCACCGCTTCTGGTACCAGTGCCAGTGCAACTGTCAGACCGGATAAAATGTCATTTTTTGGGTTTCCCACCCAAGTGCGCAGCCGTGCTTTCATTGTAAAATTGAGATATTATGGCAAAAACATGCGAACCGCACAAATCATCTGAGACCACTTTACCACAAAAAGCAGGTAAATGGATCAAGGAGGGCATGAATTGAAGCACTCCCTTTTTCAGGCGCTGCTCAAATACAATAGGCGCCAATTGTAGGGCTTGCTTGGTACGTCATCAAGCGGGCAAAAGTATGTTTTAGATTGCCCTATAGAATTTTTTTAGCGTTTATTTCTAAGAATAAGTGTTTCCAGGCAATAGAAAACCTCACTGCTATACAGACAGGGGTTGATGTTCGGATAATCCTGCCTATGAATTTTAATGGTATGCCCTTAGTTGCTTAATGACATTTAGCTGAGGGTATTTTTCTCCAGTAGCAGGGCTTTCGGAAACAGAATGTTATTCTCCAGGTGAATATGCAGGTGCAAATCAATTTCAAATTCATCCAACAAGGCGTAAAGGGCACGAAAAGTGTTGCAGGCTTCGGCCGGTGGGGTAAAATCGTTGCTGAGTTTACGCATCTCTTTGAAGGCGTCGCCCGCATGTTCATGTTCCATCACCATTACTTGAATAGGCCCTTTGGCATTCCCAAAGGGAGGAGGAGATGCAAGTGTCTGGTTTTGGGCTGCATTCACAAGGTATTTCACATAGGGAAATAATACCCTTTCTTCTTTTTGCAAGTGACTGCTCAGTTCGGCGCAGACCTCTGTAACGATGTCACGGATTTTCATAACCTCTGCATAGTGATGACCGTGAACTTTGGCGACTTTGTCGGAGTATTCCAGCAAAATGGGCAGGGATTCAAGAACATAGCTGTGGTGGACCTGAACGATGTGGTCTATAAGGAAATCAAGATTCCAGGAATTGTAATCCTCACGGCGATCGACCTTCTGTCCAATTTTATCCAGGTCTTCCAGCACATTCTCAAGTTCGGCGTTGTTCTTTCGACAGGCTTCCTCGATAGAAATCCCTCCTCCGCAACAAAAATCGATGCCGTGCTTTTTAAACACATGTGCAGCTTTAATGTTATTAGCCACCACTGAGGCTACTTTGTTCTGTTCTAAATGATCAATGTCCATCGTTCTTTTTATGCAAAGTTCGACCCTTTAATAGAAATAACGAATGATATAAATCATAATTCGGACAAAAATATCCTAATTACAATATCAATTATTCTTCCAGAATTTTTACAGCCGTCCGCCGGTTTTGCTGTCGACCTTCTTCGGTCAGGTTATTGGCAATCGGTTGGCATTCACCATACCCTTTAGCAGCCACCCTGAACGGGCTGATTCCTCTATCCAGCAGGTATTGCCTGACGGCTCTTGCCCGATTTTCAGAAAGTGTCAGGTTTGATTCTTCGCTACCCACGTTATCGGTGTGTCCTCCTATTTCAATTCTGGCCTTGGGTTTGCGTTGCATAAAATAGACCAGTTCATTTAGTTCTGCGAAGGACTCTTTTTTAAGGGATGCGCTTGCGGTTTCAAAGTACACGTTGTCGAGCGTGTATTCAGTTGCCGGTTCTATTTCAACGGTGATCTCATAAGTAGGATAAAGCTTTTCATTATCAATGGTGGGTAAGATAAAGCGAGAATAATCGGTCAGCCCGGTAAGGCTTTTAACAATGATCTTGTACTGATCGGGGCCGGTGAGTTCACAGGAGAAGCGACCGTCAGGACCGGTAACTCCCTTGACCACTGCACCTGTTTTTTCAGACTGAAATATGATCTCTTCTCCTTCCAAAGTGGGACCATTTATTTTTACGCATTCAACATTGACCTTGGCGAGCTTTTTTTGGGCTAGAACAGGAGCTAATGTTGTAAAAAAAATAATAAAGAAAAGGAGCCTCAATAGGTTTACTATTAAAACCTAAATATAACAATCATTCAGCGCATCAACGTTTGATTGCGATTTTGTGCTGATAATGACGTTTGGGGGTAACTACATCGATCAGGTACATACCAGGTAGAAGATCATGCGATATTGATAATTGGTCGGTATGGTGGAATGACTTGACAAAGAGCAATTGTCCCACCTGATTAACCACCATTACCATTCCTTCAGAAGGATCTGAAAGTACAATGGTGAAGCTGCCCTTTGATGGATTTGGGTAAACAAGGATTTCACTGCGTCTTTCAATTTCTTCGAGGCCAACCATGAATGAATGGCATGGTTGCATGAATGACCCCTGGCTAGGGATCACGCAGTTGCCGGAATAGATTTTAACACCTACATCGGCAAAGGCACAGGTCAGGCAGAATCCGGCACCTCCTGTAGCATTCGGGGCGTAGGTTCTATCGATATTGTATACCGGATTATATGTGCTTCCAATTCCTTCAATCCAAGTCAGGGTGGGGGCTACATTGGTATCATTGGTTGAAAGGTATAGGTGCTTTCTTGACATCAAAACCACAGAATCGACATAGAAGAGTATGGTGCTGTCAAACAACATGATGCTATCGCCGGCATTCAGAGAAAAATCATAGATCAGGTAATCGTTGGAATTGGCCGTATCGCGGTAAAATACCTGACGTTCAACCGTATCCTCTCTTAATAAGTGCAATTGATTGTCGAATCGAAGCAAAACTGTGTAATCTGATCCATTGAGACTGCTGTCACCTATAATGGTATAATCCGTAAGGACGCTTCCGAGTCCGTAATACTGCTCAACACACCAACCCAGGTTTTGAAGCATGGGCTTATACTGAGCATTTGCTCGTTGGTTACTAAAAATCAACGCAGTGAATGCGATGAAAGAAGTTATGGTAGTTCTTAATGACATCAAATTAAAGGTATGTATTCTCGATCCAATTCCCTAACGTTTATACACTATGGATAAACATGCTTGAGCCAAAGCTTTAATCTATTCACAGGGGATTTGATCACTTACCGCGCTTTTCGTTATTTTACCCCAACAACGAATGTTATGAGATCAATCCTTGTTTGCTTTTTAATACTTCTATTCTGCACTTCTTCGCACGCGCAAAATAGAACAGACAATCAAACATGTGCCTGGTATATGTATTTTGGAAATCACCGGATCAGTGAACGCATTGGGTTGCACACAGAATATCAATGGAGGCGGTACACCATGATCGATTATTGGCAGCAATCACTGATGAGAGTTGGAATTGACTATTACACGAAAGCAGGTCCGATCATCACGGCGGGCTACGGCTGGATCCAGTCTTTTCCTTACGGGGATCAGCCTATTGCATATCCATTTAATGAACACCGCATCTGGCAGCAACTAGTCTTAACCCAGGCAGCCGCGAGGTTCTCGTTTCATCACCGATTCCGACTGGAGCAACGATTCCTTGAAAGGAAAACAATAAATTCAAGCGGTGACTATGAATCGGATGAATTTGTGTTCAGGCAACGGGGGCGATATCGGTTTTTTGTAGCCTTTCCATTGAACCGCAAGCAAATGGAAGATAACACCTTGTTTCTTGCCGCCTATGACGAGGTTATGATCGGTTTTGGAGGTGGCATCAAACAGAACGTTCTGGAACAGAACAGGCTATATTTAGCAATGGGTTGGCGTTTCAACGCAAATGCCAATGTTCAGATGGGATACCTCAATCAGTTCATTTTTAAATCAAACGGAGACAGAGAAAACAACGATGTCTTTCAGCTGGCCCTCACTTATAACCTTGATTTCAGGAAGAACTAGTTCAACAAAAGCGTGAACCAGCCATTTCCCTCAAGTCTATTGATAGGATGAGTCAAGTGTCAAAAAAGTGGCTATCATCAACGCTTTCTGGCCCGGCACCGGCAAAGTCCTCAATGATCAAGCCCCCTACGATGGCCATGTTGCGTATAAAATCGTCGAAGTGGATCATATCAGACCAGAACGGGAAGCTAACAAGGGTAACGACAAAGAGATAGACCGCCATGATGGGTGCAAAGAATCTGGTGTAGAACCCAATCAGAATGGCAATGCCGCCGCCCAGTTCGATGAATACTACCAGAATCGCAACCAACGGGGCAACAGGCATTCCTTTAAGTTCAATAATATGCCAAAAACGTTCAAAATCGAACACCTTCAACAGTCCTTCAACAATAAATACGGCAGAAAGTAAGATGCGTCCGATTAAGGATAGATGCTTCTTCATAATGTAAGATTTTTAGAGGCGTAAAAGCGAAAATATGGGCTTTGAAACGTGAATACGGCTGTAGTGTATTGAATTGAACTACAAAAAGTTAAGAGGGAATTCGAATGATTTTCATTCGTCGGTGTAAATTGTTTGACAAGCCGTCGCACCATTCCAATAATTGATATATCCGAAAAACTAAATATAGCATTTGTGAAGGGCAATTACACCATTTAGCGCACGAATTTTTAACAATTCGACAAATTGTTCGACTATTACGCTTAAATCAGCTTTATAAGCGCTCAATTATTAATGTTGTTCCAGCATTAACAGAGAATATTCCTTACGATACTTGCAATGGGATTTAAGCAGAACAAGGTCCTCCCTGCTTATCTTTAACAAAGTAGATGTATGCCGAGAAAATTTATTCTTTGATAAAACGACTTTGATACACCCTTCCACTTTTTGATGTGGCTACCAATAGGTAAAGCTGCGGAGAGAGATTGCTGATATCTACCTGTCCGTTATTAGCAACAGGAATTGAAACAATCCTTCCACTAGGATCATATATGGCCAATCCGTTAATCTCACGAAAATCAATATCGGTACCTAGATTTAATATATCATTTGCCGGATTCGGATAGATACTCAATGAGGTATTGCGTTGTTCTTCTTCATCCACGCTATTGAAAATAGTCATGTCATAGGCCCAAAGATCGTTGTAGAGCGTCAGGTTTCCCGTTTCTCCGGAAGTCATATAAGCGACATCACCAATAACAAAACTACCTGATGCCCAGCGCCCTTGACCGGGTGCAGGTGGAAGCTCTTTCCAAGTGTCGTTCACTTCGTTGTATTCGTAAAACTCACCAGTATCTAAGTTTTGATGATCAGAACCGTCTCCACCAAGAATATGGCCTTTGTTGTTATAGGTAAATTGAGTTCCAGCAACCCTGGCTTCCCCGGGGAAATTATTCATCTGAACCCATTTGTTGTCGACCACGTCAAATTTCCACCAATCGCGCTCAATTCCGCTGCTGCTATGACCCATTCCGGTGTACACGTGGCTACCTGCATAAAAATAATAGGGATGGTGACGGGCAATAGCCGGTAGGTTAGGACCTTTAACCCAGGAATCGGTCGAAATAGTATAAATGTACCAGTCGTTCAAGTTTCCCGTTTGACCATCTCCAAGACCAACATAAATCTTTCCTTGAAAGGCAATAAACGCCGGATGCCTTCTTCCCGGACCATTCATGGTGGCAAGCTGGGTCCATTGGTCATTGATCGGATCATATTCCCATAGATCATTCAAGTAAGCACTTGACGATAGACCCATCCCAATGTAGCCTTTACCATCGATGGATGCGCCGTAGGCAAAACCACGTGCAGTTCCGGGAAAATCGGTTTTTTTGGTCCAGCTGTCATTAGCGGGATCGTATTCATAAAAGTCTTTTAACACCGCGTTTGTACTGGTCATGCCTGTCAAATAATAGGCTTTGCCGTCAATGGTGAATGTTACCGGGTGATGGCGTTGGGGTCCTGGTACCGAGGTTTTTTTAGTCCATTGACCCATTGCGAGCGTGGAAAGACAAAAGACAACTGAAAAAATAAGTATGTTTTTAATCATAGTGGTTGGTTATGGATTTGTAAAAGTAGTTTTAAATGATGTTGCATTAGTTTCAATTAATTTCCAAATGATTCAATTATTGGATTCTAGAGACAATCTTCTGCCAAATCTGGAATTTTGGATAATTACAAAGAAGGAGCGCATAATGGCGCTCCTTCTTGCATTTGTCCGGTCAACTAACAATGTTGGCAATCTGGAAATCTTACTTATTGCTTAATAAACCGAACAGTTGAGGCAGATTGTTCACTTCCAAGGGCAAGAATGTAATTTCCTGACTCAAGGTTGGATAAGTTTAATGAAACGGTGTTCACTCCTGTTTGAACAGCGCGCTGTTCTGAGTATACCACCTGACCATTCATATTTACGATTCGAAGAATTTCTATCCCGGCTTCTTCTGAATTGAAGTTCAACGTCACCAGTTGTTCTACAGGATTTGGGAATAGGATGGCTTCAGAAATGCTTGATTTCTCTTCTATTCCTGTAATTACTCCAAGTTCGAGCAAAGCACCTCCTGACGGTAAAGCAACCCATAGGCCAAATGCTTCGCCATTGTTGTTGTTTGACGGCGTTAGGTAACCAGATGCCAAAATGGTAATGGCTTGGTCTGCCAATGTAGTGATGTCGGCGTAATATTTTGCTACCGTGGTGGCACCTGTTTCATCCCTTACTTCCAGAGCGTATTCTGTTGCTCCCAGGTCAAGGTAACCTTGCGACTCGCCATACGAAATGTCGTCAACAATGGTACCGGCACCGACCAAAGTCTCAACCACGTCGACTGTGGGTGCATCGGTTGAACCATGCCAAACCAATACATCCACGTTGCCTGAAGTCATTGAAGTTTCCCTTGCATCTGAAACTACTTCAAGACTAAAAGGCGCGGCCGGTGTATATGATCCGGTACCTATGTTGCCACTTGCAATTACTATGTATGTCTTTCCACTTTCTAGAATGAAGGTTTCTCTGAAAAGCGCGTTAGCTGTATCTGTGCTCATTGGACCGGCAATTGATACGTCAAAGAATTCACCTGCAGGTGCATCGATGAACGGAGATGAAGTTCTGAAATCGAAATCGTCCAATAATGGGTTTGGTCCGTCATTGAGCCAAACGTCTACTGTACCGGCGTCTGTGGCTGCAGCATTATGTATCACTTGAAGTCTGGCAGGCGTGATTGCTTGTGAAGGTAATGTAGCAACGGTTCCATTAGGGAATACAGCGATCAAACCAAAAGGTTCGTTGCCTACAGCACTCATCGGATCTAGGTAACCAGTGGCCAATACGGTAATGGCACTGTCAGCAAAACCTGAAACGTTTACATCAAACTCAGCAGCTACGACTCCGGTTGAAGTTCTAACTTGGATGTCAAAATCGGCGGCTGGTAGATTCGTGTAGGCTCCTAAATCTTGACCGAATGACACGCCCGTTGCCAAAGCTCCGGCAGGAACCTGGATTTCATATATGTCAACGGCAGGTGCATCATAGGAACCGTGAATAATGTTCACACTCACTTCACTCATGCCTTGATTCGCGGCTTGTTCCTGACCGGCATAGGCACGTAGATCAAATGCGGTAGAACCCGTTTGGGCCAATCCTCCACTTGCCACGACTGTGTAAGCCGTACCTGAGGCTAGCGTGAAAGATTTTTGGAAGATGGCATTCGTTGTATCAGTCGACGTGGGCGTACAAACAGACAGCGTAAAACTTGTTCCGGCTGGTGCATCAATATAAGGAGAGGCCGACTTATAATCGAAGTCATCTAATAGTTTGGTGTTGTCTATCCAGACATCTACTGTCGCGGCAGCGGGATCTGGGCAGTTGTGAATGGCTTGAACCCTTGCGAACTGACCAAAAGTTTGGCTCGTGGCCGCCAGTAGCAAGGTTAAGGTAGTTAATCTTAGATTCATTTTAGTATGTTTTTGTTCAACGTTTGCAATTAAATATTAAACAAATGTAGAAAAGAAATTGAAAACTGTTTAATAAATAACGTAAAAAATTAAACAAAAAACATCTAAATCAATGTAAGTTGTTGAAAATGAGTTAAATAAAATTTAGCTAATAATTGAGGTCGATTCTATCCAAGAATCGTCGGGTGTAGAAATCCCGTTTCCATTGATTGTATTCCTTGTAATGATCGATGGGCACGACCAATCCCAAAGAATCCATGTTGCCCTTTTGATAAGACATTAGTAGTGTACTTTTCAGATATTCAAACAAGGCATTTTGCCCGTTGTCGTTCAGGTGATCGTCATTTAAATAGTAAATTGAATCTAATTCGCGATTTCTAAAATTCTCAAGAGGATCGATCAGTATGGCGTTTGAAGCCCGGCACATGCGTTTTACAAGTAATTGCGGAGTTGATTGCTTCATCCAGGAAGAATCCACGAACATGTTCAGTCGCCTAAAGAATTCGTAATGGCTATCATCGATTTGAAGGGTAGACGGAATTACCATAATAGCCACACGACTCCCATGATGACCGGCCAGCTCGAACACTTTCTGAAAAAGTTTGGTTGTTCGGTACCAGGCAAACCGACTGTGCGCTTCATCAACACTGAGATTGTAGCGCAAGTATTCCGGTTGCCAAACGGCGGTTACCAATAAGTGAGGATTGATAATTCCCTCTGATCTTGTAAAGGATTTGGATAAACCTTCTTTGGCCTGTTGTATCAAGGCGGGATCTATTCCCTTTCGGTAAAACTCATCCCAGTCAAAATCGTCTGGATTTCTAAGTGTTGCCATGGCAGGTTTTTCTGGTTCAGAATCAATTGAAGCAATGGCAATGGAATCCTCTATTTGAGAATCAACATAGGTCACCGACGAATCAGGGTCCAAAATGAATATATCGTGACTTTCTTTGACACCTTGCCCTTCATGCCTGTTCATCACATCGGTCAGGTCATTGAAGGCGTTGTAAAAGATAATGATGAGGTCTGGTTTGTAGTCGGGGATGTATTTCTTTGCTTGATCGAGGTATTCAATAGGGCCAAAGCCGTAATGTGCCGCATTGGCAAAGCCTATTTCATTTTCTCTGCAGAAGCTCTCGATCAATTTATGCAAAGATCGCACAGCGATGTGTTCTTCTAATTGAGAATCCCCGATGATCAGAATGCGTTTGTCCTTTTTCTTGCTTTGGCTGTATTGATAGTCCTTTTCCAACGCTCGGCTCCAGTCGAAACTCACAATATCATACCAGAACAAGGCAAAGGTCCCTCCGAATAAAAGTGCCGCATTAAACAGAACAATGATCAATTTGAACTTTACTTCCTTTTTCACCTCCGAAAAAGTAACAAAATGATTTGTGAATGACGCATTCTGACTTGCCGCTGTAACTAATTCTTGATATAAAAGCGATTATATTTATCGCATAGCTGATGAAATTGACAAGATTAAGGCAATCATTGCTCTTACTGGGCTTACTATTTTTTGCAATAGTTCAGGTTTACGGACAAGAATTGCGCTATGAACAATACACCATTAAAGATGGACTGGCGGGCAACACCGTTTATCACGTCTTTTCTGATTCGAAAGGTTACCTCTGGTTTTCCACAGCGCTGGGAGTTAGCAGGTTCGACGGTAGAGAGTTCGTGAACTATACCACCAATGAAGGCTTGCCAGACAATGAGGTATTCATTTTAGATGAAGATGAACAGGGGCGGATTTGGTTCGGGACTTATTCCCCTGATTTGTCCTACCTGGAAGGTGATTCCATAAAGCAATTCCAATTCAATGATTCCATAAAAAAATACATTCCCGAACGAACAGTAAAAACAGGCTTTGTTTTTAAAAATGGGTCGACTTACATGACTGACCTTGTTCATGGGTTGTTGCAGATCGATGCCCAAGGCAATGTAAAAAGGTTTGGACAGAAAGAAACCAACTTATTTGATTTTGGGACAGAAGTTCTGGTGGGTGATCTATCGAGTCCTAAAGACAAACGACGAATTCAAGGATTTCGCCTCTTCTCGGTAGATAAAAGCATTCAGTTTGTAGATTCAAACTTTGCATACTTACCGGAAGGCCGGGCAAAAGGAGGTAAATACTGCATTCGCACCGGGCCAGAGAAATACCTTTTGATGAAAGGGGACTACATCTGGCATATAGGTAAGGACAGCGCCTATTATACCGACAGCAAGTTTCAACTGGATTGCATTTTTAAAGATCTCGGTGGTCAGATATGGATCGGCACTGTTACAGATGGAATACACCTTTTTAAAGATGATCTGCTAACAGATACTATTGGGCATTTATTCCGTGGAATGTCCATTACTCATATTTCAAAGGATTTTGAGGGAGGAATATGGGTATCAACCTTAAATGAAGGGGTGTTTCATATTCCGCACATGGATTATTCGAAATTAAATCCGACAGGCTTGCCTCCAGGAGACATTCTTATGATACAAGCAGGACCAAATAAATCCCTTTTGGTCATGAAAGGTAATGGAGATATTTGGATGGGTGGCGGAAATAATTGGCAACAGGTCACCTCATCGTCAAATGTACCTGACAATGAACCCAAACTCATGAAATACGTTGCGGGTTACAAGCAACTGTATACCAAAGGGTTTTCAGTGCAATCGATCCTAGACCGTCAATATTCCCTTGAACAAATTCGTATCAGAGATGATGTCGAGCCAACGGGGTACGCCTTTAGTGTTCATCCCAGAGATAAAGATGTTCTTGAAATTCGCGGCAAAGGAATTCACAGTTTCAACGCTGATTCAGCCATCGTCAAGTGGAAGGATCACCGTTCGATTCGCTTTGTTCGCTCTGCTGTCATGTGGAATGACACCCTATTTCTATCAACTAATGCTGGTTTATACACCTTGTCAAAAGGGAATGTTTTCCAGAAACTAACTATTCCCGAATTAGAGGACAAAGCGGTGTCGCAGCTCATTTTTGGTGACTCCATTCGCAAAGTCTTCGTTTGCCTTCACAGTAAAATTCTGGTAATTCAGCATGGTGAAAAGAAATGGTATGGATATGAACACCTATTGCCCATTGGAATAACTAAATGCCTACTGGATGAGGATGGCATCTTGTGGATCGGAAGCCAACGAGGACTTTTCTATCTTGATCTAAAAGAAGGAGGGTTTGCAAAGAAAGTAAGCATGCAACTGGGTGTTTGGGATGAACGCATCAACGACCTGATGATCATGGATTCAATCATATATATCGGAAGTACCGTTGGCTTGCAACGTGTGAAAAAATCACTACTCCTGTCCGGAAAAATCGTTCCCCCAAAGATCTATATTCAGCTCAACCGAGTCAATGGAGAGCGTTTGAATTCCACCCTGGATTCAATGTCGTTTGATCATTCACAAAACAGCATGGATATAACATTGACGTCGATTGCATTCACCAATCGCGAAAACGAGTCGGTTGAATGGAAGATGGGCAATGCAAAGACCTGGTCCAAAATTACCTCTGGTGTCATCACGTTCAGCGGCCTGTCTTTTGGCAATTATCGCATTCATGCAAGATCAAGCACCATACCGGGTATTTGGAGTCAGGAGGCAACGTATCAATTCACCATACTTCCGGCCTGGTGGCAGCGACGCGACTTGCAAATTTCTGGTGTTGCGGCATTGTTACTTCTCACCGCTTTTGCCTTTTACCGAAGGGGAAAATACCTGGAAAATAAGGCTTTCAGTGATCTGGTCTTACTACGAGAAAAGTCTGAACTCGAGATACGCGCACTCAGAGCTCAAATGAATCCACATTTTATATTTAATTCGCTGACATCCATCCAATACCTGATCAATGAGAAAAAATCTGATGAAGCCGAATTTTACCTCAACAAGTTTTCCAGGTTGCTAAGAACGGTTGTCGACCGAGCCGGTCAGAATGAAATGTCCTTACTGGAAGAAATCAACCTTTTGCGTGTTTACATTGACCTTGAAAACCTGAGGTACGACAACAGAATCAACTTTAACCTCGAAATAGACGACGACATTGATGTAGAATCAGTCATCATACCGGCAATGATCCTTCAACCCTTTGTTGAAAATGCCATCGAGCATGGTCTTTCAAAAATGCCCGGTAAGGGGGATTTATCGCTTTTTATCAAGCATCGCGAAAATAACCTTGAAGTCGTAATTCGCGACAACGGCATTGGAAGAAAAAGGGCACGTGAATTGAAAGAATTATCCGGAAAAGACAATACTTCAATTGGAGTGTACAACGTTAGAAGAAGGATTGATCTGCTGAACGATGGGAAGCACCTCGACAAATATCATGTTGAGATCATTGATTTGAGTGATGGCGAAAAACCGACAGGAACTGAAATCAGATTAAAACTACCTTATACTACCAGAAATGAAGCTTAAGACAGTAATTATTGACGATGAGATCAAAGCCGTAGGGGTACTTCGGCGTAAACTTGAAGCATGGATTGAGGATGTTGAAATTGTGGGCACGGCAAATTCAGTAACAGAGGGACTGGAATTGCTTGAAAAAGAAAAAGTGGACCTGGTCTTCTTAGACATCGAAATGCGGGATGGATCTGGATTTACACTTTTACGCCAATTGCCACAAATAGATTTTGAAGTGGTTTTTACAACGGCATTCAACGAATACGCCGTGCAGGCTTTTAAAGTGAACGCATTGGATTACATACTGAAGCCCATCGATTCTGCCGAATTGGAGGTCAGCCTGAAAAGGGCCATGAAAAAACGCCTGGAATCGAATGGGTTAGAGATGGACAGGATAAAAGAATTGCTCAGGAGTCAAAAGGTCAATAAGCTGGCCATCAAAGAGCGCGGAAAGGTCACTTTTGTGGACGTGAATTCATTGATTTACCTGCTCGCCGATGGTGTTTATACCGAGATCTATACCTCTGACAAAAAGAAGTTTGTGACCAGCAGCAATTTGGGACATTACGAAAAAGTACTTGACGGAGACGGATTTTTACGCGTTCATCGCAGTCATTTGATCAATGTTGATTGCATAAAAGAATACCTTACCGGGGACCACTTGGTCATTATGAACGACGGGAAGATGTTTCCGGTGGCAAAATCGAGCAGGCACGAACTCAACCGAGTGCTCAACCGTTAATTGAGCAATTATTGTACTACCAGCAATTGACGGTAGTTCGTTTTATTGATTTCATATTCAACCAGGTACACGCCTTTTGAAAGGTCAGCCACCCAAAGGGCATTTTCACTGGCTGTTTTTTGTTTCACCACTTTCCCCGAAAGATCACGAATGGTCCACCTTACCGGGCCTGGGGGAGCGGGATGTAATGAAATGAACCGTTGTACCGGATTTGGGGCGATTTTGAATTCTACGTTTTCATTTTGCTTGATACCAACGGTCTGAATATCACAGGCACCGAAATCTAGACCGACTGCGGATTGGTAGATGTGTTGGTTGGATTGAAAAAAACAGGTTAGTTCACCGCCATTGGAAATATCACCGGCGGCACCTCCACTATTGAGCATATAAGTGCTACCTATTCCACCGATCCATTCAGCGCGCATTGCATTTGGTCCGTGCAAATAATAGATCTTTCTATTCCCGGCCAACACCTGGATAGTAGAAATTGAATCAAGTGTAAACATACCGGCTGAATCCGAAAAGCCCCCGACGTTTGGATTGTAGAGAATCATTGAGTCACCGACCTGTAGCTTGAAATCGAAGATCAATACATCTTGGTTTGCCCTGAAATTCTTTGTTTGACGGTAATAAAACCGTTGCGCCGTTGTGTCTTCCCTGACAAAAGCATTGCGGTTAAAGTGAAATCCGTCCAATACCTTGTAATTCTTTGAATCGATTACGGTGTCGATGCTGGCCCAGTAATGATCTGTTCTGTAGCCAAAGAATTCATTGGTGAAGTACCAAGATGAACTATCACTTAAAATGGGAGTGTATGATTGGGAAAATATTTGAAAAGGAAGTGCCAGGGCAAACAGAAATGCGATTCCTGTATCCAACATTTGGTTTACACGAGTCATTTAATGAGCGCTCAGGAATCCTCTTTTTTCTTCGCCGTACTTAGCCCGAATGGATAATAGAGCGGACAAAAGCTAACCATACTGGTAAGCACGAAAATCACCGCGATGGCCAGTAAAACAATGCCAAGGGTTCCGCTAATGACGTTGGTGAAATAAAGTATCGCGATTACCGCCGCCACGATCGATCGAATGGTGCGGTCAAGGCCGCTCATGTTACATTTCATCTCTATTAATTTTGCAGGTATTCAATCAAAAGCACGGCGGCCGTGATGATGCCCACGCATAAAACACAAACCAGTCCAAACTTCAATACCTTATTATTCATCACACAAAATACATAAAAACGTCTTGAGTCCCGAGCAACTTGCATCAGTTTAAAACCTGTTTTAAATCATTAGCTCAAAGGTGGTGCTGTGAATTCTTCAATGCATTGCTGGCATTCCATTCAAGGCTTTTTTCAAATTCCTTTTCCCGAACCTTGCACTCGGACAATTGACAAATACTGCATGATAGCGCTGAACACGGGTCGGTGTGAATGAACATTTCTGCCTGAGTGCCGTATTTCTCGCGAATCAGCATTTCAATCTTTTCAAGTTCCACATGTGACTGTCGATTGGTGTAATACCATGGCAAAGTAACGTGACAGTCCAGGTGCAAGACATTTCCGTATTTGATGACACGAAGGTTATGCAGGTCTATCCAGGCTTGATTTCTACTTTCTTCAAGGGTCAGAATGATCTCGTCCAGCAAATTGTTGTCCGCCTCATCCATGATGCCGGGGATGGATTTTTTAAGGATGTTGATGCCGGTGTAACTAATCATCACACCAAAGCTCAAAGCGATTAAATTATCGATCCAGATCAATCCTGTAAGTGCCACTACTGTCAAACCAATGATCATTCCCACGGTCGACAAGGCGTCAGAAAGCAAGTGTTTTCCGTCGGCCTCCATGATCATGCTCTGGCTTTGTTTTCCCTGCCTGATCAAAATAACGGCCATAATGAAATTCAGCAGTCCGGCGCCACCGGTCAGGTATATCCCAAGGTCTATGTTTGAAAGCTCCTGGGGAAATAACAACTGGTAAATGGCCTTTCCGATAATGAGAATGCCGGCCACCAAGATGAGCGCTCCTTCAACTGAAGCTGAAATAAATTGAATTTTTCCGTGCCCGTATGGGTGATTTTCATCCTTGGGTTTAGACGCGAGAATGATGCTGTAAAGGGCAAGGCCGCCTGCCACAACGTTCACACCCGATTCAAGTACATCAGAAAAAATGGCATTCGAAGAGGTAATGAAATAGGCAACGGCCTTGGCGAGCATAATGGCTACACTGCCAAACAAGGTCAAGCGCTGAATTCGGATCAGTTTTTCCAATTAACCTTATTCATTTTCGGTTGGTTGCGATGCATCATTGGAATTTTCTTGCAAGCCTGCTTCTTCAGTGATTTCAATGGGTGAATCTGTGAGATTCTCTTTAATGTTCTCCAATCCACCCTTATTTCTGATCAAGGCCACCATCATGATGAGGTTGGTAGCAATGATGACCATGAAGGTGATGTCTTCCTGAAAGTGCTCGGCAATTAGGTTCTCGGGTATGCTGAAAAGCAATAATATGGTGATTAACCCCCTGGGAGCAATAAAAAGTTCTGGCAGGATCTTAGTGCGAAAAAAGACCTTAAGGCTGAAATAGCGGATGGTATACAGCGCCACCAGGATAATGGTGACGACGTAATAGGTGTTCAGGTTCAGAAATGCGTCGGGTGAAATTAACATGCCAAAAAAGAAGAAGAAAAAAGTCCTGATCAAAAAGGCCGTGTCTTTTACAAAGAGTTTCATATTCGACAAAATTGTGTCGTAGGTATCGTCGTTGATAAAACGGTTAAAAAAGCCCCTGAAAAAGATAGCTTTGTTGTTGATCATCACACCGAAAACCAAGATTAGGATGAGGGCCGATAGGTGAAATTCCTTTCCTACGGCATAAACCAGGAGCAGTATTGCGAAGATTAAAAAATAGTTGATCTCTTTTAACAACCGTTGGAACAAAAAAGCGAGACCCAGGGTTAATACAACGGAAGCCAGAAATGTCAGGCCAAATTTCACTCCGGTTTCAAGTACGACTTCGCTCAGTTTATCCATTCTAAACCAGTCGAGCAGCATGTAGAAAAAGATGATGCCCATGATATCTGAAAAGGTCGATTCGTAGATCATGAATTCCTTGGTGTTGCGACTCAGTTTTTCGACACTTGGTATGATGATGGCCGAACTCATTACAGATAGTGGAATGGCGTAAAGCAAGGATTGTTTGAAGTCAATTCCTGCTGACCGATGAATGACATAGCCTATGACTCCTGAGGTAATGAAAAGGAGTAAAAGGGAAATGAAGAAAGCACGAAGAATGAGGGGTAAACGATCACGGGTAAGCTTCAGATCCATGGCCGCTTCAAGCACGATCATGATCAGCCCAATAACCCCTAAAATACTGAGTGTCAGAAATATATTTACGGCATCGCCCATCTGTTCGTACCACGGGCTGATGCGAACGCCGAATCCTGCACCAATGAGCAAAAGAACACTCGGTATTTGTGTCTTCTTCGAAATAATATTGAAAATAAAGGAGACAATAATGAGCGTTGAAATCGAAATGATGACAATGTTGTTGTTCATGCAGGTGCCGGAATTTGACTCCAAAATAGGAAATATAGGTCGCCCTCACAATCATTTTATACTTTTAACTCAACGGAATTAAAACCCTTAACAGTGGAACTATTTCTCGACCCCGGATCCTGGATCGCCCTGATCACCCTTACTTTTTTAGAAATTGTTTTAGGCATCGACAATCTGATATTCATTTCCCTTGTCAGTTCGAATCTTCCCGATGACAAAAGACAGCCCGTCAGGGTAACCGGTCTAACCCTGGCCCTATTACTCAGAATTGTCATGCTGCTCGGCATCACCTGGATCATTAAGTTCGATCACACGCTGTTCACTCTCTTCGGCGAAGGCATTTCGGGCAGGGAAATGATCCTCTTTGCCGGGGGTGCTTTTTTGATTGCCAAGAGTACTTCTGAAATCCATAACAAGTTAGATCAGGGTGGCCACGACAAAGCCATTAAAAAGCCCGGAACGGCCTTTAGTGTCATCAGCCAGATCGTGCTGCTCGATCTTATATTTTCATTTGATTCCATTCTAACGGCCATCGGCATGACCAAGGTGGTTGCCCTGATGATCATTGCCATGGTCATAGCCATGATTGTTATGCTGGTCTTTGCCCGCTCCATCAGCGGCTACATGGAGAAAAACCCCACCCTTCAGATTCTGGCCCTGTCTTTTCTGATTTTAATTGGTTTTATGCTAATGCTCGAAGCCGTTGAAATTCACGTGCCCAAAGGCTACATCTACTTTGCGGTTTTCTTCTCGCTGGTGGTGGAGATGATGAACATGCGGTTGAGGAAGAAACGCAAGCCGGTTCATTTGCATCAACGAAGTGAGGATGTGGTAAAAAAGAACGGGACGTAGAACGGACTCATTCGGGGCTTATCGTTGTCAGATAAGCTACCTGTATCTGAACCGTCGGGGAGTTGTATCTACAATACAAATTACCCGCATTATAATTAAATCCATTTCTACCAAACCTGACGTTCCTGTACCATAACGGTCCTGAAATTTGACCTTTTTCAGAAAGTTCCTATCTTCTCAATATACTAATCTTGTATAATGATTTCCAATACTGTAATTGAGTTTAAAGGAATGCCCTTGTTTCAGAAGGCCCGGTTTAACTCACCAACGCTGATGCAAGGCGAGATCAAGGATTTCGCCTGTTTCTTTTACATGACAGAAGGAGTAATGTTTAGTTATGACGCCAGAGGTGAGCATAGGATTGGCGCCAAAGAAGCGGTAATGAAGCATTGTGGAAATTACGTTCAACGGTATGTAGCCGATAAAAATTCATCCGAATGCGAAGCCATTGCGGTGTACCTCTACCCAGAATTATTAAAAGAAATTTACAGGGATGAGATACCATCTTTTCTCAAATCACATCGCGATATACCCACCCCCAAAAGGTTAATAGGAAACAAGCTCATTGAGCAATACATGAATAATCTTTCCATCTATTTTGAATCTCCGGAAACGCTGGATGAAGAGCTTGGTATTATCAAGCTAAAGGAATTGATGATGATATTATTGAAGTCGGAAAACCATCATAATATTCGTCAGCTTCTCTCTGAAATATTCGCTCCTGTTAATGTAAAATTCAAGGAAGCCGTTGAGCGAAACCTTTTTAATCATCTTAATTTGGAACAGCTGGCCTTTATCTGTAATATGAGCCTTTCCACGTTCAAAAGAGAATTCAAGAAAACTTTTGGAGAGAGTCCGGCCCGTTTCATTAAAAATCATCGCTTGCAGCATGCTGCTTCTCTGCTAACTTGCAAGTCTGATCCTATTTCAGCCATTGCCTTTGACTCGGGCTTTCTGGATGTCTCCACCTTTTCTGCCAATTTTCAAGAAAAGTTTAAAACCTCACCTTCACAATACAGGTTGAACCAATCTAGAAAATAAACGAACTTTTCCGGAAAGGCTTTAAGAACTGATAGTAAGACATTTGTGTCATAATCATTCAACAAACAATCATGAAAAAGATTATTCAAACAACTATCGTTTTACTAACTATTAACACAAGTATTATGGCACAAAAAGGATTTAAATTAGAAAAAGAAATAACCGTCAATGTCTCAACAGCCGAACTATGGGAAATGATTGGTCCGGGCTTTATTGAAGTATATAAATGGTCATCCAATGTTGATCATGCAGAAGGGGGCGGTCAAAGCGAATTTGACGGCGCCACTTGCAGCGAACGTTTTTGCGATGTAAATGTTAAAGGATTCAACAAGATCAGTGAAAAACTCACCAAATACAATGATGAGCAGATGAATCTGGCTTACGAGGTCACCGATGGAATGCCTGGTTTTATTACCGCAGCCGTAAACGATTGGACGGTGGTTTCGGTTAACGGGAACCAGTCTAAACTGATCATGAAAGCCAAGTTCGAATCAAAAGGCTTGATGGGTGGGTTAACCAGAGGTATGATGAAAAAGAAGATGACCGAGACACTTGAGACGGTTCTCAATGACGCCAAAATTTACGCTGAAACAGGTCAAATTTCAGAAGCCAAAAAAGCGCGAATCGCTGAATTGCAGAAGAAGAATAAAATGGCCGCTTAAAACCTCGGTTCAAGTTCAAAGAAAAGCGACTTCGGTCGCTTTTTTTATAGCCTTTAGCAGGCTTAAAGAATTTCTGCTAGTCTTTTAGTTTATTGGTCACCAGCCTATTTTTGTAAAAGCTTATGAATCAGGCAAATGGAAATGGGTTGGCTTTGCACGCGGCATAACCCCGCCTGTTGCGTGCAAGCATGAGGAAGGGCTCTATGTTTCTGAAACGAAGAAAAGAGAGTGTCCGGTTTACTCACTTTCTTATTTGATTTTCAAAGGTGTGCGTGAATCTTAAAAATGTGATTTACTTCGCTAATCTCATTTTATTCGATTTGTGCTGAAACTCAACTAGGATATGCCGTTTGGAACAAATTATAGCGTTGATTTGATAATTATAATCCTGACTCTTGTTAGTTTTTAGAAGCTGGTATAACCATACCGAAAGGCTGCATCTACTTTGCAGTTTTCTTCTCGTTGGTGGTGGAGATGGTGAACATGCGCCTTCACAAAAAAGGCAAGCCTATGTGAATGCATCAACGGACTGGAGGTGAGGTGGAAGAAGGGGAAGTAAAAATTAGATAAAACCTAAACAGTTGCCTAAATTCACAAGAAACAAAACTTAATATAATGACGACCAAAACTGAAGACTATATGGCTCCACACTTTGTGCAACGAAGTAATTGGTTAAGAGCTTCGGTTCTTGGAGCGAATGATGGCATCTTATCTACCGCCAGTCTTGCTGTGGGAATTGCGGCTGCCAGCGCTTCTAGAGAACCCATAGTTTTGGCCACCGTTGCAGGTTTGGTTGCCGGGGCATTGTCAATGGCTGCAGGAGAATATGTTTCGGTCAGCTCCCAAACAGATATAGAAAAGGCAGACATTGATAGGGAAAAGAAAGAATTGATCGATATGCCGGAGTTAGAATTAAAACGACTAACTGAAATATATATCAATAGGGGACTCACAAAAGCAACTGCATCATTGGTTGCCAAAGAATTAACCGAGTTTGACGCAATCGGCACTCATGTGAGGGATGAGTTGGGATTAAATGAAATTTCAAAGGCCAATCCTATTCAAGCCGCTTTGGCTTCTGGAGGCTCTTTCACGGTTGGAGGAATTCTGCCGCTTATGGTTGTGCTCTTCTTTCCGCCTGAAAGAATGGCATATTATTTATACGGTTTTGCAATAGCATTCCTAATTCTGCTTGGGGCATTGGCTGCAAGAACAGGTGGATCAAGTGTGCTCAAGGCAATTGTAAGGATTACTTTTTGGGGAACAGCCGCGATGGGTTTGACGGCATTGGTAGGATATTTATTCGGAGTTAACATCGCGTAATGGAATTTAAAGACTATTACAAAATACTCGGACTTGAGAAAAATGCCAGTGAAAGCGAAATTAAGAAGGCATACAGAAAGCTGGCTCGAAAATATCACCCGGATTTGAACCCAAGTGACAATATAGCCGAGAAAAAATTTAAAGAAGTAAATGAGGCCAATGAGGTACTTAGCAATGCAGAAAATCGCAAGAAATATGATAAGTATGGAAAGAACTGGAAGCAAGCTGATGAAATCGAGAATGCTAAACAACAGCAAAGGTCTCATCGGGGAAATCAACAACAATCCTCTGAACAATTTTCTGGCCGGCAATATTCAGACTTTTTTGAATCCATGTTCGGGGGTGGTGGAAGTCGAAGCAGCAACATCCGATATAAAGGACAGGACTACAATGCTGAACTGCACCTTGATTTAAAAGATGTTTACAAGGCACACAAACGAACGTTAATTGTTAATGGTAAGAAGATACGTTTGACCATACCAGCAGGTGTTAAAAACGGACAAATCATCAGAATAAAAGGTCAAGGTGGTCCTGGTCTGAACAATGGCCCAAATGGTGATCTTTTGATCAGCTTTTCAATTGCCAACCATTCTAAATTCAAACTGGACAATAGCAACCTTTATACTACGGTAGATCTTGATCTGTACCAAGCTCTTTTGGGAGGAGACATTACTATAGATGCCTTTGACGGCAAAGTGAAGCTTAAAGTGAAGCCCGAAACTCAAAATGGTGCAAAAGTAAAACTAAAAGGAAAGGGCTTCCCTGTTTACAAAAAGGATGGGGAATTTGGGGACCTGTTCATTACCTACAACATCTTATTGCCAACCAATCTTAGTGCTAAAGAAAAAGAATTGTTTCAGGAACTATCAAAACTTCGTTCATCATGAGATTAGAAAGCTATATTCCAATTGATCAATTGTGCACGCACTATCAAGTTGAAGTGTCATTCTTCAAGAATTTGAATGAATTTGGGCTGATTGAAATCCGAACCGTTGAAGAATCACTTTTCATTCATCAGGATAGCATAGATGATGTTGAAAAAATGATTCGAATGCACCAAGAACTAAATATCAATTATGAAGGGATAGATACGGTGCTCAATTTACTAGACAAAATAAAAAGTCTTCAATCTGAACTTCTTGAAACAAAAAATAGATTGAGATTGTACGAGGATGGCGTTTAATGAGAGGTGCCTTTAGTCAAAATTTCAACATGGTGAAAGACGCTTGCGGAAGGTGTGATAAACAGAATTGAAAAGAAAGAAATGAACGCGATCGTATCGCGTGGCTATGATAAACATCATCCGTTTGATGTCAGCAAAAAGTGAACTTCTTTGAGTTAGAGTTTAAGAGAGTGAATTAATCCAACAATCACTTAAATTTGATCACAATGACAAAGAAGAAAAATGCAGGTTCATTGCCCTTCGCCTACAAAATTACTCCACTATTGAATTGAATTAATTGCCGCGTGTTATTCCTTCACAATTCGGAATATCTGCGGTTGATTTCCATCGATTTGAATGTTGAGTAAGTACACTCCCAACGCCCCGGATAGTTGAAATTCAGGTTTTTCCGGAAATGTTGATATTCCCTCTTCAACAATGGCACCGGAGGTAGACATCAAACTGTATTTCAATGAGTTATATACCTGATTTGTTTCAAGAAAAACCTTTCCACTCGTTGGATTCGGCCAAAGTATCATCCCATGGTCTGTCGTACTCAATTCAATTCCAATGTGCATAACCTCAACACATCCTGAAGTATCAGAACATCCGTTCAGATTTACCACAACGGCATAACTGCCATTTTCTATAGCTGTGAATTGCTGCCCGGTTTCGCCAATAATCGGATCACCATTATTGCAATTTATCCACTGATAGGTGGCCGCGCTGTCGTTTGAAGTCAGCGTTGTACCATTTCTGACTATTGAGGTATCGACATTAAATACTGTTAGATTAATTGTCAGAATACTATCACAACCTGCTGAATTTGGAATTATGTCTGTGTAAATTCCGGATGAGTCATAGGTGAAATTCCCACTTGGGGAAGTGTACTCAACACAAGTAGAATCACTGAAAGTGAAATAAGTACTATTAAGCACAACGGCATCCACGCCTACTCTTGGCGAAGGACATCCGTTGGCTGCTGCCTCAGCGTAATAAGTCGTAGTTGAAGAGATAACGGGTGTTATAAACGGTGAATTGGAGCTTAGAGCCGGTCCTCCGGTCGGACCCGGAAACCATAATAAGGTTCCTGCACTAACGGTAGCTGACAAGGACATTGAACCACTGTCGCATACACTAGAGCCCATTGTAGTATTCACTGTTGGTGTTGGATAAACATAGGCAGGCACGGCCGTTCTCGACGAATTACAATTACTATCGCTCGCTTCAACATAAAAACCCGTTGTAGAATATAGTACAGGTGTTGTAAATGGCGATCCCGAGCCGACACTAGATCCTCCGGTCGAGGCCGTAAACCAATTTAAGGAACCACTGCTTGCAGTTGCAGCGAGGGTGACGGTTCCAGAATCGCATGTACTTCCATAGGATGTGCCTGTTATCGATGGAACAGTGTTAATGGTTGCTGTAATAGGCAATCGCGATGAGGAGCTGCATAAATTGTAAAAACCCCCGATGTAATAAGTAGTGGTAGAAGACAAGGTAGGTGTTGTGTAATTCGTGCCGGTGAAGAAATTGATACCCCCTGTAGGAACGGTATACCAGCGCGGACTACCCAGGCTTACGTAAGCAGACAAAGGGAGTGTTCCACTACCACAACGACTCGCAGAAAAAACACTATCGACCGTAGGTCGCGGCTTGATTATCAACTCCATTCGAATGACGCTATCACACCCGTAATATGACTCAACAGTGTCTAAATGTAGTCCGGCTGTTGAACGATATGTGAACCTATAGTAAAGGCTATCTCCTTGACAGATGTAATTGGTATCAATTGGGCTAAGTACAGTTGAACATGGCTGAAAAATATATGCTGCACCGGCGCTGCTTATGAAATTTTGACCATTTTGGTCATACGACTGAAACTGATTTCCGGCAATGATGTTCGTACCTGAAACAGCAACAGTCCTGCCAAAATGAGTGTTTCCCGTGCCATCTCGAGAGAAAACCTTGTGTCTAAGCACCCATTTTCCGGCGCTATTCTTTTCAAAAACCGAACCGGTTCCTTTATCATGTGTCAATGCTGTTCCATTAAAATCATATATATCTCCGATATTACTGATTACCATCAGGTTGTCGTCAACATCCACGTCTTCACCAAACCACAAGTTTTGCCCACGATGCTTCGCGCTTAGTTTATTTTGAAAAATCCAATTATTTGAAGCGTTTTTCTTAAAGACATAGGCTGCACCAGCATTCATAACATAATTAGCCCCGGTGCTATCGAAATCTTCATAATCCGCCCCAATAACCGTATAATCACCAAACATAGAAACCGAATAACCAAATTGTGCGCTGGTATCGCGAACATTGGCCGTGACTTTATGTTTAAAGATGTATTTCCCGGAAGCATTTCTTTGATAGAAGTATGCTGAACCGGATTGGAACATAAAATTAGATTCATTCACATCGTAATTGTCAAAAATTGCGCCAACTACTGCCCACTCGTCATAAATGGCTACAGATGAACCGAACAATTTGAAACTACTTCTGGGAGATGCCGTGATTTTCTGTACCTGAAGCCAGTTCCCTGATGAATTTCTTTTAAAAATGTAAGCTGCACCAGCCCAGGTTTGAGAATTGGAATTCATCGTATCTGTAGGATTTTTATCGGCTCCAATAATTGCGTAATCATCATGAATATCTACCTTAAGTCCAAATTGATCCCCTGCATGCCTGTCGGATGGAACAAGTTTTTTCACCTCATTCCAATACTCGTTTGAATTACGTTCGAAGATATAAGCCGATCCGGCATCTGCCAAAGGATTGGAATTCGACGCATCATGTTCGTCTCTCGGCGCGCCAATAATGGCATAATCTCCATCAATAGCCATCTCCCTTCCAAACCAGTCGTTTGTATCGCGATCGGAAGCATTTACTCGCTGTGTCTCAACCCAACCAAAAGCAGAATCATATTCAAAGAAATACATAAGACCCGCAAAAGACATGCTGTTTGAGCCTGCCGAATCAACATCTTGAGCATAAGCACCAACGAGCGCAGTATTGCCCGAAATAGCGGTTGCCCAACCAAATAAATCTCCTGATGAACGGTCACTGGCAACAATCTTTTGACCAATATTCCAGTCGATTGCCTGAGCAGAGGAATTACTATTTATGAACAAAAACGCAGACCCAATAATGGCAATTTGTATGATAGAATTGTATCGTTTCATGATGATATAAATAGGCATTCCAAGTTAGTTCATTTGGCATAAATAATAAAGTTTACGAAACTGTTTTATTACAACAAGATAGATGCCTACCAGGTGGAAAACCAGTATCCCGTGCCCCAGACCTTGATCTCAGAAACTCAGGCGATTTACTCGGGTAATCTTAAAATGAACAATACGCTTCGTTTACCTGATAACATCGACGGGCAAATAACCCTTATTTACCTCGCGCCCGACATCATTCCACAAGGAAGAATCGAGTCCAGGTTTTCTGTTGACATTGGCTTGAAAAAGAGCATTCAGAACAAAAAAGGCGAGCTATTCCTGAATGCCACAGATGTATTGAATACCCTTGTCATCAGCAAAAGAATTCAGGGAAATGGGTTCTATTACACCAGTGATGATTTTGCTGAAACACAGGTATTCAGACTTGGGTACTCTTACCGATTTTAAAACCCAATGGGATGTAGGTCCACCAATTAGGCTTGTTTTAACCCTCAATTCTCATAGTATTGTTGACTGGCAGTGACTACGTTGAAAGACCGTTTTTTAATCATACCTTTCAAAAGTCAAATGTTGCGGATATACCTCATTTGCGTTGACACTCCCCGGTAGCGAATTCTCTTAATTGTATTCAGTTGATTTCAGACATGAAACATGTCAATGTTTCATAACTAAATTCTTGGTTCGAGGTGATAGTCTTCTCACTTCGGCGTCACTAACAAAGAATACAATGGCAAAAGCACTGGTTTATTGTGAGAATGAATTTTCAAAAGTTGATGGCAAGGTCGCCAATGGCCTGGCACGGCAATCCGACAAGTACGACATAGTCGGCATAATCGATAGCAGCAAAGCCGGATCGGATGCCGGTGAAATACTCGATGGAATTAAAAACAGCATTCCAATATTCTCCAGCACGGTCAAGGCAGTTGATAGCCTTGGCTTTGTCCCGGAATATTTCATATACGGCATTGCACCCTTGTCTTCATTCCTCGAATCAGATCAGCGCCAAACATTGATTTTGGCAATGACACTGGGTATGAACATCGTAAATGGCCTTCCCGAATTTCTGACCGAAGACAAAGAATTTGTAAGACTTGCTGCCAAACACGGAGTCAAGATCCTGGATGTACGAAAACCACCCAACAAAAAAGATCAGCATAATTTTTCAGGGAAGATAAGGCAAGTTAATGTACCAGTCATTGCGGTCATGGGAACGGATTGTGCCGTTGGTAAAAGAACAACAGCTATTTTACTGGTGAATGCCCTCAGGAACGAAGGCCTGAAAGCAATATTTGTCACAACGGGTCAAACCGGAATCTTGCAAGGTTCAAAATACGGCGTGGCCGTGGATGTATTGACTTCGGGCTATGCCACCGGAGAAGTGGAAAATGCGGTGTGTCGAGCCAATGAAAAAGAGAACCCCGACATCATCATTGTAGAAGGTCAGGGAGCCTTGAGTCACCCGGCTTTTACCTCATCGGTGGCAATTTTGAGAGGTGCCATGCCCGATGGCATCATCATTCAGCATCCGCCAACGCGCAAGAACCATTGCGATTACCCGGATTTTCCAATGCCTACATTGAAAAGTGAAATTGAACTCATTGAATCATTCAGCAATACCAAGGTTATTGCCATTACCCTCAACCACGAGGGCATGACCGATGCCGAAATTGACATTGCTCAATTGGAATACGAATTAAAATATCGCAGACCCGTTGTCGATGCCTTGAAATACGGCTGCGATAAACTGGTTCAAGCCTTAAAGCGGGAATTTCCTGAGCTTGAAAAGCGGGAACTCCCAATATGATAGCGCCTAGGATAGAAATTGATTTGAATAAGATCGGCCAGAACGTCAATTGTTTAAGAAAACAGTTTGGATCAAAGGGGATAGAATTAATGGGCGTCACCAAAGTAATTGGCGGAAACGTTGCCATTGCAAGGGTACTTGCAAAAAACGGAATAAACGTGCTTGCCGATTCAAGGATGCGGAACATCAGAAAGATGCGTCGAGCAGGCATTAAGTCAATATTCGTGCTGCTTCGAAGTCCCATGATGAGTCAGGCACTTGAGGTGGTAAAATTTGTGGATATCAGTCACAACACCGAATACGAGGTCATAAAAAGATTATCAGAAATTTCACTGAAGCGACATACCAAACACAAGGTAATTTTGATGTTGGAATTGGGTGATCTTAGGGAAGGTATCTTACCCGGCGACATACTTGATTTTACAGAAAAAGTATTGGATCTAAAGGGAATTTCCCTGGTAGGAATTGGAGCAAATCTTGCCTGTTTCGGAGGAATTGAACCCGATGATAGAAATATGAATGCGCTGTCGGCTATTGTATCCCAGATTGAAAAGCGATTCGATTTAGAGCTAACCTATGTATCCGGCGGAAGTTCGGCCAATTACAATTGGTCAAGAAGCACAAAGAACATTGATAAGATAAACTACCTGCGATTGGGTGAAGCTATATTTCTTGGTCGCGAGCCGCTCCAGCGGCTTGCAATACCGGGACTTAATACAGATGCATTTACCTTGATCGCCGAAGTCATTGAATCTAAAACAAAGCCTTCCATGCCTTACGGTAACAGTTGCCAGGATTCATTCGGTGAATTGCAGCATTTCGAAGATGAGGGAATGATGAAAAGAATAATTCTGGGAGTTGGCAGGCAGGATGTGAGAATCAGTGGATTGACCCCCAGAAGGAGCATAGAAATTTTAGGTGCGAGCAGTGATCATTTGATCATCAATAAGAAAAAACAGAAGATTGAAGTGGGCCAGGAACTGTCATTTGACATGAACTATTCTGCTCTACTCACAGCGATGAGTTCACCATACATTAAAAAAGTAGTGCTATAAAATGACGATTCAAGAATATTGTAAAATGGTTGATGAGCGGGAGCGGGAGATCATCGAACTTCAACCAAAAATACCCATCATTGAAAATGCATCACCCTTAGTGAGCCTCCTGGAAAGTGGACTCGACCTTATCTTCGAACCATCGGTCAAAAGCGATTACCAGTACCTGGTTAGAGAAGAATTGATCGAGAAGATCGGAAATATTGCCGAGGCACTCGAAGAACAGGATAAAACGCTCATTATACGCTCGGGCTGGAGATCCTTTCAACACCAGCGCCTGTTATGGGAGAAAAAAGTGGCCTTTCTTCAAAAAAAAGAACCTGAGCGTTCATTGGAAGAAATTCATAAAACCGTATCTCAATACATTGCGCCTTTCAACAAATCGATGCACGCAACCGGCGGCGCCGTTGATGCCCTGATCTATGACTTAAATACAGACGATGTGATGGATTTCGGAACCAACCAGGGAATGAAGATCGATTTGAATCAAGAGTGCTACCCTCACCATCCGGGAATCAGCGAAGCGGCGAAAGCCAGTCGAAAATTACTAATGTCACTGTTCGAACAAGAAGATTTTGTTTGCGATGCCCAGGAATACTGGCATTATGATTTCGGCAATGCGAATTGGGCCATTGGAAAGAATAAGAAGTTTGCTTTCTACGGCATCATCAAAGAATAGATTATATCCCCCAAATACCTGCCTTGGCCATGTCGTTCTTCGCTTTGACCAGTGCCAAATCATTGGCAGAGACCACGTTACTGTCGACCAGCTTCTTGGTGTTCTCATATTCGATCTGCTCAAAATTGACCTCGGCCAGCGCCTTCTGAAGTTCTGCCTGATAGATCATGGGCATTACCTTGAACATTAATTGCCCTTCGTGCACCAATTCACTTTCGTCCACATAAATGCCTTGCAAGTACCCTTTTTCCATGGCCCGTAGTTCAATGTGCTGAATTGCATGAAGTTGACAGACATATTCGGCCGTGATGGATGTATCTTTCTTAAACGGACTGGTCGCGAAGAACACCGTTTCTTCTGTGTGCTCTTTTTCGTTTTTCAATTCGCAAGCCGAGTTGACCAGAATAATTCCGGTGGCCAGCACGATCAGTAATTTTTTCATGGTTTTATGAATTGACTAATACTAATAAGATTGAATTAAAAAAAAAGTAGATGCGGCTTCACCAATGGCGATGGGCCTGCAGTAAGATGAATATATCACCTTGACGGACATGGAGTTACGGTCGCCCACAGACCGTTAAATCATAGTCTGAAAACCTGCACTACTAGGTACCTGGGAGAAACTGTGGCAAAGAAATATTGGAGCGTTGACATGCCTTGGGTGTACATGCCTGATTTTTCGGAAATAAGATTCTCCAGTCCCGAGAGGTAAACTGTTTTTACCGGTTTTTGATTTCTGTCGCTATTAACATGACGTTTTTCTTCTTCATTGTTTTCGGCTACTTGATCACCTAACCCTGATTTTTTTCCGTCAGCGGGATAAGAAACCGTATTTTCTGATAAATCACTTTGACAAATTGCAATGCAAACGCCGTTATAAGGCAGGAGAAAAGATTCTGTGATTTATGTTCCTTCCCTGCCAGTCGTTATGCTAAGGGAACTCAACATGACTGACAAAATCAAGCCGATCGAAAAAAGGTATTTCGTCATTAAGGAAAAAATCTGATGACATATGTAGGTAAAGAAAGTATTTTGCCTGCGAATGAACTGTTAAAAGAAAACGATGTAAATACAGTGCCACTGTGGCCCTCATTCAGTGGCCTTTTTTCAATAACTCCGGGAATTTCTCCTGAAAGCGACGTAACCTGGGAATGGATACATTCCGAACGTAGGAGTTTTCGGGATGTAGTTTTTCGTAATCCTGGTGGTATTCTTCGGCTTTCCAAAACTTAGTAAAAGGCACAATTTCTGTAGCAATGGGCTGATCGTACATACCTGATGCCGCTAGCTGAATTTTGA
This sequence comes from Vicingaceae bacterium, assembly GCA_040220895.1. Lineage (GTDB taxonomy): Bacteria > Bacteroidota > Bacteroidia > Flavobacteriales_E > Vicingaceae > UBA11591. The sequence goes on from JAVJVY010000008.1 coordinate 111,679, forward strand.
AGTTTTCGGCAATGGCTTTTTCTTTTTCGCTCTGATAAAAAATGATGGATCGGTACTGCCTGCCAAAATCAGGGGCTTGGCCATTAACGGTGGTGGGGTCATGCGATCCGTAATAGACCTTCACCAAAGTTTCATAGGATACGACCCGGGCGTCGTAGTAGACCATTACCGCTTCTGCATGGCCTGTTTCTCCTCGTCCTACTTGTTCATAGGTGGGGTTTTGTTCGTTTCCACCTGCATATCCTGAGACGGCTTCTTTGACGCCTTCCACACTTTCATAAACTGCTTCGACGCACCAAAAACATCCGCTGGCGAAATAGGCTACATCAAATTTTTGTAGTTCTGCTTCCGACATTTTTTCAATCTTTTCTTCCGGCGCTTTTGACTGGGTGTTGCCATCCAGGCTGCACATGCTAAGTAACAGGGAAGCGGTAATGGCAGAGAATAGGTGTTTCATGGTAGTAATTCTTTGTATAATTTGTGGTAGGTTATGCATTAAAGACCCGATGGAAGTGAAAAGATAAGAAGAAAATGACTGTGCTTATTCAAGCCAGAGCACATACCCTTTTTTTTCAACCATTTCCTCTAATCCCAATGTTTCCGATCCAACCCTTTGTAGCTCACTTATTTTTCAGCTTAACACTACCTTCTTAAGCCTTCACCTTCGTAATTCAGGTCCTCTTTCGACTTGAAATTGTTGAATTTCCATATAAACCCTACAAATACTACCGGCTGTTTCCTTCTGATACTTGTTTGTTGATCGATTTCGTCAGAATCGAACGATCGATTTACTTGATATGTGTATAAAATGTCTGTAGCGGTTATCGAAATTGCCGCACGCTTTTTTAACAATTCTTTTTTAAGACCGGCATTCATGTAGTAGTAGGCTTCACGCTGGCCTTGTGGAGTAATGTATGGAAAGTAATAGTAAAAGTTAAGTTGGGCTGAAAGACCCCTCTTAAATTTGTAAGTAGTAAAGCCCTTGATATTCCCAGAGATGGCAGTTTTCTGGCCCGAAAAACCCAGGTCGCTTGCATCGATGGCAGTGAGGTAAACATTGCCTGTAAGATCCAACTTCCAATTCTTATTGATTTGATTGGACAAGACCACTTCTGCTCCACCAGACTGCCTTGTATTGAGGTTTGCGATGGTTGTTAGTACGATGCTGTCACCAATTGAATTTTGAATGCTTGTGAATGCATCGTATTTGTATCGGTAGTAAAGAGTGGTTGTCAGGCTTCTTTCTTTACCTATGACTTGATGGGCCAGTTCAATTGAATGTATTTGTTCGGGCCTGATATCCGGATTACCAGATTCTGCATTCCTGGGGTCGCTGAATTCGGGATTTGGGTTCAATTCATCGGCGTCGGGTCTGTTCAAGCGCTTGGAATAGCTCAAGGAGATGTTTTTGTTGTCGTCAAGTTCATACCCAAGGTGTAGCGTGGGAAACAATTTGAAGTATTTGTTGGGTAAGAGTGAATCTACAGGAGCTAGGAGTTGAGATTTGATTTGTGTCCACTCCGCGCGCAAACCAATTTTAAAACTCACTTTTTCATAGGATTTATTAAACAGAGTGTATATGGCATGGATTTCCTGATCAAATTGAAATTGAGAAGAATTCCCACTAAGGTCGTATCGGATATCCTCGTGCACTCGCTCGCCGTTATACCCACTTTCAAGTTCACCATCTTCACCCACAGGTATTGCATGATCTAAGATGACTTCTATTTGGTATCCACTTTTTTGAATGAGGTTGTTCAATACCTGCAAATCATTATTAGGAAATTGAAATTGTTGCAGGTATTCGAGGTCTTCTCTTTCATTAAAGGCCGAATAGGCTGATTCAAATGAGATAGTGTGATCTTCATTGTTTTTAAAAATATGCTCGAAGGCCAAGTTCACTTCACCCTCTTCTTCAAATTCATCGTTGATCTGATGGTTTGTAAAAAAATAATCCGGCCCTTCTGACGAATCAAGTCCGGCGATTTCGGCTTCGTTCTTATGAAGCGAATTTTGCAGGTAGTAGGTTCCAGACAGCTCCAGACTGCTTTGATCATTAAGGTCATAATTCATGCCAAGCAAAAAGTTATGAGCGAGCGCATCGATTTTTGATTTGCCCGTTTCTTGATAACTTCCGGTTGAATGCTGATTGACGGGATTTTTGAAAAGCCGGCTATCTCCAAATAAGTAGATACCCGCTGAATGGCGAAAACCGTAATTCCCATATAATCCAAAATCTTCCTTGTTGTAATTCAAATTTACATTGCCATTGTAGCGATTTTCAGTTCCCCCATACAATCCGATTTGTCCTGCAAGACCTTCAGTGTCGTCTTTTTTTAACACAATGTTGATGATGCCCCCAATGCCGTCCGGGCGGTATTTGGCCGAAGGATTGGTGATGATCTCGACGCGGTCGATCGAACTGGCCGGTATTTGCTCAAGAATGGCCGAAGGATTCCTTCTGAGCATGGCCGAAGGTTTTCCGTTGATGAAATAGGTGATATTGGCAGAATTTCGCAAGGTCACCGCTCCATTTATGTCGACCGATACCGATGGGATGTTTTGGAGTACTTCGGACAATGAACTCGTTTCAGACAAGAGATCCCTTTGCACGTTGTACACTGTCTTATCCAGTTCTTTTACGATCATCGACTGTTGTCCGGTGATTTCGACAGACTCCAAGAAAATATCGGAAATCCTCAATTCAATCTTTCCCAGATCGAGGTCTTTTTTCGAGATGCTAAGTGGTATCGTTTTACTCACAAAACCGATGAACGACAAACGCAAAGTGTAGTCATCCGGTTTGATCGAGTCAAATTGAAAATATCCAAGGGTATCGCAAATGACACCTGACACAAAGGTGGAATCTGTGCCTTGGCGTAAAGAAATCGTGGCCCCGTACAACGCTTCCCTGCTGGACTCCTCCACTACTTGACCTTTCAAAACGAACACTTGTGATCGTGCATTTATCCAGCAGAACGTAAAGAATAAAACAAGAAAGCTCGGAATTCGATTCACATCAATCTTTTACCGTACTAAAGGTAAAAGAATAGAGTGGAAACAATTATTCTGGCAAGCTGTCAGTAGCTAACGTACAATGACTTTCTGGGCCGCTCGCCTGTTTCCGTGCATAACTTCCAGAAAATAAAGGCCGGGATCAAGCTCAACATCCAGTAATTTTGGGCTGCCCGCAGCGTATTCCAGTGATTTTACGATACTTCCATTCATAAGGTAGATGGTTACATCCAGTTCGTGTTTTGAGTCTAAAAATAACTGGCCATTGCCTGGATTTGGATAGACAGAAAAAGATAAGGGCCTTTCTTTCTTTATTCCCAGTGGAGGAGAAGACATCGAATTAGTGGCATTTGCCTGAACAACTTGTTTGTTACTTTCTTCCTGGAGAATGGCTAATCCAAATACGCGAGAATTAATCCAATCATTACTGATGCTCCCCGCATAATTAAAGATTATACTATCACCGATATTGGCAGGCAGATTCAGCGCATCACCATTGATATTTGAAAGTGCCCTGATAAAAACGTCGTGATGCAAATTCTCGCCATTGGGACCGGCGTATAGCACACTGTCCTGAGCCAAGGCAACAAATAGCCTAAGATTTCCGAAAGTATCACTAGCTAATTTTAAGATGCTGATGTTGATCTCAAATGAATCATTCGGCAGATTGACCTGTTCAATTTTTAGTTCAACCGGACTTAATTGGCCGGTATGTGGAGAGAAAAAAGATGGATTTGAGGTATTGGCATTTGGATCTCTTGTGCCCTGGATGAAAAACCGGGGTGTTGCTCCGTAGGCGTTGTAGTAGTTGGTTCTTGCATCATTCTCGGTGGGGTTCAGGCCATGAAGGTAACACGCATTATAAGGGGCGCTTGGATGAATGGCCAGGTGAAGAACATCCGGGTGATTCTTAAGATTGTTATAAAATCCAGGATTCGTTTGAGCACAGATACTGCAGCGTGTATTTGTAAAATGTTCCACAACAACTCGCTTTGGAACTTGGGCCCAAGCAATTGTCAAAGTAAGAAGGCTTAAGCATAAAGCGAAAATATTTCTCATCATTTCATTTTTCACGAAAATAGGCATGATTTGAATAAGAAAACTGTGCAAAAAATGACATTTGAATTAATTGTAGATAAAAGCCAGCTTTCGAAAATTTCAACATCTCGATTTTTTTGAACTAGATTGTGGTTCACAGCCACAAATATTGGCCTTGATATTTCCCATTCTACAGCATCGGTTTGGCATACGTTATTTTCACAACTTATTGAAATTAAGTTACATTTGTTTAGTTATCTCAAGTTTATAATTACGATAAATTACTACCTGTGAGATATATTTTTATTTGTTTCGGGCTGTTATTAAATCTCTCTATTCTGGCCAATACCAGGATGGATAGCCTGAATTCCGTTTGGAATGATCATTCCAGAGCAGATAGCGTTCGTATGGATGCCATGGGTCAATTGGGATGGCTGCACTACGGGATTGGTCAATATGACAGCGTTCTGTCAGATGCTTTTCGATTGCAGGAATTAGCAGAAAGAGCTGGGCACAAAAAGTACTTGTCTGAGGCCTATCATTTGCGAGGTAAATTCTATTACCGCAAAAGCAATTTTGATCTTTCGCTTGAAAACCATTCCAAAGCCCTTGAGCTTCGGCAAGAAATTGGCGACAAGAGGGGCATCTCGGTTTCTCTTATCAGCATAGGCATCGTTCACTCAAATCAGGGTGATTATTCAAAGGCCATCGAATTGTACAAGCAGGCAGTGGTGATAAATGAAGAGATCGGAGACCAGCGAAACATGGCGGTCTGTTACAGCAATATAGGTAACATATATTGGTACCAGGGAGCTTTTGGAAAGGCCATTGAAAGTTATACCAATGCCCTTAAAATATTTGAGCAGCTCGAGGACAAAGGACGCATGGCGACCACACTGAGTTCCATAGGCATGGTCTATGCCGATCAGAAAAACCCCAATAAGGCCATGGAACATTACATCCAGGCCATTGAGCTTAATCAGGAGATCAACAATGCCATTGGCATGGCTTATACCTATAAGAACATGGGTGAATTGTATGAAAAGAAGTTGGACTTTGACACATCCATGTTATACTACAAACAGGGCTTGAAGATCTTTTCCACAGCAGGAGACAAGCGCGGAATAGCCTATTCATTGCAGGGCGTGGGGAACATAAATTTTCTTCAGGGGAATTACCGCGAATCCTTGCACCAATACCATAAAAGTCTGGTCATTTTCGAAGAAATAGGTGACAATGCGGGAAAGGCCCTTTCTTTGGCAGGTATGACTCCTATTTATATCAAGGAGCGGAAATACCATGAGGCCATCATGTACGGCAGTGAAGCACTTGTTCTGGCACAGGATCTGGGAGTCATAGAAGCAATCAAATTGGCCTCAGGGTCACTGAGTGAAAGCTACGCCGCCATGGGTCAGTATAAAAAGTCACTCGAGCTTTACAAGTATTACATCAGCATAAGAGACAGCCTTGAAAGTGAAGAAAACCATCGGATGGTTATCAGGCAGGAATACGAGTACAAATATGAAAAAGAAGCCCTTGCTGACAGCCTTGCTAACAAAGAAAGAGAATTACAGGCAGAGCTTGCTCATCAGACCGAAATGAACCATAAGGATCAAACCAGGAACATCCTGCTCGGTTCGGCATTGTTGATCTTATTGCTCGCGGCAGGCCTTTATAACCGCAACCGATTCATACAGAAGACTTCCAAGAAACTTGAAATGTCCAAAAATAGGGCAGAAGAACAGCGTAATCGGGCCGAGCGGAGCGAGGCCTTCAAACAACAGTTTCTTGCCAACATGAGCCATGAAATACGCACGCCAATGAATGCTGTGCTGGGCATGACCAGTTTAGTACTCGATACCGAATTGAGCGAAAAACAGGCCAATTATTTATTGGCAATTAAAAAATCATCGGAAAGCTTGTTGGTCATCATTAACGATATTTTGGACCTTTCGAAACTCGAAGCTGGAAAAGTAGAATTAGAGAAGATACCTTTCAGCCTTAAAGATCAACTCAAACAAGTATATGATACCCTGAGATTCAAGGCAGAAGAAAAAGCCTTGACCTTTGAAACAGAGATCGATCCGAACGTGCCCTTGTTACTGATGGGCGATCCGTCAAGATTGAATCAGGTGCTGATAAACCTTTGTGGAAATTCCATCAAATTCACTGAGAAGGGCAAGGTCGGTATCAAGGTAGAACTTGTTGAAGGAAGTGAAGCTGATATTAGATTCAGGGTCAGTGATACCGGAATTGGTATTTCCAAAGAAAAAATCGATCACCTGTTTGAAGCCTTTGAGCAGGCAGAAGCCAGTATCTCGCGAAAATATGGTGGAACGGGTCTTGGTCTGTCGATCTCAAAAACACTGATCGAACTACAAAAAGGCGCTATCGCAGTAGAAAGTCAGATGGGACAAGGCTCCGAATTTATCTTTACCATCCCTTATTCTATAGCAAAACCCGAAGAATACGCCGGCTATCTCAATCACAGCAAATTGGATATTGTCAGTCTTCACGGCATTCGGATTCTTGTTGGAGAAGACAATGAATTCAACCAGATCGTAATAAAGGACACACTGCACAACCTGATTACAGATGCACAGGTAGACGTTGTTGAAAATGGTAGCCTGGTTGTTAAAAAGCTCGAAAGCAATGAATATGACCTGATCCTAATGGATGTCAATATGCCCGAGATGGGTGGCCATGAGGCCACACGATTTATTCGTGAAAATTTAGACGAACATAAAAGAAATATACCCATCATTGCCCTGACAGCTAGCGTTTTAAATACAGATATCTCCCGTTGTTTGCACTCAGGCATGAACGATTACATACCTAAACCCTTCCGGCGGGAAGAGCTTCTTGCCACGCTGATGCGTCATTACGACAAGAATCTCCAACAAGCCAATTGAATCGAACTTCTTCCGGCTCTTGATCTATTATCTTAATTTAGAACAGTGAGTAATCGGAAGTTATTGACCCTTTTATTATTCTGGTTTTTTCAGCAAGTTGGCACGCATGCTCAACAGGGAAGCACTTCTATTTCCGACCTGGTATCGGGCAAACCTTTGTCCATTTTGGACGAAGAGCTCAAGATAAATGTTTTCGGCAAAGACAATCTGCCGCAGGCTTTTCAGATTAAAAGAAAGGTTCGGTATAAAATCATCGATCAGAATGGTATTGAAATTCTCAGTGATTTTGCAATACCCGAGGTACATGATCCCACCTTTATTTCTCACGCATCAAAGGTTAAAAATATCGGTGAGTATTACAGTGGGTACGATGTGAAGCACTTAGAAGTAAAGGTTTTCAGGAAAGGCAGGGCTGTAGACGTTCAGGTCAAGAAAAGAGTAAAGAATATTGAGAGTTTCAATATCGACTACCTTTATGAATACGACCGCGATCACTATTACATCAAGGGCTTGACCATAGGCGATGAAGTTCTTATTGATTACCACCTCGACATACCCTTTGCTGAAAACTATTCAAGATTTGCATCATACAGGGTATTTTTTCATGACAGTATTCCAAAAATCCGTTATAAGTTCATTCTAACCCATCATGAAACCCTGGATATTGAATTGTACGGGCACAACAACGCGGGAAAAGTCAAGGCCACAGAGCGTGACCGCGTTTTGTATTATACATGGACCCAGGAAAACCTTCCGGGATGTCTGAAAGAAGTCAACAGCCGACCTTACAAAGAACTACCGCATATTACCTGGGTCATTAATCATTACCGATATTTTGTGCATAATTCGAACCAATTGCTGAACGTTCCCCACTATGCCATCATAGCTTCATTGAGATCGCCAAATCTTTTTGACATACTCAGGTCTGTGGAAATAGGCAGCAGGAGCCAGCAATTTTTACCCTTTACCAAGGCTTATGATAAACTCACGGTTGGACAAAAGCCGAATTTTGAGCGGATCAGGTTTTTGCACAACCACATTGCATTAAATTTTAACTACCAGAATGACCTTGATTATTATCGACGAGTTGATTCCCGGGGCGACCGATTGGGTGAGTTTTTTGAGAATGGCATTGTGAGAGACCATAATCGGTATGACTTTTATTATGCTTTCCTGATAAAGTCAGACGAACAGTTTTACTCGGCTTTTTTAATTGATAAGCGCTCCGGAGAGATCAGCGATGAGTTCTTTCAGCCAACTTTTGATAACGACTTTCTTTTGGCCAATTATTTTGGTGAGAACGCCTTGGATTTCATGTTTCCAAAAAGAAGTGAATTCGGTTGGTTTTACAATGAATTGCCCTTTTATTGGGAAGACTGCAAAACACGCCTGGTGCATATTAGTGACTACGCAGCATACAAGCAACCTATAAGCGACGTCTTCCGAACCGGAATCACGCCAATTTCAAAAGCTGAAGAGAACAGGCGTTCGACCTTGTCCAAAGTTGTGGTCGATACCGATGGTGACAGTCTTCACTTTGCCACACAAGTGCAATTATCCGGCCAATACAGCACACTTTGCAGGGCCGCATACATGGAATTAGAAGGAGATGCCAGCGTTGACCAATCGTACAACACCCCAGTTTGGGATAAGGTCAGATCTGAAAAGCATTTGGTAGAAAAAAGCGCCCTTTTTGATCATCCCCCTTACCAATCGGAATTTAATTGCACTTATTCTTCCGCTGTGGAAAAGGGGAGCGCTAGCACTAAGTTATCATTGGAAGGCCTGATCGACCACGTTTTGCCTTATGAGGGAGATGTTAGGTACCTCAGTTATTATACCGATTTTAAAGGTGAGGATGTCTATACCTATGAATTCCAGTTTCCCAGGCCGGTGTCAATGAAGAAAATTGATCCCATCAATATTTCAAACGAATTTGCAGTGTATTCATTCTATGCAGAGCAGGTGTCTGCTAACATTTTACGTCTTCAGTCCAGCCTGTCAGTTAAGAGTGATGTACTGCCCTCTGGTGATTATGAAAAAATCCGTCAGATAAAAAAAGCAATAAAATCCTTGCCGGTATTAGAGATTAGCTTTCCCTGATCACTCTATTTCGACGATCAGAAATTTGGAAACCGACCAGAATTTTTCAGGGTCCTTGATCACCATCTTATCGGCCTTCTTTTTTATGCCCTGTAATTCATAAGATTCCGATGGATGAGTGGTTATAATGATGGCTTTTTTTCCACTCAAGATGATTTCCTTGAAATCAAGGGTATTGATCTTCCTGAACAACTTTTTATCGAAATCCTCATTCACGTCTTTGTTTGCAAAAAGACCACTGGTGTAGACAATTCCCTTGGCTTTTAACTCTTCTTTGGTTCCAACAACATACCAGGCTGTATAAAGCCGTTGCTGAGTCGATTCCAACTTGGCCTGAGCTTCTTCCAGTTGAGAAGATGTGGATGAAAGTTGTTCTTTGATTTCAAGATTTTCGGCTTCGGTATAGACATAATCTTCGAATAAGTCACTGAAATCAGAGCTGATCTGAGCAAGATCTCGCTTCATATTATCAAGGCCCTTATTTTCTGCCGTATTGATCTCATTCATGCTCTTTATGATGTGATCCATGCCGGCAACCTGACCACCGGTAGAAGAAGCAATTTCCAATTCAGCTACTTTTTGCCGGTTTACTTCAAGTAATTGGTTGATGGAATCAAGTTCAAGTAGGATGTATTCCTTTTGTTGTTTTGTCAAACGCCTACCCCTAGTGGCAAGTTTGTTTATCAATGCCTTTTTTCCTTCGATGCGTTCGGCGTTTTTTTCTATCTCGCCGTAGGTCTCAGAAATACTATTCATGGTTGAATCGCTCTTGGTCAGCAATGTTCTGAGAGAATCGTTTTCTCCCTGAAGTCGTTTGACTTCCGCATCATTTCCCGAACAAGAGGCAAGCAGACCGACGGCTAATGACAGTGCAATAATCCTCATTGGTAAATTTTAAACCAAGATAAATCTTTTACCGGGAATCAAAAAATTTAAGGCTATTAAGCGATTTTAGCCCTTGGTTGTAACCATTATCACACTGTTCATTATCCAATAGGTCCTACCTTTGCATAAAAAACAATGAACGTAGTTGAACTGATTAAAAAGAAGGAAGGCAGTGTGGTTGATGTTCGCACGGTCGAAGAATTTCAAATGGGACACGTCGAAGAATCGGTCAATTTACCAATGCATGAGGTTCCGCAACGACTTGACGAATTAAAATCCATGAAGAAACCACTTATCTTGATCTGTGCATCCGGCAATCGCAGCGGACAAGTCACACAATATTTGACCGGTATCGGTATGGAAGATGTATATAATGGAGGGGGCTGGATGGAGTTTATGGAAATTCTCGAATCATGATTATATTGTAAAAAATAAAATTACACGCTATGAAAGTAATGCAACTAATACTCGCTTCATTTTTGACAATTCTAATCTCCTCATGCGGTAATAGCGCCCAAGGTCAAAAAGAGCAAGAAGAACAAATAGCCGTCAATGTCAATGCAGAGGAACTTCACGGCTTGATCGCGGAAAGAGGAGGGCAGATTCTCGATGTTAGAACCGAAGGTGAATTGGCTTCGGGTATGCTTCCTGGTGCCATACACATGGATTTCTATAGTAACTCGTTCGCACAGGAACTCGAGAAATTGGATAGATCAAAACCAGTTTTCGTTTACTGTGCGGCCGGTGGTCGCAGCGGTAAGGCCATGGGAATGATGAAGTCCATGGATTTTAAAGAAGTGTATAATTTATCGGGAGGTTTTCCCACCTGGAAATCAGCTGGCTATGAAGTTCATAAAAAGTGATCAGCGCGAACACTTCCCAATATCTTATTGTATATCCTGAAGTTGTCTTCCTCAAAACAAACAAAGACCAATCGTTTTAGTTTGGTATTATGTTCAAAGTTTTGTGCCGCTTGAATGGCAATGAGGGCTGCCTCTTCTCTAGGGAATCGGTAGATTCCGGTGCCTATATTTGGAAAAGCAATGGTCTTTGCCGAATGGTCGACCGCTAGTTGCAAGGAATATCGATACGCACTTTTTAAGAGTTCGCTTTCTCCTGAATTCCCACCTCGCCAAACGGGCCCTACAGCGTGAATAACAAACCTTGCTTTCAGATTAAAACCCGGAGTGATCTTCGCCTTTCCGGTCTGACATCCATTCAATTCTTGACAGGCTTTCAATAATTCCGGGCCAGCTGCTTGATGGATACTTCCGTCAACGCCTCCTCCACCGAGCAAGGATGTATTAGCAGCGTTGACAATGACGTCGACTGCCATTTCTGTAATGTCGCCTGTGATTACCTCAATTTTCATGATCCACATTGAAGGTCGTTGAACAAAACTAATAAATGCTGACTTTTTATAATTATTAATTTAGGCCCACATGAAGAAAGCGATCTTATCATTTTTGAGCTTGGCAATTGTCGTATTAAGTGCGATTGCCCAAGAGATTCCATCGGTCAGTAAAGCAGAAGATCGACTCAAAGGCTATGAAAAACGTCAGGCCATTTCACTTCCACATGTGCTTCAAAACGTTGAATTTACATCCATCGGACCAACGATCATGGGTGGACGTGTTACGGACATTGAAGTAAACCCGGTTAATGCAAACGAATATTACATCGCATATGCATCTGGCGGGCTCTGGCACACAATAAACAATGGACAAAGCTACCGGCCATTATTTGACAGCCAGATGGTCATGAGCATAGGAGATATCGCTGTTGATTGGGAAGGGGGAAGTATCTGGCTGGGATCAGGAGAAAACAATTCCAGCCGTTCATCTTACAGTGGTTTTGGCATATACCTGAGCACCGATAGTGGCAGGACTTGGGAGCACAGGGGTTTGTCCGAGAGTCATCACATTGGCCGTATTGTGCTGCACCCCAATGACCCGGAAAAGATCTATGTCGCTGTTATCGGGCACCTATACAGCCCCAATGAAGAAAGAGGCGTTTATCGAAGTTCCAACGGTGGTAATACCTGGGAAAAGACACTCTACATTGATGAAAATACCGGGGCAATAGATCTGTTGATCAATCCCGCATCGCCCGATGTTTTATACGCTGCTTTGTGGCACAGGAAAAGGATGGCCTGGGATTTTCAAGAAGGAGGACAGGCCAGTGGCGTTTACCGCTCGAAAGATGGAGGAGATCATTGGCAAAGTATGACAAATGCTGAAAGTGGATTTCCCGAAGGCCTGTTAGGACGGATCGGCCTGGCCATTTCACCCGATGGGGAACAATTGTATGCCTTGCTGGACAATCAGAATGAGCGGCCAAAAGAAAAAAAAGAAGAAGTTGATGGCCTGACCAAAGAAATGCTCAGTGAAATGACTTCTGAAGAATTTCTGAACGTAAAAGAAAAGGATCTGAAAATATACCTGGAAAAGAATGACTTTCCAAAGGAACTCTCCGCAGATTCTATCCGCAGCCTGATAATGTGCGGCGATGCACTTCCACGACACCTGGTCGACTTTATCGAGGACGCAAATCAACATCTTTTCGAAACCGAAGTGATCGGTGCTGAACTTTACAGTTGCAATGAAAGCACAGGAAAATGGACCCGCACACATCAGGAATACCTCGATGACTTTGTATATACCTATGGATATTATTTCGGTCAGGTAAGAGTAAGCCCCTTAAATGAACAGCATATATATATTACGGGTGTTCCATTGTTAAAATCTTCAGATGGCGGAAAAACCTTTATTTCCATTTCAGGTGATAACCAGCATGCCGACCACCATGCACTTTGGATAAGCCCGTCGATGTCGGGCCATCTGATCAATGGCAATGACGGCGGGATCAATATTTCCTATGATGGCGGTTTAAATTGGACAAAGGTGAACTCCCCTCCGGTAGGTCAATTCTATACCGTCTTCGCAGACCAATCCGAGCCTTATAACGTTTACGGTGGCTTGCAAGACAACGGTGTTTGGATGGGGCCTTCCAATTACAAACTTGGCACGGCCTGGCAATCCATTGGTAGGTACCCTTATAAACGCATAATGGGTGGTGACGGATTTCAGGTGGAAGTAGATAGTCGCGACAATAAAACCGTTTACACCGGCTTTCAGTTCGGTCATTATTACCGATTTAACTCAGATGGAGGAAGAAAAACGAATGTCACCCCGGCGCATAAATTTGGTCAACGACCCCTGCGATTTAATTGGCAAACCCCCATTCATTTGTCGCGCCACAATCAAGACGTATTGTATTTTGGTTCTAACAAGTTTCATCGCTCCTTGAATCAAGGGAATAAATACGATCTGGTGAGCCGGGACCTGACCAAGGGTGGAAAAAAGGGTGACATCGCTTACGGCACTCTTAGCACCATTGATGAGTCTCCATTGATGTTTGGCTTGATCTATGTTGGCAGTGACGACGGTCTGGTTCATGTTAGTCATGACCTTGGAAATCATTGGGAAAGAATTGACCACGGCTTGCCGGAGGACATGTGGGTATCCAGAGTTGAGGCCTCAAATCACGATACGGACCGGGTGTATTTATCGTTGAACGGTTATCGCTGGGATAATTTTGAATCCATGATTTACCGTTCTGACGATAGAGGAAAAAACTGGAGTCGCATTGGCCTTGACCTGCCATTGGAACCCGTCAATGTCATTCTGGAAGATGCTGAAAATGAAAGAATTCTTTACGTCGGAACTGATAACGGACTTTACATTTCATTGGACGGAGGCGACAATTTCTTATATATGGGAAAGGGACTTCCCGCCGTTTCGGTCCACGACTTATACCTACAAAGCGAAAAAGGCGACTTGCTTGTGGGAACTCATGGCCGCTCTATATTTCGTGCAAATGTGACGGAACTGCAACAATTGTCCCCATTGGTCATGAAGAAAGGCATCCATTTTTTTAAACTTCCGTCTGTAAACTATAATGAAAATTGGGGCAAACAGTGGAATAACTGGGGGGAATTTAAAAAAGGAGCAATAATGATGCCCGTTTACGTGAATAATAAAGGCAAATACCAATTCCGCCTGCAATCGGAAAAAGGCTTAATTCTCAAAGAATGGAGCCAGGACCTGGATAAAGGGCTGAATTATCCCGAATTGGAATTCAACATTGATGAAAAGCGAATGGAGGGTTACAAAAAGCAGTTGAAGAAAAAATCTCCGGACATGGAGAATCTAAAAAAGGCCGATAACGGCAAATACTACCTTGTTCCCGGAGATTACCGCATGGTGGTTAAAAATGGAATAACAGGCGAAAGTTCCATGCAGAAACTGGTTATCAATGGAAAAAATGAAAGTGATGAGGATTAGTATTTTCTTATTCGTTTTATTGCTAGTCTCGGAAACGGCATTTTCTCAATGCAATATTAAATCTACAGAGCAAGGGGAGGGTTATACGACGTATTACATGGATCCTGAACTTGTGGCTCAGAATGAAGATTTCGGAATAGCACTGTCAGTTCAATCCGTTGACGACAAATATTACCTTGCGCTTACCTTTCGCTTTGCAGGAAAAGCCCAGCCACTTGAAGAAAAAGTAGCCATGGAACTTGTCAATGGTTATACCCTGGAAATGGGAATGTATACCATGGAAGTTGGAAGTGCACAAGGAATAGAATTATGCATGGCGGTTTTCTTCATTGAAGATGAAGTGGTTCCTTATTTCAAGACTTCTGACTTAAAAGCAATTCGATTTAAAACACAGGATACTAAAAGCCACGTCGTTAAGGTCAATGCGAACCCCTCGGCCCTAAAAAGGCAATTGAAGTGTTTTTTAAAATAGAATGCATTTTCGAGTTATCCTGTTTAAAAAGGCAAGTCAAAGTTTAAATAAGAAATAGGTTGATTGTGGCAGTTTCACGCTGGGTATTCATCCCGCCTGAGACCCTTGAGACATAAAAAAAATTGTAGATTTGTTTCCGTTTATAATTTAACAAAGCGATGGCAGATTTTAAAGGCATATTATCCAGGTTCGGATTCTCCTCTTTCCTTTTAGTTACGGGGATCATTCTTTTTTTTACTGCCCTTAGTGGAGGTCAAAATGGTTTGGTGCTGGCAGGTATTGCTGCCATTGTGATTGGAGCTATTCTGATCATACTGTTTAACTCCGGTATTCTGAAACTCAATTTGCTAATCGTATTTCTAGCATTGGTTTTTGCCGGAGTCGCTTTTTTAGCTTGGCTTGATTATTCCTCTGTCCAGCGTAAAATTGATTTTGTCAAGGTGCAAGATTACCGCGAATCAAAAGTGGTTGAACGTTTAATGGATATTCGGACAGCGCAAGTTTCATACAAGAAATTGTACGGGCAATACGCAGGAAATTTTGATGCTTTGATCAATCATGTTAAAAACGACTCTATGCCTGTCGTTAAGGCCATTGGTTTTGTCCCTGATACGCTGACAGAAATGAAAGCGGTTGAGCTGGGAATTGTAACCCGTGATACACTGTTGATCAGTGTTAGAGATACCTTATTTAAAATGGACTTTTCTATTGATTCTCTACGATATGTTCCCTTTAGCGACGGTGGAGAGTTCAAGTTAGAATCTGGCGAAATTGAAAAGAACCAGTTAAAGGTCAAGGTTTTCGAGGCTTTTGCCAGCAATGAAAAGATCCTGCACGGACTTAATTTAAGTGAGGAATACATTGATCTGGAAGATGGCCTAAGAGTTGGATCAATGACAGAACCTCACACAAGGGGTAATTGGGAATAATTCCCAGCACATGTCAGATTCACAAAGTCGACTACTACCTTCCCGGAACTATACGGATTCATTTTACACGGCTTCTAAAAATACGTCTAAGTTCCTGAGTTTGCAGGTAGGCAAGGATGGAATGAGTTACGCCATTTTAAGTCCTACCGACAATACCGTTGAGCTAACAAGAGAATTCATTTTTGATTCTGTCAACAGCAATGCTGATTTGCTCGCTGACATTCGAGGAATTGTTGAAAATGATCCGGCGCTGATGGGGCCATTTTTTCATACTTCCATAGGATTTTATCAAGGTAAATCTACCTTAATACCGGAAGCCCTCTTTGAAGCCGGAATGGAAGAATCATACCTAAATTTTACAGAAGACAGCGATGTCGAAAGGTATTTCTTTTCGAATAAACTTGTGAATCTGCGTTCGCGTAATGTGTTTAGTGTAGATAAGGCCCTTTGCGATTATTTGCAAAGCTGTTATCCAACGCCTCTTTTCCTCCATTCTTCTACACCGCTTATCGATGTTTTTGCGCTGCAGGAAAAAAGAAATTCCGGTAGACGCTGTTTTATCCATGTTCAATACAGCCATTTTGAAATTCTTTGTTTTGAAAAAGGAGAATTGCGCTTTTATAATTCATTTGATTACACCACTGCCGAAGATCTGCTCTACTATGTCCTATTTGTATTTGAGCAACTCGATTTGAACCAGGAATCAGAACCCATTAGTGTTTTCGGTGAAATTGACCAGTATGGAACCATTGCTGATCTGCTTAAGAGGTACTTGGGCGCGGTTGAATTTGGAAATCGAATAGACATGTTGTCTTATTCACCCGCACTTGACGCCGTCCCCAAGCACTATTACATCAATCTATACCAACAATTTTTGTGCGAATAATCAGCGGGACATACAGAGGTCGAAAACTAAAACCCAGTCATTTACAGCACACAAGACCCACTACTGATTTTGCGCGTGAGGGCTTATTCAATATGTTGAACAATCGATTGGATTTGGAAGAATTAGAGGTATTGGATCTGTATTCGGGTACAGGTGCCATCGGTATTGAATTGATATCACGAGGTGTTAAATCGGCAGTGGTGGTAGACAATGACCGACAATCCGTAAAACACATCGCTAAGGTTAAATCGGAATGGGAGATTGATAATCTGGAAATAGTCAAGGGAGATGCCCTGTCTTACATTGAAAGGTGTGGTATTCAATTTGGATTGATCTTTGCAGATCCGCCTTATACCAGTGATCACGCTGTGACAGTTGTCGAAATATGTCATAAGCGAAACCTGTTATTACCGGGTGGATTGTTGGTAGTTGAGCACGATAAGCATCAAAATTTTAGCAAAACAGAGGGCTTTGCGGAGCGGAGAAATTATGGAAAGGTTAATTTTAGCTTTTTCAGATTTTCGTAACCTAATCTTTAAAGGATGGCAAAAGCAGCCTTATTTCCGGGTTCATTCGATCCATTTACCATCGGACACGACTCAGTGGTGGAACGATCACTTAAGCTTTTCGATCGCGTCGTGATTGGCATAGGTGAGAATTCAAGTAAAAATTATTTATTCAGCATAGATCAGCGCCTGGCCTTCATTAATTCGGTTGCCGAAAAATGGGGTAACCAGGTCGAAGTGGTTGCCTATTCAGGACTCACCACGGATTATTGCAGAAAGCATGAGTTAAAGTTCATTATACGCGGCATAAGAAATTCAAGGGACTTTCAATACGAAAAAGAAATTGCGGGCATGAACATGTTGCTCGACCCCGAGCTGGAAACAGTCATGATCGTGTCAGCCCCGGAACACGTTGTGATAAACGCGACAATTGTCAGAGAGATATACCGAAACAATGGCGATGTCACGCCTTTTCTTCCTTTAGGTTCCAAATTGCCCGAGATTCTCAAATGAGGCATTTCACGTTCTTTTCATTGATTTATCTGACCACATTTCTCTCGGCCAGTTCTATTCAGATCACCGGCTCGCTGAAAGGCTTTGAAGGAGAGTTCGTGCGCTTGTATAAAGTCTCTGATTTCATCACCTTCAAAGAAATCAAACTGGATGTATGGAAGGTTCAAAACGATGGGAGTTTCACCCTAAACGCTCCTTTTGAAGACGATGCGTTGATCCGAATCAAGGTAAAGGATATTTCTGTCAGCCTGATCGTCCCTGCCGGCAAAGATCTAAACGTCACCTTATCCTATAATGCTGAATTGAATGAGCAAAAGCTTTTCGACAAACAATTCAAAGCCAAATTGAAAGATTTCTCTGACCAGGGGATCAATGAGGCCATTTGGAAATTCCAGAACGACTATGCTTCTTTTGTGGAACAGAATCAGCAACTTTTTGTCACAAAGCAAGCAAGGCCGGCTGTCCAAGAATTCAAAGATTCGGTAATGAAATCAGTCAATGAAGATATGCCGGATTATTTAATAGCCTATTTAAGGTACAGCATGGCATCATTACAAGATGCAGTCATGGCAAGCGAAGCTGCACTTTTTGAAGAGTACTTCATGGTAGAAAAGTTACCTATGAATAACCTGGCTTTTGTCCAGTTCTTTGAACAATTCTATCAAGACCGCTTTCTTCTGATGAGCCAGGCAAAGAACGGAATAGAATTATTGGCCGCCGTGAATGAGGAAGGCACTATCACATCCGTCCTGGAATTCGCTCAATCCAATAGGTACGTCCAAGGCAAAGAATTAGCGGAACTATTTGCCATCAATGGTTTGCGCGAGGTCTATTATGAAAAGACCTTTAAGAAAGAAATGGTGCTGTCAATGCTCGAAAAGTTTGCCAAATCGGCAAGTACGCCCATGCATCGATTAATTGCAAGAAATACCATAGATGAACTGACCTTTCTGCAGCCCGGACAGCCGGCGCCAGATTTTAACCTTACCGATATCTCAGGTATTCTTCATCACCTTAGCGACTTTAAAGGAAAACCGGTGATGATTTTCTTTTGGTCAAGTGAATCCAGGGCTTCTGTCAGACAGCTGTCGGTTCTTGGTGATTTTTATGCCAATTTTAGCAACGATCTTGTCATGATCAGTATTTGCATGGATGAAACGCGAGAATCGGCAGAAAAACTAATTTCAGAAATGAACATTGATTGGATAACTGTTTTCGCAGATCGCCAATATGACTTATCAGACAAATACCGCTTACGATCAACGCCTTCATTTTGCCTTGTGGATAAGGCAGGAGAGATCTATAAGTATCCGGCATCCTCGCCCGAACTGGGATTATCGAAAGAAATACAGGGGTTAATTTTGAAAGATTGACGTCATCATGTTGATAACCGAGGCATAGGATTTTTTTCTGTCTTCTTCCCATGATTTCCTATTCATCCACTTGACCTCTGTGATGCCCTCTTTTGCATCACCTATAAACGGACCGGATTCTGAAGATTCCATTAGGAACCAATCTGTCTTTTTTAACTTGGTTTGACCGTTTTCAACAAAAAGGTAATAGGTAGTATCAAAAGGTTTATCCAATTTCAATTCTGAAATTCCGCACTCTTCCTTTACTTCTCTTAAGGCTGTTTTATCAGCAGTCTCTCCTTTTTCCATTTTTCCTTTCGGTAGATCCCAATGCCCGTTTTTTTGAATAAAAAGCACCTGGCCGTCATTTCTTACAACTCCACCGGCTGCTTCGACAATTACGTATTTGGAATTAAATAAGGACCATAGGGATTCAAGGTCATCGGTATAGATACAAACAGATGTTAAAACAGGTGAATCCCGAAGCAGGGCAATGGTTTCAAAAAAGGCCTCCTCTGAAGCATAGGTAATGTACAGGGTGTCATAACCTGAGGTGTAATCGGCATAGTCATCAGTCAAAATTAGAGACCGGTCGTTGATAAAAACTTTATACATTTGCCCGATGATTAAAGACGCAGAAACGGCACGAAATCTCGCCCGCTTTCTCCTGCAAATTAAAGCTATTCAAATTCAAAGCACAAATCCCTTTATATGGGCGTCAGGCTGGAAATCTCCAATATACTGCGATAACCGTAAAACGCTCTCGCATCCGAATATACGAAATTTTATAAAAAATGAACTGGCCAACGCCGTTCAAAAAGAGTTCCCAGAGGTTGAAATAATTGCCGGTGTTGCAACGGGAGCAATTGCCATTGGAGCTCTGGTTGCCGAAGAAATGAAATTGCCATTTATTTATGTTCGTTCTTCTTCAAAAGGTCATGGCTTGGGCAATCAAATCGAGGGTGATTTAAGCGTGGGAAAGAAAGTTGTTGTTATTGAAGATTTGGTTTCGACCGGAATGAGCAGCCTGAAGGCAGTAAATTGCCTGAAGGAAGGTGGGATGCAAGTGTTGGGAATGGCGTCAATATTCACTTACGGTTTTCCTGTTGCAGAAGAAAACTTTAGAAAAGAGGGCTGTAAATTGATCAGTTTGGGCAATTACTCTTCCATGCTGGAAACGGCCCATCGAGAAAATTACGTTCAATCTTCTGAACTCTCTATGCTGGAAAACTGGAGAGAAGACCCCGAAAACTGGAAGCCCATATGACCGCTATCAAATCAGAGACAAAGACGGTGGCTTATTCGTCAAAAGTCATTTTCGATTTTATCCGAAATTTTGAGAATTTCAGGGACCTCCTGCCTCAGGAAAAAGTAGAAAACTATGTGGTTGATGGAGATTCATGCACCTTTCGAATCAAAGGGATGACAGACCTTGGATTAAAATTGGGCGAAACCAACGAAGCCACTAAAGTGGAAATGCTATCTCATGGCAAAGTGCCTTTTCCTTTTAAAATGGATATAGTCATTCAGGAGATAGATGCTAGTAGCAGTGAGGTCCATATTGATTTCAACGGCGAGATCAACTCCTTCATGGTCATGATGATAGAAAAGCCTCTGACCAATTTTTTCAATATGTTGGTTGACCGTCTGTCCCAGCTGGAATTAAGCTGATCTCCTTAAGGTCGTATTCTCGTCGCTCGCCATTTTTAAGTTGAAGGATCAAATGACCGTTTAACGGGACAGCTACTATGATGGCTTCAATGATTCGATTATCAAGATCCCTGTAAAGTAAATGCCGATCGCAACCTATCAGGCGTTCAAAATACAATTTGTCGATGATGGCAAATTCCTTTTTTACCAACTTGCGCAACTCCATATCAATGGACTGTACAATTTTCTGAAGGAGAACAGGAAGGTCGAATGAGAATTTTAATTCATTCTTAAGTGAGGTAGCGCCGCTAATTAAAAAGTTTTGCTGATTTACGTTTAGACCAACACCAATACAGCATTGTCTAATCGAATTTTTTAACAGGGTATTTTTCAATAATATACCCGCAACTTTTTTTCCATTGATGTAGATATCGTTTGGCCATTTCAATCGGGCAATAGGGCGCTCGGCCAGTTGATCAATAAACTTGTATGCAGCAATTGAAATGCACTTGCTGATGTAGAATTGTTCTGAAACATCCAGGTTGTTAAATCCAGTTAACAAACTGAATGTCAAATTTTTATAATCTTCACTTTCCCATTTGGACCCGTGTATGCCATTGCCTGCTGTCTGCTTGTCGGTAACAACTATCAATCCGTTTTCGGCCGCATTTTTTTCGACGATCAGCGACATGAATTCATTGGTCGAAGTGACACTTTCCAGGTAGAGTAATCGGTGCCCCGGAATTGACTGCTTTGAAAAATCATTTTTAGTTGCCATTATGTTCCTTGGCTTATGAGTACTTTTGTATGCTGTTAAAGATATATGACAAAGAAAGCTCCCTCGATTCCATCCACAAAATTAGTTGATCTTGTCAAGAAGGGAATAGAAGAAAAGAAAGGTGAAGAAATCGTAACTTTGGATATCTACAAAATGAACCCGTCGGTCTGCGACTATTTTGTTATTTGTCACGGGAATTCTAACACACACGTTGCTTCAATTGCGGAACAAATTCAGAAAACGTTGAGGGAAGAGATGGAAGAACGTCCTTATCACGTTGAAGGACTATCTAATTCAGAGTGGGTGTTGATCGATTTTGTTAGTGTAGTGGTGCATGTTTTTCAAAAGGAATTCCGTGATTTTTATGATCTTGAACACCTTTGGGCAGATTAGTGAATGATATTTTAGATAAATGAGCGAAGAGAAAAAACCAAGCGGGCAGAGGCCTAAATTGAATTTGACCCCAAAGGGCAGAAAACCAGGTGATCCCAAGCGCCCCTTTAATTTTTATTGGATCTATGGTGTTATATTGGCCATATTGATCGGTATAAACTTGTTCAGCCTTTCGGGTCCTGAAAAGACTCAGTTGAATAGTTTCGCCGAAATGCTTAAAAGCCAGGATGTTGAACGCATCGTCGTGGTTAACAGGGAGCGCGTGGAAATCTCCATTAAACGCGAAAAGATCAATAACCAGAAATACGAAAGTGTGCAGAAAAAGACCTTTGGCGGCGCCAATGGTCCTCAATACTACCTTGAAATAGGTTCAGACGAGCAATTCATCAATTACCTCAATAAATTTCAAGAAGGACTTCCCGAAGAGGAGCGACTTATTCCCGAATACGAAACAAGGAAAAACTGGGGTGTAGATATCCTTGGTTGGCTTCTACCAATCATAATAATGATCGGAATATGGTTATTTATCATGAGAAGAATGACCGGTGCCGGAGGCGGTGGATCCCAGATCTTCAATATTGGAAAATCGAAAGCCACCTTGTTCGATAAGGAAAAAATGGTGAACATCACCTTTGAAGACGTGGCTGGGTTGGAAGAGGCCAAAATTGAAATTCAGGAGATCGTGGAGTTTTTGAAAAACCCTAAACAATACACCGAGATAGGGGCCAAAATTCCAAAAGGCGCAATTCTTGTGGGACCCCCGGGCACCGGGAAGACCTTATTGGCTAAGGCAGTTGCTGGCGAAGCTCAAGTTCCTTTCTTCTCACTTTCTGGATCTGACTTTGTCGAGATGTTTGTTGGTGTTGGAGCATCAAGGGTCAGGGACCTGTTCAAACAGGCAAAAGAAAAAGCACCGGCAATTATATTTATTGATGAAATTGATGCCATTGGTCGCGCAAGGGGCAGAGGTATCGCTCAAGGAGCCAACGACGAAAGAGAAAATACCCTGAATCAGCTATTAACGGAAATGGACGGTTTTGGAACCAACAGCGGTGTCATAATTCTGGCGGCTACCAACCGAGCAGATATTCTGGATCGGGCGCTTTTAAGGGCCGGAAGATTTGACCGAACCATTCATGTTGACCTTCCCGATCTTATTGAGCGCGAGGAAATATTCAAGGTGCACCTGAAACCAATTAAAATTGACAAGAGTGTCGATTCGGATTTTCTTGCCAGGCAAACGCCGGGCTTTTCAGGCGCGGATATTGCTAACGTATGTAACGAAGCCGCGCTTATTGCCGCGAGAAAAAAGAAGAAAAAAGTAGGGCACCAGGACTTTTTAGATGCGGTAGATCGCATCATAGGAGGACTTGAAAAGAAAAACAAGATCATTACTCCTGAAGAGAAAAAAGTGATTGCTTTTCACGAAGCCGGACATGCCGCGGTCAGTTGGTTGGTGAAACACGCCAGTCCACTCGTAAAAGTAACCATCGTTCCCAGGGGAAAATCTCTTGGAGCGGCTTGGTATTTGCCAGAGGAACGTCAAATTTCAAACCGCGAGCAATTGTTGGATGAAATGTGCGCTGCCCTGGGTGGTCGAGCTGCCGAAGACATTGTTTTTGGCAAGATCTCTACAGGTGCTCTTTCAGATCTGGAAAAGATCACCAAGCAAGCTTATGCCATGGTTTCCATCTATGGCCTTAATGATAAAATCGGCCACATAAGCTTCTACGATTCATCTGGGCAATCGGACTACGGTTTTACCAAACCTTATAGCGATCATACAGCTCAGATTATTGATCAAGAAGTCAAAGCCATGGTAGATGAGGCATATAAACGGACAAAAGAGGTATTGATCAAACACCGGGATCAACTCACCCAATTAGCTGAACTACTGCTCAAGAAAGAGGTGATCTTTAAGGACGACCTTGAGAAGATCTTTGGTAAGCGAAAGTTTGAGTCCCGAGAAGAGGTAATGGAAAAGGATAAGAAGGAAAAAGACAAAAAAGAAAAGGAAGAAAAAGAACTGACAGCATCTGTTGCCGCTGCAAAAAAGGCTTCTAAAAATGGCTCAGAAGCCAAAGATCCCATTAGTGAAAAGGAGAAACCGGTCTCGGAAAAGGACGAGAAATAAGCAAATTGTTCTACTTTCGTCTACTTGAGCTGGACCTTAATTTATTCTTCTAATCAAGCACATCTCGTTGAGATCGTTAAGAATATTCTCGAAGAAAATTCGATTGAATATTCCATTCTGGACAAGCGTGATTCGGTTTACGGCTCCGTTGTAAGTGCAGGAATCGAAATACACATTCAAAGCGAAGACTTTGTCAGGACTAAAAAACTGATCAGTGATTTTGAAAGCAACTAACTTTATTCAAAGGGCCCTTTCTGGAATCGCCTACGTTACCCTGATTATTGGTAGCCTTTGGTTAGGCTCCCTGAGTTTCGGTTTTCTTTGCATGCTTATACTTATTCTGTCAATGGACGAATATTTCAGATTGGTCAAACGGCTCAAGGTCAAAACCGCCGATATTCTGGTAATGGTTTGTGCAGGATTATCTTTTTCATTGGTATTTATGAACAGATCGTTCGGCCTCGATTCCAAATTCCTTTTCTTGATTCCCCTCAGTTTTCTTGCGTTCATGATCAGGGAAGTGTACAAACGCTCTACGAGTCCGTTCAACAGCCTTGCTTATGGAACGTTCGGAATGATCTATGCTTTTGTCCCAATTACTTGCCTCTACAGTATGGGGTTTTTTGAGCAATATTCATGGACCGACGAGTTTCAAAAAGAAATCCCTTTGGGCTTTTTCATATTGGTCTGGGCGAATGACACCGGAGCTTATCTGGCCGGAAGTGCGTTTGGAAAAACAAAATTGTTTGAACGTATAAGCCCAAAGAAAACGCTGGAAGGCAGTCTCGGTGGATTGGTGTTGTCGCTGGGCGTGGCTTTTGCATTTTCAAATTATGCTACTCAGATTTCTGTTTTGGACTGGATGCTGATCGCCATTCTGGTAGTTATTTTTGGTAGTCTGGGTGATCTCTTTGAATCACTTCTAAAAAGGAAAGCCGATGTCAAAGACAGTGGAAAATTGATGCCGGGGCACGGTGGAATGCTCGATAGATTCGACAGCGTCTTGTTTGCGGCACCGGTGGTATTCGCTTACCTCGCCATTATCGCCAATTAGTAGCCATCACATTAATTTATACTTTTGAGCATCATCCACTTAACATGACAATTCACAAAGAGGGCTTTGCCTCGATTGCAGTATCGTTTTTGCTTTTAGCTTTGATCAATCTGCTTTTTTTGTATCTGTTGGTTGATTTCCCTATAATCAGATACGGCCTCTTGCTGGTCAGCAGTATTTTCTTTGTGTTGATCGTTCGATTTTTTCGCGATCCGAACATAGAGATTGAAAGGAGTGAAAAAGGAATTCTCAGTCCGGCCGATGGCACTGTTGTTGCTATTGAGGAAATGAAAGATGGCGAGTACTTTCAAGAAAACCGCATGCAGGTTTCGGTTTTCATGTCACCCTTGAATGTTCACGTAAATCGTTACCCCATATCCGGTGAAGTGAAGTATTTCAAACACCACAACGGTCATTTCCATGTGGCGTGGAACCCAAAATCTTCTGTTGAGAATGAACACACCTCGACCGTTGTCAAGCATTCGTCGGGGATTGAAATCTTGTTCAAGCAGATCGCGGGTGCCGTAGCCAGAAGAATTGTTAGTTATGCAAGTGTCGATCAGGAGGTGTTACAAGGACAGCAATGTGGATTTATTAAATTCGGTTCAAGGGTGGACGTTTTATTGCCCCTGAACAGTCAGATTCATGTGGAAATCGGGCAAAAAGTGTTAGGCGGCAGGACCATACTTGCTACATTAAAATAAGGTCATTAATTCGCTCAAGTCAGTTATTTCATAAGTGGGTTTGAACGGGGGTCTTCGGCCAGAGACCTTCGCGAAATATACCTGATCTATTCCGGCTTTTTTTGCTCCTAGAATGTCTTTACTAAGGTCATCTCCAATCATGACGGACCTTGAGGCCTGAGTTTGTGCTTTTTCCAGCGCAAAGTTAAAGATCGCGCGCATTGGTTTTCTATAAGGTGTTTCATCAGAAATGATGACTTGATCAAAGTATTTTTCAAGTTGGCTCTCCTTTAATTTTATTCGTTGACTGTCCCCAAATCCATTCGTTATTAAGTGTAAGTTGTACTTCTGAGTTAGGTAATCCAAAACCTCTTGACTTCCACTTACTAAATGTTGTTTATAAGGGCATACATCAAGGTAGTATTGACTCATTTTTCGTGCCAGTTTCCAGTCTTGATTGTTGAAATGAAAAATGGTATCGGTGAATCTTCTTGTTCTTAGTTCTTCTTTGGCATTATTTCCTCCTCGCAATTCCCTCCATAAGGCCAGATTCTTTTCGGCGAAAACGGCATGGAATGTTTCAAAGTCCGCGCGAATTACTTCCGCTAATTTGAATTCCAAGTGTATTTCGAGCAGTGTTTCTCTTGAGTTTCTGTCAAAATCCCAAAGGGTGCGATCAAGGTCAAAAAACAGATCAGTATATTTCATCAATTGAACAATAAACTGAAAGTGGTCAGCACAAAAGACCACAATACCACAGAGGCGATCATAAAGGGCAGCGTTCTTTTGTCTTTATCAAAGTATCTCGCTGCGAGCAGGCTTCCAAGAGGAATTGAGAATAGGCAAGGTGTAAGTATGGCCAGTCCGATCAGACCATAGGTGCTTTTTACCTTGATTATTCTGCGGTTGAGTCGGGTGAATTTCTTCTTTTCTTTTTTCTTCTTCTTGCTTCTGGTAAAGACGTATTGCAGGAATTCACCAAAATAATAGAAGGTGATTAATCCGCCTACGCCGCCAGAGGTAGTAATAATGATTGTTTCAAGGTAAGAGTAGCCCGATAATATGGCTGTCGAAGGGGCGAAAAAGAATTTCACTCCGCTAATGATCAGCAAACCGAACACTTTTATAATTTCAGTCATCATCTGGTTTTGGAAATGATGGTGGCAAGAAATTCGCGCCAGTCTCCTTGCTTTTTATTATTGACGTATTCGTTGTGAAATACAAAATGAATCCCTCCTCCTGTTTCGTTCCACTCTTGTAACAGCCCATCAACATGTATTTTAGCCTTTTTCTGTCCCTCTGGAACATGGTGAATGTACATTGCGTCCATGAATTGGAAAGGGTGCAGTATAAGCGAGGTTTGACATTCTGCCTCCAGGTCATAAAAGGGAAACGGAACGGAGATGCCGGCCCGATAACCATGCGCATTTGAATATCCCATGCTGTAATCTGACTTGATACCCATTTCGATCAACCCCCGATAAGTTTCCGGGAGGTGGAACATCAAATAGTGTTGCCGACTTATACTCACCTCTTCTTGCATGAGATTTTCTAAAATTGATTTCTCCATGTGGGCACTTTTGTCCTTGTTTGATGCAAATGAAGGGTGAATGCCTACCGCCGCCCATTTTTTCAGTCTTTGGATCAAACCCAAAAACGCAGGGGATTTGAAGGAGATATTCTTGTCGAAAGGGCCGTACTTGGAACAAAGAATAAAAAACTTGACCTGCGTATTGATAACTGAAAAGGCTTTTTCGAGAAATTCGTAGTTGTCATATGGGTCAGGCCGCAGGCCAGCATGCACGTATAATCGGTCAATGAATTCGGAAGGTTTGAATGTGCTCGTTATCATAGAAGCAACTGTTCTTACAGCAGACTTGTGTTTGTATGCGTAAGCATTGTCAATGTCAATGCTGAATTCGGCCCGATCCTTTTTAATTCCTTCAATACTTGAAGGAAACAATAGGTTCAACTGGTCGACAAGGAAGATCACCCATCTGTTCACACAAGCCTTATCCAGTATGTTTAGCTTAAGTGCTATGCTGTCTTCGGGTCGAAACCGTCCATAGTTGTCACCACGATGATTTTGGTATTCTTCATACCTACTGATCATATAGAAAACCGACGCCAGAACATCGAATGGAAGTAGTTTACCTTTATTGGGGAAAAGCACCGGAAAATTGCGATAAACAGAATGTTCAGGAGTTTTCCAGCCTATTCCTGATTCTCCCAATAAACCACATGGTACAATTTGGAGGCCCTCGAGTTCAACATCACTGTAGTTGATTTTGGGACCGCGGTGCGCGGAATAATCCTCCAAACTTACGGTTAGACGGTAATCGACATCACAAAGGTTTTCAAAAATCACCTTGCAGGTATAGGCAAGTCTTGAACTTGGATTATCTGAATAAAGCAGTAACAAATCCCTTTCTTTTATCGGTGAAGTTACAAAAGACCTTCGTCAGCCAAGCTGAAAAAGCGATCATTGTGTATAATCAGATGGTCCAGTAATTGTACATCGAGATTTTCACAGGCCGATTTTATTTTTTTCGTCAACTTTTCGTCGGCGTTGCTGGGCTTCAAATTACCCGAAGGGTGATTGTGAAGTACGATCAGCGAAGAGGCCAGGTATTCAAGAACGTATTTAAAAATGACTTTGTTGTCGGCCACGGTTCCACTGACACCGCCCTGACTAATTCGACACCTGTGCAAAACATCATTACTTCTACTCATCACAATGATCCAGAACTCTTCCACTTCAAGGTCAAAAAAGCTGGCTTTCATCAGTCTAAATGCATCTGCACTCGATTGTATTCTGAATTTCGCAGGCAAAGAGATGGCCGATCTTCTCCTGTTCAGTTCCCAGGTGGCAAGCAGGCTTGTAGCTTTGGCAATACCAATTCCCGGTATTTTCGTCAGATCGTGAGCCGTCATCTTTGCTAGAATGTTCAAATCGTTTGATGCTTTATTCAGTACTTTTTTAGAAAGATCTACGGCACTGCATTGATTGCTTCCCGACCGAAAAAGCAGCGATAAGAGTTCGGCATCTGAAAGACTGGCTCTACCTTTTTGCAAGAGTTTTTCTCTCGGTTTGTCATCTTCTGCCCAAAAGCGCATGCTGAGATTATGCTTGTATTCATTCATAGGGCTAATCTACGATTGAACGCGACTGGAAAAGAAGAAATTCAAGGGGCATGTGAGACCATAAAAAAAGCCTTCCCCAGGGAAGGCTTTTCAATGAATCTTTTGCCCGACTATTTCACGGTCAACACGTGCTTGCTGGCCTCTGATTTAAGGTTGGCGGCCTTGTTTTTATGAATGATGTTGCGCTTGGCAAGCTTGTCAATCAAGGAAGTAACCTTTGGCAACTCAGTGGTAACCTCTTTTTTGTCTTCATTTTTCAAAAATGACCTAAGGGCATTGCGCAGCGTTTTGGCGTGATACCTGTTATTGGTACGCCTTTTTTCGTTTTGTCTGATTCTTTTCAGTGCGGACTGATGATTGGCCATGTCTTACTTTTAAAAATGGTCGGCAAATATAAGAATAATCTATTCAAATTCCATGAAATACTTCTTGGCCTGAAAGTGAGATATTTTTAGCCCAAAAAGGCCGGTAAAAGACGGCAGGCGAAGGAGTCAGGGGCAAGAACAGTCTTTTTTGTTGGTGATCTCCGAAATTTCACAAGTATCTTTAGCGAGCATTATCTCTACTTCACTGATTAATTCGTGATTCAATATCAGTATATGTTTCCCACTACGGCGATCTTTTGCGTCTTCTGAAGACATTTCTACCTCTGCTTCGGAAAGAATGGAACGCAAGCTATCTGCGGTTAGATGCAGACAATTTATCTGACAATTCGATCGCTCATTTAAAACCATGGGGTATTCCGCTACCATTTTTAGTACTTGTTTTTTTGGCGTCCAAGAAGTAAGGTCTCTGTCTTTAAATATTGACAGAACGATCATAATTCCTAATCCGACACCGATCAAATAATACTTCAGTCTGTGAAAAAAGTTCAATACTTAGTATAGGTTGGAAATCAATAATTGTAGATTCTTGTATGGCAAGTTGAAGGTTTCGGCGAGGTATTTATTGGTAAGTATGCCATTGTAAACATAAATGCCATTTTGAATGCCCTTGTATTTCCTGATGGAACTTTCGATACCTCCGTGCTGACCCGCTTCCAACAGGGCCGGGGCAAATACGTTACTCAGTGCAATTGATGCTGTTTTTGCTACCCGGGAAGCAATGTTTGGAACGCAATAGTGAATTACGTCGTGTTTGATGA
Organism: Vicingaceae bacterium; assembly: GCA_040220895.1. GTDB lineage: Bacteria > Bacteroidota > Bacteroidia > Flavobacteriales_E > Vicingaceae > UBA11591. Next base: position 141,616 of record JAVJVY010000008.1, read on the forward strand.
ACGTTGGGTTTTCGTGGGTGGTTACTTCAGATGTTTCAAAACATCCCCCTTTGTCAATGCTGACATCTACGATAACCGAGCCTACTTTCATTTCCATCACCATGTTCTCACTGACAATTACCGGAGTTCTGCCACCATCTGATGCTCTCATTGCACCAATAACAACGTCGGCTCTGCGCAGTGCTTTTAGCAATACATTTGGTTGAATTATAGATGTACTTATGCGCTGACCAATGTTATTCTGCAAACGCCTTAAACTATAAATACTGTTATTGAAAATCTGAACTGTTGCACCAAGGCCAAGTGCAGACCGCGCCGAAAATTCCCCCACAGTGCCCGACCCCAAAATAACCACATTGGTGGGTGTTACACCCGAAATACCCCCGAACATTTGGCCCTGCCCACCAAGGTTATTACTCAGGTTTTCTGCGGCGATCATGATTGCAGAAGTTCCGGCTATTTCACTCATGGCGCGAACGATCGGAAATATTTCATCTTCATCCTTGATAAAATCGTAAGCGATGGCCGTGACTTTTTTCTTTATGAGTTTTTCAAGAAAATTTTTTGGTTGAATTGGAAGTTGAAGTGCAGATATAAGGGTCTGATTCTGTTGCATCAAATCCAGCTCTTCCAGCGTAGGGGGCTCAACTTTTAAGATCAGGTCTGCCTTATAGATTTCTTGTGTGCTACTGGTAATTTCTGCTCCGGCCTCTGAATAATCATTATCGCTGAACTTCGCCGCTTCCCCCGCTCCTGACTCAATTCTGATGCGATGCCCGTGATTTACCAGGAGTGCCACTGCATCGGGAATAAGAGGGACTCTTTTTTCCTGAATGGATATTTCTTTCGGCATTCCGATAAATAGGTCGCTTTTTTTTGTCGGGATCTCAAGTGTCTCGGCCTGAGGCATGAATCCTTTGGCCAAGGATTTCAGGATATCGTCGGATGGGCTCATGATAGGTGAACGTTAATCTGCCTTGTTAGTCGATTGGATACAATCTGAACTTCTACGTAATTTACGGAAATAAGTTTCAATACCATTTCCGGCCATTCAATAAAACAATAGGCACCGCTGTCAATGTATTCCTCGAATCCAATATCCATGGCTTCTTCCGACGTTTTGATCCGATAAAAATCAAAGTGGAAAACATCTCCATATCGTTCACTCAAGTAGTGATTTATAAGTGCAAATGTAGGCGATGAAACTTCATCCTGGCATTTAAGAACCTTACAAATGGATTTAATCAAGGTTGTTTTTCCAGCTCCCATTTCACCTTTGAACAAAAAGACACGCCGATCGTTATTTTCAATCAGGTACTTGGCGATCTTTGGAAGATCACCTAGATTTACATCATTGAATATCAACTATTTGGGACTTAGATGGACCAGGGGAATGATCATTTCCTCGAGTGAAACACCTCCATGTTGGAAGGTGTCTTTGTAGTACTTGACGTAGTGATTGAAATTGTTGGGGTAGGCAAAGAAATGATCTTCACCTGCAAAAACGAAACTCTGTGAAACATTGATGCGGGGTAAAAAGATCTCCTCGGGGTTTTTAAATTCAATGACCTCTTTGGCTTCGTAGTTTAGATTTTTTCCTTGCTTGTACCTAAGATTGGGGTTGGTCTCTTTATCTCCAACCACTTTTGTAGCTTCCTTGACCAAAACCGAACCGTGATCGGTGGCAATAATGACCCTTCCTTTTCTTCTGGCTATTTCTCGCAACGATTCAAGTAGCGGACTATGCTCAAACCAAGACAACGTTACTGAGCGATAAGCAGATTCATCGCTGGCCAATTCGCGTATGATCTCAGTATCGGTCCTGGCGTGCGATAGCATGTCTACGAAATTGTAAATAATGACATTCAGTGGATTCTTCATCATTCCCGGAATTCGCTCAACTAGCTTTTTTCCGTAATTGATGTTTAGCACCTTGTTATATGAAAAGTCGACGCTTTTACCTACCCGCTTTAAGTGCTGTTGAAGAAGGTCTTTTTCGAAATTATTTTTACCGCCTTGTTCGTCGTCGTTCAACCACATTTGCGGATGTAATTTTTCAATTTCTGAAGGCATGAGTCCTGCAAAAAGGGCATTCCTGGAATACTGGGTTGTTGAGGGGAGTATACTGAAAAAGGTATCCTCCTTGTCAATCCAGAACATGTCCGAAATTATTGGCTTCAGCACTTTCCATTGGTCATACCTCAAGTTATCAATAATGACCAGAAATAAAGGACTGTCGTTGTTGATGTTGGGAATGACTTCGCGATCTATCAGCGTATGAGACATCACCGGAGCGTCCTCGGGATTTTTCAACCAATGAGCATAATTGTTTCTTATAAATCTCGAGAACTGCAAATTCGCCTCTGACTTTTGCATCAGCAGGACTTCTTCCATTCCCACTTCCTCTGTATTGTCAAGTTCGAGTTCCCAATGTACCAGCTTTTGATAGACTTCTCTCCATTCTTCGTGATCCAGATCTTCGTTCAGGCGCATTCCGATGTTTCTGAATTCCATTTGGTAGTCAGAGGCCGTTTTTTCACTGATGAGTCGATTAGTGTCAAGGTTCTTTTTTAGAGAAAGCAATATTTGATTAGGGTTGACCGGTTTGATCAGGTAATCACTGATCTTGCTTCCGATGGCCTCTTCCATGATAGATTCTTCCTCACTTTTTGTGATCATGATAACCGGCATCGCCGGTTGAAGTGATTTAACCTTTTCAAGGGTTTCCAGCCCAGAAAGGCCGGGCATATTTTCATCCAGTAACATGATGTCGAAGCGCTCGGATTCGATCAGCTCAAGGGCGCTGTCACCACTGATGGCTGTGGATACGATATAACCCTTGTTTTCAAGAAAAAGGACGTGCGGTTTGAGCATTTCAATTTCATCATCTGCCCACAAAATTTTGATCTTTGACATGTTTTATCAGGATTGTACCGAAGTAATACGCGAAGCTTTCGCTATTATTGTTTAGCACAAAAATAGGCCAATATTGAAGAAGTCCTTTAAGCAGAAGATATTTAACGATCCTATATACGGCTTTATCTCAATTCCCGACGAATCGATCTATAACCTGATTGAACACCCATATTTCCAGAGACTTAGAAGAATCAAGCAGTTAGGGGCCACACACCTTGTGTATCCCGGAGCTTTGCACACCCGTTTTCATCACGCCCTTGGAGCAATGCATCTTATGTCGGCAGCAATCCAGGTACTGCGAAACAAAGGTCACGAGATAACCGAAGAAGAAAGAACATCTGCATGCATTGCTATTTTACTCCACGACATTGGTCACGGTCCATATTCACATTCGTTGGAATACATTCTTGCAAAAGGAATGAATCATGAAAAACTTTCTTCGAAATTCATGCAGGCCCTGAATAAAGAAATGGATGGAAAATTGACCATGGCCATTGCCATTTTCAATGGCAAATACCAGAAGAACTTTTTACATCAGTTGGTTTCGAGTCAGTTGGATGTGGATCGTCTTGATTATTTAAAGCGAGATAGTTTTTATACTGGTGTATCCGAGGGTGTGATCAGCACTGACAGGATTATTTCCATGCTCGACGTTTTTGATGACTCCCTCGCTGTTGAGATCAAGGGTATTTATTCCATAGAAAAGTTTCTGATTGCCCGTAGGCTCATGTATTGGCAGGTCTATTTACATAAGACAGTGATCGCTTCAGAAAAATTACTGATCAATATTCTTCGTAGGGCAAAATTTCTTGCAGAACAAGGATCAGAGCTTTTCACCTCCCCTTCTTTCAAATTCTTTTTGTACAATGTTATTTCAGAAGATGAATTTGAGAGCAACCCCGATGTCTTGAAGAAATTTGCCTTGCTTGATGACAGCGATGTCTTTTTGTCGATCAAGGTATGGATGAGTCACGAAGACCGCGTCTTATCCGATCTTGCCAGTAATTTCGTAAATCGCGAACTCTACAAGATCAGGCTTCAATCAGACCCGTTCCCAAAAGAAGAATTTGAACAAGTGCGCAAGAAATTCATTCAAGAATTAGCACTAAAACCCGATGAGGTAGATTATTATGTCTTTAAAGGTAAAATTGCCAATAACGCATATAATCCAAAAATTGACAGAATAAATATCCTTTTACGCAATGACACAGTTATTGATGTGACTGAGGCTGCCGATCAATTGAATGTTACGGCACTTTCTGAGCCGGTTGAGAAACACTTTATTTGTTATCCTAAAAACCGCTAAGGTCCTTGGCTGATTATTTTCAATTTCTAATAATGCCTGATTCCCTAATATTTATTCTTTAAAGGCATTGGCTTTGGATTGACATCTTTTGTAATACAATGATATTCAGTCAAATAGACCTACTAAGGGTCAATTTTTTCAGGGATGAATTTTTTCTACTTTTGAAGGATGAATTTTTCGGCAGCTCAAATCGCGGAAATACTTGGCGGAAAGGTAGATGGAGATGCCTCCGTCGAGGTCAACCGATTGTCGAAAATCGAAGAAGGAGAACCGAATTCATTGACCTTTTTGGCAAACCCTAAATACACGCCTTTTATTTACGACACAAAGGCGAGTATAGTTATTGTTCAGGAAGACTTCATGCCCGAACGTGAACTAAATGATTCTTGCACCTTGATACGTGTCAACGATGCTTATTCCAGCTTTGGAAAATTGCTCGAACTTTACGATACAGTTCGCCATCCTGAGAATAGTGTAAGCATCGATGCTCAAATCCCATCAACTTCGATTATTGGGCAGGATTGCTACATCGCTAGCGGAGTTCAAATAGGTGAGAACGTAAAAATTGGGAACCGGTGTAAAATTTATCCGGGCGCTTATATCGGAGATAATGTAGTGATCGGAAATGAATCAATCTTGTATGCCGGTGTAACGGTTTACCTTGACTGCAAGATCGGTGAATCATGTGTTTTACATGCAGGAGTTGTGATTGGCGGAGACGGTTTTGGATTCAGTCCCAGCAGCGAAAATCACTTTCAAAAATTACCTCAGATCGGCAACGTACTGCTCGAAGATAATGTCGAAATTGGCGCGAATTCTTGCGTGGACCGGGCAACCTTAGGGTCCACATTCATCAGAAAAGGCGTGAAAATAGATAATCTCGTACAGATCGGGCACAATGCCGAAATAGGTGAGAACACCGTCATTGCGGCTCAAACAGGTGTTGCAGGGTCTGCAAGAATCGGTAAGAATTGCATGATTGGAGGCCAGGTAGGAATTGCAGGTCACCTCACCATTGGAGACAACGTTAAAATTGCTGCTCAATCGGGCATAGGTTCCAGTATAGAAAACGATGCTGTGGTTCAGGGATCACCTGCATTTGCCATTGGTCAATACCAGCGGTCCTATGTTGGATTTAGAAGACTACCCAAATTGATTAGTCAATTAAACGAACTTCAGAAAGCAATTCAAAAAAATATCAAAGCAAAGCATGAGTGATAAGCAATGTACGATTGGGAAGGAAGTATCCCTTCAAGGAATAGGGCTTCATACAGGAGACACTTCCACGATCACGTTCAAACCTGCGGTAGAGAATACCGGATATTGGTTTAAGCGGACCGATATCGATGATGGAATCAGAATCAAAGCTGATATAGACAACGTAACAGATACCTCCAGAGGAACGACCATTTCATCCTCCGGGGCCAGTGTGCATACCATCGAACATGCAATGGCGGCCATTTACGGTCTTGGAATAGACAATATTGAAATCGAAATTGACGGCCCTGAAGTACCGATTTTAGATGGTAGTTCGGCATCCTTTGTGGATGCCCTCTTAAAAGCCGGAATAACTGAGCAAAAAGCTGATAAGGATTATTACGTTCTTACCGAGAATCTCGCGTACGAAGACCAGGATAAGCAATGTGAAATGCTCGCGGTTCCCCAGGATGAATTCAGAATTACCGTTATGGTTGACTACAATTCGCTCATTTTGGGAACACAGCATGCCTCGATGTATCACTTGGGAGAATTCAAAGAAGAGATCGGAAAATGCCGAACATTTGTTTTTCTGCGGGAACTCGAGTATTTGGCTAAAAACAACTTGATCAAAGGAGGCGACCTGGACAATGCCATTGTGCTTGTTGATAAGCTTTTGCCACAGGAGAAATTAGATGAATTGGCTGACCTGCTCGGAAAGCCGCACATTCAGATCAAGGAGACCGGAGTGTTGAACACTACCAAGCTCATCTTCCAAAATGAACCGGCTCGTCATAAATTACTTGATATAGTAGGTGATCTTGCCTTGGTTGGCCGACCTATAAAAGCTCACATTCTGGCTGCCAGGCCCGGGCACAAGGGAAATACCGATTTTGCACGACTCATCAGGCAACGCATTGCCGAAGAGAAGAAATCCAAGGTTCCAAAATTTAATCTGAATGCGGAACCTCTTTACGATATCGGTGGAATTGAAAAATTATTGCCCCACAGGCATCCCTTTCTATTGGTTGACAAGATTATTGAACTGAGTAAGACCCACGTGGTAGGGGTAAAGAATGTAACGTTCACAGAGCCATTTTTTCAAGGACATTTTCCGGGTAAACCCGTCATGCCCGGAGTTTTAATTGTCGAAGCAATGGCTCAGACAGGAGGTATTCTCGCTTTGAATACGGTCGACGATCCTGAAAAATACATGACATACTTCATGAAGATCGATAAAACGAAATTCAAGAATAAGGTAGTTCCGGGTGATACTCTGGTATTTCATATGGAATTGATGTCAGAGATCAGAAGGGGCGTTTGTCACATGAGGGCCGTTGCATACGTCGGTGATAAAATTGCCGCCGAAGGAGAGCTCATGGCTCAGATCGTCAAAGAGAAATAATGAAAACCATGTCCATGAACGATATTCATCCCAAAGCGAGGATCGGGCAAAATGTAAGTGTCGGCTCATTCACGTCCATCTCCGAAGATGTTGAAATTGGCGATGGAACTTGGATCGGCCCCAACGTAACCATTATGGATGGGGCTAGAATTGGAAAAAATTGCCGAATATTTCCGGGCGCCGTTATTTCGGCCGTTCCACAGGACCTTAAATACAAGGGTGAGTTTACAACTGCAGAAGTTGGAGACAACACGACTATCCGAGAATGTGTAACCATAAACAAAGGAACCACCGATCGAATGAAAACCAGCTTGGGAAGTAATTCATTGGTCATGGCTTATTCACATCTGGCTCACGATTGCCAGGTTGGAAATAATGTGATTCTAGCCAACAACGCTACCATTGCAGGACACGTCACCATCGAGGATTATTCAATTCTTGAAGGGCTGGTTGCCGTGCAACAATTTGTACGCATAGGAGCCCATAGTTTTGTGACAGGTGGTTCATTGGTCAGAAAAAATGTCCCACCTTTTGTAAAAGCCGCCAGGGAGCCACTTTCATACGCAGGGGTAAATTCTGTTGGGCTAAGAAGAAGAGGATTCTCTGACCAAGAGGTCCATACCATTGAAGACATTTATCGGATACTTTTTGTAAAGGGTTCGAATCTTTCGAACGCCATCACCACAATTTTGACTGAAATTGCAGAAGGCCCCTTCAGAAAGCAAATTCTCCAGTTCATCGAAGAATCTCCCAAGGGAATCATAAAAGCCCCTTTTTAATTCTTTTTCTTGGATATCTCCTTAAAAAATGTCGGTAAAAAGTTTCGCAAAACCTGGATATTCAGAGGAATTGATCACGACTTTTCAAGCCGTAGTAAGTGCGTAATTCTCGGCCCCAACGGCAGCGGGAAAAGCACACTTTTGCTGATCATTTCATCAATGACAATGCCCAGTGAAGGTGAGGTCTCTTTCTCAGAAGATGGTCAAATACTAGAACCTTCTCAGTTTTACAGCCATTTTAGCATCGCAGCTCCGTACATGTCACTTATGGAGAAATTGACATTGAATGAATCACTTGAAATGCACCGTCGCTTTAAGGCATGGTCCGGTGGACTTCAAACTTCCGATCTCCCTGAAATTCTTGGTTTGCAACAATACGGTGATCAGGTGATCTCAGAATTTTCGTCTGGCATGAAACAGCGCCTCAAGCTGGGCCTCGCCCTGTTGTCGGATGTATCGGTGGTATTATTGGACGAACCTACCAGTAACCTTGACAAGGCGGCTAAGAAATGGTATCTGGAAACAGTAACAGAATGGTGCATGGACAAAATGCTTGTGGTTTGTTCCAACCACGTGCAAGAAGAATATGACTTTTGCACCGAGCAACTTGTATTGGCGGGCTGACACTTGCTTAGATTAGTTAGATTTACGCAAAATTTGAGATATGGCATCGACGGCAGATTTTAAGAATGGACTCTGCATAAAATACAATGGTGACTTATACACCATTACTGAATTCCAGCACGTTAAACCGGGTAAGGGGCCGGCATTCGTGCGAACAAAATTGAAGAATATCAAGACGGGAAAGGTCATTGACAACACTTTTTCCGCAGGAGTTAAAATTGAAACAGTAAGAATAGAAAACAGGGACTGTCAATTCCTATTTAAAGACGACATGGGCTATCATTTCATGGACCAGAATACCTTCGAACAGGTTACCCTGGAAGAACACATCATCAATGCCCCTGATTTTCTAAAAGAGGGTAATCCCGCGAACATCCTTTTTTTCGCCGATGAAGAATTACCGATCTCATGTGAACTACCGCCATTTGTAGAACTTGAGATTACGTATACTGAACCTGGTGTAAAAGGCGATACTGCGACCAATACATTAAAACCGGCCACCGTCGAAACCGGTGCCACGGTCAATGTGCCGCTTTTTATCAATTCAGGTGAGATCATCAAGGTTGATACCAGAAGCGCTTCGTATTCAGAACGCGTAAACAAGTAATCATGCGTTTTAGCAAAGCAGTCCCACTTAAGGATCTCTCTGATCTAATCGGTGCTGAATTGGTAGGTGACCCGAACATGGAAGTTCTAGGGCTAAACGAGATTCACCGAATAGAAGAAGGGGAATTGGTCTTTGTCGATCATCCGAAATACTATGACAAGGCACTACAGTCAGATGCTACATTTATACTCATTAATAAAAAGGTAGAAGCACCGGTAGGGAAGGCCCTGTTGATTTCGCAGCAACCCTTTGATGACTTTAATAAGATCATAAGGCATTTCGGAGACCTCTCATTGAATCCTTCGAACCGAGGGTATAATTGTCGGATCTCTCCTTCGGCATTTGTTCACGATAGTGTAACCATGGGTGATAATGTCCATATTGGTGAAAATGCCATTATTCACGCCAATGTGAGCATCTATAACGACGTAGAAATTGGTGATGGAAGTATCATACACGCCAACACCGTTCTTGGTTCTCACGCTTTTTATTATAAAAAGAAAGACAGTGGATATCACAATTTGGTGACTTGCGGCAGGCTTGTGATTGGAAAAAATGTGGAAGTTGGCGCCAATTGCACTATAGACAAGGGCGTCACCGCAGATACGGTGATAGGAGAAGGAACCAAGATCGATAATCAGGTGCAGATAGCACATGATACCGTGGTTGGAAAAAATTGTCTTTTCGCTTCACACGTGGGCATTGCAGGTTGTGTTACCATTGAAGACAATGTTACCCTGTGGGGACAGGTTGGGGTAGCTAGCGGCCTCACCATTGGTAAGAATGCCGTTGTACTAGCTCAATCAGGCTTAAATAAAAGTCTGGAAGGGGGAAAGACATATTTTGGCTCTCCTGCCGAAGAAGCGGTGAAAAAAATGAAAGAACTTGCTTTGATCAAACGAATTCCCGAACTTCTCGCATATTTGAGAAAGGATAGCGAATGAAAAAGAGGGGAGACAAAGCGAGTAGCCGAATTAAAGAACGAAACTTTAAGTTAAATACCCTGCTGGAGGTTTCCAATGCCATTAATAACCTGGAGTCGGATGAAGAGTTATTTCTTCATTTTCAACAGATCCTCACAGAGAAACTTAGCCTTGGTAAGGGCTTACTCATTAGTAATATCAGCGGTTGGAGCGTCGACGTCAATTTCGGAAATGTCCCAGCCTTTAGATTAAAGGATTTAGTAGCGACTTGTTCGGATTTTAATCGAATAAGTGTGCTTAATGATGAACAAAATGTCTTTCTGAGCAACTTTGATGTGCTCATCCCCATATTTCATAAGGCCAATATCTTGTCTTATCTCTTGCTTGGAGACTTTGATGGAGAGAAAATAGAAGTTAGCCCCATCATCAGGCATTTGCCTTTTATTCAGACCTTGACCAACCTCATTGTTGTGGCTCAGGAAAACAAGCGTCTATTTGACGAAAATTTAAAACAAGTGGCCCTTCAACGGGAGTTAGAACTTGCCAGTGAAATGCAGAACATGCTCATACCGGTGCATATTCCCGAACGTAATGACCTGGACATTTCTGCGCTATATCAGCCCCACCAGATTGTTGGAGGCGATTATTACGATTTTTTTAAGATCAGCAAGAAAAAAACGGTGTTTTGCATGGCTGACGTTTCGGGTAAAGGTATTTCGGCCGCCTTGTTGATGTCAAACTTTCAGGCAATGATGCACGCCATCCTTGTCTATGACCATGACCTTGAGAAATTGGCAGTTTCATTGAACGACCGAATTTTTAAGAATGCAGGTGGAGAGAAGTTTATCACAGCATTTATTTCAATATTCAATCACGAATCAAGGAAATTAACATACATCAACGCCGGCCACCAACCGGCCTTGCTTGGCTTAGCTGGCAAGGTCAAGCTGCTAACCATAGGCTCTCCTGTACTTGGTGGATTCGAGGTTCTGCCACACATCGAGCTGGGCCAAGAAAAGATTCAGAAAGGAAGCACCCTCATGATGTTCACCGACGGTGTTTGTGAAATAGAGAACAAGAAAAGAAAGGAATTCGGTGTGCGTGGCCTTACCAAAGTGATCAAGAAGAATCCAGGTGTATCGTCTAAAAAGATGAACGACGTCCTAATAAAGGAGATTGATAAATTCAGGGAAGAAGAGCCTTATCCCGATGATCTTGCCCTAATGAGTGTCCGATTTCTGACTTAATTCCGCCCAGTAGATGTCGTAGGTAACGATAATGGCAATGAAGCCCCAAAAAGGAAGCGAAGCCTTGTCTGTATCCAGGTAATTATTTAAAAATCCGTGAAGAACATAGGTGCAAAAACCCACCATAACGGCCAAGATCAAGGCCTTGTGCTGACCCAAGGGTAATCGGTGATAGAGCCTTGATCCGTGATAGAACATCAGGCAAACAATTAGAATAAAGGATAAACTGCCCAGCACGCCTGATTCTGCAAGAGGTCCGATGTATTCACTATGTGCATTACCAAGGCGACCGGCGTTTGTCGAAATTATGGTCATGCTTTGAGAGTGCTGAAATGGGGCGTATTCGAACATGTAGGTACCCGGACCCCAACCAAAAATGGGTTTTTCCTGAAACATTTTGATCGCACTTTCCCAGCGATTTATTCGTTCTAAATTCGAAGCGTCGCTGCTGATGTTGGACATGGAGCGAATGTGTTCGGAAAAATCACTGGATGATTCATCCCTGTTCTGTTCAAGGGTCATCAAGATCTGTGACCAGGACATAGCCAGGATCACCAGTCCCAGCAGTGCCGTTCCAAAAAGATAAGAGAATTTAATCTTAAGCTTATAAATGGCCCAGAGCACAACTGAGGCTGCAAGGCTCAGCCAGGCTGCCCTGGTATAAGAAAATACGATGCCCGCTGAAAAAATAATGATAAGAATAGCGGTGTAAAATTTGATTGAGAATTTTTTGTAGTGATAAAACAAGTACAATAAAATAGGAAAGTACATGACAAGTATTGCCCCGTAAGAGGTATGATCTTTATAAAATGGTCGCATGACAAAGTGGGCGGGCTTGTCGTCGAAGTCATGAAAGTAGTGATTTACCACGGTGTATATGATGACCATGGTAAGAGGTATGATATAGAGCCAAAGAAAACGATTGACGTTTTTTACTTTCCTGAACACCTGAATGGCGATGAAGTAAAAGGTAATTAGAAACCACATTCGAGCAAGGACAAATTTTAACGAAACAACGGGTCTCACACTAGTAAACGTAGTGATGATAAGCCAGATCAAATGGAAAATTATAGCCAGCGTGATGGGGTGCATGATGATTTTTTTGTCGTAGTCCATCCGGTACGATAGGCGCAGAATAAATAGAACCATGATCAGAAAAAGGACGGGTTCGGTCGGCAGAAACATCCCTATACCGCCGAATTCCAGTTTTTCAAGGTTCAGCGACAGGGGTGTGCAGAATACGATGAACCAGAAGACCTTTTCAATGGAAAGGAGTGTCATCAGCCCGACGATGATTGCCGCAGGGATGGCATTGAACCAGTACTGTTCGTAATAAATGAAAATAGCGTTAACAACGACGTATAACGCCGACAGAAACCATATCCACCTTATTTCAAGCTTGTTGATCAAGACAGGGAATTAGCTATTAGTGCTGCTAACCGCTTTGGACACACGATCCTTTAGTTGCAGGGACTTGATGCTTTGGAACGTAATAATGAAGAAAATAGTGAGTAAAAAGGCACCAAGTGTGGATGTAACTACGATAAGCCAGCGTATGGGATAAGATTTTTTCTCGGCCGGTCTGGCATTGTTCACAATAAATTTATGTTCAAGGCTGCGTTCGGCATCGACCTTTGCCTCGGCATATTTGGCCTTAAGGAAACTCAATTGTTTACGGTCCCATTCAAAATTGTCGCGAATTGATGAGTAAATACCGCCGTATTTTGATAATACATCGAGTTTTTCTTGAATGATGTCAGCTGCCTTTAACTGCCCTTCCCTCAGTGCAATGGCGTATTCCTGAGTTAGTACCTCTGCCTGAGCTTCAGGATCATGCACACCCATGACCCTAATTCTGGAAAGACTGTCCTCCATTTTATTCATGTAGTTAACCATGGCAAAATATTCGTCTTCAACAATTTTTAGACCTTCGTACGCAATTTCTTTTTGCATACGGTTCTTTGCGCTGTCCAGCAAAGCGGCAATGTTGTTGGCAATCAGCGCGGCCGTATCCGGGTTTCGGTCTAACACAGAAATTTCAACGCTCATGAATTCTGTTCTCCTGAAAGAAATGTTTGAAGTATATTCCTTGATGAGCTTGGTATATTTGAATTCATCATCGGGATCGATGTCATAATGCCTCATCAGATCGTACTTTTCTATGATACGATTCATGATCTCATCCGATTGCAGCACTTGCAACATTTGTTCGGCTTCTTCTTCTTCTCCAAGGGAAAGGATATCGTTCTTGCCCCCGACATTGTCGGCAATCAATGCCTTTGAAATGGAAGTAGTGGTTGTGGGAAACAATATCACACTGGATTTATATTTGTTTTCAAGCAAGAGAGAAACAGCGGAAGAAACAATAGCGGCGAACAGAGAAACACCGAGAAGTATTTTCCTCCATTTATAGAGAAAGACGATCAGATTTGCCGAAGACATGTCAAAAGTGTTGTTATCGTTATTTTCCATTGGACGGGATTTTAGTCGCGCAAAAATAGAACTTTTAAGCAGGGTGGATTAGAATGCTCATGTATAACATGCAATTCACATCAATATTATATTCAAAATCGTTCAACCAATTGTTTTCTGAGCTGAAAAAACCTGATGGCCTGGTTGACCGATATCAGTTTTAGACCGAAAGCTGCCGCCAGTCCAATAAAGAAATTGGAAACCGAGATGGTAATCCAATGGAAGCCCAATGCTTTTAGTAGAGAAAAAGACAAAATCAGAACAAGCGCATAAATGGCCATTTTCAACCAACTTGCTCCGCTTATGTGAATATCCATTTCTTTTCTGACCAAAACTACTTGATAAATGGCCATCAGTATTTGAGTCACCATGCTGGCAAAGGCGGCCCCTTCTGCCTTATGCGTAGGAATAAGTAACAGATTCAATCCTATGTTCAGGAAGACGCCTATCATGGCCATAGTATTTAGCGCCCTAAGACTTTGGTTTGCCGTTAACAATGCACCGAATATGTACGTACCAGCCAGACTGAAAAACCCGAACATCAGGTATTTAAAGGCCTGTGAAGATGCCTGAACTTCGGTATCGTATCTCAGGTCCATGATCTCAACCGCCTGAAAAAAGCCTATGCAGCTGGCAAAAATTGCCCCACAGGTTAGTATTTTAAAAGAAAGTTCCAATAGGGGTTGTACGTTTTTTTTCTGCCCTAGAAGACGACTGAACATCGGAAATAGCAAGGTGGAAAATAAAAGTGCAAGCATATTGCCGGCCTCGTAAAAACGGAATGCCTGGGCATAGATGCCGGCTTGATAAGGTCCGTCATCCAGCATTCTTTCAATCATGACACCGTCTGTTCTGTAATAGAATCCCATTAACAACACTAATAGGGCGTAAGGGAAACTTTTTTTCAGAATCAACAATGAAAAAGGGATCTTCAAAGAAATTCCCTTGAAACCCACCTTTCTTATGACTAGAAATAAACCCGCCAACAAGGCTAAGGCGTAGGCTGCAGTTTGCAGGTATACAAATAGTTCAATAGATAACTTCATGTCATTCGGCCCGAACCAGAGCACATAAGAACATGTTCCAATCAATACCAGCCGGTCCAAAACACTGATTAAACTGTCCTGAGCGTAAAGCTGCAAACCCGCGAGATTTGACCGCAGGTAAAGTATAAAACCGGCCAGAACTTGATTTAAGCATAAAAGCAGGAGAAGGTAGAGGGAACCCTGTCCGTAACCCAAGACTAACCCAAGTAAAAGTGTGATCAGCACATAGATCCCGGCCAGTGCCATTCGAAGGCCCATGATATGCTTAAAGTGCTTATTGAGCAGAATTTCATTTCTCGCTATGGTACCGGTATTGAAATTGACGATACCAAAGTCTAGAAAAATGTTCATTAGGATACTCAGGTTGAGTAGTGCAAAGTAGCTCCCGTAAGAAGATTGCCCGAGCCGAATAATGAATTCGGTGTCAATGCCCAGAATGTAAAAAGGCTTGACCAGCAAATTCAGAAAAACGAGTAAGACAAGATTAGAAATGAATTTGCGCTGCACAGTGAAGAATCCTAGGATAAATCCGAAAATAGGACAAAATCGATATAATTACTTACTTTGACCGCCATTATTCCAAGCTTCCAAATTGAAGATTGCCGTAAACACCCGCTTCTTAATTAAAGACAGAATAGAAGGGATTGGAAGATTCACTCAAGAATTGGTGAGTAGACTCGTTAACTCACATCCCGAGGTCGAATTCCATTTTTTATTTGATGAGGCTTACGAATCCGATCTTATAGATTACAAGAACGTCACACCTCATGTTTTATTCCCTCCTATAAAGCATGCTTCATTGGGTAAAATTTGGTTTGATCATTCAGTCAGGCGAAAACTTCGACAGCTCAAGCCGGACGTGTTTCTCTCCACAGACAGCATGAACACCTTGCATCCGGAATTCAAAACAGCGACCGTCATTCACGACTTGAATTTTGAACACTTTCCCGAATACTTCTCGCCTTCCTGGCGCAATTACTATTTAAACAGGGTGCCGGTAGTGGCCAGAGAATCGGACGCCATATTTACGGTTTCGGAATTCAGTGCAAAAGACATTACACGCCAGTACGGCATAGATTCAGAAAAGATCACTGTCATTTACAATGGAGCTTCGACCCAGTTTATCCCGTCAAGTCCCAATAAATTTGAATCTGTTAAGAAACGATTTTCGGATGGAAAAGAATATTTCCTATTTGTTGGTGGCATGTACCACCGTAAAAACCTACTCAGATTGTTCAAGGCATTTGAGCAATTCAAGGAAAAAAGTGGCTCCGAAACAGTCTTGGTCATGGCAGGGCGTCATGTATCAGATTCCGTAGAAGTTATTTCAGAAATAAAAAAATCGCGCTTTAGAGCAGACATCATCACGCCGGGTCGCATCAATGACGAGGATCTACCCGACCTGATGAGTGCGGCCAGGGCCTTGACTTATGTTTCAGTGTTCGAAGGCTTTGGAATGCCAGTGCTAGAGGCCATGTCCTGTGGAATACCAATTCTTACTTCCAATGGAACCTCCTTACCAGAAATTGCGGGCGATGCAGCATATTATGCTGATCCTTTTGACGTTGAATCTATATGCGCAGGGCTTGTACAATTGGATTCGGATCCTGAGCTCCGCGCTAAACTGGCGGAGAAAGCCCTGACAAGAGCCCAACTATTTAAATGGGATGACGGTGCTGAAAAGGCGTGGACCGTCCTGTCTAAATTGATCAGATTCTGACCTTATCTGACAATTTTTCAATATGGTCGGCATTCAAAAAGAAAAAGTTCACTCCACGGTATTCTTCGATGGGTTTTATGAGCAGCTTGTTATTTGGTATAAATGCTTCATAATTAAATTCATACAGGTAATCTAACAAGGCCTTTATATCCGGCTCATTCGAATTGATTCCACCATTTATTTCAAGCATCAACATGGGATGGTCGCGTTCCAGTAAATTGATCGCTCCACGAAGTACAGCAAGATCGTGCCCTTCGGCGTCGCACTTGATAAAGTGCACCACCTCATCCTTCATGACATTGTCGATGGTATTGGTCACAACCTCTTCTCCTGTTCCATCATTGCTAATATGAGCTTCGTACAGGTTTTCACCGCCTTTTTCGTACTGCGGTATGCTCATCTTTGCAAATCCAACTGCATCACTTAGCGCTAAATTGTGCAGACGGACATTGGTCAATTTAAATTTACTCACATTATTTTTTAGCACATCAAAGGTCTTTGCTACTGGTTCAAAACTGTGAACCATTCCCGTAGTTCCAGTGAATTTTGACAGAAATTTGGTATAGAGGCCATAATTGGCGCCAATGTCCAATACGGTGGAACCCGATTCAATGATTGTGGATAAGACACCGATTTCCATTTCATCAGATACGCCTGCTTTCTTAAATTTATACTCGTAATACTTCATGCGCACCAGGCGCTGTATAAAATGGGGGAGTATCCTGTTTATTTTATGGAGCATCATTTGGGGCAATATTAATCAAATGGACCATAAACCATGTTGAAAAGCCATTTATCTGAGCACTTGGAAGCGGGTTGCGATGAAGCAGGTCGCGGTTGTCTCGCTGGTCCGGTGGTGGCGGCTGCTGTAATTCTACCCAGGGACTTTCCACACGAATTAATAAATGATTCAAAGAAATTATCGGAACGCCGAAGAGATGAGTTACGTCCTATCATTGAAGAAAGGTCAATGGCCTGGTCAATCGGGGTGGTCGATCACCTGGAAATCGATAGGCTGAACATTTTAAATGCGAGCATAGAAGCCATGCACAGGGCCATAGCTAAGCTTAAGCACTTACCTGAATTACTGCTGATCGACGGGAATCGTTTTCATCCTTTTAGATCAATCCCTCACCAATGCGTCATTGGTGGTGACGCAAAATACAGTTCGATCGCAGCGGCATCAATTCTCGCAAAGACGCATCGCGATGGACTGATGCAGGCCCTTCATATCCAATTCCCTGATTACGGCTGGAATCACAACAAAGGGTACCCAACGCGCCTCCATCGGGAAGCCATTGCGGACATCGGTCCTTCATCTTATCACCGTTCAAGTTTCAAACTATTGAAAACTCAAGGCAATCTTTTCGAGAATTAACTCAGGAGTGTTAATTCTTCTTTGAATCCAAGATCATGCGAGTACCTAATGGATTTACCTTTGAACATGTTTTTACGCCGCCGTCACCTTTTTCTTGCAGTGCTTGCTGCATTCGTCATTGTCGTGTCAGTTTTGGGATACCTGAAACTGGCAGACCGGCCCGATAATATTTCACCTTTTCAAGCTATTTCATCAGATGCCGTTGCTGTGCTTTCGGTCAACGATTTTTCACGGGCACACGAGTCGCTGGTCTTTAAGAGTATGATGTGGCAAGAAGTGCAGGCCATAAATGGCCTTTCGACCATTCACAAAGGATTGATAGCTCTGGACTCTTTGATAGATCATTCTGATGCCGATGCAGATCTTTTGGGGGGGCTTAGGATGCAGGTTGTTTACTATCCGCTGGGATCAAAGGGTTACGATCATTGCATGGTCATTTCATTGCCGACAAATCACCAGGAAGACTTCGAGGGTTTATTGATGGCCATTTCACCGGGTAAAACGGAATATGGAAATTATGAGGAAGTTGAAGTTTTCACTCTGAACACCAAGGATTCATCAATTGCCACCTTGTATTACGCCCGGCTAAATAACCTTGCGATTCTCGCATTTTCTCCCGATAGAGTTGAACATGCCATTCACATTATACACCAGGGCGGATCCATTTATGAAGACCAAAAATTCTTAAAAGTTCAAAGAACTACGGGTGAATTCTCCGATTGGAATTTATTCATCGATTATTCCTCCAATGGGGGATTGCAGTTGATTGGTTTGGACAAGTCTAAAATGGAAAGTGCAGGCATATCCTGGTCTGGCTGGACTGCCCTGGATGTTACCTTACATCCTGACCTGGTTTTATTGAACGGATTTACGCTTGCACCTCAAAACTCGTTTCTTGCTCTGTTCAACGAACAACGTTCTCAGGATATTGATGCGGTTGATATCATACCCGATGATGCTGCTTTGTTCTTCCATTTTGGTGTAAGTGATTATGAGCGCTATTCGAATGAGAAACAGAAGTATTTGAAATCCGAATTAAACGCCGAAGAACTAAAGGGTAGACAAGAAGAATTGAGCAGCATCTATGGAATTGACCTCGAAGTAGAATTGAAAAAATGGGTAGCCAATGAATTCGGACTGTTCTATACCGATTCTGATGGAAAGGCATCTGTGCCTTCCAAGGTTATTTACTTCCGACTAGCTGATAAAAAAAGTGCAATTAAATTTTGCAATGATCTTGCTATTGAATCCGGAGGTGAAAACGACAGGCTTTCGGTTCTTGGCCTTTTTGACGGAATGGAAACCCCACTGTTTTCATCAATGGATAAGCCATACTTTGACATCATCGATAAGTACCTTGTTCTTTCTTCTGATCGAGGAGCCTTAAACCACGTGCGTTCAAAGTATCGCCGCGCTCAAACGCTTCAAAAAAGTGTGTCTTACAATGAATTGACAGCCGAAATGTCTGATCAGTCAAATGTTTACCTCTATATCCACCTTAAAAAAGGCTTATCCATTTATCAAGAACTCATGAGCAGTGCCTCACTTAGTCTGTTTCAATCAAATGAGGAAGTCCTTACAAAATTTGAGCACCTTGGTATTCAATTCAAGGATGGTAACAAATCAATGTTCTATCAACATACTACTTTGGATTACAACCCTGTAAAGCGAAAAGAAGGTAGGACTTTGTGGCAAGTCGAACTCGATGCCCCTTCAAAAATGAAACCGCGCATTGTTTACAATCATTATACAAATGCCAGGGAAATATTCATTCAAGACCAAAGCAATGTGATCTACCTAATTGACAATCGGGGAAATATTCTTTGGAAACGCCAACTGAAAGAACCCATACTTAGCGAGATCTATCAAATCGATGTCTTCAAAAACAACAAGTTGCAATTATTATTTAGTGGGGAATCAAGCATTTACCTGATTGACAGAAAGGGCAGGGATGTCGAGAATTTCCCAATTCAACTACCGGCCGTGACAACCAACGGTCTTTCGGTGATTGATTATGAAAAAAACAGGGAATACCGCATTCTAATTGGTGTGAGAGGAGGTAAGGTGTTGAATTTCGACCGCTTTGGCAAGCCAATTTCAGGATGGAAATTTGAGTGTAAAGAGGAGATCAGCTCCCCAATCAGGCACTTTGTGCTGGGTGGTAAGGACTATATATGCTTTGTGGGGTCTGATGGCAGTCCTTTTGTGGTGAACAGACGTGGTGAACATCGGCTCGAGATAAAAAACAGCCTTGGTTCGGCACATGCGTCAAGGGCTGAATTGGAATTGAGCAATGACATCAGTCAATGCCGCTTTGTAACCACCGATGAGACTGGTAATGTGGTGAAACTGAAATTTGACGGAACAAAAGAAACCATCAATTTCGAATCCTTTTCTCCAGAACATCAATTCGTCTATGGCGACCTGAATAACGACAGAAAAATGGACTACATATTTCTTGATAGTAATCGATTACTGGCCTATGATCATGCACGCGAAAAACTCTTCGAAGCATCACTCGATAAGGCCTCAGCCGCCTACCTGTCTCTTTACCACTTTGGAGATGAAATGGACCAGCTGGGTTTTACCGATACCTCTGCTGCCCAACTTTACCTTTACACTGACGTGGGGGATATTCACCAAGCATTTCCGTTGCAGGGCAATTCCGGTTTTAGCATTTCTGATATCAACAAGGATGATCGATTTAACCTGATCGTCAATTACAAACAGCAGTTGGTGGTTTATAACCTGGAATGAAAAAAGGGTCCTGTGGACCCTTTAAATTTTAACTACTAAAACGAGGTTGTGTTATGCAGTTTCCAGGTTCTCAATGGCAATGTCCACTAGAATTCTTCCACAATGCTCACAGACAATGATTTTCTTATGGCTCTTAATATCCATTTGACGTTGTGGTGGAATTTTATTGAAACACCCGCCACATGAATCGCGGTCTACTGCAACAACAGCCAAGCCATTTCGGGCATTGTCTCTAATTCGCTGATAAGCACTCACCAAACGGTCTTCAACAATTTTTGCTGCTTTAGCAGACGATTTTTTAAGGGTTTCTTCTTCTTTCTTGGTTTCTGAGGTTATCTCGTCAAGTTCAGACTTTTTATGGTCCAGGTCTTTTTTACGTTCAACAAGGTTCTCTTTGGAACTTCCTATAGCCTCTATTTTTTGTTCGATCGTGGCCTCGGATTCTTTGATTCTTTTTTCGGCCAGTTGAATTTCCAGGTTTTGAAATTCAATTTCTTTAGAGATGGCATCAAACTCACGATTATTTCGAACGTTAGATTGTTGCTTTTCGTATTTTTTAATATTGGCCTTGGCGTCGGTAATGAGGTTTTTCTTTTCGGTAATGCTATCGTTCAATTCCTTTACCTCTTCGTCGTGTTTTGCAATTCTGGTTTCAAGCCCTATGATCTCATCTTCCAAGTCTTGGACCTCTAAAGGCAATTCGCCTCGGACAGTTTGAATTTTGTCAATTTTTGAATCAATTTTCTGAAGTGCAAAAAGTGCCCTCAGTTTGTCTTCAACAGTAGCTTCTTTTGCCGGTGCTTTTTTGGCCATATCAGAAATAGTTTATCGGATTTGTTTGAACGGTAGAAAAATGAGTGGCAAAAGTAGTAAAATTTTTGCTTAGCACATCTACCAACAGATCGGTGGTAAACTGCTCACTTTCAAAATGTCCGATGTCCGTAAGCATCATCTTCGAGTCAGCCTCGAAGAAGTCATGATATTTTATATCGCCGGTAACAAAAGCATCTGCACCCGCCTTCAGTGCATCTTTTATCAGAAAACTACCAGAGCCACCACAGATAGCCACTTTGCTAATGAACTTCTGATCGCAACTAGTGTATTTAATGACCTTTGTTCCAAACAGGTCTTTAAGGAGTTTTAAAAATATTGCATTCTTCACAGGCTTGGGCAGGTTTCCGATCATGCCCATTCCTGCACTGGCATCTTCATTTTCAAGGAAATAGATGTCGTATGCGACCTCTTCGTAAGGGTGAGCTTGCAAAAGAGAATTGATCAAAACGCCCTGATCGTAGGATCGAAATACCACTTCTATTTTGATTTCACTCTCGAGGTGATCCAACTCTTCCTTTCCCACAAAAGGATTACTTCCTTTTCCGGCCCTGAACGTGCCGGTTCCCGTTGAATTAAAACTGCATCTATCGTAGTTTCCAATATGTCCGGCACCATTTTCAAACAAGGTATTTCTGACAGTTTCGGCATAAGATTCAGGGCAAAACACCGCTAGTTTTCGCAGGTTAGAAACGATCGGTCTTAGAATGCTTCTGTCGACCAAAGCGAGTTTGTCGGCGATGGCCCCATTTACTCCATCGGGCACACTGTCGAGATTGGTATGAATGGCATAAAGTGCCAGATTGTTTTGCACGGCTTTAATGAGGCAGCGTTCAACATAATGTTCGCCGGTCAATTTTGATATTGGTTTGAAAAGGATTGGATGATGAGAAACAATGAGATTACAGCCTTTATCGATGGCTTCTTCCAGTACTTCTTCGGTGCAATCTAACGAAACAAGAATGCCATTGACCTCGTCAGATTTATTTCCACATAACAGGCCTGAGTTATCATAATTTTCCTGGAGATTTAGCGGTGCCATTTTCTCAAGTACCGATATCACTTTTCCAATGGATGTCATTTAAGCATGCTTAACGGGGTGAATTTGTAAATTTAGCGTTTTTAAGACCTGACCTTTGTTCATTCTTCGTCTCTTATTGCTTCCATTTTCGATTTTGTATGCCATTGGCGTGCTAATTCGCGAATTCATTTTCTTCTTTGGCCTTATCATGGAGCAGGATTGTGGAATCCCGACCTTGGCTGTTGGCAATATAAGCGCTGGCGGAACGGGTAAAACTCCATTCACCGAAACCCTGATCAAACTTTTTGGACAGACGTTCTCCATAGCCATCGCAAGCAGGGGTTATGGGCGAACAACGACCGGTTTTCATTGGGTGGAACTCGATTCACCTGCCTGGCAAGTTGGAGATGAAATGCTACAACTCAAAAGAAAATACCCGAATTTGCCCATGGCCGTTTGTGAAAGTAGACTTGAAGCGGCAAAGCGGATCAGGGAAGAGTACAGGGTAAACCTGCTGTTGCTGGATGATGCATTCCAACACCGGCAGATCGTACGACGAGTCAACATCCTCCTTACGACATACAAAAAACCTTATTTCAAGGATTATCTGCTGCCAATGGGAAGTCTTAGGGAATTCAGATGGGCAAAGCACCGGGCAGACATCATTGTACTTACCAAATGCCCGCCGGACAGCACGAGGAAATCAGTAGCCAAATACTTACGCAGAATCAGACCGTCCAATCGACAATTTGCAACATATGCCATCAGTGTCTATGACGAAGCTAAAAGTCTGTTTGAAGATGAAGTAAACGATCTTTCCACTTTTAGTCAGTTTATCTTGGTGACGGGAATAGCCAGCAACAAAGACCTCCTGAATCACGTCTCTTCAAAAGGCAAGCCGGTCAAAGTAATGCGTTATAGAGACCATGCCCGATACAGCAAACACAGGGTTAAAAACATCGCCAACAAATGGCGCGAACTCAATGGGCATACAACGACTTGTATTATTACTACGCCAAAAGATGCAGTGAAACTAAGGGAGAAATCAGACTTACTTAAGGGTATCCCTGTGTTCTATATTGACTATTCGCTTGAAATGCCTGAGTGGCATCAATTCAGAAATCGGATCGTACCGAGAATACTCTCCTGAAAACTTCTGTTTTTTAAAGGTGCATTATGGTTATTTTTGAAAGATGAGGGTGGCCTGCCTTTTTTTACTCTTTATACCTCTTCATTTATTTGCTCAGATCAGCTGGAATGTGGACAGTATTTCTAACTGGCGAGATCAGACATTACCGTCCCAAGTGGATCATCGGAAGTACAACGAAGTTTGGGGCTTTGTTCAAAATGGCAGGGAATACGGAGTCATTGGATCACGCGCAGGCACTTACATCATCGATCTTTTCAACCCAAAGGCACCCAGACTGGCCAGCTTTATCGCCGGGGCCTATGACGATGCGACAAACAGAGATTACCACAGCTATAACGGATACCTTTACATGGTATGTGATCAAGGTCCTTCTACTTTGCAGATCGCTGACCTGAGCTTTCTTCCGGATTCAGCTCCGATCATTTATGATTCTGATGCCTTATTTTCCAATTGCCACAACATCTTTATCGACGAATACACGGGTCACCTTTATGCATGTGACGTTAGAAAGAACGACACTGTTGACCTTGATCTTGAAATCTATGACATTTCTTCTTCACCCACCCCACAATTGCTTAGCACGTTCAATGAAGAATCCATTGATGCCTTTCACGACATTTATGTGGTAAGGGATACCGCATGGGGAAACAACGGGCGGTCTGGTCTTTTCATCTACGATTTCACTGACATGAGTCAGCCCGTAATCCTGTCAAGTGTGACGGAATATCCTCAGCAAGGCTACAACCATGCTGGTTGGGCCACAGCTGACAAACGCTATTACTATTTTTCTGATGAAACCAAGAACACCGACCTTAAGGCTGTGGATTGCAGTGATTTAAGCGATCCCGAAGTCGTGTTTCTTTTTAACTCAGGTGTGAATGATGTTGGCGTAGTTGCGCACAATTTGATCTTGAAAGACTCATTGCTTTATGTCTCTTATTACCACGAGGGACTTCAGGTATTTTCGATCCGTGACCCGCTTAAACCGGTTAAAGTTGGGCATTACTTGTCGTATAATTTATTCCATCAGCCCGATCCGGACTTGCCACCTCAAAAAGACTTTAACGGTTATCGAGGTGCTTGGGGTGTTTATCCGTTTCTCCCAAGCCAGCATATTTTACTTTCTGATCGAGAAAAAGGATTGTTTGTGCTAAAGATGGATTTCACGCCAGATCCATTGACGGAATTCAAAGGGCTGCACCCCAATCCTTTTAAAACCGAACTTTATTTGAATTACCCCAGTGAGGATCTGATCCGGTTGGATCTTTACGATGTGAACGGAAAAGTAATTCAGCGGGAATTGCAGTTCACCGCGGTGGAAGACTTTTCACTTATAAACGTCAGAGGAGATTTGCAAAGGGGAATCTATGTCCTACTGGTTGAAGCGAAGTCCGAAAAATTCTCAATCAAAGTTTGCCGGCAGTAGACTGATCTGGGTTGGTAGTTATGACATATAAATCCTAATTTTGCGCCGGTCTATACCATCATGTCTAGAGATAAATACATTGCAACAATCGGACTCGAGGTCCACGCCCAACTTAAAACAGCCAGCAAGATGTTTTCTGGTGACCCCGC
This sequence comes from Vicingaceae bacterium, assembly GCA_040220895.1. GTDB lineage: Bacteria > Bacteroidota > Bacteroidia > Flavobacteriales_E > Vicingaceae > UBA11591. The sequence continues at coordinate 166,570 of JAVJVY010000008.1, forward strand.
TGAATACGGTTCTAGACCAAATACCAATGTAAATCCTATATCCCTGGGTCATCCCGGTACGCTGCCAAAGTTGAATAAGAATGCGCTTGAGCTCGCTATAAAGATGGGCATTGCTTGCCATTCAGAAATTACCAGGATCAACCAGTTTGCCCGTAAAAATTACTTCTATGCCGACCTCCCAAAAGGTTATCAGATAAGTCAGGATAAGACACCTATTTGCCAAGGTGGATTTGTTCGAGTCAAAGACGCCAATGGAAATGACAAGGACATCAGGTTGGAACGAATTCACATGGAAGAGGATTCGGGTAAAAGCATACACGACCTTGATCCTTACAACAGCTTGATCGATTTGAACAGAGCAGGCGTTGGCTTGATTGAAATAGTTACCAAGCCCGACATCGCAGATGAGACCGAGGCATACAATTACCTGGCCGAGATCAGAAGAATGGTCCGTTATCTCGATATTTGTGACGGAAACATGGAAGAAGGTAGTTTGCGTTGTGATGCCAACATTTCTGTGCGTAAAAAGGAGGTAGCCGAACTTGGTCAGCGAGCCGAAGTGAAGAACATGAATTCACTAAAGAACGTACAAAAGGCAATTTCATATGAAATTGAACGTCAAATAGCCCTACTCGAAAGTGGTGGCCGGGTTGAAATGGAAACCAGAAGTTTTGACGCAGTGAAAGGAAATACTTTTACGATGCGATCTAAAGAAGAAGCCCACGATTACCGTTATTTCCCGGAACCCGACCTTCAATTTGTCGAGCTGAGCGATGACGAGATTGAGGGTGTAAAGAAGAAAATGCCACGGTTACCGGCAGAACGATTCGCTCAATACACCGCTGAATTTGGATTGAGTGAATACGATGCCTCGGTATTGACCGAGCGGCGGGAAACCTCTGATTATTTTGAGTCCGTGCTGGAGCATACGACTTATCAAAAAACAGCCGCAAACTGGGTCATGGGCCCGGTGCGTTCCTATTTAAATGAACACGCGGTGGACATGGCGGACTTCCATTTATTACCAAAGTCCATTGCCGACCTGGTCAACTTGATTGAAGCCGGAGAGATCAGTAACAGTATAGCAGCCCAGAAACTTTTTCCCATTATGATAGAACACCCTGAGGAAGTTGTCGAAAAACTTGCCGAGAAACACGACTTGATTCACCACAAGGACCAGGACATTGTTATTGATTTCGTCAAAGGCGTTTTGCGCGATAATCCATCAGAGGTAGAGCGATACAGGAGCGGTGAGACCAAGTTGATGGGCTTTTTCATGGGCCAGCTCATGAAGGTCAGTAAAGGTAAAGTTGAACCCAAAGCGGCCACGGCAGCGCTTAAAAATGAATTGGAATCAAAATGAAAAAACACCATATTTTAAAATATTTTATGGCTTTTATTATTGTTGGCTGTAGCCAATCAAATGAGCCAAATGATTCGCTGCTCTCCGGCAATGTGGCAGCATCGGCAGGTAAAATGCTGATCCTGGAACACCTCACACCCCAAAAAGTCTATGCGGTTGATTCCACCGAAGTTGATGATGAGGGGCATTTCCAATTTGATCTGACCATCAATGAACCGGGTTTTTATCGCCTGAAAGAGACAGAACAGAAATTTGTGACCTTGATACTACAGCCTGATGAACTTGCGATTTTGAATGCCGAAGGTGATCTGGGAATGAGTAAATACACCTTGCAGGGAAGTCCTGAATCCGAGAACCTGAAAAGCATCAATCGAAAGGTGGGTAATTTTTTCAGAGTACGTGATTCCCTTTCCATGGTATTCAAGGCCAATGAGGGTAATCAGGAGGTACTCGTGCAGTTGCAAAATGAATACAATGAGGCTGTGGAAGACAACATGCGCTACATGCGCGATTTTGTCCGCATGAATCCGGGTTCTTTTGCTTGTTTAGCGGCAGCAGAGCAGCTTAACCCCGAGAGTGATTACGAGTTGTATGTACTCATCGATACTGAATTGTCAAAGAACTATCCCAATTCTTCTTATTTGGTTGAGTTTCATAAAGTAGTTGAATCCATGAGAAAACTTGCTGTTGGAACCGCCGCACCCGACATCATACTGCCAAATGCCGATGGTGAAATGGTGTCCCTATCCAGTTTGCGCGGTAAGGTGGTTTTGGTCGATTTCTGGGCCAGTTGGTGTAAACCTTGCCGCATGGAAAACCCCAACGTTGTCAAGGCATATAAAAAATACAATGCTAAAGGTTTTGAGGTATTTGGAGTTTCTCTGGATAAGGAACGAGCAGCCTGGCTTCAAGCCATTGAGGTAGATCAATTAAATTGGATCCAGGTTTCCGATCTTCAATTCTGGAATTCTTCCGTTGTAAAATTATACGATATCAAAGGCATTCCCTTTGCCCTTCTTCTTGACCGAGATGGTAAGATCATCGCCAAGAACCTGAGGGGTCCTGCCCTACAAAACAAACTCGAGGAAATTCTCCAATAGGTGCTCGCTAGTCAGGAAAAATTAACGCTCTTGCCGGGTAAGAAGATATACTTTGCCTCGGATTTCCACCTGGGAAGTCCCAACCACGAGGACAGTTTGATCCGCGAAAAAAAGGTGGTGAAATGGTTGGATGAGATCAAGTCGGATGCTCAGGAGGTCTATTTGATGGGCGATGTATTCGATATGTGGTTCGAATACAAAGAAGTAGTACCGCGGGGTTACACAAGGTTACTTGGCAAATTAGCCGAACTATCAGACAGTGGCATTGCTCTTCATCTATTTACCGGCAACCACGACATGTGGATATTCGATTACCTGCCCAAGGAAATCGGTCTCAAATTATACCGCGAACCTGTCAAAAGAGAAATTGATGGCAAAAAATTTTACATCGGCCATGGTGATGGATTGGGTCCCGGAGATCGCGGCTATAAATTCATAAAAAAGGTATTTGCCAATAAGATCTGCCAATTTTTATTCCGTTGGATTCACCCGGATATTGGCATGTCAATGGCTTATTTCTGGAGCCGAAAAAGCAGGGAAGCTGCAGGAGACAATGAAGTCATTTTTCTGGGAGAAGACAAAGAGTGGCTGATTATTCACGCCAAGGAAGAATTGAAAAAAGAAGCCTTCAACTACTTTATTTTCGGACATAGGCATATTCCAATTGAAGTTGAAATTGCCCCTGGTAGTGCTTATGTAAACCTGGGTGACTGGATCAGTCACTTTACATACGCAGCCTTTAACGGAAAGCAGCTTTCGCTCAAGAAATACGAAAATTAAGCCATCAGGCGAATCAGATCGACTAGGCGATTGGAATAACCGGCTTCGTTATCGTACCAGCCCACTACTTTTACCATATTGCCAATGACGGAAGTCAATTGAGCATCAAATATGGACGAATGTGGGTTTCCCAATACGTCCACCGAAACAATGGGATCCTCGGTGTAATCCAGAATGTTTTTCATGTCACCTGCGGCGTATTTTTTAAACAGGGCATTTACCTCTGCGATGTCCATGGGATTTTTTACCACGCAAGTAATGTCGGTCAGCGAACCATTTGGCACAGGCACCCGAATACCGGCACCGCCGATCCTTCCATCGAGGTTCTTGAAGATCTTGGTGATGGCCTTTGCCGCCCCGGTCGAGGTTGGGATGATTGATAGGGCCCCGGCTCTTGCACGTCTCAGGTCATGGTGCGGGGAATCGTGCAGTCGCTGGTCGCCGGTGTAAGAATGAACCGTGGTAATATAAGCGCTTTCAATTCCACAATACTTATCAAGAATGTGGATTAATGGGCCGGCACTGTTGGTAGTGCAAGAGGCATTCGAAACCACTAAATCTGTTTTCAAAAGCTCATGGTCGTTGATGCCCACCAATATGGTCTTGATACCCTCGCTAGGAGAAGGGGCAGAGATGATGACTTTTTTTACGCCACTTATCAAATGTTCTTTGGCGGCTTCCAATCGGGTGAATTTGCCGCTTGCTTCGATGACCAAATCTATTCCAACCGGCCAGGGAATTTCAGATGGTTGTGAATTCTGGTGATATGCAATGCGGTGACCATTGATGATAAGATCGGTCCCTTCAACCACAACGCTTCCATCAAAACGCCCATGAACCGAATCGTATTTCAATAAATGCGCCTGTTGGTGAATATCGGCCAGGTCATTGATGGCCAAAAGTTCGACGTCTTTTGATTCAATGACAAGGCGCGTAAGGTATTTACCTATGCGTCCAAATCCGTTTATTCCAATTCTAGTCATTTGATGCGATAAAAAAAAGGCTTTCCATCAGCAGACGGAAGCCTTTTCTTTTGATTTTTTTCTCAGTCTTACCTAAGAACTACCATCTTGGCAACCTTGCGTTCCTCAGTTGATCTGGCAGATACCAGGTATGTTCCATTGCGGAGGCCGGTGACGTCCATTTCCATTTTTTGAGTTCCACGGTTAACCTGGCCGTTCTTTAAGGTGGCTACCACTTTTCCGTTCAGGTCAAAGACTTCCACCACCAGGTTTTGATCTTCGTTCAAATCAAGGGCAATGTTCAGGCGGTCTGAAACCGGGTTTGGATAAATGGATAGTTCAAAATGCGAACGTGCCGTGGCAATTTGCTCGCCCGGCATATCGTCAATACCCACCAGGTTGTCGGTTACATAGAATCCTCGGCCAAACGTGCCTAAATAGATCTTGCGGTAGTTTGCATTCTCAATGCCAGAGGCAACACCCAATGGGTAAAGGTTGCTTTGCTGAACCATTGAATACACTGGTACTTTTGGCATTCCATTGCCGGCGTATTCCCATTTCGTGCTTGGACCAGCGACCATTTCGGTCATGTACACCGCAAATTCGGTTCCAATTAGCACGGTGTTCGCGTCATGATCGGCGATGACGGCACTGTATACCGGCATTTGTGGCAAGTCGCCCTGAATTGGAACAACGGTGGCAGGATTGGCAATGGTAGCGGTAGCACAATTGGTGGCATAGAAAACATGATTTCCGGATGCATAACCCCCCGATGTTAACACAATATTGTTTGGGTCATTTGGATCCACGGCAATTCTACCCGCATTTCCGGCTCCGTTCGCGGTTCCAATTCTTGTGCACGTCACTACGCTTTGACCCGAGCGAATGTCCAAGGTCAAGCTGTCGCCTCCCTGGCTTAAGTTATCGATTCGGTAAAGGCCTCCACCTGGCGTGGCAACGAATAACTGATTACCGTCTTTAGAGAACTTCATGTCGGATACGGATCCCGTCAAAGAGCTGGGTCTAGGAGCAGCACCGGCTATAAGGTCCCATTTGAAATTGTTCGTGCCCAATTTGGCAGCATCACGTGTCATGAAAATACCAATGTCGGTGGCAATGACCAGGCGCGATTGGGCAAAGTCGGGCATCATGATGGAATCACCAGAACTTAGCGCATTGGGGCTTGGCCATCTTAATTCCAATTCCTGTCCAATTGCACTAAAGTAGGTCAGGCTGTCGCCCACAGCAACATTTGTTTTGACATAGACTTTGATCGAATCTTGTGTTTCGCTTGCACTGGCCGTTTCCCAGTAGCCCATTTTCGTGTGGAAAGGGCCGCAAGGATTGTTCCCCGGAGGAAAGGCATCGTTACATAGGGCTGTCAACTCTGCGTCCCATAGTAACTGACCCTGCGGGTTGTTGAATGAAACCCGGTTGATGCTCAAATTATAAACATAAGAGGTAAATGCTTGTCCTGCGAGGTTAGAGAAATAGGTGTCGAAGCCGTCACCGCCGCTGATGTCCTGACCGTCAATAGGGGTTGCAGGGTTGGTACCAATGAGCACAGTACCGTTATCTTGAGAACCGCCTGTAACTTGCTCTAAAACGTATTCCTGGCCGTTGAATTCAAAAGGTATGCCTACAGCGGCATCGATGGCGTAGAATTGGGTGACGTTAAAGCCGTTGTTGATCTGGCTCCAGGTCGCTCCTCCATCAATGGATTTGCCTATTCCCCCGTCGGAGGCGATCCATATCTCGTTCGATTTTGGAATCCGGATGCGGTGCTTGTCAGCGTGCACGTAATTTGTGTCAAAAAGGCTTCTTCCGGGTGATTGTGTAACGGCTATTTGCGTCCAACCGCCGGTTCCCGGGTTGGTTGGAGATTCATTCCACTCCCATAACTGCACGCCACCAACGATGATGCGTCCGGCGTCATCCGGGAAAACGGCAATGGAATTGTCATAATTTCCTTGGCAATTCACACCGGGGTTGGCGTAAGGGTCAAAACTCGTGCCACCGGGGCCAATGTTGGTCCAGGTCGTACCTTTGTCACGGGACTGATAAATTCCGTACAGACAGCTATTGGAAGCAGCTATGGCAGCATAAATGACATTGTCATCCGAAGGGGCCATAGCCAGGCAGGCACGGCTCATGCCACCTACGCCTCCGGGAATAGTAAATCGTTTGATCTCGGTGATATCTGAACCACCCTTGTCGCTGTAATGGACAATAATCGCTCCTGAAACCACAAAGAATTCAGAGCCGTCACTGTTAACTACGATGTCTTGAACATTTCCAAGGGGCAAGCCGGCGGGCGTAAAGAAGGTCACTTCTCCAACTGCGGCGCGTGCATTGGATGTAATGCGAAGGCCTTTGTTCATACCCACGTACAGCCTGTCGGGGTTGCTGGGGTGCGAGGCAATGCGGTCAATGCGCCTCCAATCGGCCGAAGCATTGGCATTGGGAAGCGCAGGGCCCACGATGCGTTCAAAGGTGTGATTGCCCTGGCCGTCGACGGCACGTCGGAATAATCCGTCCCCGGGTATTCCGCTCGTATTGATTGTCCCTGAGCCCCCTTCTTCGCTGTGCCCGGTGGCGACAAAGAGCACACCGTCTGATGTTTGGGCAAAAGACGAAATAGCCAGGCTGGTAATGTTCGAATTGTATTCGTACCATTGATTCCCACCGTCATAGGTGATGAATACCCCACCGGATACTCCACCGGCGAACCAGCAGGCTGAATTTACAGTGTTATTGTCTTGAAGCAGGGCGCGCGCTCGTCCACCCACGTAGTTTGGGCCCAGGTTGGACCAATAAACACCCGATGCGCTGTTTTTTTGGGCATCGAAATTACGCACGGCATTTCTGGAGTTGATGACATCTTTGAACAGGATTTCGCCGTTCTTGTCGGCGCGCATCATTCGGTAGTGCTCCATGGCACCGTCGGCAAAACCAAGGTACTGTGCCATGCCTTCGTAATTGGCAGGGGCGTATTTAACCTTGTGGTAATCCTTGTAGATAAATGAAGCTGCAGTTAAGATAATGGCAACGGCAGATAATCCGAGTAAGTAATTTTTGATTTTCATAAGCGTAGAGTTGAGCTATCCCAAACAGTTGGCCAAGATAACAGTTTTTTAGCAATTAAAAGTGGACTCATTAAGGTCAAATATAGGAATGCAATTGACGCATTCGAGCGCATGTTTTTTGATGGCGGCCTTGATTATACAAACGGGGGTACTGACGGAATAAGTGGTCTACTCAAAGGAAGGGGAGTTTTCTTTTGTTTGACCCGCAAACTTGCGGACTCCAAATTCAAAGTTGACAAAGGCCGTGACGAAAAACTGCCTTGGGTCTTCGTAAGCCATCATCGGTATTCCGGTGGCAAAAAAATCTCCGGCCACTCCCACCTCGATGGCCCTGACCATGTTGCTCTTGCCTGCATAATCAAAATTCAGCGCTCCTTTCAAGAATAGCCCTGGCCGGTAAGACATTTCGGAATAGCCTAAATAGAATGGAGAACGGCCAACGATGTTATTTCGGCTATGACTCTCGGGGTCATAGCGTTCGTCGGTAATGCTATTGTTGGGTTGCCTGATCATCAAATAAACCGGTTTGATAAAGGCATGGGTTATACCGACGTTGAACACATAACTCACCGTTATTCCCTTGACACTCTGCCGTGGAAGGAAGTCTTTCTGAAAACCCCAGCTGGTGCGTAGAAATGTCACACTGTTGAGCTTACCAAAAAAGTAGGCGCCGCGATCTACAGGAATCTTATACTGCCTTGGACTGGTCATAGAAACAAGTTCGGCATGCCAGAGCATTTTGGTGAATCCCGAGGTAAAGGTCCCCAGGTAAAAATTCAGCCCCCAGCCATTGGTGTGCAAGGTCAAACCTCCGGCCGTTTCCTTGGAATAGACGGTTTCGGATTCTTCAAACACCGTTTGCTGTCCCTGGGCTACCAGGGCCGCTAAAACAATATATATGCTAATTACCAGTTTTTTCACAGCCGGACACAAATATAGCGATAAAGCCTTTTTGTCCGGATGTAGAACGCGATAAGGAATCAGAATTGCAAGGAGGGGAATCGCCCCTTACATGGGCTTGGCTACCTGCTTATGCTCTACTTTGCCGTAGGCAGCGCATCTATGATGGCTTTTGCAGGAAAAAAGTGCGAAAACAAACGCAATTATTAACAATATGGAAGCTGCCTTCTTCATTACTTTTCTCTCGGTTAGACGTGCAAAACTATGCAATAATAAGGAAATGTTATTTGGATTACGCTACATGGTCTTCATTTTTTCAACAAAAAATCTGCACAACATGCATCTTTCTTATCTTGGTCCAAGCCCGCTGATGCCAACTAATAATCCTAAAATCAACGTCCGAATAGATTCCACTTGGAAGGACTTTCTTTCTGAAGACTTCCAAAAGGAAGGCTTTTTAAAGCTGCGGAAATTTTTAAAAAGAGAATATAAAGAGCAGCTCATCTACCCGCCCGGCAAGGACATTTTCAAGGCGTTTGACGCCACACCACTCAACAAGGTCAAAGTGGTGATATTGGGCCAAGACCCTTATCATGGCCCCGGACAGGCGCAGGGTCTTTGCTTTTCGGTGCCCAATGGTCAGCGCCTGCCACCTTCGCTACTCAATATTTTTAAAGAACTTAAAAATGATCTTGGGCTGGAATTGCCCACTGGTGGAAATCTGGAAAAATGGTCGCGTGAAGGGGTTTTATTGCTTAATGCTACCCTTACCGTGCGCGCGCACCAGGCAGGTTCGCATCAGAAAAAAGGATGGGAGGAATTCACCGATGCAGTGATTAAAAAGCTTTCAGAAAAAAAGGAAAACCTGGTTTTTATGCTCTGGGGCAGATATGCACAGCAAAAATCTCAATTCATCGATGGGGATAAACACCTTATTTTAACAGCGGCTCATCCATCTCCTTTGTCTGCACATAATGGCTTTTTTGGTTGCCGCCATTTTTCAAAGGCGAATGATTACCTGTACAAACACGGCGTGAGTTCAATTGATTGGGACCTGGGACATGATTGAACGAATGGCATACTTCAGGTTTCTGGTCTTCATATCGGCACTGATTTGTTGTTTTAATTCCCAATTAAGCGCTCAAAAAATAGGTCTTGAGATTAATTATGACACCGATGCCACCTGGTTAAAACGCATGAATGTCAAAGAAGAATTCAAAGATAGCTTGGCGTTGAGAGCCGAATTGTCCTCGCTCATTCTTGCACTGCAAAAGCGATCTTATTTCGGTGCTTCGGTGGATTCGCTGGTTAAAACCGACAAGAAGGTTACGGCCTACGTACATCTGGGTGATCAATTGGACTGGGCTCGACTGAAAAGGGGCAACATAGAAGAGGAAGTATTGAGTAAGACTGGTTATCGGGATAAGATCTACAATCAGTACCGTTTTCGCTACCGGCAATTCGGGCGCTTTGTTGAGGGTATTCTGGCCTATTACGAAAATAACGGTTATCCATTCGTAAGTCTCAGGCTGGACAGCATAAGAAACATCAATGAGCGTGGAATAGATGCCGTTTTGCATCTGGAAAAAAAGAAATACACTGAAATAGACACAGTAGAGATCTATGGTGGAGATTTTGTGTCAGAGAAGTACCTGTATAATTACCTTGACATCAAGCCTCATAAACCCTACAATGAAGCCAATGTCAAGGCCATTTCGGGTCGCATCGACGACTTAAATTTCATCGGAAGGCAGCAGGAGCCCAGGGTGATTTTCACCGAAACTGAAACCAGGATCCAGCTATTCTTGATCAAGAAACGGGCCAGCCGATTTGACGGCATCATTGGGGTGCTGCAGAACGAAGAGGACGGCAGTGTCCAGTTAACCGGCGATGTTAAATTGGGATTGACAAATTCATTCAAACGAGGTGAGGTCATCGGCCTAAATTGGCGCGGCCTACCCAATAACACCCAGGACCTGAACATTCGGTTCAAATACCCTTACTTGTTAAACACGCCGTTTGGGATTGACGTAGATTTCAGGCTTTACAAAAGAGATACCACCTTTTTAGACATCGTCGCTGCTTTCGGACTTCCTTACTATATCAATGCGCGCGATTACCTTGAGGTCAGTTATGAAAACCATGCATCAAACCTTCTTTCGACATCGCAGTACGAAGCGGCGGGCGTGCTGCCGCCCGTGCTCGATTTTCAAACCGATTATTACGGCGTAGAGCTCAGCCTTAACAAGGTTGATTACATCCTGAACCCGACCCGGGGCTATTACATGACCATTGGTGGAAAGGCAGGTTTTAAGACGGTCGAAAAAAATGCCAACCTGGCCGATAGTTTGTACGATGAAGTGGAACTTAAAACGGTCGTGTTTAAAGGTCAATTACGTCTTGGATATTTCATTCCACTGGCAGCTCGCCACGTGCTGCTTTTTGCCAACAAAAGTGGCTACTTGCAAATTCCCCAGGTTCTGGACAATGAAATGTTTCGCATTGGCGGGCTCAACATCCTTCGGGGTTTCAACGAGGAAAGCATTTTTGTGTCGGCATACAGCATTGGTACGGTAGAGTATCGATTCATACTTGAAAAGTCATCAAACATCAACATCTTTGCCGATCTGGCATATACCGAACGCGAGGGCATCAATACCGAAAAGTTGATCGACCGGCCTTTTGCCATAGGTGCCGGCACGAGTTTCGAGACTGGCGCGGGTATATTTTCACTTAGCTATGCCCTTGGCAGTCAACGGGGAAATCCCCTGGATTTACGGGCGGCAAAGATCCATTTTGGATTTCTGAATTACTTTTAACCCTCGAAGGATAAATCTTATTTTTACCTCAATTCTTTTTCCATGACCATCGTCCTTGTGATCCTTTGTGTTTTAATTCTGATCGCCCTGATTTACCTGATCTACCTGCACCAGAAACCCTCGGGTGATGGCGATGCCTTAAAGCAACAACAAGCACTGATGGATTTCAGTTCACGATTGAGTCAGGAAATTGGTGCTGTTCGAAAAGAGATCTCTGAATCCACGGGTAAAAGCCGTGAAGAAATTCAGAACAGGTTAGACCACATGAACAAGGAATTACTGGGTTTCCAGAAGAGCACCACCGTTACCTTGCAGTCTCAGTTCGATACCAGTCAAAAGATCATTAAGGACATCACCCAAAAGCTCACTGAAATAGGGGGGACTAACGATCAGGTGCTCGGTTTTGCCAAGCAAATGAAAAGCCTTGAAAACATATTAAAGAATCCCAAGCAGCGCGGAGTACTGGGGGAGTATTTTCTAGAGACCTTACTCGGCAATGTCTTGGCTCCGAATCAATACCAAATGCAATACCGCTTTGAATCTGGCGAGATCGTCGATGCCGTGGTTTTCTTTAACAACAAGGTTATTCCGATCGATTCCAAGTTTTCATTAGAGAAATACAACATGATGGTTGAGACCGATGATCCGGTTCAGCGCGAGGTCTATGAAAAGGAATTCAAAGGAGACATCAAACGCAGGATCGACGAAACAAGCAAGTACATTCGTCCCTCAGAAGGAACAACGGATTTCGCATTTATGTTCGTTCCTGCCGAGGGTATTTACTACAACATGCTAATATACAATGTAGGAACCCTGCAGCTCAATACGCAAGATTTGATCGAATACGCCTTCAAGAAGCACGTCATCATTGTATCACCAACATCCTTTTACGCATATCTCGAAACTGTCCTGCAAGGCATGAAAGCGCTCAAGATCGAAGAATCTGTTAAAGAAATTATCAAACGCGTGGGCATTTTGGGCAAGCACCTTGTCACCTTCGAGGAATTCATGAGCAGGCTGGGAAAAAACCTGGGAATGACAGTGTCAAGCTATAACAAGGCCAGCAAAGAGTTTAAGAAAGTAGACAAGGACGTGATCAAGATTACCGAAGGAGAAGAAGGCGGAACTTACGAGACCCTCGAAATCGACAAACCTCAAACAGATCAATCGTGAAGCCCCTCGTTCTGTCTGTTTTTGTTGGATTGGCACTGGTGTTTCTGGGTTGCAGACCGAGCCAGCGCGTTGCCAGAAATAACCTGGCGTATCTTTATTACGATGATCCGACCATTATCCACCCTTCGTTTGACTACTTTCATGAATCCCAGGCAACTACCAGTTTGTATATACGCCTGAGATCTTCGGAAATTCTATACAGTAAAAACAACCCTGAGAAGACCTTCTTGAGCAGAATGGTCTTTCAGATCAATGTTTATGAAGATGGAAATCAAAACAAATTAGTTACCAGTGACACCATATTTTTTCTCGATAAAGGAGGCCCGGATACTGAAAAGTACCTGATTGGAAAAGCAGAACTCGAGCTGCCTACGGGCAAGGATTATTTTGCCGAAGTGACCCTCGATGATCAGTACCGAATGCAATACGTACAGGACATTGTACTGATCAGAAAAAAGGATGAGTTGACCAGCGGACATTTTATCGTAAGAGACCTTGAGGGTAATATTCAGTTTGATGATTATCAAGCTCTGGGATCCATTGTCGACGTGCAGGTCAGTCCAATGCTAGGGTCTAATAATCTAAAAGCGTACCTTTTAAATGAAAACACCGTACTTCCCGCACCCCCATTTTCGGTGCAAGAGAATAGGCCAAAACCGGCATCTTACGACAGTCTTTACCCCATTGAATTAAATAAGTCCATGTCCTTTCAGTTGACATTGAATGAACGTGGACTTTACCATGTCACGCAATCCGATGTGAATCAAGGTGGTCTTTCGATTCTGGTCGGCGGGTACAATTTCCCCTATATTCAAAGTACGGCAGCCATGGTCGGTCCTTTGCGATATATTACCACGCGTTCTGAATATTCGAGTATTTTGGAAAGTGTTGATCAAAAAAAGGATCTGGATGCGTTTTGGTATAACCTGGCGGGCAATGCTGAAAGGGCGAGGGAAATAATAGATACGTATTATTCCAGGGTAGAATTGGCAAACAAGAATTTCACCACCGATCGCACGGGCTGGCGAACTGATCGGGGACTGGTTTACATTATTTATGGTCCCCCCAATACCGTTACTAAAAATCAAGGATTGGAAAAATGGATCTACAATGAAAAAAATAACATCATGGCCGTTGAATTCACTTTTATTAAGGTTAATAACGCGTTCAGCGACAAGGACTTTATGTTGAGTAGATCGGGGGGATTTAAAAGCAGTTGGTACAGGGCCATTGATAATTGGCGTCAGGGACGAGTATTCCAATGAAAGATTTAGGCGAATACAAGAATTTGATCTTCGGGACAAGGGCCGTGATGGAAGCCATCCATGCGGGGAAAGAAATTGAAGTGGTTTTCGTTCAACAGGAGGCAAGAGCGCCTTTGCTTACTGAATTGAGAAAACTACTTAAAGAAAAAGCCATTCCTTCCAAGCAGGTGCCAAAACCCCTTTTTAACCGATATCGTAATGAGAATCATCAAGGCGTGGTGGCCTCGATTTCGGCTGTTCAATATACAAAGCTTGATTGGCTTCTTCCACAACTTTACGAAAAAGGTCAAGTGCCCTTCTTTCTGATCTTGGACAAGGTCACAGACGTGCGAAATTTTGGAGCCATATGCCGTTCGGCAAGTTGTTTTGGGGTGCATGCCGTTATTATTCCGGCCAAGGGAAGTGCCTTGATCAATGAATTTGCCGTGAAGTCAAGTGCGGGAGCATTGAATCATTTGGACGTCTGTAGGGTTCATTCGTTGATGAATACCATGGAATACCTTAAAGACAGCGGAGTCAGTATCATAGCCATAAGTGAAAAAGGTGAAAAGAACTATTCAGAGCTGGTTTACGACAAACCTCTGGCCCTTGTGATGGGCGCCGAAGATCTTGGAATATCAAAAACCTTATTGGGTGCTTCCGATGAGGTGGTAAAAATCCCTATGCAGGGCCCCATTGAATCGCTGAATGTCAGTGTCGCAGCGGGTATAGTGCTGAGTCAGGCGCATCAGTCAAGAAGTCGTGAAGCTTAGCATAAAACAACAATATTTCTTTTTATCGCTGATACTGGCGCTGAATGCCTACCTGCGCTTTTTTGGTCTTGGGGATTTTTCACTTTCCAACGACGAATTAAGTGCCGTAGTCAGGCTTCGATTTGATGGATTCTCTGACCTTATTAGTCAGGGTGTAATTGCAACAGATCCACATCCCGCAGCCGCCCAGATTTTGATGTTCTATTGGACCAAAGTCGCTGGTTTTAGCCCTTTTTCGATACGTTTCCCGTTTGCCTTACTTGCCCTGTGCTCGTACTTGTTTTTATTTGATTTATTCAAAAACTGGTTCGGTCCTGTTCGGGCACTTTTGGCAACGGCATTTATATCGCTAACGGCTTTTTCAATAATCCATGGTCAGCTGGCCAGACCATATGCTATGGGCCTTTTCGCCACTGCTGCTTTTGTTTGGTCCTGGAATAAATTACTTTTTTCGCATAAGTCCTCTTTGAAATATACCTTGGCCTACATCCTTTCGGGAGCGCTAGCCTGTTACATCCACTACTTTGCCGGTCTTTTTGCAGGTATTGTGGCCTTAATTGGTATTTATTCAGCCGTTCGAAACAAACGATTTACCCCTTTTTTGCTTGCCAATGTTGGAGTTTTACTTCTTTTTAGCCCTCATATTCCGATCACTTTGGCACAGTTGTCGAGAGAAGACATCACTGCCTGGATTCCGCCGGTAGAATGGGACTTCATTTTTGAACATATTTTCACGTTGTTGAACAGATCTGCATTGCTCAGCACCCTGTTCACCTCACTTCTGATTTTTAGTCTCATTACCGCTAAAAACAAGACGAAAGAATCGAAAATGCAAATCTACTTTTGTCTGCTTTTTTTCGCCGCTCCAATGATCATTGGCTATTTATACACCATTTTAGTCGGACCCGCCCTGATGGATCGTGTATTGATTTTCTCGGCGCCCTACTTTTTAGTATTGCCCTTTGCACTATTACCGGAGCTTAACAAAAAGACTTTCTATTTGGCCTTTGCCCTGGCACTGCTCCTTCCTGCGCTGAGCACCGTCATTGAAACACCATATTCAGCAAGGACGTACACCGAAAATTTCAGGGATATCGCCATTGAATATAAAGGACTGGCAAATAAATATTCCAGTAACGACCTGGCTGTTTTTGGCAATTACAACAGCCCATGGTACCTTGAGTATTATACTGGAAAAGAAGTTCCCTACTTAATGAGCAAATTGGATAAGGACTCATTGTTGGCTCAGTACATGCATAAAGTAAGGTCATCAAATTCACAAGCCGTTTTTCTTTCATATGCTTGTACTTATCAGCCCATTGAATGCCTTGAATATGTTCGGTTGTACTATCCCGAATTGGAAGATCTTGGCCAATACTATAATTCTGGTTTTTGGCTGTTCACCCGCAATCCAGCGCCCAGAGACACCGTCTTTTCCACCGATTTCCATCCTGATTCTAGCGGTTTAGTAGTTGAATTGACGGGCAATTCCGAATTCTTCAATTTATTTCAGGCAACACTATCAATGATTCAAGGCACCCAAGTGGTGAACGCGTCTGCCGCATTTAACGGCGCTGTGCCTGATGGAGCAATGATCGTGGTTGAATTGAAATCGCCCACGGGAGACAATTTGCTTTGGAAGGGCAAAAAACTGCACGATTTTATGATCAATGGCCAAACGGAAATCTTCACTTCCATCCTTTTACCTGCCGATCTGGACGTAACTTGCGAGCTAAAGGTGTATTTATGGAATCCCGGATTTAGTAACTTGAAGGTCACAAGCGCGTTTGTAATGGGCTTCAAGGATACCTTCTACCCCGATCTTTATTAATTAACGGGAAGGCCTTCTTTCGATCTCACACCCATTTTTATTTCGATCCACTCGAGTATGTCAAAGTATTCCAACCTTATTCGGTTATGTGGATTTTTATAAAGAGTGTTCAATTCATTTTTGAATTCTTTCATGATGTCGTCCGGTGACTGCCTTGCCTGCTGGGCTCTGACCATTCTTTTCATGTATTTTACCACTGCCGTCTCATATTCGTATTCGCGGTGTTTCTTTTTAATATATCGCGAAGTCGATTTAATGAGGTAATCCAACAGGTCAAAATTTTCCAGTTCATAATGGATCACCAGATTTAACAACCGGGCAAAAACAAAAAGATCCTGTCTGAGGTTCGCCTCGTTGTCGTTCAGTACTTTGTTGATGTATTCCAAAGCTTTCTTGTAATTACCACTTCCCACATAATGTCTTGAGATATTATAGTAATACACGATAATGTCCTCTTTGCTGATCTTCTTGTGGTATTTCTTTATGCCCTTTACTATTTCCTGAACTACTTGTTCACCGTGTGTATAATCTCCAAGTTGCTGACATGCCAGTAATTGTGCGATGGTCGAGAAAGTGAAAATTCTGATCTGAAGGTCTGTGCTGTGAAAGGCGGGCTTTTTTGCCAAAGCCTTCATGTGTCCCAGACACATGTAAAACTGCTCAAACTTGCCGGTTTCGATGTAATAGAGCAGTTGGTGGTTCAATACCCGTGTGTAACGCTTGGGCAATTCGTTTATAAGCAAGGGATTCTTTTTGAAACGCAGCATGACTTCCTCAAAATTCTTAAAGGCCAGCTCCATGTCACGATTAGTCCAGGCACAGAGTCCTTGAATGTAAAAACATGCCGTTGATGCTTTGAGAGATATTGCCGTGTCTTTGCCAATGATCAGGTGGTGATGCATGATTTCATCAACCATTTTTCGTTCCTTTTCATTCCTGGTAAATCCACCCTTTCTAAAGACGTAATTGATCTTCGAATAAAGAATTTGGTATTCAGCCAGGTTTCGTAGCTTTTCAAGTACCAATTCTTCTTCTTCGATAAGTTTATCGATGTTCTGATTGAATTTCCCTCTGGAATACCCCTCTTCAATCAATATCCGTTGCCAGTCGATAAGTTCAAGCAAGTAGTAAAATTCCTCATGATCGTGGGCAATGTTTTTAGCCTTCCTTACGATCTTTCCACATTCTTTGTACAGGGCCTTGCTGTATAACAATTCAATATTCTTGATTTCTTCCTGCATCAGTCCTTTGACTGATCTGTCCGAATGGAAATTGCGTAGGCTCTTTAAAATAAGGCCATAAAGGTGATTTTTTTCAGAAGGGAGGTGGTCAATAAAGGTCTCTTGGGCAAAGGTATCCTTGATTTTTTCTTCGTCATAGGACGGCTGAGATTCAATGGCATCGAATAACTTGACGTAATTTTTCTCGCCGCTCTGAAGAGAAGAGAGCAGTTTAAAATATCTTTTCTCTGATTTGGTAAGTGATTTGATCAGGTGGAAAAGTTCGTCAGAAGGTTTCATGATTTTGGGCTATGGAGTTCTCAAATATACCAATGAAACAAATATGGAATCCAAGAATGGTCAATTTCGAATTCAAATCTAGCGACTCCTAATTTAGTTGATTGTCTCAATAACGACAATTGGTTTTTTTCATTCAATACAGGAATTCTAAAGATGTAGTAACTTCGATTTCATGAAAAATCGTTTTTTATTGTTCGCCTTTTTAGTTCTTATCTGCTCTTTAAAGGCAGGGTCGCAAAATTTGCGCAGCGATACCGTAGATTTATTGCATACGCACATTCATCTCGATATCACGGACTTTGCCGGTCAGACCATCAATGGCTATGCCGAGCTGACTTGTACCCCTTTGACGCCAAATGTTGACAATCTTAACCTTGATCTACTATCACTTACGGTAGATAGCGTGAGGGTCCTTGGTAATACTTCGACATACAATCATAATGACACGTTGCTTTCAATAAAAACCGGCACTTCTTATCAGGTTGGTGATACTTTTTTGGTACGGATTTTTTATCAGGGCAAGCCATTTAAAGAATCATGGGGAGGGTTTAAGTTTGATGCTCTGCATGCCTTCAATCTAGGTGTTGGATTTACCACAGATCCCCACAGTTTGGGCCGGGCATGGTTTCCATGTTTCGACAATTTTGTTGAGCGCTCAACATTTTCGTACGAAATTATTACCGCCGACGGTAGGACGTCTTATTGCAACGGCAGCATGACTTCACAGGTCAACTTGTTAGGCGATACCATCATGCGGACCTGGGAAATGAATCAGCCAATTCCGGCCTACCTGGCCAACGTAGCCGTTTCCGAATACGAAGAACTTAGCTGGAATCACAGTGGCATTGCCGGCAATATCCCTGTTTTGCTTGCCGTAAGGGCATCGGATAGTGCCAATATGCGTGCCTCATTTACTCACCTGGATGACGCGATTCAAGCGTATGAAACGGCCTTTGGGCCGCATCGATTCAATAAGGTTGGTTTTTGTGTGGTACCTATGGGCGGCGGTATGGAACACGCCTCAAACATTTCCTACGCGCGCAACGCCGTGACCGGAAATCTCAATAACGAGTCACTGATGGCTCATGAACTGGCACATATGTGGTGGGGAGACCTTGTAACCTGCGATAAACAAGAAGAAATGTGGATCAACGAAGGAATGGCCTCCTACGGAGAACACCTGTTTTGGGAACACACCTATGGAAGAGACAGGTACCTGAAAGAGGTTAAAGCGAATTTCATGGATTGCATACAGTACCTTCATATTCGCGAAGGAAAATACTGGCCGATTTCGGGAATTCCGCATTCAATGACTTACA
Organism: Vicingaceae bacterium; assembly: GCA_040220895.1. GTDB lineage: Bacteria > Bacteroidota > Bacteroidia > Flavobacteriales_E > Vicingaceae > UBA11591. Next base: position 185,440 of record JAVJVY010000008.1, read on the forward strand.
GTGGTCATGTTTATAACAAGGGCGCAGTCGTGGGTCACAACTTGAGAGGATACATGGGCGATTCACTTTTCTTTGACGGGGTTAAGCGCTTTATGGACGATCATCAGTTTCAGGATGTGAACAGCACGACCCTGCGAGATAAACTCGAACAGTACAGCGGGCTTGACCTGGATGATTTTTTTGACGACTGGGTATTTGGCCCCGGGTACGCCAATGTTAATATTGATTCAATGGTGGTTAAACCCAGTCCGGGTCTCAATGACGTAACGATTTACATTCATCAGAAGAAAAGGGGGAGTGACCACTTCTTTAATAACATGCCCATTGAAGTCAGTTTTTACAACGATCAATTCAATGAGATCACCGAAAAAGTCCTTGTAAGTGGAGAGTACAGCAATTTTTCATTTTCTCTGCCCATGAGTCCTGTCTTTGCCGCATTAAATGCCCACGATGAGTTGAATTTGGCAACAACGGCCGACCAGGCGGTTTTAAAAGAAAAAGACACCTATGAGTTTATCAATGGAAAGTGGAATTTGGAATTGGAGCAGGCAAATGATTCTATTTTATTCAGGGTGGAACACCATTGGGCGCCTGCCGACGAAGGTCCAAGTGATTATCGCATGTCCACTGATCGGTATTGGGAGTTAAGAGGAATTGCCCCCGGCGGACTGGTCGCAAACGCCGTCATTTATTTTGATGCCCGTGGCAACCAGAGCGGAGGAATTGGAAATCTCGACAATGAACTGCTTGTTGATGGTCCTGACAGCGTAGTGCTTATGTATCGAAAATACCCCAGTAATGAATGGAAAGAATACGATCACTACGAAAAGTTCCAGTTTGGCCCCTTGCCCTTTGGAAGAATGGAACTGGACAGTGTGCTTTTTGGGCAGTACTCCTTTGCTAAAGGCAAAAGTTATTTGGGCCATAATCAGATTGAAGAAGGTCAATTGGATGTTCGGCTATATCCAAATCCGGCGAGCAGCAAAATTAGAATTGAAAACAGGGGTGACGCTGACCTGAAATTACAAATGCGACTCTTTGATGCCACTGGTAAAATGCTATGGCAACAGGCATATACCAAAAGCATTGACATCGACACATCTACTTTCAGAACAGGGACTTATTTTGTTGTCATGCTAAATGAGGGCAAACAAGTCTGGTGCGGTCAATTTGTGGTAGCTCCTTAAGCCGATTTTCTTCGCTGTCGCTCTTTTTTAATCAACATCAGTTCCCGGCTCGATTGGCCGGCGATGGATGAATTTTCTTCAGTTCTTCGTATTAGGTAAGGAGTTACGTCGTAAACAGGACCGAAAGGAACGTATTTGGCAACGTTGTAGCCCTGGTGACTGAGGTTGAAACTGATGTGGTCACTCATTCCCAGTAGTTGGGCAAAGTATATTCGGTGATCGTCTTTGGTCAGCTTTTTTTCTTCGATCAACTGAGCGAGGTATTCACTGCTTTTTTCGTTGTGAGATCCGCAGCAAACCTCGACTATGTCAATATTATCGATGCACAATTTCAAGGATGCATTAAAATCTCGATCTGTGTCTTCTTTTGTCGGGTTAATGGGATCAGGGTAATTTAGTTTTTCGGCTCTTTCCCTTTCTTTTTCCAGATATGCGCCCCTTACCAGTTTGATGCCGTATTTAATTCCTTCAGCCCTGGCCCAATCAAATGATTTTCTTAGAAACTCAAGTCTGTCATGTCGGTATAACTGGGCGGTGTTGAATACAATGCAATGCTGGCCATTGTATTTTTTCATCATTTGGTGAACTACCTCATCTATGCAACTTTGCATCCAACTTTCTTCGGCATCAATTAAAATCGGTACACCGAGTTCATAGCCTTTTCTACATATGCCATCTATTCTGGACACAAACCGCTGGTATTCCTCTTTTTCCTTTTCGTTCAACTCCCTTTTATCGTTCACTTTCTGCATCAGCGCAAAGCGACCCATGCCCGTGGACTTGAAAACGGCATAAGGAATATTCTTGTGGCGTGAGGCGTTTTCCACCGTACTTAGGATCATCTGATAGGCCTTGTCAAATTCCATTTCATTTTCTTTTCCTTCAACACTATAATCCAGGATGGTTTTGACATTGTAACCGGCAAGTGTATTAATCACTGATTCAGATTCTTCCATGTTTTCACCTCCGCAAAAATGCTTAAAGATGGTATTCTTGATGATGAATTTTACAGGTAGATGAAGGAAGGACGATACCCTGAAAAGGAATATCCCTGCGTTCACCGCCGTCTTGTTATTCATAAAGCCAAAAAGCAGGTTGGCCCTGCTAAGATCTTTGTCACTTTTACTTTGAAAGGCGATCTCGGTATTGTCGAAAGAAACCAATGCGTTGTTTTTTGATCAAAAATAAGACATTGGCTTTCTATTTCACATGATTCATGTCATCTATTTGGACTTCCTGAGTTATATTTGGGATATGCGCGCTACCTTCAATTTAGACTTGTCTGAGATTTTATACGATTCAAAAGGTGAGACTTACAAACGCTTGGCGGAATTTCTCGATTCATATGATGGTTGGATGCTTATTCTAGACGAACACACCAATAGGCACTGCCTGCCCGTCTTTATAAAAAAGTTTGGAGACAAACCAAAGCGCAGTCACATTCTGCATTCCGGCGATCAAAATAAGACCCTGGACAGGTGTTCGAGCATTTGGACCAAATTAACTGAAATCAAAGCCAATAGAAATTTTGCCCTGGTCAATCTTGGCGGAGGTCTGGTGACCGATATAGCTGGATTTGCTGCAGCTTGCTACATGCGCGGAATTGATTACGTAAATATTCCGACCAGTTTATTGGGTATGATAGATGCGGCACATGGGGGTAAAACGGGAATAAACTATAAGGGTTTGAAGAACCAGATCGGGGCTTTTCACATGCCTTCGATGGTATTGATGGATGTGGATTACCTCTCTTTACTTTCCGAGTCTGAAATGAAGTCTGGTTATGCAGAGATCATGAAACACGCCCTAATTGCAGATCCTGAGCTGTGGGAGAAGTTAAAGATTTATAAGAATATACTGGAGATCAAGGAATGGAGAGCGATCGTTAAACGAAGTGTTCAGATAAAATTCGACATCGTTAAAGAAGACCCCTTGGAATTGGGAGAACGCAAACTGTTGAATTTCGGACACACCATTGGTCACGCCTTTGAAAGCTACTCCCACGAATTGGATTCGATAGGACTGAGTCATGGAGAGGCTGTTGCAGCAGGCATGATCGTCGAATCGGCCATATCTGCCGATCTGGGATTATTGGCACAAGGTACATTCGAAGAAATTGCCCGAGCAATTTTAGATATCTATCCAAAGTTTAAGTACGATGAATCTGATTTTTCGTCTCTTTTCACTTACATCAGTCACGATAAGAAGAACACTGAAGGAATTTTAAACTTCACCTTGCTCAAATCCATCGGCCAGGGTATTTACGACCAGGAGGTCGAAGCTGAAGTAATTCGAAAGGGGCTCAAAAAATACATGGAACTTCGTTGAAGTTAAGAATCACTCCACCGTCTGATTTAGCAGACTTACCTGTCATCCTTCCAGCATCGAAAAGTTTTGTTAACAGGTATCAGGTGCTGAACTACCTGAGCGGCGGTGAACCTATTGAACTGCCCGTTGATACGCCGGAAGACGTAAAAATCATGCACTCCTTTCTGGCGAACAAGGCCAGCAGATTTGATGTGAAAGATGCCGGTACAGTGATGCGTTTTGGATTGGCTGTGCGTGCAATAAGTGAAGGCAGTTGCACAATTCATGGAAGTGGAAGAATGCATGAGCGGCCAATACTCGCCCTTGAAAATGCATTGCGTGAATTGGGGGCAGAGATCAATTATCTTGAAAAGGAGGGCTTTCCTCCGGTTTCTGTTGTTGGGAGGAAATTAGATGGCGGCACCGTGAAAATTGATGCTTCTGTCAGCAGCCAGTTTATTTCGGCGCTGCTGCTCATTGGACCATACTGCAAAGATCCATTGATATTAAAGATGTCCGGCAAGATTTTGTCTGCGCCTTATATTGCCATGACCACTCGGATGATGAGAGAATTCGGAGCAAATGTGGATACGAGCGAAAGATCCATTACAGTTTATCCTGTCCAGTATCAAAAAACGCAACTTCAATTCCCGTTGGATTGGAGCGCGGCTGCTTTTTTTTACACCTTAGTGAGTCAGATAAAAAATTCACGAATGTTTTTTCCTGGATTAAAAAGAACGGGATTTCAAGGTGATGAAATTCTCGTGTCTTTATTTGAGCAATTGGGAGTGGATTCGCACGAAGAGACTACTGGAATAACAGTTGTTAGGTCGGAACGCATGCTCCCAAAAAGCCTGAAAATGGATTTCACAGAATGCCCTGACCTGGTTCAACCGATCACCTGTGCCTGTTTTGGTCTTGGAATAGGATTGGACCTAAGCGGATTGGATAACCTCCGATTTAAAGAAAGTAATCGCCTTGAAGCCCTTGAATATAATCTGTCTAAACTTGGTGCCGAGCTTTCATTCGATGGGAATATTGGAAGGTTAAGGGGAATGCCGAATAAGACGTTTGACGGTGAATTAAGCTCGTTTATGGATCACCGGATGGCCATGAGTGTTGCGGCTATTAGTGTAAGCTTTGGCCGCTTTACAATTTCGGGTTCGGATTCCGTAAACAAGTCCTTTCCCACGTTCTGGTCCGTATTGGGCAAGCTCGGTTTTACCTTGGAAGAAATTCCCTAAGTTTGTTTGGCATCTAAATGTCGAGCCATGAAAAGAATTGCCTTTATTACCATGATCCTTATGATTCCCGTTTTGTCATTTGCACAATCGGATGACATTCCGTTGGATGAAAGCCTGATCATTAAACTTGCCAAAACAGCCAGTGGAGGTTATTTGTCCAAATTGGATTTGAAAAAGGCCAGTACATTAGAAGTAAATGAGCGAGAAGCGGTTGTTATAAGCTTTGAATACATATGTGATAAAGAGGGATATAAAGTGAATATACACAATGAAGGCCCCCAGCTGAACGATCAAATTCTGGGTCATTTGAACTCTCTGAAAATAGGAACGAAAGTGTCTTTTGAGAATATTCGGGTCGACAATGCAAGTGGCGAGGTCATCGCAAAGCCACTTTACCTGACCATTAAGAGTTAGCGCTTATTGCGCAGCTCCTTTGGCATCCAGAAGTTTTTGTTCTTCTTTAACTTTCTTGGGCACAAAGAGTAGGTAGGTGAAGCCAACATTCAAGGTTGGGATATAACCGTAATCCCTAAAAAACTGATCAACTTCTGCCAGTCGCGCATCGAAATCGAGGCGTTCTGCGATGTCGTCACCTCCGTCCAGATTTGCACCAAATTCAACAATGCGCGACAAGAGGCCGGAGTCGTAATCACTGGTAGAATTTGCATAGAAATTCTTTGACATTCCCAATTCCAATCTACATTCCCATCTTGGATTTTTAAAATAAAACCGCCTTCCAACTTTGAATCCAAGTTGCAAGAGTTCGGTCCTAAGGACGATCTTATCCTGGAAATTCACAAAAAAGACCAATGGGGAATTGAGGTAGGCTTGAAGCACTTCCTTTTCGCTTTCACTTAATTCCTGCTGAAGCAGATCCGAATTCAGAATATAGTCGTAGGTACCGGAAGCATTCAGAATAATTCGTTGCCCAAAAACCCCTGCATACCAATTTCCAAAATGGAAGTTTGCACTAAGGCCAAGGACAGAACCGCCATCAGTGGTTGCCTGAAGAAAATCTTTTCGCGCCAGGTGCTTCTCCGGAACTCTGATGACATCATAGAGTTCGTTGTTCCAGGGTGAAGTAACGATTCCGGCGTTGAATTCAGTTGAAAAATGTTTTCCTTGTTGATAGTTAATGCCCAATGAATACTGCATAGGAATATCAACACCAATTTTTCCTCTAAGAAATTGTGCTTGACTTTCGGAAATCCAGACAAAGGCCAGCACAAAGAATATGGCTCGTATGACGTTCATGGAAGGCAAAAATACAATTTGTCAATGATTTGGTTATAATTTATATCTGAGCATTAGTGCAATGTCAGATTTAACGCTTCCTTCTATGCTTTCATGCGAACTGCCTATGAAGAATTGATCTTCAAAAAAGCTTTGAGAAAATTTGAGGTCTGACGCGAAATGCCTGTTGATCTTCGATGATATGACAACAAAATATCGGCTGCCTTTCCCGTAGTTTGCGGGTATGCTAAATTGCCCGGGAATGTCTTGTTCATAAGAATAGATCCTTGTTTGGTAGGAATCAGTAAGGAAGTATGTGTACCTGATCAAGCATGAAATTGGCCCTCGTTTGGTTTTGTATTTTATTTCATGAAAAATCATTGTTCCCGATTCACGTTCCAAGTCAAACTGGGTCCTTGTTATTTCAAACCGGCTTCTCCATCGCCATTCATCGTTTAACTGAATCGTTATTCCTATTCTGGCGGATTCCCGATTTTGATGCTGTCGTTCCGAGAGTTTATTGGTGGTTGTTTGGGCATTAACTTGTTGGTATTTAGATGATAGTCGAATATTAAAGGTGTTTTTTTTAGATAGATGATGAGTCATTTCCAAGGCCCATTCCGCGCCATTGGCAGGAAACGAATTGTTAAGACCCAAAAAAGGAAAGTAAAACCGATCGTTACTTAAATTCAGACTGGTCTTACCATTTATCGGAAGAAACAGCGATGAAAAAAGCCCCAATTCATTTCCTATCACGCTTTTTTCAGCAATGGATGAAGTAAAAGGCGAGTGATAGGACTTGGAATAATTTCTGAATTGCACTTGTCCGAAGATTTTCTCACCCAGGTGGAAATTGGCACCAGCAATAAAGGCCGTACCATAATTGATAGCCCATGAGAATTCCCCAAAAATTGCCAACGACCTTAATTGGAGCTGAAGGTCCAAGGCCGCTAAGTTCCGCTTCATTGATGTTGAATTGAACTTCTGGTACATTTTTTTGGCTTTGGAAAACAAATGGGAGTAGGTATTAGTGACGAATCGCTGACCTATGGTCAAATTGCCTTTGTCGTAGCGCAGATCATAGCCCAACGAGGTCAACTTTACCTTCCCTCGCTTTGCCATTTCACTTTCGCTGCGGTGCAGGCCACTCTGATCAATGGATGTTATAAAATTGTTTTGGTCTATACCAGCATCAAGCTTCCGAAGTGATGTAAAAGGTAGTACCTGGAAATTCCCGATTTCCAATCTTGCGCCAAAACCTCTTAAGTATCGGTACTCGCTCATAGATAGGTTAGGAGAAAGTGCAACTCTCTTCTGAATTATTCCGGGTATTCCCAGCGGCTTACCTCTTGTGGTTTTGGTGGAAAAGCACAGTCCCCGACCAACCTGTAACTGAAAATCCCCCAGGATTAGTTCTTTAAGATACTTGTTGCCCCTTACTATCAAGTATCCGCTGTTGTGATCAAATCCCCTTTTTTGCGCACCGCGAAAGAAGGATTCCCCAGGATCTTTTTCACCCCTCAATCCTATTTCCAGCGCCCCAAGATATGCGTGACGGAAGGTGTAAAAAAGTTTTGCGGGGTGACCGGGATAGTGACCATGATTATTGCCATCCTGATTTATATAGCCCTTTTTTTTCTCAATCACTTGCTTATAGCCCAGCCTGAGATCGCTTGAGCTTTTTACATCAATCTGATTTCTTGAATGCCATTGATTCTCAGAGCGGACAATAAGTACCTGTTTCAGGTTAATGATCAATTCATTGCTAAAACTCTCAATCCTGGCGAGTTCTTCCAGATCCAGAATGGGACCAAATTGAGATCGATATGCCAACAAGTCAGCGCATTGATCTTTGGTCATAATCGACAACGAGGCCAATTGGTCGGATGTGATTTCATTGATGTCATGCTGCGTCAAATAAACCTGGTTCTCTTCCAGGTTGAAACTCTCATTGTCCCAGCGCTGTGCATTGTTCTCCAATACCGTTGCTTCGCTTGGGGATAATTCTTCCACTTGTGCATAGACCCAACAGGGGCCAAGGCTAATGCAAGCTATAATAATCGCCCTCACTCAACTTGTTTTTTGGAAACCAGATCCATTCGAAAGCCAAGAGAAAAGGTAAATCCCAGTTCGGAATTATATTGAAAACACAGATCTGTATTACGCGATCCTTTATAAATTCCACAGCCAAGTCCGAACTCCTTATTGTCAGATTCATAACCTGACCTAATAAAAAATGACTGGCTCACCTCATATTCAAAACCAAATCGATAAACCAAACCCCGGCGGTTGTTCACTTCGGTCTCAAATACGGTGTTAAAGGAGGAAGTCGCTTTATAATGAATTCCTGCAAGTGCGAATGATTCCCCTCTTTCGTTAAATTCTTTAATCAATTCACTGCGACCCGCATTAAAAATATAACCCGATGCCATTAGTTGTTCAGAGATCTTGAGGTGCATTCCAAGGTCGATCTGAGGATCAAATAAGGACCCGTAAGGAGGAGCAGCTGCAAGGTGAATGAGCCTGGCATTTACCCCCATGGACAGGTTTTCTGTCAGGGCCATCGCCAACCAAGAATCGATTCGTAAGGTTTGGAGTCGCCGGTCGCCCATTTGCTGAATCTGTGCCCCAAAAGATCTTTTTCCATTGCATTGTGAATAAGCCAGGCTGAATTCGCTCAGGGCGTGAATGAATTGATTTAAGCTGCTATTGAAAGACAAGGCGCTATAGCTATCAATGGTGGTTAATGCGGGATTTAAGCCAGTGCCCAAAACACCTGATGCATGGGTTGAAGTTCCTCCCATAGAAAGAGAACGCGAATTTCCAGCGGTCAAAAATTGAAAAGCGAATACAGCTAGGCTAAAAAGGCAAGCTTTGATTATAATTGAAGTCATAGTCAGAGAAAATTATTACTCAAAGAGGAAAGTGGGAAACCACAATGATGGACTGCTGAGACACGGTTGAAATGACTTAAATTCCTTAAGTTTGCCGCCCTCTTAATTCATTTTTACTTATGATCAATCTCGTACTATTCGGTCCTCCGGGCGCGGGAAAAGGAACCCAGGCCTTTAAATTGAAGTCTCATTTTGACCTTATTCATTTATCGACAGGTGACCTTTTAAGGTCAGAAATCGCTGCCGGAACTGCTTTGGGCATGCAGGCTAAGTCTATCATGGATGAAGGGAAATTGGTTCCCGATGAAATAGTCATTGGAATGATCGAGGAACAACTCAAATCAAATCCTGAGGCCAAAGGCTTCATTTTTGATGGTTTCCCCAGAACTACTGTTCAAGCTGAAGCACTTGATCATTTACTTGAAAGCTATAAACAGTCTATTTCAGGCATGCTGGCTTTGGAAGTGGAAGACGAGGAATTGGTCAGAAGGCTCTTACTTCGAGGAAAAGACAGTGGTCGTGCGGACGATCAGGATCAGCGCGTTATTGCTGCCAGAATAAAGGAGTACAATGCAAAAACGGCTCCCCTTATAAGTTATTACCATAATCAGGGAAAGTTCCAATCAATTAAGGGTGTAGGCGCGATCGAGGAAATATTTCAGGACCTGGTAAAAGCAATTAACGACCTGACTTAAACAGGGCAAATGGCTGACTCAAACTTTGTCGATTACGTAAAAATTCATTGCCAATCGGGCAAAGGGGGAGCGGGATCAGCTCATTTTCACCGCGATCGAACCACCCCAAAAGGTGGACCTGACGGAGGCGACGGTGGACGGGGGGGGCATGTGATCCTGCGAGGTAACTCCCAAATGTGGACCTTGTTGCACTTAAAATTCAGAAAACACATTGCTGCAGGCCACGGGCAAGGAGGTGGCGCCAATAGGCGAACTGGAGCCTTTGGAGAAGATGTATACCTGGACGTTCCCTTGGGAACGGTCATTAAAGATGAGGAAACAGGCAAAGTGCTGTTTGAGATAGATGATGATGGGCAAGAGACCATTCTGATGCCTGGTGGCCGAGGTGGCCTTGGCAACGATCACTTTAAAACCTCAACCAATCGCGCACCCCGTTATTCCCAGCCCGGAGAACTTGGAATGGAGGGTTGGAGAATTCTTGAATTAAAATTACTGGCTGATGTTGGCCTGGTGGGCTTTCCCAATGCGGGCAAATCGACCCTGTTGGCCAGTGTTTCTGCTGCAAAGCCCGAAATAGCCAATTACCCGTTCACCACCCTGGTTCCTAACCTGGGAATTGTATCCTATCGCGATGAGAAGTCCTTTGTTATGGCAGACATTCCCGGTATAATTGAGGGAGCACATGAAGGTAAGGGATTGGGTCATAGATTTTTACGGCACATTGAGCGAAATAGTGTCTTATTGTTCATGGTTCCCGTTGATGCTGAAAGCATCACAAAGGAATTTGAAACCTTACTCAATGAGCTAAAGGAATACAATCCTGAATTGCTCGACAAAAGAAGGATTTTAGCCATAAGCAAAAGCGATATGATCGATGAAGAATTGATGGAAGAAATGCGTGCCGATATTCCTGAAGGAATTCCAAGTGTCTTTATTTCATCCGTTTCTGGTTACAATATCGATCGACTGAAAGACATGTTATGGCATGAGATAAATGCAAATAATTAGTAGTTTCATTACAAATGGTTGAATTCGACCAATGGCTTTTTCTCCTTTTAAACGGCATTCACAGTCCGTTTTATGATGACTTTATGTCTGCTATCTCAGATCGCTTCATCTGGATACCTCTCTACGCCTATTTGCTCTTTATGCTCATCAGAGAATACGGGATTAGATCAATTTATCTCATTCTTTTTGTTGCTCTGCTGGTGACTTTGACAGATCAACTCTCGGTTCATTTGTTTAAAAACACCATCCAACGTTTAAGACCATGCCATGAGCCCGAAATAAGAAGTTTGGTTCATATAGTGAATGATCATTGCGGAGGAAATTACGGCTTCATATCATCGCATTCAGCCAATACTTTTGCCTTGGCTGTTTATCTTGGCAACCTCTTGTCTTCCAAAAGTAAGTTTTGGCTTACGGCTTTGCTTATATGGGCTGCACTGGTTTCATATTCAAGAATTTATCTCGGTGTGCATTATCCCCTTGATATTTTATTCGGCGGTTTATTCGGTGCCTTGATGGGTACCGTAATGCTGCGAATAACAAGAAGAATTGACAAGAAATTTTCTCTTAAGATTTTTGTCAAATGAATACATGGTTGGCCATATTCATTGGTGGGGGTTTGGGTAGCTTGACACGTTATACTGTTTCTGTACTTAGCCTTCGTTTTTTACATTACCAATTTCCTTGGGGGACCTTCATCTCGAATATGTTGGCCTGCCTGTTGCTGGCCTTGTTTCTATTTGCATTTAAGGGTCGTCTTGATAGTCAGCCTTTGTGGAGATTTTTAATTGTCACCGGATTTTGTGGAGCCTTTAGCACTTTCTCCACACTAAGCTTTGAGACTTATGAGTTATTCAGAAATAATCACAGCGGCCTTGCTTTAGCCAATCTTATCATTAGCATTGTCTTTGGCCTGGTCATCATGTTAATTTTATTGAAAGATGTACACATTGCGAAGTAAACTTCTTGTTGCGTTTTTGGCGCAAATATTTTGTTTTTCCATAAGTGCTCAGGAACATCCGCGCATTGTGATCGCCCTTGTGGTAGACCAAATGACTCCTCAGTACATTGATCGATTCTGGAACGACTTTGGTGAAGGAGGATTCAAGAAACTAATTAACGAAGGGGTATATTTTCCCAATACTTTTTACAATCAGGTCCCGACTTACACCGCACCCGGACATGCAAGCATTTTTACCGGTTCATCGCCTTCCGCCCATGGGATTATCGGCAACAACTGGTATGATCGAAAAACAGGAAAGTCAGTATACTGCGTTGAGGATACCGAAAGATCCACCATCGGATCATCAAACGACAACGGAAAGAGATCTCCCAAGTATCTGTTAAGTGCAGGTATCGGAGACATGATGAAATTGGCCAGCGGAGGCAAAGCTTATGTTTCCGCTATTTCTATCAAGGATCGCAGTGCAATACTTCCGGCTGGCCAAAGCGGGGACCTCGCAGTTTGGTGGGATGATGAAACAGGGAAATGGATCACATCCGACCATTATTCAAAAGAAGTCCCAACCTGGATAAACGAGTACCAACTAAAAAACAATGTCTACGATTACATACGTGTCTGGGAGCCTATGCACGATCAAGATGCTTATTCAACACTTTCCGGACATGATAATTTCGAGCGAGGAATCTTTTCCTCAGGCGCTTCATTTCCATATGATATGGGCGCTCTCGCACAAGAGCATGGAGTGAAGGTCTTAAAATACAGTCCTTATGGTAATTCTTTCACATTCACCATGGGCCGAGAAATGATAAGGGGGTCCCTTTTAGGAAAAGACTTTACACCTGATCTGGGAATTATTTCCTTTTCGAGCACCGACTACATTGGGCACCTATTTGGACCCTACAGCCAAGAGGTTAAGGACACCTATCTCCGCTTTGACAAGGATCTCGAGGAATTCATTATGTTTCTGGAATCCCAGTTTGGAGGAGACTTTTTACTTTTTTTGACATCAGACCATGGGGTCATGCCGAATGCAGAATACATGAAAAGTATGGGCATCAGGGCCAGCTATTTCGATATTGATGACCATCATACGAAGCTCGGTCAATTCCTAACTGCCTTGACTGGAATAGATGGACTGGTTTTGGCGATGGATGATGGTCAGGTTTACCTCGATGAAGTCAAGATAAGTGCATCAAAATTTAGTCTGAAAGAAGTAGAAAAGGCCACGGAGCGATGGTTACTTGGGCACGAACAAATACAAAGTGCCATTGCTGCTCATGAATTGAATTCTTTTGACTATGTGAATTTTCCCAAAGCCAACATGCAAGCCGGTTTTCATCCTTTGCGTTCGGGCAACGTGTCTTACGTTTTAACCGAGAATACCATTGATAAATCATTTGAGAAGGGCAGTAGCCATGGTAGTCCATACAATTACGACAGCAGGGTACCACTAATTTTTTATGGAAGGGATATAGCCAAAGGGAAGCGGATAGAAGATCATATTGATATTCGGCAGATAGCGCCTACGATTACTGAATGCGTGGGAGTGAGTCCGCCTCCGATGGCAACTTTGCCATCTCTAAGGCACTACCTCAAGTCCAAATAAAATTCAATAATTAGCAAGGATTCCTTCAAGTTGATCCAAGTCATTGTCATCCACATCCAGGTGCGTGACAAATCTGATCAAGCCGGGGCCAAACGAAACGGCTAATACACCATCTTGTTGCAGGTTTTCTAAAAAGGTATGCTGATCGATGGCCTTGTGAATTTCAAAAACAACGATGTTGGTTTGCACCGGGAAAATGTTCTCGACATAGGGCAAACGTTGCAAGAGATCTCTCAGGTCTTTGGCTCGTTGGTGATCTTCAGACAGGCGGTCAATATGATTGTCAAGTGCGTAGATACCTGCTGCAGCGAGATATCCGGCTTGTCTCATTCCACCGCCGAGTATTTTTCTGATTCGCCTACCTCGTTCTATCAGTTTTTTTGACCCCAATAAAACAGATCCAACTGGGCAACCCAATCCTTTTGAAAGACAGACGGAAATGGTATCAAAAAGCGGCCCTATTGATTGGGAAGTGTAATCTACTTCGGCCAGTGCGTTAAAAATGCGAGCTCCATCGAGGTGATACAACAGGTTATTAGCTTTGCAAATTTCCGCGATCTTCCTCAGGTCTTCTATATCGTAAATGCTCCCACCTCCTTTATTGCAGGTGTTTTCTACTGAAACCAGCTGCGTCAAGGGCTTGTGCACATCTAAAGGATTGATGGCCGCACTCACCATGTCCGCTGTAATTCGACCTCGATCTCCTTTCAATAGCTTGGTGGAAAGCCCGGAATTAAATCCAATTCCTCCGCCTTCATATTGATAAACGTGCGATAATTCATCGCAAATGATCTCACCCGGGGGGTTCGAAAGTATTTTTATGCCTATTTGATTGGTCATGGTACCCGAGGGACAAAAAAGGCCGGCTTCTTTTCCGAATAGTTGGGCCGTTTTCTGTTCCAGGCTTTTAATGCTCGGATCTTCGTGAAAAACGTCATCACCGACCTGGGCACTGAACATGGCCTGCAGCATTCCCTCGGTTGGTCTAGTTACGGTATCGCTCCTTAAATCGATCATGTCACGTTTTTCTACAGATCATTAATCCATCCCTTACAGGAAGTAAGAGGTTTTCGACTCTTTGGTCCGAATGGACTTTTTCGACATAGGCTTTTAGCGCCATTGTTTCCTGATCACTTTCGTCTTCAAGTACCTTGCCACTCCAGAGTACATTGTCGGCTATGATGATGCCACCTTGCCTTACTTTGTCAAAAACAAGGTCATAATACCTTGAATAGTTTTCTTTATCTGCGTCGATGAATACCAAGTCAAAAGAATCGTTCAAAGTAGGGATGATTACTGTGGCATCACCAATCAGCAGTTTTATTCTGTCGGACATGCCGGCCTGCTCAATGTGGCTTCTGGCAAAATCTTCAAATTCTTCATTCACGTCAATACTGGTCAGGATGCCATCGTCATTGAGTCCTTCGGCCATGCAAATGGCAGAGTAACCGGTGAAGGTTCCAATTTCAAGAATTCGCATCGGGCTCAGCATTTTACTGAACATACTTAAAACACGCCCCTGCAGATGGCCAGAAAGCATGCGAGGCTGAACCATCTTGCGCCAGGTCTCTCGATTCAGTTTGGCCAGGACTTCATTTTCGGCGTCTGTGTAACATTCGGCGTATTCAACAATTTTTTCAGGCAAGAATTCCATTTCACGTATTTAGATAGATCAATCGACTAAAGTTATTTAAATCAAAGATTTCATTGGCCGTATCTTGAATGTCCTTGGCGGAAATACCATCGACGCGCTTTAAGATGTCGTTCAAGCTTTCGATTTCCCCCTGAGTCATCATGCTCCGGGCGCGCTGCATCACGCGATTTGCCCTTGATTCCATGGCAATGCTCAGTTGACCTTGATATTGGCGTTTGGCGTTTGTCAATTGCACAGGACTCAGCTTTTTTTCCTTTAAGGTCTTCAATTCCCGTTTTATCAGGGTCTCGACTCGTGGAATGTTTTTGGCATCGCAGCCCAGGTAAATGTAGAAAAGTCCCGTATCAGAAAACGGAGCATATCCGGTCTCAATATGATAGGCCAGGCCTTGCTTTTCTCGCACAACCAAATTAAGCCTGCTATTCATTGAATGTCCACCCGTGATGTTATTCAAAAGATTAAGGCTCTCGCGCCGCTCATGGTCAATGGGATATGCCTTTCCACCTTGTATGTAATGGGACTGAAATGTTTTCTTCTTCAACTGCTTGTCTATTGATTTCCAATAGACGGATTTTTTTTCGCGCTCAAATTTTTGACTTCCACGCACTTCGCCAAAATACTTCGCTGCCAGTCGAGCTATTTTTTTGTCACTTACGTTTACTGAAGTGCTCAATAAAAGGTTGGTAGGTGAGTAATATTTTTGATGAAAATCGATCAGCGCACTTCGGTTCAAGCCTTTTACGCTTTTCGATGAGCCTAAGATACTACCCGCCAAAGGATGATCTTTAAAGATTAAATCCTCAAAATCCTCAAATATTTGTTCAGATGGATTATCCCTGTACGACTGAATCTCGTCTAGGATTACATTTTTTTCACGGTCGAGTTCCCTTTCTGGAAACTGGGAATGAAAAAGGATGTCTGACATCAATTCGAGCGCTCGCTCCAAATAATTATTCATAAATACCGTGTAAATACATGTGTATTCTTTGGTTGTGTATGCGTCAATTTCCGCACCCACAGTTTCCAGTCTGTTTATGATATGATGGGCTCTTCGTTTAACCGTGCCCTTGAATAAACAATGTTCAAGGAAATGCGCAATTCCCTTTTGACCTTCTTTTTCATCTCTGCTCCCGCAGGCTATTACCACAGCAGCATAGCCAACATTGGCGTTGAATGCCGGTTCATGAATATGGATCAGGCCGTTGTTTAATTCGCTTAATGAGAGCTGGGACATAAGAGGCCGAAATTAGTCAGATTGCATCAAAGAATGACAATTTTCAAAAGACCATGTTAATAAGGACGTTAATAACTTGGGGGCGTGTTAACTAAGGTAGGCAGGCATTTTTTCTAGTTTGGTCAGCAAATTGACGATTTGATTCTTCGCCGTACTAGTTTATTGTTACTCGGAATTTTCGTTTGTCTTCAAAGCTTTGGCCAAGGGGGTGAAATTCTTGACAAGAAAGAAATTAAGCAACTGGAGCGCGATGGGGAATTGTTCTACGAAGATCAGGAGTACGAGAAGGCACTTCGTTATTTTCTTCAATTACACGAAATAGAACCCAATAACCCGTATTACAATTTGGTGATCGGAATTTGTTATACCTATATTCCCGGTGCAGTCGACAATTCATTTCCATACTTGGAAAAAGCCAAAAATCTTAGCCCGGAATTCGATCAGGTTGACTTGTATTTAGGAAGGGCGTATTATAAAAATCACGATTTCCAGAAGGCAATAGAGAAACTGAGCGAGTTGCTTGCCAAAGAAGAATCCGACGATGATACGGAAAGCGAGGCCAGACAAATCATTACCTATTCAAAAAATGCGCTGGAATTGGTGATGGATACAGCAGCAAATAGTGGTGTTACAAACATGGGTTCCATCATTAATTCTGAAGACGAAGAATACGTTCCAATAGTCACACCAGATGAATCCAAGATCATATTTACTTACAGAGGCAAGAAAAGTACCGGAGGTAAACTGAACGACAAAGGAGAACCGGACGACGATGGCAACTACTTTGAGGATATTTTTATTTCCCTGAAATCTCCGGATGATTGGATGTATGACGAAGATGTTTGGCTTGAGCCTACGGGCATCGCGGCGCTAAACACCGATAAGGATGATGCTTGCATCGCACTGACCATCGATGGACAGACCTTGTTTTTATATATGCATACTGAAGAAAATGGGGGAGATATCTACGCTAGCCACCTGGATGGAGAAAATTGGCAAAGCCCCGAACCGCTGAAGGGCGAAGTAAATACTAAATATTGGGAAGGTAGTGTTACGATCTCAAGTGATGGCAAAGTCATCTATTTCTCTTCGGATCGCCCCGAAGGGTACGGTGGACGAGACATCTACAGGGCCGAGAAACTTGAAGATGGGACATGGGGTAATGTCACCAACCTTGGGCCTACCATAAACACAGCTTTAAATGACGATTCCCCCTTTCTCCACCTGGATCGAAAAACATTATACTTCAGTTCTGAGGGTCACAATAGCATAGGTGGATATGATGTTTTTTATAGTGTCAACGAAGATGGACTGTGGTCGGTTCCCACAAACATGGGTGCACCAGTCAATACAACCGAAGATGACTTGTTTTACGTTGCTACAGCCGATGGAAAAAAAGGGTATTATTCCTCTGCACATGGAAAGGGATCGCAAGGAAGGCAGGACATTTATATGGTCAAGCCCGATATTGGTAGGATAAATCTAGCTCCGGTGGCGGCATTGATCGTCGGTATTGTTTATGCCGATGACGTCCCGACGGGTTCGACCATCAATGTAAACGATCTTACTAAACAGGAGACCGCTGGAACCTTTTATTCTAATTCTGCCGATGGCCAATACCGAATTGCCCTGCTACCCGGGTCAAAATATCAGATCGAAGTTGAAGTGCCCGAATATGAAACTCATCGCGATGAGATAGACCTCGTTACCCTGAAAGAATACATTGAGGTCTCAAACAATATCTACTTTTACTCAGAGGAATTCGCCGATTCTAACCCGGTTCAGGAAAGCCAGACGCTCGAAGAAGCGAAGATTGAAAGTGAACTCGCCATTGCGGCAGTTCCGGTCGTAATACCAAAAGGTAAAGAAGAGAAGATTGCCCAAGCTGAAATTCCTGAAGCGAAACAAGATGAAGTAGCTGTTGCAGTGCCTGTACCAGTTCCTACACCGAAAGACTCGCCTTGTGACGAAATGGTTGATTTGTCTGCCTTTATTGGGAGAGACTTGAATAAAGTGGCTAACTATAACAAGCTGTTGAGCGCAATAGGCGAGTATTGCGCCGATGAATTGGAGTTTCGTGTTCAGATTGGTGCATACCGATTCCCAAAAAACTTTAAGTACCCTTATTTGAATAAGTTTGGCGAAGCTGACGTTCAGGATTATCCGGACGGAATAACCCGATTTACCATGGGCACCTTCAATACGCTTAAGAATGCAGATGACCATAGACAAGACATCATCAAGGCCGGCCAAAAAGATGCCTGGGTGATTCCATTTTACGATGGCCGTAGAATATTTATGGAAGACCTGATCTCGGTCAATTTCTACAAACAGGACATCAACTAAATTTCATTCCAACAATTGAATTGCGCTTCGTACTTTTACCGGCGTGAAGAATCATGTAGTTGTAGTTCGCAAGTTGTTGATTATTAGTTTACTGTTCGGTACAATTTCGGTACGTGCAGGTAAGTTGGAGAAAGCTTATGAAGCGCTTTCTATTTACAATTACTTTGAAGCACTTGAGCTTTTTCAAAAATCAATGAAAGCCCATCCGACAGGTGCTTCTTACGGTTTAAGTCTGAT
This sequence comes from Vicingaceae bacterium, assembly GCA_040220895.1. Taxonomy (GTDB): domain Bacteria; phylum Bacteroidota; class Bacteroidia; order Flavobacteriales_E; family Vicingaceae; genus UBA11591. Next base: position 204,049 of record JAVJVY010000008.1, read on the forward strand.
TTATGGCAGTAAACTAAATCCCTTTTTCAGTACCGATTCTGCCCGTAAGTATATTCTTGTAGCTGAGGCAGCTTTTCCCTTTGATTCACAAAAGGAAAAAGAACGATTGAAGGCACTGGAGATAGATGGTCTTGCTATAGAAAGACAAAAGACAACAATTGCCGATGTGGCCTTTGAGCTTGCCAAAAGTGAAATGCAGGTCGAACCTCTAAGCCGGTTTATTGACCAATATCGATTTTCCGGTAAAGTCTCGCGTGCCACCGAAATCCGCGATAGTCTGGCTTTTCTTAATGCAGTAAAGCTTGACACTTATTCGGCCTATTACGGTTTCATGAAAGCTTTCCCAAGGTCTAAACTTTATAATAAGGCCAAGGGATTATCAGAAATTAGAATTTACGAAGAGAAAACGGCGAATGGTGAATTATCGGATTACGAGGAATTTATACGGTCTAACCCTCGAAATCCTTACTTAGGAAGAGCCATGGATTCAATTTATTCTCTGTTTATAACCGAGAATTCGGTTGAAAATTATTACGCCTTCATCAGGAATTACCCGGAAAATAAAAATGTAAGCACTTCTTGGCGAACACTTTACGAGTTGTACAATAGAGATTATTCCAAGGAGCGGTTGATTGAATTTCAGATTGATTTTCCAGCCTATCCTTTCAGGGAAGAGGTGCAAGTCGACTTTGAGTTGTCCGAAATGAGATACCTACCCATAAAGCAGAATGGACGTTGGGGCTTCATTAATGATAAGGGACTTTTAATGATCCAGTCCGAATACGACTGGGTGGAAGGATTTAACGACGGTCTTGCCTTGGTAAGTAAAGATCAAAAAGCGGGTTTCATTAATAAAGCAGGTCGTGTGGTAATTCCCCTTAAGTATGACGAAGCAGAACAATTCTATCAAGGATTTGCCATCGTTTCGAAAAACGGTAAGTACGGTTTGATCAATAAAGCTGACTTAGTTGAGATCCCAATGGTTTATGAAGAACTCAACGAATTCAGTCAAGGACTTGCATCGGTAAGAATAGGTGACAAATACGCCTATATGAATTTGGAAGGAAAAATGGTTTTTGACACCATCTTTGATTTCGCCGGAGATTTTGAAAGGGGCTTTGCTTATGTTGAGATCGAAGGAAAAAGAGGTATTATCGATCTGGAGGGTCAAGTGGTAGTGCCCATTGAATTTGACTGGCTCGAAAATTTCGAGATGGGTTTGGCCAGGGTAAGAAAAAATGAAATGTACGGCATGTATAACGCGTACGGAAATTTGGTTTTGCCCATAGAATATGATCTAATAGGACCTTATGTGTCGGGAAGGGTGCTTGTGGCACGTGATGATAAATACGGTTATTTTAATGCTCAGGGAAAAGAGGTCATACCAATGCAATTTGATTTTACACATGAAGTTCTTGGTTGGGGCGATTTTCAAAACGCTGCTGTTCGAATTAAGCGACGAAAATTAATGGGCCTGATCGACACCCTGGGAAATAATTTACTACCTGCCATATTCGAAGATATTTTGCCTGCATTTGGTGATTTGATTCCGGTTAAAAAAAGGGGTCTTTGGGGCTATTGCGACCAGAAAGTAGATCTGAAAATTAAGTACCAATACGAACAGGTGAGGCCATTTCAGGAAGACAGGGCAATGGTCAAACTTGATGGATATTGGGGTCTTATCAATGAAGATGACAACATGATCATCCCATTCAAGTATGACGACATTAATCTATTGGACTGCGGGTATTACACCGTTTCGAGTGGAGGACTAATCGGCCTGATAGACAAATACAACGAAGTAATTTTTGAATGTGGATGTGACAAGATTAATGATGACTTTTCCCCATTCATTCAGTTGCAATGCGGAGAGGAGATGACCTGGTACGACCCCGTTACCAGGGAAAAAATATGGACTTCAATAGCAGAAGAGAAATAATGGAAAGCTTGGTTACACATTTTAGATCGGTGTTGCAGACCGAATTACCGGGTGAAAAGGCACACGTCGAAATGGCTCCGATAAAGCGGCCACTTCCGGATGAGGCTAGGAATTGGAAAGAAACCAAGTTGAGCGGAGTACTCATTTTGCTCTACCCACACCAGGGCAGGATTTTCACATCCTTGATGATGAGGCCGGATTACGGCGGTGTTCACAGCCGTCAAGTGAGCTTTCCCGGAGGCAGAAAAGAAGCCTATGATGCTGATCTGCGACAAACGGCCTTGCGCGAAGCTCACGAGGAACTGAACATAGAACCCTCCAAAGTAACAGTACTGGGCGAATTGAGTGAATTGTACATTCCCCCAAGTAAGTCCTTGGTCACACCTGTTTTGGGTTTTAGTCACGAACGCCCTGATTTCATTGCTGATACTCGCGAAGTTGGAGAGATCATCGAAGCTGATTTCTACCAGTTGTTGCACCCGGACTCAAAAACCAGCATTGATGTTGTCCGTGCGGATTACACCTTGAAAAATGTACCGGCCTACAACTACAATGAATATGTCATTTGGGGGGCAACGGCAATGATGATCAATGAGATCATGTGGTTGCTGCCAAAAAACGTTTGACACCTGATATTAATGTCACTTTACAGGAACCTTACAAAGATGTAATAGATCAAATAGATGAGGATCACCGACAACAAAATTTGCCAGACGTTGCCGAACCAAGATTTTACTTGTCGCATATCTTTTCGATAGGCATAGATCATACCAATGATAAAAACGACGACAAAAACAATCGTGAAAATAATGCGACCCTTTGTGAACATGGGGCTAAGTTACTCCTTAAATGTATTGGCGAAAGTTTGAAGCTCCGGGAAAAAGTCCCTGAATTCGCTTTCCACCTTATCCACGTCCTTTTTTAGATCTGCAATGGCCAGGTTCATGTCGTTGTCAAAATTGGCGCGATGACTGAGGCCTTGTAAGGCTTTTTCAATTCCCCAAAAGGTGGAGTAGTGATAAAGCCAGTCATTCTTGGACATATAGGCCAAGGTCAATTGGGCCTTTTCAGGAAGGTGTTGGGCGTTATCATGAAGGACCTCGTATATCTCCCGGGCAAAAGCCTTCAAATCCAAATCTGAATAATCTCCCCAGTTATTGCCCAAGGCAAAATCGTAAAACACATCTGATATGACGGGGGTATACTTCCGGTACTTTCCCCTTAATCGGGCCTTGGTCAGTTCAACTATGGCGTGGGTGTCCGTGAATTCATCAATTCCCCTGTGTTGCAACACACCTCGCTGCACATGTTCCGGATATTCCAGGTATTTCTTTCCCCGGATGTAGTCGGCCAGAAAATTCCCGACGATGAGACCTTCATCACCATGGGCCAGGTAAAAATGTGCTAGGTAATTCAAAATTATCCTTTCATGTAAATATATGACCATTGCTGTAAAGCCCGTTGTTTTCCTTATAATCTTGACCTAGGTTTGTTGAGCCAAGTATCTTCATTTGGAGTGTTTATGTTAGACAGCGATTCTTTTTCAACTTCAAAGGGGGGCTCCTCAGACCTCCCTTTGATACTTGGCCTTTTGCATGATTATTAAGTAACTTGTCATGCATTTTTTCACTTTGAACAGGCAGCGACTATACTGGATATGTCAGATCAGTGGTTGGGGAGTATATATCTTTTTGATAGCACTTTTCAATCGACTCAACGGCAATGACTTCGGTCTTCGGTTTTCATTTAACCTTCTTTCCACTTTTATTCTTGGCATTGCTGTTTCTCATAGTTATCGATTCTTTATTATTCGCTGGAATTGGCTTCAGCTTAAGATTATTCAGTTACTCCCCAGGGTTCTACTGGCAAGTTTTGTTCTGGCATTTGCCTATTATTCCCTTCATACATTTGTTTCAGAGTATATAATCTCCAGCAACGGCTATGACTTCGATGGTTTTGCGTTACTTCAAAATCTATTGAACCTCTCGGCAAATTTTTTACTCTGGACCTTATTTTATTGGTCATTTCATTTTATTCAAAATTTTAGGAAAGAAGAGATTAAAAACCTGAAATGGCAGGCGACCATTCGAGAAATGGAATTGAACAAGATTAAGTCTCAATTGAATCCACATTTTATTTTTAATTGCATGAACAGCATCAGGGCAATGGTAGATGAAGAACCTGAAAAGGCTAAAAACCTGATCAATCAGTTTTCAAACATATTAAGAAGCAGTTTATACATGGAAAAGAAACCCTTGATCTCTTTTGAAGATGAATTGTCATTAGTTAAAGATTACCTGGGACTTGAAAAGGCGCGATTGGAAGAGCGATTGAATCTGGAAATAGAAATTGACGATAATTGCAATCAATTTCGCGTACCTCCCTTGCTTGTACAAACACTGGCAGAAAATGGTATTAAGCACGGAATAGCCTTGTTGGAGAAAGGAGGTACACTCAAGATACAGGGCAAGGTCAAAAACGAGATCCTCCACCTTTCAATTGTGAATTCGGGCAAGTTTCAATCAAAGGAGAACGGAAAACAGGGCATTGGATTGGACATATCCAGGCAGCGATTAAAGCTGCTTTATGGGGATTCTGCAGAACTTGAAATCATTGAAAAAGAAGGCAATGTGTACGCTAATTTAATTTTACCTAAATATTCAAATAAACTGGAACATGAGAGCATTGATCGTTGACGATGAGCGACTCGCTAGAAGGGAGCTGCACAAATTGTGTGATGCTTATCCCGAAATTGAAGACCTGATCGAGGTCTCCGGCGCTCAAGAAGCTATTGAGTACCTAAATGAAAATAAGGTAGATCTGCTATTTCTGGATATTCAGATGCCAGGAAAGACGGGATTTGAGCTATTGGAAGAGCTGGATAGAATACCCAAGGTCATTTTTGTTACAGCTTTTAATGAGCATGCCATTAAGGCTTTTGAATACAATGCGCTCGATTACCTTCTCAAACCCGTGGAAGAAAAGCGTTTTGCCGAAGCCATGTCTAAAATTATAAACGATACAACCGTTGTCGCTGCGAAAGAGGAAATCAGTGATCGCCTTGGTACGAACGACAGGGTGTTTGTAAAGGACGGAGATAAATGTTGGTTTGTCCAACTCAGGGATATAGTGATGTTTGAATCAGAAGGCAATTATGTCAAGGTGTATTTCGAAGGGCATAAGCCGCTTATTCTCAGGTCGTTGAATAATCTGGAAAAGAAGCTGAATCAACGAAAATTTTTTAGGGCCAATCGAAAGTTCATCATTAATCTTGATTGGGTTGAAGGAATTGAAAGCTGGTTTAACGGTGGATTACTTGTTAAGTTGAAGAATGGAGAACAAGTCGAAATTTCCCGAAGGCAGTCATCCAAATTAAAAGACATGATGTCCCTTTAGTGATGCAGTGTCTTAAAACCCTTTGTCTCCACTATTTGGGTTTTCATCTATTAATTTCCAGCCGTCGTATAATTTTTTTTGAATGGGTCTTATTTATCCTCATCTTTAATATCCCCTAAATGATGTGTTATGAGATCCTTATATATAAAAGAGACATTAAACTCACCTGAGGTTGATTTTAACGCCGAGCTGGCCGAGTTTAAAATTACAGGTCAATCCATATTGACCAATGTGCACACATTTTACGGTCCTGTCATAGGATGGTTAGAGGAATATGCTAAAAATCCACCTAAGGAACTCTTGGTGGTATTTAACCTGAATTACTACAATTTGGCGAGTGCAAAGCGCTTTATGTTCATGATCTTTCTGTTCAGTGCGATGAAAAAGAACGGATGTATGATAAAAATTGAATGGAAGTTCTTTCGCGATGATGAATTCATGCGAGAATTTGGAATGGATCTTTCAGAGAATTTTGACCTTCCCTTTACTATGGTGCCGTTTGAAGAAGAAGTCGCCAGTTCCAGGCTTGCCTCCTGATCTATTAGGATTTATCGGGAATTATTTGGCAAAAGTTGATTTTGCAGTAATATTAGATTAACTTGAGTGCAAAATCATATAAATGAAAAAATTATACATCACCATGTTTGCCCTATCAGCGGGGTTTATATTAAATGCCCAGAATAAAGATGCGGGCTTAAAATTTGATGGAATAGACGATCACGTTGTCATTCCCCATCACAGTTCCCTAAACTTAGGCAGAAGTGCTTTTACAATAGAGGCATTAATCAGAGCCGATACCGGCAATCTGAACACACTGGCACCCATGATCCTTTCCAAAAAAGAGAATGGAAGTGCAAGTACAGACGGTTTATTGTTTGGCCTGGATGACAAAGGAAAGATTGCCCTACAAATGGAAGGTCAAAGTTTTAATCCGGGCTTTGGAGGCTTTGGATCACCAGGGGTTACAGCAATTGATTTAAGAGATAATCAATGCCACCATATTGCCTGGACCAGGGAGACCGATGGAGTAATGGATACAGTCAATGGTTACCAAGACGGTGCACTGGTTAAAAAAACAAGGAAGGCAGCTGGCCAATTGGACATTGATAATGATCACGATCTTTGGATCGGTTGGTCTGACTTCAACGCCGTTGCCGACATCTACCAGTTCAGTGGAATTATCAAAGAAATCCGAATCTGGAATTTTGCTAAAACAGAAAGTGAGATTTGGAATGACCGTTACAAGCATATGAAAGGCAATGAAACAGGCCTGCTCATGTATTGGAGACTCGATGAGAATAAGGGAACTACAGTCTATGATTGCGGACCTGACGGTAATGACGGAATAAATATGGGAGCTGTTTATACCGCATGGTGTAATTTTATGGACAACATCCCAAGTCCCAATAGCTGTACTCCAACAATCATTGGAATAAACAACCAGGATGCTGCATCGGCGTTACAAATATTTCCAAATCCGGTTGTCAGTACAATCAGGATCAGCGGCATTGAAAACCAGAATATTGACCAAATAAGGGTCTATGAATTGACAGGTCGAAAAGTCATTTCCAGCAACTGGAATGGACTTGATGAATTTGACCTTTCAACCCTGAATACCGGCATGTACCTTGTTGAATTGTCGAGCGGTGGTCAAATTGTATTACAAAGCAAGATCAGTAAGAACTAGACCAGGTTCATTAAAGCTCTTAGGGGCACGGCTGCTAATTTGCCAATTGACAATTTAGTATGTTTGTGCTCCTAATTTTTTTAGCTTGAAAACGACAGAACGCATCTTACTCTATACCCTGTTAATTGCAGTGGTTCCCTTATACATTTTTCATTTTCAAGGCCATTCAGAGGAATCCATGGATACCGCGAACGACAGTCTTGTTGAAGCGGCAATTGAAGCTAAAAATGGAAAGATCTATTTTGTTAACACCGACAGTATCTGGGCCAATTATTCCTATGTTAAAGACGCTATGGCCGAAATGACGCGCAAAAAGAGTCAGTACGAAGGCAGGCTTGAAAAGCAGTACAGGGAGTTTGAGGCCGAAGTAGGTCAGTTTCAGCAAAAGGGTTCGTCTATGAGCGAAATCGAACTGCAACTCAAACAACGTGAATTAGTTAGAAAAGAAACGGAGCTTGGTAAACTACGCGAGGAATTGGAACTGAGAATGATGCAGGAAGAAAAAGAATGGAATGACAAACTTCGGGCCAAGATCGTTTCTTCCATCGAAAAATATACAGCAGACCGAAGCTATGATTACGTGCTTGGATATTCGATTCAATCCAACATTATCCTTGCCAACGACAGCCTTGACCTGACGGCAGATGTCCTCAAAGGATTGAATGATGAGTATAATAAGGATAAAAGCGTGAAATGATGCTCATTGCTGAACAAAAGAAAAAAGAAAATATCGCCGAGTACATTCTTTATATGTGGCAAATGGAGGACTTGGTTCGGGGAAGCGAACTTGCTATTGAGCGAGTCATGACCAAAATATTTCCCGAGTATGATCCCTCCGACGAAATGGTGGCTGAGTACAGGGGTTGGTTTCTTGACATCATTGAGGAAATGAAAGATAGCGGGCTCGAAAAACAGGGTCATCTTCAGACAGTCAAACGACATATTTCCATGCTTTCTGAATTGCATCAATCGTTGATTACGGCGTATCAGGACAAAGAATACATTGACCTGTACAAAAAGGCCGTAGAAGATATTCGATTATTGAAATCAAAAAGTGGAAGTCAAAGTCTTTCTGACGTTGAAGTGTGCCTTACAGGTCTTTATGGTCTTTTATTACTTCGCATCCAAAAAGCCAGTATCTCCGAAGAGACGATGCAGGCCATGAATCGCATCGGAAAGGTCATGGCTCATTTGTCAGAATCATTCAAGCGCTACCAAAGTGGAGAGTTGTCTTTTCCACCGGAATTGAACAATTAGATCATGTCATGATCAAATACAATCCAAAAAGTTGGTTGAGGTTGATCTTTCATCAGTATAGCCGGGAGACCTTCAGAAAAACTCTGCCTAATATCTTTGTGCTGACGTTTTACGTGAGTGTATTCACGGTGCTCTACGAAATTTATTGGGAAGGCTCGTTAGAAGTTAATTCAAGTGTACATTCCCTCTTGGGAATTGTGCTTGGTCTTTTCCTGGTGTTCAGAACCAATACGGCTTACGATAAGTGGTGGGAGGGCAGAAAAATATGGGGAGCACTGGTGAATGATTGCAGAAATCTAGCTTTGAAACTTGATGCTTTTTTGGCTTTGGAAGAAAAAGCATTGCGGCGGCGGATGTGTGATTTGATCACCAATTATCCAAAAGTATTGAAAGAACACCTGCGAGATAATAAGGTCGGGAAATCCCTTGTCGATAGGCAAAACCAATTGACTGATATTGCAAAATGGGATCATCAACCAAATTACATTGCCTCGAAAATTTATCAGGAAATTACATCCATGTTCAACAGTGGTAAAATCAATGGTGAACAGCTGTTTCTCTTGGACAAGGAAATAAAAGGCTTGACTGATCATCTCGGTGCTTGCGAGCGCATCAAGAACACCCCAATTCCATACGCTTATAACATGTACATGAAGAAGTTCATTTTTTTGTACAGCCTGACCTTGCCACTTGGTTTCATCAATGATTTTGGATATTGGACCATTCCTGTGACGCTCTTTATTTTTTATTTTTTGGTAACGATTGAATTCATCGCCGAAGAAATTGAAGAGCCGTTCGGGTTAGATGAAAATGATCTGCCGACAGATGAACTCAGTGACAAGATCAATGACAGTGTGGTGGAGATCTTACTCTCCCGGGTTAATCGACCCAGTTGAAAATGTCTTCACGCGAAACTGGCCTGAGCTTTATTCGCCATCGAAATCCTTTCAGTCTTAGCTCTTCTGGCTTCAATTCATCCATCGGAAAGAAGGTGGCATTGGCATCGTTGATGTAAGAAATCTGATTGACCTCACTTTCCTTCATTTTTATGATCAGATCCGAACTTTCTCCCCGGTTTACGCCAATGTATTTATCTTCTTTATCCTGGGCGTAATAGATGGTTTGCCCATTTCCTACCACATGTATTTTATCCAGTTGACTCTTTATAAAATATCCCGTCATCCGCTTTCCTCTGATCTGATTGAAACGAATGCTATCAACCAGTGAATTCACAAAAGCATCTTCTTCGATGTCCATTGTTTCTATTCCTCTTGAAGTGGTATTGAGTTGTATGTACTTTCCGGTTATTTGATTTTCTGCAGACCAAAGGATAGGGTCATGGTACATTTTGATTGCACTGTCCAGGAAATGGTAGACCAACGAATCACATTTCCCCTGAAGATCGACTTTGAAAAATCGAATGTGGTGGTATGCGAGCAGCATTCTACCCTCGACCGAGTCATGACGAACCGAGAAAACCCTGAATGTATCGGCATGCAGGAAGAGCGTATCGCCATCCATGATTTGTTGTAATTCACTTCTGTCTGTCACAACTGCACTGTCGCGATCTTCAAACAGCACCGCCCAGTGCCCTAAGACTCGAATATCCTCGGCGGTATCCAGGATATCGACATTTCCCAAAATACGTCCAAACTTATTGACCGAGTTGTAATAGATCGTATCCCCGCCGATAACCCTGCTTCCAGTCTTTATAGAAGCGTTGATCCGGTATTCAGAGAGCTTAGTTTTACTATTAAAAAAGCCATCTTCACAAAATATATGCGATGAATCTGCATAAATGTCTGTGGGTCCGGCAAAATCGGTCTGTTTTTGTTCGGCATTGTACAACAGCGTATCTGCAAAGATTTCGAATTCGGGATGCACGTAGTGCACGTCTTTTTTAAAATAGAATTGATCCCTTTGGGTGTAATAATAACCCCTAAGACTTGTCAAAATTGATTCGTCTTCTCTGTTCGTTATTTCACCTCCACCAAGGTAATATCCTAAATCTTTGAGTCTGTCATAGATCAGGTAGTCTGTTTCAAGATGAATATTCTTATTGTCCAATACCACATTATTCTTGCAGTTGAAGATTTCACTTTCACCATCGTAATGGAGGGAATCGCAGTACATATCCAGACTGTCACCTTGTACTATGTGCACTTTTCCAAAGGCGTCCAGGCTGTTCCTTTCGGGGTATTGATAAGCGCTGTCGCAATACATGATGACACCCTTGTGCTCAAAAATCACGTGGCCAATAAGCCGCTTTGCTTTTTTACCTAAGGCTTCGTCGTATTCAATATTGTCTGCCTGGAATTTTATTTTGGTCTTACCCTGACCAATAACTGCCGTTGACAACCCCGATAAAAGAATAAGGATTAACCAGGAAAATAAAGTGAATCGCCTCTCGGCGCCATTTTTCATGCCAGTACCGGAACTTTGTTCTTATCCCTTACAATGGTCTGGCTTCTGTCAGGACCAACCGAGACTATAGTGATCGGAATACCGATCTTTTCTTCCACATACTTAATGTATGTTTCAAGGGATTTGGGAAAAGCAGAAGTTTCACGGATGCCTGTAAGGTCTTCTGACCAACCCGTGAGACATTCATAAATCGGTTCGATTTCCGCTTTAATATCATAAGGTGGAAAGCTCAATTCTTTGCCTTCAACCTTGTACTTGGAACAAACATTTACTTCAGCAAAAGAGGCCAGAACGTCTGATTTTGTCATGATCAGTTGAGTTACTCCACTAATCATTGTGGTGTATTTCAGTGCGGGGATATCCAACCATCCACAGCGCCTTGGTCGTCCTGTAGTGGCGCCAAATTCATGCCCGGCTGCCCTTAGTCGTTCGCCAGTTTCATCGTGCAGTTCCGTGGGGAAAGGGCCGCTGCCGACCCGCGTGCAATAAGCTTTGAAAATGCCAAAGACCTCTCCAATCTTATTTGGTGCCACGCCCAAGCCGGTGCAGGCCCCTGCTGTAATGGTATTCGAAGAGGTAACGAAAGGGTAGGAACCAAAATCAATGTCAAGGAGTGAACCCTGAGCCCCTTCGGCAAGAATGCTCATTTCCTTTGAAAGGCAATCATTGATGTAGACCTCGCTGTCGATCAAGTCGAGTGAACGCAGCTTTTCAATACCTTCCAGAAAAGGTGCCTCCAGTTCCTTCAAGCTATATTCAAAGCCCATGGAATCAAGCATCAACCGATGCTTTGAAACAAGGTTTTTATATCTTCTTTCAAAATCTTTGAGTTCTATATCGCCTACTCTTAGCCCGTTCCTTCCGGTCTTGTCCATATATGCAGGGCCAATTCCTCGCAAAGTGGAGCCAATTTTATTCTTGCCTTTTGCTTTTTCTGATGCAGCATCTAATAACTTATGCGAAGGCAAAATGAGATGGGCCTTTCGCGATACCTTCAAACGTGTTGAAACAGGAACATTCATGGCTTCAAGTGCTTCAACTTCTTTTTTGAATACAACGGGATCAATGACCACTCCGTTACCCACCACGTTTATGGTATTTTCTCTGAAAATTCCTGAAGGAATGGTATGCAATACATGCTTAACCCCGTCGAATTCCAGGGTATGACCTGCATTAGGTCCTCCTTGAAAACGGGCAATAACATCGTAATGAGGAGTAAGGACATCGACTACCTTTCCCTTGCCTTCATCTCCCCACTGCATTCCTAATAAAACATCAACTTTCATCTTTATTCTTTCCTTTGGTGAATATAGTATTTATCCTTTTTTGCCTAAACGCTCTGCTAAATCTGCAGTTATGGATTTATCACACTTCTTGCAAAGTCCGTAAAAAGTCAGGGCATGGGTGGTTACCTTAAAACCCAATAAGTTCTCTGCCGTATCTGCGATGTGTTGAATTCTTGGATCACAGAATTCTGTTACTGCACCACAAGAAGAACAGATCAAATGATCATGCTGGCCAAAGCCATAGGAGCGCTCGAACTGCGACGTGCCATCACCAAATTGGTGTTTCCTAACCAGATTGCTATCAAGCAGCAATTCAATAGTATTATACAATGTTGCCTTGCTCACACGATAGCGCTTGTTTTTCATAGAAACATACAAGTTCTCAATATCAAAATGCCGTTGCTTTGAATAAATCTCGTTCAAAATGGCATATCGCTCAGGTGTCTTTCGATGCCCGTGCTGTTCGAGATAACCTGTAAAAAGTTGCTTGACTTTTTCTTGTATGTCTTGCGATTCCTTCATTGGCGAAAGCCTGCAAAAGTAGTAAAATGCTTATTCAACTTGTCCTTCCTCGTTTTGTTCAGCCCTTTTAACCGAAATTACTCCTTTGACTTGATTAATGTTCTCAACCAGTTCATCCAGATGCCTTGTATTTTGAATATACAAGGTGATATTTCCCTCAAAGATCCCATCATGGCTGTCAAAATTCAATGAGCGCATATTTACATCGAGCTCTTCGGAAATGATGCGCGTTATGCTACTCACAATACCAACGTCATCTATTCCAGTTACGTTGATCGTGGTTAAAAATGCTACCCGTGCATTTTCTGTCCATTTGGCCCTTAACACCCTTTTTGAAAACTTGGACATCATGTTCACCGCTTTGATACAATTGGTCTTGTGAACCTTAATATCACCTCCGGCTACGGCGAATCCAAATACTTCATCTCCCGGAATGGGCTTGCAGCATTCGGCCATGCTATAGGCTAATTTTCCGGATTGATGCTCCAAAACCAAATTGCCCTGGTCTTTCTTTATAAATGGGAAAAAACGCTGAAGGGTGCTTTTCTTGTGCTTTAACTTTCTTAATACGAATCGGTCTTTCTCAACGTCTATCTGATTGAGTATGTTCAGGTTGATCTTGTCTCTCCCAACTTGAAAGTAGAGTTCGTTTAGACTTTTGACATCAAATATTGCCATCAACTCGTTCAGGTTGGCCGAATTAAATGTCACTTTGAGTTGTTTGAATTTCTTCTCCAGAGCAGCTTTGCCTAATGAAGAGAACTTCTTTTTGTTTCCTTTAATGAGGGCTTTGATTTTGGATTTGGCTTTGGCCGTTACGACGAAATTGAGCCATTCTTCTTTGGGCTGAGGTTTGGCAGAAGTAATAACTTCTACTTGATCCCCATTTTTGAGCACATAACTCAGTGGTACTAATTCGTGATTCACTTTTGCCCCCAGGCAACGCGCCCCTATTTCGGTATGGATATCAAACGCAAAATCGAGCGCAGTGGCCCCAGAAGGAAGAGTTTTTAGCTCTCCTTTGGGTGTAAAACAATAAACTTCTGCCGAAAACAGGTTCAGCTTGAAATCATCGATAAAATCCAGGGCTTCTGATTCCGGACTTTCGAGGAGGTCGCGAATTTTACTCAACCATTTATCATAAAACCGATCGTAGTCTTCGGTTTTATATTTCCAATGTGCCGCCAGTCCTTTTTCGGCAATGTCATCCATTCTTCTGGACCTGATCTGCACTTCAACCCATTTACCTGTTGGACTCATCACCGTGGTGTGCAGTGATTCATAGCCATTTATTTTTGGTGTCGAGATCCAATCTCGCAACCGATCGGGATTCGGGTGATAAAAGTCAGTTACTGCGCTGTAAACCTTCCAGCAGTCAGATTTTTCCTGATCGACATCGCTTTCTACAATGATCCTGATAGCGAAAATGTCATAAACCTCACCGAAGTTGACATTTTTTGATTTCATTTTTTGAAGAATGGCGTGTACCGATTTCGTTCTCACCCTGATTTCGTAGTTCATTCCCATATCATCGAGCGCCTTTTTTATAGGCAAGCTGAATTGGTTCATGAACCGAGTCCTTACGGCTTTAGTTTTTCTGAGCTTTAACTCAATGTCCTTGTATTTTTTTGGCTCCGTGTACTTAAGACCGAGATCCTCAAGTTCACTCTTTACGGTATAAAGACCAAGCCGGTGAGCCAATGGAGCGTATAGGTAAAGAGTTTCGGAAGAGATTTTAAGTTGATTGGCCCGTGTCATTGAGTCCAGGGTCCTCATATTGTGTAGTCGATCTGCGATCTTAATCAAGATCACGCGTACATCATCGGACAGTGTTAACAGGATTTTTCGGTAATTCTCTGCCTGAAGTGAGGCACTCTGATTGTACACCACACCCGAAATTTTTGTCAGGCCATCAATGATTTCCGCCACGGTCTGGCCGAACATGTCTTCAATGTCCGAAAGGCTTATGTCGGTGTCTTCTACCGTATCGTGAAGCAGAGCGGCAATAACCGAAGTAGTGCCAAGTCCTATTTCGCTTGCCACGATGTGTGCCACTGCAATGGGATGATAGATGTATGGCTCGCCTGATTTTCGGCGAACATTTTTATGCGCCTCATTGGCAACGTCGAAAGCCTTTCTGATTAACTTTCGATCGTAATCTGATCTTGTACGCTTGGTTGCCCGGAGCAGGCTTTTATAGCGCTTTAAGATCTCTAATTTCTCAAATTCTGTGCCTTCTGCAAGCACAGCTTCAGTCTTCTTCATGCCGATATAAAGTTACGAATGACCGCGAGATCTCAGTCAATTCTGGCTGGAAGAATCTTGCTTCTCACTTCTCCGAATCCAACGCGTATTTCGCCCTTTTGAGCAAATCCCTTCATGATTACTGTGTCGCCGTCTTGAAGAAACTTTCGCTCCGACCCGTCCGCTAGTTTGATACTCCTACTTCCACTCCAGCTAAGTTCAAGCATAGATCCAAATGAATCTTCCGTTTGCCCACTAATGGTTCCGGATGCCATCATGTCGCCGGCTCGGATGTTACAGCCATTCACTGTGTGATGCGCTAACTGCTGCTCCATGTTCCAATACATGTATTTGTAGTTAGATGCGCTGACCTTACTTTCAATGCTGTTTTCGGGTTGAATATAGACCTCAAGTTGAATATCTATATTCTTATCACCTTGGTATTGTAAATAGGGTAGGACGGGCGGATCTTGAATCGGCCCCTTGACCCTGAAAGCTTCTAGTGCTTCAAGAGTCACTATCCATGGGGAGATGGATGAGGCAAAGTTCTTTGCTAAAAATGGCCCAAGGGGGACGTATTCCCATTTTTGGATATCCCTTGCGGACCAGTCATTGAAAAGGCACATGCCGAATATGTAATCATCGGCTTCAAAAGTATTAATGCGTTCTCCAAGCGCCTTTCCACTATACGTTATAAAGGCCATTTCCAATTCGAAGTCCAGTAGTTTTGAGGGTCCGAATACGGGCGGCTCATCATTGTTTGGCCGTGTTTGACCCATAGGTCGCCTGGTGTTTGTCCCCGAGATTACGATAGAAGACGATCTTCCATGATACCCCACGGGTAGATGTTTCCAATTGGGCAGAAGGGCATTTTCCGGATCTCGGAACATCTTACCAACATTGGTGGCGTGTTCAATGCTCGAGTAGAAATCGGTGTAATCCCCAATATTAACGGGTAGACGCATTTCAACCTGCGAAACAGGATGAAATGCCTTTTTTTGAACTTCCTGATTTTTGGCCAGTATGGAATTAGAATCACTTAATAATTGAATGAGGACTGCCCTTGTCTGTGTGCAAACAATTTTTCCACACTCAATGAAATCATTTAGAACAGCTTTATGAAAAATACCAGCTTTAAGTTCCAAATTTGAAAAATACCCTGCCTCTTGAAGTTCATGAAGGTCTATTACCGTATCTCCCAACCTGGTCACAACTTTTCGGGTCCCATTAATACTGGCTATACCAAATGGTATATTGTAAATTGAAAAATCACTGTTTTGGTCGACATTTAACCAGCTATTCATTTGAGGTTGGATTTAGTAGGATGAGGGACAAAAATACTGGAAATTGTGAGCATTGTAAAACTTTTTCTGAAGCCTGTGCAACCAATCTCAGCGGAATGCCGTCTAGTTCCAAAGGTGTGTTTATGCAAATGAATCACTGTCACGTAACCAACGTTTTTTAGTATGTTTGTAGCTTTTGAAATAAACTCGTTCCGATCTATGAAAAAGATCCTTACCATGCTGCTAATGGTGCTTGGCGCACAAGTGGCGATGTCTCAATCGGTGGTAAAGGTGGTTTGGGCCACTGACTTTGAAAACGGTGGTAGCTATCCTCCTTGTTCTGATACAGCGAATTACCGAGATACAACATATGGTCCTTGTATCGCCAATACTTCTTGTACCCAATCACACGGTAATGACTGGGGTATTTCGGAATTTTGTCCCTTCAATGGATTGCACATCGATACGGCCCGGGTTAACGCGAGGGATACGTTGTGGTTTTCATCCTGTGCTTTCAGTACGGTTGCTGACACCTTTGTGACGGTTGAATTTCAACACATATGTAAGGTATCGCTTTTCGACGGAGGTGTCGTTCAAGTTTCCAACGACAGTGGGGCAACCTGGCACCGACTCGGAGCGAATGAATACATCAATACCAAGGGCCCAAGGGCTCCCAAATGGAATTACGGTGGCACGGCTGCTCAGAAATACGGGGTTTTTAATGAGTTGTCATACGCTCATATTGGCGAATGGGAGCCTGGAACCGACAGTGTACCTAAATGCGACTGGTGGCAATATGAATATTTCAATGCATCTGCCTTCTTAGGTGGTACAAATTCCAGTGCAA
The DNA here is from genome assembly GCA_040220895.1 of Vicingaceae bacterium. Taxonomy (GTDB): domain Bacteria; phylum Bacteroidota; class Bacteroidia; order Flavobacteriales_E; family Vicingaceae; genus UBA11591. The sequence continues at coordinate 220,934 of JAVJVY010000008.1, forward strand.
CATGTATGATTCGATTTGCTGCCTTTGACGGTCCAACAACAGTAGGTCCTGAAAACCGCTACGGCTGGATGTTGGATTCAATCCGGGTTAAAGCCTCTCCATGTGAAAACATTAAGCCCCGAGCGCTTTTCCGTTCTCCACAGATACTTGACGGAAGTTTGCTATACAGCCTTGGGCCATTCAGCATTTATGCCCAATTATGGGATGAAAATTCTGGTTTTTGTGATGCTTGGTTGGTGTACAGTGTTAACGGTGGTCCTGTGGATAGTGTGCGCATGGATACCATTCCAAATACCATTTCTCCCAATACGCTTCAAGATTCTGTTTGGCGAGGGATAATACCAAGAGTGTACAATGGTGTAGATTCCTTTAAGGGAGGTGACACTATTTGTTATTGGATCAATGCGTATGACTGTAGTGTTCCCTGCCGAAACCAATACCATCTTCCCGATGATGACCCCAATGTTAAATGCAGAACTTTTTACCTGACTAACGGAACAAAACTTCCTTATTGCGACAATTTTGATAATCCCCTTCAAGCCAATTTCTGGGATACAGTAATGGTCAGCGGATCCATCGGTTGGCAATTAGGAAACCCGACTGCAGGGGGTGGATATGGGCCCATTAGTTCTCCGAATACCTGGACAACCGTGCTTGCGGGAAATTATTCGGGTAACGATGAATACTACCTCGAATCACCCATATTCGACTTTACCGATGCCATCACCCCGCGCATCAGCTTCTGGCATAGACACCAGCTACCTTCCAGTTCAACGGATCAAGATCGACTTCGCGTGGAATATTCCATCAATAATAACGCTTGGCAATGGCTTGGTTCGGCATTCGATAACGCGGGTAAGTTGCTTAACTTACCTCCTACATGTCCTTCAACCTGGTACAATGAAACTAACGGTTGGTCTGGTCAGTGGACGAATAATAATCAATGGAGACTGGCGTTCTATCAGTTACCTGGCAGCTTTACGGGGCAATCACAGGTGCAGTTCCGATTCTTCTTCAAGGCCGATAACAATTTCCAACAAGGATATGGAGTTTCCATTGACGACTGGTGCATTGCTAACCCTCCGAAGATTGATGTCAGTGGCTTAGAGCACATAAGACCTTTCAATGACTTTATTTACAAAGCCGGTGAACGCGACAGCAGCGTGGCAGTTAAGGTTAGAAATATTGGTACCGACACCTTGATGAGCATACCGGTGTGTTACGATGTAGTACCGTTGGATCCCAATGTGTCGCAGGCGGTGCAAACTTTCAGTACGGTGATCAGTTACCCATCACCTGAATATCCTTCGGGTTTACCACCACTCGCGATTGATACTGCTTTGTTCAACACTACAGCCTTATCTTTCCAAGTTCCTGAGGGGCTTTACGTGATCAAAGCATACATCTGTTTCACAGGTGGTGATGCGGATTCTACCAACGACACAACGACTACGTTTGGTCATTTTGGCTTCGTTTCAGACACCATTACACATTTTACGGATTTCGATACAGTACCTGTACGCTGGACTTCAACTGTTGTCCCTCCGGGCCAGTGTGGAAATCCTCCGCCACCAACTCCTACAAGATGGGAACTTGGAACACCTAATTTTGGAATTACGAACTCGGCCTATAGCGCGCCCAATTCATGGGACATAAACCTTGACACCGGTTATTCGGATCAGACCTTTGAGATATTGTACACTCAAATATTTGATATGACCAATGCGGATTCGGCATTCTTGAGTTTCTGGCACAACAGGAATACGGTTTTGGGCGAGGATGGCTATTACATTGACTATTCTACCAACAGAGGAGGAACATGGTCCCGATTAACCGCTGCCAGTCAGACGGTTGGCCGTAAGATCAATTGGACAAATTCATACCCACCACTTTGGGGTAACTTCGGTGCAGGATGGTCTGGATTGACCAATTCCTGGGAGTACTCTCAATGCCCGGTGAACAATAGTATTTTCTCGAATAAGAGTGAAGTAATGTTCCGTTTTGTTTTCAGATCGAATAATACTATTCATACCGATGGAGTATCGATTGACGATTTCAGGATCGTTAATCCGGAGCTTTACGACGCTGAATTATTTGACATTATTCTTCCAGAACGAGGTTGTGTGAAAGACATTGCAGAACCAGTGGAAATTGTGGTTAAAAATGTTGGTAAGGACACCATTGACAACATTCCTGTAGCCTACAGGTACAGGTATGATGCAACTTGCACTGGCACATGGGGACCTTGGTCCGCGTGGAGATGGGACACCATTGTTACCCCTATTCTTCCCGGAATTACCGGTCAGCACATCTTTATCGATTCGATAGATATGTCCGTGTTTGGTTGTTATCAGTTCTGTGCCGTGGTAAGTCACCCATTGGACAACAACAATGAAAACGATACGTTGTGCGGTCATGAGGCTGAAAACGTACGCGGTTGTGAAATAGATCTTAAAGTGACCACTGGATCGACAGTCCCGGATGGAGAGATCATTTTCCAGGACAGCATCACGCTAGATACCTTATTCTTACAACCAATGTCCGGAATTGGTGCCAACGTTATTCAGTGGCAGGCTGATGTCTGTTTATATGATGTTGGAACATATAAATTCAGCATTACTTCGACAGACACCACCATGATATCCTGGTGGAGACTCAGGGATCCATTTGCGGATACCACGGTGGCAACGGGTCTTGACCCTGTTGTGGAATACTTCTTCTGGGAATGCCCCCCACTGTTAAGTGCGGCTACAGAAATAATTCATCCTTTTGGACCTTCGAAGCTTCCTATTCCTCAACCTTTCCAAATTGAAGTTAGAACCAGGAACAAGGGAAGTATTAAATTGAGTTATGTCACTCAGACCCTTGAAATCAAACAAACCAAACCTATTCAGTTTGCCGGTCAAACGATTCTGACCCACGTGGATTCGATCTATTTTGGATATCCTGGTGATCCTATCTTATTCCCAAGATGGACAACAGTAGATACTATTTGGAACGCGGCTCCAGGTGAATATGAGATATGTTCATGGACTTCTCTGCCAAACGGAAATGCGGATTCGGCGACATTTGATGACACGGCTTGCTTGGTCTACACCGTTCTTGACACAGTGAGTACATTGCCTTATTGTAACAATTTTGATAATGATTCTATCAATCCATGGGCAAGCCTAAGCTGGAACAAATACGACACCTTGTCTTCCTTTAAATTAGGAACACCAAATCAAAGCGTTATCAGTAGTGCTGCTTCATCTCCAAATGCATGGTTCACTAACCTGGATGCCGATTACGGCCTGCTAGATACTTCTGCTGTCTATTCACCGATGTTTGAAGTGGACACCTCGTGTTTCCAAATAAACTTCGATCATATCTTTGATACTGAACACGCATTTGACGGTGGTACTGTTGAATACTCTTTGGACAGCGGTAAGACTTGGAGAATAGTTGGAGGTACGTATAATCCTATCGATACGGCCTATCCTTGGTCTACCGGAAACTGGCACAACACCCCTTATGTTACCGGCCTGCGCGGTGCGCCGCAACCTCCGGGTTGGACAGGAACAGCCAGTACTGGTTGGAGATATAGTTATCGCGACTTCAAGGTCTTCGACAATGGTCAGTCTAAAATCAAGATCGTATTCAGGTTCCGATTTGGTGCAGATGCCAGCATCAATGGTGAGGGTTGGGCCTTTGATAACTTCTGTTTCCAGGAAGGCGATACCTGCATCTATTACTCATGCAGCGATGGAGTTGAGAATGGGTTTGAAACCGATGTCGATTGCGGAGGTCCGGATTGTATTCCTTGCCCATCTTGCACGGATGGTATATTAAACCAGAATGAATCAGAAATCGACTGTGGTGGTGTCTGCGAGCCATGTCCGTCTTGTGTGGATAATACCAGGAACGGCCAGGAAACGAACATCGACTGCGGAGGTCCGGATTGTGATCCTTGTCCTTCTTGTACCGACGGAGTATTATCTGCCAATTGGGTTATATTACCCGGTCCACCGCCCGACACGGTCAAGCGTTGGGAGCATGGTGTTGACTGTGGTGGACCATGTCCTAATCCTTGCTGGCTCGGAGTGGATGAGATCAACCCCAACATTCTCTTCCTAGGACAGAGCGTACCAAATCCTGCAGATGATCAAACGACCTTGTCTTACCAGATACCGGATGATGGTCTGGTTACGATCAAGATGTACAGCACCATTGGTGTGGAAGTCTTCAATTACGTTCAGGAACGTCAGCAAGGCATTCACCGATTAACCATCGACGTCAGTGCCTGGTCACAGGGCATCTACTACTATACCTTGGAATTCAACGGGGAACAGTTGATGGACAAAATAGTGGTTCGAAGAGAATAGGCTATTACATTGAACTAAACGCAAAAGCCCCTTGTTATTTGACGAGGGGCTTTTTTATTGCTTCGATAAGGTTTTGAAATTTCCGATTTGCTTTGATTTTGAGTAAAAAAAAACAAGACCATTGAGGTATTGGAATTACAGAAATGATAGATCAGTTTAATTCAACCGATTAATTCTTGCTTTAAACCATTTGAATAGCATTCACCACTGCTTTTTGGGCTTCTTCTGCCAACTCAGGATACATCGGAATAGACAGAATCAAATCCTGATTCCTGCGAGCTACAGGAAAATCTATATCTGAATGACCCAGGTAGGAATAAGCTTCCAGGTAGGGCAAGGCTATGGGGTATTGAATTGCGGTCTGGATATTATTCGAATCTAAATATGTTACCAACTCATCTCTTTTTTCAGTTTTGATCACGTAGAGGTGATAAACGTGTTTGGCCCATTCAGCTTTTACAGGCGTTTGGATTCCATCAAATGAAGCGAAAAGTTTGTCATATTGCTCTGCAACACGAATCCGCTCATTTGTCCATTGATGGATGTATTTCATTTTTACATTCAGCACTGCTGCCTGAAGTCCGTCCATGCGGCTGTTGATACCCTCCATGGTGTGATCGTGCTTTTTAAGAGCACCATGACCTGCGTAGCGTCTGCATTTCTCGACAAGTTCGTCATCATTGGTCACGATGCAGCCGGCATCGCCCATGGCTCCTAAATTCTTACCTGGGTAAAAACTGAAGGTAGCTGCATGGCCCATGGTTCCCACTTTTCTGCCTTTGTACTCGGCCAGATGTGCCTGGGCGCAGTCTTCAATAACGTGCAAGCCGTACTTTCTGGCAATTTCGAGTATAGGGTCCATATCTGCCGGATGTCCATATAAATGAACCGGAATAATGGCCTTGGTTCGATCTGTGATCTTTTCCTCAATTTTACTTGGGTCAATAGTGAAAGTGTCTTTCGTGGTGTCGACAAAAACTACCCGTGCACCGCACTGAGTGATGGTCTCGGAAGTGGCTATCCAGCTATGCGCCGTTGTGATTACCTCGTCTCCTAGCCCGATGCCCAGCATTTTCTGAACAATGTACAAGGCATCCGTACCATTTCCACAGGGAACACAGTGATTAACACCCATTAGTTGTGCAAAGCCTTGTTGAAAGTCCCTGACATGACGTCCCTTAATAAAGGATGACTCAGAGATGACGCTTGCAATGGCCGTGTCAATTTCATTTTTAATGCCCAGGTATTGAGCGTGGAGGTCTACCAGAGGGATTTTCATTTTATAAAGCTCTTAGTTTTTTGGCGGGATTTCCTGCATAGACACCGGATACACTGATATCTTTAGTTACAACAGCCCCAGCACCAATAACAACCTTATCGCATATATTGACAGGAAGAATAGTGGCATTAGAGCCAATGGATACGCCATTGCCTATGTTGGTCTCTTTCCATTTGCTGGCATCTCCACCTGCCGGAGCTCCTGCTGCAAACAAGTCGTTTACAAACATTACACCGTGCCCAATAAAACAGTCACTGCCTATGCTCACCAATTCACAAATAAAGCTATGTGATTGTACTTTGGTGCGGTCTCCTATGACAACGCCTTTTTGGATCTCCGTAAAAGGGCCGATGAAACAATCATCACCTATGGCACATTCGTATAGATTGGACGGTTCAACGACCGTGCAATTACGCCCGAATTGGACGGAACGGATGGAGGAGGTATATATCTTAGGATTTGACAATGTCTTTTGATGAGATGATGAGCCGGTTAGATACTTGATTAACCGATTAACCGATTAGTAGAGTATAAAAATATAACATATCTATCTATTTAATTGAAAGTTTGGCAAGGCATTTAGTTGGTTGGCAACTCGGTCGATTTCTTTCCTAGTTTCTTCAAAGCCTGAGACCGTGATGTAATTTCTATCCTCTGCAATCATTAGGAAACTCAATTATTCCATTAAACTAGAAAATGCAATCGTGGTAAAATGGGCCTTGTCTTTATTACTCATTCTTGAAATTCCTTCAACAAGATTAGCCATAACAGATACAGCAGCTCTTTTAGATTGAGCTGAAACACTATAGAGCCCTGTTTTTGGGAAAGATTCATTCAAGTCATAAATTAAATTGGTCAATCGCCTTGCATTATGAAATGCATTGAGTTTTTCAAAAGAGTATTTGTACATGGAATGGCAAAATTGCCTCCAAACAAGAAAATTGCATAACCGAATTTTAGACGATTTGGGACTCCTAATCAGTTAATCGATTAATCCCTTTCAGGGCTTTCCACCTACCCACTCAGCATTAACATAGATCTCCTCTATGATCTCCACCGTCTTCAGGCCTTCGTAACCATGGGTGGCAATAATTCCGGCACCGGTAAGTACGTCCATTACATTTTGATAGACCTTGTCGTGATTACTCATTGAGCCTGTGTATTGACCATATTGGTTTGGTGGATTCCCGGGGGGCAGGTCCTTGATCTTGTAATTCTCAATGTTCTGATACTCCAGTTCATTGAGGTATTGTCCGCCGATTTTAACGGTTCCCTTTTCTCCAAAAATGGTCAGGGAACCCTCCATGTTTCCTCCATGACTGTTGACCGTGTAGTTGATGGTTCCGATGGCTCCATTGGAAAATCTTGCAGTGGCAACTCCCGTATCTTCAAATTCTATGATGCCTTGGTGGTGGTAATTGGCCAGGATTGCCTTGCTTTCTTTGATGTCTCCGATCATCCAGTACAAGAGGTCGATGAAGTGGCTGAATTGAGTATATAATGTACCTCCATCCAGTGCCTTGGTTCCTTTCCAGGAATTCTCATAATACTGTGGATTTCTGTTCCAAAAGCAATTGAGTTGGACGCTGTAGATCTTGCCAAAGTGACCTTCGTCAATTGCCCTCTTGACCGCATGGACTGGAGGATTGAATCTGTTTTGTTTGACAACGAACAGGCGTTTGTTGGCATGTTCAGCTGCCTTGATCATTTCGGCGCAGTCTTGAGTTGACAGGGCCATTGGTTTTTCGCACAAGACATGAAAACCGGCTTTCAGTGATTTAATGGTGTGTTCTGCGTGCAGTCCATTTGGGGAACATATGGTGACCACATCAGCTTCTGGATGAGCCTGCAACATTTTTTCTACGTCTGTGTAACCTTTGGCGCTGAAATCTGCTGCCAGAGACTGAGCTTTTTCCGCAACAATGTCACAGGTGCCAACCAACTTTCCAATAGATTGGATATGCTCAGCGTGTCGCCTTGCAATCCGGCCACAACCAATAAGTAGAAATGTCAGGGATGATTGTTTCAAGATCTCTGGTCTTTATTTCGTTTTTAATTACTTGAAGAGTGGGTAATCACTGACCAGATCGGTTACTTTCTTTCCAATATTCGACAGTCCTTTTTCATCATTGGCCTTTTGAATGCTTTCGTCGATAAATCTGGCAACATCCTTCATGGTTTTAGCTTTTAGTCCACGAGTAGTGATCGCCGCTGTACCAATGCGTATACCTGAGGTCACAAACGGTGACTTATCATCAAATGGAACCATGTTTTTATTTACGGTGATGTGACATTTACCCAGTGCCAATTCCGCATCTTTACCTGTGATGTCTTTTGAACGCAGGTCGATGAGCATGCAATGGTTGTCGGTCCCTCCTGAAATGATATTAAAACCTCTGTCTACCAGCTCTTGGGCCAGAATCTTTGAATTTTTTACAACCCGCAGCGTGTATTTCAAAAACTTATCATCGAGGGCTTCGTTGAATGCTACCGCTTTTGCGGCGATGATGTGTTCCAAGGGTCCACCTTGAGAGCCCGGAAAAACGCCCGAATCCAAAATGGCTGACATCATTTTGGGCGAACCTTTAGGTGTCTTATACCCCCAGGGATTTTCAAAGTCTTTTCCCATCATGATCATGCCGCCTCTGGGTCCCCTTAATGTTTTGTGCGTTGTTGTAGTAACTATGTGGCAGTGTGGTAATGGATCGTTCAATAGACCTTTGGCAATTAATCCGGCAGGATGAGCTATATCAGCTAGCAATAAAGCGCCGACTTGGTCTGCTATTTCGCGAAAACCTTTGTAGTCCCAGTCCCTGCTATAGGCCGAAGCGCCCGCGATGATCATTTTAGGCCTTTCTTTCTGGGCAAGATCGGCAACCTTATTCATGTCAATTAAGCCGCTTTCTTTTTCCACTCCGTAAAAGCAGGTGCGGTACAGTTTACCTGAAAAATTAACCGGAGATCCATGGGTAAGATGACCGCCGTGCGAAAGGTCAAAGCCCATGATCTTATCACCGGCCATCAAGGTGGATAACATGACGGCCGAGTTTGCCTGAGAACCGCTATGCGGTTGCACATTGACCCATTCAGCATTAAATAGGGACTTTGCCCTGTCTCTTGCCAATTCTTCAACTTGATCGACAATTTCACAACCACCGTAATAGCGTTTTCCGGGATAACCTTCAGCGTATTTATTGGTAAGAATAGAGCCCGCGGCCATCAACACTTCATTACTCACGTAATTCTCTGAAGCGATGAGTTCAAGTCCATTGGTTTGACGCTTTGTTTCAGCTTTTATTAATTTTCTAATTATTTGATCGGTCATCGCAAGTGTATTTAATATACCTAATAATGGGCACTGATTGCCCCAATGGCAATTTATTTGGTGAAGATTTGTTTAGTTCTGGCCACCATCCCCGGAAAGAACTTTTTTAAAATTTCAACGAAGATAATAGATAAATAATCCATTGTGAAGGTGAAGGCATTGGAGAAGAAATATTTAATTGAAGTATATCCGGAAGCACTTCCTTTTTTAATCGCAACATCATCTAATTCATCAATTTTATTCTTCAATGCACCATATTTATCTGATAGTCCATTCTTAGCCTTTTCCGTTAAAGCCGACAGGTCAGTGCGTCGATCAATTTTCTTGGGAAATTTCACGACAAATTCATCGGGCAGGCCCAGAAACTCCTGAATCACTTTAAGATTATCATGAATTTTCTCGTATTTAACGAATAGAATATCGTAGGCTGTGGGCCTGGTTTTCCAGTTCATCAATTGTCGATCAAACAACAGGCCATCAAATTTCTCCTGAGCGTAATGCTCCAGGTTCATCGAGGCAGATATCAGTCTTTTTCTTAACAAGAATCGATTCATTACCACCGATTGCTGACTATGGAAATCTCTTCTAAATAATGATGCACAAGCTATTAAGGGGTCTCCCAATACAAAAATGGCCTTTAAATTCTTATTTAATGAGATAGGGGGAAGGGGAAGGTGTTTGAGTCCATCAAGGTCATGGGGATCATTTGTTGACTTATATCTTTTTATCTCTTCGATAAAAAAAGTCGTACCCACTCCGCCTCCAGAGCAAATGATGACTTCAATGCTTTTTGGCAGAAAAATACTATTCTTCAAAACACAATTTTTGAAAAATAAGAAGAACTGAAATAGTTAGAAAAATAGAAATATAGACAGTCTTGCCTATTGATCTTTTCGCTTTTTTGAGAGGTCGTAACTTTTCTTGGTACCATACGCTATACCCGCTGCAACTAACCATCCTATGCCACCGTCTATCGGAATATTTGGAGGAGGAGGAGGTGGTGGCGGCGCGTACATAACGATAGCGGTAAGCGTGAAAAACACAAACAGAAACAATGCTTTACCGGTTTGGTCACCGCTAAACACCAACTTCTTTAGAATCCGTAAGGCTTTTTTCATAGTTATTGACATCTATCGTAATTCAGCGAATCAGACATTTGTTTCCAAGCGCGAATATAAGGCAAATCAATTAATTGACTAACTTTTAATAACTCGACTGGAAATAAAATTTTTCGGATTTTTTTCTGTTTTCAGTTAATACCCGCACAAAATAGATGCCGTTTAGCTCTTCAGGAACATTTAAAATATATTTCCTGACTTTGACACGGTTCAATTGAACGAATGGTATGACTTGTTTTCCGAGTACATCAATCAATTCGATTGAAGCATTTTCTTCTTGATCCAGATTAAATTCAATTATCGTCTCTTCATTCTGCCTGTAAATCAAAATTGACTCATCGCTACCTGCAATAGGATTATCGATTCCCACATTATCTACCACCAGTAGATCCCTTGTTGACACATCTGAGCAGACCCCTCCATCGGTAATGGAAAGAGAAACTGTATAAAGGCCGGCAGATGTAAATGAATGAACCGGGCTCTCAAGTGTAGATGTATTTCCGTCGCCGAAATCCCAATTATATGTCTGGGCATTTACAGAAGTATTGGAGAACTGAACACTGGTCGATTGATTCATAAATATCGTATCGCTTGGAGCTGTGAATGAAGCGATCAAAGGTTCCGGTGATTCGATTTCGAACGTCACCGCCATATCTCCACAAGCGCCGTTATTGCTGACCCAAACAATGTATTTTCCTGCTTCAAGGTCATTGGCCGAGCTACTACCAGTGATGGTTTCAGTCTTCACAGTGCTGCCATTTTTGGTCCAGGTATAGGTGTGCATGCCTGAACCAAGGCCTGTAATTTCTGCTGTTCCATCATTCTCACCAAAACAAGACACATTCGTTATTCCAGCTAAGTCAAGAGGAATGGAATGATCGAGGAAAATGCGTGGAGTGGTGAGTGTATCGATCATGTTCCACACGTAACTAGAGTTATTGGCCTCAAGCTTGATGCTTGTATTGGCGACATTATCATTTAAGATAAGGCAATGATTATTTTCTACCCACTTATCTATTCCATTGAATTCAATGGTGTACATCCTGCTTTGGTTTGACGGGTATTGTGTCCAAACCCTAAGAGGGATGCTGAAAGAACTGTCTTCAGGATTCAGACCATTATAATAAACATCGGAATTATCGGAGGTTGACCAGGAAGAAATATTTGGAACAGTTCCTATGGCACTGCCGATTTTTCTCGCTTCTCCCCAAATATTATCAAAGCTTGTTGTGTTGGTATCACTTCCAAACCTTAGGACACTGTAATCCATGTAATTTGAATTTCCATTGTAAGATAATTCCATTTTTAATGGCAGTTGAAATTCTGGTTTGGCTGCTGACTTAGCATTATAATCATCCTTGGCAATAACTTTGTCTGCTTCGTCAAAGATCAGACGCGAAAGGCTTCCATTGGTTGCCTGAACCCAAACAGCTTCACCACTATAAAGGGTATCAATATTATCTGCATTTATAGCCCAATAGTTTCCACCGGAGGCTCTACGTACAAATCCTTCACCTGACCCTTGAATGTTTTGTCTGAAAACATCTGTCCAAAGAACCGGAGATGGGTATGGATTAGACCTAAGATGCCAACCGTCTTCGGCCGTGCCAACTGACCCGACGTTATTGGATAGCCCGCCTGTTCCAATATTATTTCCTTGATTGATCGGACCTACTACTTCCACCGTACCAGGTGAAGTCAGCAAGTAAACCATGAATCCGAGTGTCGGTGTAAGTGGATTTGTGGCGTTGGTGGCACCGACATAACCGTCACCATAATCACCGTTTATTCTAGCCGTTATGCTTTCGTCGTAGGTAAAAATGGAGACTCCGGCACCTACGCTTTGTGCCCCGGGGAAGCCTCCCGTCCAGATGTCATCTGCCCATTGAGCTATGGTACCGTTTGTAGTAGGTGAACCAAGCATATGGTAACCTACACCTTCGGCCATTCTTCGCTGCACCCGAACGTTACCTGTTACTGAATTACCGGCAGTCAATTCGGTAACAAAGGCTGTTTCGGTTGCCGTAGAAAGCATAAGTAACCCACCGTTGGAATTGAAGGTGCTGCTTCCCGTAACCGTGAGCGATCGCTCAAGCGAAACCGTTCCGGACGAAATGGTCACGTCATTACTGGCGTAAATATCTTCCATTGTGGTAGTTCCGGTCACCAATTGAGTTCCGGAGCTACCAATAAAATAGACCGTATCACCGGGATTGTGCTGGAAAGTTCCGGTATTTGCGAAATCTCCGTGGAAAATGTAGTCGCCACCTGCATTGCCATGGGTACCAGTGTTTGAATAATCTCCCAAAACAGTAAAATCATTACCCGCACTATTTTGCAATGACCCTCCCGCAATGCCAGTATAGTTTCCCTGAATGGTCAACTTTCCGGCAGATGAAGAAGGCAAGGTCAAAAGTCCACCGGCATTGATTGTTAGATCTCCGGCAAAATTTGAGGCATTCAACGGTCCTATCAATTGGACAGAAGATCCTGTAACCTGAATGTTGTCGTAATCAACGGTACTTGTAGAAGCTATAGAATCACCAGTTGTCGATGTGAATATCACTGTGGAATTGTTGGTAGTTCCTCCAATCAGCGTTCCGTTTACCGCTGTTCTTATCTCATCAACCCTTAAGATTGAACCGATGAAATCTAAATTCATCTTATTATTTGATGCAAGTGGTGGTGCTGACGTTTTATTGAACCTTAAAATGTCTATCGTTAATTCATCCTGAACATTGGTGGTAATGGAGTTTCCTCCGGTACCACTCATACGCTGCTCATAGATGCCGGTAATGGTTCCCAAATTATTCCAATTGATCACGTGTGCATCGTTAGTCGAAGCATAAACAGCGAAACCATTCGTGCTGGTAAAAGTTCCAATATTGGTGAACGTCAGGTCACCATTCGTGCGGTGATCAAAAACAACACCATCGGCCGAAAAAGTTCCCGTACTTGCGATGTCAAATGTGCCCGAAGTGTTATTCCTGAATTGACTCCTCAAATCACTGGAAATGGTAAGACTCCCTCCAATATCGATATCGTAACTTCCGTTGTTGGAAGTTCTTAATTCCAGGTAATTACCGATGTCAAAATCACCGCCGTTGGCCACGCCAAGTGTGATGTTGTGATTCGTGCCACCCGAAGACAGAAAGCGAACAAAGGAACTGGTGACAACTGATCCGGCTGCACCAATGTTGTAATCCATAATTATGTCATCTCCTGAAAGCGGTATGGTCAGAGAGTTGTAGGTCACATCTCCATTAAAATCTATGTCAAAATCGTTATTATCTCCCAAGGCGGTTGCCTCAAATCGCAAATTATTGGTGATATCAAAATTTCCACCCGCGTCCTGAAGTAGGGTAATATCATTGGTTTGATCGTTGGATTTTAACTGAAAAAGGCCGGTTCCATCAAAGTCTGCAGAACTTCGCAGGTGTAAATCAACGGTCGCATTGTCATCGTTCATATATACATCGAAGGTGGTGACATCAAAATCGCCGTCAACGTCCAAGGTAAAGATGCAATCGTTTTTTACAAGATCCACATCGAATGGCCCTGATTTGAATTTTCCTACGGTAGTAATATTTAATTCAGTTGAAGCGGAAAGGGAATTGTGAATAAAAGAATTGTCCATTAACAGTTGGCCACCAGAGGGCACACTTATATTGAACTCTATGTTGTCAAACAGGTTACTCCCAGGTACGCTCAAATTATTGCCAGAAGCGCCCGTTGCAATGTTAATCGTGCCGTTAACCGTTAGATTTCCAACGGCATTTGTTGCTGTAGGCACCATTGTTAAAGTGCTGCACGTTAATGTTCTCGTTGTATTAACTACAAAATTATTACTCGCGGATGCGTCGTAATTGAATGTTACGTTGGCAACAGAAAAATTTCCATTGACAGTAATGGCATCCCCGGCAACTATTACGACATCACCTGATGTTGGAATGGTGCCAAGAGCCCATGTGCTTGTGCTATTCCAATTTCCTCCTCCGGTGCCGTTTGAAAACGTTTGACCTAGAAGTAAGGAGGTAGTTAATAGAACTGTGGCAGCGAATAATAGTAGAAATCTTTTCATAGTATAAAATTATGTCACAAAAATAGCTTATTCCAAGCACTCAGGCAATCTTACGGAAATGAATCCGAATGGTTTCCTTTTTTCGAGTCTTTCACTAATTTATTAAAAACAACGGTAAAAATTGCTAATACAGTGGGAAAAAGAGGTGAGCGGAGCAATGAAAGAAGATGAAAATTACCAAATCGATTGACCATAAATGGCCATAAGTAATCAAATGCCAAAATTACAAAGGCAATAGATGATGTAGCCAGATATGCTTTAATAAAGAAATTTAGATGGTCCCCCCGGGGATATAATTGCCTGATTATGAGCATAGTGATAAGTAAATTAATAAGTACTTGTAACAAATTAATTACCAGTTTTATACCAAATAAAGCGGGGCCGTCCAACTCGGTAAGGAATGGTGGAATTGCTATATTACCTTTGTAACTGCCTGAAGCATGAATCGCTCCATTGATCATTAAATATAAATTCTCAGCGGTGTAATTGATCAAAATTGCACACAGAATTGCTAATGAAATTAAAGGCCAATTATACTTAAACATTCAAATCTTCCTTACGTAGACTACCCAGCTAATCAATATGATTAGATACATGCCCAATGTAAAGGAGTAGTCGTGGTTAAATGCCAACCAATCGCGGTGTTCCATGGTTATAGCGACCAACAGAATAACCCTGATCAGGTTCAGAATATGAATTGTAATTACTCCTGAAAGGGACCAAATCAACTTGCGCTGCCATTTACCGGGTAAGGCAATAATGAATCCGGCATAAAGGTACATAAGTGATAGGCCATCGCATGGAGCTCCTAGAATAACACCGGTCGAACCGACAATTCCAAATAATCGACCTTCGGAAAACACCTGATATCCCAGGAGCTCAATGAAGGAAAGGCTGTAATTCTGCAGTGAATCCATCAGAACCACATTGGCGTGGGTATAGAAGCCTTGAACATCTGTCACCAGAATAACCCAGACAATGATCAGCAGGATTACCCGGTAAAGGAATTGGTATTGCAATGCAAGCTGCTTCATCAAGACGTCAAATCTAGGATAAAGCGAAAATACTTTATTTACATTTGCCATTCGAAATTCTTATGGAACAAAGGTCAGATATTCAAAAATCCCCAGCCAGTCTGGACTACAAGTCACTTCTATTCCGTGCCTTGTCTCTGTGGTACTTGTTTGTGGTAGGCTTATTAATTGCAGTGGCGTACTCCTACTATACGACGCGTTATCATGTACCTTCCTATTATGTAGATGCCAGAATCCTTGTGAAAGATGAATACTCGTCATGGGGACAGGAATATTTTTTACCAGGTATGGAATTGGTGAGTGCTCGAAACCGATTGGTGAACGAAATCGGCGTCATTCGATCATCGCCGGTGATCAACCGGACGCTTAGAAACTTACCATCGTTCAAGGTCTTTTATTTTGACCACGGAAACATTAAAACCTCGGAACTTTACAAGAACAGCCCTTTTGTAGTTGATATGGACAGCATTGCTTACCGACGACTAATGGGAAGTGCTTATTTCCTGAAAATGACCTCACGTAAAGAATTTGAACTATCAAGATCAAAAGAATTCGAGCAAAAGATTTCAGGTGTATTCGGAGATACCTTGTATCTCAAAAAGGTTCCGGTGGTTATCCGCCCCAGATTCGCTTTCAGGGAAAGTTACCTGGAAAAGCTCTTTTCATTCAAGGTCAATAATCCCAATGTGTTATCTAAAAATTATCAGAATGGATTTGGCATTGCCCCAGAAGAAGAAACCTCCAGTATTCTGTTGATCAGCAGAAAAGGCCCACAGATAAGCAAGGAAATTGATTTCATCAATGAATTGATTGACAGTTACATGGAACAAGGCCTTGAACAGAGCAATCAAATCGCCTCCAAGACCATAAAATTTGTCGATGAGCAGATAGAACACATTCTGGACACCTTGATCATCGCTGAAAGTAAACTCCAGACTTTTAAAACCGGATTAAATTTTGAGCGCATTCCCCTCGAGCAAGGAGACATGGTTATTGAATTGACCAATGTCGAAAAGCAAAAAATAGATCAGGCCATTTTGGTCAGATTTTACGAAGAAACCATCGCGAATATTGAATCTGACAGTTCTGCCAGTATATTAGTCCCGGGTTCAATCAGTGAGAATGCCACCATTGCCAGATTGAACGAACTCAACGATTTGAATGCCGAATATTCACAAGCATCGGTTTATCGGACAAATAACAACGCCTATTACCGAAATCTAAAACTGAGGATCGGGAAAATGAGGTCGGATATTTTAGAGATGCTGAGGTATGAGTTGAAACTTGAAAAATACCGCTATGCCGAACTCCAGGGCCAGATAAGTCGAATTGAGTCAAAACTTGGAAGCGTTCCCAAAGCTGAACGAAGTTTTATCAATCTTCAGCGGAATTACAAATTATACAATGACCTCTACACCTATTTGCTTCAAAAGAAGTCAGAGGCCAGCATTGCCAAAGCCTCAAATATATCGAGGGTTCAGGTCTTGGATTATGCCAGCAACATGCGGGTGCGCAAGATAGAACAGAATACCACATCCATGTACATGGTGGCGATTTTAATAGGCCTCATCATTCCCGGACTAATCGTGTTTTTGATCGATAAATTGAATACACTGGTCATTGACCGAAAGGACATTGAAAAATACACGGAAATACCTGTAATAGGTGTGGTTGGTCACTCTCAGGAAGAACACAACCTGGTGGTATTCAAAAAATCCAAGTCGCTGATTGCCGAATCCTTCCGGACAATAAGAACTCAGGTAAATTTCCTGACCGAACAGAAAGAACACGTGGTTATCTTGCTAACATCTTCAATTAGCGGTGAGGGAAAGACTTTTTGTTCCATGAACCTGGCATCTGCTTTTGCTTCTCTTGGAAAAAAAACACTATTAATCGGTGCCGACCTTAGAAGACCTAAGATCTATGAAGATTTTAACATTTCAAATGCGAAAGGTCTTTCGGATTATTTAGTGAATTCCGCCGAATTGAATGAAGTAATTGAACATACTGAATATCCCGATATTGATGTGATGACCTCCGGTCCTGTTCCTCCAAACCCTTCTGAGCTTTTAGGAAGGGATAAAATGGGAGAATTGATGGTCAACCTGAGGAAAATGTATGATATCATCATCATTGATACCCCTCCTGTCGGCCTTGTTTCTGACGCACTCATTCTGCAGCGATACGTAGATGTCAACCTTTATTTGGTTCGCCATAAACGCACCAACAAAGGGCATTTAGAAATTATAAACTCTCATTTTAAAGAAGGAAAGATCAAGAATATCGGAATCATCATTAACGACGTCAAACCCAGAAAAATTGGATATGGTGGATATTACGGCTATGGCTACGGGTATGGTTACGGATATGGCTACGGATATTCAAATCCATATGTCAATGAATAGATCGGATCAATTTCATAGCGACTTATGAAGCAGTCCATCACTTCTGAATCCTGGGACATGGTTATAGAACCCAAAGCCAAGTCTCTTTACATACCTTGGAAAGATCTTTGGGAATTCAGGGACTTGCTGTACATGTTTGTTAAAAGGGATGTCATTACCGTGTATAAACAAACCATTCTTGGACCAGTCTGGTATGTTTTGCAGCCCATCATGACTACCATTATTTACATGTTCGTTTTTGGTCGCATTGCCGGTATATCAACAGATGGTGTTCCTCAGGTTCTATTCTACTTGTCTGGAATAACCATTTGGAATTACTTTTCAGAATGCTTTAATACCACAAGTAAAACATTCAGGGAAAATGCCGGGCTGTTTGGAAAGGTGTATTTTCCAAGATTGATCATGCCTTTGGCCAAAACCCTGTCTTCTTTACTTAAATTCCTTATTCAATTTGCTTTGCTGATTTCAGTTTGGGTCTACATGCTTTGGACCGGTAAGGTGGAATTTAAGGCCAACGAGGGAATGCTATTGATACCGGTTTACCTTTTCATTATGGCTGGTTTGGGCCTTGGTTTGGGCATTATTTTTACCTCAATGACCACAAAGTACCGCGATTTGACATTTCTAATTCAATTTGGTGTACAATTACTGATGTATGCCAGTCCGGTTATTTATCCTATTTCTACGGTGCCCGCCAAATACCAGACCTTGCTGATGTTTAATCCGCTTTCACCTGTGTTGGAGGGATTAAGGCATGCCTTTTTCGGAGTGGGTGATGCAGATCCAACATTCCTGCTATATTCCATTGTTTTCATGCTCGTGACATTGCTTTCAGGTATTGTAGTTTTTAATCGTACCGAGCGTAAATTCATCGATTCAATTTAGATTCTATGATAATATTAGGTGCAGGAGGGCATGCCAAAGATCTTGTCAGCCTATTGGCAAAAGAATCGAAAGGGTCAATCACTTTTTTTGATGATACAGGAAATTTTACACCGGAGGATCTATTTTTAGGTGCGTACAAAATGATTACGGATTTAAAGAGCTTGGCGCTGGCCTTTCAAAAAGATCCATCTGCTTTGATCGCAACAGGCGGTATAGAGCAACGCCGTGCTCTTTACCAAAAATGCACCAATGCAGGTGGCGAAGTGGTTAATTATATAGGACCACAGTCCCTGGTCAGTGAATTTGCCGTCATTCATCATTCGGTCATGATCATGCCACAAGCTTTTATCAGCAGCGAGACGAACATTGGTAAGGGTACATTGGTGAATCGGGCGGCAGGAATTCACCACGATTCCAGCATCGGAAATTTTTGCGAAATCGGTCCGGGTGCTCAAATACTCGGTCGGTGTACCATTGGCAATGACGTGAGTATTGGCGCTGGAGCCATTGTTTTGCCAGACTTGGTTATTGGTGATCATTGCGTGGTCGGAGCGGGGTCGGTAGTGACCAATGACCTGCCAAATAATTCAACCGTAAAAGGAATTCCTGCAAAATGAAGGATGAGAAAAAATCCGTGATTGAGGTAGAGAATCTCTCAAAGTTATACCGTCTGGGTCAAATTGGCACGGGAACCATTTCACATGACCTGAATCGATGGTATGCTCAATTGCGGGGAAAGGAAGATCCATATGCCAAGGTTGGAAGCATTAACGATCGAAAGGCCGCTGCCAAGAAAGGCGAAAGTGTTTGGGCACTCCGTGACATCAATCTGTCTGTACAACGGGGTGAAGTTCTTGGAATAATCGGAAAAAACGGAGCCGGCAAGAGCACTCTGCTTAAATTGTTAAGTAGAATAACTTCTCCGACTTCAGGGTCAATAAAGATTAAGGGCAGGGTGGCAAGTTTGTTGGAAGTTGGGACCGGATTTCATCCCGAAATGACCGGGCGTGAGAATATTTACATGAATGGCACCATCATGGGGATGAAAAAACGCGAAATCGACGGCAAGCTGGATGACATTGTCGGGTTCGCCGGTATTGCCAAATACCTGGACACTCCGGTAAAAAGGTATTCCAGCGGTATGACGGTAAGGTTAGGCTTTTCCATTGCCGCTTTTTTGGAACCCGAGATACTTATTGTAGATGAAGTACTGGCCGTTGGTGATGCGGAATTTCAAAAAATGGCCGTGGGAAAGATGAAGGATGTCAGCAGTCAGGACGGACGAACAGTGTTGTTTGTTAGCCATAACATGGTAGCCGTGCGCTCATTTTGTACGCGAGGTCTGTTATTGGAAAATGGCGGCATTGTTGCCGATGGTGAAGTTGCGAATGTGGTTGACCAATACCTTCAGGGAACGTTCGATGAAAGTGGGGTCGTGCGCCCAATATCTCAAAACGGTATTTCCGTCTTGTCTTACAAGATCGAATCTGAAGATGCCGATGACATGATCTATTGTGATCGCGCTTTTTCCATTGAACTATTGGTTAAGAACGACATCGATTTTGTGCGAAACATAGACGTGAGCATGGTGTTTAAATATGAAACGGGCGAAGATGTATTTTTGACAAGCAGCATTTTTCAGGAGCAAGCAATCGCCCTGGGTAAGGATGAGTCGGGTCGCTTTAAAATTGATGTACCAAAGAATCTTTTGAACGTCGGTATGTTCTCCATCGATCTGCTGGTGGTTGAGGCAAATAATAAAGTGGCCCTGAGAGAAAACGATTATTTGCAAATCAACGTTTCAAATTCAGAAGTTTTTTCAAAAGGATGGATCGGCAAGACCAGAGGGTCCATCAAACCGAACCTCACTTGGCACGTTAGTAAAATTGACTAGAATCCTAATAATTTTGGGTACGCACCGCAGCGGGTCCAACTTCGTGGCAGATGTGCTAAATCAGCGAGATTGCCTTATTTTGGGTGAAGTCTTCGACGCCTTTTTTCTTAAGAATCAACGAGGTCATTTGATAAAAGGCATGTCAATTTACGACCTGCTGCCAAATTCCGGTATTCCATCGCTTTTTGCTCTTCGATACAAAAATCCACCGTTGTTCTTATTTCGTTTGTTGAGATCTTTAAATCGGGTCACTGCTAAAGAATACGTGGGCTTCAGGCTATTCTACAACCAATTGAATGCTTCTCGCAGGGTTTATTGGACCATTTCAATATTGAGATATCTCCCCTTTGTTCGATTCGTACATCTCAGGCGCAGAAATCTTCTCCATTCCTTCATCAGCTTGGAAAAAGCAAAAGTATCCAGATCTTTTGGCAGCCTTGGAAAAGAAGATAAAAAACGCACAGAGATTACCTTCGATATTGCGCAATATGAGAAGTACCGCGATCGCATCGCCCGGGAAATTAAAAAATACGACGAATGGATGGGTAAAGGCGACGTGAAAATCATCTATGAAGATCTATTATCGGATGAAGATCAATGGAACAGCTTGGGCAATGAATTGGGCATAATAGGTTTATCAAATAAGTCAACCTTGAATAAACAAAGCAGGGAACCATTTAATGGCATTTCCAATCTGAAAGAAGTTGAATCCTTTCTGGAAAAAGAGAATGACCGCTTATTCTTGGTGAAATCATGAAAGTTGGCGCATTCATCATCGGAGCTCAAAAAGCGGGTACGACGTCATTGTTTAATCACCTGGCCCTGCATTCCAATTTATTAACCGCTAAAGTCAAAGAACTCAATTATTTCTCTTCGGACAAGAATTTTGAAAAAGGGACATTCTGGTACCATCGTCAATTCGGCCCGAATTGGATCAAATCCCTTCTCCAGTCAAATGCGACCTACCTAGATGCTACCCCGGAATACCTTTATTACCCACAAGTTGCTCGTCGAATTAAAGAATATAATCCAAAGGCCCGCTTCATTGTATTACTCAGAAATCCCATAGATCGGGCATTCTCGGCATGGAATATGTTTAAGAATTTGCATGAAATCGGCCTTGATGAGACAGAAAAATACATCCGGTTCTATGACCAGGAGGTATATTCCGCATTATATAGGTTATTATCAACACCTGAATTTCCATCTTTTATCGAGTCAATTGAATCGGAATTAAAAAGTCAGTCCATTGAGCCAAGCTTTCTTAAAAGGGGATTGTATGCGCGTCAGTTAAAGCCTTATTTCGAATTATTCTCGAAGGAATCGATTATGGTGATTGAAGAAAATGAATTCAGAGAAAATACGAGATTTGTGCTGGATCGATGTACGGATCATTTGAAACTCCCCAAGGCAAATTGGCCGAACAATTTCAATGAATTCCATTCAAGAACTTACCTCGACAAACTTAGCGATGAAGAAAGGCGGTTACTGGTTGATTATTATAAGGAACCGAATAAAGAATTGTTCAGCTTACTCGGAAAAAATTACTTCTGGTGAAAGAGATTAGCGTAACCAAGCCGTTTATGCCTCCTATTGAAGAGTACCAATCAATGGTACAAGCCATATGGAGCCGGGAGTGGCTGACAAATGATGGTCCGGTATTGAAGGACTTTGAAAGCAAAATGATGGAAGTGATCGACACCAGAAACTTCTTATTCGTTTCAAATGGCACGGTCGCACTGCAAATAGCCATTGAGTCTCTGGGAATTACGGGTTCAGTATTAACCACACCCTTCTCGTACATTGCCACCAGTACTTCAATTCTTTGGCAAAAATGCAAGCCTGTATTTGTAGACATTGATCCCCGGACCTTCAACGTAGATGCAGACCTTATCAAGGGCGCAATAAGCGATGAAATAGGTGGTATGCTCTTCACCCATGTTTTTGGCAATCCCTGTGAAGTAGATCGGATTGAGGCCATTGCCAACGCACATGGAATTCCTGTCATTTATGACGCTGCACATGCCTTTGGCACCAGAATTAACGGAAAAGAGGTCATGTTGCGTGGTGACATCAGCTGTACGAGTTTTCATGCCACGAAGCTATTTCATACTGTGGAAGGCGGCGGCGTTGTTTCCGGGAATACGCAGATTCACGAGAAGCTGGCTCTAATGAGAAATTTTGGTCACAACGGTTTTTATAAGTTTGAAGGAATAGGAATAAACGGCAAGAACTCGGAATTTCACGCCGCCATGGGAATTTGCAACCTGAAGTACCTTCAAGAAATCCTTAAGGACAGAAAAAGGATTTACAATACTTACAAATCCTTCCTAACAGAAGGTAAGTGTCAATTCCAACAAATAGGCAAGGGTGTAGATCATAATGCCAGTTATTTTCCAATAGTTTTGAAAAGTTGGGAGCAGGCAGAAGCAGTGATCTCAACTCTGCGGGAACAAGAAATTTCTCCAAGAAGGTATTTTTACCCTTCGCTGAATACCCTTTATGATTCTTCTCAATTATGCCCGGTGAGCGAAGACATTGCTGCTCGAATTTTGTGTCTGCCGGTGTATTTTGGACTCGAAGATGAAGATATAAAGAGGATTTGCAGTTTGGTGAACGGAGTCATCTGATTACCTTCGCCGCTCGGTTTTAATAGAATATTCAGATTAAATGGTTTCTGTTGTCGTAATTACATTCAAGCACGAGCAATTCATCGCTAAAACGCTGGATTCCATTCTTGCTCAAAAAAGAGACTTTGACTTGGAAATACTCATAGGTGAAGATTGCAGCCCTGATTCAACGCGTCAAATTTGCGAGGATTACCAGAAGAAACATTCAGACATCATTCGATTATTGCCGTCCAAAGAGAATCTTGGGGTCAATAAAAATATTCTACGAACTATTTCGGAATCTAAAGGCGACTACATTGCCTTTTGTGAAGGAGATGACTATTGGATAGACCAGCACAAACTCCAGAAACAGGTAGATTTTTTAACTGAGAATCCCTTGTGTTTCATGTCCACACACGACGCTGTGGTTATGCAAGACGGAAAGGAAACGGGTCTGTACTCCGAACTTCCTGGCAATGCGATGAAGGGGAAGTATAAGCGCATTTTCACCACCGAAGATACCTTTGAAGGTTGGTTTCTGCATACCGCTACCCTTATGCATCGAAACAAAAAACTGGATTATCCTTCTATACTTTATGAGGCCTTCAGTTTCGACGTCGCGTATATTTCCATTCTTTCAAAACACGGAACCATTGGCTACATCGATCAAGCCATGAGCTGCTATCGCAAACATCCCGGAGGTATCTCTTTTACGGGCTGGAAAAAAGGCAATTATTATTTAAATTGGCTTACCATGTATGATGCCCTTGATGAGTACTTCGATTTCAAATACCACAAGCAGATATCAAAGGCAAAAGAAAAAAACTGCTACTGGTATTTTGAAAAAATTGAAAGAGAAAGCAATGAATTGATCCGCAAAATGGGTCGTGGAGAACTGGACGTCAGCTACCCTATGCTACTCAGGATAATCAAAGGTTATTTTCGTCGCAAACTAAAGAGAATCAAGTAGGCGGTGAAGGGTCTTAAAATCATCGGTCGACTTACGAATAAGCTTAAACGAACCTGGAGGCTCGTGACAGCTCCACTGCGCAAATCGCCTGACTTCATCATAATTGGAGCTCAAAAAAGCGGAACATCTTCGCTCTTCACATACTTGGAGCAGCACCCCGATGTGGCATTGAGTGAGATTAAAGAACTCCATTATTTTGATGATCATTATCATTTGGGAATGAACAAATACAAACGTCACTTCCCATTTCTATGGAGCCATAAGAAATGCGGTGAAGCTTCGCCGTATTATTTTTTTCACCCAAGCGTTCCCAAAAGAATTCACCAGTCTTTAAAAGGGACAAAATTTATCGTAATGCTAAGGGACCCGGTAAAAAGAGCTTATTCCCATTATAAACACATGTTAAGGTATGATGGGGTAGAAGAACTGGATTTTCTTGATGCGCTAAAGGCAGAACCCGAAAGACTTCTTGGGGAAAATGAGAAATTGAAAGCAGAAGAAATACAATGGAGCAGCAATCACACCAGATTTTCCTATACTTCCAGAGGAAGGTATGCCGAACAGATCAATGAGTGGTTGGAATTCTTTGAAATGGATTGTTTTCATTTTATAAAGAGTGAGTCCTTTTTTAAAAATACTTTTCAAGAGATGAACAAGGTCTATGACTTTCTCGAACTGGAGCCTTTTACTGGCATTAACTTAGCGGCACAAAACAAAGGAAAATATGAAGATGCACCTTCTCAAGAAGCAATTGACTTTATAAGAGAGAACCTTAAGGAAGACCAGGAAGAGTTAATCAAACTACTTGGAAAGGAATTTTCATGGGATTGAATAGAAATCATGAATAAAAAGGTTTCCATAATAACCCCCTCCTTCAATAGGGCAAATGTGATTGGTGAAACCGCCCAGTCAATTTTTGACCAAGATTATGAAAACTGGGAATGGGTCATCGTAGATGACGGATCTACCGATGATTCCATTGCACTTATTTCTTCATATTGTGAAAAGGATAACAGGGTAAAACTCTTTCCAAGGGACAGGGAACCCAAAGGCGCTGCGACCTGCCGGAACATTGCCGTAGAGCATTGCACAGGTGACTACCTGATTTTTCTTGACACCGACGACCTGATAGCACCCTTTTGTTTGAGTCAGCGGGTCACTTGCGCGGGGGAACACCCCGATGCAGATTTTGCCATTTTCCCCATGTTGCTTTTCAAAAAAGAACGGAATGACCTCAACCTGCTATGGAACACTGATAAAGAGACCAATGATCTGGAACGATTCTTGACTTATGATCCAATATGTCAGGGAACCGGAACCATTTGGCAAAAGCAGTCTTTTGTGAATGTTGGAATGTGGGACGAGGATCTGGCATTGTGGCAGGACGTAGAACTTCATCTTAGAAGTCTTCTCAAGGGTTTGAGGTACGTAAAATCAATGAACAGTCCACCAGATACGTACATCAGGATTTCGGATGAGAGTTTGTCTCGGACAAATTACCATTCATTGCCCAAATACAGAAGCAGAAATAAAGTATTCAAGTCGGTAATTATAGCCATGAATAAGCAGCAATTGGGGGCTCATATCAAAGGGCTCAGAACCATGGGATATGACATTGTGGTGAATGGAATTTTAAGCGGTCATTTTTTTGAGGCTCAAAAACTTATTCAATTTTTAGCATCCTATCCGGTGTTTTCAAAAACTGAGTTGAGATCATTTTCACGGTATTTGAAACTGAGGAAATTCCGAATTTATAAATTGTCTTTTTTGGATGATTATCTTAGCCGAAAAATTGAGCTAATTAAACCACTGGCCGAGAATAGCCTTGGTAAAATACCGTACAACGAAATCGAGAAATAACAACATGAATTCTACCATTCTTGTAACCGGGGCCGCCGGATTTATTGGATCACATGTTTGTGATCACCTTTTGAGTCAGGGTAATCAAGTAGTTGCCTTGGATGATCTTTCAGGTGGATTCAGAGACAATGTCAATGAAAAAGCTGAGTTTGTAAAAGGGAGTATTACCGATGTTGCCTTGATCAACGAGCTTTTTGCCAAACATAAGTTCGAATACGTTTTTCACCTTGCAGCATATGCGGCCGAAGGTCTCAGCCATTTCATCAGAAATTTCAATTATCACAATAACCTGATTGGCAGCATCAATCTAATAAATGCCTCGGTTAATGCAGGTACGGTCAAGTGTTTTGTGTTTACCTCGTCTATTGCCGTTTATGGGCATAACCAATTGCCCATGAAAGAGGAAACAGTTCCGGCACCCGAGGATCCTTACGGAATAGCAAAGTATGCTGTAGAACAAGATCTCAGGGCTGCAAAAGAAATGTTTGGTTTGGATTCAATGATCTTTAGGCCGCACAATGTTTATGGAGAGCGTCAAAACATTGGTGATCCATATAGGAATGTAGTAGGAATTTTTATGAATCAGATCATGCAGGGCAAAAAGCTTACCATTTTTGGCGATGGCTCACAAAGCCGGGCATTCAGTCACATTGACGACGTAGCACCCATCATTGCCAGCAGCATCGGTAACCCATCTGCCTACAATGAAGTATTCAATATCGGTGCCGACAAACCTTACAGTGTAAAAGAATTGGCAACCATTGTTTGTGAATCCTTTGGTGTGCCGGAGGCACTGGAATTTCTGGAAGCCCGAAACGAAGTGGATCACGCTTATTCGGACCACGCTAAGGTCAGGTCGTACTTTGGATCATTTTTTAAGAATGTAGATCTGAAAGAGGGAATAGAGCGCATGGTTGAGGATGCTAAAGCCAAAGGACCAAGACAGGGAGAAAAATTCAAGGGCATTGAAATAGAAAAGAACATGCCTCCCGCATGGAAAAAACTGATTTGATCAATGACGGAAATCTCCATCGTTAAGCCGCGCATCTCAGTTATCATTCCCGTAAAGAACGAGGCAGCGAAAATTGCCAAATGCATTGACTCCATCCTCAAGCAAAGCGTTCCTGTATTTGAAATACTAGCACTTGATTCGGGATCCGATGACGGCAGTCTCGATATAATGCAGAACTATGACCTTGTGAAGGTGATTCCAATACCGCCGGATGAATTTAACCATGGCCAAACAAGAAATCTCGGAGTCGAGGTTTCCAGCGGTGATTACTGTCTCTTGACAGTGGGTGATGCCGAGGCTTATGATGAAAAATGGATTGAGAACTTAATGGCCGGGTTTACCGATGAAGAAGTGGTGGCAGTCTGCGGACAACAAGTAGTGGCCCATTTGAATGAAAATAATCCGGTAGAGTGGTTCAGGCCAGTCTCAGAGCCACGAATCAGATCCTTTCAATTTGACAAGAGCCATTTCAATTCCTTGAGCCCCGAAGAGAAGAAAAAGGTTTGTTCCTGGGACGATGTCACAGCGATATACAAGAGGGACGTACTGTTAGAGATACCATTCAGGCGCACTTCTTACGCCGAAGACGCGCAGTGGGCAAAGGATGCTATATTGAAAGGTAAGAAGATCGCTTATAATCCGGCAGCCAGAGTTTATCATTACCATTTGGCCGATCCTGAATTCGCATTTAAAAAGAGCTTTACCGTATTCTATCACTTGTATCAATTTTTTGGTTTAATGCCAAAGCGTGAAGAGATGTCTGTGATGAAAAAGGCCAGGATCTTAAAACTTCTTTGGATTAGTAAGGGCATTTCATTGGCCGAAATGATGTCCTGGTACTCGTATAACATTTCACTGAATAAAGGTGTAAACCGCGCAGTTGAAACTTTTCTAACCTTATTGAAATCAGGAGAAGAGGCGTTGAATAAATATCATGAAAAGGAATTTTCCAAACCACCTGTGCCGGTAAAATCGCACATGAAAGAAGTGAAATCGGGAAGATCATGAATGTTGAATTGACAAGGCTATATTCCCAGTTGGGACCATTCACATGACCTATTTCAGAGACATGGACGTGCTTAGGTTCTATGCGGCATCTGTTGTCGCCTTAGAGCATTGGTCAGAATTTCTGGGCTTTGATGGACCCGATCTTGCGAAATACGGTGTCTATCTTTTTTTTACCATCAGTGGTTTTTTAATCACATCCATTTTGCTGTCCTACCGCGAAAAGTATAAAAGTGGCAGGTATTTTGGTCTTTTTTACCTGCGCAGGATATTTAGGATCGTGCCCATTTACTACTTGTACATCACCCTATTTGTAGTCTTGGGTCAATTCGGATATTTCTATTGCAAGGACGTCGATTTTACATTCTATTATTTATACCTGTCTAACTTTCATATTTTAATGAACGGCATGGACTGCGTTGTGTTAAACCATTCATGGAGCCTGGCAGTTGAGGAGCAATTTTATCTGCTCTGGCCTTTGGTCTTGATGGTAATTCCTAGAAAGAGGCTACAGGCTTTCTTACTCTTGTCGCTCGGCCTGTTGATTATTTTAAAGAACACCATCTTTCTTCAAATCCACCCCCCATTTCTGAATCCCTTTTTCAATTTTGACTTTATCATTGTAGGTGCGTTTCTTGCATTAAACCAATTAACCATTCGGAAATTCGTCGATGCCATAGGTCCATGGCCCTGGATACCGATCATTGTATTTATTATCGCTCTTTCGCTCAAGCAAATCCCTTCGGTTGTCCCTGTAGACTTTGTTTTTCTGATTGTCTGTTTCTTTCTGGTTCAATATTCGATTAGCGGTTTTAAAAAGTCGGTGATCTCTAAAATATTTGCGAATGAGCTATTTGTGACCATAGGAAAATGGAGTTATGGTTTTTACCTCTATCATAAGGGAGTACCATATTTACTTAAACCTATTCTTACACGGTTTGATATTAGCTTCTCTCCTTACCTTATGTTTTTTCTGTTCCTTCTTATAACTTTGACCATTAGCTACATTTCCTTCAATACGGTGGAGTGGTATTTTACTGGAGTTAAAAACCGCCTTAGTTCAAGGATAAACGCAAGGCACGTTTAGGATGAAGATATTGGTAATTACAACTAACAGGTGTTGGGGCGGTAGCGAATTGCTTTGGTATAATTTGGTTCAATCGCTTACAAGTCAAAGTAATAGGGTTATGATCTTAAGCCCGGATCACCCTTCATTTATCGAAAAGTGCAGCGAATTAGGGGCTTCTGTTCAACACCTGCTTTACCCGAAGACGTATTCTCAAAAAGGTAAGTGGTTGGCAAGAATTAAAAGGAGGCTGCCTTTCAATACGGGCACAAAAAAAGTCCTGAAAAAAATTGACCTATTTGCTCCAGATTTGATTTTTATCAATCAAGGCAGCGTTTACCAATTGTTTCAAGAATTCAAGCCTTTATTCAACCTGATCCTTTCGGGGGCTTACCCATATCGATTATTGACGCATTTGGGCGGGGGGTATTTACGCTCCAAAGAGGCAAATTCATTGGTTTGCAAACTCTTTAAGGATTCTTCGATTAATTATTTTGTTTCAAACGCTACTTGGTCCTACATAGAAAAGTGCCTACAAACATCACTGACCAATAGTATGGTAATTAGAAATCCTGTTTCTATAGCTCAACCCGGGTATATCGAATACCCGGCGGTCGAAGGGACGATAAATTTTGCCACCGTGGCCTCCTTAAGTGAGAGAAAGGGTCAGGATCTTTTACTTGAAGTTTTTGCCTCGGACCAATGGAAGGAACGGGATTGGGTCTGGAATATTTACGGCGAGGGGGATTTTGAAATAATCCTGAAAAGACTGATCACTTATTATAATTTGGGAGAAAAGGTAATTCTACATGGTCAGGTGGATGATATTCAGAAGGTTTGGAAAGAAAATCACGTGCACATTCTACCTTCAATTCATGAAAGTGCTCCAATAAGCATTGTTGAAGCCATGATTTGCGGAAGACCAAATATTATCAATGATTTGGGTGGCCCCAAGGAGTTCATTGACGAAATGAACGGTTATGTCTCTAAAGGCAGCAGTGTCTTTCAATTGAGTGGAATTCTCGAAACGGCATGGCTTGATCGGAATAGCTGGAAGGAAAAGGGAGTAAAGGCCAGCAAAGAAGCGGAGTCATTGTTGCAGGAATCCAACGTATTCATCCAAGATTTTATAATAGAAAAATGAGCCTACCAACCATCATATGTACTTCGGTTATTCGCTCATCCAAACAAGGTGAAAGTCATGGCGGCATGTACTTACTCAATCTTGAGAATGAAAAATTTGAATTAGTGGTTGATTGGAATGATTCCTCCATCAATTGGGAAGGTAGGGGAGCAGACCGTGGTTTGAGAGGCATCGCTTTTTACGACGATCTTATACTTGCAGCAGCCTCTGATGAAATCTACTTTTTTGATCAGAAGTTCAAGGCTGTCCGTTCGATAAAAAACAAGTATTTGAAGCACTGCCATGAAATTTACATTCATGAAAACACGCTGTACCTGAGTTCTACAGGTTATGATTCTATTTTACTTTATAACCTGGTAAAAAATTGCTTTGTTGGCGCGTATTGCTACCGTAAATCTTCAGCAATTAAAGGCAAGTACTGGAGGAAAATACGAAAGATGCTCGGATTAAAGCAAGAAAAAGAAGGCCCACCAAGATTTTACACCTACGATCCCAATTCCGGGTCGGGGCCATTTTTTCAGGATACCTTTCATATAAACAATGTTTTTATCCATCAGAATTCCATCTATTTTTCTGGAACCCTGATGGACAGATTAATGAAGATCACCAAAGCCGATGAACTCGAAGAGGTCTGTGCGCTTCCCATGGGAACACACAACGTTCGTTTTGATGGTTACACCTTGACGTACAACGACACGGCCTCTGATCGAGTAGTTCAAGAGCTTTCAACGGGTGGTGAAAAGCGGGAATTCAACATATCGCATTACAATTCAGATGAACTGGATTTTCACAATATTCCAAAAGATCATGCCCGTCAGGGTTTTGGCAGAGGCATGGTGCTTGAGGGCAACTTGTTGATAGGGGGTTCCAGTCCAAGCACGATCAGCGTTTATGACCTGATTAAAAAAGAGCGGATCAAAAAGATAAATCTCACCATGGATGTAAGGAACTCCATACATGGGCTTGAAATTTATCCCTATCAAAACAACTTTTAACCATTGAATTAACTGAACATGGCATTTAATGCAAAGAATTATTGGGAAAGCAGGCTCACTGACATATTTTCAAGCCGGGGTGTCGGGCACATTTCGTTTAGTGAAAATTACAATCACTGGCTATACAAGGCGAAAATCAGGACAATGCTGAAGATGATTCAGCACGAAAGACTTGGATTGGATGGTAAGAAGGTAATTGACGTGGGCTGTGGAACAGGTTTCTGGATTGATTTTTATCTGGGTCAGAGAAGTGAAATCCATGGTCTTGACATTACCGCCGTCAGTATTGAAAAAATGGAAAAAAAATATCCCGACGGCACGTTTTGGCAGAAAGATATATCGTCGTCCGAATTTTCACACGATCAAAGATATAAGCTGGTAAATATGTGGGACGTAATGTATCATATCGTTGAAGATCAATTATTTGAAAATGCATTGACAAACATTGCAAACATGCTTGAACCCGGAGGGTATTTTGTGGTATCAGATTATTTCGGTGCCGAAAAAGCCGTCGTACCGGCAGAACATGTTCGCTACCGCAATGAGGCAATGTACCTGGAAGTAGCGAATAAAATAGGGTTGAGGCATGTCAGGACCATCCCTCTTTACCGCTTTTTGAATCGACCAATGAACCTGCCCACTTCATTGCATAACAGACTGGGACCACTTTTATATGCCATGGATGGTTTTAATAAACGTATACCTCCAAGAAACCTTTCATTGGCTTTGTTTCAAAAAATCGATTAATATCAGCTCACTGAACAGCTATATTTGAAATGGCCATACTATATGATAAACAACTTATTTTCATCCACATACCAAAAAGTGGGGGCACTTCGGTGCACGAGATAATGTTTGGAAACAGGCCGTTGGTACCCAGAGAATTCCTGGGAACCGAAGTCAGGAATCTACCATTGTCCTATTTTGTGGATGAGGCAGATCATTTCCGACCTTATCCCCCCTTAAACCATCTGCCCGTCAGTAGAATAAGAGAGGTCATTGATCGGGAAAAGTTTGAATCTTTCACGAAATTCACTTTGGTGCGCAATCCCTTTGACAGGGTTCTTTCTATTTACAAGTATTGGCAAAGTCGAAATAACCTGCCTAGAAGCACTCCGTTTTCTGAGTTTGTTCAAATGATCAGTAGTCGGCCATCATTTAAGACCAAGTGGCCAAACCAGGTCTTTTTCGTCAATGATGAAAATGGGAATTTACTCTTGGATGAAGTGTTCAAATTAGAAGAGAAAAAGAAGTTGGAAACTTTTCTGACGGCACGATTGAATAAAGATGTTGTCATGCCCCATGCCAGAGCCACGAAAAAGCTCAGTTCCAGACAAATCTACGGCCGACGATCCATGGAACAGGTTAACCAACTCTACAAGGAAGACTTTGAAACATTTGATTACCCTCAGACCATCGCTAAGCGCGTTTATTTTTCAGCTTCACATGCAAAGCACCGGCTGACGTTATTGGCACATTTTGGCCGATTTATTTTTAGGAAATAGCCCCTGGGGCGAAGATTAGAATGGAACCGACTGTAAGTATTTTAATGACCGTCTTTAATCGAGAGAAATACCTGTCTCAGGCCATTGAAAGTGTTATAAATCAGGAATATACCGACTGGGAACTCATCATAGTAGACGACGGCTCAACGGATAGGTCTGTAGAGATCGCCCAATCTTATTCTTCTAAAAATGATCAAATTTCCTTTTACCAAAATGAAGCGAACCTGGGGGATTATCCGAATAGAAACAGGGCGGCCTCTTTGGCAAAGGGCAAATACCTGAAGTACGTTGATGCAGATGATTTACTTTACCCGCATGGCCTGAAGGTCATGGTACATTCCATTGAAAAGTTTCCCGAAGCGGCCATTGCTCTTTGCAGATCTGACGATGACCTTATACCCATGCCTTATTGCCTTGATTCCAGAACTTCGTTTGAAGAACATTTTTTTAGGAAGAATCTTTTTACCAATTCGCCCCTTGGCGTAATTATGAAAAGGCAGGTGTTTAATAACCTGGGTGGGTTCAGTGGGAAGAGATTTGTAGGTGATTACGAAATGTGGATGAAAATTGCCTTGTATCATCCGGTAGTAAAAATGGTCCCCGGATTGGCATTTTGGCGCAGCCATGGCGATCAGGAAGTAGTAAAAGGAAAAAAGGAATATCATTACCCACCCATGATGGATGAATTGATCCACGATATATTGAACCATAAGGACCTTCCTTTTAACAAAGATGAGCGAAAATCGGCCTGGATCAGATACCGGAAGGGAATTGCCAAGGGAATTGTAAAAAAACTGGTACGCGGCTCAATTTCTGATGCCAACAATCTCAGGAAAGCACACAAATTATCGCTCATGGAAGTAATTAAATTGGGATCTTGAAACGCTGGTTGAAAAAAATACTTCTACCAAAGAACAAACTGATCATTCTCAATTTCCATCAGGTTTCAGAGGGATTCGATCCGGCATATAACCATCCTTATATCTGGTCTTCATTTAATTTTTTCAAAGAACAATTGGATTACCTCGTCCACAATCACGGCGTATCCAAGCTTTCAGATGCCATTGCCGAATTGAGGGCTGGCACCCTGCAGGGAACTAGGATTTGT
This sequence comes from Vicingaceae bacterium, assembly GCA_040220895.1. Lineage (GTDB taxonomy): Bacteria > Bacteroidota > Bacteroidia > Flavobacteriales_E > Vicingaceae > UBA11591. Next base: position 254,593 of record JAVJVY010000008.1, read on the forward strand.
CTCACTTTTGATGACGGAGACAAGACCATGAAAGATTGCGTAGTTCCTTATTTGACCGAAAAAAGAATACCAGCGACTTTCTTTCTTAATTCAGCCTACCCTCAAGAACGAAAAGGTTATTGGTTTAACGAGTATCAATACGCGAAGAATAAGGCAACGAGATCTCTTACATCGCAAATACACACGGCAGTTCAGCAGGTGCGATTGACGGATGATCCTAATGAGTATGCTTCTCTAATCGACCAACTTTCTGTACTAGAGACATTTATAGAAGAAGAGAACCCTTTTTATTGTTTAAAGGCCTTCTGGAATGACATCGATGAGACACTTTTCGAAATTGGTTTGCACGGTCATCAACACCTTCGATTTTCGATGCTTGACCACCAACAAAAAATGGAAAACATCCTCAAAAACAAGGAGTTTTTACAAGATCTGCCATGTTATAAACCTTATTTCGCCTTGCCGCATGGTCAGCCAGAAGATTGGGACATTGAATCACTCGAATTGTCGAGGAAGGAAGGTCTGATTTGTTTTCTTGCAAAAGGAGGTTACAATACGAATTTCAATGACGGAGTTTTGATGAGATTTTCTGTCGATAATGTACCTTTGAACCAGCTTTTTCAACGTTTTTCACCATTTCCTTCGGTATATAGGAAGAACAACGGGTTAATTTGAGTTCTTGAAAAATCCCGATTTACTTTTTTTATCAGATTCTTACCCCTATTCAGTCAATTATGAATGGAAAAGACTCGAATTAAAGGCACTTACCTCAATTGGCCTTGAAGTTGACCTTATTCCATTCACTTATAAGCAGAAAATAGTGGACCAGGCTTTTGATCAATCGATTCAACTGGAACTTCCTACACTTGGCAATCACCGTTACGTAAAGTGGTATCATCTTTATTTCTTATGCTCGGTACACGCTCCCTATTTCCTTAAAGAATTTTTCAAATTCAAGGTTTACAAAAAAAAGGAATGGTTTAATAAATGGTTTTTAGCTTCTCTTTATACCTATTTGATCTACCGTTCAAAACCCATTAAGGACATTCGCCGAATGACCGTGGACGAATGTCAAAGAGTTATTGTTTATTCTTATTGGGCGATGGCCAATGCCCTCGTGCTACCGCGTTTAGCTATGAAATTTAAAAAAGTGATCATCAGAGCACATGGCTATGATCTCTATTCTGAAAGGCAGGGTGGATATATCCCTTATCAGCATGAAATGTTGAAGACAGCTGATGTTATAGCCTGTATATCAGAAGATGGCAGACGCTATCTGGAAGGTAAATACGCGGACTTAAGCCCTAAACTAAAGCTATATTATTTGGGTGTTGACGTTCCACAAGAAGTCTCTGATTTCAGTAATCAGGGAATTTTCCACATGGTGACATCTTCCAGAGTTATTGATCTAAAAAGGCTCGACAGGTTGGTAAAAGCGCTTCCAATGGTCAAGGGTAAATTGAAATGGACCCATCTTGGTGACGGACCCGATTTAGGTAAGATTAAAGCCTTGGCCAAAGGACTAAAACCAGATCAGTACGAGGTAAGCTTTGAAGGTTGGTTGAATTCTGAACAACTCAAAAGTTTTTACGAAAATGAAACCGTCAATGTTTTTGTAAATTTAAGCTGGTCAGAAGGTTTGCCAGTTTCGATCATGGAAGCCATATCCTATGGCATTCCCATCATCGCCACTGATGTTGGCGGCACTCGTGAGATCGTTGATAGTACTAATGGCAAGTTACTCAACAAAGACTTTAGTGATGAAGAATTAGTCAGCGCATTGGAACATTTCATGGAGATGCCATTGGATAAAATGATGCAATACCGAAAGTCGGCCAGAAGTACTGCATTAGAAAAGTTTGACTTTTCAAAAAACTCCAGTCGTTTTATAAATGATGTGATTCAGTGAAGGTTTCCGTAATCATACCCAATTACAATAAAGCCGCGTGGCTTAATAAATGCTTGGAGAGCTGTTTGATTCAGGGTGAATGGCTTAAAGAGATCATTGTTGTTGATGATGGCTCTACAGATGAAAGTGCCTCCATCTTGAGCACATACCAGGATTCCATACCAGACATGATAAGAACCTATATTAATCCTGTCAAAGGCGCTAATAATGCCAGAAATTTTGGTTTTTCCCTTTCAAGCGGAGCCTATATTCAATGGCTGGATTCGGATGATGAATTATATCCCGGTAAATTTAAAGCCCAGGTTGAAGCATTGGAGAGTACAGGAAAGGATATTGCCTATTCAGATTGGCTAAGACGCTATTATTCAGAAGGAAAGCTGATCAAAGAAGAAGAGAAATTATACCGCGATTTTGACGATTTTCTATATCAGTTAATGATCGATAACTGGACCAGTCCTAATAATTACCTTGTCAGACGCGAATTTGCAGAAAAGTTGAAAGGAGGAATGGGGTGGAATCCTGAAACTAGAATTGGTCAGGACCGGGAGTATTTTACAATGGCGGGTATTTTGGGTGCAAAGTTTGAATATGTGCCAGGTGTATTTGCCTGCTATAATAGTCAAGACAAAAATACCATAGCCAACATGGAGTTCATGGAACGCCTAAAAGAAAATCAAAAGCTCGAAGCCAGGTTTCGTGACGCTATTATTGAGAGTGACCTACTGGCAGATGGCCCTAAAGAAGAGTATTTGAAAATACTGAATACCCATCTGGTCAAAGCTTGTTTTTACAACAATGAAATTCAATTTCCCCGTTGGATCAGTCCATTAAAACTGAAGTGGTCACTGGTACACCCTAAAATGAAATTGTTTTTACCCTGGGTAATAATTCGAAAGAACATTCAATGGCTGCTGTAAAAAAGGTGCTTTTTTTGACCACGGCCAATTTAACGACTAATCCGAGGTTATATAAGGAGTTGGAATATTTTCAGGACAAGGTTTCATGTTCTTTTTTGGGCTTTTCGTTCGACAACTGGACATCTGACATTGAGATTGAATTGCAAAAAAAACTGAAAAATGTTGAGCTGATTTATCTTCCCGCGGGTCGTTCACCTTTTTTCCCATGGCTATGGTCAACTTTGACACAGCGATTGGCCACATTCATGTGGAAGTACTTTCAAAGTAATTTAGGTCTGAGCGCCCTTGCTTCAAATAAACGAACGTTGTTGCTCAACAGTTATTTATCAAAGACCAATAGCGATTTTGACTTGGTCATTGCCCATAACCTGGGCGCACTCTACCCTGCCTACAAGTTTGCTAAAAAGAACCATACACAATTTGCCTTCGACCTTGAAGATTATCACCCGGGTGAGCATATTGATGGTGACCAAGTCTTTGAACAACAAAGACGAGAGTCATTGTTAAAACAGTTACTTCCAACGGCAAGTTATATTTCCTATGCCAGCCCATTGATTGGGAAGGCCCTTTTTTCACTTTGTCCCGAACTTAGTGATAACACCTCCTTTTTAATCACCAATGGATTTCACGGCGAGGAATTCAAACCACCTGAATTAACTGATGGAAAACTTAAGGTTGTCTGGTTTTCTCAATACATTGATTACGGACGAGGTCTTGAAATTTTACTGACTGCACTGGATAAATATTCAGATCAATTGAGCTTGCACCTTATCGGTGACTTGAGGGAACAATTCCGAATAAATGAACTGGAAAGCAGAAGTTATGTCGAATCCCACAAACCCATGACTCAACATGAGTTACATAAATACCTTTCGAATTTTGATCTTGGCTTGGCCATAGAAATGCCTGATCGCGATATGAATCGCGACATTTGCCTGACGAATAAGATCTTTGCTTACGCACAGGCTGGTTTATACGTTTTGGCATCTGATACATCGGCTCAAAAAGATTTTATTGAAAAGTATCCGTGGCTTGGAAAGACAGGTGGCATGAGCATAAATGAGCTCAGTGAATCATTAGAACGAGTGCTAAGAGACTTGACATCGATCAGGGCGTTAAAAAATGAGCGGTATCAGAATTCCAAGTCACTAGACTGGAAGCTGCAGGCTGAACATTTGGAAAGGGAAATAATAGGTAAAAAACCAAGGGAATGATCAATTCTGCTGTCTTAGTGAAGGTACCCAGAGCCGGCCTTGGAAATCAATTATTGGTTTGGGCCCATGCACTTGTTTTCGCAAAGCGGCATGGCTTGGAATTATTTGAAACTAAATGGCCGTCATTCAGTATTGGACCCTTACTCAGAAGAGATAGATCAAAACGCAACTACAGCGGCCTGATTAAAAAAGGAAACGGATTACCAAAGCGCTTTCATGATCATCTGGAAATAATAGTTTCTAAATCGGATTACTTAGGAATCACACCAATGCCTGAAACCCTTTACGTTTTTAAGGAGATCCCTCATCATGAGCGTTATTTCAATTTACTGATTCCAGAAAGAGCATTTGTGATCAATGAACTCAAGGCTAAACTCATAGGTAGATATTCACCCTTATCAAACTATGCCGTTCCCGATATCGCCGTGCACATCAGGCTTGGCGATTTCACGCGCTCTTCTTGGTACAAAGAGCCATGGGATTACTATATCAGATTATTCGACCATTTAGAGAAACGAGTTCCGAAAAAACTTAGAATTCACATATTTTCTGATGGAAAAAAACAAGAAATACCGTTGTTTGACAGCTATGAAAATTTGGAATTCATTCAATTTGGAAACGACTTGACTGACTTAAATGCAATTTCTATGGCGCCGGTGATTCACACTTACCCGAGCAGTACTTTTGGTCTATGGGCAGCATTTCTTTCAGATGCTGCTATTTTACACGTGAATGACTGTCGTTTAAGAGCGGGCGAATCAAATCTAGGGAAAGATTACAGGACCTTTGATGATCAGGGTTCACCTACCAAAGAGTTTGACGGCTTTCTTAATCACTATGCAAGTCTGGTAGGGTGAAAAAAGTACTGATCATATATCCTCATTGGCCCCCATCTAATTTGACCGGGGTGCATCGACCAAGACTCATCGCCAATTTTCTCGAAGACGAAAACTGGCAGCCGATTATTTTAACCGTCGATTCCCGTTATTACGAAGAATTACTTGAACCCTCACTGTGCAACACCGTTAAAAAGGGAATGAGGGTCGAATACACAAAAGCCTTCAACATTGGCCGTCCAAGAATAATCGGTGACATAGGGCTGCGATCGTATTTCTTTTTACTTCGAAGAGCAAAGGAACTATTGGCCATCGAGAAAATTGATTTTATCTGGATACCCATTCCGTCATTTTACGTTGCCTTATTGGGGCGCAACCTATACAAAAGGTATAAAGTTCCCTACGGCATAGACTACATTGATCCCTGGGTTCGAGATATTTCGAACAGAAAAGATCTCAGGCATAGATTGAGCAATATTGCCGCAAAGGTCCTTGAACCTTTGGCTGTGCGCCATGCTTCGCTAATTTCAGGAGTCAATGCAGATTATTACCGCGATGTACTGCTTCGGAATTTCGTCAAAGAGTTTGAAAACACAGATGTTCAAGAAAAAAGAATCTTTTACAATCGACATACTCAAGGGCAGTGCATACACGTGGACATGCCCTACGGTTTTGATCAGAACGATTACAAGGCTGTTGAGCAGGACTTTTCCGCAGATTGGTTGAGTGTCAATGCTAAAAACTGGATTTACGCCGGTGCTTTTCTCCCTAAATCAGATGTTTTTTTGAAGTCCTTGTTCAAAGCTTTCAAAGAATTGCATGCGAAAGCCCCCACGCTGTTTAACATCCGGTTTATTTTTATCGGAACCGGAACCTATGTTCATAAAAGTGTTCGACAACACGCTATTGAATCGGGTGTTTCTGACTTTGTTTTGGAATTACCCGAGCGAATGCCCTATCTAAAAGTATTGTCAGTCCTTAAGAGAGCAGACATGATCATGATTTTGGGCAGCACAGAAGCACATTATACAGCCTCAAAAGTGTTCCAGTCAGTGTTAAGTCAAAGGCCGATATTTGGCATCATGCACAAGCGGAGTTCTGCGGGAAATATATTAGAAGAAGTCGGGGCCTCAAAATTTGTAGTTCATTATGATCCCAACAGGGCGGATTCCTTGGATGCAGACGTAATGCAAACCTTGAAATTAGCAGCCAATGGTGGTGTTAAATGGGAACCGAACTTGACCTCCCTGAGTAATTATTCAGCAGCGGTTTCATCCAGAAAACTCGCCAAAGCGATGGATAAGATAATATCCTTGAATGCAAAGCAGAAAATTTCCGGGTCATGAAGAAACTGGCGATAGTTTCTTCGCATCCCATTCAATACAATGCCCCATTATTCAGGTTATTGGCGGCTAGTAAAAAAATCGAACTCTACGTTTTTTATACGGCACCTCAATTCAGCGAAACTTTTTTTGATCCTGATTTTGGAAATGAAATCAAATGGGATATTCCGCTATTGGAGGGTTACGATTACCAAATGGTTGAAAATATCAGTCCCCACCCTTCAACCAAGCACTGGAATGGAATTATTTGCCCAAACCTGATACCGAGTTTACAATCCTTTGCTCCGGATGCCATACTCATTTTTGGTTGGAAGTTTAAAAGCCATTTTGCTGTAATGAGGCACTTCAGTGGTAAAACACCGATCTGGTTCAGGGGAGACTCAACGAACTTGGATGCCCAGCCCTTTTACAAGAAATTTGTTAGAAACATTGTTCTTCGCTTTGTGTTCAGATACGTTGATAGGGCTTTTTATGTGGGTAAGGCCAATAAATCTTACTACCAGAGCGCTGGATTGGATGCTGATTCTTTGATTTTGGCTCCGCATGCCGTAGATAATGATTTTTTCGCTGAGTCGGAAGAAGAATTCAACGCTCTGGCGTTGCAAAAAAGAAAAGAACTCGGTTTTACCGAAAATGACCTTGTCGTTCTTTTTGCAGGCAAGTTCGAGAAAAAAAAGAATCCGGGGCTCTTATTGGATGCGTTCAAGGAAGCGATCAAACACCGACAAAACTTAAGGCTTTTGTTTGTTGGGAATGGAGATATGGAACGTGAATTAAGGCGTGGAGCAGAAGGCCTGGATCAAGTCAAATTTCTGGCATTTCAAAATCAACGTTTAATGCCGGTAATTTATAGAACCGGTGACATTTTGTGCTTGCCTTCTCGCGGTCCAAACGAAACATGGGGCCTTGCAGCCAATGAAGCAATGGCCAGCGGCAGGCCTGTTATATTGAGTAACGCGGTAGGTTCTTTTGCCGACTTGGTGGATAACCATCACAATGGTTTTATCTTCGATCACACATCGAGGGATGAACTAACTGCCATTCTTACAGGCCTCGATAAAAAGTTGACCGTGAAAATGGGCGAAGAAGCACGTATTTCAATAAAAAAATTCAGTTTTTCAACATTTTCCGACCAAGTTGAGAATGAGCTAAATAAATGAAAAGGTTCTCGTCATACCTGACCTACCCCGTTTTAATTGGACTGGTTTCATTCTTTCTCTTCCTGGCAAAGTATGAGTTCATCATTGCTTTGGGTCTGGGATATACCGTATTTATTTTCTTTTTGTTCATGGTTAGGCTGGGGAAAACCATTCCCATTCTTGAATTGATTTTGTTGATGGCATCTTTGCAGTGGATATTAGGTGCTCATTTTTCATACTCTGCTGGATTTGAACATTTTAAGTATATTATGTATGTGTCTGAATTGGAGTATATGATGCTGGTTGTTCCTTCAATTTTATCTTTTTCTGTGGGGATTTTTATATTCTATCCAAAATTGAATTTAGAGGGAATCAATGACTCTCTCACCTCCCTGGTCACACAACAGCCCTCATTACCTTATATTTTCGTTGCATTGGGATTTGCCGGTGATTTTATTGCACCTTCTTTGTCTGGAATCATTGGTTTTGCGGCCTACCTCACTAAATCCTTGAAGTATGTTGGCCTTGGATTAATGATCTTTCAGCAAACCAGGAATAAGTGGCTCTATTTCACCTTAATTATGGGTCTGACCCTTGTCAATTCAATTGTCAGCGGTTCATTTCATGACTTACTTCTCTGGTCCGCATTGATGTTCAGTTTGGTTGCCGTTAAGAATGAATTTAATTTTGTAAGTAAATTTCTCCTTGTCTTATCGGGAATGTTTTTTGCATTTATCCTTCAAACATCTAAGCAGGAATACCGAGAAAATATCGTTGGAAAATCGAGAGAAGAACGTGTACAAATTTTCAGTGAAGTTGTTCAATCAAGGGTGACTGACTTGTCGACCTTATTTCAAAGCGGATATCTTGAGATGACCAATGTTCGCCTAAATCAAGGCTGGATAATTTCTGCAGTGCTCAACCACGTTCCAAAATACGAGCCATATGCCAACGGAGAAACAGTCTATGACGCAGCGTTGGCTGCCATATTCCCTCGATTTCTAATGCCAGATAAAAAGAAGGCGGGGGGACGGGAAAATTACCGGCGATTTACAGGACTGAATATTTCAGATCAGACCTCCATGGGTATTAGCATCGTTGGTGAAGCTTATGCCAATTATGGTTTACAAGGGGCCTATGTTTTCATGTTCGTGTGGGGCTCGTTTTTATCGTGGACCGTAAAGTTCTTTTCGAGTTACAGTTCCACAAAAAAAGTGGTTTTTGTATTTCTACCACTTATATACCTGCAGGTTATCAAGGCAGAAACTGAATTGGTTGTTGTACTGAATCATTTGGTAAAATCGTCCATTTTTGTGTTGATCATTCTATGGATGATCACAGCGGACAGGGAATAATAAATTATGACCAATAATCATTTCCACACCAATAAACCTCTTTGATCGATGGGCGAATCTGACCAAATGATCTACCTGGTTTTTAGAAAGGCTAATGAAAAGCAATTCTCAATTGAAAATGTGTTTCAACCGATTGCTGGGAGAATTTCAGGATTGACAAGGGCCATGACCTGGACATTGCCCTTCAGTAATCGGGGTCTTGTGCATAAGGTCAAGAATATATTGGCTGTGTTCCAATTAAATGGATTTGTACACATCACCGGAGACGTTTATTACACTTGTTTATTGCTCCGGCGGCCCTTCGTCGCGACTTATCACGATGTTGAAATCCTTACCCGCACCAGTGGACTTAAAAGGTGGTTAATTAAGATGTTTTGGTTCAAAATCCCCTCTAAAAAGGCCCGGTTTTTATCCTTTGTATCCGCATTCTCGAAACAAGATTTCGTTGAAAAAATCGGTGGGCACATCGAATCAAAATGCACGGTCATCTATAATCCTCTGCCGGCCGGATTTGAACATGTCCCTAAAGAGTTCAATTCTCAAAAACCAAAGATCCTGCAAATTGGCACCAAGCAGAATAAAAATCTAAGTCGTTTGGCTGGTGCCTTGCAAGGCATATCTTGCGAACTAATCGTCGTGGGTAAATTGACCGCCAACCAAAAGGATGTGTTGGGTAGCGCGCGAATCGAATATATTGAACGTCATAATCTGACTCCAAATCAACTGATACAGGCCTACAGGGACTGTGACATCTTGTCTTTTGTCAGTACCATTGAGGGATTTGGATTACCTATCATAGAGGCACAAGCAACGGGACGCGTAGTAATCACGTCCAAAGTGACTTCAATGCCAGAAATAGCGGGAAGAGGAGCGCATCTGGTAGATCCCTTCGACCTTGATGACATCAGAAATGGATTTTTGAAACTGATGAATGATGAATCTTATCGTAACCAGTTGGTGGAAGCAGGCCTTAAGAATATCGGGCGTTTTGAGCTAGAAAAAATAAGTCTTCAATATTTGGAATTATATAAAAAAGCGTTTGTCGACCACTAGAAAAACCATACTTATATTCATCGATTGGTTTGATCCAGCGTACAAGGCCGGTGGACCAGTTGTTTCAATTCGAAATTTGGCCCTGGCATTGCAGTCTGAGGTATCTTTTTTTATCTATACCGGAAATCGCGAATACCAGAGTGGAGAAGAACTGGATGTGGCACCAAATAAGTGGGTAACATATGATGAAAATATCAAGGTTCACTATGCTTCCAAGGTCAGTTCAAAAAGCATTTCAGAGGTACTACAGACGGTATTGCCCGACATCGTGTACCTGAACGGAATGTTTTCATGGTCATTTTCCATTTTACCTCTTATTAACGCCAGGCGATTAAAAATCAAGGTGATACTTGCACCACGAGGAATGTTATCCAAGGGTTCTCTTGGGGTAAAATCAATGAAAAAAAAGGTATTTCTGATCGTTATGAAAAGCTTGTATGTTTACAAGAACGTGAAATTTCACGCCACTTCAAGACAGGAAGAACAAGATGTTCTATCTCATTTTGGACAAGGATCCAGCATATGTTTCGCTCAAAATTTACCCAGAACACATGAAACAGAAGCAACTCCGATACCTAAAGAGCGATCCGAACTCAACATGATATTGGTAGGCAGAATTGCCGCCGAGAAAAATATACTAAATGCGATAAAGGTGCTGAAAGGCAGCCCATCAGGCGTAAAACTGGATATATATGGACCCGTATATGACGCGAAGTACAAAAAGCAATGTGAACTTGTGATCGAAGAACTGAATCTTGAAGATCGCATAAAATTCATGGGTTCGATTTCACCTGATCGGCTTGAAATTGCATTCAAAAAATACCAGGTATTTATGCTTCCGTCCAGTGGCGAGAACTATGGACATGCCATTATCGAGGCAATGTTTTCAGGACTGCCAGTCATCATTTCAGATCAAACTCCCTGGCGTAATTTATCCCAAAATAAGGCGGGGTATGACATAGCTGTTGAGAATCTTTCAGCATATAAAAAGGCCATTGATACATTCTACGGCATGGGGCAGGCCGAATTTAAGGAATGGTCCGAAAATGCGAGACAATATGCCATTTCTAACACCGAAAACCCGGAAATTCTTGAACAAAATCGCGACTTATTCTCGCTCTCTTAGGGCTAATACCTATTTTCGCAGCAAAATTCGGCCATGTACATTTTAGGCATTAATGCTTACCACGGAGATTCATCCGCTTGCTTACTGAAGGACGGGAAACTACTTTCAGCTTCTGAGGAAGAGCGATTCAGGCGGATTAAGCACTGGGCCGGATTTCCATCAGAGGCAATTGCATTTTGCCTGAAGGACGCCGGTATTTCGGTCAGGGAATTGGACTACGTCACTATTTCCAGAGATCCAAAGGCCAATATTCATAAAAAGATTCTGCACGTTTTTAAGAATAAAACAGGATTGAAAGCCATACTAGATCGACTTTCAAATTCTAAAAAAGTGGTAGGAGTGAAGGCACAACTTGCTGCTATCAATGGAATTGAACCCGCTGAAATCAAGGCGAAATTGATCAATGTTGAGCATCACCGATCCCACTTAGCATCTGCATTTTTTGCATCTCCATTTAAAAAAGCCGCTCTTCTGTCAATAGACGGATTCGGTGATTTCACTTCTACCATGTTGGGTAGAGGAGAGGATACCAAAATGGAGGTAATGGAAAAAGTTATTTACCCTCATTCCATCGGAATATTTTACACAAGCATGACCCAATTTCTTGGATTTCCCAACTATGGAGATGAATACAAGGTCATGGGGCTGGCACCCTATGGGGAACCCAAGTATGTTGATCAATTAAAAGAAGTCATACGCATATTGCCCAAGGGACTTTTTGAGCTGGACCTGCGCTATTTTTTACATGCCAAAGAAGGGGTAAGTATGAGCTGGGAAAGTGGTTCGCCGCATATAGGTACCATATTTTCCAAAGAATTGGAAAATCTTTTATGGAAGGCAAGAGCCGAAGGAGATCCACTGGAACAGAAGCATAAGGATCTGGCAGCCAGCGTCCAACGATGGACAGAAGAAATCATTTTTCACTTATTGAACAGATTACACAAGCAAACAGGTATCGATCAACTTTGTGTGGCTGGAGGGGTTGCCCAGAACAGCGTGGCAAATGGCAAGATGTTGGCAAGGACGCCATTCAAGGAATTATACATCCCTTCTGCCGGACACGATGCCGGTACAGCATATGGCGCTGCTCTTGATCTTTATCATGAAGTTTTAGGGAATAGCAGGAATCCTGCAGTTTACAATGCTTATACGGGAAGCCATTTTAGCAATGAGGAAATCTCTGAATATTTAAAGGAAAAAAAGATTACCTATCAAATGCTGGAAGACAAAGCCTTGGTGAAGGCTGTTGCTGAAAAACTCGAACAAGGTGCAGTTGTAGGATGGTTTCAAGGCAGGGCAGAATTTGGTCCAAGGGCTCTGGGACATCGCTCCATTTTGGTTGACCCTAGACGGGCCGATGCAAAGGATCTTTTAAATGAAAAAATTAAGCGGAGAGAAAGCTTTAGACCTTTTGCACCTTCAATTTTGGAAGAATACGTCGGTGAGTATTTCACGATCACAGACAAGGTTCCTTTTATGGAAAAAGTATTTCCCATCAGGCCTGAGAAACACGCAGAAATTCCGGCTGTAACCCATGTTGATGGCACAGGTCGTCTGCAAACCGTCATTAAAGGAGATAAATATTACGACCTGATCGAGGCATTTAGACAAAAGACAGGCACACCAATTCTGTTGAACACATCATTCAACGAGAACGAACCCATTGTAAATACACCCGCAGAAGCACTCGATTGTTACCTTCGAACGAAGATGGATGTTTTAGTCCTTGAAAATTGCATGATCATCAGAGAAGTTTGAAAGTCAGCATTCTTACGGTTTGCCTGAATAATGAGTCGACCATCGAGAAGTCCCTTGATTCGCTCCTGAGTCAGGATCATCCCAACATTGAGCATATTGTTAAAGATGGTGCCTCAATGGATGAGACTTTAAGCATTATACACCGAAAGTCTCCTGAGAGCAAGGTAGTCAGTTCAACCGATAATGGGTTGTATTTTGCCTTGAATGAGGCCATGGAACGCGCAACTGGAGATATTATCGGAATTCTTCACGCCGATGATTTTTTTACTGACCCCGGCGTGATTTCAGATGTGGTGCGATGTTTTGAAGATCCGAATACTGATGCAGTCTACGGAGACCTTCTGTATGTGGACCGAAAGGACATAAGCAAGGTTAAAAGAACATGGATCTCTGGGGAATATAAAAGAAATGCATTTTTAAGGGGATGGATGCCCCCACATCCAACATTTTTCATTCGAAGAAGCCTCATAAAAAAGCACGGCGCGTACAACACCAATTTTTTAACGGCGGCTGACTATGAATGGATGCTTCGCCTTGTTCAACGAAATGGAATACGATTGACCTACCTGCCAAAGGTTCTGGTCGCTATGAGGATTGGAGGGCAAAGTAATGCAACTCTTTGGAAACGCCTGCGCGCTAACAGCGAAGACAGGATGGCTTGGCGAGTCAATGATTTAAAACCAAAATGGTACACCAGGTGGTTGAAACCACTCAGAAAGGTGGCTCAATTTGCGTGAACAATCATGTGATTCTTATCGAAATATTCACCCAGAATTTCGGCAGTTACTTGATGGCCTTTTGAGGTGAAGTGAATATCCAGATCGAAGAACAATTCCTCTTTTTCTTCTTCCATTTTAGCCAGAAAGCTAGACTCAAGGTCAATAAAATTGATGTTATGGAGTGCTGACCACGACTTAACTCGATCTCCGAAACTAACATACGCCCGATCATTCGTCAAGCATTTGTACTTAGAAGGTACTGCTGTCAAGTAAAAACTGACACCTTTTTGCCGGCAAAGATCCTTCATTTTCAATAGGTATGGTTCAGATCGACTTCCCGTAATTTTGGGGCTCGACTCAAGGTATTTACCAATTTTAACTGTTAGTGTTTTTTTATTACTGAACAATAGATATTGAAATGTCAATTGTGTTTTTCTTACCAGGCGAATGAGATAAGACTTCCTGAGCAAACTGATAAACCGATCCGGCTTCCCGCCGTTTATTCCAACGAGTTCGTTATTTTCATCAAATACGGCCTCTGAAAGATACTTCTCATCATCTCCCAAATCGTTCGAGTAAAGAAGGACAATGACTTTGTCAGGCATTGGCGTTGAGGTAAGAACCTTGTTTTTTAGTATCAGGTAGTACAGCGAGGGTGCATACGATGTCGAGCCATAATTCAGGTATTCAACTTCGTTTTGGTAATCGTTTAGCCTGCCTATGAAGGTCTCTTCCCATGGCACCTGCGCGCCTACAACAAAGGAATCGCCTATGACAGCGCGAAGGGAATTGACTTTGCCTTTATTGCCTTTGGCATAACCGATCTTTTTGTCATTGACGCGAAAACCATTATTTCCATAATATGCAATATGCCCGCCATATTCACCTTCAGGGTCATGAACGGTAAAAGAGTAGTTTTTTGTGTAAACATGATGATAAACCGGATCATCCAGCAGTGGAGCACTTCCATATCCTAAGTTGATCATTCTGAGAAATGCTTCGAGAATTACACAGAAGAATAAAAAAACGATGACATTGACCAGAATGATGCTGGAGTATTTTTTAAATGCCATCTTCCTTAAGTGACTTAAGTTAATGCGTTAAACAGCGATAATGTGAAATGATGGACTAGAATTTGGCCCTTGAACGGCGCTTTTTGTATCTGTGTCCTTTAGCAAAGCTGTACTTTGCGCGATAGAAGTTCGATTTACCTCGGATCAACCAAGATACAGAGGCCGTTCCGAAGAAATACCAATCGTCGGCCTTATTTCCTCCGCGCGTTTTACCGAAACCTCCCATTTCATAACCTTCTGCCCAGTTTACAATTCCAGAAGCTATTGCATCTTCAACGTACTGGTCATTTACTCGATTGTACATCTCTTGTGCCAGTGGCTCAGAAGCATTAAACTGCTCTTCGGTCATGTATTTATCATGGACGTCATCTAGGTAATCGGTAAATGTTGGACGTGCTCCAATTTCAACACCAACCCGCCATTTGCGATCAAAGGTCATGTGCGAACCTATTCCAAAAGGAATGATCGGAGTAATCTGACCATAATCAACTCCTTCGGTCTTGAGGGGTTGCAGCTTGACCCATTCCCCGCCATCGGTTTCAGCCATCGGGGTAAAATGGGTAACACCAATTCCCGCAAAGACATAAACATTTAAAAAAGTGTTGTATCGTCCTGTTCCACCAAAGTCTTTGATGTCCAGAAAGTGGTACTCTACTGTACCTGCAACTTCAATCAACGTGGTGCGGAAACTTAAATTCCTTGCAATTTTCACCGGATCCTTTGAGTAGGAGTCGGCACCTGATATGCGGCCATAGGACAAAGCTCCCTTGGCATAAAACTTGGATGCGAACTTATATCTGTAAAACCCTCCGATTACATATTCAATCCTTGAGGCTTGAATTTGTGCGGGTTCATTCGGCCCACCGATATCTCCCATGTGTGTTGCCATACCAAGATGGAAACCATAATCCTGGTTGAACTGTCCATTTGCGAAATGGAACAGGCCTAAAGCAAAAACGATCGTGACTATTTTTCTCACAATGGCAATATTAAAAATAAATCTCTAGTAATTCAATACTACAAGAAGTCAAAAGTACCACAATTTATTGGCAATTAAAACGATTCATACCAATTCCAGGCCCTATTGTCTTCACTAATTTTTCTTATGGCCACCATTGAGGCGTCAATTCCCAATTCCCTGTCGGACTGGATGAGCAGCGGAGAGAGTAAGGCTGCCCTGGCAGCATTTGGAAGGAATTTGCCAAAAAATCTCCATGGGGTTCCAATAAATCTGTTGAATATTTTCTTTTTTGAACTTGTTTCGATTTTTACTGAATCTACAAATTCGTAACAAGGATAGTTCAGTACATATCTTAATACCCGGTTAACTGCAGGCATGCCAACGTCATCAATGACCATGATACCCCCAATTTTTAGCATTCGACTCAAATAAAAGAAATCGATCAAGGTATGGTCAAATGTATGCCAGCCGTCGATGAAGGCAAAGTCAAAAGTGCCGTTGCCGTTGAGCAGTTCCGGCAGAGCGATCTCTGAAGGCTTCTCTATTAAATTGAAGAAATCAATTCCCGCTTTCCGCAGGTTATTGACACCTATGCCGTGCCAGTCTGAGTTCTGATATGGATCAATAATGGTGTGTTGGCGTCCGCTTTTATGTTGTAATTCAGAACAGATGAAAAGTGATGACAATCCAAAAGCACATCCCACTTCAATACTGCTACTTATGGCATTCTTCTTAATCAGTTTCTGTAAGAAAGCCCCTTCCATCTGATCTAAATTTGATTCCAGGGGGTAAGGTTTTCCATTTTTATCTTTAACCTCCTTTGAGCTAAAAATTTCGTCTACTACTTCTTCTACCGTCATGTTGATATCTTGAGGTGGCAAAAGTATGAATTGATGCTTATGTTTGTCCAGGATCAACTATGAGAGACCAAAATACCATTACCCAACTTTTTAACATTCGTTATCCAATCGTACAGGCAGGAATGATCTGGTGCAGTGGTTGGAAACTGGCGTCCGCTGTGAGTGAAGAAGGGGGGCTTGGTTTGATAGGTTCCGGTTCCATGTACCCCAAAGTCTTGGAAGAACACATCCAGAAATGTAAAAATTCCACTGACAAACCCTTTGGCGTGAATGTGCCTCTGATGTACCCCAATATCGATGAACACATGGAGATCATCATTCGGGAAAAAGTACCCATCGTTTTTACTTCTGCCGGCAATCCAAAAACCTGGACCCAACGATTAAAGGACGAAGGTATCGTGGTGGTTCATGTCACTTCGAGCGAAAAATTTGCAGTGAAATCACAAGAGGCTGGGGTGGACGCCGTTGTTGCAGAGGGCTTTGAGGCTGGTGGACATAATGGAAGAGAAGAAACCACCAGTTTGGTGCTGATTCCCCTTGTCAGAAGAAGCATAGATGTTCCTTTAATTGCCGCTGGAGGCATTGGTACCGGCCGCGCCATGCTTGCAGCCTTTGCCCTGGGGGCAGATGCTGTGCAGATCGGTAGCCGTTTTGCGGCATCAATGGAATCATCCGCCCATCAATCCTTCAAGGAGCGCATCATTACAAGTCACGAGGGCGATACAAAACTCAGTCTAAAAAAACTGGCTCCTGTAAGGCTTTTGCACAACAAATTCTTTGAAGCTGTTCAGGATGCTGAAGCGAATGGCGCATCGACGGAAGAACTAAGCCAACTGCTGGGTCGAGGCAGGGCAAAAAGAGGAATGTTTGAAGGCGATCTTGATGAAGGGGAATTGGAAATAGGTCAAGTGGCGGCACAATTTGATGAAATCAAACCGGCTGCGGATATTATAAAAGATATTTTGATCGAATACTATTACGCCAGGAAGCAGTTGTTCGACATTAAATTTGACCTATCCGATGATATCCTTTGATAAATTTACCCTTGACAATGGGTTAAAAGTTTTGTTTCACCGCGACACCAAAACACCGGTAGCCGCGTTAAATGTGCTCTACGATGTGGGAGCTCGGGACGAAAACTCCGAAAGAACCGGATTTGCGCATTTATTCGAGCACCTCATGTTCGGTGGTTCGGTGAATATACCCGTTTACGATGAACCCCTTGAACAAGCGGGGGGCACGAACAATGCCTTTACCAGCAACGATCTCACCAATTATTACCTCACCTTGCCGGTAGAAAACATTGAAACCGGCTTTTGGCTCGAATCCGACCGAATGCTAGGACTTGCATTCACCCCAAAAAGTTTGGAGGTCCAGCGACAGGTGGTTGTAGAAGAATTCAAACAGCGTTATCTGAACCAACCATACGGCGATGTCTGGTTGGAATTAAGACCACTGTGTTACAAAGTTCATCCGTATCGTTGGCCAACCATAGGTAAGGAAATTAGCCATATAGAAGAGGCAGTAATGGATGACGTGAAAGCCTTTTTTAAGCGTTTTTACATGCCGTCTAATGCTATTCTCTGCATAGCAGGTGACCTTGAATTAAACCGGGTAAAAGACCTTTGTGAAAAGTGGTTTGGACCCATTCCTTCAGGCCCAAAGCCCACTAGAAATCTACCAAAGGAACCCACTCAAACCGAATACAGGTGCAAGGTATTGGAAAGGGATGTTCCCCAGGACGCTATTTACATGGCTTTTCACATGTGCAGCAAAAGAGATAGTGGTTTTTATGCCGCTGACCTTGTTTCTGATCTCTTGAGCAGAGGACAGTCCAGCAGATTGACACAAAGCCTGGTGATGGAGAAAAAAATATTCACCGAAATTGAGGCATTTGTGGGAGGAGATTTAGATGAAGGGTTATTTGTGATCCAGGGAAAATTCAGTGGCATAGATCACCAAGAAGCTGAAGCGAAAATCTGGATTGAAATAGGTGATTTTTTAGAAAGCAGTATCCATGACTCTGAATTGCGCAAGGTGAAAAATAAGATCGAATCGAGTCTTCGCTTTGGTGAAGTCAGTGTGTTAAATAAGGCCATGGCGCTTTGCATGGCAGAATTATTGGAAGATGCTGATCTGGTGAATACCGAAATTAACCGCTACGAAGCAGTAAATGCCGATGAGGTGATCGCTGCTGCCAGGTCCATATTTAAGAAAGAGAACTGCTCTGTCTTGCATTACAAAAAGAAATGAGTTTAATACGAAACACAGCTCCAAGAGCCGATAAGATTAGTAGTATCCCTTTTAGCACTGCCAAGTGCCAGGAACTCTCGGGAGGTAATCGGCTATACTATTACCCCGACATTGATTCAGAAGTGGTCAAGATTGAATTGACCTTTGGTGCCGGTAAATCCATCCCCGAGGGTACACTGAAGGCCAATTTGATGAATGCCCTTTTTACTTCCGGAACACCGAAGTACAATCAGAAAGAAATTGCAGAGAGGTTTGATTTTTATGGTGCCTATCTGGAAAGGGAAATTAATATGGATCACAGTGATATTGCAGTATACGCTCTTCGAAAATTCGCCATTGAGGTGCTCGAGTTTCTTGCCGAAGTCTTGAACGATTGCACCTTCCCCGAGGACGAATTGAACAACAACCTTCGCATCCGCAAGCAGAAATACCTTATCAGCCTTGAAAAAGTCAGCACGATGAGCCGTCGCGGCTTCACCAGCGGTTTATTTCAAGATCACCCTTATGGCCGACTTACGAATGTTGAAGACTATGATAACGTTGATGTTTCAGAAATTAGAACTTGTTTCAGTAATTACTATGGGGTGAACCCGCTGATTCTTGCCGCGGGCAAGGTGGACGATGAGTTGATTGCCAAAATCGAAAACCTTTTCGGAAAAAACAAGGGTACTCACTTGAATCTGCCTGACTTACCAGAATTGCCGGATTCTCCAACAGGAAGGAAGGTATTTGAGAAAAAAGGTAGTGTACAAAGTGCCCTTCGCAGCGGTCAGATCTTATTCAATAGAAAACACGAGGATTACGCTGAAATGCAAGTGTTGAATACGCTTCTTGGTGGGTATTTTGGCTCCAGGTTGATGAGCAATCTAAGAGAAGACAAAGGGTTCACATATGGCGTGGGTTCCGGTTTTGTCAATCTCAAAGTGGGAGGTTATTTTTTCATTTCGACCGAAGTGGGAGCCGAAGTGACCAAACTGGCAGAAAACGAAATTGATTTTGAATTGAATAAACTAAGGCATGACCTGGTGGAAGACCGGGAACTGGATACCGTCAGAAACTACATGCTAGGAAAGACCCTTAGAAGCACCGACGGTGTGTTCGCCCAATTGGACCGATTCAAGTCACTCCATCAATTTGGCTTGACGTCTCAGGATTTTCATCGTGACATCGAAAAAATTAGCAATGTTTCTGCTCAGCGATTGCGGGATCTTGCTCAGCAATACCTTATTCCAGAGAAGATGTTCACAGTGGTGGCAGGCAAGGGTTAGCATCATCCAAGGAAAGAGTGAATGTTCGAATTTAGTTGCATGTTAAGTCCCTTCCTCCAAGCAATACAGTTTAAAGATTTCAGCGTCAGAAGCATCCGACTTTCACCAAGTATTGCTATTTTTGAAAATTAGGCCAGATCTGAGGCAACCATTCCTGGGGTTTGACGTCAGGTAGTGTAAGCGAATTGATGAAAAGAAATATGAAGAAGTTACTGGGAGTTGTTTTTTCTTTATTGGTCATTGGAAACACCTTTGTTTCCGCTCAGTGCTCGAGCTATGTGTCGCCTGAACCAACTTGTATAAGGGTGATGGCAAACGGTGATGTCGAGATCGACTTCAGCATTGCGAGCATGGGAGGAGCTACAGCCGCAGACATTGATCGTTTCGAATTGTTTTACTCACAATCTTGTGCCACTAAAGTAAATGTAGCAACCATTATAGTTCCAATGGGCGGTTTTCCGACAAGCACATTTACCCATGTTGGAGCTAATGCCAATAATGCAGACGCATGTTACCATATCGTGGCCTATTGCCGGGGCATGCCAACTACGGCCCTGACACAATCTACCAATATTAAAGCGGTCCGATTGAATTCCGTTGTTTCCAATGATTTTGAAGTAGCACTCAGTTGGAATTGGGATGAGCATTCATCCGGCTTGTTGGTAAATATTGAACGTGCGGTGATCCTTCCAGTTCCTTCCGCACCTGTTAACATAGCAAGTCCCATCTATCAGCAAAGCACAATGTCTTACACTGATACTTTTGTGGCCTGTACTTCCACGTTGGCATATCAGGTCAAGCTGTCGAATATTGGAGCCGGTTGTACCTCACAATCTTCCATTGACACGGTCACCATTATCGACAACACCCCTCCAACAGCCATCCGATTGGACAGCGTCACTCACGACATTTCTACCGGTCGTCCCAAGCTTGGATGGCGACCGAGTCCTTCATTGGACACCAAAGGCTATATCATCTATCGCCACATTAATGGTGATTGCGGAAATAATGAAATTGTTGATTCAGTTTCCGGCCGATTAACAACGACCAAAATTGATCTTTCTTCCAGTTATGCAGGGAATGGTCCGGCACAATACAGCATCGTACCTTATGATGAATGTGGTAATGCTGCAGGTTTCAACGGTATTTGTGTTAAATCCATGTTTGTTACACCTACCCTGGATGTCTGCCAAAAATCAGTCCGATTGGACTGGAATCACTACGAAGATTTTGCTTCGGGCACGGATGTCTTATACAAAATTTTTGTGTCCATTGGCGGTTCCAATTATGTATTTATTGATCAGGTAACAGAAAACTTTTACATACATGAAGATCCCATTGAGAACACCATTTTGACCTATAAGATCGTTGCCGTCGAAAACGGTGGCGCCGGTCCGTTCACAGCTACTTCCAATTACGTGAACGTCGATGCGGAATTTTTGCGTCAACCGGACTACGAGTATTTGCGATATGCCACAGTGGCCGAAAGAAATTACGTTCAGATGGAACTTTTCACCAACATCGATTCTGACGTAGATCAGTACATATTAAAGCGGGCATTGGATACTTCCATGGTCTATTCTACCGTCAATGTTTTCTATGCGCCAAAACGAAAAATACCTGCAGACAGTGTAATCACCATGAACGATCGAAGCGCCATTACCGATCAGTTCCAATATTTTTATAAGGTGGACTTGTATGATTCTTGTGGCGCTTATATGTCAACGAGTAATGTAGCATCAACCATGTTGTTAAAAATTGTTGCAGATCCAACTAAGCGAGTCAATCGCCTGGAATGGACCAATGTTTTGGGGTGGAAAGGCGAGACCTTTGCCTATAAGATATATCGCTTCCTGGACGGTGCCCCCCTGCGCGATCCATTGACCAAATTCCCGGATTCCGGTCGAACAACGGTTTTCTACGATTCGCTCCAATTGATCAACGACAATATTACTGGTGGCAACCCTTCTCAAGGGGAATATTGCTACTACATTGAGGCCATTGAAAACGAACCTTCTTTTAATGGGGTTCCTCCTGCCCGTTCTTATTCAAATGAGGTATGTGTGACTCAATTACCTTATGCCACTGTTCCAAATGCATTCTCGCCAAATGGTGACGGAAAGAATGAACGTTTCAGACCCGTAGTGATCTATCACGATATTTCGAGCTACGAATTTAAAATCGTGAATCGCTGGGGAGAAATGATCTATAAAACAAATAACGTATCTGCATCGTGGGACGGCACGAAGGATGGTCGACAGGTCCCTCAGGGCGTGTATGTTTATACGGTGCGCTACAAGGCCTCTTCCGGCCAGGAATTTGAGAAAGTAGGCACCGTTACCCTGGTGCGATAACTTAAGGCAACCAATCCCTTGATAAGACGTCTTCTTTAAAATTCAATCAATAATCATGAGAAAAATACTCTTAGGACTTTTTACTCTTCTTTTAATAATTTCTACCAAGCCTTCTCAGGCATCCCACTTATTGGGCGGAGAAATCACTTGGGAATGTTTGACTTCTGGCACAAATTCGGGTGATATGATTTTCACCTTAAAACTTTATCGGGCCTGTATTGGAATTGGCCTTCCCGGTTCTGCCACTATCACTAATCCGCTTTATGCTACTTATGGTGGAACGTCGTCTATCACTGTGAGCAGAACAGAACAAAATGACCTTTCTCCAGGGTGCTACGATGTTACAAAACAATTGAATTGCACAGGATCCACGGCGCAGCGTCAGAATGTCATGGAAGAGCATGTATATGTTTCTTCGAATGTGCAAATCAATGGAGTACCTGCTGCCGGAGGAAGTGCTTTCTTTTATACATCTTGCTGCAGACCCGCTTCTACTTATATGAACAATATTACGGGTTCAGGTTATTGGCTTAGGGCCGTAATGTTCCCTTATACTCCTCCTGGTCAAACCTCGCCCCTATCTATCGGTACCAGCACGGGTGGCGGCACTTGTTATGATTCCTCTCCTTATTTTGCAGAGCGTCCTGCGACGATTATCTGCACGGGTTATCCATTTACATATAATCATAACGCCGTTGATGAAGAACTGGATTCCCTTCATTACGATTGGACCCTTCCGATGCAGAGTGCTACGAATGGTATAACTTGGAAAACCGGTTATTCCACCACCAGCCAGCTACCCGGAACCTATCACAATACGATGAATGTCCCTGCAACACTTAATTCGTTGACAGGGGAAATTAGCTTTACGGCATTCAGCCCTCAGGGTAATTATCATTCTACCGCGATAAAAGTAACGTCATATAAATGTAGGCAGAAGGTGGCCGAGATCTACCGCGATATTCCGGTAGTGCTTTTAGCTTGCCCACCAACACCGACCTTACCACCATTGGCCAACACTCCCCCAGCCGTCCTCTTCAAATGGGCGGCCAATGCTACGGTCAACATTCCTTTGCCGGCGGGTGATACGGTATTGGCCGGTGATTCGGTAAACTTTTACATTACCTCAACGGACGTACAGTTTCTACCGGGCTTTACGCCTCAAACCAATTACCTGCTTCCATCCGGAAGCCAGTTCGGAACGAAATTTGCCGACACCCTGAACGGTTGTAAATACCCCCCATGTGCCATTTTGGACACCAACAACGTCTTTTGGAACGATTCAGCCAGCTGGTGGGAGGGTAATTTTGGTGTTGCTACGCGTTTTAGCTGGAAGACCGACTGTAACCACCTGGCCCAGGTGAACGCTTGTT
>JAVJVY010000009.1:0-85673 GCA_040220895.1 Vicingaceae bacterium
GCCGCGCAGACGGTATAATTCGTTGTCGATCAATTGTGGCGCTTTCAATGTGTCACCCGTGCCGACCTGGCCAAGTGGATCGATGAACCACTCCCACTTAACGATCGAACTGTCGTCCGGCGCCCAGATCGCATCAGGAAGGCCTGCAGGCTCGCCGTAACGATCGCAATACGGGGGAAGTTCAAACTTGAACTCCGGATAAGTGTCGTGGAAGATCGTGATCGTGTCGTCGCCCACACAGTTTAACGGGTCGCGTACCAATACCTTGTACTCTCCGGGAGCGGTCGGGTGAATAAAATTTATATCCTGACCTTGGATGGTATCTCCATTGAAGGACCAGTAATAGGTCAAAGGAAATGAAGATGAGTCCGTGCTGCTGGCAGTAATCTTGGGGAAAGGTTGGGTAGTGGGAAGGCAAAAAGTAAGAAAAGCCTTATTCGTATCGATGTCCACTTGAACGTCTTTGGTCACGGTAATAATACCCGTACTGAATTCAGGTTCAAGGAAACCGCATTCTGATTCAATCACATCAAGATCGGTACCCGTTTTAAGCATCAATGTATACTCCTGACACTTTAAGGGCTCTGCCAAGTGTAAGGTCACTTTTTCTGTGAGTCCGGCGTTGCAATTCCAAACCGCACGGTTGATACCAATGCTTCTGACAGTTGAATCATAAGGGGCCGCGAAATTCGAACTATCTAGTAATCTGAATTCGGAACCATCCGGGCTCAGTGTAGCACAACGAACTTGTGAGTTCGGATCACCCGAAACTCCGGTAGAAAAATATACATCAAGGATGGTATCACCTCCACCGTTTGTAAGTGTGATGTCTTTTGGGTGGGCCGAGTCTTTTCGGCAAGTTGAGGCGTCGTCGATCCAGATGGTCATATCCCGACGTACAAATCCTATTTTTTTAGCGACCTGGTATGAAGCGCCTCCCGATGACACGGTTACATTGCGCCATTCGGTGGCCTTTACACTCATCACATAAACACCGGTTCCTGTAGGTTGACCCGGTATTACTGGAATAATTCCAGTTCTTGGATTAATGTTGATGGATGAATTTGCAGGAATGGTCGGAAATGGCATGTCGATGCGAAATGGGGCGTTGAAAGCGTAATTTGCTCCCCCGGCTCCTTTTGGATAATCAAAAGAATAACTAATTGAATCTCCCTGGTATTCGCGCACACTTTGATCTAATGTATAGTAATTGCCTGCGCAAAGCGTTCGCATTAAGTAATTGATCACCGTATCGGTGGTATAGCCCGGGTGATTTGGACGTCGATTGTGCCATAGCGGAGACCAATTCTTTGCCTGAGTATCCGGAAAGTCCAAATTGTTCAAACCCGCTTCGCTCCAAAGCGTTCCGGCAGTGACGTTGGCAGGTGCAAATGACCCGGCGGGACGACAACACAAACTCGTGGATAAAATCCAGTCATCAGCGCTGCCCTGGGCCGTCCATGTTCCCCGATAAACATATTCCTGATAGCAAAGGGAGGCGTCAGTACAATTGTACATATTACTGGGTTCCAAGGGGGGAACACCCGTCCCTGTTGTGGGCATCCTAGAAATGGTAGTGAAATAATCCTTTGAAATCGAATTAGCCGTGGATCTCAATGAAAAAGACGACGGAGCTCCGATTCCCCCGCAATAATTGTAGTAAACTATGGTGACCTCATAACTGGCACCACTGGTCCAGCGATAAAAGATGTCCATGCCCGATGCATGTGAACCCTTTGCAGATTCTGAAGAAGTTAGGATTAGGCATACCAATCCCATGAGGAGCATAATTCCATTTCGTTTCATAACTAAATGATTTTGTGATTCTTACAAGGACACCTAAGCCTGTTGCCCTTTGCGATTACTAGACGTAGTCTCCTTGACAATTGGTTGCATATACCCTGTAAAATAAACGCCTCTCGATAGCTATAATTCTGTTATTCAATGCTTTATGTAATATACTTAGATTTTGATCAGAACATCTATTTAGTGAAAATCTACCGTGAACCGGTAACAAAGCGAAGTGAAAAAAGGTACTTTTGCGCCTTGTGAATTCAATGAAGAACATCCGCAACTTTTGTATCATCGCCCACATAGACCATGGGAAAAGCACTCTTGCTGACCGATTGCTTGAAATTACTGGAACCATCTCTAGTAGGGACATGAAAGAACAGACCCTGGATGACATGGACCTGGAACGCGAGCGCGGGATAACGATCAAGAGTCATGCCATCCAGATGAACTACCCTGTGGATGGAACAAACTTTGTTTTAAACCTTATCGACACCCCGGGTCACGTGGATTTTAGCTATGAAGTTTCTAGGTCAATAGCCGCTTGTGAAGGAGCTTTGCTTATTGTTGATGCAGCGCAGGGCATACAAGCTCAGACCATATCCAATCTCTACCTGGCATTTGAAAATGACCTTGAGATCATCCCTGTGCTGAATAAAATCGACCTGCCCAGTGCAATGCCCGAAGAAGTAAAAGACCAAATAGTAGACCTCACTGGCTGTGACCGTGAAGATATTCTATCTGCCAGCGGCAAAACAGGTCAAGGCGTAGCTGAGATTCTAGAGGCAATCGTCAAAAGGATACCACCTCCAAAAGGAGATTCGGATCTACCACTTCAAGCAATGATATTTGATTCTGTCTTCGATTCTTACCGAGGCATCAGGGCTTATTTCAAAATCATCAATGGAACCGTCCACAAGGGTGATAAGGTAAAATTCATGGCCACCAAAAGGGAATACCTTGCAGAGGAAATCGGGGTTTTGAAACTCAAGCCCGAAGCGAGAAATGAGCTGGGAGCCGGCAATGTGGGTTATATTATTTCCGGAATAAAAGAAGCGCGTGAGGTCAAAGTCGGTGACACCCTGACAACGGTTAACAATCCTTCAACAATTCCCATCGACGGCTTCGAAAATGTAAAGCCCATGGTCTTTGCGGGCATCTATCCGGTAGATACCGACGACTATGAAGACCTAAGAGACGCCATGGGTAAACTACAGCTTAACGACGCATCCTTAATCTATGAACCTGAATCCTCAGCTGCCCTGGGTTTTGGTTTTAGATGTGGTTTTCTGGGAATGCTCCACATGGAGATCATTCAGGAACGACTTGAACGCGAATTTGACATGACTGTCATCACGACAGTTCCCAACGTCTCTTATAAGGCATTCCTGAAAAAGAACCCCGAAGCCGCTATTTCGGTTAATAACCCCTCTGACCTTCCCGAAGTGACCATGCTGGACCGTGTCGAAGAACCCTACATCAAGGCTCAGGTTATTACCAAATCCGAGTTCATTGGACCGGTTATTTCACTTTGTATAGATAAACGGGCCGAGATCCAGAATCAGGTTTATCTGACATCGGATCGAGTGGAACTTACTTTTGAAATGCCGTTGGCAGAGATCGTTTTTGACTTTTATGACCGATTGAAATCGGTTTCAAAAGGCTATGCCTCATTCGATTATCACATGATCGGTTATCGGTCTTCACACCTGATCAAACTCGACATTCTGCTCAACGGCGATCAGGTGGATGCACTCTCGGCTCTAATACACCGAGACAAAGCGTATGATCTGGGTAAGAAGATCTGTTCTAAACTGCGTGAATTAATTCCGAGGCAGCAATTCGACATTGCTATCCAGGCGGCCATTGGAGCAAAGATTCAAGCGCGTGAAACCGTGAAAGCTGTTCGGAAAGATGTCACAGCCAAATGCTACGGGGGTGACATCACTCGAAAAAGAAAATTGCTGGAAAAACAAAAAAAAGGTAAAAAACGCATGCGCCAGATCGGCAATGTTGAAGTACCTCAACAGGCCTTCATGGCTGTGCTTAAACTAAATTCATAAAGTATCGCAAACAAAGGGATTGAAAGAATGAACTCTAGAAATAAGCTGTTCGCTTAATTGTAATTTCACGTGTTCAAAATAAAAACCAATAACTTAGAATCGTGTTAACTCTTAATAATTCATTTTCATGTCAGGTCATAGTAAATGGTCCACAATAAAGCGGAAAAAAGGCGCTATTGACGCCAAACGGGGCAAAATCTTTACCAAGATCATAAAGGAAATATCAATTGCCGTCAAAGAGGGCGGTAGCCCTGATCCGGAATCCAACCCGAGACTTCGCCTGGCCATCTCGAATGCCAAAGGGGCGAATATGCCAAAAGACAACATTGATCGCGCAATCAAAAAGGCCAGTGAAAAAGATGGGGCAAATTATGAGGAGACGACCTATGAGGGATATGGTCCGAATGGAGTTGCTATTTTTGTTGAAGCATCTACCGACAATCTCAATAGGACAGTTTCGAATGTGCGTGCCGTTTTTTCCAAATACAACGGCAGCCTTGGAACCAATGGTTCTCTTGAATTCATCTTTGACCGCAAAGGTGTTTTTACTATTCCCCTTTCCAATATTTCGATGGACGACGACGATTTTGAAATGGAACTCATTGATGGTGGGGCCGACGATGTGGAAAAGGACGACGACGTCTTGATGGCCTATACTACATTCGAGAACTTCGGTAACATGCAAAAAAAGCTGGAAAACCTTGGTGTGGAGGTTGAAAGTGCCGAATTACAGCGAATTCCAAACACCACTGTGACGATTGACGTCCATGCAGCGAAAACCATTATGAACATGGTAGAGCGCTTTGAAGAAGACGACGACGTCAACAACGTCTACCACAACCTTGAAATGACAGACGAGTTGATGGAACAGCTCAGTCAGGATTCTTAACGATACGTATCTTCCTGGTTATAAAAGATATTTAGGTAACTCTTGTAACGTGATGCGGCGACTTCTCCCCTTTCCAAAGCAGCTTTCACTGCACATCCCGGTTCATCGATGTGTACGCAATTATTAAAACGGCAATTAGAAAGCAATTCTCGCATTTCTATAAAGTAGTGAGAGAGCTCCTCCTTTTTTATATCCAAAACACCCAGACCCTTAATTCCGGGTGTGTCAATTACCCAGCCAATGCCCTTCATCTCATGCATTTCCGAAAAAGTTGTGGTGTGCACACCTGAGGCGTGAGATTCACTAACCACACTTGTTTTGAGATTAAGACTGGGATCAAGGCGGTTGATCAATGTGGATTTACCAACACCTGAGTAACCTGAAATCAAACTGGTCTTATTTTTAAAAAGGTGGGTTAAATGTGAAAAATCGCTGTCATTCATTGCCGAAACTGCGAAGCATTGATAGCCCACCGCCGTATAGAGATCAGTCAGCTCTTTCAATTCCGATGACAGGACTTTATCATAAAGATCGATTTTATTGAATACGATAATGGCCGGGATATGGTATGCTTCGGCTGTGACCAAATATCTATCAATGAACACGGTATAGGTCTTGGGTTCTACCAGTGTGGCGACCAAGATGGCCTGATCGATATTAGATGCCAGAATGTGTGCCTGTTTCGATAAATTGACAGATTTTCTGACGATGTAATTTTTTCTTGGGTGAATCGATCCGATGACGCCTTCGTCTTTCTCGGTTGCGAAAAAGGTCACAACATCTCCAACAGAAGCTGGGTTAGTGAATTTGTTATCTGTCAGGCGTATATTTCCTTTCAACCGGCAGGTGAATAACTTTCCGGTTTTGTCTTTTACCCAGTAAAAACTACCCGTGGTCTTAGTAACAACTCCTTCCATTGACTACTCGTTCAAATTGACATAGAATGATTGTTCTGTCATGCTTCTCATAATTCTTTTTAGAATGGATTATCATAATAACCGCATTCATCGGTCCATTTGACAGCTATCAAATGGCTTGAATTCAAGTAATATTCGCTTGCTTCTTCAAAGTCATTATTGCAAAAGAAGGGCGCATTTTGAGATTTCATATCAATTGGCGAGTTCACCTTCTGCAGTGCAATGAGTAATTCTGTAAATTCGTTCACAAAGATTCAAAATATGTCAATTTCCGTCCACAATGTCAGCAAATATTACGGAACTCAAAAAGCCCTGGATAATGTTTCTTTCGAAGTAAAGGCTGGTGAAATCATAGGCTTTCTCGGGCCAAACGGAGCAGGTAAATCGACCATGATGAAGATCATTTGCGGGTATTTACCTCAAAATGAAGGGTCTGTAAAGGTTTGTGGCATGGACGTCCTGGAAGAAGAATTGGCCGTTAAACAACGCCTGGGCTATTTACCCGAAAACAATCCGCTTTACCTTGACATGTACGTGAAGGAATACCTGTTGTTTACAGCAGGTATCTATAAACTTGCAAATAAGGAGTCCAGGGTTCAGCAGGTGATCGATAAAGTGGGAATAACCAAGGAACAGAACAAGCGCATCGGTGAACTGTCAAAAGGATATCGTCAACGAGTGGGCTTGGCTCAGTCTTTTATTCACGAGCCCGATGTACTGATTCTGGATGAGCCCACAACCGGACTCGATCCCAATCAAATTGTTGAAATAAGAAATCTGATCAGAGAAATCGGCAAGAACAAGACCGTTTTACTTTCGACCCATATCATGCAAGAAGTAGAAGCCATCTGTGATCGCGCCATTATAATCAATGAAGGAAAAATTGTTGAAGATAGTTCCGTGGCCGATCTCAAGAAATTGAATGAAGGGGAGCGAAAAATAGAAGTCCTTTTCAAACAACCCGTGGAAGAAAAAGCGCTTTCAAAATTATTTGGAAGTGGCACGGTATTAAAACTTTCATCGAGCCACTATGAAATCACGGCCAATGACATGCTCACCTGCAAGAATCAGATCATGAATTTTGCCATGGACAATGGTTATGAGATTCTTCAAATGAATGAAAGGGGAAGCAGTCTGGAGGAAATCTTCAGAAAACTGACTATTGGTAGCGTTTAAAAGCAATTTCTTAGGCACCTTTTCTGAATCATTTCACTAATTTAGCTCGCTTAAATTACTTCTATGCCTTACTTGTTCACTTCGGAATCCGTTTCTGAAGGTCATCCCGATAAAATTGCCGATCAAATATCAGATGCCCTGCTCGACCATTTTTTAGCACAGGATAAAAACTCCAAAGTCGCCTGTGAGACCCTTGTAACTACCGGACTTGCTGTGTTAAGTGGAGAGGTTAAGTCGTCGGCCTATATTGACGTGCAAAAGGTTGCGCGTGATGTGATCAATCGCATCGGATATACCAAATCGGAATACATGTTTGATGGTGATGCTTGTGGTGTTATTTCGGCCATCCACGAACAGAGTCCTGACATTAATCGAGGAGTGGAAACAGATCAGGCTCATGCAGATGACCAGGGAGCCGGTGACCAGGGTATGATGTTTGGTTACGCGACAAATGAAACAAGTAACTATATGCCTTTGGCTCTGGATCTTTCACACAGAATTCTAAAGGTCCTTTCCGAAATAAGGAAAGAAGGCAAAGAAATGACTTATTTGCGCCCCGATTCAAAAGCTCAAGTCACCCTGTTATATGACGACGACAACACCCCGATCAAAATAAAGGACATCGTTGTGTCAACCCAGCATGACGAATTCGACGAAGAAAAGAAGATGCTCAGCAAAATTTCTGATGATGTGCATAATATACTAATCCCCAGAGTGCTGAATCAATTAAGTGAGCAATCCAAAAAACTGTTTACCAATGATATCAAATATCATATTAATCCGACCGGGAAATTTGTGATTGGTGGACCTCACGGGGATACAGGTCTTACCGGAAGAAAGATCATTGTCGATACCTATGGTGGAAAAGGGGCCCATGGCGGGGGAGCTTTTAGTGGAAAGGATCCATCCAAAGTAGATCGTTCAGCGGCATATGCCATGCGTCATATAGCCAAAAACATGGTGGCGGCGGGTTTGGCCGACGAAGTGCTAGCGCAGGTGTCATATGCTATCGGGGTTGCACGTCCAATGGGTGTTTATGTCGACACATACGGAACTGCCAAAATAGACATGTCGGATGGTGAAATAGCAGAAAAAATCTCAGAAATTTTTGACTTACGTCCTGCAGCGATCATTCGTCGATTGAATCTCCTGTCCCCTATTTACAGTGAAACAGCGGCTTATGGCCATATGGGTAGGGATTCTGAAAAGAAAAAGGTCACATTTATGCACGGCAATGGCGAGAAAATTGAATTGGAAGTGGAGACTTTCACCTGGGAAAAATTGGATTATGTTGATCAAATAAAATCGGCATTTGGACTTTAGAGAACAGAAGATCAAAAACGAAAGGGGCCGCTGCAACGGCCCTTTTTTATTAATTATCTTTAGGGCAAAACAGCGATAATAATAATGAAAGAAGACAAGCGGCTTTTTTTACTCGATGCTTATGCCTTGATTTTCAGAGCTTACTATGCTTTCATCAAAAACCCCAGGATGAATTCAGAAGGTTTGAATACTTCTGCCATGTTTGGATTCACCAACTCGCTATTGGACATTATCAACCGAGAAAAGCCAACGCATCTGGCTGTTTGTTTCGATTTCCCTGCCAAAACGGTTCGAAATGAGATTTACTCGGAATACAAAGCCAATCGCGATGCCACCCCTGAAGATATTAAAACTGCTGTTCCTTACATTAAAAAAATCATTGAAGCATTTCGAATCCCCATCCTCGAAGCCGAGGGATATGAAGCAGACGACGTTATTGGCACCCTGGCAAAAAAGGCTGAGAAAAATGGCTATGTCACCTACATGGTAACCCCGGACAAGGATTTTGGTCAATTGGTAAGCCCCAACATCAAGATTTATAAACCCGCAAAGGCGGGGAATGGTCCAGAAGTTATGGGGCCAGAGGAAGTCTGTGCTCAATGGGGAATTGAGCGACCAGAACAAGTAATCGATATTTTATCCATGATGGGAGACGCTGTGGATAATATACCGGGCCTTCCGGGAGTTGGCGCAAAAACCGCAGCCAATTTGATAAAAGATTATGGCAGTCTTGAAGGGTTATACGAACACACCGATGAACTGAAAGGAAAATTAAAGGAGCGCGTAGAGGAGAATAAAGATCAGGCATTCATGAGCAAAGTTCTTGCAACCATACTTCTGGATGCCCCGGTGGATTTTGACCCTAGTTCATTGGTTATTGAAGAACCTGATAAGGATGCGTTAAAAGAACTCTTTGTTCAACTGGAATTTCGAAACCTGGCCGCTAAAATTCTAGGTGAAGAGGTTTCCATGGCCAAAGTTTCGGAAATACCAAAAACGGAATCCAATGGTCAGTATGACTTGTTTTCAGATGATCAGAAAAAAGATGATTCGGAAAATATTCAGGCTGTAGATCAGCATGCCAATAGCATCGAGAATTCACCACATGACTATCAACTGGTTGACGATAAGAAAAAACTTGATGACCTGATCTCCAAATTAAAGGCTGCCGATAAATTTTGTTTTGACACAGAAACCACCAGTATAAATGCTTTGGAAGCACGACTCCTGGGAATCGCGTTTTCCATTGAAAAAGGACGTGCATATTATGTTCCTGCTCCCGAGAAAAAAGAGGACATAGAGAAATTTCTGGAATCATTCCGACCAGTATTGGAATCAGGGAATGTTTTGAAGATTGGTCATAACTTAAAGTATGATATTCTCGTCCTACGGAAATATCGACTGCGAGTCGCACAGCCCTATTTTGACACGATGCTGGCTCACTACGTCCTATATCCGGATGTCAGGAGAAGAAGCATGGATGCTCTGGCTGAAGTCTACCTGGGCTATTCAGCTGTTTCTATTGAAAGCCTCATTGGCAAAAAAGGCAAGGAACAAAAAAATATGTCTGATCTCAGACCGGATGAAATATCAGATTACGCATGTGAAGATGCCGATATCACCTTACAACTTTTCCAATATTTTTCACCGTTGATCGAGGAAAACAATAGTTCAGATCTCATGGAAAAGATCGAGCTCCCCCTTATAGAAGTATTATCGGACATGGAAGAAGAAGGAATCTGTATTGATAAGGAATTCCTGGCCGATCTATCCAAGCAATTACAAACTGATATTGTCTCTGTTCAAAAGAGAATCCATGAAATGGCTGGTATTGATTTCAATATCGCTAGTCCAAGGCAGGTAGGTGAAGTTTTGTTTGATCATCTCAAAATATACGACAAGGCGAAGAAAACCAAATCAGGCCAATATGCCACCGGGGAAGAAATACTTAGCAAGTTGACCGATAAACATGAGATCGTAGGGCTTATACTTGATTTCCGCGAATTAGTCAAGCTTAAAAATACGTATGTGGATGTTCTTCCAACCATGGTCATGGAACATGACGGGCGCATCCATACCACGTTCAATCAATGGGTAGCGGCCACTGGAAGGTTAAGCTCAGACAATCCTAACCTTCAGAACATCCCCATCAAGACCACACGTGGACAAGAAGTTAGGAAGGCTTTTATTCCCAGAAACTCCGAATTTTCTTTGCTTTCATCTGATTATTCTCAAGTAGAGCTTCGAATATTGGCCTCTTTAAGCAAGGATGAAGGCATGATCGAAGCATTTCGTAACGGCGAGGATATACATGCTGCCACGGCGGCAAAGGTCTTTGGTGTCAAGCAGGCGGATGTGGACAGGGAAATGAGAACAAAGGCCAAGGCCGTTAATTTCGGTATTGCATATGGTCAGGGGGCCTTTGGACTCTCGCAAAACCTGAATATCTCCAGGTCTGAGGCCAAAGACATTATTGATCAGTATTTTGAGAAATTCAGCGGTATTCGCTCCTACATGTCGGGCGTAGTAGAAATGGCCAGAGAGAAAGGCTATGTAGAAACCATTATGGGAAGGAAACGCCATCTGCCCACCATCAATTCTGCCAACCATGTGGTTCGGTCACAAGCCGAGCGCTTTGCAATCAATGCCCCTATTCAGGGCAGCGCAGCCGACATTATTAAAATAGCCATGATTGATCTGCATCGCGCCATGCGCAAAGAGAAGATGAGATCTAAAATGTTGTTGCAGGTACATGATGAATTAGTGTTCGATGCTCACATGAGTGAATTGGAAGGCCTGAAGAATTTGGTTAAAGATCACATGGAAAATGCCGTAAAACTCGAAGTTCCACTGATTGTTGAAATGAATGCTGCTGATAACTGGTT
Source organism: Vicingaceae bacterium (assembly GCA_040220895.1). Taxonomy (GTDB): domain Bacteria; phylum Bacteroidota; class Bacteroidia; order Flavobacteriales_E; family Vicingaceae; genus UBA11591. The sequence goes on from JAVJVY010000009.1 coordinate 11,045, forward strand.
GGAAGCACACTAGTGATGTTCACCTTTATATACTATTTTCGCAATCAATGGAAAGTGTAAAAAATACTTGTATAATGATTTGGTCGAGATATAACATAAGTCCCTTGAGCCATGTTTTGGTCGTATTCACCTTGTTTTTCATGCTTTCCTGCGCTGAATCACCCGAAGAAGATTCAGCTTCTCAGGAGAACGTAGTCGAGGATGCAAACTTGGATGTTGGAGACACTAAGCGTGCCCTACTTGTAGAAAGCATTATACGTTCATCACCCACTGTAAGTGAAACCTCAGAGATTTTTGCTGTTCTCGGAAGTTCATTTAACAGAGAATACTTGAATGACATTCAAAACATTAGTAAATACACTACGTTGAAAGACATGGGTATTAATCTTGGCGTTTACCTGGCAGACATTGGTTATGTATCCACCTTTGAACAAAGTCAAGAAGTACTTTTTTACATGAACAGTGCCAAAAAAATGGCCGAGGGCATTGGCGTTAGCGATGTTTTTGACGAAGGTACGGTTGAAAGAATGGAAATGAACATCAATGACAAAGATTCGGTTCTTGATATCATCTCTGACCTGTACTGGAAAACGGACGGATTCCTAAAAGAACTAGACCGGCAAAACATCTCTGCACTAATTATTTGTGGGGGTTGGGTTGAAGGAATGTACATTGGGGGAAGAATATTAAATGACGACTTCGATAGCGATATTGTGTACGCCCGTTACAAGGATCAGCGAAAAAACTTGAAAAAAATTCTGCGTTTACTCGATACGTTTGAAGGAGAAGAAAACCTCGATTACTTCAAGCAAAAACTTTCAGATATAGATAAGGATTACGAATCCATGCCACAGCCTGAAGTTATCATCGAAACCAACGATGTTACTGATGCCGAAAAAGAAGTGCTGGGTAGAATCTCAATGAAAATTCTGGATATCAGAAAGGAGATTTGCTTGCTCTGACTATTTTACCATTACCTTCTTGACAAGCAGACTGCCACTGGTAGTTTTCATTTGTAGCAGGTACAATCCTGGCTTAAGTGAAGACACATCCCAACTTATATTGGTTCCTTCGACTTCGCTACTTTTCAAAAAGCGCTGCATAACAATGCGACCTGAAAGGTCCATCATGGCCAATTGATTGAGTCTTATTTTTTGATCGGGGAATTGAATGGTTAGCAATTCCGTCACTGGATTTGGGTAAACATCAATCAGGCTTTCCAGGTCAGATTCATCAATTCCGGTTAAACTAACAACGCTGATGTCATCTAGGAAAATATTGTTACCAAGGCCTGAGATGAATTCAAATTTGAATCGGACGTTGTCCTTGCTGGAAACAAAACTGGACAAAGACAGATTTACTTCTTTCCATTCGGACTGATCAGCGGGAATAAAATCCTGACTCCTGAATCCGGATACCGATTCCAAGCTTATCCCGTTTTGAATGCCTAAAATATTCCAGGTCTGACCACAGGTATAAGAATAATAGATTCTCATTAAATCAGCAGTAGAAGCAGATTTACGTGCATAGGCCACTTTGAAGGATAATTTAGGCTGAAGTACGGCCGAGAGATCATAACTGGGGGTTATCAATTCATCGGTAAGATCGTTGACCGAATTGATGTAATTGAACAGGTATACTGACTGTTTGCCAGTATAAGCCGCCTTATCGGTCAACTCCCATTTGCGTCCCTCATTACTCACAACCTGCCAATAGGTGTTGAAGTTAGCGTCATCTTCAAATGACTCTTCATACTTCCAGGAGATAAAATCTGCTGTCTGTGAAAGCACCTTCACAAGGTTATTACTTGATTTAGACGACGTGCCTTTTGAATTGGAAACATTGAGGGTCATGGAATAACTACCTGCGGTATTGTATGTGATAGTGACCATTGAATCGGAAGATGTGGCTGGCGAACCTCCCGGAAAGGACCAATTTCTTGTTGATGCAGGTCCATTGTAAGATCGATCAACGTAAGTCACACTTCCGCCTTCACAAATGCTCACATTTTCTTGACAGTAATCAGAAGTCGGCTTACACAGCTGAACTTGATACCCGGGACTGGTGCCTGTTGCAACAAGATTGGCCGAGGAAACGAGATTGGATAATTGATTGAACTGCGACAAACTTGATCTCATGACGTTGGCTTGCCCGGTACTGAACATGTTAGTGCATCTGTCGTAACTCATGTAGTTTTCGATCTGGTCGACCACGTTGCTTGAAAAGGGATTTGGTTTTGACTGCGTGCCACCGTTTGCATCGTTACTACATGTATTTTGCGTTGTCACACAACCGTACGTATCTTCAAAGGCTGGTGGAGTGTCACAAACCCGATCCCCGGTATTCTGGCAAGAACTTCCACATGAACCTTGAAACGTATGGTAAAGGCCAAAGCAATGGCCAACTTCGTGGGTAGCTGTCCTGCCGTCCGAATTGGAGGATCCAATGGTTCCCCAATAGTCATTACGACAAACAAGGCCAAAGGTAGACCAGTTGCCGAATCCCGGAAACTGAGCAAAACCCAATGTGATCCCTGTACCTCCAGAAAAGCTCTCTATGCTGTTAACTAACCAGACATTCAAATACTTGCTGCTATTCCAGTAACTCAGCGATTTCACGTTGTTTCTGGCATTGTAGGTCAAGGGCGAATTTATTCGGACAACCCCTTCGGTACAGTTCCCATTCGGGTCCAATCTTGCCAGTTCAAATTGAATTTCAATATCGGCGGCGTAGGGCTTAAACACAGTTCTCGTGTTTCCGGTATCACTGTTTAGTCTTCTAAAATCCTCATTTAGAATGCGGATACCATCCCTGATTTGGTCGAGAGAAATATTTCCGTCACAGTTGTCATGAATTACGTGCACGACCACGGGTACCGTATAGACAGTTCCCGATTTAGCCTGTCCATTGGAGGCAATCTCAAAAACTTTGTTCCTTGTGTTGATGGCTTGCTGTCGCTCAGAAGCCGACATCGAATTTAAAAGCTCTTCGTTGTATTGATCGGTTGCACACCAATTGGTTTGAGCTTGAACTAAAAATGGCGCAATAATAAGCACCGGTGTTAAAAAGAGGATTTTAAAATTCATGGGGCAGTATTAAACAGCAAGTGCAAATCTACGCCATTCCTCGTTTGGTCTGGTGACTGGAATCACAACCAAATAACTACAATATGGTAAAGCCAGCTATTTATTGATCTCAAGGAAGCGCTCAATGTCTTTGGTGGTGCCAAAGAGAACCACGGTGTCGGTAGCTTCAATGACAGTTTCAGGAGTGGGTATTCCAATGATGTGCTGGTAACAAACCTTCTGACCTTTTACCATTTTCTCTAACTCGCGCTCAATGGTAACCAAATTGATCTTGTATTTGTCACGAAGGTTGATGTCTGCCAGATTCCTGTTCTGGATGCCCTTGGGAGCTTTTATTTCAGCGATCTCATAATCTTCAGGCAGTTGCAAAATTGATACAACGCTAGGATGCATTAATTTCTCGGCGATAACGTTACCAACCTCGTCTTCGGGAGAAAGAATCTCTTCAACGCCCATTTTTTCCAATATTCGTCGTTGATGCTCGTCATTGGCCCGTGCTATAACTCGTTTAACATTCAATTCCTGAAGGTATACCGTGCAAAGAAGCAAGGCCTCGAAATTCTCACCGATTGAAACTACTACGGCATCGACGTCGGCAATGTTTTGTGAGATCAGGGCTTTTTTATCGGTGGCATCCATGCATATGCAAAGAGCTATCTCTTCCTGAATTCGTTCCACGTTGGTTTCATTCATGTCGATGCCAACAACTTCGGCCCCCTTGTCGGAGAGTTTGCGCGCGATTGCGCGTCCAAATTTTCCCAATCCAATAACAGCAAATCTATTCTCAGCCATGTTTAATTTATGTTAATCTAAAGCCCTTTCTAAATCCCCGATTAAATCATTGATGTGTTCAATTCCTACACTCAGTCGGATAAGTGAATCGACAACCCCACTTTTGGCTCGCTCCTCCTTGGGAATAGCCGCATGAGTCATACTGGCCGGATGTCCGATGAGTGATTCCACGCCACCTAGGGATTCTGCCAGTGAAAAGATTTCGCAAGCAGATAATACATTCAAGGCATCTTCAAGGCGATTTCCTTTCATCGAAAAACTTATCATTCCACCGAAATCATCCATTTGCCTCATTGCAACCTCATGGTTCAAGTGGTCTTCAAAACCAGGCCAATAAACCTTGTCAACTTTTGGATGACTTTTCAGGAAATGGGCAATTTGCCTTCCATTTTCGCAATGACGCTCCATTCGTATGTGCAAGGTCTTAATGCCTCTGAGCACTAAAAAACTATCCATTGGTCCGGGGACCGCGCCACTCGCATTCTGGATAAAGTACAATTGATCAGCAAGCCTGTCATCCTTGCAGACCAGAGCGCCCATGACCACATCAGAGTGACCGCCAATGTATTTCGTTATTGAATGCATAACCAAATCCGCACCCTGATCCAAGGGACGCTGAAGGAATGGAGATGCAAATGTGTTGTCAACTGCCAGAAGGATCTCTTTTCCTTTTAAAAGATCGGCGACACCCTTGATGTCAATGATGTTCATCATGGGATTGGTCGGGGTCTCCACCCAAACCAATTTGGTGTTTTCTGTCAAGCTATGGCTGAGATTGGAAAGATCCGTGAGGTCCACAAATTTGAATTTCAATCCAAAGTGCTCAAAAATTTTAGTGAACAAGCGGTAAGACCCGCCATACAAATCATTTGTCGAAATGACCTCATCTCCGGGTTTGAGCGTTTTTAAGACTGCATCTATTGCGGCCAATCCACTTCCAAAACACAGTCCGAATTTACCATTCTCAAGTGCCGCAAGATTTTTTTCGAGCGCATTTCTCGTGGGATTTCCAGTGCGCGAATATTCATAACCCTTGTGATCCCCGGGGGCAGCCTGAACATAAGTAGAAGTTTGAAAAATGGGCGTCATAATGGCGCCTGTTGAGGGATCAGGCTCTAATCCGGCATGCAGTACTTTCGTCTCGAAACGCAGGTTTTTCTTATCTTTCATTCAATGGTTTAAGAGTGCAAAAGTGGTAATTTTTTATGGAAGTACAGGCGTTGATCGGCGCTTATTAATGAAAGACTTTAAATTGATCAAAGCATCACTAAATCAGGGAGTCAGGGATCTGTAACTATTGCTTTTCTCTTTTTCGCAAATACCCTTTTTATCCAATTGGGTAAAACCACGGAGCCGATGAAAATATAGGGGTAGTATGAGATCAATCGCCAAAGCAAAGCAAAAGTGGCCGCAAGTCCAAGTGTGAACTCTCCCAAAAAACCGCTGAACGCAAATTCTGCCACACCACTTCCCCCGGGTGTAGGACTTATCAGCAAAATAACCCACATGACCAGTTGACGCGCATAAATAAGTAAGTGATCCGAAACGGGTAAAAAAGCCAGGATCATAAAATTGACTACCCAGTACCTGGCCGTCCATGAAAAAAAAGTGGCACCAAATGCCTTGATCCAGAAGAGGTTGTCCTTTCCTTTTAATTCCTTAGACGTGATCATAATGTCGTTGCCAACTCGAATAGCAGCATAGCGCCACCTTCGTAACCATTTCCATTTAAAAATAAAAAGAAGCCCTGCCTTAAGTCCCCTTGGATTAATAAAAATGGCATAGGCGATAACTACTATAAGGATAAGAATGAATGCATATCCGGCTACAAATAAGCCGATAGTTCCCAGGCGAAAACCAAATAAGCTCTTTTCGAGTGAAATGGGGAAAAGGTCAGACAACCCAACAAATAGGATCAACACAGGTACCATAATGACATAAAACAATTCATCCAGAAGGGCAGTTGTCATAACAACTGCTGTACTTTTCCCTAAGCTGATTCCCTCTTTGTGGACGATGTACAGCGCCACACTGGACCCACCTACTACGGAAGGTGTAAGGGCGGATGCAAATTCCCAAAGCATAATGACATCAAAACTATTCCTCCAGGAAATGCGATTATCGGTCAACACCCTGATTCTATACATGTAGGCCAGGTCTCTGATTGCCATCATGGAGAGAGCAATGAAGAGCCAAAAAAAGGATGAATATGACCAATTGACATGCTCAAAAGCCTGGGCGTCAAAATTGCGCCAGAGCAGGTAGCTAGCCCCCAATAGACCAAAGATAACGGCCAATCCTATTCGCCGCAATGAAAATATCTTTAATACTCTTTCAGTGACCAATACCCCTTTCGATTATTGCTAACTTCGCCACCAGATATGGATTTCTGAAGCATGACTGACACCATCTTTTACCTCTCTAGCTGTTCTACCTGTACAAGAATACTCAAAGAATTAGGACTTGACAAGAGTCCTTTATTACAGGACATAAAAAGTCAAAAAATTACGGCAGATCAATTGGATAATATGGCAAAGATGGCCGGAGGATATGAGAAATTATTCAGCAGAAGAGCGATAAAATACAGAAGCCTGGGCCTAAACGAAAAAAGATTGGGGCAAGATGACTACCGCCAATTGATACTGGACGAATACACCTTTCTGCAGAGGCCTGTCTTTGTTTTGAATAACAACATCTATGTAGGCTCTTCAAAAAACGCAGTTGAGTCCATCAAAGCAGCATTGCTAAAATGAACAGAATCTTTCTGGCACACCTTGCACTTTTTGGTGCAAACCTGATATATGGACTTAATTATACCTTGGCCAAAGAGGTCATGCCGGAATACATCTTGCCTTTTGGTTTTATATTCTGCAGGGTAACCGGAGCCCTTCTAATGTTCTGGGTCTTACATGCCCTGTTTTATCGGGAAAAAATTGAGCGAAGAGATGTTCCTAGATTAATGCTGTGTGGTCTTTTCGGCGTGGCCATCAATCAATTACTTTTCTTTAAGGGCCTGGATCTAACCGTTCCTATCAATGCCTCGATTATAATGACAACAAATCCAATTCTGGTACTAATTCTTTCTACCCTGATCGCCAAAGAAAGGTTGAGTTGGTCAAAGGCCATTGGGGTTGGTGTGGGGATAAGCGGAGCTGTTGTGCTTATCGGTTTTAACAATGATTTCGAGATTGGCAGAGGCACCTTGAGAGGTGACATCCTCATTTTTATCAATGCCACTTCTTATGGACTTTACCTGGTGTTGGTTAAAAAACTAATGAGTAAATACAAGCCAATTACGGTAATAAAGTGGGTTTTTCTTTTTGGCTATATGATCGTATTCCCCGTCGGCCTTGATGAATTCCTACAAATAGAATGGCACCAATTTCCAACCATCATTATTTGGGAAACCTTGTATGTCATAGTCGGCACAACTTTTTTGGCCTACCTATTTAATATTTATGCCCTCAAGGTTATCAGCCCCACTGTGGCCAGCTCGTATATTTACCTTCAGCCCGTCCTTGCGAGTATATTTGCCATTTGGATGGGGAAAGACACCATCACTTTTTTAAAAGTGATTTCATCCATGTTGATATTCACCGGTGTTTATTTGGTAAGCAGGCAGGGTAAGCAAATCCAAACAAGTAGATAATTATAAATTTGCGTTTAATTTAAAAGAGATGATCCATTCAATGACAGGCTTTGGAAATGCCGAGATAAGTTTAAAAGGAAAGCGGATACAGGTATCTGTGAAGTCTGTCAATGGAAAAAGTGTTGACTTGAATCTTCGCTTGCCACACCAATATAAGGAAAAGGAAAACGACGTCCGGAGTCTTGCCCTCGAAAGAATGAAGCGAGGGAAAATTGATCTTTCTGTCAACTTTGAGCACAGCGAAGAAGAGCGCACTATGCGGATCAATGAAGAAGTATTGAAGGGATACCTCGATCAAATGAAACAAATCACCGGTGGTATGGGTGATTTTAAAGATAATGACCTGCTTTCCATAGTAAGCCGGTTCCCCAACATTGTGAGTGCCGAGAAATTTACTTCTGATGACTCTGAATGGGAAGAAATTCTAAAAGGCATTGAACAAGCCATTCAACACTTATTGGATTTTAGGCAAGGGGAAGGAGCAAAACTTGAAGCTGACCTTCGGGTGCGAATATCGGTCATAGAAAAGTTACAAGAGGAGATAAATGCTCTTGAAGGCGATCGAATGGACAATGTCCGGCAAAAGTTGATGACTCAACTAGAGCAACTTTCGCTAAAAAATGGCCCCGATATGGATCGATTCGAACAGGAATTGATCTACTACCTGGAGCGTTTTGATATAACAGAAGAAAATGTTCGGTTGCGGGCACATTTGCAGCTCTTTTTGGAAACATTGAATGAAGGGGATTCACAGGGTAAAAAACTGTCATTCATCGGTCAGGAAATCGGCCGCGAAATCAATACCATCGGCTCTAAAGCTAATCATGCGGGAATTCAAAAAATAGTTGTTGGAATGAAAGACGAACTGGAAAAAATCAAGGAACAATTGTTTAACATTCTCTGATATGTCCTCCGGAAAATGCATCATCTTTTCAGCTCCATCGGGTGCGGGTAAAACCAGTATCGTGCAGCACCTGCTTAAGGTGAGGAATGATCTTGAATTCAGCATTTCTGCCTGTAACCGCCAACAGAGACCTAATGAGGTAGATGGAAAAGATTACTACTTTTTAAGCACTGAGGAATTCAAGCAAAAGATAGAAAAAAGTGAGTTTGTGGAATGGGAAGAAGTGTATCAGGATCAATATTACGGTACCTTGAAGAGCGAAATTGAACGCATTTGGGCAATGGGGAAACATGTGATTTTTGATGTAGATGTTGTGGGCGGTTTGAGTTTGACGCGTTATTTTAAAGAAAAAGCACTGGCCATCTTTGTAAAAGCTCCTTCGGTCGAGGCTCTGGAAAAGCGATTGAGGTCACGTGGAACAGAAGATGATGAAAAAATTGCAAAACGCCTGTCAAAGGCAAGTCAAGAGATGGATTACGCCAAATGGTTTGACGTTGAATTATTAAATGAAGAGCTCGCAGTGGCGTGCCGAAAAGCAGAGTTGATCGTAAATGCTTTTCTAAAACATTGATCAATGAGAATAGGGCTCTTTTTTGGAACGTATAATCCGATCCATGTCGGACATATGGTCATTGCTAATTACATGGTGGAATATACAGACCTTGACCGCATCTGGATTGTGGTCACACCGCACAACCCCTTTAAAGAAAAAAAAACCCTTTTAGCAGATTATCACCGCTTACAATTAGTCAACATTGCCATTGGAGATGACATCCGCTTTAAAGGTTCCGACATCGAATTCAAACTTCCACAACCAAATTATACTGTTCACACCCTGGCTTATTTAAAAGAAAAATACCCCGAAAATGAATATGTTCTGGTCATGGGTGCAGACAACCTCACACATTTCCATCGCTGGAAAAATTATGAGAAAATACTCGAAGAACACGACCTTTTCGTGTATCCAAGGGTTGAAGGAGTTGTTACAGAGGAATTAATGCATCACCCCAGGGTGTTCTTTCACCAGGCCCCAATAATGCAGATCTCATCTTCATTTATCAGAAAAGCCATTGTGGCTAAAAAAGATGTTCGCCATTATCTTTCAAAATCGGTGTTCGAATACATCTCAGAGATGCACTTTTACGAGAAGGTCTGAAGGTCCGACAGCTTTTTGTAGATCCCTTCCTGTTGAATAAGTTCATTATGTGTTCCGCGTTCGGCAATCATTCCTTCATCAATAACAATGATTTCATCAGCGTGTTGAATAGTTGAAAGGCGATGCGCGATTACGAAGGTGGTCCTGTTTTCCATGAGCTTGAAAAGTGCGTCCTGAACGAGCTTTTCTGATTCGGTATCCAAAGACGAAGTGGCCTCATCAAGAATAAGAATCGGTGGATTCTTCAATACCGCTCTGGCAATGCTTAATCGCTGCCGTTGACCCCCACTGAGCTTTCCTCCTCTGTCACCGATATTGGTCTCGTAACCCTTCGGCAGCGATTCAATAAATTCATGAGCATTGGCCACTTTTGCGGCCTCAATGACTTTTTCAAGGCTTGCCTCCATACCAAAGGCAATGTTATTGAAGACAGTATCATTAAATAAGATGGATTCCTGAGTTACGATTCCCATCAAACCGCGCAGGTCTTTGAGTTTATATTCCTTGTTGGCTATTCCGTCAATTAGGATCTCCCCGTCATCATTGTCATAAAATCGCGGCAATAGATCTACCATCGACGATTTACCACCTCCTGAAGGACCAACAAGGGCCATGATCTTACCTTTCTCGACTTTAAAATTGACTCCTTTTATGACTTTTTCAGAATTGTAGCCGAATGTGACATCCTTGTACTCAATTTCATTCTTGAATTCGCTGATAGGCTTAGCATTCGGCATGTCGGTTATTTTATTCTTTGCATCAAGAACGTGTCCGATGCGATCTACAGAAGCCGCTCCTTTCTGAATATTGTAGTAGGATGTGGTAACCGATTTAATAGGTGCAATTAGCTGAGAAAAGATGATTATGTACCCCAAAAATTCAGAGCCGTTCATTTGGCTGTCATTCGCCAATACCAGACTGCCACCAAACCAGACCAGACTAATCATGATGAGAGAAGAAAGAAATTCACTCATAGGAGAAGCCATGTCGCGTTTGTATAACATTTGTGACATGGTCAGTCGATAATCATTGTTTAGCGTTTTGAATTTTTCATCAACGCTTTTTTGCGCATTAAAGGCTTTAATGATGCGAAGTCCCGATATGGTTTCTTCAACCATACTAAGTAGCTGTCCGTTTTTGTCCTGAAGCTTAGCCGAAGTTTTCTTCAAACTCTTGCCCACCTGGCCGATGATCAGTCCACTCACTGGTAACAAGATCATAGAAAATAAGGTCAGCTGGGGGCTAATCACGATGAGAATGACAAAACTCATGGCTATTGTTAAGGGATCGCGAAATATCATTTCCAGTGAATTCATAATGGACCATTCGATCTCAGAAACATCGCTGGTGATCCTGGCTAGTATATCACCTTTTTTTTCCTCACTGTAGTAACTCAGCGGAAGCGCCACAATCTTGCCAAATAATTTGTAGCGTATGTCCCTTACAACTCCACTGCGCAACTGGGCCATGAAAAATTTTGCCAGGTACCTGAAAAGATTTTTTAAAAAAAACAGCACCCCGACAGAAATGCAGATAAAAACCAAGGCCCCTATCTTGTCTTCTTCGCTGGTTATAAATTGCCCCATGTAATAATCGAAATAACCGCTGGCTGCTTCTTTAGTCAGAGCAAAATCCGGTTTTGCCGGAGCAACCGCCACATCCTTGGTAAACAAGAGATCTAAAAAAGGGATAAATAGTAGAAGTGATAGCAGATTAAATATGGTGTCTAGCACATAGAACAGAACGCTTAATAGGGCCAGACCCTTGTAAGGTGCTGCATAGACGATTATTTTTAGGAGGGCTTTCAATTCAGCGGCGCTTGCACGGGCAAATATAATAGAAATAAAGGCCTAGGATGGTCGGCTAACGGATCACTGAAGAAGTAGTACCTTTGAGCCATGCCATCAGTAAGACAAAACAAAGCAAGCAGTCTGATACAGCGTGAATTGTCACTCATTTTTCAACGGGAATCGAGAAACCTTTTTAAGAGTGCTCTGATCTCTGTTACCAAGGTGCGCATGAGTCCCGATTTAAAAGTTGCAAGAGTATATTTAAGTCTATTTGGTAAAGAAAACCCACAAGACCTATTGGCCGACGTCAGGCGCCAGCAAGGCAACGTCAGAAGACTTCTGGGCATAGATCTTAAACACCAATTGAGGTATATTCCTGAATTGAATTTTTTCCTGGATGATTCCTTGGATTACGCAGAAGAAATAGATGCCTTGCTGAATAATGACGACTAACCGTTGAGCACTGCATTTTTCATCGCAAAGCGATACCTGTTCTCTGTGAAATCGAGTTCAGCCATCAACATCATATCCTGGATATCGGTTTTCAGCATTGCTGTGGCCACTTTTGCACTGGTTGTGGTGCTTTCGGCCTTCAACGGTTTGCAGCAGGTGGTAGAATCAATGTACGAGGGCTTTGAGCCACATATAAATATTTCACCTTCCAGGGGCAAGTATATGGATGTGACCGAAGAGCTGGCAGGTACCATTCGCGCAGTTCCAGGAGTGGTGCAGATGAGTGGTGTAGTTGAAGAATTGACTCTGGTAAAGTACGGCGATGAGCAGTTACCCTGCACCATGAAAGGTGTGGAAGATGGTTTTGTCAAGACCAATAAACTCGACAGCGCACTTGTTAGTGGAAATGCGGAACTTTGGCTAAACAAGATGCCAGTGGCCATGGTTGGTTACGGAATGGCCAATTCACTGTCACTTTACCTCGATAATCTTGACAATTTGAAGTTGTTTGCACCCAGATTAGAAGGGGGCATGAGCATCGATCCATCCACTGCTTTTTATTCCAAGTCCATTTCTCCCGGTGGAATCTTTCTTATCAATCCGGAAATAGACAATAAATACCTTATTGTACCGATTTCATTCGCCCGGGAACTTCTGCATCTGGATAATGCTGTTTCGGATATTGAAATCAAGGTTGCCGATGGAATGGAAGAAAATGTAAAAGCTTTATTGATAGAGGCGCTGGGTCAGGATTATCTCATCGAAAGCCGTTTTGACCTGAATCCAGTGATTTACAAAACCAATAAATCGGAAAAGCTTGTCACTTTCTTTATCCTGAGTTTTATCCTGATCATTTCAACATTCAACGTGATCAGCACCCTCACGATGATCTTACTCGATAAAAGTAATGATATCAAGACCCTGGGTTACCTGGGTTTCGATAAGTACTCCATTCGTAAAATATTTATTTCAGAAGGCATGCTAATCAACGGGCTTGGAGCCGGTATTGGTATTGTTTCCGGGGTAACACTGTGCCTTTTGCAACAGCACGTGGGTCTTGTCAGGCTCGAGGGAGGCATTATCGAATATTATCCGGTAAAGTTATTGTTCTCTGACTTTTTCATCATCATAGCAACCGTCTTTACCGTGGGTCTTATCGCTTCTTATTTCCCTTCAAGAATTTTGATAAAAGGAAGGCATCAGGACGCCACGCTCATAGAGGCATAAATTTCTTCGATCTCCCCAAATGCCTCAAAAAGTTCGACAGAAGTATTGGCGGTAACTAGTTTCATCCTGTGTTCCTTAAAATTGGCGAGACCCTTGAAATAGGGAGCATAATGCCTTCTCATCTCTAGTATGCCCAGTTTCTCTCCTTTCCAGTCAATCGATAATTCCAAGTGTTTGCGAGCCGCAGCTAAACGGTCGTTCAAGGCAATTTCAGGGCCTTCGAAACCTGTTTCCAAATAAGATTTGATACGATTGAAAATCCAAGGGTTTCCTATACTTGCCCTGCCTATCATAACTCCATCAACTCCGAACTTATCTCGCTTTTCCTTTGCACTTTGCGGGCTGTTTACATCGCCATTTCCAAAAACAGGAATATGGAGTCTGGGGTTTTCTTTGACTCTGGCTATGTGTTCCCAGTCGGCATTGCCCTTATACATTTGGACACGTGTCCTACCATGAATACTAATTGCTTTAATACCTACGTCCTGCAGCTGCTCGGCAACTTCTGCTATCCGAATACTGGCTTCATCCCATCCAAGCCTGGTTTTGACTGTCACGGGCAAGTCCGTTGACTTTACTATCTCTGAAGTCATCTTGACCATTTTTGGAATATCCTGAAGAATTGCAGCACCGGCGCCCTTGCACGTTACTTTCTTTACCGGGCAACCGTAATTAATGTCAATCAGGTCCGGATTGGCAGATGCAGCTACTTCAGCAGCCTGTTTCATGTGCTGAATGTCTCCGCCAAAAATCTGAATACCGATTGGGCGCTCATATTCGAAGATGTCTAGCTTTTTTATGCTTTTAGCTGCATCGCGGATTAACCCTTCTGAAGAAATAAATTCAGTAAACATCAGATCTGCACCATGTTCTTTACAAAGTGCACGAAACGGCGGATCGCTGACATCTTCCATCGGGGCCAGCAACAATGGGAATTCACCCAGATCGATATTTCCTATCTTTACCATCGAAGGCACGAAATTACCAAATTTACGCCGTAAGGATGGCAGGAGGACAGTTTCAGTTTAGCGGAGGGCTTGCCAAGTCCTTGATATTTATTGGATTGATCCTAACAGGGGGGGGCTTGAGTTATGCAATAAGCTTTGCATTGATCAACTCATTTTACGGATTGGATCTTTTTTCCAATCCGCTGTTGCTCAACAATCTCAATGACCCCTCAGTTGTCGCTTCGCTGAAGGTCATTCAGCTGGCTAATGTTCTGGGAGCCTTTATTTTGCCAAGTTTGTTTTTTGCCTATCTGGTCAGCGATCGTTGGCTCGATTATTTGCGCCTTCGGAAAATACCCCGACTTTGGCAGATCTTAACCATTTTCTTGATTGTCATTATATCTCAACCTTGGATTAACCTGACCGTTGCTCTTAATGAGTCGATCGCATTTCCAGAGTTTTTAACGGGCATTGAATCCTGGATGATGCAAAAAGAGCAGGAGGCCGAGCTCATCACAGAATCATTCATGGCCATGAACACATTGTACGACCTGTTCTACAACTTATTTCTAATTGGTCTTATCGCCGCACTTGGAGAGGAACTATTTTTCAGAGGTTTGATCCAGCCTTTTCTTTTGCGCAGAACGGGGAATCATCACACTGCAATCTGGATTACCGCAATTATTTTCAGCGCAATTCACCTTCAGTTTTATGGCTTTTTTCCAAGGATGTTCCTGGGGGCCTTATTCGGATATCTCATGGTTTGGACAGGCTCGCTCTGGGCACCCATATTGGCGCATTTCGCAAACAACGCAGGAGCAGTTGCCATTTCCTATTTATTCAGTGACAGCCAATTAAGCAATAAAATAGAGGAGTTGGGGAGTTCGAGCGACGATTGGGCCTACCTGGTGATCACGGCACCGATCATGTATTTTTTGGTAAAATCGATTTTCAATAAACGAGAAGTCATTCCATAAAAAAAGCACTCTGTGGAGTGCTCTTTATCTTGCGCATCGAATATTAATCCGTGATTTTATCAACCTCCCTGGTGGAATAATTGATCTTTAGAGCATTTGCCTTTCGCAGTTCCTGCTTTACGTCAGTAACGACTCCCATTTTTGTATCAGAATCTACTTTCATAGACCAGGTAATCCGTGGAATTTCAGCTTCATCTCTTCTGTTCTTTTCCATTTCTACCCATTGAATAATGTCTTCTTTCCTCGCAAAAGCATCATTGAGCTGTATTCTAGGTTCTTCACCAAGGGTCTTTTTCAAGGCACCCATGGGTTTTCCGATGTAGATATAGCTCACAAGGGCTTTGTTCTCGAGCTTGGTGACTTCGGTGGCATTCGGTGTAGTAACATCTACCAGCAAGTCCACTTCACGCATAACCGTTGTAACCATAAAGAAGAAAAGCAGCATAAAAACAATATCGGGGAGTGATGCCGTCGATATCCCTGGCTGCTTCTTACCATCTTTCTTTCTAAACTTTGACATGTTATTCTCCTATACTTTTAGGTTCGGCTTCGGAAATCCGCTGAGGATAAATGTCCTGAACGGCGTCCCCCTGATCTTCTTCCAGATCATTGTAAAGCTTGCCAAATTTGTTCATTGCCAGCTCATCCCGAAGTTCGTTATAGGCTGCAACCAACTCATTCTGCACTTTAATGTACATTTCATAAGACGTCCCTCGGTCATTTTGCAGGGAAATAATCTGCTTGGAGACAGGGTATTGTTCGCCAAAGAATTGAACATCAGTCAATTTGAATTCCGGCAGATCTTCTCTGGATGGGTTACTTACAATAAACTCTTTGGCGGCCTCACGAAGCTCACTAACCAACATTAATTGCCCTTCAACCAATAGCTGGTCGTTAGCATTGACCAACACCTCAAAGACGTTTCGCTGTTTGACTTCAGGCAGATCCTCGAGCTGTTCTTCCGGCATTGGCGGTAACTTTCTGGTCAAGCCACCGTCCGTATCCATGGTGGTAGTCACCAGGAAGAAGATCAGCAGAAGGAAGGCAATGTCTGCCATCGAACCTGCATTAATTTCCGGTAATTCCCTTCTTGCCATTATTTAAAGGCTTTGCTTATCTCTGCGAAGATGATCGATCCGATAGCCAGAAAAATCATGACGTAAAAGGTGATCAAACCAGCTTCGGAACTTTTAGAAGCAGTGCCTTCAACGATGCTTTCGCCAATCTTATATGCTTCATCTGTTGAAAGAATATATCCAACGATAAAAATGACTGCAAGGGCGACAATGCCAATGAGTGAGCTCATGGCCTTCTTAAAATCCTTCGTCATCGAAATGATGGGAAAGATCAGTGAAGCTGAACCGGCGATGATAAATAAGAGGTAGCACCAGTTGATTAATAAGGCATGTGAAATCACTTCTGCCGCAAAAAGCAGGTAGAGGACGGCTGAAACACCCATCAGCACATACAGTATAATCGAATAAATTTTGGAATTAGTTACAGGCATATGTTCCTATTTTTTTCCTTGTTCGTGCTCGTATTGTACCAGAAGGTCGATCAATGAGATGGAAGCAGTTTCCATGTCGTGAACGATTCCGTCAATCTTGGAGATAATGTAATTGTAAAAGATCTGCAGTATGATAGCCACGATCAAACCAAATACGGTGGTAAGAAGGGCGACCTTAATACCCGTGGCAACTATGGCAGGAGATATGTTGTTCGCCGCTGCAATGGCGTCAAAGGCGTCGATCATACCAATAACTGTTCCCATGAAACCAAGCATAGGGGCCAAAGCGATAAAGAGAGAAATCCAAGAAACGCCTTTTTCAAGCATACCCATTTGCACACCGCCGTAAGAAATGACAGATTTTTCAACGATGTCGATTCCTTCCTGACTCCTGTCAAGTCCCTGATAGAATATCGAAGCTACCGGCCCCGGAGTGTTTCTGCACACTTCCTTTGCCGCATCAACGCCACCGGAATGAATTGCTTCATCGACTTCACTCAATAATTTTTTAGTATTGGTAGAAGCCATGTTCAAGTATATTACCCGCTCAATGACGATGGCAAGACCAAGGATCAAACAGATGAGTACGATGCCCATAAACTCCGGACCACCCTCGATGAACTTTTCCTTTATCACTTTGGTAAAAGACTTATCTCCGCTTTCTGTGGTCTCTTCTGCGGCTGGCTCTTTGGCACTAATTTCTTCTGCAACAGGCTCTTGAACTGCCTCTTCATTGACAGCTTCTTCGTTTCCTGTCATTTCCTGTTCAGTCTGAGCTTCTTGACCATCCTGTGCGAAGCTCTCAAATGGAGTAGCCAAGTTGAGCAAACCTGCAATGGTTATGAGACTAAGGATTTTCTTCATTTCAGTGGTTTTAGTATATAGTTTAAGTCAATTTCTTTTGTCTTTCATTTTTCGCGGAGAGAGAGGGATTCGAACCCTCGAAACCACTTTCGCAGTTTACACGCTTTCCAAGCGTGCGCCTTCAGCCACTCGGCCACCTCTCCGAAATATCCTGAAAGAACTATTTTTCATGATTTTTCGGGCTGCCAAAATAACAAAAAATTCAGATACAAAGAAACTACAAAAAGGCCTGTTAACCTTATGATAATGTTAATTTATATGCTTGGGGACAATTCTCCGCGCAAGGATTCTTGAAGCAGCTGCGCCACCTTCGAGATGTTTGCGCTATTCGCAAGTAAGTACATTGACTTGGTAATGGCTGCTTCAGCTGTCATGTCACCTCCACTTACCACACCAATATCTTTAAGTATCTGGCTATTCTTGTATATTCCCTGGCGCACACTTCCACCGATGCATTGAGAAACATTTAAAACAATTCTTCCGTTTTTGATCATTTCCCGAAGACTGCTCAAAATGTCTTGGTCTTGAGGAGCATTTCCTGATCCAAAGGTCTCGAGTACTAGAATCCTGATAGCCGGATTACTGCTTACACATTTTACAACTTCAGGAGAAATCCCTGGAAATAACCTCAGGCAAGCAACATGATTACTCATGTCCTTGTGAACAACGAGCGACTTTTTTGTCAGTGGCAAGATGCTATTCTTGTGGTATTTTATGTTGACTCCGGCTTCGGCAAGAAGCGGGTAATTTGGCGACTCAAATGCCCGAAAATGCTGAGCATCAACTTTAATAGCCCTGTTTCCACGGTAAAGACTGTATTCGAAATAAATAGCCACCTCGGGAACCATGGGCTTATCGTTATTGTATGCACTTGCTATTTCTATGGCGGTTATCAGGTTTTCCTTTCCGTCCGTACGTAGGGTTCCGATGGGTAGTTGTGACCCGGTAAGAATGACCGGTTTACCAAGATTTTCCAACATGTAACTAAGTGCAGATGCCGTATAGGCCATCGTATCAGAACCGTGAAGCACAACAAAACCATCGTATTTGTCATAGTGCTCTTCGATTCGCTCAGCCAAGCGATACCAATTCTGAGGTGACATGTCAGACGAGTCAATGGGATTTGGATTGGTTTGGATATCCAACTGACAATCGACCTTGGCAAGTTCTGGAATCTCTTCAAATATATGATCGAAGTCGACCGGCACCAAGCTGTTGGTTACATAGTCTTTCTTCATTCCGATGGTGCCACCGGTATATATCAACAGGACTTTTCTTTTCATTTCCCAAATAGTTTGCGCGCATTTTGGCTGGTGACCCGGGCTATCTCTTCTATGTCCTTGCCCTTTATACTTGCAAGTCTTTCGGCCACAAGGCGAATATAAGCGCTTTCATTTCGTTTACCCCTTTGCGGAACCGGAGCTAAATAAGGGGCGTCTGTCTCCAACACCATGAATTCGAGAGGCACGTCTGCAAGTACCTTATCCAAGCCACTGTTCTTAAAGGTCACTACCCCGCCAATACCCATCATAAAACCTTTGTAATTCATAATGTGCCTGGCTTGTTCAAGACTTCCTGTGAAGCAGTGGAATACACCTCTTAATTGAGGATCATTTAATTTGTCGATGACTTCGAAGATCTCTGAAAAAGAATTTCTGGCGTGTATAACAATGGGAAGATCATTTTGCTTAGCAAGAATAATTTGAGCTTTAAAAGCCTCGATCTGTTCCGATAAGTAAGTTTTATCCCAGTATAAATCAATTCCTATTTCGCCAATGGCAATGAAATCAGACAGATCAGCGCCCGAGAACAAATTGTCAATTACTTCCCGATAATTTTCTTTGACTGAGGTGGGGTGAAGTCCAAGCATAGGCTTGAAAAAATCCGGGTAGGCTTTCACAAGACCTAGCATGTCATCAAGGGTTTCCGCATCAATGTTTGGAAGGTATACCTCACGTAGTTCATTATCCTTTGCCCGCTTTACAACATCATCAATATCTCCTTTGAATTCAGAGAGATAAAGATGAGCGTGAGTATCAATCAATTCCATCGAACAAAAATATCATTATTTAGCGCCGTTAAAATGACTTATTTTTGGCGGCTAATCCAAGTAAGGCTCGTCAGTGAAAACCAAAATACTCGTCATCCGATTCAGTTCAATCGGTGATATCATGTTAACTACACCCATAGTTCGTTGTCTCAGCCAACAGATCCATGGTGAATGCCAGATTCATTTTCTGGTGAAGTCCAAGTTCATGAACATCCTGCAAATAAATCCCTATGTCGATGTACTACATCTTTTTGACAACAACCTGAAAGAAGTGGTAAAAGGATTGGAGGACGAAGGCTTTCATTACATCATCGACCTTCACAAGAATCTGCGGACGGCCTACGTGAAACGCCATATTAAAGGGATGCATTTCACCTTTGATAAATTGAACGTCCAAAAGTGGATACTGGTCAATTTTGGCATTGATTTACTCCCGGACAACCATATTGTGGATCGCTATTTTCAGGCCGTAAAGACCTTGGGAATTTCGAATGACGGCAAGGGCCTCGACTATTTCATTCCTCAATCCGAGCATATCAATACAGTGGACCGTTTTGGAAAAGCAGCCGGTGAATACCTGGTTTATGCTATCGGAGCGGCCCATGAGGGTAAAAAATTACCCTTTCACCACATGGATAGTTTGTGTGCTATGATCGATAAACCATTGGTGCTATTAGGGGGAAAAGAAGACGAAAAAAAAGGGGTGGAATTGTCCGAGAAACACGCACATGTAATCAACATGTGCGGCAAGACCAATATTCATGGCTCGGCGTCAATTATTAAGCAATCGCGACTGGTTATCAGCCACGATTCTGGCATGATGCATGTGGCCGCCGCCTTCAAGAAAAAGATCATTTCCATCTGGGGTGCGACGGTGCCAAAGTTCGGTATGTCCCCTTATATGCCTGACCCTGCTTCCGTGATGATACAGGCCGATCACCTCAAATTCAGGCCGACTTCCAAACTGGGTAATCGCGATTCAAAGCGCGAGCGCCGTGCGACCGAAGAAATAGACCTGCAGAAGATTGTTCAGGCCGTCGTGCAATTATGGGACTAAGGGTTTCTGAAGTATGATGTTAAATTTTTGATGTTCAAGAGTCCTCAAAAAAAGCTCCGTAACGTCAACGCCAATTCATAGCCGTGAATTTTATACCGCTTGCTGGCCTTGCGTTTAATTTTGTTCTAAACTGACCCTGGTCATTGTAAATAGGATTGAAGCTTCTTACCTTAAAGGCAAAGCCCCAAGTCATGTCAATCACCGAAAAGAATGATGCAAAAAAGGTATTTCGAAAATTGGGAACCTGTTCGAGAACCTTTACATACCTGCTAAATCGAGAATTTGGAAATACCGACGAATTGCATGAACGCGCCGCAGATCCCTTAGCCGGTGGAATATTTCAAAACGGCTATCAATGCGGTATGTTGTGGGGTTCTTCACTTGCGGTGGGTGCCGAAGCATACAGAACGTATCCAGAAATTGAAATGGCGATTCCAATTACCGTGCTTGCTACCCAGAACATTATGAAGTCTTATAGCGAAAGTGAAGATACCTTCCTTTGCAAAGACGTGACCCAATGCGATTTTAAAAACAAATGGAGTTTTGCCAAATACATGATTAGTGGTCGCTTTTTGTATTGCTTCAAGCTTGCCGAAAAATGGGCGCCCAAAGCCATCGAAGCCGCCAAGAAAGGGCTTAACCACGATCAATCCTCCGTGGTTTTCTCCAGCTCTAATTGTGCCAGCGAAACCGCCAGGAGATTGGGGGCATCTAAAGAACAAATGGTCATGGTTGCAGGTTTTGCAGGTGGACTTGGGTTAAGTGGAAGCGCATGTGGTGCACTCAGTGCAGCTATTTGGATGAGAACCATAAAATGGTGTACCGAAAACCCTAAAAAAACTTCCATGTCTAACCCCTATGCAAAAGCCACAATAGAAGAGTTCGACCAAGCCACTGATGGAAGAATCCTGTGCGCTGATCTTGCCAATCGATCATTCAACACATTTGAAGATCACATCGAATACATGAAAGAAGGTGGGTGTGCGAACCTAATTACCGCCCTGACACCGGCATAATGCCAATTAAGTCATCATTAAGAATACTCATTCGCATTTCTAATTGGTTTTGAAAGTGCTGAGCTCTTCTCATAAAAACGTTTCATAACAAAAACGTGTGGTAATGTTATAGATGAAAAAACGATTAGGAGTGCAAGCAAGTAGGACATTGAAATAATACTATACTCGATTAAAACAACCATTACACACATTCCTATGATCGACAATAGGGTCAGAGGCGAAAGTATTTTAACAAATTCCCAAGAACCCTTTATCGTCTTTTTGGCACGTAAAAAATGAAATTCTTCACGCATCACTTTCATGGAATGCAACAACACAAAATATAAGCTAAACCCAACAATTAGTGGAAAGAGGAAAAAACTTAGCTGGATGATTCCAAGTGTAATAAGTTCCATGAAAAATGATTCGGTACTCAGCTGAGTAATTCCGGTGAATCTCAAAAGGAAGAGTAAAAAAATAATGTGAGAAGAAAAGAAAACAATGATGATTGCTAAGCGATTGTGCAAAAGGCCCAGTGAGGCTACATCAGGATATTTCGAAATGAGTGCGGTTATCTCATCCGAATTCCAAAATATAAGTCCCGAAAGTAAAGCGCTGCCCCAAATAAAGTAGAAAATTGCATGTGTAAAGGTCTCTTTCTTAAAGTAATGTGAAAATTGCGACTGACCAAAATGATAAGCAGATAGCATTAAAAATAATCCATAGCCCACAACGGGCAGAAAGATCCAACATAAAATATTGACGAGAATAATCCCAATGTAAACGGAGAAAAAAAGAAGATCGGAAACATTGTTTTCCAATTGATAAAGGCGATTGTCGATCGCTCCATGCGGCATACCAAGAAAAATTGTGGCTGCCAGGCAAGCGGATTCAATAAGTTCTGAGGCCTCAGTCGAACTGCCTGAGAATGCCGCTAGGAAAGCAAAGAAGAATGCAATAAATATGAAACTTGACGTCGACATGATAAATCATTGAAGAGGAAGGCAAGGGACTCCTCTTCAATAAATTTTGAAATCAGGCGGTTACTGATTCAGCTTTTGCCGATTCAGAAATTGCAATGTTGTACACCACTAAGCCAAATCCGATTTTATTTATGACATCAGCAATATTATAGAATAGATCTACATTTCCAGAGCCCCAGCCAAAAGCGATATTTAACCAACCACCAGGCATGCACATGTATCCAATTGGGTAAATGGCCCAACCCACCAGAACAAACCAGGCTAGTGTCCGCACCCCTCTTTTCACTGCTACACTGTTTGAGGCCTCAGCCAATTTAGCTACTTCACCCATCCAGGCCGTATATAGAATATAAATGTATCCCAGGGTTGAAAGGAATCCGTACATAACTGAGTGGGACGTGCTTCCTCCTTCTGGATTAAAGGCCTCACCAATGTAACCCATTACGAGCATCCATACCGAAGCCACAATAAGTTTCCATAGCAAACCGGTCTTGGCTCCAGCAGCCTTGGTAAGTAAATAGAACTCCACACACATTAGTGGTACCGTCAGGGTCCAGTCAATGTAGCGAAGTGAGGTTGGATTCTCACCAGTTGCGAGGTAATAATCGCGCATGTAATAGTAATGCACTGCGGCGATAAAAGTGATCAGTCCGGAAACAAGTAGTGAAAGCTTCCACTTACCGTCAACCCGACCTCGTTCAAAGAAAAAGAAAATTGAGGACGCCAGCATAGCCATATAGCCAGTAAAAAAGGTAAAGGCAACTGCGTCGTCTTTCGGAATATTTAAAATCTCTGCGATCATAATGTTAAGTTTATGGTTATCAGGGACGAAAGTAGTAAAAATATTGTTTTGTTTAACTTTTATTGTTTTTTGTTAAACAATATTTGCTTAAACATCACATCGTAATGTTTATCTAATCAACTCAGGGTTAACATTAGAACATGATTTTGGTGTAATAGAATGTTGTTTGCCTGGCAAACAACTATTCAAGAAGCGTTCCTACGGGAGGATATTCCAAAAAAGACCTCTTAGACGGGGAAATGAGTCCCCGACTAAAAACTAATAATCTGCTTGGTTTTTAATCCTCGGGGAAAAAAAGTGCTTTCAATTCAGTGGCGTCCTCTGGCTTCATCTTCTTGGATAGAATCAGGCTTAATTGCCTTCTGCGAAGGGCTCCCTTATAGCGCTCTTTTTGGATGTCAGTTTCGGGACGGACTTCAGGTACCTCGATCGGACTTCCGAGTTGGTCAACAGCTACAAAGGTATAGATGGCCGTGCTTGTCATTCTCTTTTTACCGCTTCCGCTTTCAACGTATACATCTACAAATACTTCCATCGATGATTTAAACGAGCGCGACAATTCCGCTTCAAAAGTGACAATGTCACCCAGTCGGATAGGTTCATCAAAGGCCACATTATTCACGGCCGCCGTAACCACCACCCTGCTGCAGTGACGGTGGGCAGCAATAGCGGCAGCGATGTCTATCCAGTGCAATAACTTGCCTCCCCTTAAGTTTCCAAGCGTGTTTGTGTCATTGGGAAGGACAATTTCTGTTTTGATGCAACGGCTTTCCGTAGGACTTTTAGCATTCATGATCGATTAATTAAATGAGCAAGAGGGTCAAAGTTACTTCTTAAGCAACCAGGCTTGGGGATTCTCTACGGATTTTACCCTGTGCAGCAGTTCTTGGGCTTCATCTTTTGAGGAATAACTTCCATAGCTCACCACATTGAGTCCTTTGTGAAGCCCCGGCATGTTTGCAGCAAATCCCTTCTTTTTTAATTTCTTGTGCAATTTCCTGGCGTTATCTTCTACGCCGAAACAACCCGCCACTACGTGATATGGACCTAATGAATTCATTTCCAGCTTGACGTTGTCCCGCAACTTGACAACCAGATTTTCACCCGCTAAGGAATAATTTATAAAATCTGCCGTCGATCTTTCTATTTCCTGACTGATGTTCTCGGTGGTAATTTCGGACTCCCGAGTCACTGGGTATTCGAATGGTGCGTAAAGACTCGTTTCCTTATTGAAAACATTCATACCAATTCTTGCTAGCTGCCGTGAATCGATTAAATCCAATTTTAGGGTGGTCAACGCAATAATAGAAATAACGGCCGCAGCTGATGAATAATTAGCGAGTTTATCCCAAGAAAAAGTCCTTCCCTTTTCTGTGACAGGCAAATCTTTTCGGGTGGACTGAACAACTTTAAGCTCGAGCTTTTTCTGCACTGGCAGTGATTGAAAAACAGTCAGCCCAAAAGAATCGAGCAAATAGTTTACCCCCTTTTCTACCTCAAATACCAGATGGCCTTCCCGATTACTGCTAAATGTGCCGACCCCTTCAAGGTTAACCGAGCGACCCTCTTTAAGTATTTTCTTCCACGCAACGACCTCCTGGTCAATCATTTTTAGCGCCAGTTCAAAACTAGTTCCAGAGTGCAGAGCGATGTGTTGAGCCAATAAACCATCATTAGACACTAATAATCGATTAAAGCTAATACGCTTTCCTGGGGGATAAAATTTATGTTGAACGGGGTGAATGTGGGCTGCTTCATAGTTGCCTACAAAAGCTCCCAGTCCGGGAATCACAACGCAATCATAGCGGTATAGAAGATGGCGAATTGCAATAGAAATATCCATGGTGATGTTGTATTCACGAAGGTATCACTTTCTTGTGAAATCCATTGAAAGAGCAGGTAAATTCTACTGGAGGCATCCATAAAAATCATGGGCTTGAACTTGCTTAAAGTGTTTATTTTTGAGTCGTGTCAGAAGTAAAGGATCCCGTGTTAAAAGCTAAGCTGAAGTCTCTCCCTTCGAAGGCCGGCGTATACCAGTTTAGTAATAAAGAGGGCGAGATTATTTACGTTGGCAAAGCAAAGAACTTAAAGTCTCGGGTAAATTCTTACTTCAATAAGCTGTCGTTCGAAAGTGCCAAGACTAAGCTACTTGTAAGAAAGATCGCCGACGTCAGGTACATCGTGGTGGCCAGTGCATATGAGGCTTTACTCCTTGAAAATAACATGATCAAGAAGTATCAGCCCCGCTACAATATCCAGCTCAAGGACGATAAGACGTATCCATTTATCTGTGTCAAGAAAGAGCGCTTTCCACGTGTTTTTTCAACCAGGAATGTCGTCAAGGACGGTTCAGATTATTTTGGACCCTATGCATCGGTAAAAATGATGAATACCCTCCTCGATCTTATCAGGCAACTCTATCCCTTACGAAATTGCACCTTCGATTTAAGTGACGCCAATGTGAGTTCTGGGAAATTCAAAGTTTGTCTTGAATACCACGTAAAGAACTGCCTTGGGCCGTGTGAAGGTTTGCAGATGGAATCAGACTACAACCAATCGATCTCAGACATTAAGAACATTCTTCGCGGGCATTCCCATCAAGTAATGGAACACCTCAAGGATCGGATGAAAAATTATGCAGGAGAACTTGAATTCGAGAAAGCAGAAATGGTGCGCAGCAAATTAGATATTCTGAGTAATTTCAAGGGTAAATCAACGGTTGTGAGCCCCAGGATCAGCAACTTGGATGTGTTCTCCATGATCGATGACAAGGAAAGTGTTTTTGTGAATTACCTTAAAGTTGTCGACGGGGCCATCATTCAAGGTCATACCATTGAGATAAAGCGTAAAATGGATGAAGATGCCAAGGATCTCATGTCGCTCGCCATTGCTGAATTACGCCAGCGTTTTCAAAGTAATTCGAAAGAAATCGTCATGCCTTTTAAAATTGACCTGCCAATTCCCGACGTCAAATTCACCTATGCGCAAAGGGGAGATAAAAAGGATCTACTCAAACTTTCAGAGCGCAATGCCCGTTTTTTCATGCTCGACAAACTAAAGCGCATGGAACAAGTAGATCCCGAACAATACACCGAAAAATTACTGAAACAGGTAAAAGCCGATCTTCGACTTCCGGAAATTCCGAAAAGGATCGAATGCTTTGACAATTCCAACATACAGGGATCGGATGCCGTAGCAGCATGTGTGGTATTCAAAAATGGAAAACCGGCAAAGAAAGAATACAGGCATTTTAATATTAAGACCGTCACAGGCCCCGACGACTTTGCCAGTATGAGCGAGATTATTCTTCGCAGGTATAAACGGTTATTGGATGAAAAAAGTGAGCTTCCCGAGCTGATTGTGATCGATGGAGGTAAAGGTCAACTCAGTGCCGCCTTAACCAGCCTTGATGCGCTCGGACTTAGAGGTAAAATCAGCATCATCGGTATCGCAAAAAAACTGGAAGAGATCTATTTTCCGGGAGACAGCTTCCCCATGTACCTTGACAAACGCTCGCAAACCTTGAAACTTATTCAGCACATGCGGAATGAAGCACATCGCTTTGGCATTACACATCACAGAAATCGCCGATCTAAATCAAGCATTCAAAGTACCCTTGGAAATATCAAAGGCATTGGTCCTGAAACAGAAAAAGTCTTGTTAAAAAAATACAAGTCGCTTAAAAAGATCAAGGAGTGCAAGGAGGAAGAATTAGCCGCACTGGTAGGTGCGGCCAGGGCAAAAATCGTTTTTGAGAGTTTACACTAAGTAAGATTTTCAGAAAGGATCTTCATTTCTACCACCGGCGAAATTCCTTCGTAAAGAATTCGGTAAACGGCTTCTGAAATAGGCATTCTCACCTGAAACTTCTTATTGATCTCATAAACACTGTTGACCGCGTAATACCCTTCTGCAATCATTTTCATTTCCATTTGAGCAGAGCGAACCGAATAGCCCTTGCCGATCATGCTTCCAAAAGTGCGATTCCGGCTGAAAGAAGAATACGCAGTGACCAAGAGGTCACCTAGGTAGGCCGAGGACTTTACATCACGGTGTATCGGATTGACCGTGTCTACAAATCGCTCAATTTCCTGAATGGCATTGGAGATAAGTACGGCTTGAAAATTATCGCCATATCCCAGGCCGTGACAAATACCGGCGGCAATGGAATAGACGTTTTTGAGCACGGCCGAAAGTTCAGTGCCAAATATGTCATCAGAAGTGCTTGTGCGAATGTAACGACAGGATAACTTCTCTGCCACGAAAGAGGCTATTTCTTCATCCTGGCAGGCGACCGTCAAATAAGATAACCTTTCAAGGGCCACTTCTTCCGCATGACAAGGTCCCGAAATGAGGCCGATTTTATCGTACTCGATGTTAAACTGTTTGTGTATGTATCGGGCGGGAATGGCGTGGTATTCCGGTATGATGCCCTTAATTGCCGAAAAACCAATTTTCTTTTCTATGCCTTCCATTTCCTGTCCGTCAAAGAGCTCAAAAACAAAGGCCGAAGGAACCGCCAATATGAATAAGTCACATTGGTTAATGACTTCCTTGATGTTCGTACTTATTTTTAATTTTTCAGTGTTAAGTTCAACCGACTGCAGGTAATTTGGATTCCTCCGGTACTTTTTCACAAAATCAACGCTGTCTTGTCTTCTTAACCACCAACCAACCTGATCGCAGTTGTTCAGCAGCATTTTAACGATGGCGGTTGCCCATGAACCTCCTCCAATGACGGCAATTCTCTTCTCCACGAATCGAGTTTTAGAAGATCATGAAAGTATTAAATTAAAAGGAAGGGGGAAAGACTAACGGTGTTTTTAGAAGACGGAAACAATAAACGCAATTGAGAATTTCCGGGTCAATCACCCTTAGAATTGGACGTCAAAATCGAGTGGCTTTTCTCCGCGCTTGATAGTCACCACGGCCTTCTGACCTTCTTCCAGAGATTTTAAGGCATCCATGTAAGTCTTCATGTTGGTGACCTTGACATCTCCAATCGAAATCACAACATCACCGGCGCGAATTCCCGCATTTGAAGCGGGTCTATCCTGCTTGATTCCATCAATTCTCATCCCTTCCCCATCGTACAGGTAATCCGGAACAACACCAAGAGATACTTTATACCGTGGTCGGGTGGATGAAGTGTTGTCTTCATCTTTGGTTCGGGTAAATGCTAATTTCAATTTAGCGTTCAAATCAGCCACCAAACCGAGTGCGAAATCCGAAATAATTGCTATTCCTTCCATATTCACCTTATCGGCATCGTCACTTGGTCGATGATAATCTTCATGGGCTCCTGTAAAGAAGTGAATGGCGGGGATGTCTTTCAAATAGAAAGAGGTATGATCCGATGGGCCTACACCTGATTCGGACGTTGTAAACCTGAGCTTTGAGGTGTCAGCCCGCTGAAGGGTGGTTTTCCAAATGGGGGATGTTCCTACGGCATTTATAACGACTTTATTGTTGGAATCTAACCTGCCAACCATGTCAAAATTTATCATGTAATTCATCGTTGTAAGATAGAACGGAGGGTGTTTTAAAAAGTAGTTCGATCCGTACAAGCCCTTTTCTTCACCCGTAAAAGCAATAAAGATGTAGTTGTTCCGCTTGAATTTTGACGACTTCAGTACTTCAGCCATGTATAGCATTGCTGCAACCCCACTGGCATTGTCATCGGCTCCGTTGTGAACCGCTTTTTCGGTATGGAGGGAATTTGGGCCTCCACCCATACCCAAATGGTCAAAATGTGCGCCTATGATAACGTTGTATTGAGCGCCATTGTCGATATAGCCCACTACATTCACCCCTTCGGATCGCTCCTCACTTTCGACGCCAGTGTGAGGATCGCGCACTTTGGGAAAGGAAAACTCCTGTAAATAATCTCCATTGTCACCCAAGGGTGTGAGGCCAATTTTTTCGAAGCGCTTTGCAATATATGCAGCAGCCTTTCGCTCTTCTTTGGTTCCTGCCTCGCGACCTTTTAAATTGTCACTCGCCAGGTATTCAACATCTTTTCGAATCTGCTTAATGCTCTCAGTATTATCCTGACTAAAAAGTCCAAGAGCGGAAAATGAAAAGATTACACTGAGAAAAATATGTCTTATTCCTATCATATAAGGGCACGAAATTAACTAATCCTTAACGACTCATGGGCTGATTTCGACGAATTGTCATAAATCATCGATAAAAGTTTGTTTTCCCTAGCTAAACTTTGACAAAAAACCAGCTGCTTCTTGAAGATCACCAAAATTCTACCTTCGTGTCGCATTTAGTTCGTTCTAGGTGATTTTCAATGGAACTCATGAATTCGGCCTTTCAGGCCTCATTTACTCACTACTAGTGTTCTTTTCAGCGGTGTTCGAGAATGCTCCCTTCTCTGGTCGCATTTGAGGGAAGAAAAGAACATCTTGAATCGAAGTAGAATTTGTCATTATAATGGCAAGTCTGTCTATTCCAATTCCTATTCCGGCGGTTGGAGGCATGCCGTATTCTATGGCCCGAAGAAAATCTTCGTCCAGAACCATGGCCTCGTCATCTCCTCTAGCACCAAGGGCAAGTTGATCTTCAAAGCGTTTACGCTGATCGATAGGGTCGTTCAATTCCGAAAAAGCATTGCAAATCTCTTTCCCGTTACAAATCACTTCGAATCGTTCTACCAAACCCTTGTGATCTCGGTGCTCTTT
This sequence comes from Vicingaceae bacterium, assembly GCA_040220895.1. Lineage (GTDB taxonomy): Bacteria > Bacteroidota > Bacteroidia > Flavobacteriales_E > Vicingaceae > UBA11591. The sequence continues at coordinate 40,976 of JAVJVY010000009.1, forward strand.
GGCAAGGGGCGACATTTCAATGGGGTAATTTGTAATGAACGTTGGATTGATGAGGTGTTTTTCAACTTTCTCTCCGAAGATCTCGTCGATAATTTTTCCCCGACCCATGCTTTCATCTACTTCGATGTGCAAATCCTTTGCCAATTTTCGCAAGGCCTTTTCATCCATTTCTGAAATGTCGTTACCGGTAAATTCTTTAATAGCCTCGTACATCGTGTAACGCTTCCAGGGTCTCTTAAAGTCTATTTCCTTGTCTCCGTGTTTGATGACCGTATCTCCATGTAACTCAGCGGCAATTTTTTCGGTCATTTCTTCCATCAGGTCCATCATCCACCGATAATCTTTGTAGGCCACATACAATTCCATCATCGTGAACTCGGGGTTGTGAAATCTGGACATCCCTTCGTTTCTGAAATCTTTGGCGAATTCATAAACTCCATCAAATCCTCCTACGATGAGTCTTTTTAGGTATAATTCATCTGCAATACGGAGAAAAAGAGGCATATCGAGCGTATTGTGATGTGTCTTAAAAGGTCGGGCCAGGGCCCCGCCATAAATTGGTTGCAAAATAGGTGTTTCAACTTCGAGGTAACCTTTGGCGTCAAGAAAGTCACGCATGACTTTGATCATTTTACTGCGCTTGCGAAATGTCTCTTTCACTTTAGGATTGACGACAAGATCCACATAACGCATCCTGTAGCGCGCTTCGGCTTCAGTAAAGGCATCGTGCACATTACCTTCTGCATCGGTTTTTGGCAGAGGCAGAGGTCTCAAACTCTTTGATAACAATGTTAATTCCTGGACGTGTATGGTAATTTCACCAACCTGAGTTGTAAAAACATAGCCCTTAATGCCAATGATGTCTCCTATATCAAGAAGCTTTTTAAATACATCGTTATACAATGACTTGTCTTCACCGGGACAAATTTCGTCTCTGTTGACGTAGATCTGAATTCTTCCACTGGCATCCTGGATTTCTGCAAAAGATGCCTTACCCATGATGCGTCTACTCATCAAGCGACCAGCAAGACTGACGTTCTTGTAGTCCATCTTGTTTGTGTCGTAATTCTTTTTAATGTTGATCGCTGAAACATCAACGTTAAAACTTTCGGCAGGATATGGATTCACACCCATTTTTCTCAATTCTTCCAGTGAATCTCGACGTACTTTTTCCTGCTCTGATAAGAGGCTGCTCATAGTATGAATTTTGGCGGGCAAAGATACATATCCCCATGGTATTTGGTCATTATAAATGCTGAGTATGTGCTTTTTAGTCGAAAAATCATTTCTTTGCGCAACAATTTCAGATAGATGAAAGAACACGTAGCAAACTTTACCGTTCACCTTCGGGCGGCCATCGAAATTGCAGAGAAATCGGTACTTAAGGAACCGGGATCAGCAATCAATAATGTTGTTGTGATCGGATTGGGAGGTTCCGGGATTGGCGGCACCATCGTTTCACATGTATTGAGCCAAGAGATGAAGGTGCCCTTGATCAGCTGTAAGGATTACAATATTCCGGCCTTTGTTTCAGCAAATAGTTTGGTTATCGCTTCCTCGTATTCGGGCAATACCGAAGAGACCATGAATGCACTTGAGCAGGCTGCTTCAAGAACGAAGAACATCTATTGCATTTGTTCCGGTGGAAAAATACAGGAGTTGGCTACTCAGCGCGGTTTTTCATGCATCGTCATCCCGGGCGGACTGCCTCCAAGGGGTGCTTTTGGCTATTCTTTTCCACAGTTGTTTGCAACCCTCAAAGCAGGAAAATTGATTGATTGGAATCTGAGGGCGGAATTCCAACGTGCTGTTAAACTGCTCGAAGAAGAATCCAAAGACATTCAGAAACTGGCCACGGACCTGGCCCGCGAATTGAAAGACAAACGCATCATCATCTACTCCGAATCCAACTATGAAGGTGTCGGTGTGCGATTTCGTCAGCAGATCAATGAAAATTCAAAAAAGCTTTGCTGGCACCATGTCATTCCCGAAATGAACCACAACGAACTGGTGGGATGGAGAGAAAGCAACGAAGATTTAGCGGTCGTTTTTCTTCGAAACACTGCCGACTTTCAGCGAAATCAGCGCCGCTTTGACCTTTCAGGAGAAATAATTAGCAAATACACCCCGAATGTTCACGAAATTTGGAGTAAAGGGAAAACTATGTTAGATCGAAGCTTGTACCTTATCCATTTGACGGATTGGATTTCGGTGAATATTGCTGAACTCAATGGAACCGACCCCATCGAAATCGATGTGATAAACTTCTTGAAGGGCGAGCTCGCAAAGTCATGAAAATCGTACGAATTTTTTCGAGCGCTTTGGCGAGTTTATTCATACTAGTCATTATTGCCCTTGAAATCAGTGGCAACGATCATCTGTTTAAAGCTGTGGCAAGTACTTACTTGGTGGGGCAAACCGGACCTTCAATTGATGAATACGACATATTTCCGTCAAGAGAAGTGGAAGCCGCAGGCGAAATCCCACTCAGGTTTCACCGAGCTTATGGAAATGTGAAGGCAGATGAAGAATTGATTCAGCAAATAGAGCAATACGAAGCCGTCTCATTACTGATTCTTCAAAAAGGCGAAATTATATTTGAACAATACTGGGAGGGTTATACAAGCGCCTCAAAAACCAATTCTTTTTCGGTGGCCAAGTCTATCGTAGGACTGAGTATTGGAAAATGCATTGAGCTGGAGCTGATTAAAAATCTTGATCAGGCGGTGGTGGATTTCATCCCTGAATTAAAAGGAGAATTCCGAAATGAAGTGACAATCAGAAACTTGCTGAATATGGCGTCCGGCATCAATTTTGACGAAAGCTATGGAAATCCGCTAGGCTTCATGGCTAAAGCTTACTACGGTGATGAACTATTAGAAAAAACCCTTCAATTTGAAGCGGCATCCAAACCCAATACTGAGTGGAAATATGCCGGTGGCAATACCATCCTACTGGCGGCTATTGTGCAGCGTTGTTCAGGCCAGAATCTAAGTGATTTCGTGTCGACCAATTTTTGGAAACCCATAGGGGCATCGCTACCTGCATTTTGGAATTTGGATGCAGATGATGGCATTGAAAAAGCCTATTGCTGTTTTTATTCAAACGCCCATGATTTTGCTCGGTTAGGCCAGATCCTATTAGACAGCGGAAGATATAATGGAGAACGTGTGATTAACGAAGCGTTTTTGAGTGAATTGAGAAAACCTGTCTTTTTGGAAAGTGGAATTGAAATTCCGCACTATGGCTTGCATTGGTGGCGAATGGATTACCGATCGCCTAACATCGTTTACGCCAGAGGAATCCTTGGTCAATACATCGTTGTTCTGCCCGAGCTCAATGCGGTGATTGTTAGACTGGGAAAGAAACGGGGTGACAAGGATGCTTTGGAACAACCTGCAGATCTTTATCATTATGTTGATCTCGCTTACGATATTTGCAGTCAAGTTCAAGAATAACATTTGCTTATGAAATCGATAACTACAGTACTATTTTTAATGCTTACCATCCAAATGGTCGCACAAGATGATCGGGAGAACTCGTATATCTTGATCTGCAACAGCAATCAGTCAGAATTCAGTCTTGACGACTACCGCGAATGCAATTACATAAGTGTAAGAGACAGCGAAAATGAAGTTGCCAGCTTTCTGTTTGTTGCCTTGAAGAAATCCAAACGAATAGAGATGGAGATTGAGGGTAATGAGTTAACAGAAGAAGCCCTGTCGATTCTCGAAAAACTTAAAGCTCCTGCTAAATTGCGTATCGAAAAAGTGGTCGATGAAACCGGAACACCACTTGAGGGCTTCAGAGAGTTGGTGATCAGGGAATAATCACGGGTGTATCACCCAATCAGTGCCTTCCTTGCCGTCTCTTATCTCGATGCGGATATCGTTTAAGCGATTCCTGATTTTGTCGGATAATTCGTAGTTCTTGTTCACCTTGGCCTGCTGACGAATGTCGATGATAAGGTCCATCAAACCGTCTATTGCATCCCCACTTGCTGATTCTTCCATTTTTAGGCCCAGAATGTCAAAAGCAAAGGTCTGCATGAAGGTTTGAAGCTGACTAAGATCATTTTTCGTCATTTGCTTTTTTCCTTCTGAGATCAGATTAATCCATTTGCATCCCTCAAATAATTGAGCAATGGCCATGGGTGTGTTGAAGTCATCATCCATTGCCGTTCTGGCATTCTTTTCCAGCATTGCCGGGTCCAGGTCTGACGAATCTGCGGCTTTGAGTTTCGCAAGTTGTTCCAATGAATTCATCAGGCGATTGAGCCCTTTTTCGGCGGCAGTCAAGGCCTCATTTGAAAAATCCAAGGTGGATCTGTAATGTGACATCAGTATAAAAAATCGCACCGTCATTGGTGAATACGCTTTATCCAACTGATTGTTATCACCAGAAAACAATTGCTCAAGTGTAATGCTGTTTCCTAAAGATTTACCCATTTTCTGGCCATTGATGGTAACCATGTTATTGTGGAGCCAGTACCTGGCAAATTCCTTTCCCTTTTCTGCTTCGGCTTGTGCAATTTCACATTCATGATGGGGAAAGGCATTCTCAAGTCCACCTCCGTGTATGTCAAAGGTGTCTCCAAGGTATTTCTGACTCATGACACTGCATTCGATATGCCATCCAGGATAACCGCTGCCCCAAGGAGAGTCCCATTGCATCAAGTGTTCTTCGCCGGCACGTTTCCAAAGAGCGAAATCAACAGGATTTTTCTTTTCCTCTTGTTTATCCAGGGTGCGGTTTGCCGCTCCTTCCAACATTTCATCAACATTTCTCCCACTCAATTTTCCATATTGTCCGTCCTTGTTATACGCCACTACATCAAAGTAAACCGATCCGTTTTGCTCGTAAGCATAGCCATTTTCAATGATCTTCTCAATTGAAGCTATTTGTTCCTGAATGTGTCCCGAAGGTCTGGGAGCTATGCTTGGCCTCAAATTATTCAAGGCATCCATGTCGCGGTAATAATTGGCCATGTATCGCTCGACAACTTCCATGGGATCTACTCGCTCCAACCTCGATTGTTTGGCAATTTTATCTTCCCCCTGGTCTGCGTCATCCGTCAAATGTCCTACATCGGTGATGTTTTGGACATAACGCACTTTATATCCAAGATTCAAAAGATATCTGTAAATGACGTCAAAAGAAATATAGGATTTGGCGTGACCTAAATGGGCATCTCCATAAACAGTGGGGCCACATACATACATTCCCACAAAGGGAGGTTTTAGCGCCTTGAATACTTCCTTTTTTCGACTAAGGGTGTTATATAAATGTAATTCGCCCATGGGTGATTAGAAATGGTTTGCAAAGAAACTAAAAAGGAGCGTGAAGGAGGTCAGGAATTATTCCTCGTCAAAGGGTACGTCACCCACATAGCGACCATTTTTAATGCGCTCTATGTTGAGTAAGATGTTATTCTCGTCGTACTTATACCACTTTCCATCAATCAGTTTGTAGTTTCTGAACACACCGTCTTTCACCAATATTTTGTCCTTGTTGTACAATTTATGGTGACCGTTTCCATCAAAATGTCCTGTATTTGGTTTTTCATCTTTCGTTGCCACTACATTCCTGATCGGAGCATCTTTTTCCTCTTCCTTCACTTTGTCGGGTTCAGGTGTTTTGGCTTTGTAGACTTGCGTTCTAGCTTCATCCAAATTGCCATCAGCAAAAACTTTCTTTGCTTTTAATTCACCGTTTTCGTAATACTCAGTCAGTGTTCCTGATTCTTTACCGCCGGCCCAATCCCCCTCGATCATGACCTGGCCATTCTCGTAATAGTAGGACTGTTTACCTTCTCGCTTGCCCGTACTGTTAAAGCTAAAGGCTTGTGAAACCTTTCCGTTCTCGTGATAGCGCTTAAAAGTCCCCGTATTTCGGTTATTCTGCCAGTTGCCTTCTTCCTCCAAAACTCCATTTGGATAATATGTTTTATAAGGACCATATGGCCTGCCTGACTTATAGGTTATCTCATTTTTAACTTTTCCGTTACTGTAGTAGGATATCCAATTTCCGGTTTTTCTGCTGCTTTTATATGTCCCTTCTTCAATTTTTGACTGGGCTCCATAACCCGGAAGGCGCTTGGTTTTTCCTGTAATGATCCATTTACCCTGACGTTTTCCAAGCACGTCCACTTTGTTGATGGTATCGCCATTGACCAGCTCGTAGGTTTGGGCGCTGCCGATGGAGCAAAAGAATAGGACCGAAAGAAGAATAGCAATTGAACGTATTGACCTCATAATCATATGCCTCGCTGTGGGAAGCAATAAAAATAGTAATTCCTCTATAGCTTCCCTAAGTTTTCAAGCATATTTTTGACCATGGCCTCCAGATCAAAGCTGTGCTTCCAGCCCCAATCCTGCCTGGCCCTGGAATCATCAATCTCTTTTGGCCAACTATCGGCGATGGCTTGTCTGAAATCAGGCAGGTAATTAATGGTAAAGTCAGGCAATGTCCTTTTTATTGCTGCGGCAATTTCTTTTGGGGAAAAGCTGATGCCCGAAATATTATAGCTCGATCTAATCTTTATAGCGCTGCTATCGGCCTCCATTATCTGAATTGTGGCCCTCATCGCATCGGGCATGTACATCATGGGTAAGGCGGTGTTTTCCGATAGGAAACAGGTATATGCACCGGTGGCCAAGGCCTGGTGAAAAATGTCCACAGCGTAATCAGTTGTTCCTCCCCCGGGCAATGATTTATATCCGATAAGTCCAGGGTAACGGACACTTCTCACATCGACGCCAAACTTTGCGGCGTAGTATTCGCACCATCTTTCGCCGGCTAGTTTACTAATTCCATATACGGTATTGGGATCTGTGATGGTATCCTGAGGTGTGTGATCTTTGGGTGTTCCAGGTCCAAAAACAGCAATGGAACTAGGCCAGAAAAGTTTTTTAATATGTCCTTCTTTGGCAAGGTTTAAGGTGTGAAAAAGACCTTCCATATTTAACTTCCAGGCAAATTCTATGTTCTTTTCAGCTGTGGCCGATAAAAGCGCGGCAAGATTGTAAACCTCACTTACCTGGTATTTGAGGATGATAGCTTTCATAGACTCTTTGTCCAAAACGTCTAACACCTCAAAGGGGCCATCACTTTTCTCCGGTTTTCGAATGTCCGACCCAATGACATTGTCATCTCCCAATTTTTTACGAAGAGCTTCGGTTAATTCACTCCCTACCTGACCTAAACAGCCAATTACAAGTATTTTTCTCATGTCATCTATTGCTTTTTGGTGCTTAGTCCAAGTTCGTCGAGCTGTTCGATTGATATTCCAGCCGGAGCATCGAGCATGACATCCCTTCCAGAATTATTTTTCGGAAAAGCAATAAAATCCCTGATGGAATCACTTCCGCCCAACAGGGCGCAAATACGGTCAAAACCAAATGCAATTCCCCCGTGCGGTGGCGTGCCAAACTTGAAAGCATCCATTAAAAATCCAAATTGGGCCTTGGCCTCCTGCTCAGTGAAACCCAACCACTTGAGCATTTCAGCCTGGACCTCTCTTTCTGTTATTCGGATTGAACCTCCTCCGACTTCCACACCGTTAATCACCAAGTCATAAGCATCTGCGACAAGCGATGTTAATCGGCCCTCTGCTATTTTCTTTCTTTCGGTGTCATTTTTTAAAAACGATGTAAATGGGTGATGCAAGGCGTGGTGTCGACTTGTATCCTCGTCCCATTCCAACAATGGAAAATCGTTTACCCAAAGCGCCATGTATTCATTTCTTTTTCTAAGGCCAAGTTGATTTCCCATTTCCAACCGAAGCTCACATAGAACTTCCCGACTTTTTATAGTATCGCCGGAGACAACTAACAAGAGATCGCCCTCCTTGGCGTCAAAGGACTCTTTCCAGGCTTTAAGGTCAGCCTGGGTAAAAAATTTGTCAACCGAAGATTTAAAGGTGCCATCCGAATTACACTTCACATATACCAATCCCTTGCCCCCTACCTGTGGTTTGCGAACAAAATCAGTTAGTGCATCCAGTTGTTTTCTGGAATATTCTGCACAACCTTCTGCCTTTATTCCCACAATGAGTTCTGACTGATCGAAAACCTGAAATCCCTTTCCCTTAACTAATTCGGTGAGCTCCACGAATTTCATCCCAAAACGGATGTCGGGTTTATCGCTACCGTATAATCTGAGGGCCTCCTTATAAGGCATAAGTGGAATATCCCCTAATTCAATTCCCTTGACCTCCTTAAATAGGTGGCGAACCAGTCCTTCAAAAACACGTCTGACATCCTGTTGCCTTACAAATGACATTTCGCAGTCAATCTGTGTGAATTCCGGTTGTCGATCGGCTCTGAGATCTTCGTCTCTGAAACATTTGACAATCTGATAATAACGATCGTATCCCGCCACCATCAGCAATTGCTTAAACGTCTGGGGTGACTGCGGCAAGGCATAAAATTGTCCTTCATTCATTCTAGAGGGAACAACAAAATCACGCGCACCTTCCGGGGTCGATTTGATTAAAAAAGGGGTTTCTATTTCGAGGAAATCCTGTTGATTTAAATAAGAGCGCACTTGCTGGGCAAGCTTGTGCCGAAGGACGATGTTCTCTTGAACAACTTTTCTTCTAAGGTCAAGGTAGCGGTATTTCATCCGTAATTCTTCTCCACCATCTGTGTTTTCCTCTATGGTAAAAGGTGGTGTTTCACTGTCATCGAGAATAAACAGATCGCTCACTTCTATCTCGATGTCTCCGGTGGCCATAGCTGCATTTTTACTCTCACGTTCTCTGACCATTCCCGTTACTCTTAGCACGTATTCCCTGCCAACTTTCCTGGCTTGACCGCATAAATCGGAATCTTTTTCCATGTTGAAAGCCAATTGTGTGAGTCCATAGCGGTCCCTGAGATCAATGAAGGTCAACCCACCCAATTCTCTTGAGCGCTGGACCCAGCCGGATAGTATCACCTCCTGCCCAACGTGATCTTTGGTGAGTTCTCCACAAGTATGACTGCGGTATATTTCTGTAGTAGGTGTCATGAGACAAGTGCTTGTAGTGTGCTGCGAAATTAGAAAATTATAGTGCAATGGGTCTAGCTTTCATTAGGCCATTTTGGCTAATATTGAACCAATGCTTCCCATTGACAAAGAGATCGAACTGTTTTCTGACGAATACTTTATGCGCGAGGCGCTGAAAGAGGCAAATACAGCTGCTGAAAAAGACGAGGTTCCCGTTGGTGCTGTTGTTGTAATCCGAAATAAGATAATCGCCAGAACCCACAATAGCACCGAATTATTAAACGATGCCACTGCACATGCCGAAATTCTTGCTATAACTTCAGCTTCCAATCACCTTTTGAGCAAATACCTCAATAAATGTACCTTGTATGTCACCCTCGAACCATGTTTGATGTGCGCTGGTGCCCTTTTTTGGAGTCAATTGGGTAAATTGGTTTACGGTGCAAGTGACGCAAAACGGGGTTATTCACTATTCGCCAAACACAATGCGCTCCACCCAAAAACAACCGTTTTGCACGGTGTGCTTGAAGAACATTGCTCTAAAATTTTGACTAATTTTTTCAGAAAAAAAAGGTAAGATCATTCTTCGTAATTTTGACGGTCTAACCAAAAAAGAAAAAAATGTATCCTCCCGATTTAGTAGCTCCAATGAAAACCGAACTCACCGATGTTGGATTTGACGAGTTAACCACCCCAGAAGATGTGGATAAGGCTTTGAGTGCAGACTCAGGAACAGTGTTGGTCATGGTTAATTCTGTTTGCGGTTGTGCAGCTGGTAGTGCCAGACCAGGTGTTAAGCTCGCTGTTCAAAACAGTAAAACACCAAACAAATTGACCACCGTTTTTGCCGGTTTTGACCAGGAGGCAACCGCTCAGGCCAGAAAATACATGCTACCTTACCCTCCATCAAGTCCTTGTGTAGGTCTTTTCCAAAATGGTAAACTAGTGCATTTCATAGAAAGGCATCACATTGAAGGCTCCTCTCCACAAATGATTGCCGACAATCTTAAAGCTGCATTTGACGAGTATTGTTGATCCTTAAATTTTAATTATTTATTCAAAGGAGGCTTAGGCCTCCTTTTTTAATTTTTCATACATTTAGTCAGCCTTATGGAAAGTCCGGAAAAATGGCCCTATAAAGATTTTCTTACTTTTTTGCTCATCCTGGGCGCCAATGCCGACCTTGAAATTAGTGAAGAAGAAAAGGACCAGATCATCTTTAAAGTAGGCGAAGAAAACTACAATCGAATCAAGCATATTTTTGACCGTCAAAATGATGCCCAGCGCATAGAAACAGTGGTAAAACTATACGAAAGATTTGATCAGGAAATAGGCGGTAAAGAAAATCTGGCCAAGACTCTCAGAGAAGTATTTCATGCTGGGGGAAGCAAGGAAAAAGTCATGGATCGGTACTTGCTCATCATGCTCAAAAAAATTCTTTAATTCTTTTCGAGCCCTGTACTGGTGATAATGTAACTCTCCTGGTAGTTGTCGTAATCAGTATTGATGTCCCAAAGGTCATTTGATGCCCCCTTGGATATATTTTCCGCCGCGCGCATCCCCATTAGGATAGAGTGGTCCTGGTTATTATATTTAAACGCGCCGTACCGACCTATGACGGAAAGGGACTCATAGGAACTAAGAAAGTCCTCTACAGGTTTCAAATGCTCTTTATATCCCATGCTATAGACCGGGTAACATCTTGGAAGGCGAATGACTTTACCATCCAGAATCGCTGCCTTTCCAATTAGTGAAGTTTTTCTTACCTCTTCTTGAGCCTGGGCAATTATTTCATCGTCGCTCTTTGTCCAAAAATCGTCTTCCTCATAGCACCAGTATTCCAACGCCAAAATGGTCCTATTCTCATTTCCATATAGTTGTGGAACCCAATTTCTAAAATTCGTTATCCTCCCAAAACTTAGGTCCTGAGAGTGGATGTATAGCCAATTGTCGGGGAACAAGTCAACCGCATCAACGTGCAGATAAACCATAATGGTATTTCGATAGGTTAATTTGGAAACTTTGTTCCTTATCTGTTCGGGCACGTCATCCAGACGCTCCACCAGCAATGTCAAGGGCATGGACGAAATAACTTCGTCAAACTCAAGGGTATCGCCGTTCTCCAACTCAATGCCCACGGCCTTATTTCCCTTTGTCAATACCTTTTTGACAGGCCGGCTTAGGTGCACATATCCTCCATTAGCCATCACCTTTTCTTTCATTTTTTCGTATACCATTCCTGTCCCGCCCAAAGGATATGCAAACTGATCGACCAGCGTTTTATGCGTTCCCTTTTTGGTTAAGTGAAGTGCATTTTTAACTACTTCGAACAACGACAGTTTTTTTATCCGCTGAGCTGCAAAATCAGCATCCAACTTATCACAAGTAATCCCCCAGAGTTTTTCGCTATAAGTCTTAAAGAATATTTCAAACAGGCGTTTGCCGAAACGATTGGTGACCCAACCTTCAAATGTGCTAGTGTCTGGAGCCTTTCTAAATCGTTGAATGGCAAAACTCCACAGGCATCGCGCCGCTTCGATAAACCCCAGTTTGGAAAGTGCATCAAAGGGCTTTAACGGATAGTAAAAAAAATTGTCATCGTATAATATTCTGGTTAGACGGTCAACCATTTGATAATCCGAACCTACCACTTCGAGCCATAAGGAATTAACCTGCTTGTCGCTAGAAAAAAACCGGTGCGGCCCGATGTCTACCCGTTGATTCCAAAGGTCGATTGATTTGGCCAGACCGCCTACAAATGGGGCCGCCTCGAACACCTCGACGTTGATTCCCGCTTCTTTGGATAATTGATAGGCGGCGGTCATGCCGGCAGGTCCTGCGCCAATAACTGCTACACGTTTAGACGGTGTCATGGATTGTTAAAAGGAAGCCAAAACTAATTAAAACTGGCTTAAGATTGGCATGTCAATGTTGAACCAAAAAGCGTAGATTGATCTGTTGCTCTGCATTGATCAGCACAAGGATATAAGCGCCATTCTCGAGGTTCGTAACCTGTAGTTCCGCCATTCCTATCCCCATTGGTCTCGATGAAATTAGTTTCCTTCCCGACATGTCGCGTACTTCCAATTGATCAACAGACCAATTATTTGGCCATTTGATCCATACACCCTCATCGGCCGGATTGGGGATCACGCTTACCTGATCTGCTAATCCAAGCTGATTTATTCCAACCGGATGGGCTCGGAGTATATTCAAGCTGTATGTTTCCAGTGAGTATTCGAGATTACCATTCTTTAATGCCCGGATGGTCCATTTCCCTTTCAGGGTGTCAAGGTAATCAACACCGTAAAAATTCATTATGCTATCCAAAAAAGCAAAATCAGCCAAAAAATGTGCATTCATACCCCCATTATCCGAGCGCAGTTGAAATGATGCTGAATCGGTAAGGTCGGCGCCGATGGTATCAAACAACCATTCATAGGTCACGTTATCACGTGGTACGCTGTCCCAGAAAAAACTATAGTTACTTCCCTTTTTACTTTGAATCAAGACATTATTTTGTGGAAAAACCAGTGAAAATCCGATGTTACCACGTATTAGTAAAATGTTCCTGTTTGAAGAGGCATATTCTCGGTAGGCACTATCCTCGGCGCTGGCTGTCCATTGTAAATGGAGGCTGTCACCGATGGCGTAATTATTATCAAAGAACAAGCCGTAATAAAGTTCTTCATGGCCAATACTGTAATTACTATTTGCTCCATTATTTGGAGAAAAACCGGAATAAAGTGGATTTGAAAAATTGCCGCTGGTGTCGTCAAACTCCAGCTTATATTTTACCGAAGCATAATGGTTCAAGTCAGACCAATCGAATAATTTATTCTGACCGCCTTCAAGGGTTACAACGTTGTTGTTTGAAGGTGAAGTGAGGTTGAATCCCAGCGTTTTTCGCGTCACAACAACGGTAAAAGCCTTGGCCGTATCGCTGTATTTTCCCAGTAACACTGAACGAACCGTCCATTCCAACGCAGTTGCGGTATTAAAAGGAAGGCCAACGCTACTCAATGCGGAATCTGCTTGATGATTGGTAATAGTGAAAACCGTGTCCTCGCCATTGTTATCTGCATTGGCAACAAGAAGTGGATTAGCGAACCCTGCACCTGGATAATCAAACATGATTTCGTACTTCAACACACCACAGTTATCGGCAAGACTCGATTTCTTCCAGGCAAATTGATGCGTTAATTCATGAAATCCTTTTAATTCAATGCTCGAAAATGAAATGGGTGAAACAAGACTGAATGTCCCCGTTTTTGGTGCCAGATTAACGGAATCAACCCATCTATATGCCGTGCTTAGATGTTGATTTCGATTCGGAAAATCGATGGTATGTCCCACACCGATCATGTAATTGGAGTCCACATAGGCACAGTTGGCATTCAGGGCACTGAGCATAGGGAAAAATCGCGTATTTGGCACATCTAGACTTCCATGAACCAGGTAAAAAGGTTTTCGGCCGGATTTACTAATGGTGGAAGAAACAAAAGATGATCCGTTTACGGCTGCCCCAACGGGAATAAATCCCCCAAAAAGACCGGCGTGTTCCAAACCAAATTCGTAAACTGCCTTTCCTCCAACCGAAAAGCCAATGGCATAAACACGGCCAGTATCCACATTGAACCATTTTCTGGCCGAATCCATTAACGCCAGGGTAAAGGCATAATCCACGCTGTCGGTAACATCTCCGTCACTGTCGCCGTCTGGACAAATCAACAGCAAGTCATTCATTTCTGCAAAAGCCAACAGGGTGTCACACCATGATTGAGCATTCCATCTTAACGTATTGAATGGGTGGAAGCCGACCATCATTTCATTGGCCGAGGATGCATTGTATGCGCTGGGTACGTATATGGAATATTTCTTGGCCGGATTACTCGAAAAGGCAAAAGAAGAATCAATACGCAACTGGGCTTCAACCATTTGATGGCTGGCCAGTAGAATTAAAAGTGGCAATAATTGTTTCATATCAAGCGCAAATCTACGCCGAAAAGTTGACTAAATACATCGTTCAATGTCCTTCGCAGAAGTGGATACATAGCTATCCAAAAGATTTTGATTCCCCTTTTTGGCCATATTTCACACAATACATCAGGCTGTACAATTAGTTCTGTTTTTTTATTTAATCATGTCGTGATATACCGGCAATTGCCTGCTTTAGCAAAGAGGTCAGATCTCCTTCGGCCTTTGCTGCAATGGCCATGATTTCTTTTATGTTGACAGGGGCAAGTCTGGTTGGATCGCAGTCATCGGTCAGCACCGAAAGTGCACAAACAGGCAGGCCTAAATAGTTGGCAACGATCACCTCGGGAACCGTTGACATGCCCACAGCGTCAGCACCCATGTTCCGAAGCATGCTGTATTCAGCCCTCGTTTCAAGATTTGGACCCTGAACCGCCACATACACTCCTTTGCGCAATGTCAAGTCAATGCCGCTTGCGGCTTGATTGATTGCTGCACGCAGATCCGAATCATACGGTTCAAACATGTCGGGCCACCGGGGACCTACATCATGGTCATTTTCTCCACGAAGAGGATTTTCGGGAAGTAAATTGATGTGATCTTCAACCATCATGATGTCTCCTTTATTCCAGGCCGGATTTAAATTTCCTGCAGCATTAGAAACAAAAAGGCGCTTGATCCCTAATTTTTTTAGCACATATAGCGGAAAAGTGATGTCTTTCATAGAAAAACCTTCGTAGTAATGAAGACGGCCGTCCAGAGCTAATATCGGATGGCTATCAAGATTTCCAAGTACCATTTTTCCCTCGTGACTTACCACTGTGGGCATCTTAAATCCAGGAATACTTGAATACTCAACTATCTTTATAATTTCTATTTCCTCAAGTAGTTGGCCCAGCCCGGTACCCAAAATAACCGCGCTTTTCGCCGAACCCATTCCAGCTCTTGTCAAGGTGCTAAATGCCTGATCAATGGTGTCTTTAAAGGACACGACTTTGCTTATTTGACTTATAAACCTGGTACATCTTTTCGAAATGCCTGAAATCCGTAAGTGTATCTATGTCACGTTTAACCTGAAGCATGTGAACATTCAAGTCCAATTCAACGGCATTTGTCATAAGTTCACGGCAGGTGGTTGAAGCACTCCAGGTAATTCCTTTCAGCAGAGAGGGATATTGCTCTTTTTGTCCCAATAGGTAGAATCCGCCATCCGCTGCCGGGCCCACGACAAGATCACTGCGGTCAAGCGCATTGAAGGCTTCCATAATCAGTTCTCCTGAAATCTCTGGACAATCGCTGCCAATGATCACCACTTTCCTCGCGCCGTCCATCAGGCAACTTTTAAGTGCATTATTTAATTTATCATCCAATTTTCCTTTGGACTGCTCTTTCACCTTCATTCCTTTTGTCATACTGAA
Organism: Vicingaceae bacterium; assembly: GCA_040220895.1. Lineage (GTDB taxonomy): Bacteria > Bacteroidota > Bacteroidia > Flavobacteriales_E > Vicingaceae > UBA11591. The sequence goes on from JAVJVY010000009.1 coordinate 56,362, forward strand.
ACGGTGATCGGGTTCGTCAAAGTAGAGGTGAACTGAAATGGGTAGGTCTGCAATGGCATCCATGGTGTGCTTCACCAACCACTTATATACCGCAAGTGCCTCTTCGTCTCCAAGGTATTGTGCAAGTCGGGTTTTTACCTTGCCCTGTACCTGACTTCGCATAAAAACTATTAAATGATCACTCATATGCTTTTTCCCCCTTGATCAGCCATTTTCCCCATGAATTGCTGTATGGATGTACTTTTTGAGTTTTTACTTCATTGCCATCAACGACGGAGTAACCATTGTTTACCCAATTAAAGATACCCCCGTATAAGTTTTTTACATTCTTATATCCGGCCTTTTCAATTTGTTCAGCCACTTTCTCACTTCGATATCCCACCGAACAGTATACGACAATTTCACTGCCGGGATCCAAACTGAGCTGATTCATGTCAAAATCCTTATATCCAACCCAGAGGGCTCCTTCAAGATGACTTACCTGGTATTCTTCACGTGCTCTTGCATCAAGGATTACAAGGTTTGAGGAAGTTGTGCGTTCCTTGTCCAGTTCGTTTGGTTGAATCAGCGGAATGCTTTTGTCGATAAGATTGTCGACCATTTGATCGAAGCTTTGACCCCTGATACCACAGGCTGCTAATAAAAGAAAGAATAATTGGCTGATTCTCATTTACTATTGACTTACTGTTGAGCCTTGGCAACTTGATCCTGCTCCTGCTGTGCATCCATAACAGTGCTGTCCGGTCACAATTGCTCGTTGTTTAAGTGCCTGCAAACTTATGTCAGCTAAATTCATTCCCGATGAAGTCACAACTCCCAATTGTAGCATCTGATTAAAATCGCAGTCATAAACCTTACCGGTGTAATCAACCGATATGGTATTGCGACACATTAAACCATCAACGGCAGCAGGATTAAATGACTCCACTAATTTTTCCATATAATCTTCGTAATTACCGCTAGCAATGAGATAGTCCAAAAAACGATTGATGGGCAGATTCGTTAGTGCGAATAATTGATTGAATGTTATATCATGGTTATCCTTTAGGACTCTTTTGAAGGTTCGCTCCAATTCCTTTTGATCACCTGGCAAAAATGCTCCACCCGGATTATAGACCAAGTCGAGTATCAGGTCATCTCCGTAACCAACTTCATTCAACATTCGCAAAGCCTTGATGGATTTATCGAAAACGCCATTGCCTCGTTGTCGATCAGTCTTTGATGCAGAGAAATATGGAAGCGAACTTACCACGCGTAATCGGTTTTCCCGAAAGAACTCGGGCAAATCCTGGTAAGAAGCACTGGCCAGAAAAATGGTCAGATTGGAACGAACGATGATTTCCTTCACTCCCGCTTTTCTGAGTTCCGATATGAAATACCTGAAATTGGGATTCATTTCGGGAGCTCCGCCGGTAAGATCGACCGTGGGCACACCAAATTCACGAATTTTAGACACACAAAGGTCCATGACCTCGCGCTCCATAATTTCCTTTCTTTCGGGACCGGCATCCACATGGCAGTGCTTGCATGTTTGGTTACACATGTAGCCCAAATTGATTTGAAATATTTCGAGGTCCGTTGGTTTTAATTGCTGAAATCCACTCTTCTTGAGCATTTCTTTGAATCTCGGGAGCTTTCCACCGGTAAAAAGGCCGTTGTTCAGAACATCGTTCTGGTAGGAGGGCGAAGCCAAGGTTGCATTTAAATGTTTGAGTGTCTGGGCCATTTCACATGGAAAGTTTCTTGACCTTGTTCATCATTTGCACTCCGTGTACCAAAGAAGCTCCTCCGCGTATTGCAGCTGCTACGTGAACCGCTTCCATCATTTGGGCTTCATCCAGCCCTTTCTCCAAACAGCCAACGGAATACGCGTCTATGCAGTAAGGGCATTGAATGGTATGCGAAACTGCCAGTGCGATCAATGCCTTTTCTCTCGCAGTTAGGGCTCCTTCCTCAAATACACTGTTGTAATATGAGAAGAACTTTTTGGCCAACTCCGGTTCAAATTCGGCGATGTCACCAAACTTTTTAAGGTCAGCGGGGTCGTAATAGGTGTTTTCCATTTTTGAGGTTATTTTCCGTTCAAATCCCAATTGTACTTCAAGAAGTTTAAACTGGCATTTTTAGCTATTTCCAAATGAGGAGTTTGTTTATTGATGTAAACCGGAATCGAAGATTCCTCCTTTAAAAAATCTGATGCGTACCACTCAAATATTTTTGAAACCTGCAAGTGATTCTTACTCAGTATATTATACCTATCATCGTTGATGAAACCCCTGGCTGCCAAACGGAGTTCAATGTTGAGATTTTCTGCTGTATAGGCCTTGTTTCTAAGTGGGGGGCACGATTTGGCGGAACAATTTATGGCAAAATGGATACGCGAATCATTGAATTGACCCAACAGCATGGTCTTTTCTATGTAATTCAATGTATACAACTTACCGCCGATGTCAATGAAAGGAATATTCCAGGCATCTTTTCCATCTTCCTTTATGTCCATGATCGTTTTTAGAGGATAGTATTTTAATATGAGTTTAATAGTGAATGCGTTATATGCATTTATCCAAAAAGCTTCTTGCTGTTCTACTTTCCAATTTGGTTGGGGCGGGTTCTTTTCTAAAAACTCCAGGTATTGATTTAGTACTTCTTCATCGCTTTTAAAACCTTGGTAATTTACATTGCCATATGGATCAACGTATTTCTGTAAAAGGTCCGTCCATTGCCCATGAGTGACATTCTGTGACCATAAAAAAGAAGTAAAGGTGAACAGCAGTATAGTTGCAACGATTGATTTTAGCATGGGATTCTTTTGAACAAATGTACCAAATAAGGATGTTAGATAATTGTCCGGCTTTTTACAATACTCCAATTGTAATATCTTTACATTTAACGCCGAAACAACCACCATGCCACAGTTTTCAGGATCTATTCGCTCTAAACTACCACAAGTAGAAACGAGCATTTTTACCACTATGAGCCACCTGGCCGTCCAGGAACAGGCCATAAACCTCTCACAAGGATTCCCCGACTTTAGCTGCAGCCCCTCACTGATAGAACTTGTGAATAAATTCATGCAGGCAGGCTATAATCAATACAGCCATATGGCCGGTTTTATTGGATTGAGAAAAGTGATCTCTGATAAGGTCGAGAAATTGTACGGCTTGAGGTACAACGCTGAAACTGAAATTACTATTACGGCCGGGGGCACTCAGGCCATATTTACGGCCATTATTAGTAGCATAAGTGAAGGCGATGAAGTCATCATTTTTACCCCCGCTTACGATTGTTTTGAGCCGGCAATTGAATTGAGCGGAGGCAAGCCGATCTTTGTGCAACTGAGCGGCCCGGATTATCATATTGATTGGGAGTTGGTAAAGAAAGTGATCAACCAGAAAACCAAGATGATCATTATTAATTCGCCGCACAATCCGACTGGAAATGTGCTTACCGAGGAAGATTTTGACCAGTTGGAAAAAATTGTCGGTAATTCAGACATCCTGGTGCTGAGCGATGAGGTCTATGAGCATATTGTGTTTGATGGCAGGCAGCACCAGAGCATGGCTCGATTTCCGAAATTGGCTGAACGCAGCTTTGTAGTTTCTTCTTTTGGAAAGACATATCATACCACGGGTTGGAAAGTGGGGTATTGCCTTGCTCCCGAAAACTTGATGAAAGAATTCAGGAAGGCGCATCAATACATTGTTTTTGCCGTGAACACCCCAATACAGCATGCCTTGTCAGAATTTCTCTTGTACGAAGATGCCTACAATGGCCTTTCCGCTTTTTACCAAGACAAGCGAGACCTCTTTTTAAAATTAATAGCGAACAGTCGCTTTAAATTCGAGCCCAGCAAAGGCACCTATTTCCAACTTTTAAGATACGATGGGATCACGGATATGGGCGACGTAGAGTATGCCATTGAACTGACAAAAAAGAATAAACTGGCCTCCATTCCAGTATCGGTATTCTATCATAAAAAAGTAGACAACAAAGTGCTGCGGTTTTGCTTTGCCAAAGACGACAGTACGTTGCAGGCCGCGGCAGAAATACTAAACTTTCTATAACGTGTCTGACCTTAAGATCTCTTTGATTCAAACGGAATTGTTTTGGGAAAACAAGAGGGCAAACTTCGAATTCCTTGCAAGGAAGATCGCTGAATTAAAAGGGAAAACCGACATTGTCCTTTTACCGGAAATGTTCTCTACCGGTTTTACCATGAACGCTAAAATTCTGGCGGAAAGCATGGATGGAAATACTATCTCTTGGATGCACCAACAAGCAAAAGAATATGGGCTGGTTGTTGCGGGAAGTTTTATTTGCAATGAGCAGGGCAAGTATTATAACCGCTTTGTATGGATGCCTCCTGATGGAAATCCGATCCATTACGATAAAAAGCACCTTTTCAGAATGGCAAAGGAAGAGGCGCATTATTCTCCGGGCAACCACCTAAAAACCATTGAGTATAATAATTGGAAAATACGGCCAATGGTATGCTACGATCTTAGATTTCCAGTTTGGAGCAGCAATCGTGTAAATCAGACTCAGGGAAGTCTCAACCCAGCATTTGACGTCCTTCTTTACGTAGCCAACTGGCCCAAAGTTAGAGTTTCGGCCTGGGATATATTGCTAAGGGCCAGAGCAGTTGAAAATCAAGTTTACTGCCTGGGTGTTAACAGGGTTGGTGAAGATGGTAATGGAAAGGTCTATTCGGGACATTCAGCTGTTATCGAACCCAAGGGCTCTTATTTACTGGAACCCGTGATTGATATTGAGGGGTCTTTCACCGTTGCCCTGAACAAATCCTACCTTGAGGACTACCGTAAAAAATTTCCACAAGGACTTGATGCGGATCAGTTTGAGCTAACGAATTAAGTTCAGGCTACCTTTTTCTTCTTTGGACGCTATATTTCCATCTGCTTCTTTGATCTTATAAAAGATCTTCCAAACATAGGTGTCAGAGGGCACCGGTTTGCCATCTTTTGTCCCATCCCAGGTGAAATTTGGGTTCTTAGTAAGGTATATCAGCTCTCCCCATCGGTTATAAATGTGGAACTCAAAATCATCAAGATTCAAAGCGCTTATACTGAATATATCGTTGATCTGATCGTTGTTTGGAGTAAAGGCATTCGGTACAAAAATCTTTTCAGTACAGTACTCTACGACTTTTGAAAAACTTCGAACTTCACACACGCGCCCATTAATTATTGTCACGCCATAGGTTCCTTCTTCAGAAACCGTGATTGAAGGTGTTACTTGTCCATTATCCCATTTGTAGCGGTAATCTTCACCTCCGGCACTAAGGGTAATGCCAAAGGGGTTTTCCTTTTTGCAAAATACGGCCGTGCGGGGTAATTCAGAAACCGGATATTCGTAAACCACTAGATTCGTTGAATCTCGTCCTATACAGGTGCCATCGTTGATCTCAACCCAATAAAAGCCCGGAGTTCGGACAACTATTTGTTGGCTTGTTTCACCCGTAGACCATGAGTAGGCAGAACCTGCATTTGATGCGTCAAGAATGGCGCTGTCACCTTCACAGATTTCTGTAAAAAATCGAATGTCTGTTTTTGGAAGAGGCGCCAATCCTATTTCCACCGTATCGGTAAAGGTGCAATTGAAGGCATCTGTTACGCGCACCCAGTACTGACCGTCGCCTAAAACCAAGAGCACTGAATCAGATGAGTTGTCTTGCCATGCATAAGATGCAAAGTCGGGTCCCGCCTTTAACTTAAGAAATCCGCCTAAGCAGTAATTGGTGTCAGGACCTAAATCGAGTAGCGGCGAAGGGTATACTGTAAGGGTGAGACTATCCTCATCGGTACATCCAAATGAATTTGTTACACCTAGCACAAAAGTCGTTGTTTCATTGACGCGTGCAACGGGATTGGGGATTGAAGCGTCGTCCAAAGCCGCTGCAGGAGTCCAGTTGTAAGTACCACCACCACTGCCCTGCAGCTGAACAATTTCATCCCTGCAAACGTTCCTGCTTGCCGAAACCACGGCTGCTGGATTTGGCAACAAATTGATGAAAACAGTGTCAGATTTGATACAACCCGAAGTGTCAATTACCATGACCGAATAAAATGAACCGTTTTTAACAGTCACACTCGGATTGGGAATGGTATCGTTTGAAACTTCCCAACCTGGGTACCAAAAGTATTTAGGGTCGGCCGCATTGGTGGTAACGCTTAACGGATAATCGGTTGTATTACACAGCGTGGTGTCTTTCTGCGCGTCAACATCAAAACTTATTAATGAAAGATCGATGCTGTCGGTGAGGATGCATCCGGTGGTCAAGTCTGTAAGATCTAAATAATACCGCCCCGGACTATCCATCAATGCTTTTGGATTTTTTAAGGTTGGGTTGTCGAATAAGTTCGACGGCGACCAGTCATAACTGAAACTATTGGGCACGTAAGAACAGTACTTAAAGCCAATATTGGCTCGACGGTTATACAAGCTGGCAGAATTATTACTGCAAACCGAATTTCCGCGGTTGTAAGAAACACAGTTGAAAACCGGGAAGGGCTGAGAATAGCGGACCTCCGAGCTGATGCCCAAAGCACTATTTTGATAGCAAACCTCTACCACCACATTGGAGAGTCCGTCCCAGTTAAATCGGTTGTCGAAATCAAACCAATTTATACCGTTGACCAGAATAATGTCTTTTGGTTCAAAAACCGTGGCCAGACCACCAGTAAACGTGGTTGACAGTGAGTTGCTCGACGTACAACCCATTTTAATTCTAAAATTTTGATAGTCGTCTTTGCCGAGGTTTGAAATGTCGAATGAAAGTGATGAGATCTGACCCGAAGTGTTCAAACCGGCCGAAGCTATTTCAGCTGCAGTGATTAGAAACTGTTTTCTTCCGCTAAGATCACTGGAAACAAAAGGGGTGATGTTGAACTGGGAAGAAGTAAAGGTTTGCGTTCCTATATTCATGGTAGAAGATGCATTACAAAGCGAGGAATTGGATTTACCACAACCCAGCAAAGGATTCGCGAAAAGCCTGAGGCTATCACCTTCGCAATTAGGTCCTGCGGCCGAAGATAAATTGATGTCAAGGGCATCTTGGACGCCAAAATTCAACGTGTCCCATTTGATACAGCCCAAGCTGGATTTTATTTCAGATAAGATTGTAATTGCATCATTTACAAATATATACGGGTTTGAAACACTTGTCGAAGACACTAAAGCAGCGGGTGACCAAAGGTAGGTTACAGGGTTCGAAGAGGTATGACTGGCATTGAGCTGTACACTGTCTTCTATACACAAGATCGAATCGGCCGTGGTCGTAGTATTGAAATTGGGGGCAACCGTGATGTCAATGGTGTCAAGGTCAAAACAACCCGTCTGTGGATCGGTAACCCTTAGTTCATAAGGGGTACTTGCCGAGGGGGAAGCCTTCACATTGGGAATGGTATCGTTGTCCAGTCCGGCGGCGGGCGTCCATTGGTAGGAGTAAGCCTGATTGGGGGGGCTAGCGCAATATTTCAAGCGCATTTCGGGCCGTACCGTCGTTCCGAAATTCGCAACTGTGTCACTACAAAAAGGTGGCGAATTCCACTTCATGGCAGTTCTGTTTGCTGCCAGAATCGTATAATTCATGGTGGTAAAAGTGAAGCCAAGGGAAGAAGTATTTTGCCAGCAGACTTCAACCACCAGGTTGGATGTTCCGTCCCAGACATAAGGCGCATCAAAAGCGTAGTCATTCCACCCCGAACTAATGTTGATGTTCTTAGGCGTGTAAACCGTCTGAGTGGATTGAATGAATGGGATTGAACCAAAACCGGTAAATGAACTCTGAGATGTACAACCGATCTTAATGGTAAATCCTTGTCGCAGCGTAGAAGCCGAACCCGTTGAAAGGAGGTTAAATCCAAGAGAGGTAATGCTCTTGGAATTGGTCAAAGCGGCGAGTTCCGAAGCCAAAATGATGTATTGCTTCTTTTGACCCGGATTATTTCCAAAACCATTCGCGTCGTATGGACTGATGGTCACCCCACCGGAGGGAAAGCTGGATGTACCCGAAAAGGTCAAGTCAGACTGATTGGTGCAGCTAATCCAATTGTATGCCTGACATCCCACCGCACTGGTGCTTATGTCTATGGGCAAAGAATCACCGGCGCAAATCGTGGTGTCTTGAGTAAGAATGGCCGTATTAACCGGTGGGTTTAAACTGACACTGAAACTATCTGTTCTTTCACAACCGGCTGTGCTCTTTATTGAGAGATATACCACAGCGTCTGCTGTAAAATAAGCTGTAGTGTTGGGCAAGGTGTCATTTGTGATTAATGCTCCAGACGACCATTGATAGCTGGCTCCTGGCCCGGCATTATCTGTGGATATCAATGGAATCGTATCGGCTTCACATAAGGCCGTATCACTGTTAACGGTAAACGCAAAGCTATTACCCACGACAATCTCAGAGGTATCAACCACCAAACAACCGTTTGCATCAGTGATCGTGGCAATATAAGTGGTTGTTGATGTTGGACTGGCCTTTGGCGATCGAATAACGGCTGAAGACAAGCCGGCAGTTGGTGTCCAAGTGTAAGTAAGCGTATCGGTATGAACCAGGTCGCAAAATTTAAAACGAGTGTTAGGCCTACGGTTTATGTTTTGGCCAGAATTAACTCCGCAAACATTGCTATTCGCCACTTGGTAGCGCATTACATTTTGTCCTGTTATAATTTCATATTGAATAAAAGGCGTACCATTCGATGCAGAAGCATTCACATAGCACAATTCAACCACTAAATTGCTCTCCCCATCCCAACGAAAAGCATTGTCAAATACAAATTCTCTCCAGCCACTTCCGCTGATGACCGTTGTTTTAGGGATGTAGACATTCGACAGCCCACCTTGCCAATTTCCAAACACCGAATCGTTAGTACAGCCTATGTTAATTCGCAAATTGTCGTAGGTCTGACTGCCGGTAAACAAATTGAAATTGAAGAAAAGCGAAGTAAGATTGGTAGGGCCGGTTACACCAACATTGGTAAGGTCGTTTTTGGTGAAAATGAACTGCCGCTTGTTACTTCGAACTTGTTGAAAAAAATTATTGACTTTATAAAATGGATTCTCAAACTGAGACCCTCCCCAAAAGGTGCCTGAACCTACTGTTCCGGTTGTCGTGGTAGTTAAGCAAGTGCCGGGGACCACTGCACAAAGCGCCGTATTTGTGATTTTGAGTTGCACGCTGTCACCTCCGCATATGGTGTCCCTTTGGGGAATTATTCCAACTGGAGGCGGAACGTTTTGCACAGTGATAGTAACGACATCAGTGACCGTATCAGAAGTTGGGGTGTTTATTACGGTAACAGTGTAAATTGTGGAAGAGCTTGGCGTTGCCACAGGACTGGCAATGTTCGCGTTGTTTAGGCCCGTGGCAGGTGACCAAGTATACGTATAACTGCTGCCCCCCGATGGGGTGGTAAAAAGTTGAACAGAGCTTCCGGGGCAAATGGTGGTGTCAGCGCTCGAAACAGTTGTTATTTGCGCAATTAGATCTGTGGAGCAAAGTATTGTAAGCACCGCAGGCAAAACAAATGCCTTTAAAAAGCCATGAGTCGAAAAATGTCCATTCATTGCAATGAGCGCGCTTAATTACGACTCCATACCCTTCTGCCAAGGATGGTGCAAAGATACTGAAATGATAGCCTATTTTGGCTCTTGTGTGGGAACATCAATAAATTCCCCGTCCAAAAGCGCAACACGGTATAAAAAAGGATCGACGGGTTCAGAAATGAACTCGAACTTTCCTGAGATATAGCCGTTCACGTCATCGCGACTGGTAATGCTGATCACACCGCTTTGCAACCTGGCGGATCCCGGTGTTACGCCGGGAGCGAAAGAAACATAGCGTTCATACGTTTCCAGATTTGATACCTCATAAACACCACGCTCCAATGACCTCGGAATTTTAAATGCCATGGATATAAAACCTGAGTTATTTGGGAAAGTGTCTGACGCAATTACAATGATGTTATCCGGATCGGTGGTATTATTGACTTGGACATACCTGGCTGTCCAGAATCGATTTTGCGTCTTATTGCTGTCTATGATCCATGTGCTGTCAACGGTTACTGTCAGCGCAGGATTACCAACCTCACATGGCGCACAGCTAGGTCCACCGCAATCCACTTTGTATTCGGTTCCATTCTGAATTTTATCGGTACAAGAAGCTCCTTCAACTGCGGGATACGTTTCCACCGGGCCTTCTTTGACGCAGGAATTCAAGGCCACCGCAGCTATAGTCAATACCATGGCCGCATACTTATAAGTTGATTTAAACATTGTTTTCATCGTTAGAATTAAAAGAATTCTGTGTTACCTTTTCTGGGCAGCAGGGTTCGTTCCTTCCAGAAACTTGAATAGGTCAGGACGAACTCGAGTGCACCCCTCTTTTTGACAAAGCTAGTTCCGGCTTCACCCGAAATATCCATATCATAAGAGATGCCCAAATCTATGTTCTGCCTGAGGTCAACTTTCATAAGTAAGACCAGGTCCTTAGTTGTTCTATAGAAAATTCCGGCATAAAACGCAGAAGACTTTTTAATGTGTGTCATTCGGGAATCGAAGGACAAGTAAAATTTGGAGATCACACCGACCGTAGTTTCGCTTACGTAAGATCTGGAACGATACATAACGTGTGGCATCAATGACATGGTCGTATTGGGTATGAACCATTCAGCCGCCGTGTGAAACACCATCTGCATTGGCACATTTTCAACCAAGCGGTTGTCAAAATTACTTTCGGGCTCATTGACCTGATTAAGGGCAAATCCGGCATTCAATTTTAAATGATCTTCTTTCGCGTAGTTCCAAAGCAAGCCTACTGAGATTGGCGTATAATTTGCCTTCTCATTATTGGCCAATGGATCTGAAAAAGCGTTTGGGTCATAGGAAGCGCTTCCTTCATCAAACTGGCTTTCCCACCTGAAATTTGAATAATTTACCGATCGCGTTGCCTGTCCAACCTTGGTGCCAAGTGTCAAGTGATGCAATTCGCCAATTCTAAGGTTATACGACAACATCAGATTAATTTCCTGAAGACCCAAGTCCCCTTCACCCGCTTTGTCATTTAAAAAATTCAACCCTGCACCAAAAAATGATTTTCTTTCACTGCCATCCGATTTTTTATACTTTGCTATACCCATGTCCCAAGAGGCAAAAATGGTGGTAAATGGATCTGCAGCACTGTATTGACTTTGACGATAATCCATAATAAAGCGATAATCCCCTCCAAACGCTCCTGTGGAGGCGGGGTTTATTGCAGGCATTACCGTATAGTATTGTGAGTAATTGATGTCCTGAGCCGTGACCGATCCAACCATCAATACGGCCAGTGCCGCTAAACCTTTTCTAATAAATCTCATCTTCATCTGCCTCTATGTTATGCTACCTGATCAAAGATATTTGTCCGGCCTGTTCGATAGGAATACCTGACTGAAACGGCCTTGCTATCATTTTCCACAAGTAAACGTCTTTTGAAAGTAATTCGCCATCGACAGTTCCGTCCCATCCACCATCAAGGTCGCGACTTTCGTAAACTGCTCGGCCAAATCGATCATAAATTTGGAATTCCATGCTTTTAATTCCTTTTGTTTTGACCACTAATTCATCGTTAAAGCCATCTCCATTTGGCGAGAAGGCAGTAGGCACAAAGATCACAATGCGCGGGTTCAAACTAACAACAATGGAATCAGCATTCTCACAACCATTCGAATCAGTACCAATAACATAGTAGGTCCTGCTTTGTGGGTTTTGCCTATTGTAGATTGGTGTGGCTATCGGCCGGTTGCAATCCTGGCAACTCAATTCATCGTTGTTGATGGCCGACCAGAAATACGAATTTCCGGCATAAGCTCGCAGTATCAGATTGTCTCCAAGGAATATGGTGGTGTCAACGCCCGTATTGATCAATGGAAGCGGATTAACCACGATTTCTGTGGCAGTTGTATCCGACGAACATTGATTGCCATCTCCGTCCAGATCCGACAAAGCAATGACCGAATATGGTGTATTGACAGTGGGATTCACCATAATCGAAGCAGTAGTAACGGCAGGATTAAGCCATTGATACGTCGTGGCTCCCACAGCGGTGAGTGTAGCGGTGTCCCCTATGCAAATATTCGTGTCACCCTGAATGTCTGCCTGTGCGGGTTGAATGACGGTGATCTGTACACTGACGGTGTCAATGCAATTTGCACTGGCTGCCACAAAAGGATAAAAGAAATTCGTGTCGGGATTGAAAATATAATCTCCACCGATTTGGGTGAATCTATAATTGAAGAAAGATTGCAAGTTGAATACCGTGGGAACAGATGAGTAATTCATAATGGCCGAATCACCTGAACAGATCTTAATCTCAATGTTGGCGGAATCAAGCACTGGCGCAGACGGAGCAGGCACTGAGGTCATTTGAATGGTAGGTACGGGGAATATGGTCACGTTCTGGGTTGCTGAATTTTGACAACCGTTGGTGTCTGTATAGGTATACGTTATGTTGAAGCTTCCAGGGCCGAGTTGTCCGGTAATAATCGTATCACCGTCAGCGGAAATACCCGGTCCGCTAAAGGTTCCTCCGACAGGATTTACATAGGTGGAGGTATTCAGGTTTCTGCGACCCGAGTTTTCGCATAAATTCGAGACTGAATTAAAAACAACTGCAGGGATTGGGTTGACAACGATGTTCTGTGAGACACAGGTTTCACAATTGTTCGGGCCAGTATAACAATAAGTAATGGTATGCGTGCCGGCTCCGGCGATGGTCGGATCGAAATAAAATGCCCCAGGTATTCCCGAAACTCCAGTACCTGAATAAGTCCCCCCTGCTGGAGTTCCCTGATTCAATAGGATCTGGTTATCATTCGCACATGGCGAAGGAAAGGCATTCAGAGTCACAGTCGGGTTCTGATTGACCAAAATGGAATCTATGGCGAAGTTTGAGCAAACACCGTCAAAAAAGTTAAACGTTATGACATTCCAACCAACATTACCCGGGTCGGGATCAAAAGTTCCAAGAACAGTATCCACCCCATTTCCTGTGAACCATGCAGTCGGCCAACCCGAGGTGCTGGGTGACTGACCGGTTATACCATATGCCCCGTCAAATTCGCAGGCAAATTTTTGCGCTGCTGGAATGCTCAAAGAAACCGTAGGAAGAGCTCTGACATGAACTTGCGTTGAGGCCGTGTCTGTGCAGTTGTTTCCATTGATGAAATAGTACTTGATGGTATGGTTCCCAACACCTGCGTTTCCTATATTGAAATTGGATCCGCTAATCCCCGGCCCTGTCAAGGTGCCTCCACTCGGTCCGGTTGTGACGGGCACACTCTGTGGAATTTGGTTAGAGCAATAAGCCGTATCAAGGCCTGAGATACTGGCAGCAGTTACCGAATTGACGATGACACTTATCGAGGCGGTATCTGAACATCCTGTGGTACTGTTGGTAAAGGTATAGCTAAGCTGATACGGAGAACCACCGGAGCCAACGGTTGGGCCGAAATTTCCCGAACCACTGCTCACGCCTGATCCAAAATAAAAGCCGGTTCCGCCCGTTGTGGGAAGCCCCCCGGTAAGCGCAATACTGTCTTGATTCTCACAGTATGGCCCCAAAGTAGAAAATGTTACGTTGGGAGTCGCATTCACGGTAATGGTTACAAAAGCAGTGTCAGAACAACTATTGGCCGTGTAACCCAGGGTATGAGTTCCGACTCCGGCCGAAATGGGAGAAAAGTTATAAGGACCCGAGCCTATAACACCTGGGCCAAAATACACACCGGGAGAAGGTGTCCCGCCGCTCAACAACGTCAAGCCGCTATTAGTACACTGATTGGGATAGGTAGTGTTCCATTGAGAACACTGCGCTGTTCCTTCAAAATATCCAAACAACAAAACGCCGACAACGGCGATGCTGCGAAGTGGGAAAATCGTTTTAATTCTAGCCATAATTCTGTTCTAATTCAGCTCTCCTCAGGTTGGTCGTAAAACTGCTACTAAAGTATGAAATTATTTAATTTTATATAGACGTCTGACACTCAGTAAAAGTTGCCCCCTAGAGCTACTTTAATTTCCATTCGATCGCTTGGTCCCAGTTAGATCTGATCGTCAGGGTTCCCTGGTAGATGAATACCTCCTCGGCATGGATGCCTTTTAGGTAGTTCCCGCTGTCCCAAGAACCATTCGAATTTTGATCTACAATGTACTTCAGACGGTACTTTCCTGGCCTCAAGTAGGCGAAGTAATAGCTATTGACCCCCTTTAGAACCACTTCCTTAACCACCTTTTTACCTTCATCCATTAAAAAAAGAATTCCATCTTGCGGTGCCATGTTCAGGTTTATTTCCAGGCTGCCGTATTCCTCACTTCGCAGTGTTTTAAGTGGCAAAGCCAATGAGTCGTTCACCCTTCCACTGATGTCTTCCAAACAAGCGCTGTCAAGCACCAGCAAGTAGCTCTGATCCGCCTTCCACGCGGCGGCCAGCGTTAATTTTCTACCGCCTTTTGATGGGCGTAAAAGATAAGAAATTGGAATACTGTCGCGGAAAAGCAACAACTTAGATGAATCGATGACCCTGAAAGGGAAGGGAGATTCAAATTCAAGGTCTTCGCCCAATTCAAGCACTTTTGATCGAAGGTTGTTTGATGGCCGGAATTCACTTAACACCGGTGCTTCTGCAAAAGATATTTTTAACGTGTCCACAGCAGCTGTGTCAGCTTGTACCCTAAAATGGAGTTCTTCAGTGTGATAAGATGAATCAGGTGCCCAATAGACCACGCTATCACGACTTTCATTGTACTCCGGGATGAAGTCATAAACGCTGCTATTGCCTTCATCGGCGAATATGGTCAATGAATCTACGCTGCGTTTAAAGGAAAGGTAAAAGCTCCATGGGTTGGTCGATCCGTACGATTTTAGGAACTGGTAACCGCGCTCTTCCTTAAAAAGTGTGGCATAGATGGGGGGTATAGAATCTTCATTAACAAAAATCATGCTATCCAGAAAATCAATTTTTTCACTTGGTCGGTCGAACAAGTAATTTCCATTTTCGTCTGAACAGAAAAATACCTTGTAGTTGCCTCGCTTCATGTTCTTCACTGAAAAAACTCCTTGCTTATTTGACCTTCCCATATAACGCGGTGGTTCTTTGTATGGAATGCTATCATCGTCCAATAGGTAAAGAAAAACGAAGGCATCCCTGACCGCTTCCAGAGTAAAGGCATCTTTTATTTGACCAATAATAGATAGTGAATCGACGTAATCGCCGGTGGAAAAAACATAGCGAAGTCCTTTGGCAGGATTGTTCTCGGTGATGTCAATAACGGCCTCGTTGAATTCAAAAACATAGGTCGTGTTCGGCCATAATGAATCATCCAAATTGCGAATGGTCAACTTCTTGCCGTTTGCCAGAACACTAGGTGAATAGCGCAATACCGGTGTGATAAGTAAATTCTTATTGGCGTTTTTCAAATTCACGAATTCGTCAAATTCCATCTTTATCCGGTCAGAATTGAAATGAGTAGAAAAGGTGTCAGGTGTGCTTCTGATTAATTTTGGAGGCGATTCATCCTTTTGGCCGCCTTGAAGGGCCACCCTTTGTGCGCAGGCAAAAACAAGGCAAATTGCCCCCAGAGAAAAAAACAGTTGAATTAAATTGGCTCTATTTAACAAGCTTTCGACTTAAAATTTCACAAAATTTTTCCAGGTACTCTTGGTCACTATCACCAAAGTCATCCAACAAATGACTGTCGATGTCGAGCACTCCTAGCACCTCGCCCGAATTATTATAAAATGGCACGACAATTTCAGACCTTGACAAGGGACTGCAGGCAATATGACCCGGAAAGTTGTGCACATCAGCAACAACTAGTGTTTTTTTTAACTCCCAGGCACTTCCGCAAACGCCCTTGCCTTTGGCTATTTTAGTGCAGGCCACCGGACCCTGGAACGGTCCTAGGACCAATTCATTCCCAGAAACCAAATAAAACCCTGTCCAATGAAAATTAAGGTGTTGTTGCAGAAGTGCAGCGGCATTTGATAAATTGGAGACCATCTCAAGGCCTTCCTCAAGAAGTGCTTCTGATTCCGCTAGTATAAGTTCATATTCGATTTTCCTATCCAAGGCATCACTTTATTTGGCAGGGCAAAGATACATTTCAGCACCAACAATTGACCTAGGTCGATCTGGCCAAAGAAAGAACGCTAAAATCACAGTCAACTTTTTTACTGATGGCATTTATGCACGATTCCATGGTAGCTCCAGTGGTGATCACATCATCTACCAACAGCACATGTTTCGGTGCTTCGCTCTTGTGTCCAACCCTAAAAACCTCTTCCATGTTCAACCATCGCTGATGTCGGTTCAGGGTAGTTTGAGTAGGAGTTTGCCTGATTCTTTTTAAGAATTTGCCGGAATAGCAAATATCGCTTTCACGTGAAATACCCTTAGCAATAGTTTCAGCCTGATTATACGTTCTGTGTACTTTTCTTTTCCAGTGAAGAGGCACGGGAACGATAAGGTCTACGCCTTCGGCTTTTAGTAAAATCTTGAATCTCTGTCCAATAATTCGTCCCAATAGGAGGCCAATTCCTGGATTCTTTTGATATTTCAATTCGTGGATTATTTTTTGAGTAAGGCTCGATTTCTCGAATTCCAGCCACGTCAAGGCCATTGAAAGTTCGATTCTTTCTTCGAATAACCTGTAAACCGGATTCACCCCTTTATTATAAAACGAAAAGAGGGGCAAGTCAGACCAACATTGCAGGCATAAATGAAGCTCTTTTGTGGTCAAAACAACACAACAATTAAGGCATGATCGGGGGAATATAATATCCGCCAATTCATGTGGGGCCCATAAAATTAAATTCCTCACTTTTTCTATTAAATTTACATACCTACATTTGCGCTGAAAATCCGAATTTAATGACCGACCAGACAGAACAAAATGAGCCGATAATTATTCCGGCCAGGAATAGAACCAATCGGCTTTTGGTTATTTCTAACATTATCCTTCTGGCCTTATGCATCTTCTTGCTGTGGGACAATAATCAAAGCAAGAACACCATTAGCAGGCAGGATTCGGATATTACCCAATTGTCTGATGAGCGCTCCCGCCTTGAAAGCGAGCTCGAAGAAATGCTCAGTGAATACCAGACATTGGAGACAGACAACGAAGACCTTCGCGCTGAAATGGAAATGGAACGAGCTAAGGTAGAAGAGTTACTGGCCAAGGTAAAAAACGGCAATTGGGAAATCCACAAATTGAAAAAAGAAGCTGCCAGCTTGCGAGAAATCATGAAGGGGTATATCGTTACCATTGATTCTTTGAATACCTTGAATCAAACGCTCATCGCTGAAAATCAAGTCGTCCGATCTGACCTTAAAAAGGTTCAGGGAAAGAACGAAGAGCTTCAAAAAGTAAATACCAACCTGGAAGATCAGGTGACCAAGGCCCAGCGCTTGAAAGCCATGAATATTTCGAGCTATGGTGTTAAAATCAAAGGCGACAATACCGGCCGGGAAACCGACCGAGCCAAAAAATCAGAAAAGATCAGAACCTGCTTTACGCTGGCCGAAAATCAAGTGGCAATTGCCGGAAATAAGGAACTTTTTCTACGAATCCTCACACCTGACGGCCGCATTCTCTCGGAGGGAACGGGTGATAATTACCGATTTACTTTCAATGGCGTAAGAGGGCTTTACAGTACTAAAAAGCAGGTCAATTACCAAAACAAGGAAGCCGAAGTCTGCATGGATTGGATCGTCAAAGAGGAATTGCCCATAGGCGAGTACATCGTTGAGATATTCTGTGACGAAGCCGACATTGGCAGAACTAAAATGAGGTTGAGATAGGCGCTTTAGAAGAAAGCCCTTACTTGCGCACCTCCAAGGTTTACAATACTCGAATTTTCCGACTGCCTGCCGCTGTAATTCACGCTCAGTTGTAAATACTTTCCCAGGTTTCGTTGATAAAGCAGGGACCATGTAGCATTTCGCCCTGCCTGTAATCCGTTGAGCATCTCAACAGTAATGGCTGGATCCTTGACCCCTTCAAAAGCAATCAGAATATAGTTGACATTCATCTGAAAGCTTCCCTTTTGGGCAACATTATAACGGAGTTCCAACCCAAAATCATCGCTCAAGGCATTTTGCCCGCCATATTCCTGACTGTTCTCCTGGGTAGAATAATCATAGGTAACTCCTACTCTAAAAGCGATGCCCGGTTGAAAATAAAATTCTGGACTAAGTGTTCTTGAAACGATGTCGAAATTCCGATCCGAAAAATTTTCAGAGGCTGCCTGTTTTCGGCCTTCTTCAAACTCGGTATTCAGTGTGAATTTTTTACTGATGTTCCACCTGGCCCTTAAGCCCCTGCTCACATCACTACGGCTTTCCTTACCACTGATAAACAGATTCCTGAAATTATTTTCGCGGTAATTAAACTCGAGGCCAAAAGCCGATGAAAGTCGGTTGAAGTAAAACGTATTTAACCAGGTATTGTTCAGGCTAAGCAGGCTGTCGCTCTCGAAGTTGAAACGAAATGGATTATAAACGTTTTCCTCATTCGACTTTTTATCTATTCTATAAGTCAACCGGTCTGAAAAACGACCAGCGAATTTGGCAATTCCGCGCTTTTTGGAAAGCAGAACCTCGGGTTTGATGAAAATCACTTGGTTGAATGTATTGGTATAAGCGCGCTGAAATTCATTGGTGGGTAAAAAGACGCGATTGTAAACTCCTTCTAGTGGTGTTGGAGCAATAAAAAATTCGTCCTTTTGCTGAATTCCATCGTCATTAATGTCGTTCCAAATGTAGCTTCCCTGACCCGGATCCAGTGGACCCTCGAATACCACTTCCCTCTTTATCTCCAGCCCCGATCCAATTTCATAGTAGGTCTGCCAAGAAACAAGGCGATTGAAAAACAGCCCTCGATAGTCAAGTTTGGCCAGAATACTTTCGTCTCGTGCGGTGGCAAAGTCGAGTTTACCTTGAATGGTTTCGCCCGACCTGCTCTGAATGATGCTGGAATCAAGAACTTCCAGGCGGCGATAAGTGATTCGTCCAATGAATTGGTGCTTGGGATTTTCCTGAAAGTATAGTTCAAAGCTGGCATCTTCGGCAAAGCTGGCGGCCTTAAGTCTCTGAAATTGCTCATCTGGCAAATAATCGTAGCGATTCACATAAGAAATCCGATATGAATTTCCAGACGAATCTGCGCTTTCAACGAATGCCTTCCACCAGGTCCATCTAAAACTTTCAGGCGCCAAAGTATCCGAGTTCGGATCTAATTTCTGACTATTCTCTTCTTCGGCTTCTAGCCCAACTCTGAACTTCCATACCTTCTGCGAAGCCAATGCGTTGTAGCGGAAAAAACTGGTATTGACATCTCCTTTACTGTTGAGGTATGAACCGCGCATTCTTGCCGTAAATCCCTGTTGTTTGAACGATCCATTGATCTTATTATTGATGCCCTCATAAGACCCCACATCCCTGTAAGAATTAATACTGTAAGTAATTCTGCCCACTCCTTGCTTTGACAATCCCAGGTAAGCGCCTGCCTGATCCTGTTGGCTCACCAGGCCCGTCGGGTCGGTGCCTATAGGTCTTTGAAGGTTCCAATCTCGGTAAAACTCAACGCCCCTGAAGCGCTCAATTTCTTTGAACTGAGGGGAGATATACTCCGCCATAAGGCCCAAGTCTAGCTTTAGAGGATTAAGGTCGTTGCTCATCGGTAAACTATTGTCTTGCTTGATCAAAAAGCCGTAACCATCATTATCTTGGTCTTGCTGACTCGAAAAAGTATTGATGTCATTGGAACTGTAAGCGCCTTCAAAACTCAGGGAAGAATTTTCGGACAGGTTGTATTTTCCACCCATAGTCAACATTTGCTTACGCTTTGGAGTTACGATTACCGTAACCGGCATGTAATCACCGTTCAGTCTACCACTGAGCGGGTCCCGGGGCACAAAGGCAAAAACTTTTCCATTGGCATCAGAAGAAGCTTGAACATAGTCGCCACTGTTAGGTCCGACATACGAAAATCCAACCCTCCAAAAGGCGCTGTCGGGGTCAGTTGAATAGGCAAAAAAGGAGTCAGGCCCGAATGGCTGGGTAGCATAGACCAGCTTGTACAATATCTCATTGCTCAGGTCTGCACTGGAATCGAATCTGATGTTTGGAACGATAGCTCTTCCCAAGCTATCACCAATGGCCGAGAGCACAGTCTTGTCTTCATTGCTAAGCTCACGGTCCAGTGATTGGTTCTTATTGTCTCCTTCATTGTAATAATTGACCTCGACCTCCATCTTTTCGTCGCGATAGCCACCTCTGAGGTGATAAAGTGACCTGGCATAGTACCGATCTGAATATTGAAATTCCACGGTAATCCGTTTGTCCTTGGTAATGATCTGATTGGGTGTGAAGGTTAGTTCAGCGGAATTGTAATCAATGATGTAGTCATAGTTCTGTCCCCTTTTTAATAGTTTTCCATCGATGTAGACCTTTTCGGTACCCGAAATCACAACGATGAATGACTCATTCTCGGCACCCCTAAGCAGGTACGGCCCTTGATTTCCCTCGATTCCGGGTATGCGGTTAATGGCAAATTTTCCTTTTGACACCGCTGCGCTGAAGGAGGTGTAGTATGCTTTGCCTTTATCGAGCTCGGAACCGTTTTCATCGGTTTTGATCAAAGCCTCGACCCTTCCCCCCTGAAGAGATTTATTATACCTCAAAAAGTGATTGGAAGCTTCATTACGCATTCGATAGTCACCGGCAATAAGTTTATACTGGTCGTTGTAAAGTTGAATGAAGACCCGGTCAAATTCCTGCAATTGTTGAGTATTGCCATCCGGCTGGATCGGGATGTTTCCGTCAGAAATGGCGGCCAGGATCTTGACATCATCTGTCAGCTTTCCTGAGAGTTGTAGGTCTAAATTCGAATTGACTGCCAAGTCCTGATTGTTCCCTAAGCTCACACCCCTTGAAATACTGCCGCTTTTATTGAGTCCGTCCAACTCAAAGAAGTCTTCGTCGTTCGCACTGACTTGATAAACAAAAGGATTTTGAAATCCTGATTGATCGATCTCTATGAGCGAAATATCTTTGTGAACATACTGTCGCGACAGGTTAAAGGGAAATGTTCTGTAATAAACATTCACTTCGCCCACCAGAAGAGCTGCGTTTTCTTTAGGAAAGATGGTGGAAGTGAAATACCGCACACCGTAGCGGCTTGTATCAATGAGGTTCATACTGGCGTCTCTGAGTTCCAGACTACCGGGCACTAGGCTAAGTGAGTCCAGGACAATGCTGTCGCCTGTCCAGCGTATCTGCTTCTGACGCAAGTTGGTTTGCGAATATGCATTGAAGCAGAAAAAGATAAGTATGATGGATAAAGTGGTCTTCAAGTCTGATATGCCTGGGCCTCTCCGGTAAAAGTAACGCATAATACAGCGAAATATGCGAAACCATGGCAGCTTGGCGTTTAAGCTCAATGCATATGACGCCATGTTTTTTACCTTCACAAGGTATTCGATTATTTATTGAGTCAATGCAGCAAACGGCTTTTGCGCTTTTGTTCGGTGTTCTGATAGGGAATACAACGCTTTCTCACGCACAGATGCCCGAACATTTTCAGGCCATCCTGAGGGATGAAAATAACAAGTCTGTTGGTGGCGCCATGATTAGAAATCATTCCACAAAGCAACTGGCCGTTTCTGATAGTGCGGGTTATTTCAGTATTAGTGCCAATTTAGGGGACAGCCTTTTGATCATGGCCATGGGCTATGAATTCCGGATTTTTAACGTCACTTCTTTCAGTGACAGATTCATAGAACTAATTTCGTTGAGCATTCAACTAAATGAAGTCGAAATTGTAGATGAACGCAGCTGGGAAGACTTTGAAAGGGCATTTCTTTCTGAAGAAATTCCAAAAGATAATATCAATGATAAGGGACTGCCAAAAGGGAAGATCAACCCCATACCTCCTCAATATCGCAGCAACGAGTTTCCCGACGGTCCGCATGTTGGGAATTACATTCTGAATCCAATATCTTCTATTGCATCAGCCATTAATAAAGATGAGAAACAAAAGCGCCGACTTCGCAAACAAATGATTTTGGAGCAGAAAATGCGCTGCTATTTGAGTGCCATAAATGCCGACACCATAAGAACTTACCTCGAAGTGCCCGATTCCCTTATTGAATCATTTGTCGTTTATTGCCATTCTAACATCGAAAATAAGTTCTTGGACAACACCTATTATTATCAGGAAATGGTGCGAAATTTATACCCCGAGTTCAAAAAAAGTTCAGATCAAAAGTGAAAGTTATTTCCTACAACATCAATGGTATAAGAGCCGTATTAAAAAAGGACTTTCTAACCTGGTTAGAAGCTACCGATCCCGATGTGCTTTGCCTGCAGGAAGTGAAGGCACTTGAGCAGCAGTTCGACCAGCTTCCATTTCGGGCACTTGGTTATGAATTTTATCTTTTTCCGGCCCAAAAAAAAGGGTACAGCGGAGTGGCCATTCTTACCAAAGAAAAACCAAAGCGAATTGTTCTCGGCTGTGGAATAGAAAAATATGATGCCGAGGGAAGGGTCATACGTTGTGATTTTAAGGACTACAGTGTCATGAGTGTTTACATGCCCAGCGGGGCCAGTAAACCAGAGCGACAGGTGTTTAAGCTTGAATGGCTCGATTTTTTTCAGTCCTATATGAACCAACTTAAAAAGGAGCTTCCAAAGCTGCTGATCTGCGGCGACTTTAACTTATGTCATCGACCAATCGACATTCACAACCCTTACGGATTGGATGGGTATCCGGGTTTTACTGAAGAGGAAAGGCAATGGATGAGCGCCTTTCTGGACAATGGTTTTGTCGATCTATTCCGGGCTTACAATTCAGCACCCCATCAATACAGTTGGTGGAGTTACCGTTCCGGTGCCAGACAAAAAAACCTGGGTTGGCGCATCGATTACATCCTTGGCAGCCAAGGTATAGAGAATACCTTAAAAAGAGCGGCTCATTTAGATCGTGCCATCCATTCGGATCATTGCCCTGTGATGGTTGAAATAGCATAGCGTTATTAAATCCTACCTGTTCAAAAGTATGGCTATCAGACTCCTTTTGGCCCCGAGCTTTCACGTACTATTGTGAAAAATCAAGCCCATGAAGTCTCCGTTGATCCAACGACTTTTTGCCATCTCCATTTTCATTGCAGGTCTGAACGCCTGTGTACCCATGAAAAAGTATCAGGAACTCGAAGCGGGTTACAATAAGTGCCAGGAGGACAATGAGTTCTACAAGTCAAGGATCCAGGAACTGGAAACAGACCTTGAAAAAGTTAAAAAGGACAATGCCGATCTGGATGCCCAGGTAAAAGCCCTGGTGCAGGACACTTCCAGATTGGGCAATCTTTACCGCCAACAGCGCAACTCATACAATAAGCTCAGCGCCTCTTACGACCTGATGAGTGAAAACAAGAACCGAATGCTTGCCGAGAACGCCCAGGAGACCAAGCGACTGATCGAGGAATTGGAGCAAACCCAGTTCAATCTTCAGCAAAAGGAAGACACCTTGAAGAAACTGGATGAGGCCTTGCAGGAGCGTGAGCGCAACCTGACCAACCTGCAGAGTCAACTGGCCGCAAGGGAAAAACGTGTCAAAGAGCTTGAAGACATGCTTGCCAGAAAAGATAGCGCAGTAACTGCAATTAAACAAAGGGTGCAAGATGCCTTACTTGGATTTGAAAACAACGGGTTGACCATCGAACAGCGAAACGGTAAAGTATATGTTTCCCTTGATGAAAGCCTTCTTTTTGCGCTGGGCAAATACGAAGTCGATGCCAAAGGGGTTGAAGTGCTTAAGAAGTTAGCCGTTGTACTCGAGCAAAACCCCGACATCAATATCACGGTAGAGGGTCACACCGATAACATTCCATTGAAGGGCTCCGGGGATATCAAGGATAATTGGGATTTAAGCGTAAAGCGTGCAACGTCAGTGGTCAAGATCATTACCGGTAATAGCAAGGTGGATCCCACTCGCTTGACTGCCGCAGGGCGCAGCGAATACATCCCGCTTGATGACAGCAATACCAAAGAAGGCCGCCAGAAGAACCGCCGCACAGAGATCATCTTGGTGCCCAAGCTGGACGAGCTATACGAATTCCTCAACGAAGGTTAAGACCTCCTACTTCTGTTTAGATCAATTGATCGTTTTCAACCATCCGCCTGGTGGCGGGTGGTTGAGAGCAGGCCGATTAGGTGTGATTTATAGCTTCAGAAGTAAATCCTTCCTTCATTTCGATTTCTTCCAGGTAAAATAATCCTTTTTCTGGGGCTTGCGGTCCTTGAGTACATCACGCAATGGTTCACAGGGGCGGAGGGAGTCCCGGCAGTCCTGCGGTAATTGCTGGTATAGTTTGGTGCCTTCCGTCTTCCAGGCCGCCATGTCATCGCTGACGTCCTTTATAACCTTGGCCGGATTCCCTACAACGATCTTTCGATCTTCGATCACCGTTTCAGCGGGCACAAAGCACAAGGCACCTACGATGCACTCCTTGCCAATAACCGCATCATCCATGATGACGGCATTCATGCCGATCAGGCAATTCTCGCCCAGGGTTCCGCCATGAATAATGGCTCCGTGTCCCACATGTGCGCCTTTCTTGAGCGTTACAGTTTTCCCTGGAAACATGTGAATAGTGCAATTTTCCTGGACATTGCAACCGTCCTCGATAATGATCTCACCCCAATCACCGCGAATGGCTGCTCCCGGACCAATGTAAACGTCCTTGCCGATAATCACATTTCCTGTTACCGTTGCATTGGGATGGATAAAGGCACTTTCATGGATCACTGGCCTATAACCGTCAAATTCAAAGATATTGGCCATCAGGAACTGAAATTTGGATTCTCCAGTACCACGGCATAACCCTGACCAACACCAATGCACATGGTGGCGAGGGCGTACCTCAAGTTGCGGTCATTCATCTCAAGGGCAGCGCTGTAGGTGATCCTGTTTCCGGACATGCCCAGTGGGTGACCAAGGGCAATGGCTCCTCCGTTTGGATTTACCCGTGGGTCGTCGTCTGAAAGTCCCAGGTTGCGCAAACAGGCCAGGCTTTGAGCGGCAAAGGCCTCGTTTAATTCTATGGTGCCCATGTCTTCCAATTTCAGTCCGGCTCTTTTCAATGCTAACTGAGAAGCCTTTACCGGGCCAATGCCCATGATGCGCGGCTCCACACCGACAACCGCCGCGCTGACGATCCTGGCAAGTGGTTTCAGGTTGTGTTCTTTAAGGCCTAGTTCAGAAGCGATTAGAACAGCTGAAGCTCCGTCATTCAGCCCACTGGAATTGCCTGCCGTGACTGTCCCTCCTTCTTTTCGGAACGCAGGGCGCAATTTTCCGAGAATCTCCAGGCTGCTTCCCGGTTTGACAAATTCATCCTTGTCGAAGATCAGTGGATCAGCTTTCCTTCTAGGGATCTCCACCGAGACGATTTCTCTTACCAAGCGTCCGTTTTCCTGAGCCTTGCTCGCTTTTAGCTGCGAAGACAGGGCAAATTTGTCCTGATCTTCCCTATTGATCTTATAAAGGTCGGCCAGGTTTTCCGCCGTTTGACCCATGGCCTCGGTACCATAGAGCTCGTGCATCTTAGGGTTGATAAATCGCCAGCCAAAACTTGTATCGTGCATTTCGGAATCCCTGCCGAATGGCTGCGAGGCCTTCGATATGACCCATGGTCCACGGGTCATGTGCTCCACACCAGCGCTGATGAATAAGTGCCCGTCACCGTGCTTGATGGCCCGGCTGGCATGAACAATGGCCGACATCCCCGAGGCGCACAATCTGTTCACAGTTTCGCCCGGTACATCAAAGGGGAGCCCTGCCAATAATAGAGCCATCCGCGCTACGTTGCGATTATCCTCACCTGCCTGATTAGCACATCCCATGATGACATCATCGATTTTCGCCGGGTCAATGCCGCTGTTCCTCTTCATCAATTCTTTGAGCACCTGTGCCGCCAGGTCGTCTGCCCGGACCGGAGCCAATGTTCCCCCAAAACTGCCAATGGGCGTCCTTATTCCGTCAACAATGTATGCTTCCATAGTATTCACTCGTTTTTCTTTTTAATCAATTATCCATTCTTCGTCTTTGATGAAGACCGTCCCTCTGAAATGAGCAACCAGGTTATTATCCTGATTGTAAATTTCCACCTCATATCGGCCAAGGGTTTTTGAACGTTGAATTTCATGAACAGAGGCTGTGATCACGTCATTGGCTTTGCAAGGCAAGAGGTGAGAAATCTGGGTATCAACCGACACGCATTGCTTGCCACGACTATTCGAGGCAAAGGCAAGCGCGCTGTCTGCCAGCGCGTAGGTAATCGCACCGTGGGCAATGCCAAAACCATTAGACATGTCATTTCGAACCGTCAGTTGAACTTCGCAGCTGCCGCTTTCTACCTTTGTCACCTTCATGCCCAACCATTGGCTTAGAATGTCGTTCTGAAACATCTTTTCGATCACTTTTTTTGCCCTTGTACTATCTTCCATTTTAACGCAGAACTCTGAGTGGGCAAAGTTAGCAGATAAATTCGTTGCCACTCATTTACACAGGCATACCACTTATTAGAAGGCATCCACCACCGACATATTAAGCCAATAGAAGCCCTATTACCGTCGTATGTTTACCATGCCAAAAATGACCACATGAAACTAAGATTAAGCATCGCAGCTCTATTCATACTTGCAATTTTTACAGCTGCCAACGCCACTGAAAATATAGGAAGTAAGAAAAAAGCAAGCCAGCCTACCAAGGCCTCGAGTGCCGAGTGTGCTCCAGCCAACGGACTGACCTACTTGAATTTTAACAATGTGAACGCCCTCATTGAAACCGGCGGTAACATGTGGCAGGACCGGCCAAACACGGCTTCGGCTTATGAAGTGCCGGCCAATTCAGGACAAACGGCCATTTTCTCGGGTTCCCTTTGGATGGGCGGCACCGATGCCAATGATCAGTTAAAGATCGCAGCGGTTACATTTAGGCAAGGAACCAACGACTTCTGGACGGGTCCATTAACTACGGACGGTTCGGCAGAAATCACTCCCGACGTTTGTTCGGAGTACGACCGCTTTTACCACATCACCCGACAGGACGTCATTACTTTTTTGGCCTGGTATAATTGCAAAGAAACAGGCGAAGGTTGCGATGCCATTCCCGAAGGGTATAAAGTGCCTCGGGTTATTTTGGAATGGCCAGCCCACGGCGACGAAGGCCTGGGACAAGATTTTTACCTGGCTCCTTTTTTTGACAGGGATGGCGATGGCATCTACGACCCTGAAAACAGTGGCGATTACCCTTATTACGACCTTAACGGTGACATCGACTGCCGTGCAGTTAGAGACATCCGTCTTTTTGGGGATGATACTTACTGGTGGGTGTTCAACGACAAGGGAAACATCCACACAGAAACCAACGGTGCCAGCATCGGTATGGAGATACGCGCTCAGGCCTTTGCCTTTGCCACTAACGACGAGGTCAACGACATGACCTTCTACAACTACGAATTGATCAACCGGTCGACTTTTACCCTTTTCAATACCTACTTCGGACAATGGGTCGATGCCGACCTTGGTGGTGCCTTCGACGATTACGTTGGATGTGATGTTCAGCGGGGACTTGGTTATTGTTACAACGGCGACGATTTCGACCAAGACAATGGCGGCCAAAAGGGTTATGGAGACCGACCGCCGGCCGTAGGTGTTGATTTTTTTGAAGGGCCTTATCAAGACAATGACGGCGTTAACAACGCCTATGGCATTGGAAAAGACGAGGCCCTGAACGGCCTTGGCTATTATAACCCGGCTGATGCAAGACCGGACAGTATCATTGACAACGAGCGCTTCGGCATGCGGCGTTTCGTTTATTACAACAACGCCGGCGGGGTGAATGGAAACCCAAACACGGCACTGGAGCACTACAACTACCTTAGGAGTGTATGGAGGAACGGTTCAAAAATGGTCTTTGGTGGCCAGGGAACCCCGGGCACCGCAGGTGCAACTACCCTGGAATGCGATTTTATGTTTCCCAGAGATTCCGACCCCAGACACTGGGGAACACAGGGCATTGATCCGGGCTTCAACTGGACCGAGGTCACGGCCGGAAACCCACCGGGTGACCGACGATTTTTACAATCTGCCGGTCCTTTTACCCTGGAACCGGGTGCCATCAATGACATTACTGTTGGTGTGGTTTGGGCCAGGGCCATTAGCGGAAGTGCCGAAGCATCTGTTGACAAGTTGCTGCAGGCCGATTCTAAAGCACAGGCCTTGTTCGACAACTGTTTTGATGTGCTAGACGGGCCGGATGCGCCTGATCTTAGTGGTGTTGAACTGGACAAAGAGATCATCTTATACCTGACCAATAAAAAAGGACTTTCCAATAATTACCGAAAAACTCCGGGTGATTACAACGAGGTCGATCCCTTTATCATCGCGCCCGAGGGCGAGGTCTACGACAATAAATACCGATTCCAGGGTTACCAGGTTTACCAGGTCAGTAGTGAAGACGTTTCGATCAACGAACTCGGCGACCTTGACCGTGCCCGCCTTGTTTTTCAATGTGACATCAAAGACGAAGTGGCCGACATTGTGAACTACACGTTTGACGAAGAATTGGGCGCCACCGTGCCAGAGACAATGGTCAAGAACGCCGAAAACGACGGGATCAAAACCACGTTCCGCGTAACGGAAGATCAATTTGCCAGCGGTGACCCCAAACTGGTGAATTTCAAGACCTACTATTTCATTGCCATCGCTTATGCACACAATGAATTCAAACCTTACAGCGAAACGCCGGATGGATTGGATGGGCAAAAACTGGCATACTTACCCTCTAGAAAAGGCGTAAGCGGCGGGATTCAAAGCGTTGCACTGGTCCCCCACAAACAAGAACCCAAGAACGGTGGAACCATCATCAATTCCAATTACGGCGACCAGCCGCGCATTACGCGCATCGAGGGTCAGGGCAACGGGGGCTTTAACCTGGCCTTTACCCCTGCCACACTTGAGCGACTACTGGAAACCAATGATGCCGGCAGTGTCTTTCCTACTTACCAAGCAGGACGTGGACCGGTGGGTGTCAAAGTGATCGACCCGACCAACGTCTATGACGGTGATTATGTCATGCAGGTCTATGAAGAAGACGGCGAATTCCAATGGAAGGTCTGGAGAGAAGGCGCCGGAAGTGCCGAGCTGAACGATACGGTCTTTTCTGAGGCTCCACTGAGCATAGAAAAC
>JAVJVY010000010.1:0-174810 GCA_040220895.1 Vicingaceae bacterium
CGGGTCTTTCTTTTAAGTTCACTGATCAATGAACCTGCATTTTTCTTCTTTGTCATTGTGATTAAATTTAAGTGATTATTGGTTTAAATCACTCTCTTAAATTCTCACTCAAAGAAGTTCACTTTTTGCTGACGTTAAACACCGTCGAAAATGCTAATTCAGGACTAACTACAATATATGATGTCACGGTGGATAGTTATAGTAATGTGGTAGTTGCGGGTGAAATTCGTGGATCAGCCATCATTGCAGGAGACTCTGTTAGAAGTAAGTACTACCATGATCCTGTTTTGGCTAAATGGGATCAATATGGCAACGGATTATATGCAGTAACACTTTCTTGTGGTGGGTCCATCAACTACAATTCACCAACCGGTATTTCAGCCGGACCAAATGGAAACGTATTTATAACCGGTCCTTTCGCCCAATTTATAGAATACAACGGCAAAAAAGTGAATGCGCACGGTGGCAATACTGACTTTTATTTAGCCAAGTTCGGCATTGAACAGTGCGAGGATACAACAACAATCGACACAACCATTGGAATACGCGAGAACTTAGTACAACAAATGGCCTTAAATGTATTTCCAAACCCAAATAACGGTCAATTTACAATTGAGTTAAATGGCGCAGTTAATGGTCAAATAAGTGTTTATAACACACTGGGAAGTCTTGTATACAAAACCGAAGTTTACGGCCGGGACAAAATTTGGGTCAATCTTCCCGAATCTTTGACCAATGGGGTGTACATGATTCATGTTGCGTACAATAATACCTTGAAAACAAGCAGGGTGATATTGAGAAAGGATTGATTGACTCAGACCCGCTGTTGCTTGTAGTGGGGCAGGGAAGTCAAATGGTTTAATCTGCTCGTTGATTGTAAACATGAAGTATTAGGTGATCCAGATAAGGAGCTTCAACCCCACATAACTTGCGGGTTTTTTCTTTTTATAAGAACCTCAGATCATGAATCAGACATCCGATATCGGACTGGGAATGCAGATTGAGTGTGAGTGCCAGAGTGAGTGAACAGTAAAGTACTGTTCACCCACACTCACACCGAAACCCACACTACATCCAAATGGGAGAAGTGGAAAAGATTAAATCTTTTCACAAAGAGAAACTGCCTTTGGACAGTATATTTTTATTATAGCTTCATCTAGAAAGATGATCATTCATTGATTTATAGATGCAACAACTTCAATGAAAAACTCGTCTGAATAACATGTTCAAACAACTGTTGGCGGTAACAACTCCGGAAATATTCAAATAGAAATTAAGTGCAGTAAGTCTGGCTATATGACTCAAAAGAAACGCTTTAACTTAAGGCAAGTACTTGACCAAAAAGAGATTTCATTATTCTTTGATATGGTGAAAGATGAATAGCTGAAGGCATTCTTTCAATAATTAATCCTTTGCATTTAAATGCAGGGGATTTTTTTTGCCGTTTCGCGTAAAAGCGGTGCCTGTCTTTAGTAACTGCACTAAAGAAAAATAGGTCGGTTAAGAAATTTAGATCACCAAAACCTGGATGTAAAAATCTATTTAAAAAGAAAGTGCTTCCCTCTTAAATCGGCTTCTACCTGTTTATCCCAAATGGTGCGCTGAATTCGATCTCGCGAAGTCGTAAAGCTCGCTGCGCTTTCCTTGTCGCCTAAATTTTCGTAGGCCTTAACAAGGGCAGTCCATGCTTTTAGGTAAAACTCGTTCATATGAATGCATCGTTTCCATTCAATAATGGCCTCTTTAACAAAACCCTGCTTAGCTAATTGAACACCTTCATTGTAAATTGATTCAATGTCCGAAAGTTCTTTATCGAGTTTTAAGTGAATCATTCCTTCCGTTTTATTGATTATGAAAGAACAAGGCACTTCCCTGGAAACTCTCTGGGCAATGCTTCCGAGCAATAGCCTTTTGAGCGCCCCTTTTCCGGTCGAACCCATCAACACCAAATCAATATTTTTTTCCTTTATAACATCCAGTATCACAAGTGCCGGATCTCCAATTCGGATTTCTTTGCTCCATGAAACTCCACTCAAATCCATATCCTTAATTGTCTGGTCAATTTCCACTTCTGCTGTTTGCATCACCTTTTCTTTTCCGATACCCTTATCAGCTCCCATTTCGGTGTATTCCTTTGCGATTCCTTTTGCAACATGAAGAATGGTGAGTGCTGATTCAAAGCGCCTGCAAAGGTGAATGGCATTTCCAAGTGCCAACAACGATTCTGCAGAAAAGTCAATCGGGCACAAAACAGCACCTGGGTTTACCGGACTTTCTTCTTCAATTACCCACACCGGGATTGAGGAATTGCGAATAATTTTCTCCGAATTACTACCCAGTTTAAATTTCTTTTTTCCCACATGACCAGCGCCCAAGACAATAAGGTTTGCCCGATTCCTTTCTGCGAAAGGAACAATTTGATCGATGTGGCTACCTTTTAAAATATCGGATGTACATGCGATCCCCTTTTCTCTCAACAGCGCAACGTAACCTGCCATTTTATCATCAACATAAATTTGAACATTATCGCTTATTCCTGATTCCGGCAAAACATGGACTAGACTGACTTCACTTCCAAATTTCTTTGCAATGTTTATTACACGTTGCAAGGCAATTTCTGAACTCTTTCCAAAGTCGGTTGGAAAACATATTCTTTCTACTAATTTCATGGGACTTGATTTATTGCGCTAAGGTAAACACAAGCCTAATTTTCTCATATGACCTTTGTCAATCATCGATATGAATTACTTATGTGCCTGAGTGTGATTTACTTTTTCTGCTCGAATTTTCTGACGATCAACCTGGTTCCACGGTCAAATCGTATGTAGTTCCAAACCCAATTAATAAAGACCATAATTCTTGACCTGAAGTCAACCAGCAGCATTAAGTGAACGAATAGCCAGGTTAACCAGGCCAAGGTGCCGCCGTAGGTCATTCCGAGAAGATCTACCACTGCCCGATTGCGGCCTACGGTTGCCATTGTTCCTTTGTCACTATACTCGAAGGGTCTAACTTGTTGATTTCGCGCCATTCTGTTAAAGTACTTAGCCAGATAACTTCCCTGTTGCTGAGCAACCGAACCCAGCATTGGCAATGGTTTAGAAAACTTCTTGGTGAACATGATGCTCACATCTCCAAGGGCAAAAACTTCTGGATGTTCGCTTAATTGGGCAAATTCATTGACCTTTATTCTTCCTCTTTCAAGGTACTTCTCATCAATGCCTTTGGGCACGTTGCCTTTGACTCCGGCGGCCCAAATGAGGTTTCGGGTCTCAAAGATTTCTTTATTGGTCTTGACAACTTTACCGTTGTAATCTTGAACCGCTGTATCTGTGTACACATTCACACCCATGCGTTCAAGGTATTTGAGTGAATACCTCGAAGACTTTTCGCTCATGGCAGCCAATAACCTGGGCGCGGCCTCCAACAGGTTTATCTGCATGCGCCGAATGTCCAAGTCAGGGTAGTCCTTTGGCAACACGTGTTTTTTAAGTTCGGCCAGTGCACCGGCCAATTCAACACCGGTAGGCCCGCCGCCAACAACTACAAAATTCATCAGGCTGTCACTTTCGTTCAAGTCTTTTTGATTAAGTGAAGACTCAAAATTCTGTAGGATGAGCGAGCGCAAATCCAGGCTTTCCGTCAGGCTTTTCATCGGAACCGCGAACTTCTCTATTTGTTCGTTTCCAAAATAATTTGTCTCGGCTCCGGTAGCGATAACCAGGTAGGAATAGCTCATTTTTCCAATGGATGTCAAAACTTCTTTCGATTCAAGATCGATACTTTCAACCGCGGCCATCCGAATATGAGTGTGCGCTTTATTCTTCAAAGTCTTGCGCAGGGGATAAGCGATGCTGTCAGGTTCTAAACCGGCCGTGGCCACTTGATACAACAGGGGTTGAAACGTGTGGTAGTTATTTTGATCTATCAAAACAACCTGATAATGACGGGTATTGATGCTTCGGGCCAATTTTAAACCAGCAAATCCACCACCCAGAATGACAATTCGCGGGATGGATAGATTTGGAATATTGTGTGCGGGCATTTGGCTAATTTAAGTCAGGATTGAATGCTGAACAATGAAAAGAAAGAAAAACGGTGTACATTTAATGCTACACAAATAACGTTTCTTCTTAAGACGCACCTAACAAACCTTATGCACCCGCACCACCGCGCCCTTAGTTAATAGTATTATTTTTAGGGCCGAATAACTAACCTGGAATTATGAAGTTTTTATACGCGGGCTGTCTTGGCCTTTTCTTTTTACCATTAAGTGGTTTTTCCCAATGCCAGCCGGTGCCTTCCAATGCCATAGCCTGGTGGGACGCGGATAATTATTCCGGTTCAGTCGTGTTAGATATCAGGGGTGGTTTCAATGGTCAACTAATGAATGGGGCAACCATTGATACAGGCTATGTGTGCGAAGCTTTTGATCTTGATGGAACCGATGATCATGTCTCCATAGCCCACAACTCTTCCCTCACCTTTTCTGATGGCACTTCAGACCAAGCCTTCAGCATCGAAGCCTGGATCAATTTAAAGGAAGTCAGCACGTCCATGATCTTTTGTAAAGGAGAAGATAAGGAAAGAGAATACTCCTTTCGGCTTACCGGCACCATCGCCGATCATTTGGCCGTGGGTTTATACGACGACAGGCGGTCTACGGGAGGAAATTATAACGTAATTGGACGCAGGTCGGTATATGATTTTAAACAGGACCAAAATTCCTGGGTTCATGTGGCCTGCACCTACGATGGATCAGGCATAAGCAGTGGCATTAAACTTTATAGAAATGGAGTTGAAATTCCAACCACAGTGCTTGTCGGCACCGACAGTTTGGGTATTTATTCTGCCATGCGCACCACCACCACAGGGGCCACCATTGGACGCTTCTTTACTGATGGACCTCAATACCTAGATGGCAAGGTTGATGAATTAAGCGTGTATTCGCGTGTTCTATCTGCAACCGAGATTGACAACATATATCTTGCCGGAACCAATGGCAAGTGCATATTACCAATCGACAATGACACTTCGGGATGTCACGGCGATCCATTTGTCTCGGTTGAATCATTTTCTGCCAAGACCGAATTGATTTCTAGTGTTAATTCTCTAGGCAGCAGGGCCATAGACATTGTTTTTAATTCCAGCAGATCAGGGACTTATTCCATCTTTACCGTCCAAGGAAAGAACTTGGGTAATGCCAATTTCAGTGCTACCAATGTTCTATCCATCAATTTAGAGCAATATGCGTCGAGCATATATCTGATTCAAGTAAGAACCGATAATGGGGAAATGGAGACGGTTAAGTGGCGAAAGGAGTAGAGTTATTAAAACAAGAGGCTACCTATTCAAAGTGAACTCAAGATTTTACCATCCCATTAAAATATACGGTCAATAAAGAGCTAGATAACGAAGGCTCCAACAGCCTTTTCGCAACCTTCCCAGAACACTTGAATATTGGCCGGGTCGGTTAGATGGTCTTCAGGTGGCAGTAGATCTGGAAATCCCGTCCAACCGGCTGTCGGACCATAAAAATCTCCGGATTTGGCTCTCGGATCCATGCTTGCTCGAATGATGCCCGTCGCCCCATCTTCTGCGCTCTGCGCTTGATTCATGAATTCTGAATCCTTGTCCATTCCGCCATCTTCGGCCGTAGTGACTTGTAATTGGGTTCTAGCCAGACCGGGATGAGCCAAAAGCGCAATGACATTGGTCATGTTGGCAGCGTCTAATTTCTCTTTAAGTGCATAGGTGAACACGGCATTGGCCAATTTAGTTTGGTGGTATCGCTCCCATCTCGGGCCTCTGAAACCATTGTCCTCATCGGCCTTGTCCCCACCCAGATTGCCTCCGTTTTTTTCAAAATATTTTATTTCAAGGGGTCCACCCAACCGGGCCATGGAACTGTGGTTTACGATGCGCGCTTCTTTGCTTTTTTTAAGCAAAGGAAACAGCTCTTTGGTAAGCAGAAAATGTGAAAGGACATTGGTTTGCATTTGCACGTCATATCCATCGTTTGTCGCTTGATCCTTGAGCGCCATTACCCCGGCATTGTTCACCAGTACATCCAATACATTGTAGTTGGATTTTATCGCCGCAAGTGCTTTCTTAACACTTTCAAAGTTTTGAAGATTACAGTCAACAAGGTTAAATTTACCAGCGGGAACTTCTTGTTGAAGCTGCTTTAGGCCTTTTTCCGATCGTTCACTCTTTCGGTTTAACAGAATGACGGTCGCCCCTTTCTTTGCCATTTCTCTTGCGCAGACGTAACCTGTTCCGCTGGTCGTTCCCGTGATGGCAACTACCTTACCGGTCATGTCTTGCGAATGATCTTTCATTACTTTATCGAGGTGGAGCGTTTTGATTTGATTGGTCATAATTGGTTCGTCTAACAGAGGTTCAAAAAACTATTTAGGATTTATAAAAGAATGCATTGTGCCTCAGACAAAACTCTGAAAAATATCAACTCCTTCGCTTGACTCTCTTATTGTTTCCTCGATCTGGCCGACATATGCATTATACTAGGTTAAAATGTTGGTTATTTTATTTCAATAAAGTGCCTTAGGCAATTCAAAAAAATAATTCTGATGACCATCGAATGGAAATTCCTCGGTGATACGCATCCCTAGTTTCTTCAATACATGGATGGATGCGCTGTGATCAATCCGTGCCCCCGCGTTTATCACCGAAAGTTCTAGTACGTTGAATCCAAATTCCAATGACGCTTTTCCGGTTTCTGTAGCAATACCCTTTCCCCAATACTTTCGTTTAATACGATATCCAAGATCGTGGTACGGAATTGTACGAATATGTTGTTCGTATTTAATTCCCGTCCACCCAACTAACTCACCGTCTTCTTTGCGTTCTATGGCCAGGCGTCCCATGCCAAATTCTGCGTATTGCCCTCGAACCTTGCGAATGACCTTAAGTATTTCGTCCGTATTTTTTAAGGGTGGGGTACCGATGAACTTCAGGACTTCAGGATCGGACTCCATTTCTAACAAGCTTTCGGCGTCAGCCTCCACTATTTCCCGGATAATGAACCGTTTGGTTTCAAAGGGTTTTATTATCATACTTACGTAATGTTCTTTAGAGTTTTGGTACTGTAAATGGTCATACAATAATGGTAAAAAAGTGCTCTTTTTACAACTCGACAGCGATTTGAAATGAACTGGTTTCGTTTTCTATTTTTTTCTTGCGATCGCCAAAATGGAGTCACCGTCGTTAAATTCCTTGTATTTTTCCAACAATAGCAAGTCAAAATATGGCTCAAATACTTTATCCAATTCTTTGGATGTGTGATAATTAACAAACATCCCTTTGAATGTTTCCGACCCCTCTCCTTCCCAAAATGAATGACATATTATTCCCCGGGGATTCAGCACTTCGCATTGCCTTTTCACGGATTCATGAAGTTCAGCGTCGGTCAAATGGTGCAATACCTTGTTGGAATAGATTCCGTCAAAGGTTGCCTTGGTTTCAATAGTAATGGCATCCAACTCGCAGAATTCCCCGGAAGGAAATGACGATTTCAGGTGATCTAAGAATTCTTTAGAGAAATCAGAACCAATGACCTGATAATGCTTCGTTAGAATATTCCAATCGGTACCCGGGCCCGATCCCAATTCAAGCAACTTGCCACCAACTTTCAGAAATGGAATTAGCCTTTCTATCAGGGCACTTCCATTGACACCTTTTGCCAATTGAATGTATTCCTTTACCGATTCTTTTGACTTATAGTACGGTTCAACCATTGATGAAAAGAATGAAGTTATTAAATATTTGCATGACTTTTCTTGGAATTCAATACTATCATATGTGCGTGAATTCTTTTTAATTATCAGTCTAAAGCACTCATAACTAGGAATATAAAATGTAATTAATTACCTTGTACAGGTATTTTAAAACCAAAAGCTATGAGAAGAATAATTTCATCCTTGATTCTGATATTTATTTCGTTTACGTTGAATTCGCAAAATCTGATTGCACATTACCCATTGGACACGAATGGAAATGACATAAGCGGTAATTCCTTGCACGCCACTGTGACGGGTGGAACATCAGCTAATGACAGAAATAGTAATGCCAATCAGGCAATGAATTTTTCGGCTGGAGGAAAAATGGAAGTTTCTGACACCTCCTACTTCAATTTTGGGCTGAGGGGTGAAATTACCATTGCCGCTTGGTTTAAAATCTCCACAACTAAAACCTATTCTTCAATCGCAATAACGGGCACAGCCAGTTGGGTGCCCGGAATGGCCTTTGGTGTGAATTGGGAAACCGATAAATTACTTTTTGGGGTAGGATCAAATTCAGGGGCGGCTGGCTCGATTGGGGTATTTTCCAAAATGTCAGTCAATGATGGAGCTTGGCATCATGGATTGGTGACCGTTAATACAACTACCAACCAAATGAAAATGTTCATTGATGGTAACCTGGTGAAAATAGACAAGTACAATGCCTTCGGAACTACAGGAGGCAGTATCAGTTCAGACAGCACCTACCTTGACATTACCGGGCTGAATTTTGTTAATTCGCCGACAACGTTGCTCGTTATGGGTAATTCGCCCTGGAGTCAAAATTTTGACGGTGATTTGGATGAAATCATGTTTTTTGATGGTGCCGTCAGTGATGTTCAGGTTCAACAAATTTATAATGGCATACCACTTGGAGTGATTAACGACATGATTTCCAATTCACTGAATGTATTTCCAAATCCCACTTCCGGCGAACTCAACATAGTTTCAGATAACTCGGTCCGTAAAATTGAAATCTTCAATACCACAGGACAAATGGTTTACACAAAGAATATTGGGACGAAAACCGCAGGTTTAAACCTGCAGTTAGAAAGCGGGATGTATGTCATGCGAATATTTGAGGAGAGTAAGGTGTTATCGGGCAGATTAATGATCAAATAATCATAACT
Source organism: Vicingaceae bacterium (assembly GCA_040220895.1). Lineage (GTDB taxonomy): Bacteria > Bacteroidota > Bacteroidia > Flavobacteriales_E > Vicingaceae > UBA11591. Next base: position 8,930 of record JAVJVY010000010.1, read on the forward strand.
TCTTCTGTAGTTTCCTTCCTCAATAGGAGCATGAAACTATATGTTGCTGAAACTCCTCATAGCCTGAATCAAAGTGATAAGGGCCAATCTTCTTTGTAGGTGATTTTAGTTTTTAAGATGTACACCAGGTGAATATCACTTCAACTGCAGCTACTTCTATAAGGACCATTTAGACTACTTTTACTCTTCAAGAGCAATATACCATGATCAAACCCGCCATACCAGAAAACGAGAAAAAAAGACAAGAGGCTCTTGAAGAGTATTCCATATTGGATACCTTGCCCGAAGCGGAGTATGACGATATTACCTACCTGGCCTCCTATATATGTGAGGTACCTATTTCACTGGTAAGTCTGATTGATGACAAGAGGCAATGGTTTAAGTCGCATCACGGACTGGACGCAGAATTCACTCCTAAGGAAATGGCCTTTTGTGCCCACGCCATCAACGACCAGGATAACATGCTGTTGGTCTCCGATTCAAGGAAAGACAAGCGATTTCATGACAATCCGCTGGTTACGGGTGACCCTCACGTGATATTCTATGCGGGAATTCCTTTAGTGACTGATTTGGGATATCCTCTTGGAACGCTGTGCGTTATTGACAATAAACCCAATAAGTTAAATAAGACACAGATTAAAGCATTGAAGTCGCTTTCTAATCAATTGATGAGTTTACTGGAAGCACGAAAAGTTTCATTTCAACTCAACGAAGAGCGCGATAAAATGAACCTTGGACTGAGGTACGCAAAATTCATTCAGGATGCCATGCTGCCAGAAGAAAACCTTTTTAGGAAGAGTTTTTCTGATCATTTTGTGTTTCACATTCCGCGCGACGAGGTATCAGGGGATTTTTACTGGATGAGTGATTTTGGCGACAAGAAAGTTGTTGCCGTTGCCGATTGCACCGGCCACGGTGTTCCCGGGGCCTTTATTAGCATGCTTGGCATGGCCATGCTCAACGATGTTGTGGGAAAGAGTCCCGAAGACTCACCCGGCCACGTCCTGGACAAATTAAGGGAGAAGGTGATTGTGGCTCTACATCAACGGGGGAAAAAGAAAACAGTTCTCGATGGAATGGACATTGCACTGTATTGCATAGACACGGTGACAATGCAGATGAAGTATGCCGGTGCTCACAGGCCCTTGTATTTGATCCGCCGGAACAATATCAAAAAAGAATCTGTGGACATGCCCAATGCGAGAACGATTAAAAAAGGCGATTACACACTTATTATCTTTAAAGGTGATGCGCAGCCTATTTCGATTTTTAAAAAATCCAAGCCATTTAATACGCAGGAATTTTCGGTGCAAAAGGGCGATAAAGTGTATGCTTTTTCGGATGGAATAATCGATCAGTTTGGAGGCCCCGATGATGAGAAATTCAACCTGCCTAATTTCCACAACCTGTTATTCGAAATTCACGAAAAGCCCCTTCAAGAACAGAAAGCCTTGGTTAAGAATTCTTTTGACAACTGGAAAGGCAAAGGCGATCAGATTGACGATGTCCTTTTGGTGGGAATTGAAGTGTAGCTGGAAAGGTATTTGCTCTAACCATTATTCAAATTCAACCAATAGCTGGTTTTTTTCTACACTGTCACCCTTGGTGATGCTCACTTTTTTTACCGTGGTGTCGGCTGGAGCCTTGATGACGTTTTCCATTTTCATGGCTTCAAGAATCAGGATGGCCTGATTGGCCTTAACCTCCTCACCTTCGGCAACCATTACTTCCAATACCAAGCCCGGCATTGGCGCCTTGATTTCGGAAACCAAATTACCCAGTTCTATATCCATACCCAACTTTTCCAATAATTCGTCAAATTTATCTTTGACTTCAAAATGGTAGCGCTTGGAATTGATTCTAAGGGTCACTGTTTTTTCGGAATGGTCCATTCCGATAACATCGACGTTCAGCCCTTTACCTTTATGAATAATGTGAAGGCCCATTTTCGTTTTTTGAATATCGAAGCTCAGTTCTTTACCATCTATCAAAATTTTCGATTCGCTTGAATTGCTCAATTCAATGCGATGGCTGCTTCCGCTCTTGGATGTGACAATGTATTCCATAGAAGTTCCAAAAGTAAGTCATTTGAGATTTATAATTCCATGTAACCGTTAAAACCCTGATGAGACCATTTTTCATAAGTTGAAACCGACGCAATTAAAATTTACTCATCTTTGAAAACGTGATGAAATGGATGAAAATCGCAGCAATAGCTACGCCGCTTGCCCTCGGACTAGGAGCTTGTAAAACCACACAGATCGCTTCGGACATGCCTGTGGTAGATCTTGACAGCATCGTTGTTGCTCCAAAAGAACGACCGGTATATCGGGCTTCCAGAACAAGAGAAATTGACATTACGCATACCAAGTTGGAACTCTCCTTTGATTGGGATAGCGCATTTGCACTGGGCAAGGCCTACCTGACCATCAAGCCCTATTTTTATCCGGTTCAGAATATTTCGCTCGATGCCAAAGGTTTTGCCATTCACAAAGTACGGCTAAAGGCCCGCGACGGAAGTATGGTGAATCTCGAATACGAATACGCTGATGATGCGTTGAACATCCAGTTGGAAAAAGAACTGAAAAGAGGTGATAGCGCAATTGTTTTTATTGATTACACTGCCATGCCAAATAAACGAACTGTCGGTGGGAGTAATGCCATCACCTCTGATAAGGGCCTGTATTTTATCAATGCCGACGGAAAAGACAAAAAGAAACCCAGGCAGTTGTGGACGCAGGGTGAAACCGAGGCTAATTCCTGCTGGTTCCCGACGGTTGATTCACCCAATGAAAAATTTACCACAGAGATATACTTGACCATCGAGAGCGGGCAGGTAGCCGTATCGAATGGACTTCAGATATGGAGCCTGGACAACAATGACGGAACCAAGACCGAGTATTGGAAAATGGACAAACCTCATTCGGCTTACCTAGTCATGCTCGCCATCGGCGAGTTTGCCAAAGTTGAAGATTCGCTTGGACAGATGGAGGTCAGTTACTATGTGGATTCCAGTCACCTGGAAGAAGCGCCTTATATTTTCGGGAATACGCCCAAGATGATCGAATTTTATGGTGATTACCTGGGCGTTCCCTATCCCTGGCAAAAATACGATCAGGTAATCGTTCACGACTACGTCTCGGGAGCCATGGAAAACACTACAGCGGTGATCCATGGGCAGTTTGTTCAACAAACCAGGCGTGAAATGTTAGACGGTGATAATGAAGATGTCATCGCACACGAATTGTTTCATCATTGGTTTGGGGACCTGGTAACTTGTGAATCCTGGTCAAACCTGACTTTGAATGAGGGCTTTGCTACCTATGGAGAATACCTTTGGAAGTCTTATAAGTATGGCAAAGACGAAGCCGACCAGGGCCTTAGAAATGACTTGCTGGCATACTTGAATGAATCACAATACAGCAACAAGAACCTTATTCGTTTTGAATATGAAGACAAAGAAGACATGTTCGATTCGCATTCCTATTCCAAGGGCGGGCGAATATTGCACATGCTGCGCCGGGAAGTTGGTGACGAGGCCTTCAGGGAATCCTTGAAAAAATACCTGAATGACAACGCCTTTTCCGCAGTCGAGGTACACGACTTGCGCCTGGCTTTTGAAACCGTAACGGGAAAGGACATGAACTGGTTCTTTAATCAGTGGTTTCTTGCTGCAGGACATCCGGTGGTAGATTTCTCATTGACTTACGACTCACTTCAAAAGACCCTTACCCTGGTGACATCGCAAAATCAAGACCTGGACCTTTATCCTTTGTACCGGTTAATGGTGGAATTGGAAATTGGCAGTAAGGATGGGTTGATGAGTTCCACCATCCTATTGGAAAATCAGATAGACACCTTTATGATCGACCTTGCAAGCCATCCAAGCTTTGTGAACATAGACAAGGGAGAAGCTGTTTTAATGCAGAAAACCGTTAAACAGTCCCCAAGGTCTTGGATCGCCCAATTTCATAATGCCAGCCAGGCCATTGATCGAAATGAGGCCCTTATTGCCATTAGGGAGAGCTGGGAAGAAGACGTGAAAGCCTGTTTCAGGGAAGCTATGCACAATAAGTTTTGGGTCAGCAGGGCCTTGGGACTTGAATACTTTGAGGATTACCTGGAAGATAATGAAGATCCGTCGCTCATGAGCGATTTAATGATTCTTGCTGAAAGTGACCCAAAGACCTTTGTTCGCAGCCGTGCCGTTGAATTGCTATCCCTTCATTACAACGACCAGTCGCTTTTGCCGGTTTACAGGGCTGGCTTGAAAGACAGTTCCTACGACGTTCTGACGTCGTCCTTCATGGCACTTCACAAGCAGGACGAGCAGGAAGGCATGAAGGTGGCCCAGGAATTAGAAAACCTGAGGGACGATCATTTGGTGCTTCCACTGGCCGAATTCTACTCGTTGAACGGTGATCGAAGCAAGCAATCGTATTTCATTGAGGGATTTGACAAAGTTTCCAGTTATGGTCTTTATCAATTGATGACCTACTACGGAGACTTTCTAAAGAACCAGGAGAGTTCACTTACAATCGAAGGAGTACCCGTTTTGAAAAAGTACACGCTGAACAATGACATCTGGTGGATGAGGATGGCTGGCATGAATGCCATCATGATCAACCGTGATAAGCTGGAAGGCCAAAAAGAATCGCTCGAAAAATCCTTGCAGGGATTTAGTTCGGACAATTCTGAATACTCAATCAAGGAGGCAGAATTGAATGACTGCAAGGCAGCCTATGCGGCCATCGATGATCTATGGAAAGAAATCACGGACAATGAAAGCAATCCCAGATTGCAATCCATCATCCGAGAATACAATGAAAAGGGAATAAACCTCTTGGAGGACTAATCTATTTGGCAGCAGCGTACCGCTTGCTCACCTCTTCCCAGTTGATTACATTAAAAAACGCGTTGATGTAGTCCGGACGCCTGTTCTGATAATGTAAATAATAAGCGTGCTCCCAAACATCGATTCCCAAAATGGGTTTTCCCGAGCAACCTGCATCAGGCATTAAAGGATTGTCTTGATTGGCCGTAGAACATACTTCTAGCTTCCCATTATTCACACAAAGCCATGCCCAGCCGGAACCGAACCTGGTGGCAGCGGCTTTGCTGAATGCGTCTTTAAAAGCTTCGTACGAACCAAAACCGGCATCGATGGAACTCCCAAGTTCACCACCGGGATTTCCTCCTCCCTTGGGTGACATGATCTCCCAAAAAAGGCAATGGTTATAGAAACCGCCTCCGTTATTTCTCACGGCAGTATTCGAGCTGTCTTCTTTTAACAGCTCATCGATGCTTTTTCCGGCCATTGGGCTGTCTGCGATGGCGTTGTTCAGGTTGTTCGTGTACCCAGCGTGATGCTTGGAATGATGTATTTCCATGGTGCGCGCATCTATGTGAGGCTCCAGGGCATTGTAATCATATGGTAAATCGGGCAGTGTAAAACTCATGGTTTTCTTTCTATTATTGTTTGCAATTAATGTTTGAACAACAAAAATAGGCTTTCTAGTTTAACCTGTTCGGGGCGGATAAGCTTTCTTCAAAAATCCACCTCTGGAGTTGCAAAGCTTGAAAACATTGATTAAAATGTGTAATTTTGTTTCAGTTTGCATCTTAAATCCACTGTTTTTTTATGAAAAAAGATAGAATTCTGTACATCTCGCAGGAGATCACTCCCTATTTGCCAGAATCCAACATGTCTCATATCAGCAGGCACTTACCTCAGGGCATTCAAGAAAAGGGTAACGAAATAAGAACTTTCATGCCGCGTTTCGGTTGTATAAACGAGCGGCGGCATCAACTGCACGAGGTTATCCGATTATCCGGAATGAACCTTATCATAAATGAGAACGACCACCCACTTATAATAAAAGTTGCTTCTATCCAACCCGCCAGGATGCAGGTTTATTTTATAGACAACGAAGACTTTTTCCAACGCAAAGCCGTGCTGCACGATGAAAAAGGTAAAATGTTCAATGACAACGACGAGCGTTCTGTGTTTTTCTGCCGTGGTGTCCTTGAAACCGTCAAAAAACTGGGATGGGCACCTGATGTTATTCACTGTCATGGATGGATGACCAGCCTTGTTCCACTTTACCTGAAGACAGCTTTTAAAAACGACCCGCTTTTCAGTAATTCTAAAGTTGTTTATTCAGTTTACAACAACGGCTTTGATAAACCGTTAAGTAAGGACTTCGTCAAGAAATCGATGATGGATGGCATTTCAGCAGATGAGATATCAGCTTACACAGACTCTACATTTGAAGGCATCAACAAGGCTGCGGTCCAATGGGCCGACGGCATTATCATTGGTGATGAGACTGTTTCAGAGGACATCATCAATCATGCTCGATCGAATGACAAGCCCCTGCTGGAACATCAGAATCCGGAAGTTTTTGTCGATGCCTATTCCGATTTCTATGACCAGATCATGGCAGAGGATGGCGTACTCGCTGAGTAATTCATGAAGAACATAGCGAGCAATGGTATTTTGTTGCGGAAAGGAATATTTCTTTCCGCAATCTTTTTTCTGGCCACCATGGTTGCTTGCAAAGATGACGGACAGCTCGTACCCTCTTTCAATTCTAGCCTACTAAACCTGAACGACACCATCATAGCTGTGAACTCCAGCACGGCAATGGGTGATAGTGTGCGTACGGACAGGGTTTCAAGAAGTCTTTTCGGAAAACTAAACGATGCAACTTTTGGCAAATCCACAGCCGAATTTTATTCGCAATTGTACATGCCGAGCAGTGCCTTGAATACCAGCGGGATTGATGAGTCCGATGTGGATTCGGTAGTTCTTTACCTCGCTTATGAAAACGCTTATGGTTATGCGGGCATTCAGGAAATAATGGCTTATGAACTTAGTGAAGGCCTGGACAGTTCCGAGTATTATTCAACTAGTTCAGCAGCGTTCATTGATCCGGCGCTGGGAAGTGGAATGATCAACGTCAATCCGGCAGACACCATAAACGATTCCTTTTATGTGGCAAGGATTCCCATTGATCCGGAACTTGGTAGACGAATTGTAAGGGAACAGATTTTTGACGATCAACAAAGCTGGCTGGCTTTTTTCAAGGGTATACGAGTAGCGCCAGGTGCGGTTGATCCTGCACAGGGCGAAGGGTCCATCTTGTATTTCAACTTGTTGAACTCTGCTTCAAAACTCACGGTATACTATCGGGGGGCGGACGGTAATACTGATAAATTCTCTTTTGTGGTGCAAAGTGCGAGTCAGCGTTTTGCCAATTTTGACCACGATCTCTCTGGTACAGCCTTACTGACTGACATTGATCAAACAACTGGTCAATACAATTACTTGACTTCCATGGCTGGCTCTTATATAAAAATCAACCTAAACGGACTCGAAGAACTATCGGCAGCGCTTGGCCCGGTAGCTGTTAACAAGGCCGAATTGGTCTTGCCTTTCGAGGAACCGTTCATCAGTGAATATTCCGTACCGACGAAAACTGTTCTGATTGTTAAAGATGACATCAGCGACGAATGGGTTTTACCCATTGATTGGTTTAAAAATGGTTCAGATTTTTTCGGCGGTGATCTTGATCCCGTTAAAAAGGAATATCGATTCAACATCCCCTCTACGGTGCATGAAATGTTGAACCTGGGCGATTACGAAAGGTCTTTATTTTTATCGGTATCGGGCAATTCAGTTACTGCCAACCGACTAGCCTTGAGCAGTGGAAATAGCGCTAATCCGGGACGTAAAATCTACGTACATTTAACCTATACAAAAAGCAGATAACTATGTGTGGAATTATTGGATATATAGGTCCTCGCGAATCATACCCTTTAATTATCAAAGGATTGAAAAGAATGGAATACCGAGGTTATGACAGCGCCGGAGTAGCCATTTTACAAGACACCATCAAGATCTTTAAAAAGAAAGGCAAGGTATCTGACCTGGAAGAATTCGTCAACGGACAACAATTGACCTCACATGCCGGTATTGGTCACACACGTTGGGCAACACACGGGGCACCCAATGATACAAATGCACATCCCCACTTTGATCATTCCGGAAAACTCGCCATTATCCACAATGGCATCATCGAAAACTATGGTTCGCTGAAGAAAGAGCTGGAAAGCAGGGGACATAAATTCGTTTCTGAAACGGACACCGAGGTCTTGATTCATTTAATTGAAGACATCAAGAACAATGAGAAAGTATCGCTCGAAGATGCGGTTCGATTTGCACTCAATGAAGTAGTTGGGGCCTACGCCATTGTGATTCTGAGTGAAGAAGAACCCGATCAATTGATAGCGGCCAAAAAAGGTTCACCCATGGTCATCGGACTCGGAGAAGGGGAATTTTTCATTGCTTCTGACGCCTCACCTATTATTGAGTACACCAAGAACGTCATTTACATGGAAGACGAAGAAGTGGCCGTGCTAAAGCCGGGAGAAGACATTAGGGTGACCAACATTAAGAATCAAAAAAAGACCCCTTACATCCACGAATTGGAAATGCACCTTGAACAGATTGAAAAAGGAGGCTTTGATCATTTCATGCTCAAGGAAATCTATGAGCAACCACAGTCTATACGCAACAGCATGTTAGGTAGGATGTCGGTTTCTGAGGGTAAAATCGTCCTGGGGGGCATCGAAGAATACGAACAAAAATTTTTAAAAGCAGACCGAATTATTTTTGTTGCCTGCGGAACTTCATGGCATGCCGGTCTTGTTGCCGAGTATATGTTTGAAGATATTGCGCGCATACCGGTCGAAGTGGAATATGCTTCGGAATTCCGATATCGTAACCCTATTGTAGACGAAAACGATATTGTCATTGCTATTTCGCAGTCGGGCGAAACGGCAGACACCCTCGCTGCCTTGGAAATTGCCAAGAAAAAAGGAGCAACGATCTACGGCGTGTGCAACGTGGTGGGTTCATCCATTGCCAGAGCAACAGATGCGGGTTCATATACCCATGCGGGGCCGGAAATAGGCGTGGCATCTACAAAAGCCTTCACCGCTCAAATTACAATTCTGGCCTTGATGGCATTGTCGTTGGGTTATAAAAAAGGGGTTATCCCAACTAGCAGGTATAAATTACTACTGTCTGAACTCGACAACATTCCAAATCTCGTCCAGGAAGTCCTTAAGACAAACGAAGCAGTTCAGACTGTTTCGGAGATTTTTAAGGACGCCAGAAATTTCCTTTACCTGGGACGCGGCTATAACTTCCCTGTGGCTCTGGAAGGCGCATTGAAGCTGAAAGAGATCTCTTACATTCACGCCGAAGGATATCCGGCAGCCGAAATGAAACATGGACCGATTGCCTTGATCGATGAAGACATGCCTGTAGTGGTAATCGCTACCAATGCTGCCAATTACGAAAAAATCATTAGTAACATACAGGAAGTCAAAGCGCGAAACGGAAAGGTCATTGCCATTGTGACCAAAGGTGACCAGGACGTCAAGGAAATGGCTGATTATGTCATCGAGATTCCCGAAACGGATGAGATGCTGGTGCCGTTTCTTTCAGTAGTCCCTCTGCAGCTGTTGTCTTATCACATTGCCCTGATGCGAGGATGCAATGTTGACCAGCCAAGGAACCTGGCTAAATCCGTTACGGTCGAATAATCAGGGGTAAAGCTCGAATCTGTGCGAGCGGTACACAATGTCGATGGTTCCCCAGCCCGGGTCTCCCTGGGCTGTTAGATTCTTAAAATCAAGCGTCGCTTCAAATACCACCTGTTTGTCAGGGTAGGTCACCTCAACTACCCAAGCTTTTGGTCCCGTGGCAGTGGAGAAACCCGGAGAAAACAAGACCGTGTGTTCAGTTGCGTGATAATCAGCATTGCTAATGATTGATGAGTAGTGCGACGACCCCCGCGATTCGCCATAAGACCAGGTTTCTTTTACTGTTTTACTCAAGTCATTAATTTCGTATTCTACCGCCCTTGAATAGAGGTCCGAACCGGTGAATCTTCTATTCAGGCCATTGTCAAAAATCATTAGGTGGCCGTTGGGCATGATAAATGGCGCATGCTGCCCCCAAGGCCAGTCAAAGCTGGTCGATTTTTCTTCACCCGACTGAACACCACCCGGATAAGGATTACCTCCCGCATCTATAGCTGTCAGAAGAAAGGGAATGGTCGATGCTCCATTTCCCATTGGACCTGAATTCTCCCAGCCTTTGTGCGGAGCGAGGATCCAAATCAGTTCATTGTTGCCGCTGACCTTGACCACTCCTTGATTCCGACCTGAAACAATCAAGCAGTCATCACTTGCGCTATATGCAATGCCGTTCATATGAAACCAATCTGAACCTCCATCAGACAAATCAACCCTGTCAACATCCAGCAACAGGCTAAGGTCCCATTCCCTCAGTACGCTACCCGTTACCGAGCTCACCTCGATGATGTGATCTTCCACCGGAGCAATTGGCCCACCTTTTTCAATGATTTTTCCGTATTTCGTCACTGCCAGAAGCAGATTGCCATTCGGCAATTCAACAAAATCGTGATGCATATCATATCCCGGCAGGGGTATTTTTTTTATTTCAAAACCCATCGGATCAACTTGGTAAATGGTTCCTCCGGTCATGTACATCAGATTGCCATTTCTAGACCGGCGCGTGGTCCATGCGATCTCCTTGTATTCCCTTAGGTCGAGGCACCATCGAACTACGCCATTTTGATCAAAGGCAAAAGGGAAAGAAGTGAAGAACCCCGTATTTCCGATGTGAAAGTCGCTTAGGATTAAACCGTTTTTTGCCAATTCCGGAGAAGAGCTGTTGATTTGAATATCGGGTAGCCCATCGTAAACATCGCTAGTTGTTATGCTTATTTCTGTTTTTGAATAACGGCCCTGTGCATCGGAAATGGTCAGTTCTACAAGGTTATTTCTATTGGGATAGAGTCCCAGAATAGCATCGTGGTGTTCTCTTTTATATTCTCCCCAGGTTCCACTAATGGGCACCTCACCCTTCACGGTGACACTTAATACACTTGGGGATTTACTTAAAAAGCTAACCATGGCCGTGAGTGGCGCCCTGCCTGAAGGATTTAGTTCCACCTTGATTTCGCCCGACAACAGTTCATCCAAATCTACCCGGGTAGCAGTCACCTCTTCTTTCTTACAGGATTGTACTGAAATGAGAAAGGCAATGGTTGCTAAAAATAAAATACCCTTATTAATAAAAATTGACCCGTATCGCACCATTCTTTTGTTGTGAATTCAGTTGAAGATAATAGTTATAAGCTTGGTGTTCGCCCACCATCGACAGGAAGATTGACTCCGCTTATGTACGAAGCAGCGGGTGAAGCAAGAAATGCCACAGCGGCTGCAATCTCTTGAGGGACGGCAATTCTGCCCAATGGAACTGCTGCTGCCATGCCTTTCATGATTTCATCTTTGCTTTTTCCGGAGTCCGAAGCTTTTTTAGTCACGATTTCATCCAGACGACTGGTACTGGTTGCACCCGGAAGAACGTTATTTACCGTAATGCCAAAAGCCCCCAATTCGCCGGCAAGTGTCTTTGACCAATTAGCCACTGCACCGCGCACGGTATTTGACACTCCCAATCCCTTCAACGGCGCTTTGACCGAGGTTGAAATAATGTTCACTATTCTGCCATACTTGCTTTTTTTCATCCCATCTACCAGCAAGTTGGCAAGGATCTGATTACAGATCAGGTGCTGATTAAAGGCGGCCAAATACTCTTCAACAGGAGCATCGATGGCAGGCCCTCCTTTTGGTCCGCCGGTGTTATTGACTAGAATATTTACTAATGCGCCATTGGACAGGTAGTTCTTTACTGCCTTTTCCAGAGTCTGCGGATCACTGAAATCTGCGCAGATATAAGTATGTTCCTGTCCCAAGCTACTATCCAATTCGGCGAGACAAGCCTTAAGCTTTTCTTCATTACGGGCGGCCAATACGAGCGTTGCACCCATTTTTGCCAGCTCCATAGCTACTTCCTTGCCAATTCCCTGAGTACTTCCGCCTACAAGGGCTGTTTTTCCTGAAAGATCGAGATTCATTTTCTTTTTTTCAAAAATAGGAAAATACTGTCCCATTGAACCCGGAGCTCAGTTTGAGTAGAATTCACTTTTCCCTTATATTGCATGAACAAATTTTAAAAACACCAAATGAAGATACATTTACTGCTATTTCTTTCCGTTCTTATTTGCGGCGTTTACGTGTCCAATGGTCAGTCCAAAAATGCGGTGTTGGATGGCACCAACGTGCTTACATTAAAGGAGCTTGCACTTGAATGGGCTAATGAAGAGCGCATTTCTAAGGAACGTGCCGATCGCCAGGCCATCAAAATGGGCTTGCCCTTGAAACAAGTATCGGAAAACGGAGAGGTGATGGAATTAATTGGAGTGGATAAGCGCGGTCTTCTTCGATATTATATGACAGAAAACAGGGATGCGGCGCGAACGATTTCGACCGATAAGATTTGGCCCGGTGGCAGCTTAGGGTTTAGTTTGAAAGGAGACTCAATGAGTGTGGGTGAATGGGATGGAGGGGCCGTGCGTACCAGCCATCAGGAATTGACCGGTCGGGTGACACAAGTGGACGGAGCGACCTCCATCATTGATCACGCCACCCACGTGGCCGGAACGTTGATCGGCGCAGGCGTGGACTCAAGTGCCAGAGGAATGGCATATGCCGCGAATCTGAATGCCTATGACTGGAACAGTGATAATTCCGAAATGGCCAGTGCCGCGGCCAATGGAATGCTCGTATCAAATCATTCATATGGCTCAATTACGGGTTGGCGCTATAACAGCGGAAGTTCAAGATGGGAGTGGTGGGGCGACACCACGTTGAGTGCAAGCGAAGATTACAAATTCGGCTATTATTCTTCCAGTTCACAAGCCTGGGATCTCATTGCCCGGAATGCTCCCTATTACCTCATTGTCAAATCGGCCGGTAATGACAGGGGTGATATTGGAACTGCCACCCATTACTTGCCTCTGCACGCAGCCTGGAGTTCAAACAGTCGCCCTGCCGATGGAGGATCCAGCGGTTATGACTGTATTTCGACTTATAGCGGCTCAAAGAATATTCTGACGGTTGGCGCAGTAAATGCCATCCCTTCGGGATACTCCAGCCCGAGCGGTGTGGTGATGTCTTCTTTCAGTGGATGGGGTCCGACCGATGACGGCCGCATCAAGCCGGACATAGTGGCCAATGGAGTAGGTGTTTACTCTTCGCTGGCCACGAGTAATTCGGCGTATGCTTCCTGGAACGGCACCTCAATGTCTAGCCCAACGGTGACAGGCTCCCTTGTGTTAATCCAGCAGGCCTACAATAATGAGAATGCCTCCTATTTAAAGGCAGCGAGCCTGAAGGCGCTCACCATTCATACGGCTGATGAGGCGGGCAGTGCTCCCGGTCCCGACTATATTTTTGGATGGGGCTTGATGAATACTGCTATGGCCGTCGAGCACATTGCCGATACTACGGGTAACAAAGACATCATTGAAGCAAGTTTGTCCAACGGCCAAACGTACTCGTTCAATATTAATGTAAGCGGGACTTCACCCATCAAGGCTACTTTGTGTTGGACCGATGTTCCCGGCACACCTCCCAGTCAGGTGCTCAATTCTACTGCTACCATGTTGGTAAACGACCTGGACATACGGATTGTCAGAAATTCGGATTCGACGGTCTATTCGCCATACATTTTGAATCCAAGCTCTCCTTCCAGTGCGGCCACAACGGGCGATAATTTCAGAGACAACGTGGAACAGGTATTTATTTTAAATCCATCTTCTGGTAGTTATACGGTGTCCATTACCAACAAAGGAACCCTGAGCGGCGGAAGCAGCCAGGCATTTTCTTTGGTGCTGGATGGCGGCAGTGCACCGGCCCAGCCACTGGTCTGTAATTTCATGGTTGATTCGTTCCCCGATATTCAGGATTTTGAGTCCTTTACCAACTGTTCCAGTACATCTTCGGCCATGTGTCCACTTCCACCTGGGAGTAAATGGGCCAATGACAGCCTTGATGACATCGATTGGAAAATTTACAGTTCGTCGACACCCTCAAGCAATACTGGCCCGACGGGAGATTTTAGTACAGAGAATGGAAGTGGCAAATACGCTTATTTAGAAGCATCTACTTCCGGAACAGGTTTCCCCGGGAAAATAGGAATTCTATACCCCCCTTGCTATAACCTGGACACCTTGACCAATGCTGAACTATTTTTTGCCTATCACATGTACGGCAGTGCCATGGGTTCTTTGAGCGTGGAAATATATAACGGTTTTGGCTGGACATCGCTTTGGAGCAGATCTGGCAATCAGGGAAACTCGTGGAATACGGCCAGCGTTGACCTTTCTGCCTATGACGGAGACACTGTTCAGATTCGATTTGTCGGCATCACGGGCTCGAATTTCACCTCTGATATAGCTATTGATGGCATAGAAATTCGTGAGTATCTACCTTGTCCTAATCCGACAAATGTTAGCATTTATGCCATTGGGGATTCATCGGCATCAGCCGCCTGGTCAAGCAATGCATCTTTCTGGAGGTTGAGGCTGAACCTTGCTGCAGATAGTTCTGTGCTTTTGAATGGGACCATTAATTTTAATCCCGTAAGCATAAGTGGATTGTTACCCAATACCTCTTACGACCTTTTCATCCAGGATTCCTGCGGAGGTGGCGATACCAGTGAGTGGATAGGTCCATACCGATTTACGACCACTGGACCGTTGAGTAACCCAACTGAGTGTGGAATGAATTTACCCATTGCAGATAATACCTGTCCTGGTGTGGACGCCTACCGAATCGATGTTTCGACTGCCCCCGGAAGTCAAATGGGAAATGATGTTTACCTAAAAGAGGTTAACCTCATCATTGATCACACCTACGATTCCGATCTTTTCATCGCACTTGAAAGTCCATGGAATGACACCGTCGTGTTGAGCGCTTTTAATGGTTCCAGCGGCGATAATTTTGGCAACCCTTTAGACAGTTCTTGCTCTCAATATACCTCATTCACTATGGCGGCGAGCACCGCCATAGGATCGGGCAGTGCTCCCTTTATTGGCGCTTATCTCCCCGAAGATTCTCTTACAGATTTTAACAACGGAAACAGTCCGATCGGGTTATGGCGCCTGCTCATCTGTGATAATTTTGCCTCGGATATTGGAAACGTACAATTCGTTGAATTGATCTTCGATTCCATTTATTGTGTGCCACCGACCTTTAGTATTACCAATCTGGGTAGCGACACCATTTGCCAGGGCAACAACACCATTCTTTCGGCACCGGGTGGTAATGCTTATCAATGGCTTATGGATGGTCAACCCATGAGCGGGTCGGTGTTCGACACATTGCAGGTTTTTCAAACCGGAACTTATAATGTATTGCTCACAGACAGCAACAGTTGTACCGACACGGCTTCCGGGCCCATCGATGTTTTCACGGCGCCAAATCCAAGCGTTAGCTTAAGCAATTCCGGAACCTCTAATTGTGACGGAGATACTGCATTTGTATGGACCTCTACCGGTTTTTCTCAGTATCAATGGTACAAAGATGGGCAGATCATTTCCTCATCCAATTCCTGGATTCATGAAGTAGATTCTGCCGGTAGTTTCAATGTGCTCGTGACGAATTCATATGCCTGCTCGGACAGTGCAGTTGCAGGAGTTCAATTCTCCTTTAATTCGCTGCCCACGGTGAACCTCACCTCGGCAGGTTCACTTGGAATATGCCTTGGTGATTCGGTAGTTTTATCGGCAAGTGGCGGGTCATCATTCCAGTGGATGAAAGACGGTAATCCAATCAGTGGAAGCGTGGATTCTAATTTTGTGGCCTTCAACTCAGGCAGTTATAATGCACTTGTTACCAACTCAAACAATTGCAGTGATTCTTCTTTCTCTGCTTTAACGGTCCAGGTGAATAATCTACCAACGGTGTCCATGACCGCAAATGGACCGCTGAGCTTTTGTGCCGGGAACAATGTCTTGCTTTCCACTTCCGCCGGAACTGCGTGGCAGTGGTATAAAGACGGCACGGCAATTTCTTCTAGCACCTCGAGTTCGTTCATAGCCAATACTTCGGGGAATTATAATGTGCTTGTTACCGATAGTAATTCATGCAGTGATTCTGCTTCTTCGGCATTGGCGGTTAATGTTTTCAATCTGCCCGTTGTGAGTCTGACCGCTTCAGGTCCAACTACTTTTTGCGATGGAGACAGCGTAGGTCTTTTTACTTCTGTTGGCACTGGCTGGCAATGGTACCGAGATGGTCAGGTCCTGGTATCTGCGATTTCAATGAACTATAATGTCAAGCAAAGCGGCCAATATAATGTGATGGTGACTGATTCAAACAATTGCAGTGATTCGGCCTCTTCTGCTGTCTCGGTTACGGTCAATCCACTTCCCGTTGTTGTCATTTTAGCCAGCGGTCCAACAACTTTTTGTCGGGGAGACAGCGTGACACTGACCTCGGTCCAGGGTTCAAGCTGGCAGTGGTATCGCAATGGGCAACTAGTAACCAATGCCAATGCGATTGATCTGCAAGTTGGGAATGCAGGCAATTATAATGTGGTTATCACCGATGCCAATAATTGCAGTGATTCATCCTCAAGTTCGAATTCAGTCGTGGTCAATGAACTGCCTATGGTTAGTTTGGACAGTATCCCAGAATTTTGTGACATAAGCCCGGCATATCAATTGATTCAAGGCATGCCTTCCGGATCGGGAGGGGTTTACAGCGGCACCGGAGTGAATTTCACCACGGCTTATTTCTTTGACCCTTCTATGGCCGGTCCGGGCAATCACGACATTTGGTATCGCTATACCAATGCCAATATGTGCGCAGATTCAGCGAATCAAACCGTCGTTGTGGGTTCATGCGTGGGTATAGAGGAAACAGGTTTAGCACCGGACATGTTTATATTCCCTAACCCAAGTAAAGGCCTGATTTCTATTCAGCTGGAGCATGTGCAAGGATCTTTTAATTTGAGTGTTTTTGATGCCGGCGGGCAGATTGTTTCAATCCATAACGGAGAAATTTCCATGAGTAATCAACTAATTTCACTGGATTTGAGCCATGTGGCAAAAGGGATATATTTCTTACAATTGCAAGTACCGGATCACTTCTGGACGCAAAAACTTATTTTAGAATAAAATTTCGAGTATGGCCATTCAACGACCCTTCAATTTTCAAAAATGGATAGACGAACATCGTCACCTGTTAAAGCCACCAGTGGGTAACAAGCAAGTTTACGAGGATGCAGAATTCATCGTAATGGTGGTCGGAGGCCCGAATGCCCGGAAGGACTATCACTGGGAAGAAGGAGAGGAATTCTTTTATCAATTAGAGGGCGATATCACCGTCAGGATTCAGGAAGAAGGAAAAGCGGTAAATGTACCGATCAAAGAAGGTGAGATATTCTTGCTTCCGGCGCGAGTGCCGCATTCCCCAATTCGTCCGGAGAATACCGTGGGTTTGGTCATTGAAAGAAAGCGAAATGCCGATGAGAAAGACGGCTTGCTGTGGTTTTGCGACAACTGCAACCACAAACTTTACGAAGAGTATTTCCCCCTAAATAGTATCGAAAAGGATTTTCTTCCGGTATTCAGAAAGTACTACGCCTCGGAAGATCTGCGGACTTGTAAAAAATGCGGTACGGTTATGGAGCAAGATCCGCGTTTCGTTTAGGCCCATGGAGGATATTTTCACCATAGACATACACACACACATTTTACCCAAAAACATTCCGGATTTTAAAGCAACATTCGGATATGGCGGTTTTATCCGACTTGACCATCACAAACCTTGCTGCGCCCGGATGATGATGGACGACAAGTTCTTTCGCGAAGTCGAGGACAATTGCTGGAGTGCCGAAAAGCGTATGGAAGAATGCGATCACCAGCACGTGGACGTGCAGGTATTGTCGACGGTGCCGGTGATGTTCAGTTATTGGGCGAAGCCCAAACATTGCCTGGAATTATCCGAATTTCTGAACGATCACATTGCCGAAATTGTTGAACGCTATCCTAAAAGATTTGTAGGTCTTGGCACCATACCAATGCAGGCTCCTGAATTGGCGGTCAAAGAAGTGGCGCGCTGCAAAAAGATCGGCTTAAAAGGCATTCAGATCGGCACGCACGTAGATGGAAAAAATCTGGATGACGCATCCCTCTTTCCCATTTTTCAGGCCTGTGAGGAAGAAGACATGGCCCTTTTTGTACATCCCTGGGACATGATGGCCAAAGAGCAGATGACCAAGTATTGGCTCCCCTGGTTAGTGGGAATGCCTGCTGAATCTTCAAGGGCCATTTGCTCCATGATATTTGGAGGAATTTTTGAACGACTCCCTGACCTACGGGTTGCTTTTGCCCACGGCGGAGGTTCTTTCCCGGCTACCATTGGCAGAATAGAACACGGTTTTAATGTCCGCCCAGATCTTGTGGCTGTGGATAACGATGTTAACCCCAGAGAATACCTTGGTAAGTTCTGGTTGGATGCCCTGGTTCACGACCCCTTAATGCTGGACTACATTGTAAACCTCATGGGTGAGGACAAAGTAGCATTGGGCACTGATTACCCATTTCCTTTGGGAGAATTGGAACCCGGCAAGCTCATTCACGGCATGGAATATTCCAGCGATAAAAAGTCCAAACTGCTGCACGGAAGCGCCTTGAAATGGCTTAAGATGAGCCGGGAAGATTTCAGGGTATAGGCAACCTACGTTTAATTAGTTACGTCTAATTAACTCAAATGATAAATAAGAATTTCCCATAAGAATGTCTACCAAATTTCTTTTGTCGTTCATTATACTACTAACAGGAGTTTCAAGCTCCGTCAAGGCTACCCATTCGGCCGGAATGGAAATATTTTACCGATGGACTCAGGGAAGTACCTATGAATTTACCATGGTTTTTTACCGGAATTGCGCTGGTTTTACGGCAGGTGCACCTACCACTGCGGTAATGAGAATAAGGTCTGTTTCGAAAAGCCTGAATTATACGGTTCAGTTGAATAGACTGGCTACTTCGGGAATAGGAGTTCCGCCGCTTCAACCACCTAACCTCTATAATTGTGTCAACGGCACATTCTGCACCGAAGAGTATGTATATCGCGGTACGGCAAGCCTTTCTACACAGGCAAATGATTGGACATTTAGTTATGAGCTCTGCTGTTTGCCAACAACCGCTGCACCAACAAATATGCAAAACAACACCTTGTATTCGGAAGCAGGACTGAACAACCTCGATTTCCCCGATACCATTTACAAGACATGGTCACCCATATTTCACAATCGAAGGCCTAATCACCCCGGTTATTTAACTGATACGGTTAAGAATCCCCCTTGGGTAAGTATCTGTGCCAAAAGGGACATTAAGCTGAGTCAGGCCGCAAGAAATTATAAGGGATTCGACATGAAGTACGAGTTCTTTATTCCTCAAACCACATCTGGAGCAAATAATTCGTACATCAACGGTTTTTCATTCAGCAATCCGATCCCAACAATGAACGGAATTACCATTGATTCATTGACGGGCATGGTGGAATTCAAAGCCAATAGCCCATCGGGCACAGGAATTTACCTGCTGGGGGTAAAAGCTACCTTATTTGATACCCTTACGGTGCTGATAAATGGCAGTCCGACGCTTGTAAAAAAGGAAAAATCCTTTATTAAAAGGAACCTGTTTATTGTCGTTGAAGATAGTGCTTCCTGTCCGGATAGCTTATTTGCCTTTAAGGATTCAGTGGGAAACAGCACCATTAGCCAATTAAATTTAAAGTGTGACGACAATCCCTTCAAAGTGTCGTTCAAAAGAAGGGTATTATGCAGCAGCATCGATACCAATGGATCTGAAATACTCTTGATCAATGCCATGACGGGTGATACTGTGAACGTTGCCAAGGTGCGTTCAGATGATTGTGATAAAGATCGCACAACGGATGGACTTTCCATATACCTCGATTCTGCTCTTACGGGCAACCTTTATTACTTAATGTTTAAAAAAGGAATGGACGGGAATACGTTTCTGACCGATTGCTATGGTGAATTAATTCCCCTGGCAGACACCTTGCCTATCGCAGTGACGCCACCCCCGGGTCTTGGGGTATTGGTAACAGATACTTCGGCAGGGAGGCCCGACACCCTTGAGCTTGAATGTAACTCTAGCACATTCAGGGTATGGCTCGATGTACCTTTCAAATGCGCATCGTTCAATTCTTCGGATTTTCTAATAGCCGATTTAAATACCATACCTCCGACCATAGCTTCGTTCAACAAGATCACCCTGGGCCCTTGTGTAAATACACTAGCTCATTACGTCGATGTAGACATGAGTCAGCCAATGTCCCCCGGGTATTACGCCATTGCATTGCTGGGCGGATCAGATGGCAACCGGCTTTTTAATTCTTGTTATTTTGAATTTGACTCCAGCGCCATGGTGATCAAGGTGAATGATATTTCACTTGATCTTGGTCCCGACATTTACTATTGCAAAAATTCAGGATGGGACACCTTGATCGGAGTCCCTCCAATCTGGGCAGCCCACACCTGGAGTAACAATTCCTTTACGAATTCCACTAGCATTGACACCGCAGGCACTTATTGGTTAAAAGTTTGGACCAGTCTGGGATGCCAAACAACCGATAGCATCGAGGTGATTGAAAAGAACTGTTACATCGGCATCGATGAAGGTACTCAAGTAGCGGGATTTAATGTTTTTCCAAATCCCGCCAATGACCACATCGTCATTGAACATGCCTTCGAAGCTGCAGATCTTAGCGTGCGCATTAGAAACCTGCAAGGTCAACTAGTTATTGAGAGACCCGTTCAGTCAGCAAGCGTTGTGGTAAGTGTGGCAGATCTCATTCCCGGAAACTACTTCATAGAATTGGTTAACAATCGCGAAGTATTGGCAAAGGCCAAGCTTTCGGTCAAATGATTTGAGGCATTTAAATGACACTGGCTGGAAGTTTCCAGAACCGGTTTGAAGTGGAATTAATCTAAAAAGCTGGAAGAAAATCTACTAAGGGAACAGCGGCCAAATAACGCAGATCAATATGCCCGCTCATTCTTCCCCTCAACATAATTGATAAAGGCCTTGTTCACCACCTTGTTCCCACCCGGGGTTGGGTAGTTGCCGGTAAAATACCAGTCGCCTTTGTGATTCGGACATGCAGCATGAAGACCTTCGATGGTCTGATAAATGATCTCTACCTTGGCATTGATATCGGGCGGCGTCAAGATCTGCGAAATTTTTTGGGAGATCTGATGGGCAGTGAAAGGCGCGTATATTTCTTTTACCACATTGGTGATCTCCTCTTTGGGTAATGATTCCTGGGACTTTGCCTTTTTATACACATCCTTTATGAGCTTTTCTTTCTTGTTGTCTTTTAGAAGTTCGATGGCGGCGTTAAAAGCAACAAAGTCCCCCAGCTTGGCCATGTCGATGCCATAACAATCCGGATACCTGATCTGAGGAGCCGAGGAAACTACAACGATTTTCTTTGGGCTCAAACGGTCTAAGATCTTTAGTATGCTTTCACGCAGGGTAGTACCCCTGACAATGGAATCATCGAGCACAACTAAATTGTCTTTTGACTTTCTGACAACGCCGTAAGTGATATCATAAACGTGTGCCACAAGGTCATTGCGCCCGGAATCCGCCGTTATAAAGGTTCGAAGTTTTGCATCCTTAACAGCTATCTTTTCGCCCCTGATGCGCTGAGAAATGATTTTCTCCAGATCGGCCTCGGTCATTTTCTTGCCGAGCTTTAGAATTTTTTTGGACTTGGAGCGCTCCAATTTCTTGCGCAATTCCTCTAACATGCCATAGTAGGCGATCTCGGCTGTATTGGGAATATACGAGAATACCGTATTATCCAGGTCCTTATTGATGGCCTTCAACACTTCGGGCACTACTGTAGCCCCTAACATTTTTCTTTCCTGGTAGATGTCGCGATCGGTGCCGCGTGAAAAATAGATACGTTCAAAGGAACAAGCCGTTTTTTCTTTGGCCTTTAATATTCGCTTTTCACTAATGGTTCCATTCTTTTTAATAATCAAGGCATGACCGGGCGTCAGTTCCTTTACCTGCTCATACTGAAGGTTGAATGCCGTTTGTAAAGCGGCTCTTTCTGAAGCCGCAACAGCGACTTCTTCATCCACATAATAAAATACCGGGCGTATGCCATTTGGATCGCGCAATACAAATGCGTCACCGTGGCCAATGAACCCCATCATCGCGTAGCCTCCATCCCAGTCATTTGCCGATTTTTTAAGGATTTCCTGAACATCAAGCTCTTCGGCAATTCTGGAACTGATCTCAATTTGAGAAAGCCCCTTTTTCTTGTAAGATTGATAAATACGCTCGTTTTCTTCATCCAAAAAATGACCGATCTTTTCAAGAACAGTTACCGTATCTGCTTTTCGTTTTGGATGCTGTCCGATTTTGACCAAAAGGTCAAAAAGCTCGTCGACATTGGTCAGGTTGAAATTCCCGGCGACCACCAGGTTCTTGGTCATCCAGTTATTTTGTCTTAAGAAGGGGTGAACGCTTTCAACGCCATTGTCACCGAAGGTCCCGTATCTAACATGTCCCATAAAGAGTTCACCAGAAAAGGGCAGGTTCTTTTTCTGCCAATCTACATCGTTGAATTCTTTTGGGTTTTTGTCATACGCATCTTCAAATCGCGTGTTGATGCGATCAAAAATTTCTTTGATCGGTTGGGCGCCACTTGATCGGTAACGCGAAATATAGCGGTTTCCAGGTTCAACATCGAACTTGATATTAGCAATACCCGCGCCATCTTGCCCGCGATTGTGTTGCTTTTCCATCAACAGATAGAGCTTGTCCTTGGCGAATGAAGTTGTTTTGTATTTTGTCTGGTAATGGCGCAGGGGTTTCAATAGCCTGATCAGTGCTATTCCACATTCGTGTTTTATTGCGTCACTCATTCAGAGGAAGTACCTGTTAAAGAACTGCAAAAGTAGAACTAATTGGTGAAAGAGACGTGCTTCACAAGGGTTGAGATGGAATTAATTTCTATTTTTGGTAGCTTGTAACCTAAGAACTAATTCATGCGATTTACCTTAAAATTAACAACTCTGGCCATGGTCTTTACACTATTGAACGGCTGCAGTCAGTCCGAAAGCAATCAACAAAACGAGGCGAGTGACAAAGAAACCGATGAATTTGTCTGGAAAGCCGAACAGTTTGCCGACATTAAGATTATCCGATACCAGGTTCCCAGTTTTGAAAAACTGACCTTGAATCAAAAGAAACTTGCCTATTTTCTTACCCAGGCCGGGTATAGTGGAAGGGATATTATTTGGGATCAGAACTATCGTCATAACTTGACCATCCGAACGGCGCTAGAGACTATTGTTAAAAATTACCAGGGAGATAAAGAAAGCGAAGACTGGAAAAATTTCATGGTTTACGTCAAGCGCGTCTGGTTTTCAAATGGAATTCACCACCACTATGGAATGGAAAAATTTCTACCGTCCTTTTCCAGGGAGTATTTTACAGGCCTCATGGAGCAAGCCGGGGCCAGCCTGAACGAAGAGGTAATCAATGTGATATTTGATCCCGCCATAGATTCCAAAAAAGTGAATCTCGATCCGAACAAAGGGCTTCTGAAAGGTTCGGCCGTGAACTTTTACGATCCCGACGTTACCGAAGAAGAAGTTGATGCCTTTTATGCCAAACTAATGGATAAGAATAACACCGAACCAATTTCTTATGGCTTGAATAGCAAGATTGTGCGAAATGAACAGGGCGAATTGGAAGAAGTGGTATGGAAAATTGACGGAATGTATGGCCCTGCCATTGAACAGATCGTTTTCTGGTTAGAAAAGGCGGTTGAAGTGGCGGAGAATAAGCCTCAGGCAGATGCACTTAAGCTACTGATAGAATATTATAAAACCGGGGACCTCAACACCTGGGATCAATACAACATTGCCTGGACGCAAGCCACTGATGGAGACGTTGATTACATCAATAGTTTTATCGAGGTTTATAACGACCCCAAAGGATACCGGGGTTCCTATGAATCAATTGTTCAGGTAAAAGATTTTGAGGCCAGTGAGCGCATGCAGGTGGTATCACAAAATGTTCAATGGTTTGAGGATAACAGCGCCATCATGGATGAACACAAGAA
Source organism: Vicingaceae bacterium (assembly GCA_040220895.1). Lineage (GTDB taxonomy): Bacteria > Bacteroidota > Bacteroidia > Flavobacteriales_E > Vicingaceae > UBA11591. The sequence goes on from JAVJVY010000010.1 coordinate 33,062, forward strand.
AGAAAATGTTGTTGGTGTTACCTATAAGGTAATTAATACGGTCGGTGAATCAGGCGACGCATCCCCATCGACACCCATAGGCGTGAACTTGCCAAATGCCAATTGGATAAGGGCGAAACACGGCTCAAAGAGTGTCTCTCTGGGAAATATCATTTATGCTTACGACAAAGCGGGCAGCAAAAGTCTCTTGAAAGAATTCACCTTTACCGATGAAGAATTTGACCTGGCAGATAAGCACGGAGGAATTGCCGGTAAGTTACATACGGCACTTCACGAAGTGGTTGGGCACGCGTCGGGTAAATTAAATCCGGGTGTTGCAACTCCGAAAGAAACCCTCAAGAGTTATTCTTCGACCCTGGAAGAAGGCAGGGCAGACTTGGTTGCACTCTATTTCATTTACGATCCCAAGCTGGTCGAACTTGGCTTGATGGAAAGCCTTGATGTGGGAAAAGCAGAATACAATGGATACATAAGAAACGGTATGATGTTACAATTAAGGCGACTTGAAGTAGGAGACGAGGTTGAAGAAGCTCACATGAGAAACCGCCAGCTCATCGCTAAATGGTGCTACGAAAAGGGCATGCCTGAAAACGTGATCGAAAAGAAGGTGGTTGATGGAAAGACCTATTTTGTGGTAAATGACTACGATAAACTCAGAGATCTTTTTGGGCAACTTCTAAGAGAGATTCAACGTATAAAGTCGGAAGGCGATTACGAGGCCGGAAAGAACCTTGTTGAAAATTATGGTGTTAAAGTGGATCAAGAATTGCATGCAGAAGTACTTAAAAGGGCCGAGAAATTTGATATCCCTCCTTATGGTGGATTTATCAACCCAAAGCTTGTACCGGTGCAGAATGAAAGCGGCGTAATCACCGACATCGTGGTTGAATACCCTGAAGATTTCACTGGACAAATGTTGGATTACAGTGAAAATTATTCCTTCTTGACCAATTAGATCCAGAGCGAGAAAGGAAATTAATTCTTGATAATTAAGAAAGGCTTTTGAAAAGCAGAAGAATGAATTTTGTTAAATTGCGAAGTGAGAAGAATGGTTAAGCGTTTATTCGGTTTAATAATGATAGGTGTCTTGTCGATTGCGGCGGGGTCGGGAAATTTCGACACCAACGCTAAGATAAAGGCCATCTACATTTATAATTTCACAAAATACATTGAGTGGCCGAAGGATTACAGAGAGACAAATTTTGTTATCGGTGTGCTTGGGGACAGCCCTCTGTTCGCGGAATTGGAAAGAATGTCCGCTTCCAAACAAGTATTCGGTCAGGCCATCGAGGTGAAAAAATTTTTAAGTGCAAGTGCAGTTGAAAAATGCCATATTCTTTACATCCCTACTGGAAGTTCTGAACCCTTTTCCTCCGTTGTCTCAAAGATTCAATCCAACAGCACGTTGCTGGTCACCGATACGCCGGGAATGGCGCTAAAAGGTTCGGCTATAAATTTTGTAGTTCAGCAGAACCGACAAAAATTTGAATTGAATCAAAACAATGCCGTCAAGTATAATCTTAAAGTGAGTAATAGCCTTGAGGCACTGGCTATTATCGTTAATTAGTGAAAACCATGCAAAGACTCACCCTCATATTCCTACTGTCTTCAGCAAGCCTGTTTGCTCAAACAGGAAAGGTTTTGGATGCGCGAAATAATTTGGCCAACAATGACCTTAAAAATGCTAAAATATTAATTGATCAGGCCTCTGAAGAGCCCGAATTTCAAAACGACTTTCATTTTTGGTATTGGAAGGGTTACATCTATAAAGAACTTTATAAGGTTCAGGACAAAGGAAACAATCCCCAATCTTTGCTAAGGCATGAATCAATGACCGCTTTCATCAAGGTTCTTTCCATGCAGAACAATGTACCTCAAGACACCTTGGAAAGTACCATGAAGCTCATTAATTATTTCGCCTCTACCTATTATAACGATGCCGTCGTTTCCTTGAATGAAGTCAATTATGGAATAGCCATAGAGAATTACGATAAGTTCAGAAAAGCAGCAAAAATTGTTTATCCTGATGTTGAACTTTCAGACAAGGACATAAAATTCAAAATGAAACTGGCCACCATTTATGTGTCGCTGTATGAAAAGAATCCGAATACTGCCGAAGGAGACCGCTATTTTGAGAAAGCCAAGCAGGAGTACGCCGAGATCATTAGAATGGATAATAGTAATTTGACGGCCAACTATAACCTGGGAATTCATTTTTACAACAAGGCTGTAAACATCATTAAGAATCTGGATGTTGGAACTTCCCTGGAAGATCTTGCCAAACAAGAAGACATATGCGTGGACCTTTTCCTTCAAGCCCTGCCGTATGTTAAAACTGCCTATGAACTTGACCCGAACAGAAAAGAGACCCTGATTGGATTGACCGGCATATACTGGAGTCTCAATGACCTGGAGAAGTATGAATTCTATCAGGAAAAACTCAAGGCGCTTGAGTAGGTTTCGCTTTATTGAAGGGCCCATTTCATGAAAATAAGATACACGATAGCCTGGAGAATTGGCACGGGCTTTGCTGTACTCATAATGTTGACCATCTTGGTCTTTTACGTGACCAACAATACGCTCAATGAGAGTAAGCGTATAAGCGATGACATTAATGAGATATACAATCCTTCGGTATACCAGCTGGAAGTTTTAAAACTTCACTTACTGCGTTCAAATACCATGATGACAGAGTGGGTGCAGCACCAAAGCAGTGAAGATGTACCTCTCAAAATACAATACATTGAGTTGGTTGAAGAGGATCTTCCCGCTACGCAGGAAAAAATCAGATCTCTTTATACCAAATGGATAGACCATGAGCGTCACTTGGCCGAAAAGATCTTTGGAAAGATAGATACCATGCTTGCCATCCATCAGGAAATCAGGAATAATCTGGTTACCTGGGAGGATTACGCTGATTTTGAAGCAAAGTTTTTATCTGATTTCGCCCTTGAAGAAGCCCAGGCTCAAATGGAGGGAATCAATATAATTCTGCAGGATCTCATTATTAGGGAGCGCAATAATTCCATCAGAGTATCTGCAGACATGGTCGAATCCTTTGATCTGCTTCAGTTTTTGGTCCGTAATCTATCCATTGCACTGGTAATCATGGGTATTTTCATTAGTATTTACACAGCCAGAAGTATCGTAAAACCTGTGAATTATGCAAAGAGCATCGTACTCGACCTGAGTAAGGGTATCATTGAGCGCAGAAAAATAAAAAGCCGGAATGATGAAATTGGCGAGATGACCAAAGCCATGAATAAATTGATCGAAGGGATGAACATGACCAAGGATTTTGCCAATGCCCTTGGACAGGGTAATTACGAGTTTCCATATACCCTTTTAAGCCCTCAGGATGAATTGGGAAAGGACTTGTTGAAAATGCGCGTCGACTTGGCCGAGAATGAAAGAATTTTGGAAGAAAAGGTCCGCCTGCGAACAGCTGAAGTTGTGCAGAAGAAAGAAGAGATTGAGGAACAAAGCAAGGAGATTTCTCACCTTTACCATGAGGTTACCGATAGCATTGTTTACGCAAAGCGAATACAGGAGGCTGTTTTTCAACCCTTAAATGAAGTGAGGAAAATTCTACCCAACGCCTTTTTGTATTTTAAACCCAAAGACATTGTTTCGGGCGATTTCTATTGGGTAGAAGAGAAAGACGGGCTCTCCTATTTTGCGGCCTCTGATTGCACTGGGCACGGCGTTCCAGGAGCGTTTATGAGTATTATTGGACACAATGGCCTGAACCAGGCCATGAATTTTTGTAATACTCCGGCAGAGATGTTGGACGCACTCAATGAGTCACTGAGTAAAAGTTTGCATCAAGACACGGGCGAAACAGAAACTAAAGATGGCATGGACATCGCTCTTTGTTCCCTTGACCGTAAAAAGAACATCTTGCATTATGCAGGGGCTTTTAATCCGCTCTACCTTGTCAGAAATGGGGAGTTGATCATCACCAAAGCAGATAAATTTCCTGTAGGTAGCTTTATCGATGAGGAAAAGAATTCATTCACTAACCACGAAGTACAGCTCGAGAAGGAAGATTCCATCTTCATTTGCTCGGACGGACTGCAAAATCAATTCGGTGGTCCCAAGGGTAAAAAATTCATGTTGGGTCGCCTAAAAAGGCTCTTTGTAGACATCAGCGCCTTTAGTGTTGAAGAGCAGATAGCCGCCCTGGATAAGGCATTTGAAGAATGGAGGGGCGATGAGGAACAGGTTGATGACATTTTGGTCATCGGACTTAAGGTTTCTTAAGTTCCACTTCGTAAACGTTGTGGTATGAGAGTTTCGGTGACAATCTCCTATAGCTGAATTGCGCAAGATTTTCTTTCATTACTTTCTCGAACCAACGAGGTGCAAAGGTCAGTACATAGCACTTCGGGTCGTTCTTATCAATCACGCCATTTTGGATCAGGTAATAGAACATGGGAATGAATTTACCGGCGTCCTTTTGAATGCTTGGGGGAAATCCTATTCGGTTGTAACCAGGACGTTGACCCCTGCCTTGCGAAATTTCGAGTAAAACGTTGTACTGAAATCCGGCCTCATTTTCTGCTGCTACTTGCTTTGACCAAACGGTACTGTAATATTTAAGTTCGTTTTTTTGCAAGTATTCCCCTTCCGAAACGCGATCGATCTCTCTTGCCATGACAATGGGATATTTCGTGCTTTTAGCCTGCTCGATCAAGGGGTCTAAATATTCCATACCGTAGTCTTCGGACTGGTAGAAGTTGTACATCATGGAATTCATTTTTTCACTGTCAAGTATGGCCTTATGCAATACTTTGTTCTTATTGGATATACTCCACTGTAAAGAAAAAAGGCAGTAAGCCATGACTAAACCAAATAGCACCAAAGGGAATTTTCGTGCAAGTTTTAACTCTCTGAAGACCGTATAAAGCGAAATGGCAGCTAAAATGGCAAAAGGAATGGCAAGTGGAACGAAAGAGCGCTGAGGCGTTTTGTCTCCTCTGGCAAAGCTAATGGCAAAAGGGAGTAAAAAAAGTAAGAGTAAAAACAAACTATGAAATTGAAGCCTATTCTTCCACCCATATTTTTGAGTAAAACGAAAAAGGGAGACGGCCCCTATCAGAAAACTGAGGGCCAATAAAAACTTGAACGAGGTCAAATAATAGACCACTTTTGGGAAAAGGTCATTGACATTGTAAGCATAAAACGATTGCCCTTTCATTTGTTGAAGATGGCGTTCGTTTAATATGTCATCGATGATGGGAAAGTAAGCGGCATATGCAATAGCAGCGGAGGCACCTATGATAACCAACGTCACGAAATAGCGGTTTTTAATCCACTTCTCAGAAAAGGTAAGGCCTTCTTTTCTGCGTCCCAGTCCATTCAGCAACCAAATGAAGAAAAATAATAAACCCAATGACAGGGCAAAAAAGACATTGGATGGAATGGTGTAAAGCATGGCCGAAAGAAAGATCAGTGATGCAATGCCATGCGAGGCAGAAGGATTTTTTCTGAATGATAATAGATGGAAAGTTGCCGCTGCCAGCAGACTTGCACTTAATGTGTACCCCCTTAATTGCATCGTAAAGTTCAGAAACGGAAGGGTAGTGACCAGAATGACTACGGCCATACCGGCAATTTGGGCATTGAAAAACCGCCTTCCGATAAGCCATGTATAGATCAGGCTTATCACGCTCAGAAAAAAAGGTAATAAACGCACTTGAGCTATGCGGTCCATGGCTTCGTATAAATCACCAATGGATAATGCTTTGCAATAGAAATTATTTATAAGATTGAAGAAAATATGATTGTTAACATCGGGGTATTCCGTTACAGTGCTTGTCCATTTCACAAGCACGAAATTGCTCATTGACACGATCTCGTCCCAGACCGGGGGTTTAGAAATGTAGCTCGCAATAGCCCAGGCAGTGAAGAAAATTAACGTGATAATAAGGGGTAAAATCGTCTTATATTGATTGAAAGCTTTCAATTTGCTCAATTAGATTAATACTTTTGCCTGCTCCGGAGCCCGTAAATTTAACCCAATCAGGGAATTTATTTGGGCTAGGATAGATTGAAATTTACATCTGATGTCAAGTAATTCAGTTCAAAGTAGCGACTCGATTTCTAAATTTTTCGATAAGAGAAAGGATCAGGTTTTTTATTTCTCTGCCGGACTTTTTCTGGTGCTGGCCCTGCTTTCCTTTGATCCAAAGTTAAGTATCGGAGGTGATGATGCAAGCTACATAGTTAGAGCCCTTAGATTCATCAAGCAAGGCCTATTCCCTTCTTTTCAAGGTCCACTTTACCCAATATTTCTTAGTCCGTTCGTTGCGCTTTTTGGAATAAAGATCAATTTGCTAAAGATGCTTTCGGTTGGACTCGGAATGGGATTTATGTTCTTTCTATACTATGCACTCAAAGACCGCATTAATTCGACTCTTTTGTCATTTACCGTGTTGTATGCCGGTGTGAATTCTTACCTGATCTACTATTCAAGTCAAACATATAATGAAGTATTTCACCTTTTTATTGAATGTCTGTTCATCTATTTCTTTTTTCGTTTTACTGACAAATTAGGAGACGAGGACACGCTTATCAAACGCGATCTGAAAAATTGGATAATCATTTCATTTCTTGCCTTATTGGTGGTTTTGTCCAAGAACATCGGCCTGGCGATTGCCATTAGCATACCGGTCTATTTTATTTTCAGGCGACAGTTTCTTTCATCTGTTGTATTCCTGGGAATATTTAGTTTTATGTATCTCACTTTTCGGTTTTTAAGAGATTTGATCTGGCAAGTCGATTCCCCATTTGCCAAGCAGGGTCAGGTATTCCTTTACAAGGATCCATATAATTTCAGTAAGGGTAAAGAAGATATATGGGGCTTTCTCAACCGGCTTTATGAGAATACGCATATCTACTTTTCCAAGAATTTAATGAAAATCGTTCATCTGCGGGAGCCGGAGGTTACCTCCAGACTTGAATTGATTTCGTATATCGTTGTTGGCTTATTGCTTTTTGCCTTTGTCCGGTCTCTGATGAAAAATAAGGAAGTATTTTTTATTTCAGTTTTTACCTTGATAACCCTGGGGGTTTCGTTCATCATCCTTCAATCCAGGTGGGATTCCGATCGACTGATCATCTTAGTGGTGCCATTTTTAATATTGCTTCTCTTATACGCCATTACCGAACTCTTAGGTATACTTAAAAAACGTTTTATAAGTATAACTGCGTATGGACTTTTGGCGCTGTTGCTCATGTCAAACATTAGTTTCAGTTTCAGTAAGGTTGATATTCTTACCATGAAGAAGAATCTTAGAGGTGAGCGCTATCACGGGTATACTTCAGACTGGGTGAATTATTTGAAAATGAGCGAATGGGCTTCCGAAAATCTCCCCAAGGGAAGTGTGGTGGCGGTGCGGAAGCAAACCATGTCCATTATATTTACCGGATCACTCGATTTTCACAGTATTGCCAGGGTTCCTTCAACTGATGCTGACACCCTTATGGATAAGCTGAAGAAAGGTAATGTGACGCATGTTATCATAGCTCGCCTGCGAAGAAATCCAAAGCAAAAGAGTGAGTATACCATTAATACCGTTCAGCGTTACCTTTCCGTCATTGAGAGAAAATATCCGGGAACTTTTTATCCTGTCCATGAAATTGGGGTCAGCGAAGAAGCAAAATTGTATGAAATTCGCTATCCCAGATGAATCTCGCAGCTGGAAAATTACTCTCTGAATACGACCTGGACGATCCCAGAAGAACCCTTCAACATCGGGACATCATCCTTTCCAAACCCTTTTTGAAGAAAATATATACTGATTGGTATATCGAGATTTTCAATGAATTGAAAGGGATACCGAACGGAAAGAAATTGGAGATCGGTTCTGGTGGTGGTTTCATCAAAGAGCTGGTTCCCGAATTCATAACATCTGATATTCTCGAACTTCCCAACGTTGATATGGCATTCAGTGCCGAGGAAATGCCCTTTGCCGATGATGAACTATCGGCAATTTCAATGATCAATGTATTACATCACATTCCCGATGTGCGGAATTTTTTTTCAGAGGCCAGTCGAACGTTGAAACCCGGCGGAAAAGTTGTGATGATCGAACCTGCCAACAGTCCAATGAGCCGATTTATTTACAAGCGATTTCATCATGAATTATTTGATGAAAAACGAGATTGGTCTTTTCCGGCCACAGGTCCGCTTAGCGGATCCAATCAAGCCTTGCCTTATATCGTCTTTAAGCGTGATCGCCCTGATTTTGAGCGCTCCTTTCCCGAATTAAAGATTCAAACTGTTAGATTGCATACGGGTTTCAGGTACATTGTCAGTGGTGGTGTTTCCAGAAAACAACTGCTTCCGGATTTCACTTTTGCTTTTATTAAAAAATTAGAGGCAATTTTACCGGGCCTGACCGGCATGTTTCAGACTATTGTGTTGAAGAAAAATGAGCAAGAATAAATTCTACCATTATTTTCAGGACTTCGCTCCTGTTTATTCAAAATATCGCCAAAGACACCGTTATTATTGGAAAGACATTGTCAATTACAATAATTTCTATATAAATAACAAACAGAGTGTACTGGAAATAGGCTGTGGAACCGGAGAAACCCTTAGTAAGCTCAACGGAAAACACAAGGTGGGCATCGATTTTAGTCCCGCCATGATCGAGGAAGCAAGGAAGAAATACCCCGACATCGAATTTCACCTTATGGAGGGAGAATCAATTGAACTAAACCAAACTTTTGACGTCATTGTATTGCCAAATGTGGTGGGTTATTTTGACAACGTGATCGATGTTTTTAACCAGCTCAGAAAGGTCAGTCACGACGAAACTAAACTTATCATTTCTTATTATAACTACTTGTGGGAACCCCTGCTGAAGTTCGGAGAATTCATAGGTTTCAAAAAAAGAACACCCCGTCAGAACTGGCTTTCTCACCAAGACCTCAAGAACCTTCTATACCACTGTGGATTTGAAGAGTTTCGCTCGACGAATCGAGTGCTGGTGCCGGTGAATATACCACTGATCTCCTGGTTTTGTAACCGCTATTTGGCCAAAATGCCCTTGATTAATCAATTGTGCCTTAATAATTACATCAATGCCCGCCGCGTGCGCATGGGAAGGACTAATGAAGAGATTGACCGCTACACTACCAGTGTTGTTATACCGGCTAGAAATGAAAGTGGCAACATAGAAAATGCCATATTGCGACTTCCAAAATTCGGCAAGCACATTGAAATTATTTATGTCGAAGGCAATTCCACAGATGACACCTGGGAAACCATCCAGCGTATTTCCGAAAAATACAAGGACAGCCATGACATCAAGATCATGCAGCAAGATGGCAAGGGTAAAGGAGATGCCGTTCGAAAGGGCTACGCAAGCGCCACCGGCGACATACTAATGATTCTCGATGCAGATTTGACAGTTCCGCCCGAAGACCTGCCAAAGTTCTATTATGCCCTTGCATCTGGTAAGGGAGACTTTATTAATGGATCACGGTTAGTGTATCCAATGGAAAAGGGTGCAATGCGATTCCTGAATAACCTTGGGAACAAGTTTTTTAGCCTGGTGTTCTCGTGGTTACTCGAACAGTCAATAAAAGACACCCTTTGTGGCACCAAAGTAATGTTCAGGAAGGACTACGAGTTACTGAGCCAAAACAGGGAGTACTTCGGAAATTTTGATCCTTTCGGCGATTATGACTTGCTATTTGGAGCGTATAAACTGAACCTGAAAATTATCGATCTTCCCATCCGCTATCGCGAACGCACTTACGGTGACACAAACATTTCCCGGTTTCGACACGGCCTATTACTTCTCAGAATGTGCCTTTTTGCAGCTAACAAGATTAAATTCTGGTAGGGAAAATAACGTAATTTTGGGGCCATACCCCCGGACGTTTTGAAAGAGAAAGACATATCAGAAAGAAAGAAAGAACACATCGAGCTTGCACTTGGTTCTCAACTTTCCGATTGGGCTAACGACAAACGTTTCTATTACGAACCTTTAATGGGCGCCCATCCTGACAAAGCAAGTCACTCTGTAAGTTTTTTTGGCAAGGAAATGGCCTTCCCTCTGTGGGTCAGCAGCATGACTGGAGGGACGAAAGAGGCACTACAAATCAATGAGAACCTTGCCCGGGCCTGTAACGAGTTTGGTTTGGGCATGGGACTGGGCTCGTGCCGCCCATTGCTTGAAGACCCGAAAAAATACTTGAAGGACTTCGCCCTCAGAGAAGTCATTGGTAAGAGCCAACTGCTTTATGCCAATTTAGGGATCGCCCAACTCGAAAAGTCAATTGCTAAAAATGAGTTGAACAAGGTTGAAGACATGGTAGGCGTGCTTGATGCTGATGGCCTCATTATCCACATCAATCCCTTGCAGGAATGGATTCAGCCCGAAGGAGACCGAATATTGCAACCCCCTATTCAAACCATCGAGCATTTTATTAAAAAATCAGATTTGCCACTGATTGTTAAAGAAGTAGGCCAGGGCATGGGTCCCGATAGTTTGCGAAGATTAATGGCTTTGCCCGTTGTTATTGAATTCGGAGCCTTTGGAGGTACAAACTTCTCTCAATTGGAAATCGCCAGACGTGAAGACAATGAGAATGGCGGCATGGGACCACTGGCCCACATAGGTCACAACATGGAAGAAATGCTACTTTACTTTAATAAGAACAAGAAGGAGATGAAGAATGTGTCCTGTAAAGGGGTGATCCTCTCGGGCGGCATGAAAAGTTTTTTAGATGGTTATTACGCCATAAGTAAGTTAGACCATCCTGCTGTGTACGGTCAGGCATCGGCCCTGTTAAGCCACGCTCGACGCTCTTATGAATCGCTGGCAGGTTTTGTTCAATCGCAGGTTGATGGCTATGGCATAGCCCGGGAATTACTACGAATTCGTTAGAATGAAGCCGATTAAAGGATTTTCCAAATTGACCAAGGAGGCTAAAATTGATTGGCTAATCAACGATTGTCTTGACGGCGACGAAAAGGCACGGGCCTTGATCAGTGATTATTGGCATCCCAATGCCGACGTTCAGAAAATTCACGACGAATTCATCGAAAATACCCTCACTAATTTTTACATGCCATTCGGTATAGCACCGAATTTTCTTATCAATGACAAGATGTACTGCATTCCTATGGCCATTGAAGAAAGTTCCGTTGTGGCTGCAGCATCCAAGGCGGCCAGCTATTGGCTTCACCGCGGAGGCTTCAAGGCCGAAGTTGTATCTATGTTAAAGAATGGCCAGGTGCATTTCGCCTATTATGGCAATTATGACCAATTCCTGAAATTCTTCAATCGCATCAAGGCCAAGTTCTTTGAAGACACTAATGAAATAACAGCGAACATGCGCAAACGCGGTGGAGGAATAAAGGATATTCAGATCATCAACAAAACATACGAAGAGCCCAATTATTATCAACTGAGCGCCACATTTGAAACCAGTGATGCCATGGGGGCGAATTTCATCAACTCGTGTCTGGAGCAATTTGCCCAAACCATGAAAAGAGAAATCTTGTCGGCCCCTGAAATTGATGATGAGCACAAAGACCTGGTGGTCATCATGTGTATTTTATCCAATTATACTCCTGAATGTCTTGTGCACGCCGAAGTATCGTGTTCCATCGAGGACTTAACCGGATTCGAAGGAATCACACCAAAAGAATTTGCGAAAAAATTTGAACAGGCCATTCACGTGGCAAGGATTGAGCCATACCGGGCCACAACACATAACAAGGGCATTTTTAATGGCATCGACGCCGTGGTGCTCGCCACTGGGAATGATTTTCGTGCCATCGAGGCCGGTGGTCATACCTATGCTTCAAGAACAGGACAATACCGGAGTTTAAGTGACGTCAGCATCGACAACGGCATCTTTCGATTTTGGATCGATATACCTATTTCACTTGGAACCGTTGGAGGAATCACAAACCTGCATCCACTTGTAAAATTGGCACATCAAATTCTTGGTTTTCCGAATGCCGAAGAATTGATGAAAATTGTTGCGGTTGCAGGTTTGGCTCAGAATTTTGGCGCCGTCAGTTCGCTTGTCACCACAGGAATTCAACGCGGACACATGAAGATGCACCTGTTGAATATTTTAAATCAACTCGGAGCCAATGAACAGGAAAAAGAACAGATCGTCGAATACTTCAGAACCCGCGTAGTGACTTTTCCGGCTGTGACAGAAATCTTTAGCAAACTGAGGGCATCCGGTTTGGATCCAAATACCAAGGGCTAGAAGCATTGACTTCAAAAACCACATTCCGCAGTAATGGGAAACTTCTTCTATCCGGTGAATATGTGGTGCTATACGGTGCTGCGGCCCTGGCCATTCCAACTTCGAGAGGACAGGAATTGACCGTTGAAACTGACCCAGGCACTTTTGCTGGTGATTTCGAATGGATAACCACCGTGGAGAACCAGGAGATCTACAAGGCCAGATTTGACGGTGCTGGAAGGTCCAAAGAGCAGGGCAACGATGAGTTCACTGCAAATTTAGAGGAGTTGTTTTGTTGCATTCTCGAGGAAAAAGGTCAGGATTTCTTGATGAATCAAGGATTGATTAGATTGTCCAGTAACGTGGAATTCCCATTGGACTGGGGCCTGGGGAGTAGCTCAACCCTGGTCAATAACCTCGCTCAGTGGACCGGAATGCACGCCTTTTATCTGAATAAAAAAGTCTTTGGTGGCAGCGGGTATGATATTGCCTGCGCGTCTAGTCAACTGGCCATCGAATATCGACTCGAATTGGAACAACCTATTTGGGAAGAATACAATTTTATGCCTCCTTTTTCAAACCAATTGTATTTTATTCATTTGAACAGAAAGCAGAACAGTAGAGAAGGAATTGCAGTAATTCAGGCCAGAGAAGGCGGGATTAATGGTGAACTTATCGAGGAGATCACGGTTTTGGCTCAGCGAATGCGAAAGGCAATGTCGATCGGTGAATTTGAAGAGTGTCTCACTGAACATGAAGGCATTATTGGTCGTCTTACAGGCCTTAAGCCAATAAAACAGGATAAATTTGCTGATTTTAATGGAGCAGTTAAATCCCTTGGAGCCTGGGGGGGAGATTTTGTGCTAGCCACGGGCAGTTATTCAGAAATGGACTATTTCAGGGAGCTCGGGTTTACAACCATCATAGCATTTAAAGACATGATATTAAACTACAAGGCCTAATGGAAGTGTTGAGCAAGATGTTGGAATCTACCTATGATTTAAAGGAGGGAAAAACTTCATGGCGCAGTCCGTCAAACATTGCCTTGATTAAATATTGGGGGAAGTATGCCGATCAAATTCCAGCGAATCCCTCGCTCAGTTTCAGCCTAAAGAACAGTTTTTCCGAAACGAGTATAGCATACAGACTTAAAAAAAAAGCGGACGAAATCTCTCTTGATTTTCTTTTCGAAGGAAAAGAGAATCCCGCTTTTAAGGCGCGTTTGGAGAAGTTTATTAACGGCATACATCCTTATTTTTCATTTTTATCAAATTTTCACCTTACCATCGACAGTAAAAATTCTTTTCCGCATTCAAGTGGCATTGCCTCGAGTGCTTCGGCTATGAGCGCCCTTGTCCTCAATCTCATGGACATGTACAATGAGCTGACAGGGTCAGCAATGGACAAGGAAACTTTTTTCAGGGCTTCATCTTATTTTTCGAGGCTTGCATCCGGAAGCGCCGCACGGTCGGTATACGGAGGTTATACCGTGTGGGGTGAAAGCGAACATTTCACAGGCAGTAGTGACCTATATGCCGTGCGAATTGATGAATCGATCGATCCAATATTCCAAAGCCTGCACGACGATGTTCTGATCATCGAAAAAGGGGCTAAAAAGGTATCGAGTTCGGCGGGTCACGCCTTGATGAATAATCATCCTTTTGGCCAAGCTCGATTCGAACTGGCAAGAAAAAGAATGGGCGAGATCAAATCCATTCTGACTTCAGGAGACCTCAATGCATTCGGAGAATTGATTGAGAGCGAGGCCTTGATCTTGCACGCGATGATGATGGCTTCTCGTCCATATTTCATCCTATTCAGACCCAATACCCTGGCAGTAATGGAAAAAATATGGGAGATAAGAGGAAGCACAGGCTTGCAGATTTACTTTACCCTTGACGCAGGAGCGAATATCCACCTGATCTATCCGGAGGAAATAAAAACTGTTGTATCTACAACAATTAAGGATCATTTCCTTGCTTATTGCGAAAATGCGACATATCTTCGCGACGGAATCGGTTCAGGGCCTGTAAACCTGAGAATATGAAATTAAAAGATCCGCTTTTCTACGCTAAAATCCTCCTGTTTGGGGAGTACAGCATTATTGAAGATTCGATGGGCTTGTCCATCCCGTATAATTTCTACCAGGGACAATTAAAGAAGTTGACCTTAGACAGCGATGTGAAGGAACAATCCAATCGCGATCTTGAGGCTTTCAGGAAGCATTTAAGCCTGAAGCAGAAGAGCGGAGAGCTACTGTGTATGTTGGACCTTGACTCTTTTGAACAAGACATCCAGCAGGGTTTGATCTTTGATTCTAACATTCCCCAAGGATTCGGAGTAGGTAGTTCAGGAGCATTGGTGGCAGCCGTCTACAATAAATACGGAAAGGGTAAAATATCCTCAGGAGCAAATCTTAGAAAAGGCGAGATATCAAAATTGAAATTGGTCTTTTCTCAATTGGAATCATATTTCCACGGAAAGAGTTCGGGCATCGATCCACTAATCTGTTACTTGAATATCCCACTGCTCATTAAATCAAAAACAGACATTGGCACCGTTGGTCTTCCGGAAGGTTTAGTAGGAGATGGGGCAATCTTTTTAATCGATTCCGGAAGTCCAGGAGAAACCGAACCACTGGTTAATTTGTTCATGGAGAAATTGAAACAAGACGGTTTCAGAAAGCTGGTTAAAGAAGAGTTTGTCAGTTACAATGACGCTTGTATTCAATCCTTTTTACAAAGTGACTTTAAAGGGCTATTCAGAAACCTCAAAAATCTTTCTCAATTTTTATTCGAGAATTTCACCCCAATGATCCCGTCGGTATTTCACAAGTTATGGAAGCAAGGCCTTGAAACCAATGCGTACTACCTCAAGCTCTGCGGTTCGGGAGGTGGAGGTTTCATACTCGGATTCACACAAGATCTGAACAGGGCCCAAAAAGTACTGAAGGGCTATCAGCTCGAAGTAATTCACCGTTTCTAGTGATCTTGCAGCTCAGCAAGCCGTGAAACCAACAGAGCACACTTCTCAAAGAAGATTGATCATCCTTAAGGTTATTTCGCTTCTGTCACTGGTCAGGTGGTACAACATTTTGCTGATTGTTATAGCTCAATACCTGTTGTCGTTGTTTGTCATCAATTCGCCATCTTCTATATTGAGTGTTATCTTAGACTACAACCTGATTCTGTTGGCACTATCCTCCTCCTTTATCATTGCAGCGGGTTATATTATCAATGGATTTTACGATTCTGAGAAGGACATGATCAATCGCCCGGAAGTGGCGCTTTTCAATCAGCTCGTAAGCAAACCATTCAGATTGTACTGCTTTTTTGGATTTAACGCCGTTGGAGTATTGTTGGGACTTTTTATTTCCAGGTATGTTTTTATCTTCAATCTGCTTTTTTCGGCAGGGTTGTGGCTTTATTCACATAAATTCAAAAAAGTACTTTTTCTGGGGAATATTAGTGGCACACTGCTTAGCATAGCGGCCATTTTTAGTATTTGCATTTACTACAGAACGATTACGCCTTTTATAGTGCTCTATGCGGGTTTCATTTTTCTGATAGAGCTTACGCGCGAGATTGTCAAGGACATGGAAGCATTAAAAGGCGACATGATCATGGGCTATGCAACCATTCCGGTAGAACTAGGGATGAAAAGCGCAAAACGAATTGTTCTCGCCATTCAATTGCTTTCCATATCAATTCCTTTCTTTTTGTATTCAATCAAAGGTGTTAGCTTCATTATGCTCTATTTTCTTTTTTCAGCGGGGCTGATAGTAGCATCGATGATTGTTCTGGAGCCAGCCGAGAAAAAAGAATCCTTTAGCAGGGTAAATACCATTTACAAGGTGATTCTGCTAACAGGTATTGCAAGTGTTGTACTCTTCTGATCACACCTTTTCTGCTACCTAAGACTGGCATTGGATTCTTTTTCCCAAATTTGCCCTTTCCAACTTTTCAAAAAGTCAACATGAAAAAGACACTAATAACGATCTGGACCCTGCTTTTTACCGTTCTATTGTTCGCAACTGAAGGAGACACCACCGTGGTTCGGTCACACGATCAGCAGCACATGAAATTCCCTCCGGGAAATCGAAACTATACAAATCGAGTCAAGTTTCCGGATGGGAGCAAAACCTATCGCAAAATATTATTGGCTTATGAACTTGGTTGCCCTTCAAATGGCTGTAGTACTTGGGATTACGATACCCATGTATCAATTATCCGACCAACCGGAACCTTTGATTCGACTATGGGGCAACAAGCTTTTTTTGAAGTGAGCAATACCAGTCCCGATTCATTTTATATCAGTATTTCACCAACCTACCAGACGTTTTTTGATACAGCATCAAAAGTGACGGACAGCCTGATGAGTGACACGGTTTTCATTGATGAATATCGAAACGCTTCAAGTCCAACTACCATTACCAATTCATTCACGGCCTTCGAGACGGGGTATTACAAGTACTATTACGATTCTATCGGTGCTGTGATAGACTCTGTTTTTGAGAACGGAGATAGTCTCTGGCATCAAGGGTACCACACATGGTACACTGTTTTTGAAATCAAGAATACCATTGAAGTTGCTCGCTTGATCACGCCTTATGGTGAACCGGGCGGGGTTAATTACTATCCGTATACCTATGTTTTTGACGTGACTGATTATGCCCCCATTTTAAAAGATTCGATGGACGTCCTGCTGCGTTTTGCGGGATGGCAGGATGGATTTTTAGCCACGCTGGATTTCATTTTCGTTGAGGGTACTCCGCCAAGGACACCAAAAAGAGTGCTCCACATGTATAATGGTTCTTTTGCATACGGAAATGCCAATAATCCCATAAATGGACGGCTGAAGCCAATTGGAGTAAAATTGAACAGCGATGAGAGTTTCGCTCAGCTCAATTACACCGTGACGGGTCACGGAGCAGATAATATCGGCTGCTCAGAATTCTGCGCAAAATCATATCACGTTTCATGGAACGGCTCCTTAAAACTCAGCAAGTTGGTATGGAAAGATGATTGCGGTTATAACCCCATATACCCACAGGGTGGAACCTGGATCTATAACAGGGCCAATTGGTGTCCTGGATTGCCTGGCTATATGGATCGCTATGAACTTCCTTGGGCTTCTAAACTGGTGACCGACTCATTGAAGGTAGACTTCGATAATCATACCGCTTCAGGTGGAAATCCTTCCTACAGCATCAGTGGTGATGTAGTCACTTTCGGCCCTGCCAATTTTACGTTGGACGCAGCAATTGAAGAAATATTGGCTCCCAATAACAATTGGCTACATTCAAGGTATAACCCTATTTGCAACAAGCCGCGGATTGTGATCAAGAATACCGGAAGCACGAATTTGACATCGCTGAAAATTTCCTATGGCCCTAAAGGGGGCAATAAATCGGTATTTAGCTGGACGGGTAATTTAAAATTCCTCGATACTACCACTGTGGTCCTGGACCGGCCTGATTGGGCAAGAACAGATGATATTTTTGAGGTTGAAATATCAGAACCCAATGGTGGCACGGATGAATATGCTTCGAATGATTTTCTCAATACCGCCTTCGATGTGCCCGATGTCATGCCGAATGATTTTCGCATTTTTTACATGACAAATAATCGATCGAGTGCCGAGAATGTATTGTACATTCAGGATGAAGATGAGAATTTGGTATATACCAAGTTTAACGTCAGCAACAGTACCCTTTACCAGGACACGATGAATCTTGAAAATGGATGCTACACTTTAACATTAACCGACGCTGGCAATGATGGGCTTGAATTTTGGAACAGCAGCCAAACAAATGGTTCCCTTCGTTTTCACCGCATTGAGAACATGGCTGCCTATAAAGTTTTTGAAACTGATTTTGGAAGTCGCGTTGATTATCAATTTATGGTAGGAAGCCCCTTAACAGTGAATGAAGCGAAAATGGATTTCAAATTGAATGTCTACCCGAATCCTTCTGAAGGTCTTATTTACGTTGAAGGAATCACTTCTGACAAAAGTCCTGCAATAGCACTATTTGATCAAATGGGAAGATCCTTACAGATCACTGTGACTAACCGGGGAAATGGTCTTTGGAGTGTTCAAGCACCGTCTTACGCTAAAGGAATTTATACCTTGAGGGTATTGGCTGAATCACAGAGTAAAACGGTCAAGGTTATGCTTGAATAGTTGTGGGCTTTGCTAAGCACTTATGATAAAGGCGGCCCGAATGGGCCGCCTTTATTATTTAATGAGTTTGTATTTCAACCTGGTGGACAAGTAAAACATGGCCGGTACAATGACCAAGGTCAGGAAGGTTGCAAAGGTCAGTCCAAAAATGATGGTCCAAGACATTGGGCCCCAAAAGATGACGTTATCACCGCCGATGTAAAACTCAGGGTCGTAACTGGTGATCAATGACATAAAGTTAATGTTCAAGCCAATGGCCAGGGGCATCAGCCCCAGTATTGTGGTGATGGCCGTAAGCAGAACCGGTCGCAATCTGGTTTTTCCACCGGCGATCATGCACTCAATCAAAACGGGCACAGGTAATTTCGCATTGGCCTCAAGGTCGAGTTCTTCCCTTTTTCTATCAATCACGAGTTTGGTATAATCGATCAGGACGATGGCATTGTTGACCACGATTCCCGCCAAAGAAATAATTCCGATCATGGTCATGATAATCACAAAGTCCATCTGAAAAGTTACCAAACCCACAAATACGCCGATCAAACTAAAGACCACCGAAGCAACAATGATGAAAGGAGTGGCAGCAGAATTAAACTGCGCTACCATGATCAGAAAGATCATGAATACGGCGATCAACAGGGCCGTGCTCAAGAAAGACATTTCTTCTGCTTGTTCTTCCTGCTGACCGGTGAATTTCACGGAGTTTTGTTCGGGTACGTCGTAATCTTCTATGACTTTTTTGATCTCTGCTACGACTTCATTCGCATTGTAACTTTCAAGTACGTTCGATTGAATAGTAATGAGTCGTTTCAGGTCTTTTCTTTTAACCGCGCTGAAAGTAGATGATCGCTCGGCTGAGGCTACGCTCGATATTGGTACCTGGCTTATTTTCCCGTTTGACTGATCCCTGAAGGTAATGCGCTGGTTCATCAGGACGTTGGGATCGTACCGTTGATCGTCTTTCAATCGAACCATAATGGGATAATCATCTTCTCCAGATTTATAAGATGATTGCAATTCTAGACCAAACAAAGCATCCCTTAAAGTGGTCCCTATCTGAGCAGTAGATAAATTGAATCGCCTGGCCTTGTTTCGGTCAATGACCACTGGCATTTCAGGTTTACCGATCTCTACATCGAGTTTCAATTCCTCGATGCCCGGAATGTTATTCCGTTCAATGAAATCCTTAATGTTATTGGCTTCAACGACGAGTTGTTCGTAGTCATCACCGGAAACTTCAATGTTTATTGGCTTGCCTTGCGGTGGTCCGGCCGGATCCTTGTCAACGATGATCCGAACTCCAGGAACTCCTTTAACAAGCGTTCTGATCTCTTCCAATACATCCGAGGTCATGATTCCTCGCCGATACTTGAATTCACTGAAATTGACAGTAATCCTCGCCTTATGCGGGGTTTGTGCCATAGATGGACCTTCTGCCGGATCTGAAGTTCCCTCACCCACTTGAGCGATGATGGATTCAATCAGATGGTTATATGTTTTTTCTTTCCCATTTACTTTTCCAGTAACCTCATATTGCTTGGAATAATTGATGATGCGAGATTCAAGGCTTTGAGTGATTTCGTTTACCTCTTCGATGTCCGTGCCGATCGGTGCCTCTATGAATACATTCACATAATTGGGTTGATTGATCGGAAAGAAGACCACCTTTGGCATGAAGGCAACCAGAAGAATCACGGATAAAAATAAAAATGCGATAATGCCACCAAAGAAGTACAATGGACGGTATTTCACAAAGGTGAATTTTAAAAAGTTCTCATAATAACGTTCGAGCCCCGGAAGAATGGTGCTTTGAAAGTACAGGGTGGTTGGGGTAAGTACGAACTTATTTAAAAGGCCAATAAGTCCGGAGACAATTAATAAGTTACCCAGCCAGATAACACCCAGCAAGGTGATTAAAAGGCCCGAACCAATAAGAATTCCAACAATGCGGAATACTTTTTTTCTAGGGGTGTTAATTTCTTCAACTTTCATGAAAACCGAAGTCAACACCGGGTTGATGACCAAAGCCACAAAGAGTGAGGAACTCAACACAACGATCAGGGTTATCGGTAAGAATTTCATGAATTCACCCATGATGCCGGGCCAAATGGCCAATGGAATAAACGCAGCCAAGGTTGTTGCAGTTGATGCGATAATGGGCCATGCTACTTCACCAACCCCGTGCTTAGCGGCGTCGTAGCCAGACATGCCTTCATCCATCAGGCGGTAAATATTCTCAACCACTACAATTCCATTATCTACCAACATACCCAGGGCAAGGACTAGCGAAAACAGCACCATCATGTTTAGCGTAACACCCATTGCTCCCAGAATTAAGAAAGCAATGAACATTGAAAGTGGTATGGCAATGCCCACAAACAGCGCATTCCTGATACCAAGGAAAAAGAGTAATACTCCAATGACAAGAAGCATACCGAAAATGATGCTGTTCTCCAGCTCACTTACCTGCATTCTTGTCTGATCAGATTGATCGTTGGTGATGGAGATTTCAAGGTTTCGGGGAAAGACATGAGCCTTGGCGTGATCTAATATGGCGGTAATTTTATCAGAGGCATTGATCAGGTTTTCGCCTGCGCGTTTTTTTACATCAACCATGACCACCGGCTTGGTGTATTCCCGGGCATAGGATTCTTTTTCTTTGTCTTCGAATGAAACCTCGGCGATGTCTCTTAGATATACCACATTAAACTTTTCATTTTTAATGATGGTATTTTCAATTTCTTCTGCGTTTTTGTACTCTCCAACGATCCTGACCGTTCGCCTGTAATTGTCACTCAGAATGTCCCCTGCCGAAATGGTTGCATTCTCGTTGTTGATGGCCATAGCAATGTCGCCCAGGGATATCTCATTGTTTTGCATTTTATAAAGATCAACCATGATCTTCATTTCCTTTTTTTGCACTCCCCGTATATCTACTTCCGTGATTTCGGGTAGTGCTTCGATTTCATCTTCAAGGTATTCGGCATAGTCCTCTAGTTGATCAATCGAAAAGTCTCCCGATAAGTTGATGTTCATGATAGGGGTCATTTCCGAAAGGTTCATCTCGAAAATATTCGGATCGGCCGGCAGATCAGTAGGGAAATCCCCATCACTCATGGCAATATCGACCTTGTCTTTTACCTTTCTCAGAGCCTCTTCGGGCGTGACGTCAAAATCAAACTCAACTAATATGGTAGAAAAACCCTGAACGGATGTCGAGGTGAGCTTATCGATACCGGTAATGGTATTTATCTCCTTTTCCAAGGGCCTGGAAATGAGTTTTTCAACATCGAGTGGCGAGTTTCCCGGATAAGCAGTTCCGACGTATATCTGGGGAATGACTACTTCGGGGAAGCTTTCTCGAGGCATCGAAATATACGATACCAAACCACCCAGAGTTATTATAAAGAGCAGAACAAAAACTGTGGTTTTATTATTGAGTGATGCATTGGTCAGCCCAAAATCCTTCAGTAAGCCTTTTTTATTTTCTGTTTTATTGTTTTCCATTTTTTTGGCGCTATTTCGTTGCGACTTCAATCACTTCACCATCTTTAATTCCGCGGGCTCCGTCAACAATTATCATGTCTTCGGGGCTAAGGCCAGAAAGAATTTCGACTTCACCATGATAGGAACGCCCGGTTTCGACCAAGGCTTTTTTAGCCTTTGGTTGTCCGTTTTCGTGCAGAACATATACAAATTCTTCACCCATGCTCGTTTCCTGTAAAAGTTTGGTAGGAATTATTACGACCGGTTTTGGAGATACATAATCCAAGACATTTACCTCGGCTAATTGATTGGGAATAAGCTTTTCATTTTTATTTTCTATTTCGAAACGGATTTTAAAGGTTCGATTATTGGGATTTATATACCGCCCGATTCTTGAAATAGAAGATTTCAATGTCAGTTTACTGGAAGAAAAATCGATGATCGATGTATCACCAACGGCTATTTTACCGAGGTAACCTTCAGACACATCTGCCTTCAAGTAGATGTGTTGTAAATTCATTACCCGCAACAAGGGCACCCCCGGGGCAGCCATTTCGCCGGCTTTAGGGAATATTTCATCTATAATACCATCGAATGGCGATTTTACAAGGTAATACTCCATTTGTGCATTCAAGGTATTAAGCTTTTGTTGCAAGCTTTCCTTGTTGGCCTTGGCTTCCAAGTATTGAATCTCAGATCCAATGTTCTGGTCCCAGAGTGATTTCTGCTTTTCATAGACCGTCTGAGCTAATTCGATTTGCGTTTTGAGCTCTTCAATGTTGTTCAACATGACCCTGTTGTCGAGCGCCATCATCAGTTGACCCTTTTTTACACGGTCTCCTTCGCCCACATGGATCTTCATGATTTTAGAAGCGACTTCGGCATTGATCGTTGCGTTCTGATCGGTTTCCACAACGCCCTGCACCTTGAAATAATGGCGAAATATTCCTGTTTTTGTTTCAGATACCGTGACTACCGGCAGATTGGCATTGCCAGAAGTATCCATGAGCTTGAGGCTCTCCTCGATTTGATTTATCTGTTGTGCTATGCCTTTTTTAACGGTTCTCAAAGAATCTTTCTTTACCATTAATTGAGCTGCATTTCCTTCAATTTCCGAGCCTCCGCCACAAGAGCTGAGGGCGGCGGCGATCACTGCGATCAATAAAAATCGGATGGGTTGATTGTCTTTCATTTTATAAACGATTATCAATAATTGTTAAGTGCTTTATCGAGACTGGCTTTGGCGTCCAGAATACTGTAAAGGGCCTGGATGTATCTTCCCTGTACTTCCAAATACTGGTTGTTGGACACGGTTACCTCCAAACTAGAGGCCAGTCCATTCTTTTGCTTGGTACGTGTAATGTCAAAAATCTTTTGAGAAAGCAGCAGGTTCTTTTCTTCGGTCTTGAACTGATCGAGCGCATCAATGTATTTTGCCCTGGCCACCGCGATCTCAATTTTCAGGTTGTCCTCTAAGATTGATTTGTTATTCTTGATTCGATCCAGGGCAATTTTACCTTGTTGAACCTTGCTGGAATTCATGGTAGAAGTGAAGATGGGCATTGAAATGTTTACACCGATGTATTGATTCCTATACCACAAATTGTTTTCTAGTGGAGAAACGAACGAATTGTAACCAAGCGAATAGGCTGCACCAATGGTAGGAAGGCGAGAGGCCTGGTCTTTTCTTATCAAGAGCATTTGCAGTTTTTCCTGTGTTTCAAGCATTTGAAAATCGATGTGTCTGTCGACGGTTAATTCACTGCTCAACAGGGCCGATTCGTCGTAGCTGTTGTAAATTGATTTAAGATCATCGGTCAATTCCAGGTTGGCGTCAATTTCACGTCCCATCTGGAAGTTCAAAAGTTGATATGAAACGGCAATTTGACGGTCGATGGTCTGCTTTCTTTTGATTGCGTCTGAAAGAATCAAGCTCAATTGGTCCACTTCAATTTCTTCCATCAATCCCACCTTGAACATTTCTTCCATTTCCGATAACTGAGTTTCGAGTTTTTCAACATTCTCGGCATAGATCTTGCTCGTGGATTCGGCTATCAGCACATTGTAATAGGACTTAGCTACCAGGTTCTTCACCTGAATTTCTGTTAATCTGATGCCTTGCTCCTTTAGTTGCTTATAGGTACTGGCGGCTTGAAGACCCACTATAAAGGTTCCGTCAAACAGTAGTTGATTTGCAGTCAGATTCAACAGTCCGTTGTTGTTCACGCCAAATTCGAGCGCAACCGTTTCACCTGCCGGGGCTGTAGGGTCAAATACCGTTGCGTCGACTGCCGTGATTGGTATTTCAGTGTAGTATTTATAATCTGCTGAGGCATTGATCTGTGGCAATCCTATGGCCGTGGTTTCCTGGACCCGCTTTTTGGACTCTTCCCATTCGAGTTTGGCATTTTGAATGTTCAAATGGTGCTCGATGGCATATGCTTGTGCCTCTATTAAGGAAAAGCTTGATTTGGTATTATCCTGGGCATAAATGGCCGTTGCAAGGGCTAAGGATATTAGCAGGAAGCGTGCTTTCATGCTGATTTTTTTAGTTCTTTTTTCATTTTTTGAGTCAGGTAGATAGCGCCTTTTTCACTGGCGATTCCCCTGATGTGGTATCTGAAAATCTCCAGGTAAATATCTGCCGGCGCAAACTGATCCCTGGGGAAAAGATCTTCATTAAACATTAGGTCAAAACGATTGACGTAATAATTAACGATGATAGGAATGGCTAGATTATCGCGATAAAGGCCTTCTGCAATGCCTTTTTTAATGTTGTTGGTGAAGCAGTTCGTGATCTTATTCTGCTTCATGTGTTTGAACTTGAGCCAGGCCTCGCTGTGGTATTTTCTCAGGTCAAAGGCAACCGAAGGGTGCATAGTGCGTATATGCTCGATCACGAAATTGCTGATCTCATAGGCCTCATCAATGGCGTTCAGACCAAGGGCGCAGATTTTGTCTACTTCTTGGGCATCGCATTCACAGGAAAAGGTGAGTACCTTATCCACCAGCTCATTTTTGTCATTGACATATTTGTAGAGCGTTTTTTTTGAAATACCCATTTTTCTTGACAAGTCGTCCATGGTGACACTTTTTATACCAAGTTCCATGAACAAATCCATCGACTGAAGAATGATATCAGACTCATTTTTTTCCACGGCGACAAATCTATGTAAAAAAGTTAATCGGAAACAAAAATAGTATTGAAAGTTTCCAAAGTTTCTTACCTTCTCATTTCTTATTTCGTTTTAGCGGCACATGAACCGAAAGCTTATGCTAATTTTGTGCGCCTAAATCTTTGTAATGAAACACCATACGATCAAGGAGATTCTAGCCATGGAGGCCCAAGGGCAACAGGTTTCAATTAAAGCCTGGGTGCGCACCTTCAGGAATAATCAATTCATTAGCGTGTACGACGGCAGTACCTTGCTGCCACTTCAAGTCGTGATAGATCAGGAATCTGCAGGAGATGAACTAATAAAGCAAATCACCACAGGGGCCAGTTTGTCTGTTGAGGGCGAATTGATTCCATCAAAAGGTTCAGGACAGCGTTCCGAAGTAAAAGCCGTAAATGTTGAGATCTTAGGTGAGTCGAACCCAGAAAAATACCCCTTGCAACCCAAGAAACACAGCCTTGAGTTTTTAAGGGAGATCGCCCATTTGCGTTTCAGGACCAACACCTTCAATGCCGTTTTTAAACTTCGACATGCAGTGAGTTTTGCCATCCACGAGTATTTTCACAAGAATGGATTCAACTGGATTCATTCCCCCATTATTACGGGCTCGGACGCCGAAGGTGCCGGTGAAATGTTCCGAGTTACCTCAATGGATCTAAACAACCTTCCAAAAGGAGATGATGGTAAGTTAGACAGTTCGGCAGATTTTTTTGGAAAGGAAACGAACCTGACCGTTTCAGGGCAATTAGAAGCGGAACTTGCCGCCATGGGCCTGGGCAAGGTTTACACGTTCGGCCCTACTTTCAGAGCTGAAAATTCGAATACCTCCAGACACCTGGCTGAATTTTGGATGATCGAACCCGAAGTGGCATTTGCAGATTTAAATGACAACATGGACCTGGCAGAGGATTGCCTGAAGTATGTGATCAAATTTGTTCTGGATAATTATAAAGAAGAACTGGAATTTTTAAAAAACCGAAGGCTTGATCATGAAAAAAACCTTAAGCAAGAGGATCGAAGTGAAATGGACCTGATCGAGCAATTGAACTTTGTATTGAGCCAACCTTTTGAGCGGATTACCTACACCGATGCCATCGAAATATTGCGCAATTCCAAACCGAATAAAAAGAAAAAATTCAAATACCCGATCGAAGGTTTTGGAGCGGATCTTCAATCCGAACACGAGCGCTATTTGGTTGAGAAACATTTTAAAAAACCCGTGATACTGACAGATTATCCCAAAGAGATCAAGGCGTTTTACATGCGCATGAACGACGACGGAAAAACGGTCAGGGCCATGGACATCCTTTTTCCAGGAATTGGAGAAATTGTGGGTGGGTCTCAGCGTGAAGAGCGAGAAGATGCATTAGTGAAGCGGATGGTGGAAATGGAAGTCGATCAGGATGAAATGTGGTGGTACCTTGACACCAGAAAATTTGGAACCGTGCCTCACAGTGGTTTTGGTCTGGGTTTGGAACGCTTGCTGCTCTTTATTACCGGCATGAGCAACGTGCGTGATGTAATCCCTTTCCCAAGAACGCCCAAAAATGCCGAATTTTAAGGGAATCTGACGATTTGAAATGATGAAACAGGTCCTTCGACAGCGTCTTCAACAAAAACTGACTCCTCAGCAAATTCTATTGATGAAGCTTATTCAGCTTCCGGCTCAGGAATTGGAGATGCGTCTCAAGAAGGAACTGGAAGAAAATCCTGTACTCGATGACCCTGGAATTAGTGATGAAACGTCCGAAGAGGTTGAAAATGAAAGAGATGAAAAAGAGGAAGAACTGGATGCGACCGAGGCCGAACTGTTGAAGACCGATGACGATGATTACCCCGGTCCGCCGAGCTCGTATGAACAACACGATCCGTTTTTTTCATTGGTTGAAACCCACACGTTAAAAGAAGACCTGCACGAGCAAATTTCAATGAAA
Source organism: Vicingaceae bacterium (assembly GCA_040220895.1). Lineage (GTDB taxonomy): Bacteria > Bacteroidota > Bacteroidia > Flavobacteriales_E > Vicingaceae > UBA11591. Next base: position 60,069 of record JAVJVY010000010.1, read on the forward strand.
CTCCGGAACCTGGAAGAATTGGCCATTGCCGATTATCTGATCGGAAGCCTGGACGATGCGGGCTACTTAAGGCGCGATACCGGTTCAATTGTCGATGACTTGGCCTTTTTACAAGGAATAGACACCGACGATCAAAAGGTCGAAGAAGTCCTTGCCATGTTACAAGAACTCGAACCTGCAGGTGTAGGCGCCAGAAATCTTCAGGAATGCCTTGTCTTGCAGGCAAGGAGGAAAAATGGACACGACCTGGTTAGTCAGAACGCATTGTACGTTTTGGAAAATCTTTTTGAGGATTTCACGCACCGGCGTTATGAAAAAATCGTTGAAAAGACCGGGGTGAGTGAAAGTGACCTGAAATTAGTGATAGATCACATTCAAGACCTTAACCCCAAACCGGGAGAGTCATCATCGGCTACCGGCGAAAGCAGCATTGCGGTTATTCCGGATTTTAATTTGTTGGTCACCGGTGATGAACTGAGCATTTCGCTTACGAATTCATCCTTACCGGAATTGAAGATAAACAAGTCTTATGTTGAAATGCTCGAAAATTTTGAACGAAAGAAAGAGAAATCTCAACGGGAAACCATCAAATTCATCAAAGAAAAAGTGGACAGTGCCCGTTATTTTATTGAAGCACTTAAACAGCGCGAAGAAACGCTTTTGAAAACCATGGAAACCATTGTGGTGTTGCAACGGGACTTTTTTCTCACCGGCGATGATAAACTCATCAAACCTATGATATTGAAGGATATTGCGGAATCCATTGAAATGGATGTTTCAACGGTTTCGCGAGTGGTCAACAGCAAATACATTCAGACCCCATATGGCATCTTTAGCCTTAAAAAGTTTTTCAGTGAATCCTTTACCAAGGATAGTGGAGAAGAAGTCTCTACCATCGAGGTCAAGCAATTGCTCAAATCTATCATCGAGAAGGAAGATAGCACAGAACCCCTGAACGATGAAGAGCTCAGCAAGTTATTGAGCGACAAAGGATATACCGTGGCGCGCCGCACCGTTGCCAAATACCGGGAGCAACTTGGTTTTGCCGTTGCCAGAATGCGAAGAAAACTCTGAACATGTTCAAACTTCTATCCTTTCTTTTCCATCCTTTCTATTTCTTGTTACTTGGTGTCTTTGTGCTATACACTTCACCTACCTATATAAATTTCAGCACGTTAGGGCAGATAAAAATACTGGTCTATTCGGTTATTTTATTGAATACCATGGTATTACCAGCACTGATAGCCGGATACCTGAACCGTCGAGGGCGCATCACCTCACTCTACCTGGAATCCATCAATGACCGAAAGCTCATGTACCTCATCACCTTTGGATTTTACCTGGCCACACTTTTCATTTTGAGTTCATTTAAGATCAATATCTATGTGTTTCGATTCACCCTTGGCGCAAGTTTGACCGTGGCTGCACTCTTTATTCTGGCCTTGTTTCAAAAAAAGGTCAGCGCTCATTTATCTGCCATCGGTGGTTTATGTGGTGCGCTGGTCATGCTTTCCATCAAATTGCCAGCTGACTTTTTAAATCTTATCGTTGTTTTTATCCTGCTAGCCGGATTAATTGGCACAGCTCGAATACATGAAAAGGCCCATAAAGAAAACGAAGTTTACTGGGGGTTTTTATTGGGTTTCTTCATTCAAATCTTCATTTTTTATTGATTTTCAGCCATTTTCAGCGAAAGAATCACCTTTTTTATGTGACTTAAGTCATAGACATTCTTGTTTCCGGGTCGTAGCTTTAATTCAAATCTGGAATCATGAAAATACATTCGATCGCTGTTTTTCTGGCTTTTGCCTTTCTTTTGACGGCTTGTAAAAAAGATGAAGAAGAAGTCCCCATTGATATGACGGTTCCCGTTGTTCAGATCGACTTGTCGCATAAAGTATCGGGGATCGATCTGGTATTCAACCAACGGATTTTCGAAAATGCCGCGGGGAATTCATACGAAGTTCGTCACCTGGAATATTACATCGCAGATTTCAAATTGCTTAATCAAGGTGGTTCTTGGGTTGAAGTCATTTCGGAACCTTATTTGATCAATCCAGAAAAGGGGGTAACGACAACCTTGATGGCCAACGTCCCTGTTGGAAATTACACCGGCCTATCTTGCATGATCGGGATTCCGGTAACGAAAAACCTGACCGGTTACTTGCCCAATACCCTGAACAATGTCAACATGGCCTGGCCAGAGCCAATCGGAGGGGGATATCACTTTATGAAATTCGAAGGCAATTATATGGATGAAAAAGGAGATTGGCGGGGATTTACGGTCCATTTAGGAAAAAATGGAATGCAATCGGTGAATGTAATTCAGGATGTTCAGTTCAGCATTTCTGAGAGCTCTACAAAGCTGGAATTGGTCATGGACATGAACGAATGGTTTGAGAGCCCGTATTTATACGATTTCATTGCTGACGGTAATTACACCATGGCCATTGATTCGCTTATGAAACTGGTCAGTGACAACGGTAAAAATTGCCTCGCTTTTAAAAACTAAAAAAATGAGAACTCCACAGCTTTCTAACTTATTCTTGGGCCTGATTGCAACGGCCGTGTTGTTTGCCTTTTCATGTAAAAAGGATGATGAAGAAAATATTCCCGGGGGAGTAAATCCACCACCGGTGCACACAACTACTCCTTACGAATTGAACATCCCCGATTACTTTCCGCGATTCATCGTACCTGATTTCAATCCCACTACTGTGGAAGGGGTGGCATTGGGAAAACGCATTTATTACGACAAAATGCTTTCGTTGGGAGGGCCGTTACAAGGAAAATCATGTGGTTCATGCCACCAACAAGAAAATAGCTTCTCCAGCCCCAAGACGGGCACCCAGGTTCTGGCCCATGTGAACTTGAATTACACCAACTACTTTCTTTGGAATGGCGGTAAAGAAGGAAGTCTTGAAGATGTTTGCCTGTTCGAGATATCTGAATTTTTTCAAGCCGATATTTCGCTGTTTCAGCAGGATTCCACTTATAAGCGAATGATGTACAATGCATTTGGGGTGGTGAATTTCGATGAGAATGAAATGGCTTTTGCCTTGGCTCAGTGGTTCAGATCACTGAACTCGTTTAATTCTAAATTCGACCTTTTCTGGGAAGATAAAATTGACCTCAATCCATTGGAAGAAATGGGTTATTTGATCTTTAATTCAGAGAAGGGTGATTGTTTCCATTGCCATTCTTTCCCACTTATGGCCGACCACAATTTTCACAACATCGGTCTTGATTCCATTTTTAACGGCGAGAATCTTGGGCGCTTTGCCGTGACAAACGACGAATCAGACCTGGGACGATTTAAGTCACCTACACTTCGGAACATTGCTTTAACGGCGCCTTACATGCACGACGGGCGGTTTCAAACCCTCGAAGAGGTCATTGAGCATTACAATTCCGGAGTTAAGAATTCACCAAGCCTGGACGCCATCATGACAAAACCGGGTAAAGAGAATGGCTTGAATTTATCCGATGTGGATAAGGCGGCACTTTTGGCTTTTCTTAAGACCTTGACAGACACAAGTTTCATTAATAACCCTGAACATGCCAATCCTTTTTAAAGGATACCGTCCATAGCGTGTTGTCAGCTTTATATTTTATACGGGATTGATTTGATGCGGCCTGTTTTTTTGGTCGAGGCAGAATTCACTATATTCGATGAACAAACCGTGACATGGGAATTCAGGATTGGTTCGACAAGTACGCTGAGCATCACCAAAACCCGATCAACAAGGCGATCCATTGGGTTTGTGTACCATCCATCTTTTTCAGTTTAATTGGCATCTTATCCTTGCTTTCCTTTAACCTGGGAAGTGAGATTACACCTTCCTACCTAAATTATTACCTACACGCGGGTTCCCTGCTCATTCTTTTTGGATTACTTTTTTTCTTTCGTCTTTCAGTTCCCATTGCGCTGGGCATGATGGTGATTTCCCTGATCATTTTGAAAGGGATTGCCTTTATGCACCGCACCGGAATGGATGTCGCAATGGTTTGCATCAGTATCTTTGTAGTGGCCTGGATTGGTCAGTTCATTGGTCATAAAATTGAAGGAGCCAAACCTTCCTTTTTAGATGACCTCAAGTTTTTACTGATCGGACCGGCCTGGTTGTTGAGCTTTGTTTACAAGGCCATTGGCGTCAAATACTGATTGAGATTTCTATGATGAGAGGCCTTACCTGCCTAATGTTATTTTTTATTCTGCACAATATGCTCTACGCTCAACAAATGATGAGTATCAGTAGCGAAGTCAGTGCCGATTACATGGTGAGAAAAATATTGCTCAGCGGAGAAGAGAATCTTGCGGTCACCAATGTTAAGATGATCGGTCATCCCGAGGCATCGGGAATATTTGAGAATAAATCAAAGTACTACTTGATGAGAAAGGGGGTGATCTTATCGACAGGTCGCGTGGACGATGCCATGGGGCCGAATGACGTTCCCAATTCGGGTGTTCCTCTCCGGGTAGAAGGCTATGGTCCACTGGAGCGCATTGCAACGGGAAAAACCTACGATGCCACTGTTCTCTCTTTTGAGTTTAGTCCCCCTTCTGACAGTATTTCATTCAATTTCATCTTTGCCAGTGAGGAATACCCGGAATATGTAAAAAAACAAGTCAATGATATATTTGCCTTCTTTCTTGAAAACATCGAAACGGGTGAACGAAAGAATTTGGCTGTATTTGGACGGGATAATACGACGGTGAATGTCGATAACATTAATTGGGGAAAGAACAGTGAGCGCTATATTCAGAACGCCATTTGGGATCCGGAGGACATTTACCAATGGGCCGAAGACCCCGGAATGGGCGAATTGGCCCTGACCTATCAGTTTGACGGATTTACCATTCCAATGTCGGCAGGGTCAGCCGTCAAAGCCCATCAACGCTATCGAATTTCCTTTGCTATAGCCGATGTCGGTGACAACTTGTTTGATTCAGCCGTTTTTTTGGAACAAGGATCTTTTTCATCGTCCAGCACAGGGCAAAGCGAAAGGCAGGTATTGATATCGAATAAAGTAAAGAAAGCCTTAACTGATCAGTCAGTCGAAGTAATCAGGCAAAATGGCGAAGTAAAGATCAGGCTTTATATTCAGTTTGATTTTGATGACGACCAAATTCGCCGGGAGACCGATAAGCGTCAACTCGATGAAATAGCCCGCATGCTGCGCATTCAGAAAGATATAAAGCTACGGGTTGAAGGTCATACCGACAACCATGGTACAGACGATTACAACGATGATCTTTCTGGTAGAAGAGCCTTTTCCGTTGCGACTTATCTGATGGAAGGCGGTCTGGACGTGGACAGGCTCAGCGCTTACGGTTTTGGCGCCAACAGGCCTGTGACGGAGAATGCATCCAAACAAGGTCGCTACCGCAACCGAAGGGTCGAGTTGGTTTTTTACTGATTGCTCGTTTTTGTAGCATTTTACAAAAGACCCCAAAACATTCTTGGAAATTCTTTAGCTTAATGGAATGCCGAACGACGAAAATACCGTCAAGGGACGCGGTTCCCAGATAAACTTGGCCAACCCATATTTAAAGGAAACGTTCGGCCAATTCGAGGCCGATGCCATCGACGATTGGCAGGAAGGCAAAGTGCGAACCAAGTACATCGAAGAGAACCCTCAAAAAATCATCAACAAGGTGTATAGTCCAGACCTGGGCTTTAATTATAGCATGAATCCCTACCAGGGTTGTGAGCACGGCTGCGTGTATTGCTATGCCCGGAATACCCATCATTATTGGGGGTACAGTGCCGGCCTGGATTTTGAACGCATCATCATCGTTAAAAAGAATGCCCCGGTGCTGTTGGAAAAAGAACTCCAACATCCCAAATGGAAAGTAAGTCCCATTATGTTTTCGGGAAATACAGACTGTTATCAGCCTGCAGAGCGCACTTACGGCATTACGCGTAGCATGCTAAAAGTGTTATTGCAATACCGGCACCCCGTTGGCTTGATCACTAAGAATGATTTGATTTTGCGTGATCTTGATTTGATCAAAGAGCTTTCGTCCATGAACCTTGTTCACGTAGCCGTTTCCATCAATTCCCTCGATGAAAAGTTAAGATTGGCACTTGAACCCAGAACAGCTTCATACCAAAAGCGACTGAAGGTCATTGAAAAACTTAGTGAGAATGGCATTAGGGTAAACATGCTGATTGCCCCGTTGATTCCCGGTTTGAATTCCGACGAAATACCCCGAGTAATGAAGGCCGGAGCTGAGGCGGGTGCTTCGTCAGCGGCCATTATCCTTGCCCGGCTAAATGGGGCTGTAGGGCCGATTTTTGAACATTGGGTAAGAAAGAAATTTCCCTACCGTGCCGATAAAGTCATGAACCAAATAGCCCAGGTACACGGAGGCAAGGTGAACGACAGTCGATTTGGCAAACGAATGCGCGGTGAAGGTAACGTAGCGTTATCAATTCACCAGCTTTTCAAAGCGGCAAACAAGAAATACTTCAAGGAGAGACCAATAGTCAAACTAGATTCGAGCATATTCATTCGAAACCAGAAGGGTCAGTTGAATTTATTTGAATAGCATCAATGGGGTTCAGACGTTAGGCAGTTGGAATCCGCTTATTGCCAAATACCGGGTGTTCATTTGATGAGATGAGCACTTTAGAAAATGAACTATTTTTTTAATAATTATTAGAGTATGTTGACGTTTCTAAAAGAAACAAAAAGATGAAATTTCAACGTACGACCCTACTGGCAATATGTGTAATTGCCTTGATTTCTTGCAGCAAGGATGAAGAAGCTGCTCCAACTGTTCAAACAAGCTCAACCTTGCAAGAATTCTTGCAAACAAATGCGCCCAAAAGCGCTGTATTTGAATTCGACGCGGCTGTAGGCGGGCTCTTTGAAACGCAAAATGGTACTTTGTTGGATATACCTTCCAATGCATTTTTGACCCTCGATGGAAAACCTGTCAATGGAAAGGTTCAATTGAAAATCAGAGAAATATTCACCCAAACGGATATGGTGTATTCCGGTATTTTACCGGCAAGCGACGGAACACCATTAAATTCCGGTGGCGCCATCTACGTCATGGCTATTCAAAACGGAGTGCAATTGCAATTAGCAAATAATGCAAGCTATGAGATACGCATGCCCGCTCAGGCCCTTGACGATGAGATGCAACTATTTTTTGGCGGCAGGATTGAAAATCCAGCTGTCTTGAACTGGCAGCTTCCCGATACGGGCAATAGGTCATTTTTCTTACTTACACCGCCGGACACGTTTAAAATTTTTTCTGATACGCTCAATTGGATAAATGTTGACGTCTTTGTGACCGATACATTATTTCCTATTGCTCTCAATGTCAAGGGCATTCAAAATCCCGGTAACAACAATACTGCGGTTTATTGCTTCTTGAATAATGAGAATAGTGTTTTTAGGCCAGGATTCTTTTCCCCAGATGGTTTCATTGTTCAATATATGGTGAGCAGAATGATGAACATAGTGGCGATTTCGACGGTGAACAATGAACTTTACGCCGGTAAGATTGAGTTAAGGCCAGAAGAAGGAAAAACGTATGACATTCAACTGGCCAAAATGTCTGAAAATGAATTAAAAAAGATGCTTTCGGACTTGCCTTAGTATCTCTTAAATTATATTTCTTAAGTGCAAGTGCAAGTGTGTGTGTGAGTGAAGAGGTGAAGAGTGAATGACTCATTACTCACCCTCACCCTCACTCTCACTCTTCATCCGTGGGCCCTCGCGGGTTGCCTTCGCTACGCTCGGCTGACCTTGGTGCGCCGAAGTCTACATCAATATTGCTTCGCTTCGCTCAGGAACATTCTTTGTTTCGCAAACAAAAAAGCGAGCTTTTTATTTGCTCGCTTTGAATGGTCTGATCAATATTGATGCTTTAGTGGGCCCTCGCGGGCTCGAACCGCGGACCACCTGATTATGAGTCAGGTGCTCTAACCAACTGAGCTAAGGGCCCTGAATTTCATTGAATGAACTTCAGCCTGCAATGTTACATAATTTGCGCTTTCCGTTAAAATTCGAAGGGTCATGAAAAGTACAATTCCACGATAAACACCTTCTTCGCCAAAGCCTCCATCCGTCTTAGACCGATACAGTCGGTGAGATGCGTTGATTATCAATAGGTAAAAGAATTTTCACTGACGAAAGAAACTAGTTTATCCCTATTTTTGGGTTTTATTAAATTAGGAATTCAATTATGCAGGTTCGGCCAGAAGACATACCACACATTGAAAATATTATTCTTGATCTGGGTGGAGTATTGCTGAACATCGATCACAGAATAACCCAACAAGCTTTTATAGACATGGGTATTGCCGATTTCGATGACCTTTATTCCCAGAGCAGACAGAATGGAATCTTTGATCGTTACGAAAAAGGTTTGATCAGCACGGATGATTTTATTTCTTTCATTCAGGAATTATTTCCCGATGAGATTCCAAGTGACTCGGCCATTGTTCAAGCCTGGAATGCCATGATACTAGACTTTCCAGAAGATCGGTTGAAAATGCTGGAAGAACTCAGCAATAATTACAAGGTCCTGCTCTTGAGCAATACCAACGAATTGCATTACCGGGAATTCGTTAAGATTTTTGAGGAATCATTTAATAAACAGATCTCGGATGTTATAGATGAATCATATTTTTCTCATGAATTGGGGATGCGCAAACCGGAGAAAGATATTTTTGAACACGTGCTGGATGAAAATAATCTGGTTCCGGAAACAACCCTTTTCATTGACGATACAAAACAGAACATCAAAGCAGCTAAAAAATTGAAGCTCAAAACAAATTACCTTGAGAGTAATGTAGAGATTGTAGAATTAGTCCAAGACCTTTCGATCCTGACATAGCTCAATAAGTACGCCCAAGGTAGATTTTGGGTGTAAAAAACAGATCAGCTTATTATCGGCTCCATCCATTGGTTCGTCCGATAACAAGGTAAAACCCTCTTCCTTTAATCTAGCCATCTCGGCGTGAATGTCATCAACTGCGATGGCAAGGTGATGCACTCCGCCACCCTTTTTTTCGATGAACTTAGCAATGGCACTACTTTTATTACTTGCTTCCAGTAATTCTATTTTGGAATCACCCAGGGTAAAGAAACTGGTTGAAACACCCTCACGCTCCACTTCCTCCACTTTATAGTGAGCTCTACCGAGTAACTTCTTAAATGTTTGATTAGCAGCTTCGAGGTCTTTAACTGCGATGCCTAGGTGTTCTACTTTCTTCATGGAAAAAAAAAGTCCCGATTCAATCGGGACTCATAATGCGGTTTTTAACGGTCACCTCTTCGAGAATTTCTCCGTTTTGTTATCGTAACTGAGGTAATAATCGCCCTTCTTGAGGTTGGTAGCATCAATTTTTGAATCGTATCCGCGTTTGACAATATTGCCATAAACATCGTATACTTCGTACAGTGTTTCTGCAGAGAATATTATTTCTTCTTTCACCTTTAAAGGGCTGAAAGTGATCTCGGGCGAAGTAGAAAGCGTAGTGGCCGATTTTGAGTAGCGCGGGCTTCCGGTATAATCCACCTGTTTTATTCGCACCTTGTTTTCACCCGAATGAGGTGTGATTTTGAATTGATATGTATGTTCTGCGGGTGAACCAACTCCTTCGACCTCACCAACCTTTACCCATTTATTCCATCTGAATTGTTCTACTGTATAAGTAAGAATTCCGCTTTCACCGGTTGTAGTCCACGAAAAAAGGCCGTCCTTATTCAGGCTTAAAGATTTCGCAATAAAGGTACTTTTTGGTTTAAGTACTTCAGGATTCAATACCCTGGGTTTGCAATCGTCTTTGTGCTTTATCTTTACAATAACAGGATCACCCATCTTTAATTGCTCATTGGCAAAATCTATTTCGAAGGCACTGGAATTGATCTCATCGGTTGTGACATTCCCGTTAATGGTGACTTCAAAGGTGCAAAATCCAACGCCCGAACCGGCATATGGGTTTTGAACATAAAGATTTTTGCCCTGGTAGTGCCCCTCGAGTACGATGGTACCGGCGCTAAGCGCTCCCCAAGATAAAAAGCAAACAAGGAGATATAATAGTCTCAAATTCATTTTAGATTGCTTTAGTGTTATATATCCCAACATATACAACTAGTGCAATATTAAAACCTTATTGGAATATATCAAAACAAATTCAATTTTTTGTCCGCCTTATTTCATACGGTTTTCGTGATGATGGCACAAGTAAAAAAGGTGGTTTTAATAGTATAAATATATCCTATTTGATTAGTTTATGACTTTATTCCCTGCATTCTTTTTCATTCTTCGCTTAATTTCATCCAGATGCTTCTGTTTTAATGCTTCACGATCGGCGTTTGCCGAATCGGTGTGGAATTTGTGTTTTTCAAGGAAATTTACCTGCAACTCATCCCAATGCTCGTCTGATCTGACCATGTCGCGTTCAATCAGTTCGCGCTTCAGATAGGTCGATAATTCATGAAAATCGGGCCTGCCAAGATAGTCGAGGTCGGCGTCTCTTAGAATTTTTTCAAGCAAAGTAGTTGGTTTTTTGGCTGCAAACGTCACCATGATGAGTTGTTCGACCAAGTTGATCTGTTCTTCATTAAAACCATAAGCCGGAAGGTCATTTTTAGCCATTGAGGCACCAATGGATTCGTTGTTCTGATACTTTTCTATAAATCCGGCATCGTGATATAAGGCTGCCATCTTAAGAATGAACAGGTCTTCATTGTGTATTCCTTCATTCAGGGCTATGCGCTCTACGGCTTCTGTTACATCCAGAGTGTGCTTAATATTATGATAGTATAGGTTTTTTGGCAACTTTTTTTTGAGTTGGGTCAGAATGTTGACCTCGGCCTCATGGTATTTTATTGGACTGAAAAGATTTAGGTTAACGTACTCCCAAAAAGTATCATTGGGTTCGATGCCTTTGCCATCTATTGATAGATGTGGCTTGATGGAATGAATAAAAAACATATCAATCTCGCCCTTGTTCTTTGCGTAGATCTTACCCCTGTATTCTGTTACAAAATAATCTTTGACCTCTTCATAGGTCGCTTCAGAAACATTGACCCTGCCAACTTCGCCATTTGTTTCTACCCGACTGGCGACGTTCACGGTATCGCCCCAGATGTCATAGGCAAACCGTTTTATTCCAATAACTCCCGCGATGATCACACCTGTATGAATACCAAGTCGAAGGCCCCATTCGGGCTCCTTATTTTTGATTGATTCTTTGTTGAATACCTCCATCTCTCGTTGAATTTCAAGTGCCGCTAATGTTACGTCTACAGGATTACTTTTATTTCTGATCGGAATTCCACCGGCACACATATAAGCATCTCCGATGGTTTTAATCTTTTCGATGTTATACTTTTCAATTACTTCGTCGAATTTGACAAAAAAGCTGTCCAGTTTAGCAACGAGATCTGTTGGCTCAAGGGATTCCGAAATTCTGGTAAAGCCCTTGAAATCAGTGAACATGACAGTAGCCTTGCTGTAGTTTCTGGCCGTGGCGCGACCTTTTAATTTTAATTCTTCAACGGTGCTTTCAGGCAGTACATTAAGCAAGAGCGTCTCTAATTTCTCTTTTTCTTCTTCCACAAGCATCTTTTGCTTCTCAATTTCCTCCTTCTGGTCCCGTACTTCCAGCGTTCTCAATTCGACCTCTTTTTCAAGTCGTTCTTTTTGGCTCTGAATAACTTTCAATCGGCTGATATAGAAAAATACCATTCCCCCCAGAAGTGAAATAACGGCAAGTACCTGAACCCACCATATCCGCCAGAAAGGTGGACTGATATTCACCATGATGTCCACCTGATCACTCCAGATTCCATCGCTGTTGGTTCCTTTCACCTTGAACGTGTAGATACCGGGGTCAAGGTTGGTATATTTTGCGCGTCTTGTATTGTCATCAAAAATCCAATTCTCGTCAAATCCTTCCAGTTTGTAGGCATAGCGGTTTCTCTCGGGCAGGGAATAATGCAAGGCCGAAAAGCTGAATGAAAAGACATTCTGACTGTATGAAAGGTTTATTTGATCAGTGGTGCTAATGGATTGAGACAATATTCCATCCTGACCTACTGAAATTGGTTTATTGAACAATTGAAATTCAGTTATTACGACCTGAGGCGGAAGGCTATTGATCTGTATATTCGAGGGATAGAAGGAATTTACTCCCTTTATTCCCCCGAAAAACAATTCTCCACTTTCGCTTTTGAATTTTGCTCCTAAATTGAATTCGTTGCTTTGCAACCCATCATATTCATCAAAGTTTCTGACAGATTTGGTTTCTGCATTGAAACGGCAAATACCATTGTTGGTGCTGCACCAAAGGTTATTCTTTTCATCCACCAGAATACCATAAATAACGTTGTTGGGAAGGCCGTCTTTTTCTGTATATGAAACAAAGAGGTTGTTTTTTTTATCCAAGCGATTCAATCCGCCACCAAAGGTTCCTACCCAGATAAAACCGTCATGATCTTCTGCAATGCTAAGAATGGAATTGTTTCTAAGGCTATTGCTATTTCCGACTTCATAATGAAAAACCTCGAATTTTAAGGTGGATCCATTTTCGACCACCTTGCACAATCCATTGTCTGTTCCAAGGTAAACCTGATCATCGGAATCGATGAATATCTCCCTGATAATATTGCTTGGCAAACCCCGGCTCATTGTATAATTTCTGTATTGATTTCGGTCGGCGCTAATGAGGTATAGCCCCCCGTCCATGGTGCCAATCCAAAGGCGATTTTTACTGTCTTCAACAATGGTATATGTTCGGTGCGTGATTCTTAAATTACCGAAATAAACGGGCGAAAAAGTGCTATTACTTGTGTTGAATTGATAGACGCCTCCGTCTGTTCCAACCATCAATTGGCTGGAATTTAATCGAAAAAGCGAGTAGATAGCATTTGTTCTTTTTTCGTTATTGACAAGGATAACTGGCGTAAAAGCCGTGTTTACGTTAGTTGCTCTTTCATATTTATTCAGGCCCTCATTGGAACCTACCCACATGGTTTCACCCTCTGTAAAAATGGACCAGATAATATTCCTACTGATGCTGCTGATTGACCTCTGATCAAATTGATAATGGTTGAAATTCTGTTTAAGCAAGTCGAATTTGGACAATCCCACCACAGGAGTCCCAATCCACAGAACACCGCTATTATCTTGATAGACGGATGAAATGTTATTACTGATTATGGAACTTTCTATGTTGACGTTCTTTTTGTAAACATGAAAAACGCCTTTGTTTGCGAAGTATTTATTTAAACCACCTCCATTTGTTCCCAGCCAAACGTTTCCCAAATGGTCTTCATAAATCACCGTAATGAAATTGCTAGAAATTCCGAACATATCTCCTTCGGTGTAGGTGTAAGATTTGAATTTCGAAGTCTTGATGTCATAGATGTTCAGGCCATAATCGCTGCCTACAAAAATTTTATTTCGTTTAGACTTGCAAAGTGCATTTATACGGTTGCTATTGATGTGATCTTCGTCGGGGCCGCTGGTTAATGCTTTTAGATGCTTCCATTTTTCGCTCTTGAGGTCGTATTCCAAAATGCCATTTTCAGAGGTTCCGATCCAAATGAGGTCTTCTTTTACCGTAACAATGTCGGTCACTTTGAAATCACCTACTTCATTGAGTAATTCTTTGCTCAGAGTTACTTTATGGAGCTCTCGGCCAATGGTATAATGATAAAGCCCTTTTTCAGTTCCTATAAGAACAACGGAATCCGACCTTTTGCCAAAGCATAGTATCTGTTCATTTTTCAATGGCTTGAGCAGCTCAATTTCGGGACCTGTGCTGACAAAGCGATCCATCTTGTGTTCATAGATACTCACACCCCCATTGGTACCTATCCAGAGTCGACCGTCAGCGTCTTGATAAAAACAATTCACAAAACTATTGACCAGAGTAGTGCTGTCTTCGAGCAGGTGTTTATAAACGGTGAACACATAACCGTCATATTTATTCAGTCCATCCTGGGTTCCAAACCACATAAAACCTTGTTCATCCTGAATGATTGCATTGACAGAACTTTGAGAAAGCCCGTCTTTGATAGAAACATGCTTGAATTTGATGTTGGTTCCCTGGGAATAACCCTTAGATCCAAAAAGGAGAGAAAGCATGAAAAGAAAAGTCAAGCCGCGATTTAGGCGAATTTTGTGCCTGATGCATGTTCTTCCCGCTTTCATGATAAAGAGCCCGGGAGCTTAATTGCGAATTTTAAGCTCGGTGCGTCGGTTTTCCGCGTGTTTTTCTAAAGAACAAGGAACGCCGTCGGCACACTCATTTAATGGTTTTGTTTCCCCATAGTTGTTAACAATGATCTGATTCGCAGGAACACCTTTAGACATCAGGTATTTTCTGATTGAATTCGAACGTTGTTCTGAAAGCCACATGTTATAAGCGGCCGGTCCCCTTGAATCTGTGTGTGAAGAAATCTCGATTTTTTTCTGAGAGTCACTTTTTAATGTGGCGACAGCCTTGTCCAATTCTAATTTAGAAGCATTATTCAGTTCGTGGCTGTTAAAGTCAAAGCGAACATTCGGCCCATCCAGACTTGCCGGAACTTTGAGTTTTTTACGGTTATTAGCTTCTACCAAACGCTGTGATTCAAGTGTTTTTCTGTTGAATACAAAATCTCCATTGCTATTGCGCTCAAGGGTTCCCAGGTCTTGTCCGTCTTCAGAAATCACCTTCAACCAGAAATCCGGGTCGTCTTCTGAAATTCGCAACAGGTATTCATCTTCGAGCGGGAGCTTCTGAAAATTGAACTTCCCGAATCGGTCCGAAATAGCCGTAAAGATGATGTTTCCGTTATCATCTACAATATAGATTTCCATTCCCTCAGGCATATCCATTGGCAGCTTGCTGAACAGCATTCCAAAGAACGAGAAGCGAGCAATGCTCACGTCGCTCTCATCTATGAGCTCCAGATCATCCACTTCCATAGGTGCAAGTGTTTCAAATTTGAAAGATCCGTTTGCCAGTTTTGATACCGGTAACATTAAACCTGTGAACTCATCTTGAATGTACATCTGTGAATTATTCGGCTGGGGTCCTTCAGATTCATCAACTTGTATTCGATACGTTTTACCGGCTTTGAGCTTTTTAAATGAGAAGACCCCTTGTTGATCCGTTTTGGCTATGGATAGAATTTCATCGCCCTCATCCAACAAATTGAGCGTTACATCGTTGGCAGGGAGTTCACCGTATTTGAACATACCTCTTATATCAGGATTTTTAGAAGGATTAATGGTAAACTTGTGGTAAACATATTGGTCCTTTTCGTTACGCTTAGCCTCACCTAGTACCTTGCGATCATTGTTGATCAATTTAATGGCGAAGTTGACGTCGTCGTCGGGTATGGTGAATAAGTACTGGTCATCAATTGGAAGGTTGAAAAACTTGAATTCTCCTTTGTCATTGGTTTTGGCAACGGCCATGACCATTCCTTTCTTATTGACCAATTTAATGTCGAGGTTATACGCGCGCCTTTCAGATTCGGAATTTGTAACCACCCCTCGGATGTTCTGTCTTGGCTTAAGCACATAATCTTCTTCTTCCATCAAAGCCAGTTCCTGAGGCGGAATTGGCGCAAGGGTTTCAAACTTAAACAGGCCGTTCGAGAGTTTTGACACAGGCATTAACATTCCGGTGTGCTTGTCCAACAAGAAAAGCGTTGCATTCCCCGGCACTTCAATCAATGAGTCTACCTGAATCTTATATTGACTACCCGGGTCCAGTTTTTTAAACTCAAATTCACCCTTGACATTGGTTCTGGTGACCTGAACGAGCTGATCGTTTTCGTCAAGCAGAAAAAGGTCAACACCGTCCGCGGGCAGGGTTCCGTACTTGAATAATCCCCTGATATCGGGTTGGCCCGAAGGATTAATGGTGAACTTGTGATAGACGTAGATGCCATCTTTGTTTCTCATGGTTTTACCAATGACGTTGCCGCCTTTATTGAGTATGGAAATGTCGATTTCGATGTCTTCTTCTTCTAGTTTAAAGAGGTACTGGTCATCCATTGATAGTTTTTCAAACTTGAACTTACCTAAGTGATCACTAACGGCGGAACCCAGCAATTGTCCGAATTGATCCACGACGTAAACACGCTTTCCCTTAATTTTTTCACCCGTTCGGTTATTTGATAATTCACCCATTACAACAAACGTTGGAAGACCGACGTCGTCCACTTCGTCCATTAAAGAAAGGCCCATATAATCATCCCTGGCCAGGGCTTCGTATTGGAAAAGTCCTTTGCGCAAGCGCTCAATCAGCATGATCTTATTGTATCGATCGTCGGTCAGGTATATCTTTGCCTCTTCAGGTATTTTATCAGGGTCTTCATCTATGAGAATCTTATAACGCACGTTTGCCGGGACATTGCGAAAAGTAAATTCACCTTTTTCATTTGTCACCAGGGTTTGCACGATCTCGTCGTTTTCATCTAGCAAGGTCAGTGTCATACTGTCCATGGGCAAGGCATTGTAAAGAAAGACTCCCGAGATGTCTGTGTAGAATGAACTGTCCGAAAAATAGTGCTTGGTAAAATAATAGATATCGTCTTTTCCTTTTCCGCCATCCCTGTCGGAGGAAAAGTATCCCGAAATACTGTCAGTCATGACAAAACCAATGTCGTCCTTGCTAGAATTGAAGGGAGCTTTGATGTTTTCCGGCTTGGTCCAGGTGCCTGCCTTTTGCCTGGTTTTGAAAATATCAAAACCCCCAAAGCCCGGATGGTAGGAAGAGTAAAAATAGAGCGTGCCATCTTCGGCAACGTAGCTGGGAATGTCATAACCCGGTGTATTGATTTCCCCACCAAGGATTTGCGGTTTACTGAACTCTCCGTTATTGATTTCGCTTACATAGATATCCATCTTATTCTCATCTTCACCCATGTCTGACGCAAAGTAAAGCCGCTTACCATCGGGGCTGAGCACGGGGTTAGTACATGAATAAGATTTGCTATTGTGTGGAAAGGGATCATCCAGGGTCCACACTTCCCCTTCAAGGTGGGCAATATGGATCTCGTTTTGATTAATTTGATTTCGCTGTCTGTCGTAGGTTTTTACGTAGTAAACGCGCGATAGCGATTTATCAAGGTATGCCGGTCCTTCTGAATCGTCCAACTTATTTATTTCGTCTGACAAGGAAAAAATCGGTTGTTCAATTTTAGTTGAATCAAAGACGTAGATGTCAAAGGCATCTCCGCCATCTACCGCTTTTTTCGGCCTTTCGCCATTTTCGTCTAACAAGTAGGATTTATTTGACATGAATATCAATTGGTCACCATATGGAAAAGGGAAGGATTCAAGGTATTTGGTGTTCAGCCCCTCCAGGTTATATATCTGAAATTCCGTAGGATCAGCCGTCCATTCTCCGATCTTGTCGCAAGACTTCAATAGCAACTTCCCAAAGAAACCTTCGGGTTCGGCTTGAAGGTATATTTGAAACTCCTTTTTAGCCTGATTGATCTTGTTGCCGTTTTTAAGGAGTTGGCCATAATTCAAATGGCTTTCCGGATCTGCATTTTCGAACTGAACGGCCTTTGCGTAGTATTTTTCCGCCTCTTCGTATCGGTTTAGTCGTTGGTATGACTTCCCAAGTTTTTGAATAATATCCAAATCGTTGGAATCTTTTTTTAAAATTTTCTCATACAAGGGAGCCGCACTTTCAAAATCTTCTTCTTCAAACAAGCGGTCAGCGTATTTGATTTGGGAAAATGTGAAAGTCGAGGAAAGAATAAATAATACCAGCACACAGCCAATTTTCCTCATGGAATACAATCTTCTGATCCGTTAAATTTAAAAATAATATCTCGGGGAGCGCATGCGTGATTTGAACACGTTGTAGTTAAAGCCGATGAAGATTTCATGCGATCCAGTGGTAAAAGTTGACAGGCCGTTAAAATCGTAGTCATACGAATAGCCCAATTTTATCTGGTCGGTGATTTCATATTCCAATATTGCCGCCACTACGTTGGTTGTCCTATATGACAGCCCCGCCCAAAATACCCCATCAAATAGCAAACTCATGTTGACATCCAATACCGGAGAGGTCCTGAAAGTGGACCTAAAAAGAAACGACGGCCTGAATACCACACGATCATTCACTTCAACAATTCTGCCATAGGTCAAAACCATGGCCGAATAAAGCTTCGATTCTTCGGCAGTGGACCGCCCGTCGTATTTAATTCCTTGGCTGGGAGAATTCAAATTCTGAAAAGTGGCACCGGCGAAAACACGATTGGTCTTATGATAGTACAGACCAAAATCGAAAATCGGCGTTGTGTAAGACTGCTTGGCACTTAAGACCAATCCATCGCCGGCGTCTTTATAATTGATCTCATTCCAGTTGATGCTGGAATTATAGACACCTGCTTTAACTCCAAAACCCAGCTTTCCTTTGCTGATCTTGCTAACCCTGATGCGGTAGGCATAAGAAGCTTGAACAGAAATATTATTGGTTGGACCGATTTTGTCATTCGTAACCTCAAAACCGACCCCCATGTTCTTATTTTTTAGCGGACTGTGTGCAGCGAACGTCACGATCTTTGGAGCTCCTTGAATTCCTGCCCATTGATTCCTGTAAACCAATGCGGCACTAAGAATGGACTTGTTTCCCGCATACGCCGGGTTGTAGTTCAGTGGATTGAACATGTACTGGGTGTACAACGGGTCTTGTTGTGCCTTAACTCCTGCAACGGAAATTGCTACGATGAACAGATATGTGAGTAATTTTTTCATCTGGTCAACTGTATCCAGCCACTCTTGGAGGCCGATTGATTTCCGCTTATTTCAATGGTGAAAAAATACGTTCCATCAGGTAACACGTTGCCGCTTTGACCGTAACCGTCCCAAACGATGGTAGAGTTATTGTAATTCGATGCCGACCACACCTTCTGTCCCCAACGACTGAAGATAGTTACAATATTGGGTTGGTTGATCTCGATGTTGTCGATGATCCACTCGTCATTTCGGCCGTCACCATTGGGTGTGATTCCCGTATAAAATTCAACATCGCAGGTGTTGTTCTTAAGTTCAACCCTGAACGTGTCGCGGTAGGCACAAAAATTACTACCGTACACCGTCACCTGGTACGAACCGGAATCGAGGTTGTTAAAGGTGTAGCCGTCAATTGAGACATTTTCCACCATGGTCGAATCGCCATTTCCCTTGAAAAAGATGGTATAAGGTCCGTTGCATCCTGTGGGCAGTATTTCAAGTTTGCCATCTGCAATATCGGGGCATTGAGCCTCTTCGCTAATAATGCTGACTTCCAAGTCTGGGAGCGGCGGGGAAGTCGTATTGTGAAAGCCCTGGTTTAATTCGAAATTGGGATCGGTCGCACTCGTTAAGCGGGCGATCACCACTTCACCGACAGTGGATGAAATATCTATGCCATTGGATAAAATTGAGAAGTTCCCCGAATTACTGATCACGTTTTTTTCTTCTTCCAGTTGCGCCCATAAAGCACAAGGGACCAGTAATAATGCCAGTCCCGTTGCTATTGCGATATTTTTTAAACCGGGTATCACGGTTTACGGTTTATACACAACAAATGAGAATCCCCGATCGGATACGACGCCGGTGATTGAATAGGTGAATACCCTCAAATTGTTGGCATTTGCATCGGTATATAAAATACCCGAGTTCCCGGTCACGGACGCTATGGTTAAGAATTGTCCCGGAACATAATTCTCACCGCCGATTGAAATTGTATAAATGCTACCACTCTTTGCAACAGCAAAATTACCACTTCCGGAAACAACGGTTCCCGCTGCATTCACATTACCGTATGCAATAGGCAATAAGTGGGCAGATCCTGTCCTTGCAGGGCGGTTTATTTCCCCAGGAGCACCCCCCGTAATGGTTATAGAGTCAACGCTGACATCCGTGCCATCATTAATAAGGTTGGTGGCTTTGTTCCAATCTGTTCCATCGTGGTATATGGTCATGCCCGTTGTACCTGTAATTCCGAAGGTACCGCTAGGTCCTGTTGGCCCGGTTGCACCCGTTTGTCCTGTAGCACCGGTTGCACCCGTTTGTCCGGTTGCACCGGTCGCACCTGTTTGTCCTGTCGCTCCTGTGGCACCTGTTTGTCCTGTTTGTCCAGTCGCTCCTGTGGCTCCGGTGGCACCCGTTTGACCTGTTTGTCCTGTCGCACCGGTTGCACCCGTTTGTCCTGTCGCGCCAGTTGCACCCGTTTGTCCGGTCGCACCGGTTGCACCCGTTTGACCTGTTTGTCCTGTCGCACCCGTTGGACCAGTAATGTTCGTGGTTGCTACCCAAGCTACTCCGCTCCATTCAAATACTTGACCGTTCGAGGTATTCAAGTATTGATCTCCGAGAACCTCTGTGCCAAGAATGGTTGGATTTCCTGCTCCGCTGCTCCACAGGCTACCTTTTGGTCCAATAATGTTTGATATTAGGCTCCAGACGGTACCGTTGAAACTGTAAACATCCCCGTTAGCGGTGTTCAAGTAAAGGTCATTCGCAAGGCCAGTTGCACCTGGGACCCCTGCACCGGCTTTCCATAAAGAGCCACGTTCACCAGTTGGCCCAGTCGGCCCTGTAGCCCCTGTCTGACCTGTGGCTCCGGTTTGTCCTGTAGCACCCGTCGGACCTGTAGCACCTGTCTGACCCGTGGCACCTGTTTGACCCGTGGCACCTGTGGCACCTGTTGGCCCAACCGTGTTTAATATAGGACCTGTCCAGGTAGCGCCATTGTACTCATATACGTCTCCATTGGACCTGTTGAGATAAAGGTCACCAGCCTTCACACTTGGTCCTGTAGGTCCGGGGGCTCCTACTGCGTTATACCAGGCATTGCCGGCATTATTGAAGACCGGACCGACCCATATGGTTCCGTTAAACGAATAAATGTCTCCATTATCTGTGTCCAGGTATTGGCTTCCAATGACGGCACTTCCCGAAGGAGAGCCGCTGCCGAATGACAGCGAACTTCCAGTGGGGCCAATAAGATTCGTTGTCAATGTCCAGACACCGCCGATCAGTTCGTAAACGTCTCCGGTAAGCCTGTTTATATACTGGTCACCATTTTTATCACTTGCATTCGGTAAAGGCGGTGGTCCATTGCCTGAGTCCCAAAGACTTCCTCTGTCACCTGTCGGACCTAAAATGAACCCTTTAGATATCCAATTTGTTCCATTATACTCGAAAACCTGTCCATTCAGCGTATTAAGGTATTGATCCTGAGCATCGGGAGATGGAGGGAATACGCCGGGTATCGGAGGAGAAGCTCCGGATGTCCAAATACTACCAGCACCTGTGGGACCCTTTATTGACCCGATAAGGTTCCAGGTAGTTCCACCGAGGTTGTATTTGTAAACCGCTCCTGAAACAAGATCCAGGTAATAATCCCCGTCTTTATCAGAACCAAGGGCAGTTGGAGCACCTGATCCATTTCTCCAGGTTGTTGCATAGCCAGTATCCCCTTTTGGACCAATGGTATTTAAGTTGAAGGCCCAAGAACTTCCATTAAAATTAAATACGTCGCCGTTGGTTGTGTCGTAATACTGGTCGCCTAAAACTTCTGTGCCAAGAACAGTCGGTGCACCAGACCCAACAGACCATAGGCTTCCTTTTGGTCCAATGATGTTACCGATCAATACCCATGAAGCACCGTTATAATTGTATACATCGCCGTTGGTCTGGTTTAAGTATTTATCGTTAGCCAATCCTGTTACTCCAGGTACTCCTGCCCCGTCTTTCCATACAGACCCTCTAAGTCCCGTAGGACCTGTGGGTCCAGTTGCTCCTGTTGCTCCTGTTGCCCCAGTCGGTCCGGTAGGTCCGGTAGGTCCGGTTACCCCTGTTTGCCCCGTCTCACCTGTAGCTCCGGTAGGACCTGTAGCTCCTGTTTGTCCTGTCTCGCCTGTGGCTCCGGTAGCTCCTGTAGCACCTGTTTGTCCTGTGGCTCCCGTTTGTCCAGTTTGTCCAGTCGCTCCTGTGGCCCCCGTTTGTCCTGTTTGTCCAGTTTGTCCAGTGGCTCCTGTAGCACCTGTTTGTCCAGTTTGTCCAGTGGCTCCTGTAGCACCTGTTTGTCCAGTCGCTCCTGTGGCTCCTGTAGCACCTGTTTGTCCCGTGGCACCCGTTTGTCCGGTTTGTCCAGTGGCTCCCGTGGCACCTGTTTGTCCAGTTTCACCTGTGGCACCTGTAGGCCCGGTAGCACCTGTTTGTCCAGTTTGCCCCGTGGCCCCTGTTGGTCCGGTTGGTCCAGTCGGACCCGTGGCTCCTGTAGGACCAGTCGGTCCTGTCGGCCCAGTCGGTCCTGTGGGTCCCGTGGGGCCGGTAAATCCGGTAACACCTGTTGGTCCAATGGGACCTGTGATATTAACAGTAGTGAACCAAGAAGCCCCATTCCATTCATAAACTTGACCATTACTGGTATTTAAATACTGATCTCCCAATACTTCTGTACCAAGCACTATTGGGGCTCCAGCACCACTTGACCACAAGCTACCTTGAGGCCCTATGATATTGCTTATCAAGGTCCATATGGTTCCATTAAAACTATATACATCCCCGTTGGCCGTATTTAGATACTGATCATTCGCTAGACCGGTAGCACCAGGGACGCCATTTCCACTTTTCCATACAGATCCTCGCTCACCTGTTGGTCCCGTTGGACCTGTAGCACCCGTTGCACCCGTTGCGCCGGTTGCCCCCGTTGCACCGGTTGCCCCCGTGGTACCAGTAGCACCGGTAGGTCCTGTGGGTCCTGTGGGTCCTGTGGGTCCTGTCGGCCCAGTTGGTCCAGTGGCCCCAGTTGGTCCGGTTGGCCCGGTTGGCCCTGTGGGTCCCGTGAAGCCCGTTCTTCCCGTTGGCCCTTGTATTCCCGTTGGTCCAATAGGACCCGTAATTCCGATCGGCCCCTGGATACCTGTTACCCCAATTGGCCCTTGAATACCCGTAGGCCCTATGGCACCAGTGAAACCTGTAGCTCCGCGAGGGCCGCTTTGACTAACTTTTGAATACAATGCATAAGGGACCGATAGCAACTTTGTGGGACCAAGAGGGTCAAAATTCGTTCCTCCAAGTGGGTCGATTTCCACTTCCAGGTAGTAGTCACCGGCTCCCCAATTGATGTTTGGAAAATCGGTGGTATTAACACTTCCAATAACCACGTTGATAACCCCATAATCACCTGTCGGAACACTGTTATGAACTTCTTGGAATACTGAAGGACCGTTCGGGCCATTGGTAATGGTAAATCGAATAGTTACAATCCCGTTTGACAGCACAGCCCCGTTGAGTCGAGCGATGGCCTGATAATTCATTCCTTCCGGAGCCTGACCAAAAGCATGGCCGGAGATGAGTATCATCCCAAGGATCAACAGTTTACTAAAGACTTTCAATTTTTTATACAACACAGTTCTTCCCGCCGTTTGGACAGTTTATCTGGGCAATTTACGACATAGAAAAATATCTGCAAAATGCTAATTGCAAATTAATCGTAACACACACAGAATCAATGAAATAAAAAGATTATTTACGATTATTATTGATCTTCTTAGACTTCTTTCTATTCGCCTTCATTCGCTTTCTTGTCTCTTTGGTTTGAATTTTCATGTGTTGTTCAACGCCTTTTTCATGGGCCTTTTCACCCATCTTCTGTTTAGTTTCATCTTGTTTCTCAAGTTGTTCCTGACGTTTCTTGACCGATCTTGATTCTTCCTGGGCAAATGATGTTATGGAAACGGCAATAAGAAATAGTAGAATAGTTGTTCTCAAAGTCAAAGGTTTGAACGCAATTATAAATAATTTAGCCTCATGAGACTTATGTTTTTAATGGCTTTGATAAGCATAACAATGTGGCGTTGTGACAAAAGTGCAGATCAAAATAATTTGGGCATTCCATATGTGCCGATCAATGAAATGATCAACATCAATGATCCCAAGTACCAGGACTTAAAGAATATTGGTGGCTGGACTTACCTTGTGGCAGGTTCAAGGGGCATTATTCTTTACCGTGAATCCACGGGCGTGGTAAAAGCATTCGAACGACACTGCACATATGATCCAGTTGAAGTGTGTTCAACGGTAGATATGGACGTCACCTTACTACAGGCCAATGATTTTGACTGTTGTGGTTCTGTTTTCAGCATATTGAATGGCACAATAATAAAAGGGCCTGCAAGCAGGCCCCTTCTTCAATATCAAACGTCATTTGACGGAACGATCGTTACCGTCACTAACTGATCAGTATCGGTATTCATCAGCCTTGTATGGCCCTTCGATTTTAACTCCGATATATTTGGCCTGTTCTGCCGACAAGGTTTCCAGTTCAACACCAATTTTTGCAAGGTGCAGTCGGGCAACTTTCTCATCCAGGTGTTTAGGTAAGGTGTACACCTTGTTTTCGTATTTGTCAGAATGTTTCCAAAGCTCGATCTGGGCCAGTGTTTGATTGGTGAAAGAGTTGGACATAACAAATGATGGATGACCCGTGGCACATCCAAGGTTTACCAGTCGGCCTTCGGCAAGTAAAATGATGTCATTGCCGTCGACGGTATACATGTCCACCTGTGGCTTGATCGTCACCTTAGAGTTACCGTAATTTTCTTCAAGCCATGCCACATCAATTTCATTGTCAAAGTGTCCAATGTTGCAGACAATCGTTTTGTCATTCATTTTCTTAAAATGCTCACCCGCAATGATATCCTTGTTTCCTGTAGCAGTAACAACAATATCGGCCCTTGGAACTGCTGTTTCCATTCTTTGCACTTCATAGCCATCCATGGCTGCTTGAAGGGCGCAAATAGGGTCTATTTCTGTAACGATCACTCTTGCACCGGCACCTCTTAGTGAAGCGGCCGAACCCTTACCAACATCACCGTAACCGGCCACTACCGCCACTTTTCCGGCCATCATGATGTCAGTTGCTCTTCTTATAGCGTCTACAAGGGATTCTTTACAACCATATTTGTTATCGAATTTCGATTTTGTAACACTGTCATTGACATTAATGGCGGGCATTGATAGTGTGCCATTGACCATTCGCTCGTTAAGTCTTAATACTCCGGTGGTGGTCTCTTCGGACAATCCTTTAATACCGCTGATTAACTCAGGAAATTCATCAAAGACCATGTTGGTCAAATCCCCGCCGTCATCTAGTATCATATTCAACGGTTGTCCATCCGGAAAATGAAGCGTTTGCTTGATGCACCAATTAAATTCCTCTTCATTCATCCCCTTCCAAGCATATACAGGTATTCCGGCGGCAGCAATTGCAGCGGCGGCGTGATCTTGGGTAGAGAAGATGTTACATGAAGACCAGGTAACTTCTGCGCCCAGCTCAATCAAAGTTTCAATCAGTACGGCGGTTTGGATGGTCATATGAAGGCAACCCGCGATCCGTGCACCCTTCAATGGTTTTGAATTTCCAAACTCTTCTCGGAGCGCCATTAAACCTGGCATTTCAGCTTCGGCTAATGAAATTTCCTTTCGTCCATATTCAGCGAGTTCAATATCTTTTACCTTGTAAGGCATTCGATCAATTTTAGTGTCTTCCATGAGATTTTTTTATTTGACGCGCAAAGGTAACGAATAATATACTTTTGTCGGTAAAATGGCTTCGTGGCGAAAACATATTTTCACCGATTCTCATAAACTGGGAATATGGCACATTGAGGAATCCTTACCTGAACTACTTAGTGCTGCGGGTCTAAAGGGGTACGACATAGAGAGTCAGGTGCTTTTCAAGAATGAACTTAAACAAAAACAATGGCTGGCAGCACGGCTTTTACTTTGGTCGTTAGACCAAAACGCAGGGCGGATATATTATGATGAAAATGGGGCTCCTTATCTTAACGATGGCACCTTTATTTCGATGACCCATAGTTTCGAAAAAGTGGCCCTGATCTTAGACTACCGTGGTGAAACGGGCATAGATCTGCAGCACTTATCACCCAAAATTCAGAGAATCAGTCACAAGTTTGCTTCTGAGCGAGAATTGGAATTGTGCAATAGCACAGACAGCATTCAAAGGCTCACCTTAATTTGGTGTGCGAAAGAAGCAATATTTAAAAAAATGAAAACTCCCGGCTTGATATTCAAAGAAGAAATAGCGGTTTATCCGAGTACTCATCTTACGGATAAAGGAAGCCTGACAGCTGACGTGTTAAGGAAGGGCATTCAATCGAAATTGAAACTCAATTATGAGATTTTAGACCAATACATCTTGGTTTATTGCCTCAATGGCTAAGTTTGTAAAGTCATGAAGGACCGTATTTTTAATCAACTAACCGAGCGGTGCTCAAAAGGGCGCAAAATGCTATGCGTCCTGATCGATCCGGATAAATACAACGAGAACTCCTTACTTGACCTTGTTCGAACCGCACAGAGCAACAACGTTCACTATTTTTTTGTGGGCGGAAGTTTAATGACCAGTGACCGATTTGAACAAACCATTGAGCTTGTGAAAGCAACCTGCGATATTCCTGTGATCTTATTCCCCGGAAGCGCCATGCAGATCAGTTCAAAGGCCGATGCGATTTTATTTTTGTCACTAATATCCGGAAGAAATCCCGAATACCTTATAGGACAGCAAGTTCTGGCCGCACCTTACGTGCGAAAAGCGGATATAGAAGTGCTTCCCACAGGCTACATGCTGATCGAAAGTCAAAATAATACAACGGCAAATTATATAAGCAATACGCTCCCAATTCCAAAGGATAAGGCGGACATTGCCGCTACCACGGCCATGGCTGGAGAAATGCTTGGCCTTAAATTGTGTTACATGGATGGCGGCAGTGGTGCTGGAGAAAGTATTTCTGCCAGTATGATTTCAGAAGTAAAACGATCCATATCCACTCCGCTAATTGTCGGTGGAGGAATCACAAAATCGCAACAAGCAAGGGAGCTATGGGCTGCCGGTGCGGATATATTGGTGGTAGGAAATGCAATCGAGCAAGACGTAGAATTGATCAATGAACTTTCGCGGGAACTTGGCACGTTCGTTTAATTCCAATGATTGAACTTCTTGAATGGTCTGCCGTTTCTACGGCACTGCTATATGTTTTTCTTGCGGCACGCGGAAAAAGGATGTGCTTTTTATTTGGCCTTCTTAGTTCGGCAGCATTTGTTTATATCTGCGCAAAGGATCACCTGTATTTTGATACGGTCATCAATTCCTATTATGTCATAATGTCGGTGGTGGGCTGGTATTCCTGGTCCAACGAAGGTCGCAATCTGAAAGTAAGAAAACTTAAATCTCGAACCATGGTCCTTTTGGTCACTGGCGGTCTGGCACTTTTTTTAATACTTGGATTCATGGCAGATCAATTTTCTGATGCCAGTCTTTCTTATGCGGACTCGTTTACAACGGTTTTTGCAATAATTGCCACCTGGATGATGGTGGAACGTTTCCTCCAAAATTGGTTGATCTGGATTGCCGCCGATGCCATTTCCATTTACATGTATTTTTTAAAAGATCACCCGGCGATTGCCGGTCTGTTTGCCGTTTACACAGTAATGGCCATATACGGTTACTTCGAATGGCGAAAATTATCGAGAATTCCACAATGAGAATAGCCATTACCGGGCCTGAATCAACGGGTAAGACTACCCTTGCAACAGCATTATCGCTTGAATTGGGACTTCCCTTAAGCAATGAGTATGCCCGATTATTTCTTGAAATAAACGATGGTACTTACACAGAACCTGATCTGGTTTTTATGGCTAAAGAGCAATACCTGTTAAATGATAAATTGGATACCGGTTGTGGAATTATCGCTGACACCGAAATGATGGTATTTGTTGTTTGGAGTCAGGTAAAATACGGTCGATGCAGCGAAAAGATCATTGAATTATTTAAAGGTCAGCGATTTGATCATTATTTACTATGTTATCCGGATTTACCGTGGGAAAACGATATGCTGCGCGAGTCGCCCCTATTTGAAGACAGAATCGCACTTTTTAACGAGTACCGATCGCAATTTGAAAAAGCCCGTATTCCTTACCGCGTCGTTAAGGGTAATGGGTCAAAAAGATTAGCGAATGCGCTCACTGCAATCAGCCACCACTAAACAATATTAACTACCTTTGAGCCAACTGGGGTGCCTTGTCTGATAGGCTGAGATCATACCCATTGAACCTGGGCGGGTAATGCCGTCAAGGAAGCAGTGATTTGGCCCCCCGAAAATTTATTGCATGAGATTTATACCGGCATTCCTTGTCATGGTTTTACCATCGCTATTGTATGGTCAGACAAGCGTAAAAGGAGTAGTGAAAGATCACAATGGCAGCTATTTACCTGGCGCCAGCATAGTTGTGCCGAATTCAACCAAAGGCACAGTTTCTGACACCGAAGGAAAATTTTATTTAGCCAAGATTCCCGGTGAAGATCCGATCGTCGTTATTTCGTATTTAGGATTCAAAGAACAACGCCTGGAACTTAAACCTTCCATGGTCAATGAGCTGACAGTGGTATTGGAAGAAGAGGCCTTTTTATCTGATGCCCTGATCGTAACAGCCATACGAGCAGATAATTTCGCTCCCGTTACGCATGTCAATGTGGACAAAGACAAAATTGCCGAATTAAATACGGGAAGAGATGTGCCTTATATACTGAGTCAAACACCCTCACTGGTTACCAGCAGCGACGCAGGAGCAGGGGTGGGATATTCGGCTTTGCGCATCAGAGGCATTGACCAGGCCAGTATCAATGTCACTATTAACGGCATTGCACTGAACGATGCCGAAAGTCAAAATGTTTATTGGGTTAACCTACCTGATTTTTCTTCGAATTTATCGAGTGTGCAGTTACAGCGAGGAGTTGGAAGTTCTACCAATGGTCCTGCTTCTTTTGGCGCAAGTATCAACATGCTCACAGATGTAATAAAGCAGGAAGCCTATGCTGGGATAGATTATTCATACGGCTCTTTTAACACCATGAAGACCACCTTATTGTTTGGAACCGGTTTGATGAATGGTCACTGGACTGTGGATGGAAGATTAAGCGGAATAACATCAGAGGGCTATATTGACCGCGCGAGTTCTGAGTTGTTTTCTTATTATTTATCAACGTCATATGTTAGTGGTAAAACATCGTTAAAGTTATTGAGTTTTGGTGGTCGGGAAGAGACTTATCAAGCATGGTATGGTGTAGATGCAGAAACGCTTAAAAATAACAGGACCATGAATTTTGCGGGAGCCATTTACAACGACGATGGAAACATTTCCTCGTACTATAAGAATGAAGTGGACCATTATTCTCAAGACCACTTGCAATTGCATTTGAATCATCAACTGAATGAACGCTGGTTGCTGCAAACAGCAATGCATTACACATACGGAAGAGGGTATTTCGAGCAATACAGGCAGAATGATCAATTATCGCCTTACCCGCTGACAGCCGCCGAACTTGTTGACACTGGCATCACCACTTCGGATGTGGTAATAAGACCGTGGCTTGACAACCATTATGGAGGAATGACCTTTAATGCTGTCTTTGAAACTAGAGAACGAACTTTTATTGTGGGTGGTGCGGCCAATGCCTACAGCGGCCAGCATTTTGGAAGATTGATGTGGACCAGACAAACCGATGGCTTGGATCTGAATAGAGAATTTTACCGAAACAACGGCTACAAAGTTGATGTGAACTCATACCTGAAATTCCGTCAGAATCTTGGAGAAAAACTACAGGTATATGCGGACATTCAATATAGACACATAGAATACAACATACTTGGAACAGATGATTTTTTTGGCAATCTTGACCTAGATAGGACGTACAATTTTTTCAATCCAAAACTGGGAATTACTTTTGCCTTGAACGGTCAAAGCCAACTTTATTCAAGTACAGGGGCCTCAAACCGAGAGCCCAGTCGAAACGACCTCTTATTCTCTGACAATTTCTCGGCAACTCCCGAACGATTGTGGAATCAGGAGTTGGGTTATCGGTTTAACGGCAAAGGATTGAGTCTTTCAGGGAATGTTTTTTACATGCACTACCTTGACCAACTAGTGCCAACCGGAGCTTTAAATGATGTTGGCGAGGCAATCAGAGAAAATGTGGGCAGAAGCTACCGTCTGGGCATTGAACTTTCTGCCTCGGTTGACATTACCCCCTGGCTTCGTTGGATGCCAAACCTCACGTTATCGGAAAACCGAAACATTGATTACCTGACCAACACCGTTTCAGGAAGTTCAGAAGACACACCCATCGCCTATTCACCGTCAATCATTTCAAACAATGCATTGCAGGCTCAATTGAATAAATCTTTCAGGATCAACATGTATTCTTCCTATGTCGACAATCAGAATCTAAGTAACACCGGCGGGGATTTTACCATTCCATCGTACCATTTTCATGATGTAAAACTGGAATATCATCCACAGATAAGTGCATTTTCTTCCTTCAGGTTATACCTAATGGTATACAATATACTGGATGAACAATACCTCTCTTATGGATATGTGTATTATGGAGATGCCTATTTCTTCCCTCAGGCGGGTCGAAATTTTATGGCGGGAATCAGCTTTGAATTTTGATTAATCGCAGTCGCAGGTCTTGGAAAACTTAATGTCGGTGTAAGGAAACATTTTCATCAGTCGCTTCTTTTCCTTTTCGTTAATCTGAACTACCCTAAGGTCTAATTTTTTCAATGAGCTCATTTGGCGAATTTCTTCGGGAAATTCCTTGATCGGATTATCCCAAAGATCAAACTCCTCCATTTTTTTAAGCTTGCCCATTTCGGGTGAGATAAGGTATAGGTCGTTCCGGCTCATGCCCAGAAACTTCAAATTCTCGAGTCGGGCGATTTCATCTGGAATTTTGGTGATCTTGTTTCTTCCAAGTTGCAGGTATTGCAGGTTGACAAGCTTGGTCACCTCGATCGGAAAATCTCTCAATTCATTTTTTGACAGGTCCAGGTATTGTAAATTGACAAGCCGATTGATCTCCAAATCGACGCCGTAAAGTTTATTTCCACTCAAATCCAGTTTAACAACAGATTGAGGATCTACCAGTGCTTCTTCCATGGTTTTTGGACCTTTCATTTTTTCTAATTCCGCAAGGTCTTTCAACTGAGCCAAGGCCTGGAAATTGACCGAAAGAACCATAAAAAGGGCAATGAAGTACTTCATTTTAAAATGGATAATGCGATTTCTTTGTCTTTGTTCAATTGTTCTTCAAGGGATTTGAGATCATCGAATTTCTTTTCGTCTCTGATTCGTTCAATTAGCTCTACCTGAATGGTTTCGTTGTAAATTTCCTTATTAAAGTCGAAGATATGGACCTCTATGGAAAAATCTTTTCCTGGCAGGGTAGGTCGCCGGCCAATGTTTAACATTCCCTTCATCAAGATCCCTCTATTTTCAACATGAACGGCGTAAACGCCATTTTTAGGAATCAATTTGTGCTTTTCTTCGATGTAAATATTGGCTGTTGGAAAATTCATTGACCTTCCGATGCGATCTCCTTCCACCACCGTTCCCCTCATAAAGTAATGGTATCCCAGGAAGCGGTTGGCTAGTGTCACGTTTCCTTCCAGCAGGGCATTTCTGATTTTGGTCGAACTTATACTTACCTTCTTGATGTCGGCTGCCGGAATTTCTTCGACTTCAAAATTATGTTTCAAACCTTGCTCCCTAAGTTGATCCAAGGACCCTGAGCGGTCGTGCCCAAAATGATGGTCATACCCGATTACGACTTTGTGCGTTTTGATTCGGTCGATAATGATGTCTTTAATAAATTGCTCTGCAGACATTTCTGAGAATCCCTTGTCAAAAGGGTGAAGAATAAGGTGTTGCAATCCCGAACGTTTCAACAGACTTATTTTCTCATCCAGTGAGTTGAGTAGCTGTATATTTTTGTCCTGGGGTTCAAGGACCATTCGTGGGTGGGGAAAAAAGCTTAATAAAACAGATTCGCCGGCAATTTCTTGTGCGGCTTCTTCAACACTCTTCAGAATCTTTTGATGACCCAGATGGACGCCATCAAAGGTACCAATGGTAAGTACGGGATTCAAGGCCCCATAGAACTCGTCTAAGTGCCTGTAAACCTTTAAATTACGCATTTATTATTGAATGTTAAACCTACTATTTACAAGTGCTGCCTTGTCTGCTATCAAAAGTAGAAAAATAAAATCACGATTGCCTTTTCCCATAACGATTTATTGTGCTATTTTTGCACTCGATTTTTCAAAAGCCTTCGGTAAGAACACTATCAAAATCAACAAGATATGTCCAATTTAACAGGAAAGATTACTCAAATCATTGGCCCGGTGATCGACGTCAGTTTTGATCAGGAGGGTTCAGAATTGCCCAACATCATGGATGCCCTCGAGATCACTACTGATCAAGGAAATAAGATTGTCATTGAATGTCAACAGCACGTTGGTGAGGACACGATTCGTACAATTTCCATGGATGCCACTGACGGTTTGAGAAGAGGAATGACAGTTGTGAATACCGGAGCACCAATTAAAATGCCCGTTGGAGAAGACATTAATGGAAGGCTTTTTAACGTGGTTGGCGATCCCATTGATGGGATGAAGGCCATTGACAAGACCAATGGAAGACAGATTCACGCAGATCCACCATTGTTCGAAAACCTTTCAACAGCGACTGAAGTACTTTTAACGGGCATTAAAGTAATTGACCTGATCGAGCCTTATGCCAAAGGTGGTAAGATTGGATTGTTTGGTGGAGCCGGTGTCGGTAAAACAGTATTGATTCAGGAATTGATAAATAACATTGCGAAAGGCCATGGAGGACTGTCGGTTTTTGCCGGTGTAGGAGAAAGGACGCGTGAAGGAAATGACCTTCTTCGAGAAATGATCGAGGCAGACATCATCAAGTACGGTGATGAATTCAAAAAATCAATGGAAGAAGGTGGATGGGATCTTTCAAAGGTGAACGCCGAAGAATTAAAAGAGAGCAAGGCGACCTTCGTCTTTGGCCAGATGAATGAGCCTCCCGGTGCACGTGCAAGAGTTGCACTTTCAGGATTGACACTTGCCGAGTATTATCGCGACGGAGAAGGCGATGGTCAGGGAAAAGATATTTTATTCTTCATCGACAATATATTCCGTTTCACCCAAGCGGGTTCTGAGGTTTCGGCCTTACTTGGCAGGATGCCTTCGGCCGTTGGATACCAGCCTACATTGGCTTCCGAGATGGGTGTGATGCAAGAGCGTATTACCTCTACAAAATCAGGTTCCATTACCTCTGTTCAGGCAGTTTACGTGCCTGCAGATGACTTGACGGATCCGGCACCGGCAACGACCTTTGCCCACCTGGATGCCACTACGGTTTTGTCCAGAAAAATAGCCGAGCTTGGAATTTACCCGGCGGTTGACCCACTTGATTCAACATCGAGAATACTTACTCAGGACATTGTCGGTGAGGAACATTACCGCTGTGCCCAGGACGTTAAGGAGCTTCTGCAGCGCTACAAAGAGCTACAAGATATTATTGCGATTCTGGGTATGGATGAACTTTCTGACGAAGATAAATTGGTAGTGCACCGGGCTAGACGTGTTCAACGATTCTTGTCACAGCCTTTCCACGTTGCCGAAGCTTTTACCGGTTTAAAAGGAGTACTTGTTCCAATCGAAGAAACAATCAAAGGCTTTAACATGATCATGAACGGAGAAGTGGATAAGTATCCGGAGTCAGCGTTTAACTTGGTTGGGAACATCGAAGAAGCCATTGAGAAAGGAGAAAAATTACTTCGCGAATCGAAATAGTACCAATGCACCTGGAAATAGTTACACCCGATAAGAGCTTGTTCAAAGGAGAAGTAGATTATGTCTACTGTCCAGGAGCGCATGGGTCATTCGGAATTTTAAATAATCACGCACCCATCATTGCCACCCTAAAAAAGGGAGAGGTCAAGGTCAAAATTGCTGAAGAAAATGCGCTTCGATTCGACAATGAGATCGGTAAATTGGTGCACGATAATGAGGTAGGTGCAGAGGTCAGGTTCAGCATAGATGGAGGCGTGGTTGAGGTGCTCAACAATAAGGTCATAGTTTTAGCAGAGTAACTCTCTGAATCATTTCAATTTCTTGTTTTGTTTGTGGCGTTCCGAGTCACGGTTCGTCTTTTTTTCGAGGTTATTTTTAAAGGCCTTTTCCAGATCGACGTCGCATTGGTTGGAAATGCATACAAGAACGAATAGCACATCGGCTAATTCTTCTTCCATTTTTACATCATGGTCACTCGATTTAAATGACTGCTCGCCGTAAGTGCGCGTCATTATTCTGGCAAGTTCACCGACTTCCTCCATCAGCAGCCCCAGATTTGTCAATTCACTGAAATAGCGAACGCCATGCCTTTTTATCCATTGATCCACGCTGTCCTGTAATGCTGATAATTCCATTATTCCTTGATTTTACTGTCCATCAAAATGGTAACCGGTCCGTCGTTGACCAGTGATACTTTCATGGTGGCGCCAAAGACCCCGGTTTGAACTTCTTTGTTTAGTTGGCGCTCAAGTTCCCCAATAAAGAAGTTGTATATGGGCACGGCCTTATCGGGCCTGGCAGCGCGTATGAACGATGGCCTATTCCCCTTTTTCGTTTGTGCGTGCAATGTAAATTGGCTGACGACCAGAATGCCTCCTTGCGCCTCAATGACGTTGTGGTTCATCTTACCCGCTTGATCGGAAAAGATCCTTATCTCCACAATTTTTTTACTGAGCCAAGTTGCGTCTTCATTGGTATCGGAAGACTCGATACCAACAAGCAAGAGCAATCCCTTCTCTATACTTCCCGTTATTTTTTCATCCACAGAAACGTTGCAAGCTTCTGTTCGCTGGATGACTACCCTCATTGATCTTCTGATTTCTGTTTTTCCTGGTAGGCCTTTGCCTGCTTTACCGATATTTTTCGGTCGTAATTGTAAGCGACTACAAAGGCGTCAGTGATGGCAATTTTCTCTAGCTCCGCTTTATAAGTGGAGGCTTCTTCATAGGTGTCAAAATGTCCCACGCTTAACAGGGTCAGGTCTTCTTCTTCATTTTCAATAATGCCGTCTATTTTTACATATTTCTGGGCCATTTCCATAGGTATGGAATCCCTGAACGCGCCTATTTGCAGTCGGTAATGAATTTTACCACGAATGCTTGGCTTTATTGAAACGTTGTTAACGGTAATGATTCGATCGTGAAATTGCCTTTCCTTGTTGACGTCCACAATGAATGCATCCTTGTAACCGCTTTCCTGCAACACCCGTAACAAGGTTTCGCATTGATGTCGAAAAGCAAAACTCCCAACAACGTAGCGCACTTTTCCCTCACGGTCAATGAAAGCATCGACGTTTTTGATGTCGTCAAAATCTCCGATAGGAACAAATTTCGAAAAGGAACCAACTTGTACTCCCCAAAGAGGTGAAGGTGTCGAATATTCCTGACTTTGAGTCACGATCTTGGCGTTTACAATGGCATATGGATCCCTGATCGGCGGCTCCGGGGAGCTGTTCACCTCATCAACAACAACGTTTTTTTGCAAGGTGTAGCATGCGTTGACCCAAAATTCTGCATCTCGAATATAAGCCCCTCCGATTCGGCCAATAAGTTGCCTGAATTTTTGATTTGATGCCGCAGCTTCATCGCAGCGATGATTCTGAGCAAAGGCCACTGCAAGGAAATAATAAAGGTGAATCGAGGCATTGCGTTCAGACGCGCTTTCGGCATCGTAATGATCAGACACACCTTTCTCTGCTTTTATAAGATATTCAATACTCTTTGGACCATCCGGGTTATAGTCTGTATAGCAGGCACCTATTAGGTACAGTATATTGGCATTGGTGGGATCCTCTTTTTCCAATTGAAGCAACACAGGAAGTGCTTCATCTGGTTTAAAGTTATACAACAGGTCCTTGGCCTGGTTAAATCTTAGGGCAAAATCACTGTTTTGAGCGGTGATATGACCAAGAAAGGCGAATACTAGGGTGAACAGTGTAAATAGCCTCATATGCCTTCAAAGTTAACCTGAGGCATCCACCAAAGTCCTGCAGCTAGAAGGAATTATTCAATTGCAGGTGTTGATAAAGTTACTTGATCTCTTCTATGAAGTCATTTCGGTCCAGGTGGACAATGAAGGCATCCTGATAGCCGGTCATTTTCATTTTATCCCGGATGGCTTCTGCTTCTTCTCTGGTGGTCACATTGCCAACCACAAAGCGAACAAGTCCTTCCGCTCCGCGATATGCCCTTACATTCTCTGTGCCACTAAAAATGTAACTAGGTATCGACTGGGCAAAAGCACCGATCTGAACACCGTAAAATTTATCACTGGCTTCTTTTGCTGGCACTTCACTTTCAAAGGTTTTCTTGCCACCTTGTTCAAAGACTTTTTCGTCGGCAATTGTTTTGTTCACCGTTTCTGCATCAACAAAACCTTCATCATCGCCCCAGCCATAGGTGTCCTGGTATGGATCAACTGGTTCAGTGGCAAGCATATCGCGTAATTCGCCCATTTTATCGATCCAGAGCTTGGCATCGCGCATGTAACGGCCATTAATTGTACCTGTTAACTCGTGGTAATAATCATTGGCCTTATTAGCTTCTTCAAAGTTGAAACTCTGAGCATAGGCAACTGCTAGGTAGAAATAGACATTAATGGAAGCACCCCTTTCTTCAGGCGAACGCGCATCGTAATTTTCGTTATAGTCGATCTTGGCGTTTTCTAGAAGAGAAATGGCGCGATTATCAACTACTGGCCCCATAGTGAAACAGATGGCCAACAAGTATTGAAGATTGGCATTAACAGGATCCCCTTCCAGCATTCCCTCCAATATGGGCGCTGCTTTTTCATATTGAAATTCTTCAATCAAATGTCTGGCCTTGGAGTATTTGTTTTTAAAATCCTCTGAGACCTGAGCTTGAACAAAAACACAAAAGAGCAATCCAACCGTGGTTAATTGCAGTCTTTTCATCAATACCATAATAGCGTTATCCATGCGGATGGCTAAAAATATTAAATTCTCACAGACGGACTATGATATAAATCATAATATTTCCATACAAGGTATTGTTGATATCATTCTCTATTTCAGCATGTTTTTCACCCTGTCAACCTCTTCCTGAAGTTTAAAAAATGCATTTTGCAGTTGAGATTTATCCAGATTTTGCTCTGGTGGGGTGCCATCGATGTAATTAACGAATTTCCAAAGCTCCAGAACTTCGGCAATATCAACCGAATAAGGGTCGTATTGTGGATTAGTTGAGCAAAGTAAAAGGCTTTTTTCATTTTCGATCCGATTGAAAACATTTTTAAAAACCACTCCATCATCTTTGGTTAAGATGATATATGGGAAACCGTCTTTGATCAATGTCCAGTTTTCGAGGTATTCGGCGGTGACAAACGAACCGTCAGATACAGGGGGCATTGAGTCGCCTGATATTTGAAATGTTCGGTATTTGCGGTTTTTATTTAGAAAGGGAAGGTGGAATGTGGGGAGAACCTTAATAAAGTCGGGATCTGAATATCCGGCTCGATATCCGGCCTTGGCAGCAACATTCACTACCTCGATGTTATCGTCATTTTCGCTATTGACCGTCGTTGCCAATACGCGCATTTTATTCCCGGTCAGGTCAATGTCATACCCCTTTTCCAGTTCTGTTAATTGCAATTCGGAAATAGAGGCAAGGTCGACCTTGAGCAATTTGTCTATGCTGATCTGAAAGAAATCAGAGATCAGAATCAGGGTTTCATATGTTGGAAATGAGGTGCCTAATTCATAACCGCTCAGAGAAGTGCGCTTAATGTGCAATAAACTTGAAAGGTCCTCTTGCGAGCGACCACGGCGTTTGCGAAGTAATTTTAGATTGGTTGAAAAGAACATATGACGATAATATTGACAATTTGACTGACAGTAATATCGTCTTTTTTTATTGAATAGCTAATAAAAATTCTAAAACATTGTAGAGAAATTACACAGGTATTCCGGCGTCAAAGAAATCCTCATTTGACAAGGGAAAAGCGGGTTTTGTATGTGCCAGTTTCTGTGTTCAGTTGCAGCACGAAGATCCCATTGTTCAAATATTCGGGAAGGACAATGTTATTTTCTCCTGACCTAATGCTTTGCCGATGAACCAGTTCCCCAATCGTATTAAAAATCTCGATTTTTCCGTTTTCCTTTGTCAATTGGCCGGGCATTTCCAAGGTCAATGTTCCTTTTGTTGGATTTGGGAAAAGCTTTAATTCCTGTTTAACAGCGACACCGTCGTTCACCGAAGTCCAGGGCTCGATCAAATCAAAAACATAGAGCCCAGTTTGAATATCAGAGACCAGAATTTTTCCTTCAGATAAAAAGCAATAAACACCCCAGGCACCTTTGTAACCGTCATGATCGGTAGGTAGATAAGTGTCGAAGTGGGCAAGTTCAACCGGTTGCGATGGATCATTGATATCGTAGATGTAAAGACCGTCGTGGTAGTAAGAGACGTACATTAAATTGTCTTTTATCATAATGTTATGAGGTATGGAATTTGAATCCACATTCGAATTGACCAATGAAAGGACACTGATATTTTGAAGGTCACTCACATCGCATATCTTGATGCTCATGCCGTGGGTTTCATCGGCAAATGCGTAAATAGTTCCCTTTTCATTTAACCAGCCCGAATGATTATAACCCTGATCGGGATAATTATTCAGGGAACCCAAATATTTGATGACAGGGGGTGTGGAGAAGTCGAACACATAAAGGCCACCATTCGACGAATTGGCATAGACAGTGTCGTTTCTAACAAAAAGGTCATGGACATAAGAGGGTGGAACAAAATTGTAAATAAGACTTGGGTTTTCAGGGTCGGCAAGAGAAATGGCCATAATGTCTACATAATTAAACGGCGACTGAAAATGCGTTTTGACAGCCGCACCGTATAATTTACCCTTCGCTGTATCAATGAATATATTGTGCGCTTTGATAATTAAAGAATCTGAATCATAGACCACATGAACCGAGTCCGGTAAGTGCTTCAGGTCTGCTATTTGCAATGAGCTTTGACCTTCGTCACAAACCATGTACAAATAACCCTTATAGTCGTGGTAATCGCGGTGAACGGCAAATTTTCCCGCATAGCGACCGGGAACGAAATCAATCATTTGGACATTCAAGGGATCGCTAACATCAAAAAAGTGGCTGCCTATGGTCGAGCCGATAACGGCATACTCACGTCCGTTCTGAACAAAGCCCCACACTTCGTTGTAACGTGATGAATCACCTAGATTACTTTCTAAAATGCTGGTATCCTGCCAGTTAAACAGAGAATCCAGTTGCCATGCATTTTGCCCCTGAAGACATGAACCAAGCAAAAGGAAGGCGAGTAAAATTTTCATAAATAGTTTTTGAAGCTGAGCGACTAAAGATAGCCATTAAGGTTGCAGCTTAGGTCATTACAATAAATCGAAAGTGTGGGTAAAACAAGAAATAATTACAACAGTCCGGGAGTTAAGGACCTAACGCACAATTAACTATCGTAACCGATATGCCTGACCTTAAAGGCGTTTAATGCCTCGTCGTACTCGTTCCATTTTTCGAGTGGCTTGACATAAAGATGAAGACTCACTGTGCGACCTTCGTGAGAATTAATATATCGGTGCAGGCCGACGTGACCGCTGATGTACGAAAAATCCTTCACACCCAAGGTAACGGTGCTTACTCTTTCCAGTTCTCCGCCTTCATTCTTTTTGAATTGTTCTTCTTTCAACTGCCCCCGTAGAATGTGTATCCAAGCGTCTTCTGAATCGTAGTCATGAATGGGAGAATCCTGTGCGCGTTCCCAGCAAATTACCAGCAGTTCGTAGTCATCATTTTTAATGATGCTATTCCTTGTGTAGTGTTCTTCTTTCCAAGTGAAATGTTTTTCAAATTCATCGTAAGGAATCTCGATGGCCTTCATGATGTTCAGGTAGCCATGCTCTTGATGATTTTTAAGTGCTTGCTCCAATTCATGTATCGAACTAATGTGGCTGATTGCTTTCATGACTGTACTGTGCAGATTGATTCAATTCCTAAATTACAAAGGGTTGAATAAAACGGGAGTGACAGCAATCACTTCAAGACATGAGGTTGGTCAGGCAAATGCCATTGCCTTAGAGGGGGTTGCATTACAAATGCCTCTTATTACAGGGAACGGTCATTGTAAACCATCAGTGGAATGGTTGTGTGAAAATTGATGCGTTTCACCATGTCTTTGTGGAATAACCGACCAAAGATGCCCCGGTCTTTTTCGCGCATGACAATCAAGTTGGCCAGGTCTTTTTTAACCACATCAAGAATGGCATCGTGAGTGTTGCCGTAGGTGACCGACTCTTTCTTAAGCTTTGGGTATTTTACTCTTTGCACCAGCAGATCGTTGAATTCATCGGCTTCTTCTTGATTGGTCATGTTATCCTCTTCAAACACGTGAAAAACAACCACATCTGAGTCAAAGAATTTTGCAAAACTGCATAAGTGTTCAATCACGGCAATGTCTTTTTCTTCAAGGTCGCTGGCATAAACAATTTTCTTAATACCGTAGAAGGTGGAATTATGCGGTATGGCAATCACCGGGCAGCGACATTCCTTCATTACCTCAACCGTGGTGCTGCCAAAAAGGATCTCTTCCAGCCTGCTTTCACCTTTAGTGCCCATAAGAACCAGATCTATGGCTTGATCCTTCGCGTATTCGCAAATGTTGATGACCGGATCGCCATCACCTATGACTATTTCAATGTGCAAACCTTTGGTTAAATCTTCAGATAAATCAGATAGTATTGACTCCATCTTTTCCCGGTGTGATTCAATACCTGCATGGATAACGGTTTCGCTCATTACACCTGGTCCCCCGTCGATGCCTATGGCAGGTACAGTGACAAAAGAGTTGAACAAATAAACTTTCGCATTGAATACTTGTGCCAACTTCAGGCCGTATTCAATAGCTGAATCTGCATTCGACGAAAAATCGCTGGCAATAAGAATTTTTTTCATGACACTTCGTATTAGGTAATAGTAAAATTAACATCATTGAAAATAAAGCCTGTGATATTTCACATTGACAAACAAGATTTTTATCATAATAAATGTGGATTATGGCAACCACTTATCACATTTTACGTTATTATAATAAAGGAACTAATGACCAGGTATCTATTCATAGCGTTGACCAAACAAAGGAAGCTGATGATGCTCAGGTCAGAAGGAAAAGTCCTTCACCGAAGAATGCGAAAAGGCTACCAAGTCTTGCTTTACCAGATAGATAACTTCTACATCGAGGTGTGGTATAACCTCAAGAATTACCGTCTAGAAAATCTTGTTACTCATAAAGATGGCTCGCTCCTTCAATTCGCATTTCAAAAAGAAAGTGCTAAAACCGCGGCCTGATTAGTCGTCGGTTGCAACTACAGATACGATTTCAGGTGCCACTTTTTTCACCGCATCTTCGATGCCCGCTTTTAGTGTAAGCCCATTGATACTGCATGTTTTGCAGGCGCCCAACAATTTAACACGAACTACCATGTTCTCTTCGATTCCGACCAAACGTATATCGCCGTTGTCTTTTATAAAAAACGGCCGCAATTGCTGAATAGCACCTTCAACTTTCCTGGTCAGTTCGATGTTGGTTATGAACTTCATTTAAAGACAACCGTCGTGATTGGTGATTTCGACTTTTTGTGTAGGAGCCTGAAGCTGATTCCTGTCTACCAATTCCTTGATCAACTCGTCGATCACCGAATCAAAGGCTTTTTTCTGCACCGTATTTTCTTGAAGTACTGCAGGCCTGCCGATATCGCCCGCTTCCCGAATACTCTGCACAAGTGGCACCTGCCCAAGAAATGGAATTTTTAAACTCTCGGCCAAAGGGGCAACCCCGTCGCGCCCAAAAATGTAATATTTGTTATCGGGTAATTCGGCTGGCGTGAAATAAGCCATGTTTTCGATCAAACCCAACACGGGAACATTGATCTGCTCTATCCTGAACATTCCCACTGCTTTTCGTGCATCTATAAGAGCCACTTCCTGAGGTGTGCTGACAATTACCGCCCCTGTAACCGGCACGGCTTGAACGAGCGAAAGATGTATATCCCCTGTACCCGGCGGCAGGTCAATGATCATAAAGTCCAGCTCGCCCCAGTCGGTGTCTGAGAACATTTGGTTAAGTGCCTTTGAGGCCATTGGACCTCTCCAGGCAACGGCCTGGTCCGGTTGAGCGAAAAAGCCGATGGAGAGCATTTTAACGCCATGATTTTCAATGGGTTTCATCAAATTCTTTCCGTCTTTTTGAACCACTTCAGGCTTTTCAAATTTAGTGTCGAACATAAGTGGAATAGAAGGACCATAGATGTCTGCATCTACGATGCCAACAGAATATCCACGCAGTGCCAGCCCTACAGCGATGTTAGCAGATACCGTTGATTTTCCGACACCTCCTTTTCCAGATGCCACGGCAATGATGTTTTTTACCCCGCTCAAGACCTTTTTGGCGGCAGGGGGATTGGGTTTTGATTCGGACACTACATTAATGTCGACCTCTACTTCTCCAAAATAGCGGTTGATGTGATGATCAATAGCTTCTTCCATGCGCTTTTTATAATGCATGGCTGGATTTTTTAATTTAAGATCGAATGAAAGCCTTTTGCCATCGATGGAAATGTTACTTACCAGACCTAATTCAACAATGTCTTTCTTCAAGTCAGGATCCATGACATTGGACAGTGCCTCAAGGACTTTTTTTTCTTCCATTATAAAACGTTTGTTTGCGTAAAATTAGCAATAAATAACCCCGACTTTAAAGGTCGTCTCCTAATTCCGATGGATCCCAAATGAATTGCTCGAGGTCTTTAATGGCATTATCAGTGATTACGAGGCCTTCGGATTTTAATAATTCCTCCATTTGATTTGGGTTGTCAAAATGCATTTTTCCTGTCAACAAGCCTTTGCGATTCACTACGCGATGGGCCGGTATTAACGGGTCGTGCTTGTGAGAAGCATTCATTGCCCAGCCAACCATACGAGCGCTGCGACCTGTTCCCAATGCTCTTGCAATGTGTCCGTAAGTTGTGA
Organism: Vicingaceae bacterium; assembly: GCA_040220895.1. Classification (GTDB taxonomy): domain Bacteria; phylum Bacteroidota; class Bacteroidia; order Flavobacteriales_E; family Vicingaceae; genus UBA11591. The sequence goes on from JAVJVY010000010.1 coordinate 103,099, forward strand.
CTTTGCCCTTGGGGATGAGTCGCACGATGTCATAAACCCTTAAAAAAAAATCATTATTCACCACCGCTAGCTATTCTTAGAAAGGAAATCATGTGACCTTGTGCAGTGAACAAACGTTCATAGTGACTTCGAATGGCCAAAATTTCTTTTTCTTTTTTGTCCAATCCAAGTTCTGCTATTTGGGCGTAGATATTTGGAATGGCCATCTGAATGGCCATTCCCCTTTCCCTTGCTTTTTCAAGGCTGTACTCATACAAAAAGTCTGAATCGGTTTTCAGATTGATTGTTCCCTTTGGCTTTAGCACTGATAAATACATATCGAGGAATCGGTCCGACGTAAGTCGTTTTCGTTCTTTACTGCTTCGCATTTGGGGGTCGGGAAAGGTCAGCCAAATTTCACTGATTTCTCCTTTTTCAAAAAAGGAAGAGATAAAATCGATTCTTGATCTAAGAAAGAAAACATTGTTCAATCCTTCTTCCAAAGCAGTTTTCGCTCCGCGCCACATGCGTGCACCTTTAATATCTACGCCGATGAAATTCTTTTCGGGGTAGCACTTGCCCATACCGACGCTGTATTCCCCTTTTCCACATCCCAACTCCAATACAATGTCTCCTTTGTTCGAAAAGATTTTATTGTGCCACTTTCCCTTCAATGGATGGTCGTTGTGGAGCACTTCGTCAAAGCCCACCTCAAGCACATTGGAAAAAGAGGTTAGCTCTGCGAACTGCACCAATTTCTTTTTATTGCCCATTAAAATGCGCTATTGGGATTGATAATAATTTCTTCAACCAAGGTATTTGGGCTTAGTTGCACAGCGTTCAATATTAATTTAGCCACGTCTTTTGGTTGGATAAGCGAATCTCGATCTACCTCAATACCATCCCAGGAAGAAGTATTCATAGCACCTGGATAAACGGCGATGACTTTTACACCTTCTGCTCTGAGGGATTCCCTCGTGGCGTCGGAAAAAATTTTTAGGGCTCCTTTTGATATCGAATAAGCAAGTGCATCGGTTCTTGGTTGCAATGCCGCAGCGCTAATAATATTCACTACAAAGCCCTTTTTTCTTATGATTGAAGGCATTAGCTCCTTTGTCATTCTCACAGCACTGTATAGATTTATTTTCATCAGTTCATCAATGGTCTCAATGCTCAATGAATGGATGTCATCTTCGCTGTATGTCCCCACATTATTTACAAGAATATCAATGTCGTCCCCTTGATTTTTAATCGAGTCGCAAAAATGCCCAATCGATTCACTAACTGATAAATCCACCGCTGTCCCTGTAAGGTATCCTTTCGGATCACGTTTTTTCAATTCATTCAATGCGCCTTCAAGACTCGATTTTTTTCTTGAAGTGATGTGCACGTCCATGCCGTCATCCAGAAATATTTTGGCGATTTCAAAACCCAGACCCTTTGAGGATCCGGTTATAACCGTTTTCATCCTTGTCTTTTTATGCCCGTTATTGGGGTTTTCAAACCATTCAACTTTGGTTAAATTTAGCAGAAATATACAGTGTGCTTGATCAAGTAAAACTCGATAAAATTCTCTTTCTGGACATTGAAACCGTTCCCGAGGTTAAAGATTTTGATGAACTCTCCGCAACCATGCAGGAGATGTGGACTACAAAGGCAGCGCAGCGTTACCCCAACGAAGAGCGAAGTCCTTCGGATCTGTATCGTCACGCGGCCATTTTTGCTGAATTCGGACGTATTATTTGCATTTCATGCGGCTTTTTTAATGGCAATTCCGAGTCATTGTCCTTCAGGATAAAATCGTTTTATGGACACGATGAAAAGAAATTACTAAGTGAATTTGCGACCTTATTGAACGCTTCATTCGGTGGGCAGGATAACCGGCTCTGTGCGCACAATGGCAAAGAATTCGACTACCCCTTTATGGCCAGACGCATGCTTATACGAGGCGTCAAACTACCTCAAATATTGAACACCCCTGGTAAGAAACCTTGGGAAGTCAACCACTTAGACACGCTGGAATTGTGGAAATTCGGTGACTATAAGAATTACACTTCGCTTAAATTATTGACCAGTATATTCGACATCCCCACACCAAAGGATGACATTGACGGGAGCATGATACGCGATGTGTATTACGAAGAAGAAAACCTGAAAAGGATTGTGACCTATTGCCAGAAAGATGTGTTGGCAGTGGCAAGGCTTTTTCAAAAGTTCAGGGGAGAAGAAATAGTTAAAGATGATCAGTTGATATTTTCGGATCATGAATAAGGTGCTGGAAATCAAAGGTCTGACCATCGGTTTTCCCGGTAAAGGCGATCTTGTTAAAAATCTCTCTCTTTCTATTAACCGGGGTGAATTACACGGGTTGATCGGTGAGTCGGGCTCTGGCAAATCCCTAACTGCCCTGTCCATCATTGGCCTTTTGCCAAGAAATTGTTCCATTAAGAATGGATCGATCCTGCTGCACTCTAAAGGTGAGGTGACAGACCTGGTACACCTACCAATGAATGAAATGCGCTCTTTGCGAGGTCGGGAAGTGGGTTTTGTGTTTCAAGATCCAATGACGGCATTAAATCCGGTGCTCAGATGTGGGAAGCAAGTGGAAGAAGCCATCAGTCAGCATCGAAAATTGTCTGCATCTGAATTAAAAAAAGAGGTACTTAAACTTTTCGCTCAAGTGCGTTTGCCCGATCCCGAAAAGGCCTACTATTCGTACCCACATCAGGTATCCGGAGGCCAACGTCAGCGTATTCTTATTGCACAGGCCATTTCGTGCAAACCTAAATTGTTGATTGCCGATGAGATCACTACAGCGCTGGATGTTGAAATACAGGTTACTGTTATGGAGCTTCTTGCAGATCTGAGGCGTTCGCTGGATGTTGGAATACTGTTTATTTCGCACGACCTTGGATTGGTTGGACACTACGCCGATGAAATATCGATCATGCACCGGGGTCAAATTGTTGAAAGTGGACCAAAAGAATCAATTTTGAAAAATCCTAAAGAGGCCTATACCAAAGGGTTATTGGCTTGTCGGCCTCCAGTGGACAAAAAGATTGATCGACTGCCTACGGTTGAAGATTTCCTGTTATCAACGGGCGAAGTCGTGACAAAAGAAGTAAGTTCTTCGGGTCAAAATTCATTGGTCAAAGAAATTTTAGTGGTGAAGGGTCTGTCGACATTTTACCCGATGAAGACGGGCCTTTTTGGGCAGGTCACAAAGGAATTCCAAGCGCTTAAAGAAGTGTCATTCAAGGTGTTAAAAGGGGAATCGCTGGGTTTGGTAGGTGAAAGTGGAAGCGGTAAATCTTCCCTCGGGCGCGCCTTGTTACACCTGGTGGAAACCAGAAGTGGTGAGGTTTTTTATCAGGATCATCGCATAGGTGAAATGACTGAGAAGGAATTCAGGCAATGGCGAAGGAAGATCCAGTTTATTTTTCAGGACCCTTATTCTTCATTAAATCCAAAGATAAGTGTAGGTGACGCCTTGATTGAAGTGCTCAAAATACACGGTTTGCATGGCAATGCCGCCAATCGTAAGCAGCGTTGTTTAGACTTGTTAGCGCAGGTAGGCCTTGAACCGGCCGATTACGACAAATACCCCCATCAGTTTTCCGGAGGTCAGCGACAGCGGGTTGTGATTGCCCGTGCCTTGGCGGTAGAACCGGAATTTATTGTTTGTGATGAGGCCGTTTCTGCCCTTGACGTGTCGGTTCAGGCACAGATCCTGAACCTACTTAAGGATTTAAAGTCCACATACCAATTAACCTATCTTTTCATAACACACGACATGTCTGTGGTGCGCTTTTTTTGTGATCGCGTTATCGTCATGAAAGAAGGAGAATTGGTCGAAGAGAATTCTACCGAACAGTTATTTGAAAATCCCGAGCATCCGTATAGCAAGAAATTGATCGACATCACAAAGTCCATGGCTTAAAGCCGGGTACTTTGCCGCCTGACCTGGGCATAGGTCATTCTGAGTTTGATCAGATCAATGGGTAACTTGAATAAATAGGTCCAGGAGACCTTTGAATCACCGCGGTCTTCCCACCGTTTAATCGGGAATTCAAATATTTTTTCCTCGATTTCTCTATAACCTTGGCGCTCAAGAATACGCAAAAGAATTTCCACGTCAAACAGCCATTTCGATAAAAACACCTCCTTGAACACTTCCTCTGCGTTGTCTGAGCGTATAAGTTTGGCGCCGCACTGTGTGTCGTAAACAGAAAGTCTAAGAATCTTAGAGATGAAGGTGGCAATAATGCGCCCTATATAGTGGCGGAATTCGTTTCTGATGATTTTGGTACTTCCGTGCAACTTAACCCGGGAACCCATAATGATCAATGCCTCTTGATGGTTTTGAGCAAATTCCAGAAATCGTTCTATTTCTTCAAGCGGAGTGGAGAGATCGGCGTCCCAATAACCAATAAAGTCCGCTTTCTGCTTTAATGCCATTAAGGCACCGGCCCTGACTGCACCGGCCTTACCAACGTTGGCATCCAATCGGAGGCTGGAACATTTACTCGGGTATTTGGCGGTAAGTAACTCAATGTTAGCATAGGTCGCATCATTACTACCGTCATCCACAAAAAACAGTTGAATCCGATCGGGACCGCCACTCAGGTAGTTTTCATAGGCCTTGTGATTCCACCTTGCAGACTCGTTATAACAAGGCACCACCACACATGCCGAAAGGTCATTTTTCAAAAGATTTGAGATTATACCTTGGTCATTTCCGGAATTTCTCCTTCCACGATCAATCTACCCTCTGTGAGGCGTTTGATCTCCTCAACTGATACTCCTGGTGCGCGTTCGATGAGCTTGAATCCGCCTTCGGTAACATCAAGCACGGCAAGATCTGTCACGATGCGGCGCACACAGCCGACTCCAGTCAATGGAAGGCTGCACTTTTTAAGTAGCTTGGATTGACCGGCCTTATTGGCGTGCATCATAGCAACAATGATGTTGTCCGCAGAAGCCACGAGGTCCATGGCTCCCCCCATTCCCTTGACCATTTTACCGGGAATCTTCCAATTAGCGATGTCCCCGGTTTCAGAAACTTCCATGGCTCCCAGTACCGTCAATTGAACATGCTGGCCTCGGATCATGGCAAAACTAGTGGCTGAATCAAAGAAAGCGGCTCCTTTTCGCGCCGTGATTGTTTGTTTACCGGCATTTATCAGGTCGGCATCTTCTTCCCCTTCGAAGGGGAAAGGCCCCATGCCCAGTACGCCATTTTCTGATTGAAATTCAACTTCAATCCCTTCAGGGATATAATTAGCCACCAGGGTCGGGATACCGATGCCTAAATTGACATAGTAACCGTCTTTTAATTCCTGTGCTATTCTCTTGGCGATGCCGTTTTTATCAAGGGCCATTTAAGGTGATTATTTCAGACTAAGTTATCATTAATTCAATATTGTCGCAAGATGACATTTCAAGGGATATGGTTCGCTTATCTTGGTTTATAACGGTAACGATAAACCACGTAAGGATCAAGTTCATACTTGTCACTGATCAATAAGGTAAATTCCCGGTCTATCAGCATTTCATCCCCGGCAATTCTGACGTATTCAGATTCAAACTTCGAGCCTTTCTGCAAAAAGATCATTCCCTGGTTCCTGGCATCGAGAAATTCTTTCAACCAGCGGGCTTCATATCCGTAATTCATATGGGTTAGGATGACCTCCAGCAAATCCTTTCGTTGCAAGCCACTGTGCAAGCGTATGTACCCCGCCTTATCCCAGGCAATAAAATCGAGAATAAGGCCGTCACCCGTTTTGAGGTTGTTTTTAATGTGCGTTGACACATCTTTTATTTTTTGGTCTTTTAACAATGGGACAGCGCTTTGGCTGGAGAATATGTATTGTCGAAGCAGTGAAATGCCGTCTTGGCTTTTGGCATGAAATTTGAAGCTGTCTTTGTTTTTCGGTCTATAAGACTGAAAAGAAGAGAAAAAGCCATAGAGTATAAGGGATAGAGCCACTAGTTGAAGCCATTTGAATTTTCGTGAGTAAAGTACGGCCAAGTGGGGACTCAGAAGAAAAAACAGGGTGTAAGCATACCTGGGATGCAGGTTTACATCACCGGTATAAATTTTATACTGAAAAATCGCGATCAAGTAAATGAAAGGGGCGAGCCAAATGGCTTGCTGCAGCGTAATTTTTGCTTTAACCAAGCCACTGCTGTAGTTAAAGACAAACCATAAAAACAATACCGGGGTCAAATTCAACAAGAGCAAAACCGGCTGAAAATAAATCCTGGCGTACCGCAATGGTTCTGTGACATCATCATTCACCCCGCCGTATTTTATGTTCCATTCCGCCGACTGGTGTATGCTGTATAAAAAGTCACCGGTATCTACATAGCTGGTCAACAACCATGAAATCGGAAAGAGGACGCCCATGGAAACAAAGGCAAACAGCGTTTTCCATTTCTGCAGCACTATTAGAATCAAGGCGAAGCAAGGCATCAATATCCATGTCTCAAACCTGAATCCGCTGGCCAGGGTGTACAAAAGCCCTGCGACTAGGCCGTATTTCCACCCCTCTGTAGAACTTTTAACACTTAGTATTAAATAATAAATGGACCATGCCATAAAGAGGACCATCGGTGTGCCAGCCATGACCATCATGTGCTGTCTGAACACATTGGGAATAAAACAAAAGATCAAAGAGGCCAGAATTGCCGAAGGGTGATCGTAAAGTTTTTCGGAGATTTTATAAACCAAAACCACTGTAAAACTTCCCAACAGGACATTAATAAAAACAGGTGCAACAATGTGGTCGTTGAATATCCAAATGACGGGAGCAATCAAATAGAAGTGAAAAGGCGCCCAAACCCCGCTCAAAATGACATGGGGATTTTCCAACCAGTCAAGGGTAATAAGCACCCTGGCCACTGAATCGCCGGCAACCGCGTCATTGAAGTACATGGCAATTAGTCTGGCAATTAAGGCAATGAGAAAAATATGTAAACTATTTACCGTACTCATTTATCTGCTCTTTAAGTTCGAGTAAATGGTAGTGACCGCTTATTATCGCGTAGGGTCTTTCATCATTGTTAAGCACGAATACTTTGATGGCGTCAGTACCCGAAACAGGCTCGCCAAGATTGATCAACAGCCTGGTCGGCTCCTCTTTGTTCCACTGGTATTTAAGGCGGCTCAACCTGACGGTCTGGCTGGTCAGGATATTGGTTTCCACGTCCATGCCATTGACGATCAAACTAAATTCGTGGGGTATGTCATTGGCCTTCAGTTTTACTTCCAGATCCAGTAGCAATTTCTTCTTTGTTAGAGAAGAATCTACCACAATAAGTGCAACATCGTGGTAAAGATCACTACCCAGGTATGATAATATGTTGTCACTTATTAGTTCCGACCTGATCATGCTGATTCTGCGCTGATACAGATTGTTGTGGCTTACTTCATCTTCAAAGATCAGGTTGTAGTATTTCCCGAGGTTTCTGTTGATTGAATCAGGTGAAATAATGAAGTCTGTTTCATTATTCATTTCGGGGTTTTCGATGTACAATGGGTTAAGCTTTTGGTCTGATTTAAAAATGCTGTGATACCAAATAGTTTCTCTTAAACTAGCGCTTCCAATGGTCACGATTTGACTACCCGAATGTGCTAAAATATAGTCGTAATAGGCCGGGTCGATGCGCTTGGTTTTCCAATAATGGGAGTGATTTATATTCATGGTAAACAGCAGATTCGCCGGAAAAAAAAGCAAAAGAAGAGAAAGGTATTTGACCATTCGATAACCTGCACGGTCAAGACTAATGGCAAAGGCAAGGATCAACAGTGGAAATAAAAAAAGTGCTGCCCGGTCGCGAGGGAAAGGAATGTTGAGCAGATATCCGTTTACGGCTATGATGATCAAACTGCCGCCTAGTAAAAAATGCATCAGGTAGGGCCCTTGCAGAATAGGTTCGACTTGAAAGTGCTTGAAAGTGCGCCAAGCGAGATCAAGGATGGGGAAGGCCAAGGCCAGAATAATAACTGACACCACCATAAATTGGTCGCTACCCAAAAACCAATAAGTCATGGGAGCTATGGTTTCAGCATACATTCCCGAAAGGGTACCGACCACAAGTTCATTTATCTGACCCAGGTGAATGGTATAGCGAATAATAAAGGCACCGGGCAATAGGTTGAATAGCAAAATCAGGAATCCTTTTTTCATACGGTGATTTGCTTTTAGTCGAAGATCCAAAAGCAGCAGGGCAGAAGTCAGCACAAAGACATAGAAACAAGTCAGGCTGGCCAAGAGCATTGCAATTCCCAGTAGTTGGGCCAACAGGAATTGCCCCATCGACCTGTTCTTGAGGTAGGCCTTTAGATGAAATAAGTAGGCCAAAAGAAAGGCCATCGCCATACCATACCCTCTTGCAAGTGCAAAAAATTCAATAAAGAAAGGGGCCGAGATCAAGGCGAGCAAGGTGCATATTCTTACCATGTCATGGGCTATAAACGAGCCTGCCAGGCGATAAAGGTAGATGGCATAAAGTGGGAAAAAGACGAGGTTTGGAAGTCGAATGGACCATTCTTCCGATCCAAAAAAAAGAAAACACAAATGGCCTAAAAAGGAATTCAGAAAGTGGTTATTCGCCGAAACCCAACCCTGGTAGGGAAGAAAATGTCCATTGACGAAATAGATAAAAAAAGTTTCGGCCTCATCGTGCGCAAGAGGAATATAAATGGCGCGCAGAATTAAATAAGCAAAAAGCAATAAAACAAGGATGGCGTAGGCGTAGGAAGTGGCTTGCTTGATACCTCGCATCAGATCAAGGACTTAAAGAATGAATTCACCTGCTATGACCTGGCGCGCACCGTGCGCTGCTCGATTCTTTTTTCGTAGACCTTTCCCTGAAAAATACGCTGTACAAAGATTCCGGGAGTATGAATCTGATTGGGATCCAAGCCGCCTGTAGGAACAAGTTCCTCGACCTCGGCCACGGTGATCTTACCCGCCATGGCCATCATCGGATTGAAATTTCGGGCAGTGGCGCGATAAATCAAGTTTCCTTCAGGATCGCCTTTCCAAGCTTTGACAAAGGCGAAGTCTGCCGTCAGTGCCGATTCAAGAATATGCATCTTGCCGTTGTATTCCCGGACCTCTTTTCCTTCGGCTATTTCAGTTCCGTAACCCGCCGGAGTAAAAAACGCCGGTATACCGGCTCCACCGGCACGGCAGCGTTCTGCCAGTGATCCTTGGGGTATGAGGTCAACTTCGAGTTCACCATTGAGCATTTGACGCTCGAATTCGTCGTTTTCTCCGACATAGGACGAGATCATCTTTTTGATTTGCCTGTTCTGTAAAAGCAGACCTAGTCCGAAATCATCAACGCCGGCGTTGTTGGAGATGCACGTTAAGTCTTTGAATCCACTATTGGCAAGAGCCCTGATAGAATTCTCGGGTATTCCACAAAGTCCGAATCCACCAAGCATAAGCGTCATCCCACTTTTTACTCCTTCAATGGCCTCAATTTCATCCTTGATCTGTTTATTCATTTGGTGGAATTTAGTTGTCTTCGAATTCGTTTTCGGGCATTTCCCATGCAGCGTCTTGGCCAGTCCCGTAGGCGTTGCAATCTAACTCAATACTAATCTTTTTTTCAGGCTTTTCAAAATCACCCTTGCTCACCTTAATGGTACTATCGGCATACACTTTTTGCATAAAATAACCCCACATAGGCAGGGCCATATTGGTGCCCATTCCTTTTGATAAAGTACTAAAGCGCACTCCCGGGTCTTCTGCCCCGACCCAAACCCCCGTTACAAGATCCGGTGTAAGACCAAGAAACCAACCATCCGAATGGTTTTGGGTTGTACCGGTCTTGGCGGCGATGGGATTCCTAAAGCCACCGTATGGCCTAACCTCGGTGGGCAGACGCAATCTCATGGCAGTACCGGTGGTTTTGTTCTTTGGCTTGTATTTATTGTAGACACCGGCCACAACTCCCTTCATCAGGTCCAGCATAACGTAAGCCGCTTCTTCTGTCATTGCCTCGTTTGTTATGGGATTAACGTCTACAATAACGTTGCCATTTTTGTCTTCAATCTTGGCAATAAACGTGGGTTCGATCCATACACCTTTATTTGCAAAGGTAGATATGGCACCCACCATTTCATAGAGGCTGACGTCTTCTACTCCAAGGCAAAGGGATGGCACCGGTTTCATCGGGCTCTTGATTCCTACCTCTTTCACGAAATCGACCATGACGTAAGGGCCAAATTGCTTCATTATCCAGGCCGTCACGTTGTTCATTGAATTTGCTAAACCGTACTTAATCGATACCATTCCGTGAAAATTGTTACCATCGGTCTTGGGCGTCCAGTCTCTCAGTAGTCCCCAATTTCCTTTATGAATGGTGACCGGAGTATTTGGAATTTCATAACATGGGGAGTAGCCCTTTTGAATGGCCGTGGCATATAAAAATGGCTTGATTGTCGAGCCCACTTGTCGCTTGGCCAGTTTGACATGATCGTATCGGAAATGCTGGTAGTCAATCCCACCTACCCAGGCTTTAATATTACCCGTGTGAGGGTCCATGGACATCATACCAGCCTGCAAGAAACTTTTATAATACTTGATGGAATCCATGGGAGACATCAGGGTGTCTACATCGCCACGCCAGGTGAAAACCTGCATGGAATCAGGAGAATTGAATACAGCATCGATGCTGTCCTCGCTTATTTTCACCTTTGTGTGTTCGCAATCTTCTGCCTTACAAACGATCATTTCCACACCATCGATATTTTTTTCGGTCAGGTAACTGCCCCTTCTGCCACAATTTTCGCATTCCTGGCCCGAAAGGACCTGATAGCGGTGACTTTTATGCTTGGCATGGTTCAAGATGGCTTCGCGCTGCTCTTCTGAGGTTTTCCAGTCGAACGGCGCGTTCTTTTTCTTTTTCAGATCCCTGAAGAAGTCATCCTGTAATTCTGCCTTTAAGTGCTGAGCTACTGCCCATTCAGCATACTTCTGTAGGCGGGAATCTATGGTGGTATAAACCACCAGACCATCTTTGTACATGTTGTACGGTTGGCCATTTGGTTTATGATAAATGTATTGGCCGCTGGCATCTTTGGCAGCGAACATTTCCCTGAGCTCAAGGCGCATTACTTCTCTAAAATAAGGAGCCAGTCCTTCTTTGTGATCGACTTTTTGATAATTCAGAACGATGGGTTTTTCTCGAAGCGTGTCAAAAGCTTCCTGATCTATTAAGCCGTTTCTTTTCATTTGAAAAAATACCACATTCCTGCGGTGAACCGTGGTATCCATATTGCGCAGTGGATTAAAAAGGGAAGGGTTTTTTGCCATTCCCACCAAGGTTGCTGATTCCACCAAATCCAGTTCCGATGGTTTTTTATTAAAGTAGACCCAGGCGGCAGATTCTATTCCAACCGCATTATTCAGAAAATCAAAGCGATTCAGGTACATGGCAATGATCTCACTTTTGGTGTAGTGCCTTTCCAGACGCACGGCAATGATCCATTCTTTGAACTTTTGAAGAACGCGTTCCAATTTAGACTTTGGCAGATCTGAAAACAGCATTTTTGACAATTGTTGGGTAATGGTACTCGCCCCGCCACTTCGTCCCAGATTTATGATCGCTCGACCCAGTCCTCGCATATCAATTCCAGAATGTTCATAATAACGTTCATCTTCTGTGGCTACAAGTGCCTTGACCATGTCGGGCGAGAGGTCTTCGAAATTCACACTGGTTCTGTTTTGCAGAAAATATTTTCCTAATATTTCTCCATCTGCCGTGTATACCACAGTGGCCAGATTGCTGTTTGGATTCTCAAGTTCTTCGAAACTGGGTAGTTCGCCAAAGGCTCCGAGCCCTGCCATTAACAGCAATAGGCAAATCATCAATACGGGCAATAAGGCAATCATCCAGGTAAGGAGCGGAAACCATTTTACAACGGAAGGAGTATTTTCGACTTTTTTCATTCTTTCTCTACCCTAATTCCCACTTTCTCAACTCGCAGGCCCACATCTGAAATGGAATTCAACGTGTCCTGCCGCATACCATGTCTGATGGTTACCTTATACTCACCCGGAATGAGAATCTTTACCCCCTTTAGCAATGCAAATTGATTTTGCCAGGTATTGCCAATACCGGTTCCGGTCCAGCGCCCGGACTTATCGGCCAAGGTAAACTCAATGGTGTCGGCAAAGAACTTCTCATCGGGTGCCGTCATTTCGATGAATAGAAACAAATTATTGTAAGCATATTCGTTTTTATTCCTCACATTGATGTAAACGTTGTAAAGAAATTCGGTGTTGTCTATGGAAAAAACAAATTCCTTTGATTCTTGCTCAGCCCATTCAGCCCCATCTATCTCTTGGTTCTGTTCATAGATTCGACTGCTGTCACACGATTCTAACATGAAAATTGTCAAAAAAGCAATGACAACGACTTGTTTCAAAGGCACCTTTGGTGCGATTTGATTGGTGGAATGTCTTTTTTGAGCTAAAGGAAAAATGTAGGAGTTATTGCTCATAATATCGGGGGGAAACCAAAAACTGGTCTTTCACAAATTTACATTTTTGGGATTAATCAGCTTGCCGAAATGCCCACTGAGTTGCATGAAAAGTATTTTCGCGTTTGCGTTCCGATTCAAGTTTGCAAGTGCGGTGTCAAATTCCTCTACGAGTTTCGGAATATTTTCAAGATTCAGAAGGGATGAAAAGTTCTTGACATGGACCTCTTCTTCGGGAAACAGGTGCAATAAATCGCTACTCTGATGATTATTTAATAAGCCTGCCCGAAAAAAATCAAGACCGTAAAGCATAAAATCTCTTTGAGAACTGCGCGTTTCACTTGCCATTTGATCGCACCAGTCCAGCAGCTCGGGAAGTTTCTTGTGCATGATAAAACACATCCTTGCCCATTCAACAAACTTTTCGCTTAGCTCTGTATGATCTGCCTTTTTTTTAAGAGATTCGATTGCTTTAAGTGGATTTCCTTCGGCATATTTCATTGCAAAGGCTCGTTCCGATTCATTCTTTTCGTTGTATTCATTTGAAAGCCAAGCATTCATTACCTCGTTTTCCATCTTTCCTATTCTGACTATTTGGGTTCTTGATAAAATAGTCGGAAGGATGCTTTCCTGATTTTCAGTCACCAAAAAGAAAAACACATTTTCGGGGGGTTCTTCAATGATCTTCAATAAACGGTTCGATGAATGGACGTTCATTTTTTCTGGTAGCCAGATGATAGCGAATCGATAAGGGGATTCAAAGCTTTTTAATGACAGGTCTTTGATCACTTGAAGGCTGTCGTCGGTAGGGATGATGGCTTGCTTCTTATCGGCATCCATATAGGTCAGCCAGTCATTCAGGCTACTGTACTTGTTTTCTGTGAGAAACTTCCTCCATTCGCTCGCGTAATGCTGTGAGCGAGCTTTTTTAGGAACTTTTTTAGAGGTAGCCGTTGGATAGTAGAAATGCAAGTCGGGGTGGGCGTATTTCAGAAATTTGACACAAGAGCGGCATTCACCGCAAGAATCATTCGTTGTTTTTGATTCACAAGAAAGGTATTGTGCAAACGAGATGGCAATTGAAAGTGCGGGACTGCCCTCATCCCCCAAAAAGAGCAATGAATGACCAACCCGTTCTTTTGTGAACGACGCAATCAGGCGGTTTTTGACCTCATCGTAATTCGGTATGTCCTTGAAGCGCATGTCAGCCAGTGTAATTAATTATCGATAAATGATTTAAAATATTGATAATCAAATTATTGGAATTAAAATGAATGAACAATTTACCCTTAATATCTAACCTTTTTCAAAATTGCAAAAATCATTTTAATTTGTAGATTTGTTTGCAGTAGGAATCAATAAGCATTTATAATGTATAACGTCCTTGTTCCCAATGATTTTACTGAGGCAGCTGACTTCTCGATGGAGCACGCAGCGAAAGTTGCAAGCTATTTTCATGGAGAGGTTTATTTGTTGCATGTGATCTCCAAAGAAAAGGAGCGCGAAGCTGCCCAAGCCAAACTTGACAAGTCCGCTGCTGATGCACTTGCAAAATACAACATAGTGTTCAAAACCATAATTCGTAAAGGCAACATTTTTGACGATATAGGGGAAGTGGCTAAAGAAATTGGTGCCAGATTGATCATCATGGGCACTCATGGGGTGAAGGGCATCCAAAAATTGGTCGGAAGTTATGCATTGAAAGTCATTCTTCATTCAGAAGTTCCGTTCATCATCACACAGAGAAAAAGTCCAAACGACAAAGGCTATTCTGACATTGTCGTTCCCATTAGTTATGAAGAAGAGTCCAAGCAAAAATTAAGCCTCATTGCAAAAATATCAGAGCACTTTGGCGCAAAGCTTCACGTATTCTCACCCCAGGAGACGGATGGATTCTTGGTGGCCCGTTTAAAGAGACAACTTCAGTTCACCAAAAAATACCTCGATGAGCGGAAGATTTCTTTTGACGTAAAAATAGCTAAGGAGAAGGGCGATTTTACTAGGCAGTGTACCGAATTTGCTCGTGATATTCAGGCGGATCTTATAGCTGTGATCAATACGGCGGATAAAGGTGTTCTGCCCGATTTCATAGGCGGAGGAGGGGGTGAGCAAGACCTTATTACAAATTCTGAGCAAATCCCGGTCATTATCATGAATCCTTCTCAGAAGTTTGTGGCTGAATCATTCGGTTAATAGTACGTCAACTTCAACGTAATTTCTTTCGCAAGTTTTGCATGGCATTTTTAGCCAATGGTACAGCATGTTCATCTTTTAGTTTTTGCGCTAAGCGCATGTTCTTCTCGATGAAGGATTTGTACTGCTCTGAATCCTTGTCAAAAGCCCTGTGATTTATTGCCTGATTGATACCGGTAATGTCTTTGAATAACTGCAGGCTGCTTTCGGTGATCATGCACGACGAGAATTTATCCCAGATATACTCGATGGCGGTTTCGCTTGGGTGCACGAGGTCCGTGTTGTAAAAACGATAATCCCTAAGGTCATCCGAAAGCAATTCGAATGCGGGAAAATACAAGACTTTCATTTCTTGTTCTATTTCGTGAATCGCGATTCTGAGTATGGACTTACTTAGGTAATTTTCTTCAAATCCGTCACGGAGGTGTCTGACCGGACTTACCGTGAAGACAATGCTTAATCCGGGATTGAATTCCAAAAGGGCGTCGATGGTCTTTGTCCAGACCTGAGTTATTTCGTCGATTCCCAGTAATCGTTTGTTGAAATTGGAAGCGGGTAATTTAAGGCAATTATTAACTACAAGACCATTGTTTTTCCATTCATAGACCCAAGCAGTGCCAAAGGTGACAAAGAGGTGACTGGCCTCTTTCAAATTTACGCTTGCACCTTCCAATCGATTGTTCACTCGAGAAAGTAATTGATCACTGTCGCTATCAAACCATGAACCGTGAAGTTCCAGGCTGTTCCAGCCTCCATTGCACTCTATTAGGTCATCTGAAGTAAAATATTGCTTTTGCATCAAGCGCTTTAGATGATCACTCGCAGAAATAGGATTGTAGGTAATACCGAATGGATTTGAGTCTACTTTGAATAGAAACTCATTGAGTTTGGATCCGATGTTATCACTGAAACACGATCCGATAAGAAATGTGGGATGGATATGCCCGAACCTCGGGTATTGCTTATTAATGATGAATTCAGTCCTAAATGGAAAGGCCATAGAGCATCTTGTTAGGTGTTAAATTTAGGATTTCCTACTCAAGCCAGACGCGAAATGGCGAGGCATGCGGTGTGGAACGACTGGACCAGTTAGTGATTTTAGCATGGATTAAAATATGATCACGTGGATTAAAGCATGATCAAAAGAACTTGATTCCTGACGTTGGCGCTGCTCAGAAGTCTTTTTTACCGCGATCCCAATAATTTGGTTCAGTATTATCTGTTTTTTGATTGTAATAGTCCGGAGTTACAAGCCTTCCGTCTTTGGTACGCAGCATTCGCTGATAAACGGCTATTACGGGATTGAAAAGCATACTGGTCACACCGATGGTGAACGTTTCTTCTGCGCCTTCCTCTGTAACATCAACCTTCTCAATTTTTACTTCGTATCCATTAAATTCAAGAAGTTCTTTTAAGAATTCGGATCTTTTTTCGCTTACGCCCTTCTCAACTATTGAACAACGCACACCGTCTACTTCTTTGGTAATATGTTTTCCGCTTAGAATGCTCATACTATAGGAATTTATCGGCGATCTCTTGAATTTCGTCGTGTATTTGCCCAAAGAATCCAATGGCGACCATACCTATAATACATATGATCAGTGCCAGTTTGGAAAATAATTCAAGACCAATGGTCGGAATGGGATTGTCAGATCCATTGATGAACATGGCTTTTACAACGAGTAAGTAATAGTAGAGTGACAGGGTCGCATTTAACGTCGCGATCAACACCAAAACATAACTGCCCTGGCTCGCTGCACTTGCGAATAAGAAAAACTTTCCAAAAAATCCGGCCAAAGGAGGAATTCCGGCCAGTGAAAAAAGTGAAACCAGCATGACCAGGCTCAGACCGGGATTTGTCTTATATAAGCCATTGTAGTCTTCTATGTTTTCTTTTCCCGTCTTATTGCTGATGATGGTCGCTACACCAAAGGCGCCCAAATTAGAAAAGACGTAAACGAGCATGAAATACACACTGGCGTTCAAGCCAGCACTGTCACCGGAGTAAAGGCCAAGTACAATAAAGCCGGCCTGTGCAATGGATGAAAAAGCGAGAAAACGCTTGATATTTTGCTGTCGCAGTGCAAAGAGATTTCCAACGGTCATGGTTACCACAGAAATAATGTAAATGAGTGGCTGCCAGATCTCAATGGCCGCAGAGAACACTTTCATAAGTATGATGAGCAAAATAAAAAGTGCTGCACCTTTGGACATCACGGAGAAGTAACTGGAAATATTAATGGGTGCACCTTCATAAACATCGGCAGTCCAGAAATGAAATGGAACCAGGGAAATTTTAAAGGCCAATCCTGTAAAAAAGAGCACCATGGCCAAAATTGTCATGGGACTGGCAATGGCATTAAACGAAAGTTCAGAGAAATAAATGCTACCGCCCAAACCATAAAGCATAGAGATCCCCATCAAACTAATGCCGGAAGAGAAGGCTGCCGACATGATCATTTTTATGCCCGCCTCCGCAGACCTGGCCTGTGAAACCTCAAAAGAAGCCAATGCTGCCAGGGGAAGTGTTGCCAATTCAAGACCAATAAAAAACATGATGAAATCGCCCGAAGAAATTAGAAAAGACATTCCGATTAGCGTGGAAATCATTAGGGCATAATACTCTGATGTTCGAGGAATATTTTCATCCTTTGAAACCCATTCCACTGATTGCAGAATAACGATGAATGTTCCTAGGTTCAAAATGCCTTTCATCAATTGTGTCATATCGGACTGAAGAAACATTCCACCGAACAATATGCCTTCATCTGTTGAAAACAAGGACGTGATCGAAATAATGAGCATTCCTGTTAAAGCGATATAACTGATATGCCGCTTGTGATCTCCGGATGCGATCTCTGCAACAATCAAAACCAAAACCAAAAGCGTCAGCAATGCTTCGTTTCTCAGTAACACTATGGCATCCATTATATTCATTCGACCAGGTAAGAAAGTGTTGAAAATTTATTCATCATAAGATCAAGACTGTCGTATATCATATCGGACAACCACAAGGGGATGATACCCATGATCAAAATGGCTATGATCAAGGTCATGGAAGACAGTTTTTCGTGCCACTTGGCATCGGCGATTTTTTCAAATTTCTCTTCCCCAATGGGGCCCAAAAGCATTTTAGCAACTGCTTGTAAAACATAGACCGCAGTGACAACGATAGATGAAATTGCGATAACCGTGGAAATACGATGAAAAGCATCGGGATGATCGAAGGCTCCTACGAAAATGGTCATTTCTGCAACGAATCCGCTTAAGCCGGGTAGTCCAAGAGACGCCAATCCACAGATTACGTAGCTCACTGAAAGGAAGGGCATGACCTTCATCAACCCACCCATTTTGGTGATGTCCCGGGTACCGGTTCTCGCGTAGATCATTCCAATCAAACCGAAGAAAAGCGCACACATCAAGCCGTGCGAAAGCATCTGGAGTATGGCTCCGTTGAATGCCGTTTTATTCATCATCAAGATGGCGAACAGGACCAATCCGCAGTGACTGACGGAGGAATACGCATTGATGTATTTAAGATCCTTCTGAACAACTGCCCCAAAAGCGCCGTAGATAACGCCAATGGTTGTGAGAATGATGAAGATCCACGACAATTCATCCGCTGCCTGTGGAAGCAAGAACATGGCCACTCTGAAACACCCGTACCCCCCCAATTTCATCAATACACCGGCGTGCAACATAGATACTGCCGTTGGTGCAGAAGCATGGCCATCGGGTGACCAGGTATGGAATGGGAAAAGCGCTCCGAGAACCCCAAACCCTATAAACGTCATTGGGAATATCCAACGCTGCGTACCAGAATCGATGTTCTGCCTGGCAATATCCAGAATGTGGAAGCTCAACTGACCATCTGTCGAAGAATGGAAATACAACCCCAGAATACCCACGAGTAATAGGGCAGAGCCGGCCATAAGCATCAGGGTAAGCTTCATAGCAGCGTATTCCTTAGGTCCACTGCCCCAGATACCTATCAGGAGATACATCGGTATCACGGCCAATTCATAGAACAAGAACATGGTGAAAAGGTCCAGTGATATAAAGAATCCAAATACTCCTGTAGATAAAAGGATAAGCAAAAGAAAAAATTCCTTTGTCATGGTTTCTACGTTCCAAGACGCCAGGATACCCGAGAATATAACAACACTGGTTAGCAAAATCAGGGCCATTGAAATACCGTCAATACCTATGCTGTACGTAATGTTCAGGTGTTTATACCACAGATGCGATTCTTCAAATCGCATGCCGCTTTCGCTGACACCTTCCATGGCCAGAAACTGCCATAAGAGAAAGAGGGAAAACAACAATTGAAGGCTCATGCCAACCAAGGCAACCCAGCGCACTTGTTCCCATTTTACGGTGAAAAGGATTCCCAGAACGGTTAATAGCGGTATGATGATCAGTATATTGAGCATGTTCTTTCCTTACCTGACTAAATACATTAAGACAATGAATAATACAACCACGCCTGCACTAAATGCCAGCAAGTAATCCTGTAGTTGACCCGATTGCCAAGATTTGATCCGTGAACTCGTTGCATTTGTAATCCAGGCAACGCCATTCATTGCGCCATCTACGATGTTCCTGTCAAACCATGCCACTGGTTGGGAGATTCTTTTATAAATCACATTTCTTGTAATGGCCACGTAGACTTCGTCGATGTAAAATTTGTTTTCAATGACACGGTAAAGTCCGGTCTTTGTTGCATCCGGATTTACTTCGCCCTTAAAGCGTTTCATGGCGATAAGAATGCCAAGGAGCGCGACCACCGTTGATGATAATGCCAAATACCAATTAATGTGCCCATGATGCGCGCTCATATCCCATGATACATACTGACCGAATGGGATAAATCCAACAATCATCGATAAGGCAGCCAGTACGATGAGTGGAATGGTCATGGTGGCGGGGGCCTCGTGTATTTCGGTAGAAAAAGTTGCCTGTTTGTTCCAAAATATTCTGAAGTACAAGCGGAACATGTAGTAAGCTGTCAGACCAGCTACCAGAAGCTCTACGGCAAAATACCACTTGTTCGAAGCAATAGCGGCTGAAAGTATTTCATCCTTGCTGAAAAATCCTGCAAAAGGCGGAATTCCCGAGATGGCCAAACAGGCGATAAGAAAAGTTAGAGAGGTCAAGGGTAATAATTTTCTGAGACCGCCCATGTCTTTCATCAAGTTGCTGTGAACTGCGTGAATTACGGCTCCCGCGCCCAGGAATAGCAATGCTTTGAACATTGCATGGGTGAATAAATGGAACATCGATGCTGTAAAACCCAGGTTGTCGTTTATCTCGCTCGATACTCCAAGAGCGAGCATCATGTAGCCCAACTGGGACATGGTTGAGTAAGCCAGAACCCGTTTAATGTCCTCCTGGGTGCAAGCAATCAGGGCCGCGAAAAGAGAGGTCAGGGCTCCGGTGAATGCCACAACTTGCAAGGCATCGGGTGCCACATGCAAATAAAGCGGAAACAACCTGGCCACAAGGTAAACACCTGCTACCACCATAGTGGCTGCGTGAATGAGAGCAGAAACGGGTGTGGGACCTTCCATGGCATCTGGCAGCCAAATATGAAGGGGAAACATGGCCGACTTTCCTGCTCCACCAATAAAAACCAAAATCAACGCCCAACTTACAACACTCAAGCCCAGAAAAGCTGCTCCGCTGTTTTGAGTATAGGCCGCCTGATCAGGATCGGTTAAGGTTTGAAAATCAAAGGACCCTGTAAAGTAGGATAGCATGAGGATTCCCAATAAAAACCCGAGATCGGCAAAACGCGTCACGATAAACGCCTTCTTCGAAGCAGCTACAGCCGAAGGTTTGTCATAGTAATGACCAATCAATAAGTACGACGAAACGCCAACCAATTCCCAGAACATGTACATCTGAAAGATGTTTGTGGCAATAACCAACCCGAGCATTGAAAAAGTAAAAAGGGACAGGAAAGAAAAATAGCGCTCATAGCCGACGTCTCCTTTCATATAGCCCAGACTATAGATGTGCACCAAGGAAGAAATCAAGGTAATAACCACAAGCATCATTACAGAGATTGGGTCCAGTAATATTCCCATGTCTATGTGCAGTCGATCACTAAAACGAAGCCACTCCATATTAAAAGGAATAATGACAGAATAATGCCCATCCATGCCACTGGATAAAAAGTACTTAAAGGCCGTAATTAAGGAAATGAATGCCGACAGTACAATAGAGAAAGTACCAATGAGTCCGGAAATTTTTCGACCAAATCGCGGACCGAAAAGTCCAACCACAACAAAACTCAAAAGTGGAAGTAAGGGGATCAATATGGTCATGCTCCAGTTCATCAATGCTTCATGGTGTTGGATTTCTCAATATTGATGGAATTGAACTTTCGATAGAGTAGCACAATTATTGCAATAGCCAGGGCAGCCTCTGCTGCGGCTACACCAATAATGAATAGAGCGAAAAAGTGTCCTTGCAGAAAATCGTTGTTCAGATAGGCATTGAAAGCGACGAAATTAATGTTGACTGCATTTAGCATTAGTTCCAATGACATCAGCAAGGTGATCATATTTCGCCTGCTGAGGAATCCATACATTCCCAAAAAAAAGACGACGCCCGAAAGTATGAGGAAGTGATTCAAACCAACACCTTCAATCATGGCTGAATTTTTTAGCGATGATAATGGCGGCTACCATAGACGCCAGTAATAAGATGCTGATGACCTCAAAAGGCAGGACGTAACCATTTGGCCCAAAATTCATTAATTGTAAGCCAATATTGTTCAGGCTGGTATCTGCTACACCGCCATTCGTATCGGGCCAGGTTGTTTTGCTCAGGGCCCAAAAGAATGTTGCTGCCGAAATAAAACTAATAACCGCGGCGATTAGGCGTTTTTTCAAACTCGCCAATTCAAGTCTGGTATTGATCTGGTGTGTCAAAAGAATGGAGAAAATGATAAGGACTACGATTCCTCCGGCATATACAGTGAGTTGAACGGCGGCCAGAAAATTGTAATTCATCATAAAGTAAATACCCGCAGTCGCACATAATACAAACAACAAATAAACTGCTGTGCGCAGTATGTTCTTGCTGCTGATGGTCAAAAAGGAGAAGACCAAAATTACAAGTGCCAAGAGGTAAAAAAAGATACTTTCCATGGTCAATCTTCTACGCCTTTCATCAGTTTAGATCCCGGCTTGTTGAGTACCAGGGTTAATTCACTTCGGTCAAAAACGGCATGTTCAAATTCCTGCCCCATCACAATAGCATCTGTTGGGCAAGCCGGAATGCAAAGTCCACACATGGTGCACATTTGAAGGTGATAAATGAACTGATCCAGGACTTTTTTCTTTTTCCCTTCTTCGTTCTCTTTGCGGTCCCAGATGATCTCGATGGTTCCGTTTGGACAAGCCACTTCACAAGCCGAGCAGCCTGTGCATCGGTGCTCATTATTTTCGTCATGAGGCATGATGACTTCGCCCCTGAAGCGGTCGAACATTTTAAGGGTCTCACGATTCTCGGGGTATTGTTGGGTGATTATTTCCTTTCTGGCATGCAGGAAATAATGGCCTGTCACTTTCATCCCACCAATAAGGGTTTTTATTGCGGTGAAAATGGAACCTATGTATGCTATGATCTTTTTCATCTCGTCAAAAATGCCATCCCATTAAAACAATGAAAGCCATGAACACTATGTTTAGCAGATTGATTGGTAATAAATACTTCCATTCCAAATTTAGCAACTGATCTATCCTGAGTCTTGGAAAGGTCCAGCGGAACCACATCATCATAAAAATGATAAAAGTGACCTTGCCAACGAACCACAAAATGGGAGGTATGAAATCCATTACGTTGTTAAAACCTTCCAGACTACCAATGTGAAGTGGCATCCATCCGCCTAGAAACAAAGTGGCACCTATGGCAGCAATGATGAACATGTTCAGGAATTCAGCCAGAAAGAAAAAGGCAAATTTGATACCCGAGTATTCCGTGTGGAATCCCGCGGTAAGCTCTGACTCTGCTTCTGCAAGGTCGAAAGGCCCTCTGTTTGTTTCGGCTGTCCCGGCGATCATGAAAATCACAAATGCAATGATTGCGGGAATATGTCCTCTGTAGATCCACCAGCCGGCTTCCTGACTTGCAACGATCTGAGACAATTGAAGACTTTCTGTGAGAATGATGATGGTAAGGATGGACATGCCCACCGATAATTCATAGCTAACAACCTGTGCCCCGCTTCTAAGTGCTCCAATCAAGCTGTATTTGTTATTGCTTGACCATCCTGCCAAAAGAATACCTATTACACCAATGGAAGAAACCGCAGACACGAAAAATATTCCAATATCGATGTCATAAATGTGCAGACCCTTGGCGTATGGAATGACGCCCATAGCCATGATTGAAGCCAACATGATGATGTAAGGAGCCAGATTAAATAGAAATTTATCGGCGTTGGCAGTTCTGAGTGGCTCTTTTAAAATTAATTTGATGATATCAGCCACTGTTTGGGCTGTACCCCAATAACCAACGCGCATGGGCCCCAAACGCAATTGAAACCATGCCGCAATTTTTCTTTCGGCAAGTACCAGCGACAAACCTAGAAATGCAATAAAAAGGAGCAAGGCCGTTCCGATCAGTGTAACTTCAATAAAATACGTGGCCGTAGGGTTGAAATAAGCCAGTAGACTTTGATGAATAACTTCATGTATTCCGGTGAAATCGTATATGAGGCTTGTCAAGTTCATCTGTCGATGTCTGGAATGACTAGGTCAAGGGTGGACATAATGGCAACCAGATCGGCTATTTTACTGCCCCTTGACATCTTATCGAGTGCCGAAAGGTTTGAAAACCCGGGAGATCGAAACTTAAATCGATATGGGTTTTTCTTGCCATCACTCACGCAGTAAATTCCAAGTTCGCCGCGGGCAGTTTCAACACGTTCGTAAAATTCCCCGACTGGCAGCTTGATCACAGCTTTGGTTTTTACCTGAATGTCTCCTTCCGGAATATTCTCAATAAGCTGTTCAATGATGGAAAGCGATTCCCACATCTCTTGTATCCTCATTTTATAGCGTGCAAAGCAATCCCCCGCGGTATCCAAGGCTTCATTGAAGTTCACCTTATCGTACGCTGCGTATGGTTTCTGTTTTCTGACATCGCAGGCAAAACCTGAAGCCCTGGCCGAAGGACCTGTTACGCCATAGGCAATGGCATCTTCTTTTGACAAATACC
Source organism: Vicingaceae bacterium (assembly GCA_040220895.1). Lineage (GTDB taxonomy): Bacteria > Bacteroidota > Bacteroidia > Flavobacteriales_E > Vicingaceae > UBA11591. Next base: position 127,004 of record JAVJVY010000010.1, read on the forward strand.
CAATGCCTTTAGTTCTGTTCTTGAAAATGATGTTTTCCGAAAGCAATTCATCGTATTCGGGTAATTTTTTCTTGAAATGAACAATAAAGTCTTTGACGCGTTTTTGAAAAGTCGGTGGGATGTCAAACATCAATCCACCGGGAATGTTGTAATTCATGGTCAGTCGTGCTCCGCACATCTCCTCAAAAATGTCGGTTATGATCTCTCTGTCGCGGAATCCGTATAAAAAGGTGGTGATCGCACCCAGGTCCATTCCCATAACGCCCCACCATAATTGATGAGATGACAACCTGGTCAATTCGTCGATGATGGTCCGGATGTATTTTACACGGTCGGGTATCTCAATTTCCAGTCCCTTTTCAACAACCATGCAAACAGCTTCATTATTGATGTGGCAGGACAAATAGTCCATTCGGTCGGTAAGGTGAACGATTTGCTGATAGCTGTCTTTTTCACACATTTTTTCGATTGACCGGTGGATGTAACCAAGGTGGGGCTCCACTTTCTTAATGATCTCGCCATCGAGGGTTAACATTAAGCGCAGCACACCATGGGTGGACGGGTGCTGGGGTCCCATGTTAATGAAGTATTCCTGTGACTTAAATTGTTGTTCCAATACCTCGCTCAAAGCTCAACCATGTTTATTTCATCTTCATAGTCCTTCCTCATTGGAAATCCCACCCAATCGTCTTCAAGAAAAATTCTTCTCAGGTCGGGATGATCATTGAACCTGATTCCAAACAGGTCAAATACTTCGCGTTCGTGAAATTCTGCCGTGGGCCATATTCTGCAAACGGTGTCTACCTTGGGGTCTTGCCGCTCTCCTGTTTTAACCCTGAGCACAAGTTCGTGGCCGTATTCGCTTGAACGCAAATGATAAATTACTTCCATGTCTTCAGGCCAATCAAGTGCCGTCAAAGAGGCCAGAAAATCAAAGTGAAGGTGCTCATCGGCTTTAAGAAAATTGCAGAAGGTGATAAGTTCTTCTTTCTTGACTTCACTGTTTAGGATTTCGGCGGCAATTTCGGGAAAGACCAATGTGCCAAATTTATCACTGAGGTATTGCTGAAGCTCTTCTCTTTTCATCCTACATACCTTTTTCAAATTTATTCATCGGGTTTTCCCTTGTCTGCATGGATTCGCTTTTGATCTTCTTTTGAAGCTGTAAGATGCCATGCAACAAAGCTTCAGGTCGGGGTGGACAACCGGGAATGTAGACGTCTACCGGTATGACATGGTCGGCACCCTTCACCACGCTGTAAGAATTGTAATAAAACGGTCCACCCGAGGTGGCACATGCCCCCATGGCAATGACATACTTTGGGTCACCCATTTGATCATACAGGCGCTTTAAAACAGGTGCCATTTTATTAACGATGGTTCCTGCTATGACAATAAGGTCTGCCTGGCGCGGAGTAGCCCTTGCAACTTCAGTTCCAAATCTGGACCAATCATGCCTTGAGGCACCGGTTGCCATCATTTCTATGGCGCAACAACTGGTACCAAATACCAAGGGCCAGAGCGAATTGGATCTGGACCAATTAATGATGTCATCAAGGGTGGTAGTGATGATATTTCCACCGTTTCCCCCGGGAATTACTTTTCCGGGAAAGTCCTTTTTTGCTTTTTCGATCTCTTCTGGATTCATTCCCATTTTAGCGCTCCTTTTTTCCATGCATAAACCAATCCGAGGGTTAATATGAAGAGAAAGATGACGATCTCTACAAATGCCACCATTCCGAGTTGCTTCATAACCACGGCCCACGGAAAGATGAATACCGTCTCTACGTCAAAAATCAAAAACAGAATGGCGAACAAGTAATAACCTACCTTAAACTGTAACCAAGAAGGACCTTGTGTTTCAATCCCGCATTCGTAAGTTTCTTCTTTAACCTTATTATAGGACTTTGGTGAAACCAAATAAGAGGTGACAATGCCGCCTCCTACCATCAGTATGCAAGCCACAAAAAATAATACCAAGGCGTCGAGTCCCATGCTATTCTATTTCCCAGGTTTCGCCTGTCAGCATCAATTGATCCATGTTCTTGACAGTTGCTGTTTTCTTGACACTTTCAATCTGTGCCACAACACCACCGTCGAATGTTGGTTCCTTCACGTCTCTGATCACACCAAGTACCACTGGGTAGTTTGGCCTTTTCATCCTTGCCAGAATGTTATGGAGTGTATTGTCCGGGTTTTGAGCATCATGCACCAGAATGTCCTTTTCAGTGATGCCGTTCTTGCCTATTTCCGCTATTTCTACCCGGAGTCCGTTTAAGACCAGTCCTTTGTTCATGTCCTTCCCGAATATCATTGGTTTTCCATGTTCAACCCACAACATGGCTTCATCGCGTAATTCCTTGTCTGTGATGTTTGAAAAGACCTTGTCATTGAATATGACGCAGTTTTGAAGAATTTCAATCAGGGAAGTACCTCGGTGCTGTTCAGCCGATATGAAGACCTCGGTCATTTTTTTTGGAAGAACGTCAACGACCCTGGCAAAATAGGTAGACCGGCAACCGATGGCCAATTCACCCGGAATAAAAGGTGGATCTACCGAGCCATGAGGAGAAGACTTGGTGACTAATCCTTGGGCAGAAGTCGGAGAGAACTGCCCTTTAGTAAGTCCATAAATTTCGTTGTTGAATAGCAGGATATTTATGTCCACATTTCTTCTAAGGGTTTGAATGAAATGATTTCCTCCAATGGCCAGGGCATCTCCGTCACCTGTAACTTCCCAGACACTTAGATTAGGATTGGCAAGTTTGGTTCCAGTTGCAATGGCGGGAGCTCTTCCGTGAATCGTATGAAATCCGTAGGTATTCATGTAGTAAGGAAATCTCGACGAACAGCCGATACCTGATATGAAAACAAAGTCTTCTTTTTTTCGACCCAATTCGGGCAGGGCTCGTTGCAGAGCATTCAAAATAGCTTTATCTCCACATCCGGGACACCAGCGATTTTCCTGATCACTTTCAAAGTCCTTGTGAGAATACGTTAATGTTTCTTTTTCCATGATGTCTTAGGATAAGATTTCGGTGAATTTTTCGGTTAATTCCAGTGTGGTAAAGGGCATGCCTTTGATCTTATTCAGCGGAATGAAGCTGAATTCGGGATAAAGTCCCCGCAAATACTTGGTGAATTGACCTTTGTTCAATTCGCAAACGATAATTTGCTTGTAGCGTTTAAATACTTCAACGGTATTCTTTGGAAGCGGCTTAATATAGTTAAAGTGCGCATGTGCAATGCTGTAAGCGCCCATCTGTGAAACTGCCGTTCTCAAGGCGCCATAAGTTCCTCCCCAGCCCACGACCAGCAAGTCACCTGTCTGCTGTCCATATACTTCAAGGTTTGGAATGAAATTGGCTACATTCTGAACTTTCTCTTCACGGGTCTCAACCATCTTTTCGTGATTGTCGGGATCATACGAAACCTCGCCTGTATGAAAATCTTTTTCAAGTCCGCCGATTCTGTGCTCATAACCTTCTACTCCGGGTATGGCCCACATTCGCGCCATCCTTTTTGCATCTCTTTCGTATGGTTCCCAGTCCTTTACACCGGGTTTCAGAATAGGTGGTTTAATGTCGGGCATACTGCTCATTTTTGGAAATTGCCAAGGTTCAGAACCATTGCCAAGATACCCGTCGGTGAGCAAGATGACAGGTGTCATATGCTCCATGGCTAGTTTAGCTGCCATGTAGGCAAAATGGAAACAATCTGAAGGGGTGCTGGCAGCCAATACAATGCATGGAGACTCACCGTTTCGACCATAAAGTGCTTGTAGAAGGTCGGCCTGTTCAGTTTTTGTAGGCAGACCGGTAGAAGGACCTCCGCGCTGGACATCCACGATGACAAGTGGCAGTTCAGCCATGATGGCAAGACCTATTGCCTCAGATTTCAAAGCGAGACCAGGTCCGGAAGTTGTTGTGATGGCTAGTGAGCCGGCAAAACTGGCGCCAATAGCCGTACAGATCCCGGCGATTTCATCTTCGGCCTGAATAATTTTAACCCCAAATTGCTTGTGCTTTGATAATTCGTGGAGTATGTCCGAAGCTGGAGTAATGGGGTAGGAACCAAGGAACAGGTCACGGCCCGATTTTTCTGAAGCCGCCAAAAATCCCCAGGCCGTTGCTTGATTGCCCATGATATTTCGATACGTACCACGCTCGATCTGTGCCGGTGGAATAATGAAGTTAGAAGTCAATAGTTCCAGTGTTTCAGCGTAGTGATAGCCGGCCAGCAACACTTTTTTATTGGCATCAACCAGGTCTGGTTTGCTTTTGAATTTACTTTCCAGGAATGCTTCGGTATGAAGCAGAGGCCGGTTGAACATCCAGTAAACAATGCCCAGGGCAAACATGTTTTTACATCGCATTATGCTTTTTCCGTCCAGGCCAGAATCTTTCAAGGCCTCGCGGGTTAACGAGGTGATCGGTGCTTCGACAACGTTGTAACCATCAAGGCTATGATCTTCTAATGGATTACTATCAAAATGCGCCTTCTCGAGGTCTTTTTGCCTGAAATTATCGGTGTCTACAATCACCGTGGCTCCGCCCCGAATAGCATTCAGATTTACCTTGAGAGCGGCCGCATTCATAGCGACCAGGACGTCGGCGATGTCACCGGGTGTATTGATCTCAACGTTGCCGATATGTACCTGGAATCCCGAGACCCCAAAGGTGGTGCCTTGTGGCGCTCTGATTTCTGCTGGAAAATCTGGAAAAGTAGCCAGATCATTGCCTAATAAAGCAGAAGTATCAGTGAATTGTGATCCGGTTAATTGCATTCCGTCTCCGGAATCTCCGGCAAACTTGATGACTACTTTTTCAAGTTCCTGGGTGCTGGCATTGCTCATAGGAAGTGGGCGTGAAATTTCATTGAAGATATAAATAAGCAATAAAATTCATACGATAAAACCATTTAATTTATAATCAAAGTCATTATAAAAGCTGATTTTTCTTACTTTGGACTCAAGGAATCTAAGCGTAACTTGCGCAAAGAATTTTTTGTTATCCAACTGACAATTACAATCAATTATGGCCATTAAAATAACTGATGAATGCATCAATTGTGACGCCTGCGTCTCAGAATGCCCTAACAACGCCATTTACGAGCCTGATGAACAATGGGCTTATTCGGATGGAACTGGTCTTAAAGGTGACATCACCTTGATGGACGGAAGCGCATCTAACGCCGACAAAAAGAACACTCCTGTTTCAGACGAATTCTATTTCATCGTTACAGAGAAGTGCACGGAATGCAAGGGATTTCACGATGAGCCACAGTGTGCCGCGGTATGCCCGGTTGACTGCTGTGTGCCCGATGAGGATCATGTGGAAAGCGAAGATAAATTGTTAGCCAAAAAAGCCTTCCTGCACCTGGAATAACAGGCGCTGTCCGCTAAATATAAGTGCATGTCCAATAAATTACTGGAAGCGCATCCGCCTTCCCGTAGTTATTGTATTTTTGTTCTAAGAGCTGTCAAAACTTATGGACAAATACACATACCTGGGCAATTCAAGCGCAGCATTCCTGGAAGAAGAGTATTCCAAGTACAAGAAAGATCCCGAAAGCGTCGAATTCGGATGGCGAAAATTTTTTGAAGGCTTTGAGTTTTCGAAAGAAGATTATTCCGGAGATGCCGTTCCAGAGAACGTTCAGAAAGAATTCAAGGTCATTCAGTTGATCAATGCCTATCGCCAGCGAGGACACCTTTTTACTTATACCAATCCTGTACGCGCCAGAAGAACTTATCAACCAACGCTTGACATAGAAAACTTTGGGTTGAAGAATGAAGACCTGGATACCATATTTAATGCCGGAAGTGAAATTGGCATTGGTCCTGCCTCACTTAGGCATATCGAATTTCACTTACACGAGACGTATTGCAAATCCCTTGGGGTTGAATATACCTACATACGCCATCCGGAAAAATTTGAATTCTTACGCGAGCGTATGGAGTCAATCAAGAATACTCCCAATTATTCTGCACAAGAAAAGCGATACATCCTAAATAAGCTGAATCACGCCGTAGAGTTCGAGCAATTCCTTCACAAGAAGTTTGTAGGTCAAAAGCGATTTTCATTACAAGGGGGAGAATCCTTGATTCCGGCCCTGGATGGCATTATTGAAAAAGGTTCGGACCTGGGGGCCAAAGAGTTTGTTATAGGCATGGCACACCGTGGTAGGTTAAATGTTCTGGCCAATACCCTGCACAAGACCCATGCCGAAATTTTCAGCGAGTTCGAGGGCATGGATTACGAGGACAGCCTTTTTGATGGAGACGTAAAATATCACCTTGGTTTCACAGCAGATGTCGTCACAGAGAATGGTGATCATGTTCACCTTTTACTGGCACCAAATCCTTCACACCTCGAAGCTGTGGGACCGGTTGTTGAAGGAATAGTCCGCTCCAAGATAGACAGGTATCTATCTGATGACAGCAAGATTGTACCAATCATCATTCACGGCGATGCCTCCATTGCCGGACAAGGTGTGGTTTATGAAGTTGTTCAAATGGCGGGCCTGAAGGGCTACAAAACCGGTGGTACGGTGCACATTGTTATCAATAATCAAATCGGCTTCACCACAAATTACATAGATGCACGGACCAGCACATATTGCACAGATGTTGGAAAAGTCACACTTTGCCCCATATTTCATGTGAATGGAGACGATGTCGAGATGGTCACTTATGCTGTTCAGCTGGCCATGGAATACCGGCAGCGCTTCAAGAGCGATGTTTTCATTGACTTGTTATGTTACAGAAAGTACGGGCACAATGAAGGAGACGAACCCCGGTTTACACAACCCTTATTATATAAGGCCATTGAAAATCACCCGAATCCCAGAGATATGTATGTGAATGATCTGGTTGAACAGGGCGTAGTTACTAAAGAAGAAGCTGAAAAGGTCATTTCTGACTTTGCTCAGTCGCTTGATGATATGCTTGAAGCCTCTAAAAAGATTGGTAAGACAGCCATCCATCAGTTTCTAATCGGTACATGGAAAGGCTATGGTTTTGGAAATAGTGACGACATGCAAACGTCTCTTGAGACTGGATTTAAAAAGGCAGATTTTCTGAAAATCGGAAAAAAGATTACCGAATTACCTGGGGACAAAAAGTTTTTTAAAAAATCGGTTCGTTTAATGAAGGATCGCGACAAGATGCTGAATGAAACCGGCATGCTCGACTGGGGAATGGGAGAAACAATGGCTTATGGCACGCTCCTGGCCGAAGGATACCGCATCAGAATTTCTGGTCAGGATGTTGAAAGAGGCACATTTTCGCATCGCCATGCCATTTTAACCCTTGAAGATTCAGAAGAACATTACATACCTCTTGCTAATGTAGAAAAGAACAAGGGCTTCTTTAAAGTGTATAACTCACTCTTGTCAGAATACGCTGTTTTAGGGTATGAATACGGTTATGCAATGGCCGCACCCGAAACACTTACAATATGGGAAGCGCAATTTGGCGATTTCAGTAACGGGGCCCAGATTATCATGGATCAATTTATTGCGGCAGGGGAGGATAAATGGAAGGTCAGAAATGGCATGGTCATGTTGCTGCCTCATGGCTATGAAGGCCAGGGAGCGGAACATAGTTCGGCAAGAATAGAACGTTACCTTACCCTTTGTGCCGACGATAACATGATTGCGGTGAATGCCACAACACCTGCCAATTTCTACCACTTGCTCCGACGGCAAATGCACAGAAATTTTAGAAAACCTTTGATCGTATTTACCCCAAAAAGCTTGTTGCGCCATCCCAGGGCTCAATCGCCAATCGACGATTTTACAAAGGGGCGCTTTTTAGAGATCATCGACGATGAAGGTGTGAAGGCCGCTGAGGCTGAAAGTCTGGTATTTTGTTCGGGAAAGTTGTATTATGACCTGATGATTGCGAGAGAAGAACGAAAAATTTCCAACGTTGCCCTGGTCAGGATAGAACAGCTTTTTCCATGGCCCGAGAAACAGATTGCGGGTATTCTCAAAAAATACAACAAAGTCAAAAAAGTAGTGTTTGCTCAGGAAGAACCCGAGAACATGGGCCCTTGGCCATATGTGATCCGTATGTTCAAGTATGAAGGATTGGAATTGGTGAGCAGAAGAGCATCGGGCAGTCCGGCATCTGGTTCACATAAAACACACGTCATTCGTCAGCAGGAAGTCGTGGACAAAGCGTTATCAATTAAATAAGATTATGGCACTCGAAATGAAAGTCCCCAGTCCGGGAGAATCCATCACGGAAGTTGAAATAGCCCAGTGGCTGGTAAAAGACGGTGATTATGTCGAAAAGGACCAGGTCATAGCCGAAGTAGATTCGGATAAAGCCACATTGGATCTTCCGGCAGAAGAGAGCGGAATCATCACATTGAAAGCAGAAGAAGGCGACGCTGTTGCCGTTGGGGAGGTAGTTTGCTTGATCGACACCAGCGCCAAGAAACCGGAAAATGCGGCAGCACAGGCCCCAGTTGCCAAGAGTGAAGAAGTTAAAGCCGAAGCCAAAGCTGCTGTTCCAGCGCCTTCAGAAGAAAAACCCGTAGCAATTGAGGCTTCAAAAAAAGTGGATCATCCTTCCCCGGCTGCTCGTAAAATAATGGCAGAGAACGGATTGACTTCATCACAGGTTTCCGGAACGGGAAAAGATGGCAGAATCACAAAGGGTGACGTCTTGTCCGCACTCGCCAATGGTTTTTCGGCCAACGATACGCAGCAGTGGACGGGTTCACGGAATGAGAACCGCAAGAAAATGAGTTCGCTTCGTCGCAAGCTGGCTGCCAGATTAGTTGCCGTTAAGAATGAAACGGCCATGCTGACCACTTTTAACGAGGTGAACATGAAGCCCATCATGGATCTTCGAAAAAAGTATAAAGAGAAATTTGGTGAGACGCACGGTGTAGGCCTGGGATTTATGTCCTTTTTCACCAAAGCTTGCACCGAAGCATTGGGTCAGTTTCCCGCTGTGAACGGACAAGTAGACGGTGAAGAAATGATCACCTATGATTACGTGGATATGGGAATTGCCGTCAGCAGCCCCAAAGGTTTGATGGTACCGGTACTGCGGAATGCAGAAATGATGAGTCTTGCCAAAATAGAATCGACCATTAAGGAATTGGCCGTAAAGGCTCGTGACGGAAAGCTCAGTATCGATGAAATGACAGGCGGTACATTCACCATTACCAATGGCGGTGTTTTTGGATCGATGATGAGCACGCCCATTATCAACCCCCCACAAAGTGCCATTCTGGGAATGCACAACATAGTTGAACGCCCCATGGCTGTTAATGGAAAGGTGGAAATATTGCCAATGATGTATGTGGCCCTTTCTTATGATCACCGCATCATCGATGGCAAGGAGTCGGTCAGTTTCCTTGTGGCTGTCAAACAGATGTTGGAAAACCCCTCCAAAATGTTATTTGGAGGAAAAGATCCGGAACAAATCTTATTGGGACTATGATATTGAAGTTTTCATTCACATTACTTTTTGTTTTTGCCTTCGGCGTTATTTATTCACAGGCCGATGAGTTATTGAAAAAAGGGGACATGGCTTTTTCAAGGGGCGATTACCTCGAATCCATCGAGCATTATTCAAAAGCAATTGAAACAGACCCAACGAATCTAAATGCCCATATTCAAAGGGGTTTAGCTTTGAGTATCACAAAAGAATATGCAAAGTCAGTCACAGATTTTACCGCAGTGTTGGACGAGCGGCCAGAACTGACTTCGGTTAGGAACAGCAGGGGGTCGGCCTATTTGAAATTAAAGGATTACGACAAAGCCATTGCCGATTTCAATGACGTTCTAAGCAATGATCCTGAAAACCAGGAAGCGTATAATAATCGCGGTTGGTGTAAGAAATACAAGGGTGACGATGAAGGCGCCTGCAAAGATTGGAAGACTTCGAAAAAGCTTGGCAATGGCGAGGCCAAGATCATCTTGAAAAATAATGGTTGCTAGCGAGCCTTGTTAGGAATCTCAGAGCTCAGGACTCAAAAATCAAAGATCCTTCTACCCATTCACCGCCACCACTTCCTGAACGTCTTCGGGCATCATTTCGCGTAAAAGGTTTTCTACACCGGATTTAAGTGTCATTACCGAAGAAGGGCAGCCGCTGCATGACCCTTTAAGAATCAGATTGACCTTACCTTCATTATAAGAATCGAATAGAATTGCTCCGCCGTCATTTTCTACAGCGGGTTTGACGTATTCATCCAGGATGGCGATGATGTTTTTCTCAACCTCACTTTTAGCTTCCCGGTGAGCCGCTACTGCAGTATAGGATGTGTCATCTCCTTGGGGCAATTCTTCTTCGGCACCACCTTTATAGGCGATTCCACCGTTATTTAAAAATTCAGTAATAAATTCCCTTACCTGGTGTACGACATCTTCCCATTCAACGACTTCTTCTCGTGTTAAGGAGACGAAGTTAGTGGCGATGTAGACTTTCTTCACGAAAGGAAAATTCAACAAACTCTGAGCCAACGGCGAAAGAGGATTGTTGTCTATGTCAACCGATTCATAGGTCACATCCTTTGGAACCAGGTATTTATTGGCGACAAATTTCATGGTAGCTGGATTTGGAGTGGATTCGGCGTAAATAATGAATGGAATTTGTTGGCTCATAATTGAATTTTGCCCAAAGATACAGAGATATCGTGTAGGAAAGCGATTGCTTTTTCCAATAAACCATCAGTTCAATTCTCCAGACGTTAAAGGCCTTCCTTAAACCAAGAGGAATACTTGATGTAATTGTTGGCTATTCGATTGATCTCTCCTTCAAAAAGCTCGGGGCTTACTTCTTTGACCTTTTTGGCGGGAACACCTGCCATGACCGAGCCACTTTTAACAACGGTACCTTCCAGCACAACTGCACCAGCGGCGATAAGAGAATTACTCTCAACCACAACATCGTCCATAACAATGGCACCCATTCCAACCAAGACATTGTCATGAATAGTGCACCCGTGAACAATAGCATTATGGCCAATCGAGACGTTGTTTCCTATATTCACAGGGGATTTTTGGTAAGTGCAGTGAATAATGGCTCCGTCTTGAACATTCACCTTATCTCCCATTTTGATGTAGTGAACGTCACCCCTGACCACCGCATTGAACCACACAGAACATTGGCTTCCCATAAGGACATCTCCTATTATTGTTGCATTTTCGGCAAAATAGCAATCCTCGCCCCATGTGGGATTTTTACCATTGCACGATTTGATCAAAGCCATCGTTTAAATTTATTGAACGTTCACCAAAACGAGATCTGTTTCAAGTGGATCTCGGAACCAAAGAAATTTCGGGTGTTCATCTCGAAAGATTCTGTAAAATCCGAAACATAAAAGTCGTGTTCTTCATCAAAAGCCTCTGAAAGCATATTATTTTTTTCCAGGTAATCCTTTACATATTTACCTACGATATCTGCAGAATCATAAACAAGTACTTGTCCTTTGTAAAAAGCTTCGACCGAATGTTTGACCAAGGGGTAATGGGTGCATCCAAGAATCAACGAATCAATGTCTTTTAGAACGGGCTGATTGAGGTACCTCGATATGACCATTTGACCCACAGTATCATCCATGATATGTTCTTCAATCAAAGGAACCAATAACGGAGTGGCCATGCTGCAGACCTCAAGGCTTGAATTGTGTTTTTTAAGCCTTTTTTCATATTCACCCGAAAGAATTGTAGCTCGAGTACCTATAACGCCTACACGCTTGCTGCCTGGATTCGCTGCCACGACCTGCACTACCGGATCAATAACATTGATTACGGGAATATCCCCTGCCATTTCCACCACATGGTCATAGGCAATGGCCGAGGCCGTATTACAGGCAATGACAATCACCTTGCACTTTTTTTCAATCAGGAACTGCCCAATGGCTTTGGAATACTCGATAATTGATGAAGGCGCCTTGTCTCCATAGGGCAAGTGGGCTGTATCACCAAAATACACCAGATGCTCTTTGGGTAAATATTGCGCAATCGCATTGGCAACGGTTAGTCCACCGATGCCTGAATCGAATACGCCAATTGGATCAGATTTTGACAATGATGCGCGCCCTACTCAAGTTCAAGACCGAGCTTGGTTTTTACCATAGGCATAATGTCAACAGCTGTGGTTTCATCCATGTATAGAATAAAACCGATGCCCGAATCAAGGATATAGGTGAAACCATTCTCCTTGCCTACGGCCTCGATGGCGTCTTTTGCCTTTTTGATCAAGGGGTCTGTAAGGGCCTGTTCTTTCTTTTGAAGGTCACTTTGTGCATTTTGTTGAAACTCTTTTAGTCGCTGCTCCAGACCGTTTAATTCTTTGATCTTATCCTCTCTGATCGATTCGGTCATGAGTGATTCCTTGGCCTGAAATTCCTGGAATTTGGTTTCAAGTTCGCGCTGCATGGTTAACAATTGATTTTCCAATTGCTTGGCAACGCTTTGAATTTCGGTTTCTATATTGGCTCTCTCCGGCATAGCCAATAAAAGATCGTTGGAATTGATATGGCCAATTTTCTGGGCCATGATGACACCGGTGTTAAAAACCAGGCATATAAGAATGAGCGTAAGTACTTTTTTCATTTTTCTAGTTGTTTGAGTGACAAAATTAAAATTCAGAAGGATTCTCAACATCGTAACCCAGTTTTTTTAAAACGGCGTCGCTTTTGTTGTATTTGGGGTTAGTATAAATAAGTGTAGTAGACCCGGCTTTGTCCATCATAATGGCATAACCACTGGCTCTTGCTACTTCTTTTATTGCTTTGTATACTTTTTCTTGCAATGGTTTGACTAGTTTTTGTCGTTCCTTGAATAATTCTCCTTCGATACCAAATTTCTTTTTTTGGTATTCCAGGGCGTCTTGTTCTTTTTCTTTGATTTCTTCTATCCGCTTTCTTTTCATGTCGTCGGTCAAAAGGATTTCTTCGGCCTGCAGATCCTGATACATTTGATCGATCACTTGATAACGTTTTTCTAGTTGTGCCTGCCACTCTGCAGAGATCGCATCCAGTTGGCCCTGAGCATCTTTATATTCTGGTAACTGGTCAAGAATATAGTCCGTGTCAATGTACCCCACTTTTTGGGCGTGTAACTGACTTATTGTCAAGAGCATTAAGAACAAACTCAACAGACTTTTCATGCGTATTTCAAGGGTTCGCAAAACTAATAATTAATTACCATCCGCCTAGATTGCCGCCAATCGTGAAATGGAAAATTCCTCTCTTATTCGGGTTGGTAACACCGGGTATCTCATCTAGCCTCCAGGCGTAATCTATTCCCAGCAAGCCGAACATTGGCATAAATATTCTGACACCAAAACCTACCGACTTGTAAACGGCAAATGGCCGGAAGTCAGCGAAGCGTTCCCAGGCATTGCCGGCTTCGGCAAAAGTCAGGCCATAGATGGTAGCCGTGGGGTTAAGAGTCAGCGGATAACGCAATTCCACCGTGTACTTTGAAACAATGGAGCTTCCGCCCTGAGCCGACAATTGTTGATTCTCAAAACCCCGCATACCGACGATTTCGCGACTTTCTAGGTTAATTCCACCACTCAAACCGTCTCCTCCAACATAAAAACGCTCGAAAGGAGATTGCCCCAGGTCTTTATTATAAAAACCGAGAAATCCATAACCAAATTTGGTATTCAACACCAGATCACCGGCCAAACGGTTGTACCAATCTACTTTGAACGTCCATTTATGAAACTCAACGAATTCATAACGTTCATCGATGGTTGCTGTTGTATAGTCCACATCGTTCACCATCGACCAGGGCGGGGTAAATTCCAAGCCAAGTGAAACCCTTGAGCCGGTTCTGGGATAGATCGGAGCATCAATGGAATTTCGCGCAATCTCAGTTTTAAAGCTCAGGTTCTTAGAGATGCCATTGGTGAAGAAGAATTGATTCCAATTTTCGAGGATGTAATACTGATAAGAAACCTCGTTATACCATGAAAAGTAATCATCAGGCCATTGCAGTTGTTTTCCCAAGCCGACGGAAACCCCGTACATCAATAATGCCTGACGATTTGGATTGCGGATCTCATTTCCCAATTCATCAGAGATCGTCTTTCGCTGGCCGTTGGTACTGACCTGATGATAGAAACTTACTGTTAGCGAATTACGCTTTCTTCCGCCCAGCCATGGTTCGGTGAAACTCATGCTATAAAATTGATAGATGGGTCCTGAGGTCTGGGCCCGGAGTGAAAGTCGCTGACCATCTCCGGAGGGAAGTGGATTCCAAGCGCCTTTTTTAAAGAAGTTTCTTGCACTAAAGTTATTGAATGACAAGCCCAGCGTACCTACAATTTGTCCGCCGCCCCATCCGCCCGAAAGTTCAATTTGATCAGAGGGTTTCTCTTCAACGATATACTCAATGTCTACGGTTCCGTTTTCTGGGTCTGGTGTAATGTTTTGATTGGCCTTTTCCGGATCAAAATAATTGAGCTGTGCCAATTCCCGATGGGTTCGCATGATATCCGATCTGCTGAATAGATTTCCTGGCACTGTTCTCACTTCCCTCATGATAACGTGGTCGTTGGTCTTGGTATTACCACTAACCCAAACGCGGTTTATCCTTGCTTGCCGACCTTCATAAATCCTGATCTCAAAATCAATGCTGTCGCCATCAACCATTACCTCAACAGGAGTTACATTGAAGAACAGGTATCCGTCATCGAGGTACAATGTGCTGATGTCCCGACCTTTGGGGTCTTGCTGGAGACGTTGCTCCATTAATTTTTGATTGTATACATCACCCTTTTCAATTCCCAGAATTTTATTCAAGGTTTCCGTTTTGTATTTAGTGTTTCCAATCCAGCGGATATCTCGAAAATAATAACGACGGCCCTCTTCGATCTCGATGCTAACATTTATTCGCTTTGCATTTTTTCTGATAACGGTATCCCTCAAGATCCGGGCATCCCGAAATCCTTCTTCCTGGTATCTTTTGATCAGCGCTTTTTTATCAATTTCATAACCTGGCCGCTTGAATTTACTGGTAGAAAGAGGAGTGAAACCTTTATTTTGCTTCGTATTCTTCATCACTTTTCGCAGCTTCTTTTCTTTGATCGACTTGTTGCCTTTTATAATGACATCGTGAATTTTAACGCGTTTGTTCTTCTTTATTCTGATGTTCAGTATAACGTGATTATTAAGTGTGGTGTCAGATTCCTGACTTATCTCGACTTCTGCATTCAAACGTCCTTTATCGACATAAAATTTCCTGATCTTATTTTGTGTTTCGATCAATACATCCTCGGTTAACACCTTTCCCCTGATCAATTGAATGGATTCCCTGATATCATCAACATCGCCCTTTTTGACCCCGGTTATTTTAAATTTTGATAAGCGGGGCATGGTTTTGACGTCAATGAATAAATAGATGTAACGACCTTCAATTCGGTCTATTGATATCTTGATGTCAGAGAAAAGTTTTTGATTCCAAAGGTTTTTAATTGCCTCGGAGACTTCTTTTCCTGGCACCTCAATTTCTTTCCCTACTCTAAGACCAGAAATGGACTTTAGGGCGTTGTGATCGAAGAAATCAGCCCCTTTTACGGTGACGCCCCCTATTTCGTATTTCTTGGGTGAAGTATAGCTTAGTTTTTGCGCTACCTGGGCATTGGCAGCCATCACAATTAAAAGACTCAATATGAGCCAAGCTGTGCGAAAAAGATCACCCATTCTTCGACATTTGCTCACTTATTTTCCCAAAGCGCCTTTCGCGCTGCTGATAGTCGATAATCGCCTCAATAAGATCTTCTTTTCGAAAATCCGGCCAATTTTTCTTGGTGAAGTACAGTTCGGAATAAGCGATCTGCCACAAGAGAAAATTGCTGATTCTCATTTCACCACTGGTTCTGATCAGCAGTTCGGGATTAGGAAGGTCTGCCGTTGTCAAGTAATTCTGGATTAGTTCCTCATTGATATCTTCGAGTTTGAACTTATTATCCATGGCATCTCCAACCATTTTTTTGACAGCAACGGCTAATTCCCACCTGGAACTATAACTAAGTGCTAGGATCAGATTCATATGGCTATTGCCCTTGGTTTCATCGATGGCCTTTAAAAGTGCTTTTTGGCAACTTGAGGGAAGATTGGACAGTTCCCCGATGGCCATTAAACGAATGTTGTTCTTGTTTAGTGTTTTGGTCTCTCTGTTTATACTGTTGACCAAGAGCTGCATCAAGGCGTTGACCTCGCTCTTGGGTCTACTCCAGTTTTCTGAGGAAAATGCATAAAGGGTCAGATTTTTAACGCCCAATTCCGCTGCGCCTTCGACAACACTTTTAACGGATGTCACACCACTGCGATGTCCAAAAACCCTGTTTTTACCCTGTTCTTTAGCCCAACGGCCATTACCGTCCATTATTATAGCGATGTGCTCAGGGATGTTATCCTTATGAAGATTTTCGGGCAAACTCATTGGTTCTTCTTGAAATTCCTGAGAAAAGGAAGCTACAAATATCCACTTAATTGATTGAATCTGAAACTAATTCATTCCAGGGCAGGCATTTTTTTTCGGCAAAGGCCGGAAGCTTACAGTGAGGCCAATAAATGAATACCAATCTTTTGTGTAAAAAAGACCCTTTTGAAAGCCTTGTGGCTGGGGATAGACAACGGGATCATCGATCACATTTCCTGTCTTGTACTGATTATCAACGCCGTCGAAATCATCGCTAAATGTTTTGCGGAAGTTCCATTCCAGACCTACGGTGAAAGTACCGAAAATGGCCTTGAATCCAGCACCGAACGGTATGGCGACGCTTGTGAGATTGCGGGAATAATTCTCTGTTGGCCTGGCTGTCGCAGAATCAGTATTCATGGAACTGACCGAAGGGTTAACGTTGAACAAAGCCAGACCTACAAAAATGTATGGGGTATAAGGTTTACTGTTGACATCTATACCATAGGGCAGGAAATTGAAATGGATCTGGCCAGAGAGATCAATAACGCGGGCTTCGAATTGTAAATTCCTGAAATTGTTCAATCCAACGTCTGTAAGTCCATCATTAGCAGCGATCTGACCATAGGAGGCAATGGTTCTGAAATAATAACGTGAGTTGATGTGGGCATCGTAGAACACACCTAAGGCGGGTTTAGAAACTTCCACAATGTGCTTTCCCGGATTCAATTCTCCGTTGTAATAGGACATCCCCAAAAACAAGCCGAATTCGTTTCGCTGGCCAACGGCGGTTGCCAGTGATGAGGCGATAAAAGCCAGTATAATCGATAGAAAGCGGATTTGTCGCACGATGTTAAAATTTCGGTAAACTTCTGCGACGGCGTTTGATCTTGTAGCTAAGGGTAACAGTGGCAAACATATAAGTATCGTTGTTTTTCGGATCTCCCCTTTGTTGGAATTCCGAAATGGTTCCATCTTGATTATACGTCACACTGGGCCAATTATTGTTTTCGTTCGGATTTGCAAGGTAAGCAGCCAAATCTCCTTTGTCTCCATTGGCACCTTTGATCTTGTCTTGCTCAAAATATTTACCACTGACGTCGTCCAGGTAATCTGAGGTTGTCATACGCACGCCAAACTCGAGTCCAAGGTGCCATTGGCGTTGAATTTTTTTTCTGAATCCGATTCCCAGCGGCACACTTCCCTGGATCCGGCTGTATTTGCTGCCGTTGCCAGCTGTTTGACCCTCTGTTCCGAGGGGCTGTAAGGAGTGCCATTTTCCATCCATTTCATTTCTAGGGTTGAAATAAAAGAGTCCGAGTCCGGCAAACAAATATCCGTCAAGTTTCAGTTTCGCCAAACCCCGGGAACCTTTCAAGCGGTACATTCCCTTTGTTTTTTCAGTCAAAAAATAAAACTCGTATATGGCTGCAAGTTCAACCACGGGTGAGCGGAATTTCAATCCTCGGCTATTCCTGGTAGGGTTCTTTGAATCTGCATCATCTCCGGCTATTCTTGCATAGCTCAGGCTACCTCTGGCGGCCATATTCGATCGAATAAAATACCGACCTGTTGCAGTTATAACATACCTGCTGGCGGCAAAATTCAGATCTTTTGGTCCATAGCTGCCCCCTTCAGAAGCCGAGCCGCCCAAGTCTCCCAGGAAATTGGTAGTGCCAATGCCACCGCCAACCTCAAGTCGCTGTCTTTTCCAAGCTTGCGAAAAGGATTGAGTGAACACAAATAATAAGAAGAAAACAAGACTAAACCTGACCATTCAGCGCTTTCAAAAGAGATTTTAGCAAATATAATGGATTAAAATAACAAGGATTAATGTGTAAACGAACACTTATAAGCCGACTTCTTCACAAGCCGTGGTTAATTGCGTTGGTCCAAACCCCAATTAAGCTTGTTTCTGAGAGTTTCAAGATAACTATAAGATTCTTGTCGTAATAATTTGATGGTACTTTTTGATTTTCGGATCCTGATACTTACGTTATCGTGCACAATTCTGGACGATGAATCAAGGGCGATCATAAGATCGCTGGAACGGGTTTCAAACCAGAGTCGAATTTCACTTTCATCATCAATCACAAGTGGTCGAACATTTAGGTTATGCGGCGCAATTGGAGTGATAATGAGATTACCTGAACCGGGCATTACAATGGGGCCACCGCAGCTTAAAGAATAGGCCGTCGAACCCGTTGCTGTAGAAATGATCAATCCATCGGCCCAATAAGTGTTGAGCAATTCGCCGTCCAGCTCTGCATGGATGGTGATCATTGAAGAACTATCCTTCTTTAAAACAGAAACTTCATTCAAGGAGATTTCGGGTTCTTTGTCGGGCCTGTCGCTTGCCGTTACGTCCAGTAAGGCTCGTTCCTCGATGTTGAATTTTTTTTGAAGAATTTCGTCCAGCAATCCCGGCATTTCAGCGATGGTTAGGCTTGTCAGAAAGCCGAGCCTTCCGGTATTCACACCAAGAACCGGAACTTCTGAGTTAGCGACGAAATGTATTGCACTTAAAATAGTCCCATCGCCACCAATGGTAATTAGAACGCCAGCCTGGGAAATTAGTTCGTCTTTGCTTGAAAAGCTGATGGAATGTGGGGACGAAAGTGTCTGATTTAGATCCTCAAAAACGGTGTAAGTGATGTTTTTTGCATCGAGAAATGATCGCAGCTCGGCCACTGCCTGAAGATTGACATCCGTTTGACTATTGCTGTAAATTCCAAATGTCATGGTCCTATATCGGAGCTACAAAATGGAGAAATAATCCGTGTTCTCCAAATTTATTGATTGAATACTCAGCGCGAAAAACCATGTCGTAAACAGATGTTATATCAAGAGAAATTCCACTTCCGCATTGGAGTTCATTTGCAAAGTTGTTTCTGGGGAAACCGAATTCATCCAATGCATAGGCCGCATCGCTGAATACTCCGAGATAAACGTTGTAATAAAATTTCCTGAACTTTTTGAGTGGCACAAACTCCAATTCAGTCGGTGTCGATGATTTCAGATTATATCTTAGTTGCAGCTTTCCAATGGCAAACTGCTGGGCATCTATCACATATAGCTCATATGATCTAACATTGGTTTTGTCTGAATAGCCTAAGCCTTGCCTTAGATAATAAGGCTGCGTTTTATTAAAAAACCCCTGACCCCTTAAAAGCCCTGATAAATAAAATTTTGGCGCAAGTTTTAGGTATTTTTTCGTTTCTATTTCAGACCATGTTTGATCAATTTCAGACCGAAAGATCCCGAGTCCATATTGATAAATGGCCAATTTCAGGAACCAACCTTCTAGCGCGTATACTTTATTGTCCCTTTTATCCAGTGTATAGTTATAACTTATTGATGCAAAACGCTGGCGGTTGGAAGCTGCTGGAAGGTAATTGGCATTGAGAGATTTGATCGTATCGGAAATGGACACTTCGTTGAAGACACAACCCAGTGTATGGCGACTGAATATTTTTGGTCGAAAACGCAGTTCAGCAGATGCTTTGCTAAACCACTGCTGCACCCGTGTCGCATCTTTATAAAACAAACGCTTATTCATGTCAGAATTGTAGTTTACTTCATGGTTTCTGCCAAAAGATGCCGAGACACCAAGGCCTAAGGTTTTGCGACGATTAAAAAAAGGAACCGAGTAAGAAAAAGATATAAGTTCGGTAAAGCCAAATTGAAGTAAAACATTGAATTCTTCATTTCTTCCCCGAAAGTTCTTGTGATTAACTCTCACACCGTAGTTGATCCTTGAGAAATCCTTGTTTTCCCACCACGAATTGAAGTTGGTCTCTGCCAGTTGAAAGATAAGCTGTGGCCATACGTACCAGCGCTCCGAAACAACGATAAAGACATCGACCATTCCATGTTGATTTATAGTAAAGCGGAAATCATTGGTAGTAAAAAGCGAGGTGTTCCTCAGGTTGTTTTTTGACCGCTCAAGCGATTCAGAAAGTTTTTTACTCAAAATGGTGTCTCCTCTGGCAAAGGTCAATTCCCGTTCTATGACCCACGATTTGGTCTTTTTATTTCCAACCAGAACGATGTTCCTGATTACTATAAGGCTATCTTTTGATTGATCTTCAATGCCTTGTCCTCTTATCTGGAAGTTCGCAAAGACCAGGCAAGAAAGCATGAAAAAAAGAAATTTCATTCTCAGGGGTTGAGGTACTTGAGAAAGCTTTCGTAACGCTTTCTAAGATCTTCCTCGTACTCATCTTTGTGAAAAGACGCCGTTACGTTGTAACTGAACCTGTTGAAGGTTTGAATCAGCCTGGTCAGGTCTGCTTTGTTCACTTTAATGGTGACATTCAGCATGTTTTCGGCCGCCGCTGTATTTACCTCCAGGTGAAGGATCTTTAGATCATTCGACTCCACCAATCGGGAGATTTCTGCCATGGAGTAGTCGTGTATACTGATCTCCAATTGAATTACACCACCCGGGCTTCTGTAGGCTTCGGCCTGGGAAATCATCCTGATAAGGCTGGCCTGATCGATGGCACCAATGTATTTTTCATCTGCACTAATCACAGGCAATACACTCAAATTATCTGCGGCGATCTTGCTGACTGCGTCAAAAATGTGATCATCTTCTAATATAAAGGGATGGCCCAATTTCGAACTGATGTCTGATAACTGGCCATCAATGCATTCATAATCGAGTAAGTCCATTTCAGTGATAATGCCCACGTAGTGGTCATTATCTACCAACGGCATCTCAGATAACTTCAATTCCTCTAAGAGCCCTAAGGCCGTAAGCCCTTTGTCTTCGGGTTGCAGATAGGGGATCTCAGGATTGATGCAACTTGAGGCGTACATGATTCACTTTAAGATTTACTAGTACTTTAGTACCTATACGTACAATATTAACAATTATTTTATGGTGCGCTTGAGCGTAAACATTAATAAAATAGCTACCCTCAGAAATGCGCGTGGCGGTGATGTTCCAGATTTATTACAAGCTGCCCGGGACATCGAGCGATTTGGTGCTCAAGGCATAACGGTGCATCCAAGGCCTGATGAACGCCATATACGTTATGAAGATGTCAGGAATTTGCGCCGCTGTGTAAAAACAGAATTCAATATAGAGGGCTATCCAACTGAGTCATTCGTTGACCTCATACTAGAAGTTGTACCGGATCAGGTCACGCTGGTCCCTGATCCTCCCGATGTGCTTACTTCGAATGCAGGTTGGAATACCATAGAAAACAAGTCTTTATTGACAGATGTGTTAAAAACATTCAGTAATAAAGGCATCAGAACTTCACTTTTTGTTGAATGCGATTCAGCCATGATCAAAGGTGCTGCTCAATGTGGTGCGGACCGTATAGAATTGTACACCGAGTCTTATGCCAGAACCTATGCGGCTGATAAAGAAAAAGCAATCGAACCCTTTGTTCGAGCAGCTGGGATTGCCAAAGAAAACAGCCTTGGCATTAATGCAGGCCATGACCTAAATCTCGATAACCTTCGTTATTTCGGAGAGCGGGTCAAAGGTTTGTTAGAAGTATCCATTGGTCACGCGCTTATTTCGGACGCGCTCTATTATGGATTGGAAAACAGTGTTCAGCTTTATTTACGAGAATTACGACCCAAGGAATGAAACTCAACTACAAGGAATTCGGATCCGGCAGACCTATGATCATCTTGCACGGTTTATTGGGTTCGCTTGATAATTGGCAAAGTCTTGCGCGCAGATATGGAGAGAAGTTTCACGTATTCAGCGTTGACCAGAGAAATCACGGGCAATCACCTCACAGCGATGAAATGACCTTTGAAGCAATGGTTCAAGATCTTTTGGAATTTATTCAGGACCACAACATTGAAAAGCCGGTTCTTTTAGGACATTCCATGGGAGGTAAAACAGCCATGGCTTTTGCATTTAAGCACCCCGAACTTATTTCCGGTCTTATCGTTGCAGACATCAGTCCGAAAACGTACAAAGTTCATCATCGTGAAATTTTAGACGCCCTAACTTCGGTGGACTTTGCAACGGTGAAAGATCGAAGAACAGTCGAAGATCAATTGATGTTGCGCCTGGGCGATCGATCTGTGGTCTTGTTTCTTGCTAAAAACGTTTATTGGAAGCAGGATGGTAAATTGGCCTACCGTTTTAATCTTAATGCAATTGATAAGAACATTGAAGCGATCAGCGCTTGGCCATTTCGCTATGAAATTTATAGTGGAAATACCCTATTTATCAAGGGTGATCAGTCAAATTACATTCGCGATGACGATCCTTCAATTGGCCAACACTTCCCCAATTCTAGGATCATGACCATCCATGGCGCTGGACACTGGGTGCACGCCGAAAAACCCGATGATATGTATCGGGTTGTTTACCAATATATGATGAGCTGACCTGCTTTTATCGAATTTTTATATTTGATGAAAATCGATGAAATGGATTTCAGGATCAAGGATTTTAGTGAATACCAAAGAACCTACCAAAAAAGCGTAGAACACCCTGAAGGTTTCTGGTCGGAAATAGCCGGTTATTTCAACTGGCACAAAAAATGGGATCAGGTACTTCAATGGAATTTTCGTGAGCCTGACGTAAAATGGTTTGCTGGAGGAAAGTTGAACATTACCGAAAACTGCCTTGACCGGCATGCCGAAACTAATCCCGACAAAATTGCTTTTTATTGGGAACCGAACGAGGTCAATGGTCAATCTCGTGTTTTTACCTATGCCGAGCTTTTGCAAGAAGTGAACAAGACGGCCAACATGCTTAAATCACTGGGCATAAAAAAAGGCGACCGAATATGCCTTTACCTTCCGATGATCCCTGAATTGGCTTTTGCCGTTTTAGCTTGTGCCAGGATAGGTGCGGTTCACAGTGTGGTTTTCGCAGGTTTTTCGGCAAGATCGCTCGCTGATCGCATTATCGATGGTCAATGTAAAATGGTCATCACTTCGGACGAACTATTGCGAGGACCAAAAAAAGTAGAGTTAAAAAGCATTGTTGACGAGGCGATGCAAGAGTGCCCCATGGTCAAGACGTGCCTTGTCTACAAGCACACCGGGGCAGCTATTGACATGAATGACAGGGACATTTGGTGGCATCGGGCCATCGAAGGCATGAGTGATCAATGCCAGGCCGAGGTAATGGATAGTGAAGACACTTTGTTTATTCTTTACACCTCTGGTTCAACTGGAAAACCAAAGGGCGTGCTTCATACATGTGCGGGTTATATGGTGTATACGGCCTATTCTTTTACCAATGTTTTTCAATACCAACAGGGTGATGTGTACTGGTGCACGGCAGACATAGGATGGATCACTGGTCATTCATACATTGTTTACGGACCCCTTCTTTGCGGAGCTACCAGCGTTATGTACGAAGGTACACCTGCGCACCCGGATGCCGGACGTGCCTGGGACATCGTTGACAAGTACAAGGTCAATATATTTTATACTGCTCCCACAGCCATCAGAGCCCTGGAAGCTTGCGACATTGATCTGGTCAGAAAGCACGATCTTTCGACATTGCGAACCCTTGGCACGGTTGGCGAACCTATCAACGAAGAAGCATGGCATTGGTACCACAAAGAAGTTGGTCATGGCAATTGCCCCATTGTCGATACGTGGTGGCAGACCGAAACGGGGGGCATTATGATTTCGGCGCTATCGGGGATTACAAAACTCAAGCCGACTTTTGCGACCTTGCCCCTTCCCGGAATTCAACCAATCATCGTAGACGATAAAGGCAATGAGATCAAAGGCAATAATGTAGAAGGTAATTTGTGCATTAATTTTCCATGGCCTGGGATGATCCGCACTACCTATGGTGACCATGAGCGATGTAGATTAAATTATTTTGATCGTTTCAAGGATCGGTATTTCACAGGCGATGGGTGTAGAAGAGATGAAGACGGATATTACCGGATCACTGGTAGGGTAGACGATGTCATAAATGTTTCGGGCCATCGATTCGGAACAGCCGAGATCGAAGATGCTATTGATGAACACGAAATCACCGTTGAATCGGCCGTGGTGGGGTACCCACATGAAATCAAAGGACAGGGTATTTGCGCCTTTGTTATCTGCCATCCCCATGACAAGGCCAACGATCTACTAAAGGAAGAGATCAGTGAAATCGTTCGTAAGATGATCGGTCCTATTGCCACCCCCGATAAAATCTTCCTGGTCGATGGATTGCCCAAAACGCGATCAGGAAAAATCATGCGTCGTATTCTTAGAAAAATTGCCAGTGGCGAGAAGGAAGGAATGGGCGACATTAGTACCTTGTTGGATCCCGGAGTAGTAGAGGCCATAATTGAAAAAGCAGGTATATAATCAACCAATAAATTCCATTGCAAATGAATCTTTTTATTCAATCATACATTGTTCTGTTCGAGCGCGACATTAACGCCGTTATAAAAGAAATTTCTGCATACGATTCAGACTTCGAACTTTGGAAGATCGGAGGGGAGTTGAATAATTCGGCCGGCAATCTGGCCTTGCATCTCATTGGAAATTTGCGCCATTTTATTGGGCATGAAATGGGTGGGAATAATTATCGACGCGAACGACATGCCGAGTTCAACAGTAGAAATGTTCCAAGGGAAGAGATCATTCACGGGTTGGAATTGGCACTAAATGATGTGATCGTTACACTCGAAAACATGAAAGAGTCACAACTCGAAAGCATCTTTCCGAAACAGGTGTTGGGTTATGACATGACAACGGCCTATTTCTTAAGCCATCTTTACGGGCATTTGAACTACCATTTGGGCCAGATCAATTATCACCGCAGGTTGATGGTATAGGAAATTACTGAATTACTTTGCTGAGTTTATAAAGCGTCACCATCAGTCCTTGTAGATGGTGGTCGGAGCCGATTGGGACTTCGCATAAACAGTTACGTCTGCAATAGTTACCCGCCCGGGCCGCGAAATCGAATAAACAATCAAATCGGCAATATCTTCTGCCAATAAAGGTTCATATCCCTCATAGACCTTCTCGGCTCGCTCTTTATCACCCTTAAAACGAACTTCCGAAAATTCGGTAGCCACGGCTCCAGGTGCGATGTTTGTTATTTTTATTCCGTGTTTTGTCAGGTCCAGACGCATTCCCTCGCTCAAGGCTTCAACTGCTTTTTTTGATGCGCAATAGACCGCACCATTTTCGTAAGTCTGTTTGCCCGCGACAGAGCTTATATTAATAATGTGGCCCGAATTCCTGTTTACCATTAATGGAATCACCTGCCTGGAAACGTATAGCAGGCCTTTCACATTCCCGTCCAACATGGCGTCCCAATCGGCTACATCACCGCGATCTATTGATGAAAGTCCATGGGCATTTCCGGCATTGTTGACCAATACATCGATGGCCTTCCATTTCTTAGGAAGGGTTTCGATGGCCTTTTGGACATGGCTATTGCTTCGCACATCAAACAACAGAATTTTGATCCTCGCCTCTACTGAGATCTCATTTTTGAGTTCTTCCAGTTTTTCAGCTCGCCTTCCGCAAACTATTAGGTCATATCCTTCTTTTGCAAGTCGTTTTGCTGTTGCTCTGCCAATTCCGGAACTAGCTCCGGTTACTAGGGCTATTTTTTTATTCATTCAAAACAATCAAAATCTCATAAAAAACCCTGATTCAATCAATATGTATTTGTCATGTCTGCGTCAACGCATATGATGAAATCCGCTTTTCCAAAATTTTCTTCTTGGAGCACATTGATGTTATCTTGCGAAACGGTTGAGATGGTCTTGCAATTGATTTCTGCCTTTTTTCGTTTCATGTGCCAAAGGATGCCTTCGTAGTTGTCTGAATGATAGGCCCCGTTGTAATGAATAAAAAGACTGCCGTCAGTCAGATTTTCCAGAATAAAATGGGCCATGGTAGCATCTTTTATGGCTTGTGCCATGACTAGACGGGGGCTGCCATGATCTCCCATCATCGTGAGAATTTCCTTATAGGTTTCTATTTCAGGGTCAAAATCGATAGGCAAAGGTGCCATCCAAGATTTTTCTTTTTCAGAAATCGTATCAAGTGCCTCAAAACCACCTTTATACACCAGACTTGCGTATCGACGTGGTATATTGCTCGCCACAAAAACAAGTTGATTTTCTTTGGCGAAATCTACCAGGGGCTTATAATCGTTATCGTAGTTGGGCCATAACCTGGCCAAACTATCAAAGCCCCTGTCTTCAATAGTTCCTTTTAAATAGTCATCCAGTGCAGTCTGGTTGTCTGCTTCGAGCATTTCTGCACCCAACACAAGCCCCCTTTTAATCAGTAAATCTTTGCTTACCTCTAGTTCCAGCCAATGTGCAATCGCATTGTTGTGCAATTCGCCGAACAAAAGGACATCGGCGACCTGGATCTCCTTGATCATTTTACTGTATTTCACCTCCTTTCCCTGACCGTTATAGATCTTGTATGCAGGTTTTTCTTGTGCCCAGGCAGCAGAGATTACAAGTGAGAATATTGTGAGTAGCAGTGAATGCTTCATTCGGTTTCTTCTATAACAACTCCCTTCTTAAATTTTACTTTTCGCAAAAGATCACCTTCTTTCTTTCCATAATACTCCCAGGTTCCATCAGCCCTTCCTTCTTTATAAAACCGAACACTTTCGACTGTACCAATTTCGTGATAGGTCGTCATTTTACCTTCAAGACGGTCCTTGTTGAAAGTGCCCTGAGCACTTAGCTTACCGTTTTCGTAATAGAACATCCATTCACCGTTTTTTGTGCCATTCTTATAATTTCCACTTTCCTTTAATTTTCCATTGTCGTACCAGTATGTTCTCATACCCTCAAGAACGCCCATGTTGTAGTGCTCTATCAATTCTTGCTGAGCTGAGGGATAAAAGTGTTCCCAACGACCATTCTTCTTACCCTCCTGGTAACTACCTGTAAAGTTCACAACGCCGTTTTCGAACCAACCAATCCAATCGCCGTCTACTTTTCCTTTATTGAAATGCCCATCACTTTTGCGGCTTTCATCGTCATACCATTCCTGCCAGAGACCTTCCTCTTTTCCTTCTTCAAAGTTTCCCTCCATGATTCTTACGCCATTTTCTGCGTAATAGGTCCATTTTCCGCTTTTTTTCCCGGCCGAGTAACTTCCAAATTTCCATGTCACCCCATCTTTATACAAGTAGGTCCATTTTCCATCTTTTTCTCCGTCTTTAAAATTGCCCCGGAACTCCACTTTGTCTTCGTCGTGGAAAAAGAATTTCCATAATCCCGATCGCTTGTCTTCCTCGAAATCACCCTCAAAGTCTTTCAAACCTGACTTTAAACTCCATACCCAATGCCCTGTTTTCAAGCCCCTGGAATATTGACCTGTTGTGCTCAATTCACCGCTTCTGAACCACTCCTTATAAGGCCCTTCTTCTTTGTCATTTTTAAAGGTGACACCTTTACTTGTTTGGCCATTGTTATAATAGAACATCCAAGGCCCTTCTCTCAGGTCATTTTTAAAATTTCCGGTTGACAGTATCTTTCCGTCGGGATAATAATTAACCCATAGCCCTTCTTTTTGGCCATCGATGTAAGCACCTTCACTTATCTTGTACCCTTCATTATTCCATAAGATCCAAGTACCTGATTTAAGACCACTTAGGTAGGCACCTTCTTCTTTCATTTTACCATCGACGTAAAAATCGCGGAAGTTCCCGTTGCCGTTTTTGAGCATTACCTTGCCACTTGAATCGTAGAATTCGAGTATCCTGGGTTCTTTACCGGATGAATAAGAAATTAGACTTTTTAATTGACCTTTGTGATACCAAGATTTCCAAATGCTGTCGCGGATATCTGCTCGATAATAGCCACTTTCGTACTTTTCACCGTTGTCATAAAAGAAAGTCCATAAACTATCTCTGAAACCAAAATGATAATAGCCTTCAGTTTGTTTTTGACCATTTTCGTAAAAGGTTTGGAAACTACCGTGCTTGTGTGAAAAGTCGAACTGACCTTCTTCTTTTATTTTTTCGTTTTTATAATAGGAGCGAAACGGACCGTTGAATTCTCCATCCCTGTAGGATACTTCTTGCACTAGGTGACCTTCACGATCGTAATATTTCCATTCGCCCTGTTCGATGCCCTGAGCAAGGTTTCCTTCGGCCTTGACTTTCCCATTGTCGTATTTGTATGTCGTGACCTGCGAATGAAGGCCTCCAAAGAAAAGGCATAACAAGAAGAACGTAACTGGAGCTTTCATTGATCTTCAAAAATAGGTATTAGCCGCAATAAGCAGTGGTCAACTACTTAATTTTATTTTTACACTTGCGTATGGTAAGCATAGAAGAAGCAAAGAGGCGGATTAGTGAAAATATTACACCATTGGGGGCTGTTGCAAAGCTGTTGCGCAATAGCTTTGGCCATGTGTTGGCCGAAGATGTATTATCACCCATTGACCTTCCCGGATTTGATCAAAGCGCAATGGATGGCTTTGCACTGATACGCGCCGACCTGAACAAAGGAACCAGGGAATTCGATGTGATCGGTGAAATACAAGCAGGAAAATATAAGCCCGTTGAAGTAATCAGTGGACAGGCGGTAAGAATATTTACCGGTGCATGCATACCCGCTTCCACAGATATTGTGATTATGCAGGAAGACACCCTATTGAAGGACAAAAAGCTCGTGATACGTAATTACCTTCCTGATCAAAAAAACAATATTCGAAAAAAGGGCGAACAGATCGGCACTGGACAGAAGGCGCTATCTAAAGGTGCGGTAATCAATGCGGCAGGTGTGGGATACCTTGCGGCCATGGGGATTGAGAAGATCAAGGTGATCAGAAAACCTGAAATTGCCTTGATATCTACCGGGAATGAGCTTAAAAGAGCCGGCCAAAAACTAAGTCCCGGAGAGATATACGAATCAAATTCGGCCATGATCAAGGTTGCACTTGCAGAAAACGGCTTTATCCTTGGTGAAGAGCGAAGGGCAAAGGATTTTTTAGACAAAACAGAAGCCGAGATAGCCGGGGCATTGCGAAACTCTGACGTGCTAATTATTTCGGGTGGGATAAGTGTGGGCAAGTACGACTACGTGAAAGAAGCCCTTGAAAGAAATGATGTAAAGGAGGTATTTTACAAAGTAGATCAAAAACCGGGCAAACCATTGTATTTTGGAATGAAAGGCAAGAAGCTCGTTTTTGCACTTCCGGGTAATCCGGCGAGTTTACTGACTTGTTTTTTCATTTACGTGTTGCCGGCACTGAGACAATTATCGGGCTTCAATTCGACTACAAATCACACAGAGTGTAAGCTCTTGCACGACTACACTTACCTAGGAGGTCGCCCTGTATTTTTAAAGGCCTTTTACAGTGAGAAAGGAGTTAAAATACTCGATGGTCAGGCCTCCTTTGTCCTATCGTCATTTGCTCAATCCAATGCCCTTGTTTATCTTGATGGGAATAAACGTACATTGGAACGAGGCAGTATTGTCACCGCTTATATCACCAGAAGTTCATGAAAAGTTTAATTACCGCAAGTCTATTACTCATAACATTTGTCGGCTTTGCCCAACAAGAAGAGACGGTGAAGGCAGAAATTGGCAGTATCAGCACCGATCGCCCGGTGCAATCAGAAACTCCTTTCACTGTGCCTAAAAAACATTTGCAAGGTGAAATGGGTTTCAATTACATCTCGTATGGCTTGATAAAACAATTTGATGGCCCCAATTTGTTGTTGAAATACGGAATATTAAACAACCTTGAGTTGAGGTTTACCAACAACTATTTGTCCTTGCAAAGTAAGGTTGGAGGCAGCCTGCAAGAGTCTTCTTCAGGTGCGGACATGAGCATCGTTGGCCTCAAGTATAAGATTCTACACGAATCCAGTAATGGCCTGAATTTGACGGTTTCGGGTTCCAGTAAATTAGACCTTTTTGCAGATCAGGATTACGCCTTTGATGAGGTAAATTTCCTTCTCCGCACCACTTCGAGTAAAACCATCTCAGGCTCTTGGTATGGAATTGTGGGTCTGGAATATGGATACTACGATAAGAGTGATGACCAGTGCTTCTACGTTCTCCAGACCGGCACGGCGCTGGCTAAAAATTTAACAGGCGTCATTGAATACTATGGATATTTCGATTCAACTGACCTTATGCACGCCATCAACGGGGCCTTTGTTTATTTAATTAACGATAACCATCAGGTTGACATTTCCGGAGGTTTCGGCCTGACTGATAATTTTTACGATTATTACTTCCAGGTTGGATATTCCTTTCGCGTAGGACTCTAAGCCGACACATTTCAAGTATCTTTGAGCGTGATATCAATTTTGACATAACGCTCTTGGATTCGATTTCCTCACTCAAAGATTCATTTGGAAGAAAGCACAGGTACCTGCGGATATCATTGACTGATAAGTGCAATTTCAGGTGTACCTACTGCATGCCAGACGAACAAATGAAATTCATGATTGAAGATCGCCTCATGAAGGCCGGGGAAATTATTCAACTGGCAAGCATATTTAAGGAAAAAGGAGTTGAGAAGATCAGGTTGACCGGAGGAGAACCTTGCTTGAGAAAGGATCTTATTGAGATTATCGAGGGACTTAAGGAAATTGGTATTACGCCATCGATAACCACGAATGGGGCCCTGTTGGACCGGCATTTAGACGACATGGAAAAGTTGGGTATGAAGGACTTGAATATCAGCATCGATTCCTTGAAACCTGAAAAATTCAAACGAATAGCCCAGCGAGACCTCCTGTACAAAGTGTTGGAAAACATAAAAGCTGCCGCTGGCAGATCATTTAATGTTAAGTTGAATGTTGTGGTCATGCGCGATTTCAATGATGATGAAATTCTGGATCTTCTAAATTTCGGGCTTGTAGTAGGTGCCCAAATCAGGTTTATAGAATACATGCCATTTTTTGGCAATTCCTGGGAGTACGGAAAAGTCTTCTCCTATGCTGAAGTTTTGAATATTATCGAGTCAGTTCATCCAATTAGTAGCCTTGAAGTTGCACACGACAGTACATCGAAAATGTTCAGTGTGAATACCAACGGACAGATATTCGGCATCATATCCACCGTAACCAATCCCTTTTGCAGTGGATGTAGCAGGTTGCGACTAACGGCAGACGGAAAAATGAAAAATTGCTTGTTCTCCAAAGACGAATCGGACCTGCTTGGACCGCTAAGGGCAGGAGCTGATGTAAGTGAGCTCATTGATGAAAATATAAAGCGAAAAAAGAAAGCCGCTGGCGGAAGAATAGATTTTTCACATGAAAATGCCGCTGTT
Source organism: Vicingaceae bacterium (assembly GCA_040220895.1). Classification (GTDB taxonomy): domain Bacteria; phylum Bacteroidota; class Bacteroidia; order Flavobacteriales_E; family Vicingaceae; genus UBA11591. The sequence continues at coordinate 158,633 of JAVJVY010000010.1, forward strand.
CAGTTCTCGAGAAACCGCTCGATGATAGCAATTGGCGGATAATTTTTTAAATTTAGCGAAGCCCCCGGACGATATGCGTTAGATTAACGGGAAAATATAAGGTAATTTGCAACCCATGGCAGCACCGGGTAAGACCACCGTATTTAAGCAATTGATCAGCAACATCATCTTCCCACTGATCATAGCATTGATCTTACTTGCCTATTTTAATTATACCAGGAACAGGGATCTCCTCCTATCGGCTCATCAAGAGAAAAACGAGCGGATCCAAAATGAAATACGCAATATTCTTGCTTTTCAGGATCTCTCACTTGAACCTGTGGAGCGCGACATGGACAAGTACCTCACTACCATGAGCGACATACTTGTCAATGAATTTTTTAGAGAGACCGATAGCATAGAATTCATTTCCCTGGAAGACATCCGTCGCAAACTGGGGATGAAGCAGGACATTTATATTATCAACCGCCAGGGAATAATCGTCAATACCACTTTTGTTCGCGATTTGAATTTCAATTTGTTCAGTATTGACGAAAAGCACAAGGAGTTTCTGTTGAGTATTTTTGAAAATGGACAATTCATTTCTGAAAAATTGTCCCTTGAGCGAAGTACCAGGCGACTGAAAAAGTATACCTATCAGCCCACAAAAGATGGCAAGTACATAATCGAAATAGGAAGTTATAGCAGTGAGGCGAATAGAATCGTGGATCTTTACCGCTCCCATTTAGAAAAATTATCGAATCTGGCACCGAGCATCGTTTCTGTAGACTTGTTCTTAGGAGGTGAAGATCCAGCCTCATTCATTCGGGATGCACAAATAGATCCTGAGTACATGGACCTATACCATGAAGCATTTAGCGAACAGACGCGAATTAATTTTAAACTGGAAGGAGCAGGTAAAAGAATATGGTGCGAATTCATTTACATGGATCGGGAGAACACAGATCTCTATGAAGGGAGTATCATCCGAATTATTACCGACCGAAGTGGTGAGGAAAAGCTCATTTTCCAGGAATTACAGCAACTCATGCTCATATTTGGCCTGGCACTGCTGATTCTTTCCGTGCTCGTTTACAAGAGAGCTCAGGCCATAACAAGTCCTATTCAGCACCTGGCTGAAAGCGCCAAGCAAATTGAGCGAGGTGACATAGACGTCAGGGCGCAAGTGGAGGGAAGAAACGAAATCACGAGCCTTGCCGAGCATTTCAATTCCATGATGGAACGATTAGCCAACTACTACAATGAATTGGAACAGAAAGTAGCAGAAAGGACCGCCGAGGTCGTTGCCCAGAAAGAAGAAATAGAGCGCCAAAAGATCAGTTTGACCGACAGTATTGTCTATGCAAAACGCATACAGAACGCCATGCTGCCCTCGTCGCATCAGATGGAACAAGCGCTAGACGATCATTTTGTGATTTTCTGGCCAAAGGATATTGTAAGTGGGGACTTTTATTGGTTGTCTCAGAAAGGGGACAAGGTTTTTGTTACTGCAGTTGATTGTACAGGTCATGGCGTACCCGGTGCATTTATGAGCATGATAGGATCTTCGCTTTTGAATAAAATAGTGAATGAGAATGGAATTCATCAGCCAGCAGAAGTGCTAAATAACATGAGAGAAGGTGTGTTCAAATCACTGAACAAAGAAGGACAGGAAGAAAGCACGAACGATGGCATGGACATGAGTTTTGTCTCCCTTGACATGAAAAACATGGAATTGGAATTTGCCGGGGCAAACAATCCACTTTACATTATACGGAACGGTGAGATGATCATTTTTAAAGGCGACAAACAGCCTGTAGGGGCCTTTATCAAAGAATTCAAACCATTTACGAACAACACCGTTACGCTAGAAAAAGGCGATATGGTCTATGTGTTCTCTGACGGATTTCAGGATCAGTTCGGCGGAGAGAATAAAACCAAGTTCATGGTGGGAAAGTTCAAAAAATTCCTAATCGAAATTGGTCATTTGAGCACCGCGGAGCAAAAAGAGCGCATTACTAAAGCCTACCAGGATTGGAAAGGAAATCTTTCTCAGGTGGACGACATTGTCATTATTGGAATAAGAATCTAGCTAAGTGCGTTGTCTCGGGGTAATTGTCATTTTGGTTTTTTGCCTGATGAATTTACAGACATCGGGCCAACGGCGCATCTCAATTTCCTCGTCCCCTGTTGCCATGTATTATCAAGGTGACCTTTCGGGATCGATCTTCCCAAGTCTAAAAACCACCCATCCAGGCATGGAAATTGCCTTTGGATTCAGACTTAACGAGGCATTTAAGTTTCGTTTGGGATATTTGAGAGGGCGTGTTTCAGGCCGCGATTCACTGGTCTCTTCGCTCGCCGTTAGAAATCTTCATTTCAGATCACCCATCAGTGATATCAGGCTGATGGCCAATGTGGACGTGGTTGAATTATTTCGCAAGATCTGGCCGGGGAAACTCATGAATTCCAGAGAGTACAGACGAAATTTGATTGGCCCCGATCTTATCATGGGTCTTGGAATGGTTAAAATGAATCCCAAAGGCAACTACCAAGGTGATTGGGTAGCACTACAGGCATTGGGTACCGAAGGTCAGTTCATTGAAGGTGAGGACAATCCCACTCCATATAAACTGTGGCAATTCAACCTTAAAATTGGCGGGGGTGTAGGTTACCGAATAAATCCACAATGGCACATTGAATTGGAGGTCATTTACCATGTTTTATTTACCGACTACCTGGATGATGTCTCTGGTTTTTATCCCAAATACGACGAATTGATCAAAACGAACAATGGCGAATTGGCTTCTTATTTCTCCTATGGCGGCCGCGACCCCCAAAAATTAGAGAATGGAAGGCTTAGGGGAAATCCTGATGCCAATGATGGATTTGTAACCATGGGAATCAGGTTGATTTACGTATTCAATCGAAATCAAGTAGAAAAAATATTCAAGTTATGAACAATGCATCTTATTTATGAAAGCATCCATAAATTTGGAATTGTAAGACCAGTATCATGCAACAATATCACGATCTTCTAAGACACATTCTAAAACACGGAACTCAAAAAAGTGACCGCACGGGCACAGGGACCATCAGCACCTTTGGCTATCAGATGCGATTCGATCTGCAACAAGGCTTTCCTGTATTAACAACTAAAAAACTGCACTTACGATCGATCATCCATGAATTACTGTGGTTTTTAAAAGGAGATACCAATATTAAATACCTCAAGGAAAATGATGTAAAGATCTGGGACGAATGGGCAGACAAGGACGGAAACCTGGGCCCGGTATATGGATATCAATGGCGCTCATGGCCGAATCCCGATGGAAGTCACACCGATCAGATATCCAAACTTATAGAACAAATAAAAAACAATCCCGACTCACGAAGACTCATTGTTAGCGCCTGGAACGTTTCATTTATAGAGCACATGGCCTTGCCACCGTGCCATACTTTTTTTCAATTCTATGTTGCCGATAACAAGCTCTCATGTCAACTCTATCAGCGAAGTGCCGATACTTTTTTGGGGGTCCCTTTTAACATAGCATCTTATGCACTTCTCACTAAAATGGTAGCTCAGGTCTGTGACTTGGAAGAAGGAGAATTTATTCACACTTTTGGCGACGTGCACTTGTATAACAACCATTTGGAGCAAGCACACTTGCAATTGGAAAGAACACCACGCTCATTACCTAAAATGCTGATTAACAAGGATGTAAAATCAATTTTTGATTTCAAATTTGAAGATTTTCAATTGGTTGACTACAACCCCTATTCCCATATTAAGGCCGAAGTTTCTGTTTGATGGAAATTTCGATCATCGTCGCAGCAGCAGAAAATAATGCCATCGGAAAGAACAACGACCTTATATGGCACTTGCCTGATGACATGGCATTTTTTACCAAAAAAACCAAAGGCCATTGTGTTATGATGGGTCGAAAGAATTACGATTCTATTCCCGAAAAATACAGGCCGTTGCCAGGAAGAACGAATATTGTGCTGTCCAGACAAGATCATGAAGTGAAGGATAATCCAGTGTATGTGAAGAGTTTAAGCGAAGGCCTGGAGTATGCAAGAGCGAAGGGAGAAAAAGAACTGTTCATTATCGGAGGGGGTCAATTGTATGATGAGACCATGGATATTTGTGACCGATTATACCTCACTCGAGTCCACATCAGCCTTGATGCAGATACATTTTTCCCAGAGATCGATCACAAGATCTGGCAAGAGGTTGGTCGATTGTACCACCCCGCTGATCAAAGACACAAATATGCCTTTACTTTTCTGAAATACACTAAGAAATAAAACCGTTAAATTTACGTGGTGAAGAATCTTCTCATAATAGCTTTTTTACTCGGTGCTATGTCTTGTCAGAAGGCACAACGCGATGAGGATACTGCCACTAATACGGCCGAAGATGTGTCAGTTGCTCAGGCTGTATTTTCGGATGCGTATAAAATAATTCGTGCGGTGGCACTGGAAACCAAAGGTATTTCGTCTTCCTCAACTACTATGGCATCATTATTTGGATGCGATGACATAACAGTTGACACCATTTCAAACCCCAAAAAAATCACCATAGATTTTAAATACATTGGGTGTGAAGGATTGAATGTAGCTCGCTACGGGAGACTGATCGGTGAATTCTACGGTGAGTTCCCGTTGGAAAATTCAGCCGTTGACCTAAGTTTTTCGAATTACTATTTTCAGGATTATGAGGCAAACGGAAAAGTGAGGGTGATATTCAAAGCGGACAATGCATCGGGGAATGCTCAACATAGCTTTTATGTACAAAGCGGAAAGGTAACCGACGACAATTCAGATATTTTGTGGACGGCAAGCCATGTATGGGAAGTCCAGGAGAATGGCAATGCTGAAACGAATTTTGTTATTCGCGGTAATAGTAACGGGGTAAACAGAAAAGGAAACGTGTTTTTTTCCGAAATTAAGTCACCAATTCAATCGACTTCAAGTTGTGTATACCCCGTAAAGGGTAGTCGGGAATTGGAAGTCATTAATTTATCCAACCGCTTGGCGGTATACCAAAGTACTTCGTGTAAAAATGAAGGTGTGGTGATCGTAAACGGAAGCAGCGTGCCTTTTGTTTATTAGGATATTAGGAAGCGACCTTTAATTGGTTGATCTTCGATTTGTTTAGTTTGCTGGTGGCGTAGTCCATATCTATGACTACCTGTTGATTTTTTTCAATCTTCGAAGGTAATTCGAACATGGCATCCAACATGATGGCTTCACAGATAGATCGAAGACCTCGGGCACCCAATTTGAATTCCATTGCTTTTTCGACAATGTAATCCAGTGCCAATGGATCAAAACTCAGGGTTATGTCGTCTATTTTAAAGAGTTTTATATACTGTTTTACGATAGAATTTTTTGGCTCGGTTAGAATTGAGCGAAGACTACTCTCGTCTAGTGGATTCAAAAATGTCACCACCGGCAAACGACCTATTAATTCAGGAATAAGCCCATAATTCTTGATGTCTTGGGGGGTGATATACTTCAGAATATTTTCCCGATCGACCTCATTTACCTTTTCAGATTTAAAGCCAATTACTTGGGTTTTCATCCGACGTCCAATCACCTTGTCAATTCCATCGAAGGCCCCTCCACAGATAAAGAGTATATTTTTTGTGTCAATTGGCACCAACTTCTGCTCGGGGTGCTTACGACCCCCTTGTGGCGGAACATTGATCACTGATCCCTCGAGCAGCTTTAACAGAGCTTGTTGTACACCTTCTCCTGAAACGTCTCTTGTAATAGAAGGGTTATCACTTTTCCTGGCAATTTTGTCAATTTCGTCAATGAATACGATGCCATTCACAGCGGCATTCACGTCGTAATCAGCTGCCTGAAGCAATCTTGAAAGAATACTTTCAACATCTTCTCCAACATAACCGGCTTCAGTCAATACCGTAGCATCAGCGATGCAGAAGGGAACGTTTAGAATTTTGGCAATGGTCTTTGCCAGCAAGGTCTTGCCTGTACCTGTTTCACCAACCAGAATGATGTTCGATTTCTCCAGCTCAACATCATCGGTATCTAACTTACCGTGTATCAATCGTTTATAATGATTATAAACGGCAACCGACAAAACGCGTTTGGCCTCATCCTGACCAATGACGTATTCGTCAAGATGCTTTTTGATTTCAATGGGCTTAAGGAGGTGAAGTTTAGATGTAAGAGAATAATTAACCTTGGCGGCATTTTCTTCCTTAACAATGTTCTGTGCCTGAAGGATGCAATGGTCACATATATGACCCGATATGCCCGCTATCAGTACATTTGTTTCGCGCTTCTCCCTATTGCAAAAGGAACATCGAATGTTTTCGCTTTCTGCCATTCTACTAAAATACGAATTTCATGCCTCCGGGTTTCGGAAAAACTATCCTTTCTGAGGCGTTTTGGTAAGAACTTCGTCTATCATACCGTAGTCTTTGGCCTCATTTGCCGTCATCCAGTAATCCCTGTCACTGTCTTTCCAAACCTTGTCATACTTCTGATTACTATGCGAGGCAATGATCTCGTAGAGCTCTTTCTTCAGCTTTTGAATCTCCCTTGCCGTGATCTCGATGTCGGAAGCTTGTCCTTCTGCGCCTCCCATTGGCTGATGAATCATCACCCTGGCATGTTTCAAACCGGATCTTTTACCAGTTGCACCTGCACAAAGAAGCACCGCTGCCATTGATGCAGCCATTCCCGTGCATATAGTTGCGATGTCAGGCGTTACATACTGCATAACATCATATATTCCAAGTCCTGCATAAACCGATCCACCGGGCGAGTTTAGGTAGATCATGATGTCTTTTTTTGCGTCGACTGATTCGAGATACAGAAGCTGCCCCATGATGATGTTGGCTACATCGTCGTTGATGGGAGTGCCTAGAAAAATGATTCGGTCCATCATTAGCCTGGAAAAAATATCCATGCTGGCAACATTTAGTTGACGCTCTTCAATGATGGTCGGTGAGATATAGGCATTTACGGCCGATGTATAATCGCCAAAGGTTGAACTTGACACTCCGTGGTGTCGTGTCATATACTTTCTAAAATCTTTTGGGTCTGTCATGTATCTGTTTTACTTCTTAGCTAATTTAAGAAAATCATCATATGAAATTTTCTTTTCCTTGATCTTGAGATTACCTTTTAAAAACTCCAATAATCGTTGGTCGTAAAGCTGGTCAAAAATTCTTTTTGCTTCTTCATTATTAGTGAGAACACTGCGGGCTGTTTCACGCATTTGTTCCTCTTCCATTGGCGCCTGTCCGTATGAAGCAAATTGCTTCTTAAGCAATTCAACCGTATAATTCTCGGCATCTTGAGCAGTTACTTCAAGATTTTTTTCCTTAATAATGTGGTTTTCGATGATCTGCCATTTCAGACTTCTCGCGTACACATCGTATTCACTTTCGATCTGCTCCGCGGTCAATGATTGATCGTTCGCATTTAGAAGCCATCTTTTTAAAAACTTATCGGGCAGAGCAATTTTCGATTTTTCAATCAGTTTTTCCTGAAAATCCAACATCAGTTTTTGATCGCTGGTTTGATCAAACTGCAGGGTCAGGTCATCTTTCATTTTCTGCCTGAATTCCTCAAGCGACTTCACCTTTCCCGGACCAAAAATCTTATCAAAAAGCTCCTGATTCACCTCTGCCGGGGCGATGTGGTTTACCTTTTCAACCGTAAACTTTATGGGAGATTTATTAAAGATCAGGTCTTCTTTCTTCTTTCCCAACAACTTGGCTTTTTCTTCGTCCGAGTTAAACTGGTCATACTTAATGGTCACAGAAATGCCAGGACCAATGCCAGTAAGTGATTTTTTAAGTTTTTTACTTTCAATATTAGAAATCAACATCGATCCCTTACTAGTTATGCCACCGTCAACCAGGTTTCCATTCCTATCTACCTCTTCAAATGTTCCGGTCAGCATATCATCTTCTACCGATAACTGCGATTCGCTGACCTGGCCATAGCGCTTAGCCATATCCAGTGTCTGCTGATCCATGAGTTTATCGTTGACCTGTATCTCATACTTTTCGACCTTGACTTTATCCAATGTACCTGGGTCAAAACTTGGAGCAAGTCCAAGCTCAAATTCGAATTCGAATTCCTGTTGTTTTTCCCAATTAATGGTTGATTCCGAATCTTTCTTGGGCAGTGGATTACCTAGAATATTGATCTTGTTTTCAGAAATGTATTCGTTGATCGATTTAGAAAGGATGGAATTAATTTCTTCGACCAAGGTGCTTGTGCCGGCCATTTTTTTGATCATTCCAAAAGGGACGTGTCCTTGACGGAATCCGGGGATCTTTGCTTTTTTTCGTAGGTCTTTTAATCGCTCTTCAACGCGTTTCTCATAATCTTCGGGTCCGAGCTTTATCTTGACCAGTGCATTGAGTTTATCAATGTTTTCTCTTTCAATGTTCATATAACGACAATTCGTGGTTCAAACAAATGGTATTATTTCTTGATGGAGACATTCAGAAGGATTAGTGATATCCCGATATGGTGACCGGGATATCGCAACCTTGAATCAATTGAGTGCGGATGAAGGGACTCGAACCCCCAAGCCTCGCGGCACTAGATCCTAAGTCTAGCGTGTCTACCAATTTCACCACATCCGCAGAAAATCCCAAAATTGGGAGGCGCAAATTTAGTATTTTTTTCTCGCTCAAACATGAGTGAGCTAATTCACGACCAATCCTTAAGCACTGGGTGTAAAAGGTTTATTTTTGATGTCTAAAACGAGTTTTCAATGAAGATTGATATCAAAGAAATTTCTGTTCCAAAGCTGCATTCTTACTTGCTGGGTTCCATTGGGCCAAGACCCATCGCCTTGGCTTCTACTATTGACGAAAATGGCAATGCAAATTTGAGCCCTTTCAGTTTCTTCAATGTGTTCAGTGCAAATCCTCCCATTGCCATCTTTTCTCCTGCTAGAAGGGGCAGGAACAACACGACCAAGCATACGTATGAAAATGTCAAATCAGTGCCTGAAGTATGCATCAATGTAGTGAATTACGATATTGTTCAACAAGTCTCGCTTTCAAGCACCGAATATGCTAAAGGCGTTGACGAATTTGTTAAATCCGGGTTGACCCCAATCCCATCAGAGAAGATCAAACCATTTAGAGTTAAGGAATCCCCGGTACAAATGGAATGTAAGGTTAATCAGGTAATTGAGTTGGGGCACGAAGGTGGTGCCGGAAATCTGGTAATTTCAGAGATTTTAATGATTCATGTGCAAGACGACATATTGGATGAAGAGGGAAAAATTGATCAGAATAAAATAGACTTGGTTGGAAGAATGGGTGGAAATTGGTATAGTCGTTCGCGTAATGGACTTTTTGAAGTTGAAAAGCCCCTGACAAGCCATGGTATTGGTGTAGATAAAATCCCGGAACATATCAGAAAGAGCGTAGTTCTCACCGGCAATGACCTGGGTGTGCTGGGCAATGTTGATGAAATTCCCGATATGCAAGAAGTTGGAAAATTTCGAAAAGACTATGTAAATGACCTTATCGAGGGTGCCTCCCCGTCAGAATTGAGAAAGATTTTGCACGAAACAGCCAGGATTAAAATTTCTGAGGGAAAAGTCAAAGAAGCTTGGATGATCTTGCTTTCTGAAGTTCCTTTATGAAATGGACAGAACGATATGCAGACCTGTTTGGCAAGTTATTGCCGGGTCCGTTTGCCATAGCCGTTCTTTTGACCATCTTGACCTTTGGCCTGGCGTTCTTTTTTACGGGTCAGGAAAAAGAACTTAGTAAGCACTACATAGATCTTGTTTCATATTGGGAACAGGGACTTTGGGACAGGCCACTTCTTGTATTTGCATTCCAGATGATGCTCATGCTGGTTCTTGGTCATGCATTGGCTTTAACCGAAACCGCACAGCGAATCATTGAGGCTTCTTTGCAGTATTGCACAACAGCAGCAAGAGCTGCATTTCTGGTTACCCTGTTAACGATTTGTGTTTCATTGTTCAATTGGGGCCTGGGCTTGATCTTTGGAGCCATCTTTGCGCGGAAAGTTGCTGAATACGCACATCATCATGGCATTTCAATTAATTACCCCCTTATTGGTGCGGCTGGTTACAGTGGTCTGATGGTATGGCATGGCGGTATCTCAGGATCCTCCCTTGTCAAGGTGGCAGAACCTGGCCATTTAAAGGAAATGATGTCTGGAATATATACTTCCGAGCAATTGGCTTCTCTTCCTGTTTCTATTGGATTTCCCGAGACTGTATTCAGTTCAATGAACCTGTATGCCAGTGTAATGGTTATCCTATTGCTTCCTGCAGCTATGTATTATTTAGGTCGAATATCGGCCCCAAAGAGTGGAAAAATGACACCTCGAAGATGGATCATGCAAATAGACAACCAGGACATTCAGGGAGCCGATAAGCTGAATCACTCGAAACTTATGGCCTACCTATTCGCTTCTTTCATCCTGGTAGGCATGGTTATAAGAGTTGGCGCAGTTGATAATCCCATGAACATGACTTTCATGACACCCGACTTCATCAATCTATTTCTTTTTTCATTGGGCCTGGTATTGCACGGAAGTTTTAATCGCTTTATGGATGCGGTTGGAGAAGCTGTGTCAGGTGCTGCGGGCATACTTATTCAATTCCCATTGTATTTTGGCATCATGGGATTGATGAAGAATTCGGGTATGGTGGAGGCACTATCCAATTTTTTTGTATCTGTTTCCACCGGTTTTACATTCCCAATATTTACTTTTTTTAGTGCGGGCATTGTCAACATTTTTGTTCCAAGTGGGGGGGGGCAATGGGCCATTCAAGGTCCCATCATCATTCAAACTGCGAACGAAATGGGAATATCTCTAAACAAGTGTATTATGGCAATGGCCTATGGAGATCAATTAACAAACATGCTGCAACCGTTTTGGGCCTTGCCTCTTTTGGGCATCACTGGCCTAAAAGCAAAAGAAATTTTACCATATACCCTTTTTTTATTGGGAATGGGATTTTTCATTTACCTGTCGGCGCTAGTCATTTTTTAGCAATATTCGTTCGTCATTGGCGTCTCTCAGGGCGTTACCAATGAAGGTAAACGATAGCACCAATAGCATTATGGCAATGCCCGGCAAAAGTGCAAGGTGTGCATCGCCCGTGATTAGAAAAGCTTTGTGCTCACTGATCATTTTCCCCCAAGTGGCTTGAGGTGGGGGCGAACCAATTCCGAGAAAACTCAGGCCCGCTTCAAGCAGAATGGCCGTTGCAAAATTAGCAGCGCTAATCACAATGATAGGTCCTGAAATATTTGGTAGAATATGCCTGATCATTATTCGCATGTTACTCATTCCCAATACTCTGCCGGCTTCAACAAACTCTTTTTCCCTCATGCTCAATACCTGGCCTCGAACCACACGAGCAACTTCTACCCACATGGTCAGACCAACTGCTACAAAAATTTGCCAGAATCCCTTTCCAAGGACCAGTGTGATGCTTATGACCAAAAGCAGGGTGGGAACAGACCACACCACGTTTATCAACCAAAGAATGATTCTGTCGTGCCAACCCCGGTAATAACCTGCCCACAATCCAAGTAATATGCCTAGAATTAGAGATATAGCGACTGATATGAGACCAACACTGAGCGAAATATATGTGCCCGCCATCAACCTGCTAAAAAGATCGCGGCCGTATTTATCTGTTCCAAGCACCATGGTTTTTTCTTCAATGAAGTCTTTGACGTTCCATCGCCCAAGTTTTTGATCTTCTTCAATTACCTTTAATGTTGATATGGCAAACCTCTCAAACCGCTCTTCCCTGTATTTCTTGATTACAAGGTTGTCACCATCAATTGTAATAGAATCAAATGGAATTAATTGAAAATTTTCGGCGCTTCCGACGAAGTATTTGTTCAACCAGCTTTCATTTTCGGCATTTATCGCACGCGGAACTTTAAGAAAGGAAACACGCGTCATTGGCTTTAATACCGCCAATTCCAGGTATTGGTTATTTGCAAAGGGGCTGGAATCTGGTCTGATATTCGCCCCTCCTAGACTGACAAGTACATTGATGGTAATAGTGATCATCCCTATGACAAACAAAGGGTTTTGAAATAGCCGCTGTGAATTGATCAAGCTCATGACGCAATTTTACGTCCTTTCCAAGTTGGCTTGTAAGTCATGGATGCAAAAAAGATGGCAAGAAGGTAAAAAGGATAACATAAAAATCCGAGAAAGAAATCAACATACTTGAGCTGAATACTATTGAGCTTACTTGCCTGGGTAATCATGTGGAAATCTAACACAAATTTTAAAGTCACATAGGCAATGCTTATCAAAGGCCAGTTAGTGCTGCCCCATTCAAGTATTGGCAGCAAAAGTAACCAGGCGTTACTTAGAGCAAACAAAGAAGAAATATATAAAAACGACTTGTCATGGACATGGATCGATTTCGAAGCCCAGCGGACCTTTTGGGCCACTAATTGCCCCAATGTTTCTGAGGGACGAATTTTTGCAAAAGCATCCCTGTTATTTGCACAAACAATGGAAAACGGTGCTTTTTGCTTTAAGTCCAGCATTAAAAAAAGATCGTCTCCTGAAGATATGTCGCGATGCTGGCTATAACCCCCAAGGCGATTAAAAGTCGCTTTTCTAAAAGCCAGGTTGGCTCCATTACAAAGAATGGCATCCCCCCTCAAGGCAAATGACAATGTGATGTATTGAAATGCAAGTAATTCTAAATTCTGAAGCCGGTGAAATCGATTTTTAATTTGGTGCATTCCAACGGGACCAATGATCATTTCCACTTTGTGATCGTTAAATGGAATTGTCAATTGCTCTAACCATTTTTCGTCATGACTTGTATCGGCGTCTGTGCAAATTATCAATTCGCTCGTTGCCGCTTCGATACCCCTGGACAGGGCCATTTTTTTTCCTTTTTCATCCTTATTTAGCCGTATCAATTTAAACCGGAAGCTGCAATAGTCGATGGTCTCTTCAAGTATTCGATTGCTATTATCTTCTGAGTGATCGTCAACTGCTATTACTTCAATTAGGTTCTTGGCATAGGACTGACGATTTAGTTCTTTGAGTAATGATTTAAGGTTTTTCTCTTCGTTCCGAAATGGAATGACAATGCTCAAAGATGGTTTATCAATGGTATATGGCTCAATTGACTGCCGACCCTTAACATGGATGGGCGTTCTGATCAACCATGCGTAGGCCAGGATGATAGAAACACTGACCAACACCAGCAAAGGAATCACAAGTGAATGCATTTGAACCAAAGGTAATGACTGCAGTTACCAGCCACAAATGCTTTGAAATAATAGTTCTAATTTTATCGGGAATGGAAAGAAAAGAAAAAATCATTCTAGGCATCGATCCCGGCACCAATATTATGGGTTATGGTATCATAAAGACTTCTGGACAGGACTTCGAATTAATTTCCATGGGTTCTGTCCATCTCACAAAAATTACCGATCCATATCTGAAATTAAAGAAGATTTTTGAACGAACCCTGGCGATTATAGACGAGTACCATCCGGATGAAATGGCAATTGAAGCTCAGTTCTTCGGTAAAAATGTGCAATCCATGTTAAAACTTGGCAGGGCACAAGGCGTTTCCATTGCAGCAGGGTTGTCTAGGAGCCTGCCTATCTCAGAGTATTTGCCCAAACGGGTTAAGATGGCGGTTACCGGAAACGGTAACGCATCTAAGGAGCAGGTAGCGGGCATGCTATCAAACATGTTAAATTATAAGGAGGTGCCAAAGCACTTGGATGCATCTGATGGATTGGCGGTAGCTGTTTGCCATCACCTTCAAGACGGAAAACCGGCATCTACTGGTAAAAAATACAGCGGCTGGGCATCTTTTATCAAAGACAATCCAAAAAGGAAAATGCCTTAGGCTTTTCGAATAGATTCAGCGATGGCAGATAATTCATCCTGGCTAAAGGATAATTTTGGCTTGGAAAAGTTTAAATCGCCGATAACGTTCATGGGAACCAAGTGTATATGGGCATGTGGGACTTCTAAACCGATGACTGCAATTCCAATTCGCTTGCAGGGAATGGCTTTTTCAATTTTTTGAGCAACACTTTTTGCAAACAACCATAAGGCTTGATAATCGCTGTCTGCGACGTCAAAAATATAATCAGTTTCTTTTTTGGGAATTACAAGGGTGTGACCTTTAGCTATAGGAAAGACATCTAAAAAAGCCAGAAATTGATCCGTCTCGGCTATTTTATGAGCAGAAATTTCTCCACTGACAATCTTTGTGAAGATACTAGGCACTAGCGATGAATATCCAGGATCTCAAATTCCATCTCTCCTGATGGTGTTTCAACCTTCGCAACTTCCCCTTTCTTTTTTCCCAATAGACCTTTTGCAATAGGGCTGTCTACCGAGATTTTCTTTGCACGTATGTCGGCTTCGTTCTCAGAAACCAAGGTGTATTCCATTTCGGCACCGTTGCTTTTGTTCTTGATTTTCACCGTGCTAAGTATGAGCACTTTGGAATTGTCCAATTGACTTTCATCAATGATTCGTGCGTTTCCAATAACTTCTTCCAGTTTGTTGATCTGCATTTCGAGTAATCCCTGTGCCTCTTTAGCAGCATCGTATTCCGCATTTTCTGAAAGGTCACCCTTATCTCTAGCTTCTGCAATCTGCTTGGAAATTTTAGGTCGCTCAACCGATTTAAGTTCTTTGAGTTCTTTTTTTAATTTTTCGAATCCCTCTTCTGTGAAGTAGTTTAAGTGTGACATAGGAATAAGATTTAAGGTATAAATGTAAAAAGTGTCCTTTAAGGTTAGAAGGGGTAAACCGAAACGAAAAAGTGGCTTATAAGTTTAATTTAAGACCAAAGCTAGTGATTCCACCGAAATTCTCTGTTTGCTGCCAGGAAAAGTCGATGGCTGCGGTGCCACTGCCTTTCTTTTTACTCATGGGATAAGCAACTGTAACACCCATCGAAAGTCCTGTGAGGGCATTACTACCCAAACCAGAAACTCCTTCCCGGCCTTCAATGACATATCCGAGTCGACCCATAAACATCTCTTTAAAGGCATATTCTGCGCCAATGGCAAATAGGTCAGGAGTGAAAGAATTAGATGTAAAAGTAAAGGCCGGTGTTATTCTGTGCATGGCCCTGATTCCGCGCTCTAAGCTGTCCTCGACCATCTCGAAAAGTAAATCATATGAAAGGCCAATGTTCAGCAAAGAAGGGAGCTCGTATTGCTGCGAGCGCTGTTCTTGAGTGATTGGTCTTCCGGAACCGGGTATTTCTCCTAAAGTGGTTAATCCACTGCCTCTGTATACCATGGCAGGTCCAACGTTCTTAAGTGCAATCCCAAATTTTATTTCATCGTTAATACCGGTTGTATAGCTCACACCGGCATCAAGGGCGATTCCATTAGCTTGAACATTGGTTATTTCTTCGTGTACTACCCTAAAAGTCAAACCTCCATTGATCCTTGATGAAAATTGTTTCGCATATGAAAGGGCCAGATTAAAGAATAAAGGCGAAAACGTTCCTTGGCCTCCTTCGGGGAGATTTACCGTTGTGTTCTCAATATCTCCAAATGACATTGACATGAATGACAGACCGATTACACCTGATTCTCCAACGTGACTGGCCACACCAAGGGAATTTATGTCGATTCCGCTGCTGGAACCCAACCAATCTCTGTGTGAAAAATTTATTTCTAATTTTCTCACTTCAGCCAATCCTGCAACGTTGAGATCAATGGCTTCAAGACCGGTGATCATGACCGATCCGGCACCACCCATTCCTGAACTCCTTGACCAAGGATTAACAAGTAGGTGCTGCGCACCTGCTTGACCCGCTCGTTCGTCATTACCTGCCCAAACAAGCCCACTAGCAAGAACAGCCAGTACCAGCAGTTGAATTTTATTTCTAAACTCTCTCATAAACGATCTTTTTCTTAATCAAATAACTTTCAATTTAGAATCCTTGTAAATCAACTGGCCTAAGCACACCGAACCATTTGACGATTTTTTCACCCACACCGGGCGCATTGACATGGATGAGGTAAAGTCCGCTGGCAATGGGCACATTGCTTTGGTTTTTCAGGTCCCACGATATTTCGGTGGTGGGGTCTGATTTATTGTATTTTCTGATCAGCGTACCCGAGACGTTGTAAATACTGACCTCGCATCGCTCGGGCAGATTGGTG
>JAVJVY010000011.1:0-2170 GCA_040220895.1 Vicingaceae bacterium
CTATGACCGCTGGGGCAACATGGTATTCAACTCGGGCAATTATGAGAATAACTGGGATGGTGGAGATCACCCACAGGGAACCTACTACTTCATCCTCAAAGTGGACGACCCAGACAACACCGTACACAAAGGAGTGATTACATTGGTGAGATAATGCCTTGAAAAATTCACACCCCCTTCTTGTTTCAAGTTGGGGGTATTTTATTTCAATAATTACAACTAAGGCATGCAACCTTTTTAATTCACTTTGCGTCTAGGCTGTGAAACCAAGAACAAAAATTACAAGGAAATCATTTAATTGGTTAATTTTACGGGCTCTAGTGCCCAATTTAAATAGTCAGACATGAAAAAATTAGGGATTATTATATTGACCGTCATCGCCGCGATGGTCCTTACACCCAAAGAATCACTTGCCACACACACGGCAGGAATGGATATTTTTTACCGCCACACCCAGGATAGCTCATATGAGTTTACCCTGATCTTTTACAGGAATTGCCAAGGGTTCACGGCTGGCGCCCCATTTTCTGTAGGAATCAGGGCAAGGGCAGCTTCCATAGGAAGTGGACCTACAACCTTTACCGCTGCCAGATTAGCGACAAGCGGAACCGGTGTTCCAGCACTGGAACCGGCTAACTTGTATAACTGTACAGGTGCGGCCAGTTCACTTTGTTACGAAGAGTATGTTTACCGTGGCACATGGACTTCTCCACGAAGGGCCGCTGATTGGGTATTTAGTTATGAATTGTGCTGCCGGCCAAATACTAATGCGCCAACCAATATGCAGAATGGCACCCAGTACATCGAAGCCGGCTTGAACAACAAGGACTTTCCCGATTTCAAAGCAAAGAACTGGTCGCCGTTGTGGCATAATCGACGCCCTAACCACCCGGGTTACACCACTGATACGGTGATCAATTATTTGTTTAGAACCCTTTGTTTCGGAAACTACTATACCCTTGACATGAGCTGCCGCGAATATCAGGGAGATTCAGTAAGCTATGGCTTTTACTGGCCCCAGACTAATGGCGGCAATCCCAATGGTTATATCAATGGATGGAATTTTGGTAATCCACTTCCGACCGTAGGTGCTCCAATCGCCATCAATCCGGTTACTGGTGTTATTCCGATTACTCCTGGCTTGCCTACAGGTACCGGGGTTTATGTATTGGGTATAGAAGCCAAGGAATGGCGATATGACACCATTGTATCCCAAGGTGCCTTTGCGGTTGTCGCAAAACAGATCGGTTACATCCGTCGTGACATGACCATCTGGATCGATGATACTACGACATGCCGACGTGACTCGGTCCACCCTAAAGACATTACAATTACTGATGGCGGTGGAGATACCATCCTGGATGTATATTTTTCTACCGGAGTTTCGGGTGATCCAAACTCTCAGGTTCGTTGTGCTACACTAAGCCCGGACGGTTCCGAATTCAGAATACTTGACAGCTCTAATTACGTGGCACCATTTGATTCTACAGTTAGGAGCATCGGCGTTTATAAAGCGGTGTGGAACTGTAATGCCGGTTTAGCCAGCAAGGTAACTCTATACCTGGCGGAACCCCTGAGATGCCAGGAGTATACCATCATGCTCAAAACAGGTACGGACCTGGATGTACTGGAGTCTGAATGCGGTTTTCTTGAACCTGAGTTCAGTACCGGTATCATCACCGTTACTAAAGATGTTCAGGTAGACATCGATACAAATAAGGCATTCTTGACGTATTGCTTACCTACCAATGATCCTTTCCCAAAACTTACGGCCTCAAGTAATGATGTCTCATCTTTCCCACTGAACTATTATTGGGCTTACAGATGTCCTACTTGCACAGACTATGACACTATAGAAGGCCAGGAAGTGCCGTTTGTTTATGGCACCGCACCCGGGGAGTACAAGGTATTGGTACGCGACCCGTTAAACTGTGTGGGCGACGACAAGATCACGATCTTCCACGACACTTATCCGGAGTTCAAGTTTGAACTTCCTCCTTATTGCGATCGTTACGGCGAGCCTGCGGGTCTTCCTGATGCGATCTGGGCGCCGGACGACAGTTCGATCGTTAAGTGGGAGTGGTTCATCGATCCACTTGGCCAGGTCGGCACGGGTGACACATTGAAAGCGCCACAATTGATCGACAACGAATTATACCGTCTGCGCGGC
>JAVJVY010000012.1:0-78175 GCA_040220895.1 Vicingaceae bacterium
GAAAACTACAACGCAGAAAACAGATTAAACAACGAACACTAAATGAACGAAAAAAGCTGAATCGAAAGATTCATTTAAATTAGCAAGAGTACTCTCTTATTTATTGACCGAAAAAGTTCAAAATTATCTGACGACTTACATATAGTTTTATAAAGGAGGATTATCATTAGCACAGAATCCAATTGCACTTTGAATAAGACCAACGGCGAATTCAAAAAATCGATAATTCATACCATCAGTTAAATTGATGGAATCAGCGTCAAAAGTGCAATTTTTACCTAAATAAGACTTACCTGCTTTTCCTAGACCCATGAATTCATCGAACTCATCATAATAGCGATGTGCTCGGCTACCAGGTGCATGTGCGCCTGTGTGTCTAATATGCTTCCAAGCTTTTAATTCTAACTTATCTTCTGTGCTTATCCATTTATTGTTTTCATTAAATCCTTCCTCTTCGAGGATTGCAAATATATAGCCCGTACTTATTAAGTTACTCGCTCTATTAAGTTGTTCTTGAATCTTTTTTGTTGCCTCAGGATTATTTTGGTAGTTCACTTTGTTTCGATGCACAGTGCACAACCAACCTATCATATCACGTTCTTCCATCAATCTCTCTTGAAGGGCCATAAACTTTTGTGTTTCAATTGGATTTTTCATGATATGACTTTAGTTTCCGTGAAAAGTCTAATGAAGATACAGGATTGACTGGGATAATTTAAAATAATGGAACTATAATTCTTCTTAATTAATGAATTCATCCATAATTTGAAACGGAGAGAGTGGGTGAAAATGTGTTTTATTTAGCTTTCAATCCAAATTTTTTAATTTTCAATATAGTATTTGGATGAAGTTCAACGGATCTGGCAATTTCAATTTGACTCATATCGCCCCTTTTTAGTAATTCCAATGCTCTTTTATTCTTTGGCTTTGATAGGAAGTCTAATGTGTCTTCATTAGTTCCGTTTTTCCTTCCTTTATAAACTCCCTTCATTTTTGCAACTTCTATTCCCTCTCTTTGCCTTTCTTTTCTCAAACTATTCTCCATTTCGCCAAACATGGACATCAATTGAATCATCAAATTAACACTTGGATTGATTTTGCCTTTTTCATAGGTTCTTAGCCCAAGATCTTTATTTACAATTGCAACTGAATATGAATTAAAAGTCTCAATAGTTTGAAGTGTAGAGATGAGATTTCTGCCAAGACGATCTATTGATTGGATATGTAGTTCTGTAATTCTCTCCTCCTCTAACATTTCTTTAATGATCTTTCCCTTTGGTCTTTCAAAAAAGGGAACAGTTCCGCTTATTGTATCGGTTAAAACTCTATCAAATTCCTTTTCATCCGTTTGTTGTCTTTCAGGGTTCTGTCCAATTGATGATATTCTTACATATTTCACTCTCATAATCACACATTTTATAGATAGGGGCTAGGCTACGCTATTTATGTGATATATGCGCTATAAAATGAAGGAAATCCGCCATGGAAGCGGTTTTTGTGAGGCACATTTAAAAGTATACTCTTAAAATATGCCAGTTGGAAATGAATACTTGATATTTTCAACAAACCAAAATTAATGGCTGTCATTAAGTAACAAATTATAAATTCACAAAAATGATCACATACAATTTGAAAACTGCTATACTCTTTATTATTTTCTCCCTCTCGGCTACAATGGTTAGAGCACAAATAATCGATTTAAATTATTATGACCTTGAACTTGAAGTGATTCCGAATAAAAAGTACATTCAAGGAAACAACAAAATATATTTAAAGACACTTGTAGAAACAAAGGAGATCATTCTTCAACTTTCGGCTCAACTGATTATAAAATCAATTCGCTATGAAAACAATGGCAGATGGAAAAGTGTTCAATTTTCAAGAGATGATTCCAATGTTATTGTTGCATTTAAGAATCCTTTGAAAAAAGGTGAAGATTTGATTTTAGAAATAGTTTATTCAGGACACCCAGTTGAAGCTAAAAAACCTCCTTGGGTTGGGGGTGTTGTTTGGTCAAAAAGTAAAAATGATAAAGATTGGATTGGCACTTCATGTCAAGTTCAAGGAGGGAGCACTTGGTGGCCTTGCTTTGAGGACTGGATTTATGAATCCGATTCTGTTCGACTATCATTTATTATTCCAAAAGGTTTAAAATGTATTTCCAACGGAGTTCTGATAGATCAATTTGATAAAGGAAAGAATTCAATATTTGTTTGGAAGTCCAGATATCCAATTAATCCATATGGAATTACAATGAATATTGGCTCATATGACTTGATAGAAGAGAATTACACATCTATTTCAGGGAAAAGTTTTCCAATACAATTTTGGCACCTTCCTGAGAATAGATATAAGGCTGAGATTTTCTTTCCACAAATTAGAGATCAACTATCTTTCTTAGAATCCAGACTTGGCCCATATCCATTTTTAGAGGAAAAATATGCCGCGATTGAAGCTCCATATACTGGAATGGAGCATCAAACTATAATTTCCATTGATACCCTTTACCGTAATAATTACTTAGGATTTAATTGGTTGCATTTTCATGAACTTACACATGAGTGGTTTGGAAACATGATAACATCATCATGGAAAGACTTTTGGATACATGAAGGTTTTGCTACATATATGGAAGCACTCTATGTTGAGGAATTAAAAGGAAGTAAACATTATTGCCGTTTTATTAGTTCATATTATGATCGATGCTTAAATGCTCAACCCTTGGCATACCATAAAGCAGTAAATGGTGAGGATGTGTTCTTTATTAAAGGAAAAGAAATTAACAATAGAGATTATTCTATCAAAGGGGCATATTTTCTACATCAATTAAGGTTGGAAATAGGTGATTTTCAATTTAATGAATTACTGTCAGACTTGTCCTTAAATTATGCTGAACCTTCCAATCGAATAAGGAACATTGATACTGATTATATATTAAAAATGACGAATAAGTATACCACAAGGGATTTAACGGAATTATTTTCATCTTTTCTTTATGAAAGTAGCATTCCTGAACAGTATTCATATGACAATTTTCAATGCAATATTGAGACAGGTTCAGAGGAAGAAATTCTTAAAAAGAAAATAGGTCAAATGATAATTATAGGAATTGAGGGTACTATGTTAGAACGAGATTCAAAGTTGTTTAATCACCTTGTTAGAAATGAATTAGGAGGAATCGTATTATATGAAAGAAATATTGATCCAGTTGATTCATATGAACGCTTGAAAGAATTCAATTCTGATGTACAAAAGAAGTCACCTATTCCATTATTTATAGCCATTGATGAGGAGGGAGGGAAAGTGAATCGATTGAAAACTAAATATGGATTCGAAAATAGTGTTAGTGCATCGTATTTGGGAGGCTTAAAAAACTTAGACTCTACTAAATATTATGCTTCATATACTGCAAAGACCCTTAATGAGCTTGGGATAAATGTAAATTTCGCCCCAGTGCTTGACCTTTGTTCAAATATTGAGAATCCAGTAATTGCCAAACTTGAAAGATGTTACTCGGAAGATCCCATAACAGTATATGACAATGCTAAAGTTGTTATTGAACAGCACAAAAAAAATAATGTTCTGGCTGTTGTTAAACATTTTCCTGGTCATGGAAGTTCTTCAACCGATACTCATTTGGGAATGACTGATGTAACAACCAGTTGGGATAACATTGAACTTGTTCCATATACTAATCTAATTAGGGACAATTCTTGTGATGCCGTGATGACCGCACATATAATAAATGAGAATCTTGACACTAGTAAAACGCCAGCTACATTATCATATGATATCAATCAATCTCTTCTGAGGGATAGTCTGAGATTTAAAGGATTACTTTTTTCCGATGATATGCAGATGAAGGCTATTAGCAAAGAATACTCATTAGAAGATGCTCTTTCGTTTACAATTAATTCAGGAGTCGATATTCTAATGTTTTCACATAACATTGATGGGACTAATAACTATTCTCTAACGGAATTGATTCAGGCTATCTATATTCTGGTGCAAAACGGAAAAATTTCAGAAGAAAAAATAGAAGAGTCATATTCTCGCATTCGAAACTATAAAAGCAGATTGTAATATTCAATTATCGGTTTTGAAGAGAATGCAAAAATAAAAGGATCATTCTTGGCTAATCTAATGGTACAGGATCCTTAGATTTGGTTGTAATCTCATAGATTGTTTTACAGAAATGTTTTACACAAAAGAAAACCCCCAATGATATCAAGTCATTGAGTGTTTTAATGGTGGTGCCAGCTGGATTGACTCGCATGCGCCGCTTCGCGGCTGATACCTGCTCGTCTTAAAAGCTTTACCCGAGTTGCAAAACATTATCGTTTCCGATCCTTGTGGCGCTGGATTGTCTGAACTTTTCCTCCTGCGTCGGACAAAGCTCAGACTTCCAGCTTATCCGAGTTGCAAATCAAATCGCGCAAGCTTCGCTTGCCGATATTTAATCGCTCACAAAAAAAAGCGAGCTTTTTTGTTGCTCGCTTTTAAATATCGCTAGTGCGATTTGATTCACTAGTGGTGCCAGCTGGAATCGAACCAGCGACACAAGGATTTTCAGTCCTTTGCTCTACCAACTGAGCTATGGCACCAATTATTGAGGCGGCAAATGTAAATAAAATTGGTTTTAAAATGGTTTATCTGTCAAATCACCATTGATTCAATCGCCGTAGAATCTTATTCGTGGACGCAATCAGTTTGGTTAAACTGAGAATACCTTATAGCTTCAGTCATCCCGGTGCGGCAGTTAAATGGTAGGTTATTACACCAATGCTTTTTAAATAAGCGAATTCAAAAGGGGATTCAACTATCATTTCAGGCCAGTCGTCTAAAATTTTTGAGCTTCACAAGCTTTATCCATAATTTGACTATCCCGAAAATCTGCCCGTAGCCCCAATTAAATATGATAGCCATGTTTTTTCTACTTTATCTATTCAATCACATGATGATCACGCTGATCAGGGCCTTTGTGCGTACACAAAAATTAAAATACGTTCCCTTTCAAAATAATCCGGATTTTACAAGTTTTCAAAAAGGCTTCGAACGCAGAATTTTAAGGGCATCAACTTTTATTTATGCCTTTGGCCTGAGCCTGACCGAATACTTTTTGGCTGCTGAATTATTTGCCTGAATCATCGGTCGTAAATCTTGCTGTTAATTAGTGTTAACAAAGAGGGACGTATGAAAATCTTGAATAAGTTTGATGAACATTAAAAAATGACCTCATGAAAAATACTGTTTTGACACTGGCCCTAATGACTGCCATGGGTGCCTTCATCATGACCTCTAACGCAAATTCAAATGCCCCGGCTACAGCTGATATTACCTGTGACGGCGGGCATAAGTGTGACGACAAATGCAAGAAAGACAAAGATGGCAAGTGCTCGGAAGCCAAAGCAAGTGCAGAAAATAAAGGCGATGAAAACGCCAAGCCTAGTTGCTGTAAAAAAGGAGAAAAATCCTGCCACGGTGAAAAAGGCAAGTCCAAAGAATCCAAAAAAGAACTTGATCCTAAGTCTTAAGGAACTTAATCTATTTGTGAAAAAGGCCTTCTGTGAAATACAGTGGGCCTTTTTATTTATTCCCCTGTCTTCGCTGATTGAATTTTTTCTTGTGGAAAGTTCGTTTTCCTCCCGTGGACCTTCGATTGTCACCTTCCCGCCACTCCGGGCCAGGGCCCAGTGATGCCGGTGGCTGAAATTTTGGAATCGCCGACCCAATAAGCCGTTCAATGTCACGCAATTTTTGAATGTCTTTCGGATTGACCAATGTAAATGCTTCACCGGTAGTTCCAACACGAGCTGTTCGGCCTACTCGATGCACGTAATCTTCTGCATCATGAGGCACGTCGTAATTAATAACCATGTTGATCTCTTTTACGTCAATACCCCTGCTCATTACATCTGTTGCAACTAGTATCCTGATTCGCTTGGATTTAAAGCCTTGCAATACTTCTTCGCGTTCAGTTTGGGTCAAGTTCGAAGAGATGCCCCTGGCCTTGAAACCAACTTTCGCCAGTGATCTCACTATCTCCGAAACGTTGCTTTTGGTGGAAGTAAAAATGATGATACTGTCAAAGTGCTTTCGCTCCAATAAAAGGGATTTTAGCAGATTTACTTTTTGCTCATCAAATGCCATGTACGCTTTTTGATCCACGCCTTCGGCCGGTTTTGACATGGCTAGTGAAAGCTCCTGCGGATTTTTCATGATCTTCTGTGCCAGACCCCTGATGCTGGGCGGCATGGTAGCACTGAACATCAGTGTTTGATGCTCTTCGGGTAAATAAGTAATAATGCGCTGAATATCTTCGATAAAACCCATGTCAAGCATTCTATCGGCTTCGTCTAGTACCAGGTGCTTGATCTGTTTAAAGTTGACATATCCTAGCTTAAGATGGGACAAAAGTTTGCCAGGCGTGGCTACTATGACCTCGGTCCCTTGGTGGAGGGCATCTTTTTCTCGGTCAAATCCCTTGCCGTCTCCGCCGCCATAAACGGCCAATGAACCCACATCAACAAAATAAGACAAGCCCTGTATCTGCTGTTCGATCTGCACGGCTAGTTCCCTGGTAGGCACGATGATGAGGGTGTCGACAAAATTGCTTTGTTTACCAATGAGCATGTGCAAAATAGGAATGATAAAGGCACCTGTTTTACCGGTGCCTGTCTGGGCAAAGGCCATCAGGTCTTTGTTCTGCAATACGATAGGAATGGCCTGTTCCTGAATTGGAGTAGCTTCTTCAAAACCCATATAAGAAAGGGCTTCCAAAAGCTGCTCGTTAAGACCGAATTCACTGAATTTCACGCTGCCGAAGATACTTATTCTTCGTGGATAGAAGTGCTATTGCTTTAAGTACGAGTGGTAAAAAGGAATGCTTTCGAGCCGTAATAAATATAAATACAAGAGAAGCTGAAATGGCATCAGTTCATTTCATCAACGGCAAGTCCGCGTGCTTTGATTATTACCTCTTGAACGGCAAATTGCCAATAGCTCAGCCCGCGATCCACCGCTCTTGGTTCGGTAATAATTTGCGAATCGGTCACATTCATGCGAAAAGTGCTTATTCCTTCCACTAGATTCTGGGGTAACACCCCTGAAAAGGCCACTTTAATTTGCTTATCTGCCCCCTGATTGAATTCGAAACGAACCGAATCCTGATTATGTAAGACTATTCCATCATAGGTGATGAATGTAAAGTTCATCATCAGATCGATGTGATCATACGTCGAAGTAAGATCCCAGAGAATCAAAAAATCCCCTGTTGGGTAAAGCGCCAATTCAAAATGCTCGCCCATCCATTGCACATTTTCTTCATCTGGATAATACAACTGCGTTTCATGCGACCAGTAAATACATTCACCCTGGCAGATGGATCTTAGTCCCTGGGCATAAGTTGATGCCGCCACGAGCAATAATATGCCCAGGACTATCAAGAACCTGATTAGTTTATTACTGTATTCTGGTTTATTAGTCTTCACTCTTCAATTGCAGATTAGAAATGATGAGTCGATTATTGTACCCTAATTTTAACAAGTAATAACCCGGAGGCAACTTATCGATGTTGATGAAATAGTCGTGGTCTTTTTCAACCGGCATGTTCTGGGCAAAAACCACGTCCCCCTGATCATCGACTAAAAAAATTGTCATCTTTTCGAATGAACGTGCATGAGAACTGAAAATGATCTTGCTCGAAGTTTGAGATATGTCGATACCGGAGCTGCCCTTCTCATCCAGACCATCTGATTCAGGCCCTGGGGTTATTGCATTCACCGAAATAAAGCCAAGCAGTAATGCAAAGAGGATTGAAGTCTTGATTTGTTTCATGGCGCTAGTTTTTAAGGGTTGAATATTGAACCGTTTCGTCCGCACTCGCTTCGATGGCGTTTCGCTGCAAATTCCAGAGGTACTCGCTATAAGCATCATCGGGGCGTAATCTTCCTTTTTCCGGGTCTATCCTCAGGATGGCAATCGGAAAATCCAGATCAGATTGAAGCTCATCCAAGATCCATTCCTCGGCTAACAAATGGATCTCAAACTCATATTTGTCAACTTTCACAGTAGTCGACTCGGTTTTAGTGTCAAAAACAATTCGCTTGTCTATGAAGCCTTCTTTTGAAAATTCAAGTGTGCAATACTCATTCAAAGGCAAGTTGACTAGTGCTTTGTGGTTGGTCAGATTCCGTTCAATGGCCAGGTGATTTTTGTAATACACCTTCAATGTGCTGCCCTTCAAATTCACATCGTCTCCTTTGACTATTCCCACAACAGCTATGGAATCGTTCTGGGCATTGACCAATTCGATCAAGAAGAAAGAACATAGTGTCAGTAAAACAGCTTTAAGAAGGTTCAAGGGCGGTAAAAAACCAAGAGCACTATTTTTCATGAAGTCGAACTTTTAAATATTATGCCCAAAGGGCATTTATCTTAGATTAACTGACTTAAATGTTCGATAAAACTTTTAATACAGTATGTCTAAGTAATTTATTAACAATAGCTTACATATTTATATTAATAAACTTCGGCTTTGTGAATGGCTTGGTGAAATTTGTGAATGGTAAAGGAACTGGCCGGCCTATTTTGTGAATGGAAAAGGGATTATTTCTAAAAATCTATTTCTTTAAGTGCTTTTCTAGGCGACTTATTACGTCTTCTTTAGAACGCCTGGGAATCGTAATCTGATGTCCATCTGACATAACGATGAGGGCGTGGTCCAAGTCCAGTTTCTTTATGTGAACCACGTTTATCAGGTTCGACCTATTCACACGAACAAATCCCCATCCGTGAATGCTATCTTCCAGGTTCTTCAGGTTCTTTGAGAGTACAAAATTGGATTTGGTAGTGTACAAATGGCAATAGCTGCCGTCGGCCTCGAGGCGAATGATGTCACCTGGATACAGCTTAATATAGCTATTTCCGACGTTCACCCTAAAGGACCTAAAGGGGCGCTGGAACAGGTTTTCCAGTAGATCGAACCAAAGTTCACTCAGTCTCATTCAGGCATTTTGATCAAAAATTATAATTAGAGAGACCTATCCCTAAAAATGGGTATTATCGCTTCGGGTAGATAATAAATTCGACCAACAATGATTAATAATAGATGAAACACATTCTGGAACTTATGAATTTTATTGGCTATACAATTTTCTACTTTTGGGTAGGGTTGGTTTTGTTTAGCAAATGAATTTAATGGACAATAGACTGGGTGACGGCATCACCGCCCCCTGCAATAATTATACCTTGGTTTATACCAATGATTGTCAGTATGATAGCTGATGAGGAGTGCTGGACGAATGTAATGGTCGGAGCGGCATTAAAATAAATCACACCGGGAGGTAACTGCGATTACATCCTTACCGAGGAATTCTCTTCCATTCCCGTTTGTTTGAAAGGCAGGCCTTAAAGGGATTTAAGATTGGGAAGTGGTCTATTCTTACCGATAACTGCACTAGTGACTAACATCCTAAAAGCTCAATAAAATTCATTTCAGGGGAGTTGTCGAACCAAGGTTAATTCATAAGGTGGAGCAGTCTTTAACGAATCCTATTCAACCATAAAAATAATAGTTTTGGATCATGAAATTCAACGCCCTCATATACCTCACGCTCTTTTCCACAATTCAAGCATGTTCTCCAAGCCAATCTACCGACAGTCCTGAGTTATCGATAAATGAGGTTTCTTCAAGTTGTAATGGAATGATTGAAATTCCCGCGGGGTCTTTTTGGATGGGTGCCGATAATGAGCAAGCAGAAGCCGACGAATATCCTGAGCATAAGGTCGCGGTCTCTGCCTTTTTCCTAGATGAACACGAAGTACGCAATAAGGATTTTGAAAACTTTGTCATTACAACTGGATATGTGACCATAGCAGAAAAAGATATATCGTGGGAGGAAATGGAAAAAGAAGTTCCGGCCGGAACAGCCAAACCACATGACAGTTTGCTCAAAGCTGGCTCTCTGGTCTTTTTTAGAACAGATCACCCTGTTGCCTTAGACGATCTTAGTCAATGGTGGAAATGGATCATTGGGGCGAATTGGAAACATCCCCGCGGTCCTGGGTCTAGCATTAAAAATAAGTCAGAGTATCCAGTGGTGCATGTCGCCTGGAATGATGCAATGGCCTACTGCCAATGGAAAAATAAAAGGTTGCCCACAGAAGCCGAGTGGGAATGGGCCTCAAGAGGGGGTCTGGAAAATCATGTCTACAGTTGGGGTTCAGAAGAATTAAATGACGCTGATCCAAAAGCCAATTATTGGCAAGGCGTTTTTCCATGGAAGGATGCCGCAAATGATGGATACTCCGGCACAGCACCTGTAAAATCCTATCCGGCCAATTCGTTTGGACTCTACGACATGGCGGGAAATGTCTGGGAATGGTGCGCCGATTGGTACGATCACAATTACTATAAAAAAATCGGGAAAAAGACCTCTATAAATCCAAGTGGACCGGACCAAAGTTACGACCCGATGGAACCTCACTCAGTGAAAAAAGTTCTAAGAGGTGGTTCTTTCCTTTGCAATGAAAAATATTGTTCCGGATACCGGAATTCCAGGAGGATGAGAAATTCAGTGGACACGGGAATGGAACATATCGGTTTTAGATGCGCCTGTGACAAATAATTACCTACTACCCGGATCAGACAATTTGTCCATCACCTGATCCAGGCTGAAGCTGGCTGCCTTCATTCTGGGCGGATAATCCTTAAATGTCATCAAGAACCTACCCACAATATCCTGAGCCGGGATCAACAGAAATACATGATCCAGTTGCCAATCATAATAGGTGTTGGACGTCAGTGTTGCATTCTCATAAGGATCTCTTCTTAAATTAAATATGAGCGGAATTCTGAGCGGGGTAAAGGGATTGGCCCAGACGGCCATGGTACCTAAAGCGCGTTGTTCCATAAAGATAATTTTCCAATCATCGTAGCGCATAGCAGTCAGGTCACCGTCGTCTGAAAAATAGAATATCTCATGGCGTCTACCCTTTTTCTCCACACCTGTCAGGTAGGGTAACATGTTGTATCCATCCAAGTGAACTTTATAGGTTTTCCCTTCGATGGTACTACCTTTTAATAGTTTCTCTTTTGCATCATCTTGTCCAGCTGCTGCCAAAAATGTGGGCATCCAATCCATTCCCGAGAAGACCTCGTTGGATACAGATCCGGCCTTGATTTTTTGCGGCCACCTAACCATGGCGGGCACTCTCCAGCCACCTTCCCAATTGGTGTTTTTCTCACCTCTGAATGGATTCACACCCGCATCCGGCCAAGTATTCTTATGTGGGCCATTGTCGGTGGAATACATTACAAGTGTCTTATCGGTAATACCCAATTCATCGAGTAGCTTGAGAAATTTTCCCACGTGCATATCGTGTTCAACCATGCCATCCGCATAATCATCCTGCCCGGAAATGCCTTTTAGCTCTTCCTTGACATGCGTTCTGAAATGCATGCGAGTCCCATTCCACCAAACAAAGAATGGTTTTCCCTCTTTTACTGACTTACGTATGAAGGCCATGGCTGCATTGCTCGATTCGTCATCAATAGTCTCCATTCTTTTTTTCGTCAAAGGGCCGGTATCTTCAATTCTTCCGTCAGCAAACGAATGGATAACGCCCCTTGGCCCATATTTTTTTCGGAAGTCAGGATATACAGTTGGATCAGGATAATCCGGCAATTCCGGTTCTTCCTCCGCATTCAAGTGATAAAGATTTCCATAAAACTCATCAAATCCATGATTGGTCGGCAAATGTTCGTCGCGGTCACCGAGGTGATTTTTACCAAATTGACCAGTAGTGTAACCAAGTGGCTTGAGAAGTTCAGCAATGGTGGGATCCTCTTTAGAGATTCCTTCTTTAGCTCCGGGAAGTCCTACCTTGCTCAGGCCACTTCTAAACACACTTTGACCCAAAATAAATGAGGAACGGCCCGCGGTGCAGCTCTGTTCTGCATAATAGTCGGTAAAGATCATTCCTTCATCAGCAATCCGATCAATGTTTGGAGTCATGTATCCAACCATTCCTTTCGTGTAGGCACTTATATTGGACTGACCAATGTCATCTCCCCACAGCACCAGAATGTTTGGTTTTTCCTGGGCGGATGATTGAAAGGAAATTGAGCAAAAAATGATCAAAAGGGCATTAATTCCCTGTAGATGGAAAATTAGTTTCATAAAATTCAAAAGAATGTGTTAGAAGCAACTAAGTTACAGCTTTTTCTTTCTTAGAAATCCTTCCTTCTACACGTCCGCAACATACCCCACACCGGCATTGCCCACCAAAATATAAGAGACATAGAAGCGACAACAAGCCCAAGGTGACTGCCAAAGAACTTATTGAATACAGCTCCGGTATAGCCCATGAGTGCAGAAATGTCCAGTTGAAGTAAGATCAATATGCGCGAAAGATCAATTGGGTTCATGACGGTGGTTATGAGAGCGAATTTTTCAAGCGGATAATCACTGAAGGTCACGATCAAAAGCAGCAGAATGCCATCGTAGATAATGGCCATGAAAAGCCAGAAAAGTATAGCAAGACCAAAACCTTTGATGCGGTGATCGAATTTTAAGGCGATCCAGAATGAAAAGGCAGAAAAAATAAAGGTCAGGAAAAGGCCAACCGTCAGGAGAACAACAAAATTCAACACTTCGCTCGAGAATAATACGCCACCAAGCAGAAACGGTAAGCCAACGCCCAATAAAAAACTGAGGGCCAAGGAAGTTGACAAGCCAAGGTATTGTCCAAGAAATATCTTGCTTCGATCAACGGGTTGGGCCAACAATAGTTCGGTGAATTCCCTGGAATTATAGAAATACATTATGCCGAAAATTGTCGAAATGAGTGGGTTTAAAACGAGGATGACATTCATCAAGGTGATGATCACTTTGGATTCGCTTCCACTTAAATAGAGTAAGCCGGAAGTGATCAACAGATAAAAAATAAAGTAGAACAAACTCCAGCGGCTCCTGAACAGGTCATAAAAACTGTATTTAAAAATGCGTATCATGCAAGGCTCTGTTTTTCGTCACTGGTCATTTCACCGTCCTCTAACATGCGGGCAATACTCTTTTCAACCGTAGTTGATCCATAGGCCAACTTTAGTTCATCCACGGTGCCCTTAAAATGAACGCGCCCCTCAAGCATGTAAATGATCCGGTCAGACAATTCCTCAACTAATTCCATGATGTGGGTGGTTATGATGATGACCTTTCCCATTTCTACCTCTTTCCTGATAAGGTCTTTTAAACGGACCAAAGCAACCGGGTCCAGGCCATTGGTCGGCTCATCAAGAATGAGCAATGGGTTATCGTACATAAAGGCCAGAACCACATTGACTTTTTGTTTGGTACCTCCAGAGAGGATCGTAATGCGCTCATTCAGGTGTGGACGAAGTCCAAATAGGTTAATAAGTGCATCCGCCCTGTGCCCCTTCCCGCGAATGTCTTCAATTAGTTTAATTAGCTCGGTAACCTTAAGGTTTTCAGGAAACTGAGCGATCTGGGGCAGGTAACTGATGTCTTTCTTGTATGCAGATTGCCCGTTGACCACCATTCCATTTACCCTGACCACTCCTTTGTCGGGAAATACCATGCCGAGAATGGACTTGATCATGGTTGTTTTCCCTGATGCATTGGGGCCCAAAATGGTTGTTATTCCAGGCATACTGAAATCGAGGTCGATGTTCTCAAGAACAACCTTTTTACCAAAGGATTTTCCCAGACTTTCAACCTGAACAGTCAGCATCAACTTTTGTGATTGATTCGCTTCATAACGGGAGAAATATCCAAGACATTCTTGGGTGTAAGAATGGGACTGACTTTTTCAGAAAAATTGATGATGTCAATAAGGAGGCTTCTGAGTAAGATGACGCTTTCGGGTGTTTTAAGAACAATAAAGTTAAATAATTTGACCGGTCGATGGGGAACATCACCAAATCCATCCCTGTCAAGGTCATACCCTGAATAATCGGCCCAGAAATTTCTTTCGATGTTGTTATTATTGGCTGTCTCATTCATTGCCAGGTCAAAACTATTGGCAATAAAGTTATTTCCATTGATGTGATTGTCATAGCAGCCACCTGAGATCTTAATGGCCCATCCGTTGTTAATGAAATCGTTGGTGCGATAGTTGATGCGGGACGAGCCTTCTACATTAATGCCAATGGTATTGTTATCAAAAATATTTTCTTCGATATCTGCATCATAGATCTCTTTCAACAGCAGACCGTATGAGGCACCGCCCCAATTGTTGCGAAAGGTATTTCGAATCATGCGAATCCTCTTTGAGAACATAACGGCCACTCCTGCCCCGTTCCTTTCAAAAGTGTTTTCAGTGTAAAGGTCATCGTTCGAGAACATAAAATGCAAGCCATATCGCACGTTATCCCTGCTGTAGTTGTGCTCGATAATAGCAGAGTCAGCAAATTCAAGGTAAATGCCGTCTCTTACTCCCCGAATATCATTCTCACTGATCTCTATACCGTGAGAATACCACAGGTGAATACCATTTCCTGAATTGTATTCTTCGGTCGCTTGCCCGTGAATGCGGTTGTGATGAATTCGACCCCAATTAGATTTTTCAAGATAGATGCCAAAAAAGAGACGTTCCAAATGAACATTTCGTATTTCGAAATTCCGACTTTTTACAACTCTGATGGCCGCATAATCAATGGTATAACTGGTTCCCACATTGATAATGTGAAGGCCATCTATGGTCACGTTATCCGATTGAATGGTGATTATTTCTCCCCGGTTTTCTCCATCAATGGTGGGGTAATCGATGCCGATGATGGTAAGTGGATGAAGGACCTTCAAATCAAATTCCCGATAAGTTCCATGTTGAATAACAAGGGTGTCGAAGTCACTCGAGGCCAAGAGACCGGCCTGAACAGAAGCAAGCTTGCAGGAGGGGCATACCTCTATAGTTTTCGCCATGGACTCAGCCCAAATAAAAATCGCGCAAACTATAGTAAGCAAGATGCAAGAGATCTTCAAAGGTCAGGTTTTGTATGTGTGGTAAATGACTTCTGAATCTGTTTAGTTAACGAGGAATAACCGTTCAGTTGAATCGTTCTCGTAATTCTTCCCAATTCAATAGTTCACCATGGTAATCTTTCATTGCCTCATCAGCACTGGCCTTGTCAGGAAGGGCCGTTAGGTTCGCTCCCATGGGACTCGGAAGGTCAGGACTGATTAAAAAAAATGCTTCTGTTGCATCAATCAACTCTTCAGGTTCCCCATAGTGGTTGGTCAGGTATGTAGACTCATCGCCAAATGATTTTTCCATTGCAAAATTGACCATGCATTCCACCGCATCAAATGTATAGACCTTTCCTTTGTTCGAAATGATTTCAGCACCGTGTATCCTATCCACCACAGTCATTCTGCAAAAATCACAACTTACTTCACCATAGTTTATTGGACGCACTTCACTTTTGCAAGATAAGAGAAATGAGGAAGTCACGATGAGGGCCAAGGTGGCAATCTTCGATGGGACATTATTTGTCATTCGGCTTACAAGATATGCAACGAATGTTAAAAAAGTTCCTCCAAACATTAGTATCGCACCCAACCTGGGATAGGAATACGCATCAAAATTCAATAGTTTTTTATGGCCGAGTAAGGGTGGCTTGTAAGACATGGGTGAACCATCGGGATTCTGCAATTTTAATATGGCATGCGGATCCAGATTCGTTCCGTAATCAATCATCCACAAATTGAAATCATAGATGCCCAGTGCACTTAATACCGTCATCAAAACGAACCAAATGAGGAAATAGTAGCCTTTCAATTTACCTCTGTAAGCCAAAATACCGATCAAGAGGCCCAGCAAGGTCATGACTGCATTTACCATTGGAAAAACCCGAAACTCCCACATGTCTTCTGGTTTTGGCAGTGTTTTCATGCCAATGTAATGGTTAAGGCCATCGATGTTTTGAATGTCAAATTCATTTTGCCCCTGAATACCTGTGATGAATATATTCATACCCAGTGGGTCAGGGTATTGAGGAGCCCCCAACTCTATATTCCAAAGTGGAAATACAAAAGCCCCCAATAACAGTAAGGAGCCTATGATCATTATGACACTCGCCCTTTTCATTGATTTTAATCGTTAAAGAACAGGCCGGAATTTGTGTTCTTCCAGCCCGTTCATTGTTCAGAATTAACCTATAACTGTTTATTTACCCAACGAAAAGCTGATCTCGATATCCGAGCTCGCAGGAGAGACCCGAATGTATCCTTGCATCTCCTGGTGCAATGCTGAGCAAAAATCCGTACAGTAGAACGGCCATACTCCAACCTGCTTAGGCTCCCAGAGTGTGGTTTTTGTCTGACCGGGCATCACTAAGATCTCGGACGTGTTAGCGCCAATTACAGCTATGCCATGAGGTACATCGAAATCCTGCTCATGATTGGTCACATGGATGTAGACTTTGTCTCCCACCTTCACACCTTCAATGTTGTCTGGAGTGAAATGACTTCGAATCATGGACATATAAACGTGAACCTCATTGCCTTTTCGCTCAACACGAGCTTCACCCGGTGTTTTGATCGCGTGAGGATGCTTGTTGTCATCAAGGCGATAGATCTTTTGAGAATTAGCTGCAATCAGATCTGCACGGCAACCGGCGGCATAATGTGGTTCGCCGTGAGTTGGGAAGTCACTTAACAACTCCATTTTATCACCCGAGATGTCAAACAGCTGAGCGGAGTGTTCCATTTCAGGACCTGTCGGTAAATACCTGTCCTTGGTGATCTTGTTCATAGCCACCAGGTATTTTCCATGTGGTTTTCTTGAGTTTCCACCGGGAATCATCAAGTGACCCACGGAGTAGAAGGTTGATTTTCGATCCAATACTTCCCAAGTACCTATATTCCATTTCACTACCTCTGAAGATATAAAGAAGGTGGTGTAGGCATTTCCTTCACCATCAAATTCGGTATGAAGAGGCCCAAGACCTCCACTCTTAACCACTCCGGCCATCACATCTTCAAACTTCAAGATGGGTATGCCGTATGCATCTCCATCGAATTTTTTATTCTCAATGGCATCGATCATCTTGGTGAACGAGTGAACAGTAATATCTGAAGACAATTTTCCGGAACCAATAATGTATTCACCACTTGGGTCTACATCACAACCATGAGGAGACTTAGGCATGGGCATAAAGAAAATTGCACCTTCCACTTCGGTGGGCTCAACCACCACAATCTCTTTCATCATTTTCGAACTACCAGAGTGTGTAGATTCATCATATCGATTCAGGGCATAATTGGCCGGCATCTTTTTTCCACCACCACTATTTACATATTCCTCAATCTTTTTCCAGTTGACGGCGGCAACAAAATCCTTGTCATTCTGAGATGCATTCACTTCTAGCAGTGAATTAGCCTCTTCTGTATTATAGGTACTGAAGAAGTGCCATCCGTGTGAATTCCCGCGCCCAGGATGAGAAAGGTCGTAGTCAAATCCTGGCATCATGATCTGGAATTTTATATCCATGTGACCCGTTTCTTGTTCTACACTGATGAAGGTAAGGGCACCTTTGAAATTGCCTTTGTACTCACTTATCGGCATGTCGCGCTGAGGGACGGGTACCGCAAAACGCGTACCTGCGATCACGTATTCTGTGTTTTCGGTGACAAAAGATGAACTGTGGTTACCAGCACTGTTGGGAATCTCAATGATCTCTTCTGTTTCAAAGGTCTTAAGGCTGATCCTTGCGATCCTCGGCGTATTGTTACCATTCACGAAGATCCATCGACCATCTAATTCTCCATTTGTCTGGGATATGTCTGGATGGTGAAGGTCGTCCCACGGAACAAAACCGTGCGAGGTATTCAACATCGGTTTAGTCTCTTCAGAGTAGCCGTAACCCGATGTGGGAAATTGGCTGAATACCGGAATCTCCTTAAATAGTCTTCCTGAAGGCAGCCCATAAACCGTTAGGTTTCCGCTGTAACCACCGGAAAGAAAGCCATAATAGGTATCCTTTTCACCCGGTGCCACATATACTTTTTCTGCAACGCTTGAGGAAAGGGCACCGCCATTTGAACCTCCATTACCTTGAGAATTGCAACCTGCTAGCGTCAAAGCCGCAATTCCTATGGCCATAAATGTAAATCTCACTTTTTTCATTTGTTTAATGTTTATGCTTTAAATTTTTAATTATTCCGTAGGAAGAATGATGGCATCAACAACGTGTACGATGCCATTGCTACCTTTAACACTGGCCACAATTTTGGCTCCACCGATGTATACGTCCTCTCCCTTAACTTCGACCATGGCGTCCGTATCATCTGCCTGACCAAGCTTTTTAAAGTTTTTCAAGAACTCTTTATCATAATTACCCGGTGTTACATGGTGCTTCAAAATGGCTGCAAGTTGATCCAGGTTCTCTGGCTTCAGAAGATTTTCCACCGTTCCTTCAGGAAGAGCGTCAAATGCTGCATTGGTCGGAGCAAATACGGTCAAAGGACCTGCATTAACCAAGGCATTTTCCAATTTAGTGGCTTGAACGGCTGCAACAAGTGTGCTGTGATCTGCCGAGCCTATAGCAATTTGAAGAATATTAGGGTCTGAGACCTCATCTTCCACAAAGGCCTGTCCAGCTTCATGGTAAGAAACTTCACCACTTGATTCAGAAGTGTTGGTTGTTCCTTCATTTCCGGCATTCTGACAAGCCAAGAAGCTCAAAGAGAGCGCCGAAATGAATATGTATTTTAAATTTTTCATGTATAATGGTTTTAAAAGTTAAAGGGTTCTGAAATATTCAAGAATGGAACGAGCCTGTTCCACGGTCATGTTTTGGTTGGCCATGGCAGCTCCGTTGAATTCTACTAATAAATCTTTTGCGCACCTGTCTTCAGATACCATAAGCTGGGGGTCCAGGATCATATTCATAATCCATTCAGGTGAGCGTCTTTGTAAAATACCTTTTGGGGAAGGGCCGATGAATCGCTCTTCAATTTTGTGACATGCCGTGCAATTTGTTTTAAAGAGCTCTGCGCCGGCAAGTGCCATTGTCTGATCAATTTCTTCGGGTAAAGAAAGGTCTTGGATCTGTCCAACACCCTTGTCATTTAATGTTATTCGCTTAGAGGCAGGAACATCGGATTGATTATCCTCCTTTTCAAACATCGATTTAACTTCCCCTGTTGCTTGTTCAGGTGAAGTACCATCCCCGCCACCGCAGGCAATGAAGAAAACCAGACATATTGAAAGGCTGGTGTTTAGAATCTTTTTTTTCATTTTTTATAGGTTGAATTCTGCTATTGGTAAATTAATGTCACAAACCTATAACATGGTGCACAGGCCTGTAACTGCATAGAGCAGGTGAATATATGATATATATCAGATTTTCGGATAAATTTATCCTTTAATTTATTTCAGAAATGTGAGCCCGCTATCGAGACCTGACATCAAAGCTGCAAATGATGTATTCTCGAGCATGGTTTTAAGGGAAGACCGAATTATACCGAACTGTTCATGAACAGGACAGGGTGACTTTTCACTGCATTCTTCCAGTCCAAGTGCACACCCATGAAAGATTTTATCCCCATCAATGGCCACAACCACGTCAATCAGCTTAATTCCAGGTAATTCATTTAACTCAATATAGAAACCTCCATTTGGGCCTTTTCGAGAATGAATGATGTTTGCTTTCACCAATTGCTGCAGGATCTTGGCCGTGAACGCTTCCGGGGAATTGATGGCCTTGGCAATCTCTTGTAATCGCACCTTGCCTGGTGACTCGGAGCGTTGCGCCACAAAAAGACTTGCCTTAATGCCGTATTCACAGGCTTTGCTAAACACAATAACTGATTTTAAGGCTCGAAGTTAAGGTTTATATCTTCGGATTGCTTTGTCCGAATTTAATCGAATCCACTTTTAATCCATTTAATTTATAATTCAAGACTCATCAATCAGAAATCATTTTCTCGAGGCTTTCTTCTCCAATAATGGGCACACCTAGTTTTTCTGCTTTTTCCAGCTTCGCAGGGCCCATGTTCTGACCTGCCACAACATAAGTTGTCTTTGCGGAAATAGACGAGGCATTCTTACCCCCGTTGTCTTCAATCATAGCCTTGATTTCATCACGACTGTACTTGCTGAACACCCCTGAAACTACAAAGGTCTTGCCTACCAATTTTTCACTTCCACCTTTCTTTTCTTCCTTCTCGAATTGCAATCCCTTGGCTTTGAGGCGTTCAATGACTTTGCAATTACGAACTTCTGTGAAAAAAGTAATGACACTTTCTGCAATCCTGTCACCGATTTCATCTACTGCCACCAGTGACTCAAAGTCTGCCTTTGCAATGGCGTCGATATTCTTAAAAGACCGCGCCAGTTTCTTTGCCACCGTCTCACCTACATATCGAATGCCTAAGGCAAATAACACTCGCTCGAATGGAATGGCCTTTGAAGCTTCAACTCCTGCTAGTAAGTTTTCGGCACTCTTTTGAGCCATGCGCTCAAGGGGAAGTAATTGTTCCATGGTTAAGTCATAAATGTCAGCCATATTGGCGATGAGCCCTTCGTCGTACAACTGCTCAATGGTTTCCTCGCCAAGCCCATCTATGTCCATGGCCTTGCGCGCGATAAAATGGACCATCCGACCCTTGATCTGAGGCGGGCAACCCCATTCATTGGGACAGAAATGCTGGGCTTCTCCTTCATTTCTCAGAAGTTCCGTGCCACACTCGGGGCATTCGGTTATAAATTCAACTGATCGGGCATTTGCCTTCCGGTCTTCTAATGCCACGCCAATGATTTTAGGAATGA
This sequence comes from Vicingaceae bacterium, assembly GCA_040220895.1. Classification (GTDB taxonomy): domain Bacteria; phylum Bacteroidota; class Bacteroidia; order Flavobacteriales_E; family Vicingaceae; genus UBA11591. The sequence goes on from JAVJVY010000012.1 coordinate 20,794, forward strand.
TCTCACCACCTTTTTCTACAAATACGGAATCCCCCAAATAAAGACCAAGCTTGGCTATTTGATCCGCATTGTGCAGGGACGCCCGCTTCACCGTAGTTCCCGCGAGCAAGACCGGCTCCAAATTTGCTACAGGCGTTATGGCCCCTGTTCGCCCTACTTGAAAGGCCACTGAATTCAGAATTGTAATTGCACGCTCGGCTTTGAATTTATATGCAATGGCCCAGCGGGGAGATTTCGAGGTAAATCCCAATTCAAGCTGATCGTCAAGGTTATCTACTTTGACCACAACCCCATCGACATCAAAATTCAGATTCTTGCGCTCCTTGTCCCAATAATCGATGAATTCAAAAATTTCCTCAGGTTCACTGCACCTTTTGATGTAATTATTTTCAGGTTGTGGAACCTTCAACCCCCATTCCCCCGCTTTGAGCACATTTTCAAAATGAGACCGACCGGGTAATTGATCGCTCAATAAAAAGTACAGGTACGAATCGAGCTTTCTCGATGCCACGATGGCAGAATCTTGCATTTTTAAGGTGCCGCTTGCAGCATTCCGGGGATTGGCCAGTTTGGCTTCTCCCAGAGCCTCGCGCTCGGCATTCACTTTTTCAAAATCTTTATGCGGCCAGAATATTTCGCCCCTGACCTCCAGTTCGTCAGGGTAATCTTTCCCTTTAAGTTTTAAGGGAATGCTGCCAATGGTGCGCACATTTGTAGAGATGTCGTCGCCTTTCACTCCATCACCACGGGTTACTGCCCGCTTGAACAAACCCTGCTCATAGCTTATACCTATCGCCACGCCGTCATATTTTAATTCGCAGACATAGGTGGCTTTTTTACCCAAGCCCTTTTGCACGCGCTGATCAAATTCCAATAGTTCTTCGCGGCTATATGAATTGCTTAGTGAAAGCATGGGGTACTTGTGAATCACGGTTTCAAACTCTTTGGTGACACCTCCGCCCACCCGCTTTGTGGGAGAATTAATGTCGACCAGGTTTGGGAATTTGCTTTCGAGCTCAATTAGTTCCTCGAGCAGCATATCAAAATCGTAATCGCTGATCTCGGGATCGGATAGATTGTAATATCGGTCATTGTGATGATCGATCTCCACGATGAGCTCGGTAATGCGTTTTTTGGCTTGTTCTTTGGTCATTTCCATTCAGGGTTAAAAATAATGGAAGTATTGTACATTAATCTCCCTCTTGGTCTATTTTTGTGCCAATGTCCTCAAAGAAAATAATAGTCACGGGAGGTGCCGGCTACATCGGTTCACACACATTCACAAGTTTGGTAGATCAGGGCTTTCAGCCCATCATTATCGATGACTTTTCCAATAGTGACGAATCCATTTTAACCGGACTTGAAGCAATTACAGGTATTGAAATTCCCATATACCGCGCCAACTGTGCGAATTACGAAGAGTTGAGTGAGGTATTTGAAAATGAAAGTAACATCCAAGGTGTGGTGCATTTCGCGGCCTTCAAGGCAGTAGGTGAATCAGTCAGGATGCCCGAAAAGTACTATTTCAATAATGTGAACAGCACCCTGAATGTTTTGCGTGCAATGGTAGAATTTGATGTGCATCAACTGGTCTTCTCGTCTTCTTGCACAGTTTATGGAGAACCCGAAAGTTTACCGGTGACCGAAAAGAGTCCCATCCAGCCCGCCATGTCTCCCTATGGTCATACTAAACAAATATGCGAGGAGATCATCGCTCAGTACCAACGTATCAATCCCGGATTGAAGTCTGTGTTATTAAGGTATTTCAATCCTATCGGAGCACATCCAAGTGCACTTATTGGAGAACTGCCAATAGGGAAACCTGAAAACCTGGTGCCCTACATAACACAGACCGCAGTCGGTCTTAGAGAAAAATTGACAGTTTTTGGAAATGACTACAACACTAAGGACGGAACCGCCGTTCGAGACTACTTACACGTGATGGACCTGGCCAGGGCACATGTCCTTTCATTAAATTTTCTCGGAAGTATGGAAAATCAGGATCGTCCCGAAGTAATCAATCTTGGCATGGGACGCGGATTTTCGGTAAAAGAAGTCATCGATTGTTTCGAAAAAGTGAGTGCCGTAAAGTTAAATTATGAATTCGGCCCAAGAAGAAAAGGTGATATTGAACAGATATACAGCTCATGTCAGAAAGCCAAAGATCTCTTGTCTTGGGAATGTGAGTATCGATTGGAAGAAATGATGGCCCATGCCTGGGCCTGGCAACAAAGCCTCTAGCCCAGCACTTCTGCAACCTTGTCGGCTGCTTCTTGCAGTAAAATTACTGAATGAACTTTCAAACCAGAGTCATCTAATATCTTCTTGGCTTCTTCGGCATTCGTTCCCTGCAATCGAACAATTATGGGAACCGGTATCTCACCGATGTTGTTGTAAGCATCGACGATGCCCTGAGCAACGCGATCACATCGCACAATTCCACCAAAAATATTCACTAGAATCGCCTCAACTTTCGAATCTTTCAAAATGATTCTAAACGCTTTTTCCACGCGTTCAGCATTAGCCGTTCCGCCTACATCAAGGAAATTGGCGGGTTCACCCCCAGATAATTTGATGATATCCATGGTGGCCATGGCCAATCCGGCCCCGTTGACCATGCAGCCAACATTACCGTCAAGGTTTATAAAATTCAGTTCTGCTTCACCGGCTTCTACTTCCATGGGGTCTTCTTCGTCAATGTCTCTCATAGCCGCTAGTTTGGGTTGCCGGTATAAGGCGCTATCGTCCAGGTTGACCTTGGCATCCACGGCAATGATCTTGCCATCAGAAGTTTTTAGCACCGGATTGATTTCAAAAAGCGAGCTGTCGGTGGCATCATACGCCTTGGTAAGGGCGGTCACAAATCGGACCATGTTCTTGAAAGCCACACCGCTGAGTCCCAGATTATAGGCCACTCGTCTGGCTTGAAAAGGAAGAAGACCGAAGTTTGGATCAATTTCTTCTTTGAAGATCAAATGAGGTGTTTCCTTGGCCACCGTTTCAATGTCCATTCCCCCTTCTGTGGAATACATGATCATGTTTCTTCCAATGGCCCTGTTCAAAAGCACGGACATGTAATACTCTTCTGGTTCACTTTCACCGGGGTAGTAAACATCCTGAGCCACCAAAACTTTTCTTACAAGTTTGCCTTCAGCACCAGTTTGGGGTGTGACAAGATTCATCCCAAGGATTTGCCCTGAAACACTTTTTACCTCATCGAGTGATTTAGCCAATTTCACCCCACCACCTTTTCCTCTTCCACCCGCGTGTATCTGTGCTTTGATCACCCACCAATCTGTACCAGTTTGCTCATTGAGTTTCTGGGCTGCCGCAACGGCCTCATCGGGAGTGGTCGCGACAATTCCTTCTTGTATTTCAACGCCAAATGACTTCAACGTTTCTTTTGCCTGGTATTCATGAATGTTCATAATCTGATGGGCTTTAATGGGCTCCAAATGTAAAGGATTTAATATAGAATTTCAACGCAAAATACCTGATTAATTGACTATTTTCGTCTTAAATCAAGGGCTTGATCAAGGCAAAAAACATACACAAACGATACGGAGAAGTTGAGGTGCTCAAGGGGGTTGACTTCGAAGTGAAGCAAGGGGAAATTGTTTCGATCGTAGGAGCCTCAGGAGCGGGTAAAACAACCCTGCTTCAAATTCTGGGTACCATCGAAAAACCAAGCCAGGGATCTGTTTTCGCAGATGACATTGACTTGTTCAGCCTTTCGGATAAAAAAATTGCCGCCTTTAGGAATAAAAACATTGGTTTTGTCTTTCAGTTTCATCAATTGTTGCCTGAATTTACTGCATCAGAAAACATTATGCTTCCCGCAATGATCGGTGGTTTGGACAAGAAAAAGGCCGAAGAGCGGGCTTTGGAACTATTGACCTACCTACAATTAGACACTATGGCCGACAAGAAACCCGAAACACTTTCCGGAGGTGAGCAACAGCGCGTTGCAGTGGCAAGAGCCTTGGTCAACAGCCCTCAGATCGTATTGGCCGACGAACCCTCGGGCAATTTAGATTCGGTGAATGCGCGCGACCTTCACGAACTTTTTATCAAGCTTCGCAACAAGTACAAACAATCTTTTGTTATTGTGACCCACAACGAAGTACTGGCCGACATGTCGGACAGAAAACTTACCATGAAGGATGGTTTATTGTTGCATTGAATACTTGACTTTTTCGCTTCTTTTTATTACATTGAAGCTCAATCCAAAGCCTATGTTAGAATTCTGCAAAGAAGTGTTGGTCAAAGTGAGTTTTGACCGTCAACTTTTCAAGAAAGAATTGATTAAAATGAGGTCCATGCTAAAACGGGATGACGCCATTTTACTGAAGATGTGGTGTCTCGCAACCTTTGGGGCTCAATACGCTGATATCATCAAAGAGGCCTTCATGAATTAGTCTTCCGAAAGGAATTCTATATTGCGCTTTAAGCCTTTGAATTTGGTTCTTTTAACCGCGCTCCCTTCAAAAATTCGGTTGAATTGATTCTCGGTGAGTTCTAGCCATTGCCTATCTTTCATATCCACTAACTCTTTTGGGGGATTGAATGATTCTTCTTCGTGTGGTGAAGAAAATCGATTCCAGGGGCAGACCTCCTGACAGACGTCGCAACCAAATATCCATTTATCCAGCTTGCCTTTAAAATCGTTATCAATTTCGTCCTTTAATTCGATGGTCATGTAAGAAATACATTTCGATGCATTCAATACATAAGGCCCTTCAAAGGCATTTGTTGGACAAGCGTCCAGACAAGCCGTACAACTACCACAATGATCGCGAATCGGGCCGTCGTATTCCAAATCCATATCGACCAGGACCTCTGCCAGAAAAAAGTAAGACCCTTTATCTTTATTGATCATCAGGGTGTTTTTTCCCAACCATCCCAAACCGCTCTTTGCGGCCCATTGCCGTTCCATGATGGGCGCGCTGTCTACAAAGACACGAAAGTTGGTTCCTTTTACCAATTCATTGAGGTAGAAAGTAAATGCCTTAAGTCTCTTCTTAATGATCCGATGATAATCCTTTCCATATGCGTAACGCGCTATTTTATAAGATGAATTATTTAATGTCGTCTCGGGGTAATAATTATACATCAGTGAAATGACGGATTTAACCCCCGGCAATAATTCCCTTGGGTCCAGTCGTTTCTCAAAATGATTTTCCATGTAGTCCATCTTACCTTGGTATCCTAGGTCAAGCCAGGTTTTAAGGTGATCCTCTTCTCCTTCAAGTTTTTCGGCACGCGAAAAGCCCACGCCTTCAAAGCCAAGCGCTTTGGCCTTGGTTTTGATCAATTCAGAAAGTTGCTTTTTATCGGTCAAAAAGACTTGGATTTCCCTGATTCGGAAGTCTGCCAAGGTGCTTATAGGCTAGATCTGTAGCCTCGCGCCCTCTGGGTGTTCGCAGAATATACCCTTCCTTGACCAGGAAAGGCTCATAGACTTCTTCAATGGTCCCCGCCTGTTCGCCCACGGACGTAGCAATGGTAGAAATACCCACCGGTCCCCCTTTGAACTTATCTATGATGGTAGAAAGTATTTTATTGTCCATTTCATCCAGGCCATGGATATCGACATTCAAGGCTTCAAGCGCGGTATTTGTTATCTTAAGATCAATGTGCCCGTCGCCTTTTACCTGGGCAAAATCGCGCACCCGTCTTAGTAAGGCGTTCGATATTCGGGGCGTTCCCCTACTCCTTCTGGCAATTTCATATGATGCCTTGTCATCAATTTCAATGTTTAAAATTCCAGAGGCGCGTTCAACGATTCCCGTCAATACTTCTGCATCATAGTACTCAAGCCTGGAATTTATTCCAAAACGCGCCCTTAAGGGAGACGTCAGAAGTCCGGCGCGTGTTGTGGCTCCCAACAACGTAAATGGATTTAAGCTTATTTGCACGCTTCGCGCATTCGGACCAGTATCAATCATAATATCGATTCGGAAATCCTCCATGGCACTGTAGAGGTATTCTTCAATAACTGGGCTTAACCGGTGAATTTCGTCGATAAAAAGGACATCCCCTTCTTCAAGGTTGGTGAGTAATCCTGCAAGATCAGCGGGTTTATCCAACACCGGACCCGATGTTGACTTGATTCCAACATTTAGCTCATTGGCCAAGATGTGCGCAAGAGTAGTTTTACCTAAGCCCGGCGGACCGTGCAGCAACACATGATCCAAAGATTCGCCGCGTTTTTTAGCGGCCTCTACAAATACTTTAAGGTTGTCGGTAACCCGAAGCTGACCCGCAAAATCATCGAAACTAAGTGGCCTGAGGGCTCTTTCGATCTCAATTTCTTCGGGCGTAAGGTTTTCAGGAGTGGCCTGCAGGTCTTCGTTCATATGATTTCGGTGGTCGCGCTATCAAAGTTAGCAAAACCCCTGTTCATTCCCGCAGCAATTAGGCCTATGAGATTTAGTGACTTGACTCAATGTGTCCTTCGTCATGTTCACCTTCTGCCAAGGGAACTATCTGAGGAATGAAATCCTCTTCGGCACCGGGCTTGCTGTAATCATAAGGCCAACGATGAACATGTGGGATTTCTCCTGGCCAGTTCCCATGAAGGTGTTCTACCGGGGCAGTCCATTCAAGTGTATTGGAACGCCAAGGATTTTGTGGGGCTTTCTGACCGTTAAAAATGCTGTACAAGAAATTATACAGGAAGATCAATTGAGCCACGAAGGCAAGTATGGCAAACACCGATATCATGACATTCATGTCCACAAAATCATCAAACAGCGGGAAGTTGGAATTCGTGTAATACCGTCTCGGAACACCTGCTAAACCCAGAAAATGCATCGGGAAGAATACACCGTAAGATGCCACGATGGTCAACCAAAAATGCGCGTATCCAAGTTTGTTATTCATCATTTTACCGAACATTTTTGGGAACCAATGATATATTCCCGCGAGCATACCAAAGGCCGCAGAAAGTCCCATGACGATGTGGAAGTGCCCTACCACAAAATAAGTGTCATGAATATTGATGTCCAAGGCACTATCTCCCAAGATGATACCCGTCAGCCCGCCCGTAATGAAGGTCGAAACCAGGCCGATGCCGAACAACATGGCCGGGGTATAAACGATGTTTCCCTTCCACAAAGTGGTCAGGTAGTTGAAAACCTTAACAGCAGAGGGAATGGCCACCAATAATGTAGTGAATGTGAAGACTGCACCAAGGAAGGGATTCATTCCGGTGATGAACATGTGGTGTCCCCAAACAAGGAAAGACAGCAAGGCAATGGCCAGCATAGATCCAATCATTGCTCGGTATCCAAAAATAGGTTTACGGGCATTGGTAGAAATTATTTCAGACGATAGTCCAAGAGCCGGGAGCAGGATGATGTATACTTCAGGGTGACCAAGGAACCAGAACAAGTGTTCGAAGAGGACCGGACTACCGCCACTGTATTCAAGGACCTGACCTCCGATAAAAATATCCGAAAGGTAAAAGCTCGTTCCAAAGCTCCTGTCAAAGATCAACAGCAGAGCCGCCGAGAAAAGAACAGGGAACGAAAGCACTCCTAATATGGCCGTGATCAAAAAAGCCCAGATGGTAAGTGGTAATCGTGTCATCGACATTCCCTTGGTTCGCAGATTGACTATGGTCACGATGTAATTCAAACTACCCAGTAAGGAACCTACGATAAATAAAGCCATGGAGGTGAGCCATAAGGTCATTCCCAGACCTGAACCGGGAATTGCTTGCGGCAATGCACTTAGGGGTGGATAAATGGTCCATCCTGCAGAAGCGGGACCACCTTCAACGAATATCGAAGAAATCATAATGACACTCGACAAAAAGAAGAACCAATAGGATAGCATGTTCAAAAAACCCGAGGCCATATCTCTGGCACCGATCTGCAAAGGGATCAATAGGTTACTAAAGGTCCCGCTAAGGCCTGCAGTCAGCAGGAAAAATACCATAATGGTTCCATGAAGGGTAACCAGGGCCAAGTATTTATCTGGTTCAAGCACTCCGTCGGGCGCCCAACTGCCCATGAATGATTCAAGAAAAGGAAAAGGTTCGCCTTGCCATCCAAGCTGCAACCTGAAAATGACTGACATAATGATGCCAATGAAGCCCATCAAACCACCGGTAAGCAAGAATTGCTTGGCGATCATTTTGTGATCCTGGCTAAATATGTACTTGAACAGAAAGTCCTCTTCGTGATGATGATGATTACCTGACATGTCTGCGTTTAATTTTAATTGATTCGTTTGAACTAAATTTCAGCGTTATCAGAAGGAGCTGATTCCATTGGCGTTTCAGCTGCCTCCAATTCAACTACTTCTTCCACTTCCTGAGCCGAGCTTTCAGAAGCCATAAATGGTTTTTGCTCGGAAAGCCATTTTTCATATTCTTCCTGACTTTCTACAATAATGTCCATTTGCATGTTATAGTGAGCCGCACCACATATCTTATTGCAAAGAAGCAAGTAGTCAAAGTCCGGGTTCTTCGTTATCTGCTTCATCTCTGCCGTTGTGATGGTCGGAGTAAACTTGAATTGCGTTGTCACTCCGGGAACACAGTTCATTTGGGCCCTAAAATGCGGCATATAAGCTGAATGAATAACGTCCTGACTTCTGAAAATAAACTGAACCGGGACGTTGACAGGTAGGTGAAACTCACCGTTCACTAAAATATCATCGTGTCCGTTTTTATCCCTGGCATCCATACGAACCAGATTCGTGCCTTCAATAAAATTCACATTGGCATAACCCAGTTTATTATCACTGCCACTATAGCGGGCCGTCCATCCAAATTGCTTGGCGTACAATTCAATTTTCACGTGATCAGTATCGTCAGTAAGTGGTGTCATTACTGAATTCCAGGTATTCAATCCGTAAAGAATAAGTACGGTCAATACAATGGTTGGAACGGCCGTCCATATTAATTCAAGCTTGTTGGAATGCGCAAAATAATCCGCTCTTCTATTCTTGTTGTAGACGTATTTAAATGCAAAGTAAAACAACAAAATGTGCGTGATAATGAACACGGGAACAATGATCCACCAAGTGGTCAAAAGAAGATTATCGGTAACAACGCCATGTTCAGAAGCAGAAACAGGCAAGGTTGACGGGCCCCATCTTTGGACCTGCCAAAGTACAAATCCAAAGTAAGCGACCAGGAACAATAGCATCATAATGGATTGTACCTTGCTTTCCTTTTCGGTTACGTCATATACATTCTGCCCTTGCAATCTAGCAGAGACTTCAAATACTTTAAGGACCTGTGCAATTACGAACAGGACTAGTAAAACAGCAACGATGGTCAGTATGGTCATCATATCTTTCGCTCTTTATTATACGTGATGGTGAACAGTTTCGTCCAGGAAGGGGTGCTGCTGCACCATGACCGGAGCTTTACTCAAATTGGTTAATACAACGAAAACAAACAATCCAAGAAATCCGAGGAACATTCCTATTTCCATGAATCCGAAGTGCCAGTGCTCTCCCATTGTTCCGGGAGTAACAAGCAGATAAACATCAAACCAATGACCAAGGAAAATAATAATGGCGATTGGCAAAAAGAATATTGGGTTTCGCTTCGCATCCCTGGACATCAGCACCACCATTGGGAAAATAAGGTTGGTAAAGAACATGCCAAAGAATAGCATTGGATAATGATTGATGCGTGTTATGAAATAAATAACTTCTTCAGGTATATTGGAATACCATATCAGCATGAATTGTGAGAACCAAAGATACGACCAAAGAAAGCTAATGGCGAACATCCATTTTGCCACATCGTGAATGTGGCTGTTATTAACCTGGGGCAATAAGCCTTTGTTCTTGAGCCAAATGGTCATCAACAAGGCAACGATCATGGCGGTGACCCACATACCAGAGAAAACATACCAACCATAAAGTGTACTGAACCAATGCGTGTCGATTGACATCAACCAATCCCAAGACAAGGTAGAAGAGAATACGGCAAACATTACTAAGAATATCGCTGCCCGACCCACGGTTTTTAAATGCAGGTCAGAACCCCCAATTTTATCCTGTTCCAAGGAGACTTTTCTGAAATACCTGGCAAAAAGGATGAAGGTGGCAAAGTAAACCAAGGTTCTGATCCAGAAAAAAGGCTGATTCAAATATGCCGACTTTCCGGCGATAATGGCATCGTAGTGTTCCGAGTTGACATCGTAAACGTCGGGATCCATCCAGTGGTAAAGGTGATGAAAGTGAAATGTTCCGGCAAGAAAAACGATGATCAGTATAACGGCACCAACCGGAATAAAAGACATAATTGCTTCGAATACGCGCTTGACAGCAACCGACCAGGCAACTTCTGCCGCATATTGCAAGGCCAGGAAGAACAGGGCTCCAAGACCAATAGCAGTGAAGAAAAATCCATTAATCAATAGATTGCCCCAAAACCTGGTGTGGTGCTCTGAGTGATCTGTCATAAATCCGACAATCATTCCAACCAGGCCAATGGCCATAAGAACGAAGGTTGTGATTTTTAGCTTTCCAGAAAAACTGTATTCCATCTCTTTTATCGTTAATTGGTCGTTTGGTCCGTCATTTCAGAAACATCAGCTGTCTCATCAACTGCAACAGCTTCGGCTGTTTTATTTCCTTGAAGTGTTTGAACATACATAATGATCTTCCACCTTTCCTCTTGGTTGATTTGTGATGCATGAGGCCCCATGGCATTCAAACCGTACATAATGGTGTGATAAATATGTCCTGCTTTCAATTGGCTCATCGACCTTCCGCCCCTTCTGTTCGGCGTTGTATCTGAATAAGATGGCACCGCGCCATAAATGGCATTGGTGATGCTACCTTTTCCGTCTCCTTTGGCACCGTGGCAGTGCTTACAAAAATAGCCATAGAGTTCTTTGCCCTGGGCGATATTCTCGGTAGATTTTGGCAAAGGATTCATTAATTGTTCTCCTGAGGCTTCATAACCTTCTAAAGATCCGGGAATGCCAAATGGAGCAAAACCTTGTGGAATGCTTCCCGCAACGGGCAAACGCGCGGACATTTTATTGGTATTGCCGTATTCGTCGTTATCGACATAGCTTTCTATGGCCGGTGAACGATACATATCAGGCATGTACTCAACCCCTGGACTTTCCGGATTACACGCCCAAAGAGCCAAGGAAATACCAATGACTGAAAGGATGCCGGTAATGCGTTTCTTATTCATATGCTGGCGTTTATTAACAATCATTTTTCTTCGATAAGGATACTTCCCGTTGATTCGATCATTTTCTTTAATTCATCTTCCTTGGTATGCTCATAGTCCGGGTAGATCTCCATCACGAACTTATCATCGGTTGTATATGGGTAAGGATTACGAGCCTGTACAAAGGGTAAGGTCCAGTTTCTGAGCAAATAGGTTATTGCCATGCCATGTCCGGCGCATAAAACCGTAAACTCAAATGTCACAGGGATAAAAGCCGGTAAGTTTTGAAACAAAGTTTGATTTGGCTTTCCGCCGATGATCATAGGCCAGTCACTTATCATGAAATACCAAAATCCTACCAGAGCCAGCGCAAGACCCGTCAAGCCATAAATAAAGGCACAAATAGCTAATCTGGTCCGTTTGATTCCTATAATCGGATCGATACCGTGGATTGGGAAGGGAGAATACACTGTGTGAATGTAAACACCTTTACCTACCAACTCTTTGGCACCCTCGATCAGCTTGTGATCGTCGTCGTATGTCGCATAAAGCACTTTTCCTGCCATGATAATTAGTGTTCTGTTTGATCTTTTTTATAACTCTCACCTGAAACCTTCAAAATAGACTTCAACTCATTCAAGGCTAGTACCGGGAAGAATCTGGCAAAGAGTAAGAAGAGGGTAAAGAAGATTCCGATGGTACCGAGAAATATACCAATGTCAACGAATGTCGGGTGAAACATGGACCAGCTTGATGGCAGGTAGTCCCTGTGCAGCGAGGTCACGATGATCACGAAGCGCTCAAACCACATACCGATGTTCACAACAATGGAAAGTATGAACGTGGCAATCAGGCTTGTGCGAATTTTTTTGATCCAAAAAAGTTGTGGAGATATCACGTTACAGGTCATCATAGACCAATAAGCCCAAAAATAGGGGCCACTGAATCGATTTATAAAAGCGTAAGATTCGTATTCAACTCCGCTGTACCATGAAACGAATAATTCAGTCAGGTAAGCCACACCAACGATGGAACCTGTGACAATAATTACAATGTTCATATACTCGACATGTTTAATGGTCACATAATTTTCCAGGTGGAAGACTTTTCTCATGATCAGAACAAGGGTCAGTACCATGGCAAATCCGGAAAATACCGCACCCGAGACAAAGTAAGGTGGGAAGATGGTGGTGTGCCAACCGGGAATGACCGAAGTGGCAAAGTCCATGCTAACAATGGAGTGAACCGAGAATACCAGCGGTGTCGCCAATCCGGCAAGAACCAAAGAGACTTCTTCAAAACGTGTCCAGGCCTTCGCGTCGCCTGTCCAACCAAAACTTAAGAGGCTGTATATTTTTTTCTGAACCGGGTGCTTGAGTCGATCACGAATGGTTGCGAAATCAGGAATTAAACCGATGTACCAGAAAATTAAGGAAATAGAGAAGTATGTCGATATTGCAAAAACGTCCCAAAGCAATGGTGAATTGAAGTTGACCCAGAGCGATCCAAATTGATTTGGAAGTGGGAAAACAAAATAGGCCAGCCAGATACGTCCCATGTGAATTCCGGGAAACAATGCGGCCATCATAACCGCAAAAATTGTCATCGCTTCGGCAGATCGATTGATGGCCATCCGCCAGCGCTGGCGGAAAAGAAGCAATACCGCCGAAATCAATGTTCCCGCGTGACCAATTCCAACCCACCAAACAAAGTTCGTGATGTCCCAAGCCCATCCTACGGTTTTATTCAATCCCCATACACCAATTCCACGGCCAATAAGATAAAGGATGCAACCAATACCCCATAGCGCAATTAAACTGGAAATAGTTATGGCAATGTACCAAAGCTTGCTAGCCTTATTTTCTATAGGCCTGATGACATCAGCGGTAATATCGCCGTAGGTCTTATGGCCCAGAATGAGTGGCTGTCTTATTTCAGATTCCCTGAACATGCTCAATTCGATTTAATTATGCTTGTGCTGTTTCTTTATTTCTAACCTTCGTCAAGTATACAATGTTTGGTCGCGTGCCCACATCTTCGATCACACGGTAAGCCCGATCACCTGCATCGTGATTGGCAATCCTGCTTGACTTATCGTTCAGGTCACCAAAAGTGATCGCATGTGTAGGACAAGCTGAGGCGCAAGCCGTAGAAATGGCTTCGTCTTCAACCTTGGAACTGTTCTTTTTAGCTTCCAGTTTACCTGCCTGAATACGCTGCACACACATGCTGCATTTTTCCATCACTCCACGTGCCCTGACGGTAACGTCCGGATTCAGAACCATTCTTCCCAAGTCATCTTGAGAAGGATTAAATTCCGTGAATTTTCGGTCGGCAATGTAGTTGAACCAGTTGAAGCGCCGCACTTTGTATGGGCAGTTGTTGGCACAGTAACGGGTACCAATGCAACGGTTATACGTCATTTGATTCAAGCCTTCATTGCTATGAGTGGTGGCTGCTACCGGACAAACCGTTTCGCAAGGTGCATTGTTGCAATGCTGGCACATCATCGGTTGATAAACCACCTCGGGCATTGAACCCGGTTCCTCCATTGATCGATAACCTGAAATACTTTTGTCTTCGAGATCGGCATCAGAGCTGTAATAGCGATCAATGCGCATCCAATGCATTTCCCTTCCACGGCGGACCTCGTCCTTACCAACAACGGGAACGTTATTCTCGGAGTTACAAGCTGTAACACATGAACCACAGCCTATGCATGTGTTCAAGTCAATGCTCATGCCCCAAAGATGACCACTTATTTCAGTGTTTTGAGGCTCCCAAAGGGTGATGTTTTTTACCGCTTCCAAGCCTTCATGGGTAGGCAAGGCAACAACGGGATTGAAGTCATTCCTGTCTCCAGCTTTATAGACATCAAGAGTGGTTTCTCTGATCACTCCTGTTCGTCCCATGACGGTGTGACTGGTCTGCGTAGCCGCCACATGATATTTATTGCCTGTCTCAGTTATGCTTGCGCCATTTCGATGGTATGATACCGTGCCGTTCATCTCCGAGAATGGATAGGCATTAACTCCAATCTTCTCTTTATTCTTCCAAACCTGCCGGCCGTAACCAAGAGCAATTCCAATGGTGCCTGGTTTTTGTCCCGGCTGGGCGACAACGGGAAGCTCCTCGCTTACAAGGTCTCCAACAGTCACAGTAACCATGTCCGATTCTTGTTCCTGTCCTAAGTTGAGATTGAATCCACGGGCTTTCATATCAGATGCCGCCATGGTAACATAGTTGTCCCACGTGATCTTACTAACCGGATCTGGTAACTCCTGAAGCCAGGGATTACTTGCGTGCTGACCGTCACCAATGCCTGTTTTCTGGTAAAGGAATAGTTCCAATTCGCTGGATTTTGATGAACTCGCTGCTGAAGCCGCGGCTGATACATCGGCAGCAAAATTGGGCTCCTCGTGCTGCTCATCGTGGCTTACCGTATAAATACCATCGTGCAGTGACTGATTCCAAAAGTCTTCAAAGAACACCGCACCCGAGGTTGGGAACAAATTATTCTCCCAATAAGCTCTTATATAGTCGTATGAAGTCTGGGGTTGGCCCATCCATGTCAATAAGCTTTCCTGAACCTGCCTGCTGTTGTATAATGGTGAAATTGTCGGCTGGGCCAAGGCGTAAACACCTTGTGTTGGATTGGCATCGCCCCAAGCCTCAAGGAAGTGGTTATCGGGCAGGGTGTAGTCGCAAAGTTGAGAAGTCTCGTCAAAATAAGTAGCCATGGAGACCTTCATGCCAACTTTCTCCATGCCTGAAGCAAAACCCAGTGAAGACGGAGATGTCCAGGCCGGATTGCCATAGAAGGTGATCAAAACATCCACCTGACCCTTATTCATTTCGTCGGTGAGCATTTTTAAATCAGTGTCGCTTCCCCTTCTAAGGTGCGAAGGATGGTTCAGGTCAATCGTAGATCCGTAATTTCCCAAGGCGGCATTGATGGCATTGACAACTATCTGAACACTTTTGTCGTTTGATCCGCAAACAACCAATGATTTACCTTTCATGGAAACCAGTGATTCAGCGGCATGCTGGATGGCCTCGGTATAAGGACTACCCCCACCAGAAGTCCTGGTTCCACCGGTTAATTCTGCGACGGCATTGTAAAGGTCAACGGCAACTTTTCCGTATTCCGATGGAAGTACCGCTGTTCTGTGATCTGCATTTGATCCGGTTACCGAGAGCCCTGCTTCGAATTGAAAATGCTTTGACATCTCTCCGTCCGGCTTCCTTGTTTTTCCGTATTGACCTGCATATTCAACGGAAGACAACCAGGTAGATAAGAAATCCGCTCCAATGGAAACGATGGAACCGGCTTTGTCGAAACGATAAGAGGGAACAAAGGCCTTGCCGAAGGACTCACTGTTCGCGGCGATCATGCCACTGTAAGAAATGCTGTCGTAGCTTATGTGTCTGACATCAGCCGCTCCTTCTCCACCATAAATTCCGGCAAAATTGTCGATAATGCTTTGTGTCGATGGACTGACAATCGTATTCGTTAAAACCCTGATCTTTCCTCCTTTTGCACTGGCGGCCTTCAAGGCAGAAATAATTTCTTTATCAGCGTCTTTCCATGAAACTTCCTCACCTGATTTATCCACAGGATATTGAAGTCTGTTAGAATCGTACAACATCAAAACGCTGGAATTGACCCTGGCGTTCACCCCGGCCCCTGAAAGATTCTTATTGGCTTCGATGTGAATGGGTCTACCTTCCCTGGTCTTTATCAGGATGTTACTGAAATCATTGCCGTCGAAGTAAGTGGAAGAATAGTAATTAGCAACTCCGGGATTCAATTCTTCAGGCTTGACAAGATAAGGAATAGCCTTGGTGACGGGAGTTTCACAAGAGGCTATGGTTGCGGCTGTTACACTGAATCCCAGAAACTTTAGAAAGTCCCTTCTGCTGGTGTTCGAGGTGGACAGTGCGTTTTCTTCTGACATGAAGTTATCAACCGGGACGTAGTCCACAAACTCCTTGTTACTCTGCTCAATAAAAGAAGGTTCCTCCGTAAGTTCTTCTATTCCTTTCCAATATTTTTTGTTGGCTGAGCCCATACGCTGTATTCGGTTAAATCAATTCTTAATAATGGCACTTGGCGCATTCAATTCCGCCATATTCGCTAACAGTGATCACTCCATCCTTCATGAATTCTTTTTTCATTTCTTCAGTGAATCTGGAGTGGATTTCGTCGTAGTATCCATTGCCTTCGGCAGAAACCTTTGTCTCTCTGTGACAATTTATACACCATCCCATGGTCAGTGGAGCCCATTGCTGCACCACGTCCATTTCTTCGATCGGACCATGACAAGTCTGACAGGCCACTTTACCGACCGTTACATGCTGTGAGTGATTGAAGTACGCGTGATCTGGCAAATTGTGAATCTTAACCCATTTGATCGGGCCCTCTGATTCGGCCGTGTAACTGCCTGCTTCAGGGTCATAACCATTGGCAGCATAAATCTTCGAGATTTCTTCGGTGCCGTTTACGGCGCCCTCCTGAATATATGTATGACAGTTCATACAAACATTTGCCGTTGGAATTCCGGCGGACTTTCCATGCCTGGCGGCAGAATGACAATAATTACAATCAATTTTTTGAGCCCCGGCATGAATCTTATGAGAGAAGGCAATTGGCTGCTCCGGTTCGTAACCCTGATAGATGCCGATGGTAAATAAAGCATCCCAACCAGCTTTGGCAGAAACTACGCCAAGAACGATTAACATCAAAGCAAAAAGCGTTTTGTTTGCACCAATCCACTTTCCGATCGATCTGGATAGTGATAATTGTTCCGGCACAGGCAATCCCTCTTTATCGGCTTCAATTTTCCTAAGGGTGTATTGCAAACTTCTGAGCAAGCTCATAAGAATGTACAAAAGCACAACAACTCCCAGCAAAACGATCCAAGGTTGTATAGTAGGTTCTTTTTCAGCCAACTGAGCAAGTCCTTCTCCTGCAGCGGGCGCGGCATCAGCAACTACGGGTGGATTAGCTACGTAGGCCAGAATAGCCGTGATCTCTTCATCATTGACCGGTTGAGCCGGCATGATGGACTTATTATACTTTTCGTACAACTGTGTTGCATAAGGATCTCCCATCTCAAGCACCGATGCCGAATTCTTGATCCATTGGTAAAGTAAGGCTTTGTCTTCCCATCGCTCTTCGACACCGGCCAAACCGGGTCCGATTAACTTCTTGGCGGTGATTGCGTGACAGGCAGAACAATTGGTTTTAAAGAGCTTCTCACCGTCAATTTGGGAATAAGTGAGTAATGGCACAAATTGAACCAATAGGGCAACCAAGACGGGTATCTTCAGAAAAGATTGGCTTAATAATCTCATATCGAGAAGGTTACAATAAAGTTTAACGAAAGTCTATACATCCTCAGGACTACAGCCAGCAAATTTATAAGAAACCACCTATAGTCCGGCGGTTTTAAACTAAAATACATTTACCTAAATTAATTTAGAATGATTCTAAATAAGGTTTAGATAAAAGATTTTTCAGAGCATTGTCAACTTATGGTGCATTGTCCTTATTTTTACCTTTTCAAGATATTAATTGTGAGATTCTTATTGATAACAACAGGTATTTTAATCTCGACTGTGCTATCTGCGCAGGACTCTCAAGGGCACTATACCTTACCTGAAAATTCGAACGTGACACTATCAGACCACCGCATTGCTTTACTCGCGGACAGGTACAACAGAAGTCATGAATACCACGGTTATCGCGTGCAGATTATTTCTTCCTCCAGGAAAGAAGAAGCGAGAAAAACAAAGTCCGTTTTCATTTCTAAATACCCAGGTTTTGCTGCATACGAGATTTATCAGCAGCCGTTTTTCATTATTAAAATTGGAGACTTCCTTACTCGTTTAGAAGCTGAAAAATTACACAGGGACATTCAGAGTGATTTTCCGGAATCGTTTGTTCTTCCCGACCTGATATCACCGCTTAATCAATATTCGGGAAATCGTTAGGCGAGTTTCTGTTTAACCTCTACTTCTTCGTATGCTTCAATAATGTCGCCTACTTTGATGTCGTTAAAATTTTCGACGTTCAGTCCACATTCGTAGCCGGAGGCAACTTCCTTAGCGTCATCTTTAAAGCGCTTGAGTGAGCCAAGTTCACCGGTATAAACAACGATACCTTCTCTGATGACCCTGATGCCATTCACTCGTTTGATTTTTCCTTCTTTCACCATACATCCGGCAATGGTTCCGACCTTAGAGATCTTGAATACCTCTCTGATCTCTGCCGAACCAACGATTTTCTCCTCGACCTTGGGTGCAAGCATGCCCTCCATGGCCGCCTTGATCTCATCGATGGCATCGTAAATAATTGAATACAGGCGGATGTCGATTTCTTCTTTCTCGGCTATCTTTCTAGCATTAATAGAAGGTCTTACCTGGAATCCAACGATGATGGCATCAGATGCGGCCGCCAACATAACATCAGTTTCGCTGATCTGCCCGACCGATTTATGGATCACATTGACTTGAATCTGCTCTGTACTCAGCTTGAGCAAGGAATCTGCCAGTGCTTCTATAGAACCATCAACGTCACCTTTTATTATAACATTGAGTTCCCTGAAGTCACCAATGGCAATACGTCGGCCAATTTCATCAAGGGTAATGTGTTTTTGAGTCTTGACTCCTTGTTCTCGTTGCAATTGCTCCCTTTTGACGGCAATATTTCTAGCCTCCCGTTCATCGTCCATGATGTTGAACCTGTCACCGGCATTTGGAGCGCCGTTCAATCCCAGGATGGAAACCGGAGTTGCGGGACCTGCCTCTTTTATATTTTGTCCCCTTTCGTTGAACATGGCCTTAATTCTACCGCTGTATGGTCCGGCCAGCAAAACGTCACCCATTCGAACCGTTCCCGATTGCACCAGTATGGTTGTCACGTACCCGCGTCCCTTATCAAGGCTTGATTCAATGACAGCACCAATTCCGTTTTTATTGGGATTTGATTTTAGCTCGAGTAGTTCAGCCTCGAGTAACACTTTATCGAGTAGTTCACGAACATTCGCCCCTGTCTTTGCCGATACTTCCTGTGACTGGAATTTTCCACCCCAATCTTCAACCAGGATGTCCATCTGGCTCAGTTCTTCTTTGATTTTTTCTGGGTTGGCATTGGGTCGGTCTACCTTATTAATGGCAAAAACCATAGGAACACCGGCAGCCTGTGCGTGATTAATGGCTTCTTTGGTCTGCGGCATAACACTGTCGTCGGCGGCAACCACCACAATGACCACATCGGTGACTTGGGCTCCACGTGCTCTCATTGCCGTAAACGCCTCATGACCCGGAGTATCCAGGAAGGTGATCTTTTTACCGTCACCAACTTCAACCATGTACGCTCCGATGTGCTGAGTAATTCCTCCGGCTTCCCCGGCTATCACATTGGCGCTTCTTATGTAATCGAGCAAGGAAGTCTTCCCGTGATCAACATGTCCCATAACGGTGACAATTGGATGGCGGTCGATCAAATCCGAATCGCTGTCTTCCTGTTCTAAAATACCTTCTTGCACATCAGCTGAAACGAATTCAACTTTGTACCCGAATTCATCGGCCACAATGCTCAATGTTTCGGCATCCAGGCGCTGATTAATAGAAACGAACATTCCCAAAGACATACAGGCAGAGATGACTTCGTTGACGTTGACGCCCATCATGGTTGCCAACTCATTTGCCGTGACAAATTCCGTGACCTTCAATACAGTTTCCTGCTGTTCTCTTTCTTCCTGATCTTTTTGAGCCTGTTCACTGGCTGCTTCGCGTTTTGCTTTTCTGAATTTGGAAGATTTTGACTTTCCTCCACCCGTCAAACGGGCCAATGTATCCTTGATCTGATCTTGTATCTCTTTTTCGGATAGCTCCTTTCTGACACCGGATCTCTGGGCAGGCGCCTTTCTCTTACCTACTTGGGGTTCGGTTTCGCCTGGAGCGATTCGTTTCCTTCTTTTTCGTTGCTTCCTTTCGGTTTCTACTTCTTCTGAGGAAGAGGCAACAGGAATCTTCTTTTTAGGTTTATCTGGCAGCACGATCTTGCCAAGGACCTTTGGTCCTTCCAGATTTTCAAAACTCGTTTTGTGTTCTTCCGGTTCTTTATCCTCGGCGGCCTTGCGCTCTGCAGCTTCGCTTGCCTCTTTCTCGGCTTTCTTCGTTTCTACTTCTGCAGCTGCAGCAGCCTTGGCTTTTGCAACCGTATCTGTAGCATCCTTTTCAGCCTTATCAGACTTTTCTTTCTCCGTTTTCTTGGAAGGCTTGGTCTTCAGATTCATTGAATCCAGATCGATCTTACCAAGGACTTTAGGTTCGGTTTCAGATTTGGCAGCAGGTGCTTTCTCCTCGATTACTTTCTCTGCAGGTTTTTCTGCAACAGGTTCTTCCACAGCCGGAACTTCCTTGGGAGCTTCTTTTTTAACTACTTTCTCATCCTTGGCCAGGTCGTCTATCAAGTCTTCGACAGATCCCTGTACATTTTTAATGAGAACTTCGTCCTCCATTCGCTGGTCACGCGGATCTTCTTCCAACAGATCCATCCTAGACTGCTTGATGTTGTGAGATTCCTCTTTGGCTCCCTTGTCTGCTTGAAATTCCCCTAGTAGAAGTTTATAGGCCTCTTCGGTCAACTTTGTATTTGGGTTCGACTCGATCTCCATACCCTTTTCCTTTAAAAAGTCGACAATGGTATGGATTCCTATGTTAAACTCCCTCGCTACTTTACTTAACCTTATTACTTTTCCGGCCATATTCTACTACTTCCTTTTTTTACTAATTACTCAAATTCAGATTCAAAGATCTTGCGCACTTCCTTAATGGTTTCTTCTTCCAGATCTGTACGTTTTATCAGGTCTTCGATGCTCAGTTCTAATACACTTTTGGCGGTATCACAACCAACTTTTTTCAACTCATCGATGATCCATTCGTCAATTTCATCTACAAATTCATCGAGTTCAACATCTTCCTGATTGCCATCCAATTCGCGGAAAACATCTATTTCGTATCCAGTCAAAGAACCGGCCAATTTGATGTTGTGTCCACCTTTCCCTATGGCCAGGGATACCTGGTCTGGTTTCAGAAAGACTTCTGCTTTCTTTTCTTCCTCATTAATGTTGATCGAAGAAACCTTGGCCGGACTCAATGCCCTGCTAATAAACAATTGCAAATTGCCCGTGAAATTAATCACGTCTATATTTTCATTTCGCAATTCCCTGACGATTCCATGAATTCGCGAACCTTTCATGCCAACACAAGCTCCAACAGGATCAATTCGGTCGTCATAAGATTCCACGGCTACTTTGGCTCGTTCACCCGGCTCTCTGACAATTTTCTTTATGGTGATCAATCCGTCAAAAACCTCGGGAACCTCAAGCTCAAACAAGCGCTCAAGAAAGACGGGCGAAACGCGTGAAAGTAGAACCAAAGGTTTGTTATTTTTCATTTCCACCTTGTCAACCACTGCTCGCAATGTATCTCCCTTTTTAAAGAAATCGCTCGGGATCTGTTCGGTGCGGGGAAGAATAAGTTCGTTTCCATCATCATCCAAAACGAGTAATTCTTTTTTCCAGATCTGATAAACCTCGCCGGTAATGATATCTCCTACCCTGTCCTTGTATTTTTTAAATAAATTATCCTTCTCTAATTCAAGAATCTTAGAGATCAGGTTTTGACGTAAAGCCAAGACAGACCGGCGGCCAAAATCCTCCAATTTAACTTCTTCAGATACTTCTTCCCCAACTTCAAAGTCGGGTTCTATTTTAACTGCTTCGGAATAGGCAATCTGAAGGTTTTCGTCTTCCAATTCCTTATCGTCAACAATTTCCCGGTTGCGCCATAACTCGAGGTCACCTTTATCAATATTAATGATGACATCAAAGTTTTCATCGGTACCGTAGCGCTTTTGGATCATTCCTCGAAATACTTCTTCGAGAATACTCATCATGGTGGCTCTGTCGATGTTTTTGAATTCCTTAAACTCCGAAAAGGATTCAATTAGGTTAATGCTTGCCATTGCGTAACTTCAATTAGTGTTTACAAAATTATAACTTCTTTAGGATTAGGCCAGCCAGGGACATCTTTACTTTATTTCGGACCCTCAGCTTAAGCGATTAGAACCATAAAAAGAGGGGACTGTTGTCCCCTCCCTTAGTATTCTATATTCAAATCCAATGCAAATGTAATTATTTTATTGATATTCTTCAAGAATGGTACCCGTTAATCGCATCAGTGCCACATCCGATTCCAGAAGGCTATACCGGGAGTTCAGCTCCTGAATGGCGGCATTCAAGTAGTTTAATTGCACTACCCTGAAGTCAATCGAATTAATGGCGCCCAACTTGAATTTATCTTCACTGATATTAAGATTTAATTCAGCGGTTTCAAGTTTTATTTTATTTATATCATAAATCCGCTTTCTGAAGACAAAATTGTCAAAATTGGTGTAAAGATCACGCCTGAGTTCTATAGTCATCTTGTCTATTTCCATGTTGGAAATGTCTTCGCGAAGATTTGCATTTTTGATGGCCGTCGATATGCGGTGTCCATTAAAGAGGTTGTACGTCAAAGTGAGTCCTAGTGCGTAGTTGGCATTACTGGTATTGAGAATCTGATTTTCTACCGGGAGCGAGCGCAATTCTCCCAGGGTCTGATCAAAAAACAGGGCGTTGCTCTGATCCACGCGCCCCCAGCTTCCCGAAACATTCCCCCCGAGAGAAATCTTAGGGTACAGTTCTGATCTGGCCAATTGTGCGTCGTACTTGACAACGCTCTGACTGATGTACTTTGTTCTTAGATCTGCATTATTACTTAACATTTTTTCTTCAAGGCCCTTCAGGTCATAGTTTTCTACCGGTACTTGAATACGATCTGTCATTCGGTAGCGCTTGTTGAGATCCTCTACGGCCATAAGCGTATTCAAGGTGCGTATAGCTTGAAGAAAAGCCAATTCCTGGTTGATGAAATTCACCGAATCGGTCAGGTAATTTCCTTCTTCCAGCAAGAGATCGGTGGTGATGGCGGCCCCATATTCTTTCTTTAAACGCACATAGTTGTAGCGATCGCGACTGAGCCACAGGGATTTTTGAAGGACCTCGAGCCGTTCGGCTTCGAGGCTCACCAGGTAATAAGCAAAAACGATGGCTTGAATGGTATTTGAAACAATGATTGAAGCATTTCCTTCGCTTTCCAACTGAAGACCGTCGTACCTTTTCTTTGAAATATCGGCTTTAAATCCTTCAAAAAGCATCCAATTGAGCGAAACCGAGGGACTAAGATTACTCGAGATAATGATTCCCTGTGGTTGAAAAGGACTTGCGGTTTGAATCTGATCATTGGCGTTGTTATTTTGACCAAGGCCTAGTTGCAGTGAGGGCCACCTACCCGCCTCTCCCAGGTTGTTTTGATTGGAGGCCACCTCCACTGCAGCCCGGCTAATATTGATGTCGTAATTGTTTTTTAACCCCAGTTGTATGGCACCGGCCAGAGATAATTCTTCTTGTGCCAAAAGTTGCATTGAAAACAAGAAGCTGCAGAAGCAAACCAAGATCCTGACAACCATCATACGCTATCTATTTCCGCCAGCCTTTTTACATGGACCAAGGTGGGTTCTACTTCTTCCTTAGATGGTTTGCTGCCCGTCCATGTCCATTTAAAGATTCGCTTCAGGTCGTTCATCGTGAGAATAAGAGCCGGAAGAAAAACCAGGATGAAGAAGGTTCCAAAAAGCACACCGTAGGCTACTGAAACACCCATTGGAATGAGGAACTGTGCCTGAAAACTAGTTTCTAAAATCAAAGGATAAAGACCTGCGATGGTGGTAATGGAGGTCAGAATGATCGGTCTGAAACGAGCGATGCCCGCATTGTAAACCGCCGTTTGAATGTTCTGGCCTTTTTTCAAATTGCGATTGAAGGTATCGAGGTAAACAACGGCGTCATTGACGAGTATTCCCATAAGGGCGATCATACCCCAGGCACTGAGGGTAGAGACCGGCATGCCTTCAATGCCGTGACCCAAAATGGCTCCGAAAATACCGGCAGGAATAACCATGATGATCAAGAATGCCTGGTAAAAGGAATTAAAGTTGAGCGATATCACCAACAACATGAGAAATATCGCAATTAGCATTAAGTATTGCATAGAGGCAGTCGATTTTTGTGCCCTGCGTTGCTGCCCCATGTATTCAACGGTGATGCCGGGATACAGTGATTTCAATTTGGGTATGATGTTGGCCTTGACCGAGCCTAAAATGTCGGTGGTTGAAGCATAGGCATCTGCCTGATCTGCGTCTATGCGAATCTCTCTGGCCCCATCAAAATGCCTGATATTTACTTCTCCCCGGTCTATGTCGTAGTCAACCAATTGTTCAATCGGGAATAGTTGGCCGGAAGGTGTTCTTACGCGCATCTTTTCCAATCCGCTCAAACTACTTCTGTCAGCTTCGGGATAACGCACCCATACACGGACTTCTTCCGTGCCTACGATCAATCGCTGAACTTCATCGCCGAAAAATCCCTGCCTGATCTGTCGCGAGATTTCACCGTGGTTCAATCCCAACATATAGGCCTGTGGCTTCAGTTTAATGAGTATCTCGCGCTTACCCAAACCGGCATTATCGGTTACATCCTTTAATTCCGGCATTTTGTTCAATTCACTTTTCAAGTAAGTATTGGCCTCTTTTATTTCCCTGAAATCCTTTCCTCTTAAAGAAATTGAGACGGGTTTTCCCCATCGGTGCTCACCTCCTACAATAAATTTTTCAGCATCTTTTACCTCACCGATTTTGTCTCTGACCCTTCGAACGATCTCAAAACTCGAAACACTTTTTCCTTCAACATCAAGTGAAACCCTGATCATTCCGGTGTTGGCTCCCGTTTCACCGAGGCTTTCGGTACTGCCAACCTGAACAGTCGTGTAAGTGATCAAGGTATCGCCTGTTTCTTCTATCAGTTCGCGATTTACTTCCTGTACTTTTTCGTGAGCGAAATCCAGGAAAGCCTTGGTCTTGTCTTCGCGTTCGCCCGGTTTGAATGCCACCTCTACTTTAAAATCATCGAATGGAATAGCAGGAAAGAAGGTGGTCTTGATCACATTTTGAGAAAGCAATACAATGACAATGACAATAAAGATTAATGGAGCAAAGAATGATTTTCGAGGGTTGGAAACAACCCAGCGCAACATGTAGCCATAGATCTCTTCGCGCATGTAAGCCACTCCTTTATCGATCTTCGCTCTGAAACTCGCGGCTCTTCCTTTCTTGGTTTTCAAAATCGACTTACTGGAAAGGTGAGATGGTAAGATCAAAAATGCCTCGATAAGGCTAAAAAGTAAAGAGGCAATGACCACAAAAGCCATTTGCGCGATCATCTCCATTTCCTGAATAAAGAATAAAACAGAAAAAGCAATAACGGTTGTAAGGATGGAAGTAAATACGGCCGGCAATACCTCGACCGTTCCTTCAAGAGCTGCCAGGTGTGGCGGTTTTCCCCGCTCGTAGTGGGAATAGATATTTTCGGCTATTACAATTCCATCGTCCACCAGAATACCAACCACCAGAATCATACCAAACAAGGAGATCATATTGATTGTCATTCCGTAGAAAGAGCCAATAATGAACATGCCAAGAAAGGAAAATGGGATTCCAAAGGCCACCCAAAAAGACAAGCGCAAACTCAAGAACAGACCCAGGGTAATCAGCACAAGCAGCAATCCCATCAGTCCGTTTCTCATCAGCAGTTCTATCCGGTCGTTCAGCATGTCATTAAAATCGAACATAATGGACATGTTCAGATCCTTGTTCTTCTTGTTGTAATCGGCCACGTAATCCTTAATGAAATCCGAGATGGCCCCCAGATCTTCGGAAGGCAATTTAGTGACGTAGAAAACGACGTTTCTTTTCCCATTCAGGTAAGATTCCATGGGTGAATCTGAAAACTGATAGTTGATGTCGGCTACATCGCCAATCTTAAGATATTGTCCATCGGGCAATGCCCTTAGAATGATGTTTTCCAATTCGTCACTTTCGATGGTCTTTGCCTTGGATCTGATGATAAGTTCTTCGGTGGCTGTTTTGATCATCCCTGCAGAAATGTCGCGGTTATTAGTCCTTATGGCGTTAGCCACTTCGTCGAAGGTCAGGTTGTACCTCAGTAGATCATCTTCCCGAACTTCAATGGAGAATTCGGTTACCGGATAACCAATGATCTTAACCTGTGAAATCTTTCCGCTGTTCAACAGATCGTCTTCCACGGCTTCGGCGGCTGCTTTTAATTTGAATCGATCTACATCGCCCGAAATGGAAACGAAGGCAACGTTGGCGGCCATTCCATTCGTTTTTTGAGCCACAACAATGGGGCGCTCGGCACCATCGGGGAAGGAAGAGATTCCGTCAATGGCGTTCTTCACCTCGGTAGTCACTTCGTCCAGGTCTTCATCCTGGTATGTTTTTATCACAACGCTTGCCGTATTTTCAGAAGAAGTTGAATAGGTCTCCTCGATACCGGCGATTCCTTTTAATGATTCTTCGATCTTCACCGTGATGCCTTCTTCCATTTCCTCGGGGGAAGCTCCTGGATAAAAAACTGAAATTGTGATGCGCGTTGGTTCGAGTTCCGGGAAGAAGGAACTCGACATATTAAAAAGACTGAAAGCCCCAAAAATGATGGTCAGAAAAATCAAGGCATTGGCCCATATGGGTTGCCTGATAAAAAAATCAATGACCTTATTCATTCGACGATATTTTTCGCACAATCATGCTATCAACGGGATTTGACAGGGCTTCAATCACCACGTCTTCTCCATCATTCAGCCCTCCCAGATAAGCGAATTGCTCATCCTTGGCCCTGATTTCGACGGTCTTTCGAACCAACAGGGAATCGCTCGCCACAATGAATACTTCTGACTTTCCAACCAAGGCCTTTCTGGGTACTTTCACCACCTCTTTCAAAGTGTCTGCCTGGATCTCGAGTTCCACATACATGCCGTCGTAGATCTTTTCTGCCGCTTTGCTATTCAGACCAATAAAGATGTCTACCGACTGAGTATTGGGGTTTACATATCTTCCAATTCGAACAATTTTTCCTTGATAGACAACCGCCTTGTCAGTGCTGTTTGCTTGCACCACATCGCCAATGTCAAGCAAAATGGCCTCCTCAACACTAACAGGCATTTCTACCTCTAAGTTTCCTGTTTGAATAATACGTGCGATCTGACTTCCTGGATTTACCACAGATCCAAACTCTGAAATGACATCTACCAGGCTACCGTCAAAAGGGGCTACAATATTGAATTTATCGAGCATTTCTTCATCGGCCTTGATGGAATAATACTCGCCCAGTATGTTTCTGGATGCCACGTAAGTTTTTTCTTTGACACTTGAAATTTCAGGTAGTTCAGGTAAATCTTTGGTCACCTCTATGCCTTCAAAAAAGGCCTCCCACTTTCGAAAAGACGCGGGGTAATCTATTTTGATGTCGGGTATTGCGGTTGCAATAAGGGTCAGGTAATTACTCTTGCGCGCTTGCAATTTCAATCCCATTTCAGTATCGTTTATACGGCATATTAATTGGCCTTGTTTAAAAGCAGTTCCCGGTTTCAGCGCAATTTGACCGGGCATCAGTTTGCCCTGTACTTCAGCCACGAGCATGACATTCCGCGATGAACCAACCCTGCCATTACTCCTGATAACATACGACTCATTGGTGTTAAGTACCTTCTCGGTTCTAACGTAGGTGACTTCCTTCTTTTGCTGTTCGAGCTTCTCGGCTGGCTTTCCACCGCCTGAAAGGGCGATAACGATCAATGTGATGATGGTCAATAAACTGCCCAGAATAATTATTTGTCTTTTTTTCATGGCAAATGGATTGCAAATGTAAGCGGAAAAGGTGTCATTACATTGATATTACATAAACGGAATTATTGGAGGCTGAATGGGCGAAAAAAGTGGCCGAAGGAAGTGAGTTAACTGATCTAAAATCAATTGTAATCAGAACATTAGATTCCCCAATCAAAGGCAACGGAAATCGAAAATGAACGGTTATAGAGCGCACCGGTATAGGCAATATCATCATTCACATCAACCAGTCCATGGGAGTAGCGAAAGGTGAATTTTACGCCCGTTCTATCTGACATCGGGATAGCTGTTCCAACACCAATATTTATACCTGCATCGTATGATTTATACAACAATGGCTGGTAAGGTGTCATGGATTTAAATCCAGATTCAATGGATTGGTATCGCGCGAGCGGAATCTCGGAAAAATAGTGTTCGGTGAACAGGCTATAAAACCCCCCGGCCTCCACGAAAAAACTTCCGCTGGATGGGTGTAATTCAATCATCAATGGAAGGGTCCAATAGTATAATACGCTATGTACTTTCTCATCGCGAACAGCGCTCCCGTTCTCGTCCAAAAGGGTTGAAAGGCGGGCGGCACCTTTACTCTCGTAAATGATTCCCGTTGACACATGGGTAGCTGAAGACAAGATTTCTCCGATATAGGCCTGGTAATTCAGGCCGATTCCAATTCGACCGGCGCTTTCAAAGGGTGATCCGCTGGCCTCGTCATAAACGAAGGTTGAGCGCTTGTAAGACGCCTCAATTCCTATAATGTGTTGAGCAAATCCACACAAAGCCGTGCTTGTGATCAAAAACAAAGTGGTAATGAGTTTCATAACGAGGGGCTAATTTAGGATAAACCCTTTTGATGTATGAGGCCTGCCTGCCGGTAGGCAGGTATGAGGTATGATGTATGATTTATGAGGTGTGAGGTGTGACTTATGAGGTAGAGCACAATGGGGAAGGTTGCTTCGGCTAATTTATATTTTGTAAAATCATCAATTCTTCATTAAGCTATATTTGCTTAAAGATTCCGTCGTGCTTGAAATGTCTACTCATGAACTCATCGATCGCCTAAAAAACGGCGAACGGCATGCCCTGGCCAGAGCCATTACCCTAGCCGAAAGCACGCGTGAAGATCACCAGGATACCGCCGAAGTCATCATGGATGCTTGTATGGACAGGACCGGGAAGTCCTTGCGTATTGGCATAACTGGAGTGCCCGGAGTGGGAAAATCCACCTTCATTGAATCATTCGGTAACTACCTTATTGATGAAAGAGGGAAAAAAGTAGCCGTCATTGCGGTGGATCCAAGCAGTAAAAAAAGCAAGGGTAGCATTCTGGGCGACAAGACGCGCATGTCGACCCTTGCCGCAAGTGCAAATTCCTTTATCAGGCCAAGCCCATCTTCAGGAAGCATGGGTGGCATAGGCCTGGCATCAAGGGAAGTTATTCTGCTTTGTGAAGCTGCCGGATACGATATTGTGCTAGTAGAAACCGTCGGAGTTGGGCAATCAGAAACAGAAGTCAAGGACATTGTGGATTTTTTTATGCTCCTAATGCTCCCCGGCGCAGGCGATGAATTACAGGGAATCAAACGCGGCATCATTGAACTTTCGGATGCAATTTTCATCAATAAGGCAGACGGAGACAATCTTCTTAAAGCCAAGCAGGCAAAGGCCTCCTACACATCGGCACTGCAGCTTTTCCCGTCAAGTGAAAGCGGATGGCAAACAGCCGTTGAACTTTGTTCAGGCCAGGAAGGCATCAACCTTGACCTGGCTTGGGAAATGATCTTGAAATACATTGAATTGACAAGAAAAAACGGCTACTTTGAGAAATTCCGGCAAAAACAGTTAGAGGACTGGTTTAAATACGCCACAGAAAGCAGAATCTTAAGCAAATTTCATCACAAAAAGAATTTTGAAAGTCTCCTTTCAGATTACCGTAAGCGCGTATTAGGCAATAAACTTTCGCCAAGAAAAGCCAGCCGTTTATTCGTCGAAGAGCTTAATGCCCAGAAATAAGGTCCTTGTGCAGGATGGATGCAATTCGCTCGGCAGCCTTTCCATCCCAGAGCGGCGGAATTTTACCACTTTTTATTTTACCGTCGAGTACTTCCAGCGCGGTTTTTCTAACCAACGAAAGGTCCCGCCCCAGCAATTGATTGGTACCCATGTCAACGGTCACTGGGCGTTCGGTGTTATCGCGCACGGTCAGGCACTGAACACCCATAAAGGTGGTTTCTTCCTGAATCCCCCCGCTGTCGGTCACAATGAGTTTTGCCTTGGATGCCAGGGAAAGAAAGTCGATGTAACCAATGGGCTCGGTTAACAGAACTTCTTTATTGAATGACTTTGTCAACTCCCAATTTTCCAGGTTGTGACGCGTTCGCGGATGGACGGGAAAGACCACTTTGCACTTTTCTGAAATGGCATTGATCACCTCGCAAAGTTCAATGAGAAAAGTCTTTGAATCCACATTTGCCGGCCGATGAAAGGTGCAAAGCACATACTTGTTTTCTTCAAGATTGAGTTCCTCGTGAATTCCGGAAGCGTCAATCTTAGGTTTTAGATTCACCAGGCTGTCGATCATGACGTTTCCTGTGAAAAAGATTTTGTCTTTGTCTTTGCCTTCCTTTAGTAAATTCACCTTTCCGCTCTCTTCGGTGACAAAGAGCATTTCCGAGATCACATCGGTCACCATGCGGTTGATCTCCTCGGGCATGCTGCGGTCAAATGATCGAAGTCCTGCCTCCACATGGACAACCTTAATTTGAAGTTTTGCCGCTACAAGTGAACAGGCCAGGGTAGAATTCACATCACCCACCACCAGCACGATGTCCGGCTTTACTTGTTCCACCACTTGTTCAAATGCGGTCATGATGCGTGCTGTCTGCACTGCATGGCTGCCACCGCTGATCTCGAGGTTATAATCGGGTTCGGGAAGTCCCAGTTCATTGAAAAAAACATCGGACATCCGGCTGTCAAAATGCTGACCCGTATGACAAATTAAGTGTTCGATGTCATCGTAGGCCTTGAGGGCCCTGTGAATGGGCGCTACCTTGATGAAGTTTGGACGCGCGCCGACAACTGAGAGGATCTTGTACATGGTGCAAATATGGGAAGGATTCCTGATTTATTAGATATGAATATCAATTCCCGAAGAAAGAGTACTCAGTAGCGGGTGCACTATCACCAAGCCCTATTCGATTACCAGACCGATTTCGGTTGAACCACACTGTTGGGCAGTTCCGGAAGCAACACTAGTTAAGCCAATTTCGTAACCCAGGTAAAAGGTTGGTGGATTCTGAGCTATCTGATAAGGAACAGCAGGTATATCCATCAGGAAGCCACTTGTGAAGGGGCCTGGTATGCGCTCCTCCAGACCTGTAGATGGATTGATGAATCGCAGTGTGTCCTGATCCGTTTTGGCGTTCTTCACGTCTAGAATGATCTCGAGATCAGTAGTGGGATATTGAACCAGTTCCAGATTAAAATTGCTTTCACCGATCGGTACAACACCAATGGCCTTGAATTTATTAAAGGACAGTTGTTCCCATATAACAACCATGGAACCTCCATCATTGATCAGTAATTTTTGAAATTTCCCATCGCCTCCGGTGAATAAATTTTCTCCCTGAGAAGCGTCGGGCGGAACCCAATTTTGATTCTCATTCTGGGCATTAAAAAACAAATGAAGGCCAGAAACGACAGCTCCCGTGCAGGAGTCTCTTACAATCCCTCCTATGGAGAATGTCTCTTCTGCTACCTTGGAACAGGAGAATAAGGTGATTAAAACCGCTGCTGCTATAATAGGGCGTATGAACATGAAACAAAAGTACTGCACTTGCACTTAAGTCTATTGCCCGAGGAACAATTTTTGATCTATCACCCCACTACCCTCTTCAAGATTCGCTGCACATCATACACATACGATCCCCCAAACAAATTGACATGCACCAAGAGAGGGTAAAGATTGGCTACTTCAAGACGTTCCTCCCATCCCTTTTCAAGTGGGTATTGTTCGTCATAGACCCGGTAGAATTCGCGGTCAAATCCACCAAAAAGCCTGGACATTCCCAGATCCATTTCACGGTGACCGTAATAAACGGCCGGGTCAAAAATGACGGGCTTTCCCCGGTCATTGCACAGGTAATTTCCACTCCAAAGATCTCCGTGTAACAGGGCAGGGGGCTCTTCCGGAAAATAATCATCAATGACCGCGCACAGCCGGTCAAATTGACGGATGGTTTCTCTCACCAATTTTCCCTTATCAACGGCCATTTTCACCATGACCTCCAATCGCTCTCTGACAAAGAATTCCGGCCAGGTATCGGCACGGTTGTTAACCTGATGAAGGGAGCCGATGTAATTGTCCTTTTCAAAGCCGAAACGGTCATTGGTATGGCGGTGCAGATGGGCCAGAGATCTTCCGAATTCATTCCAGAAATCGGGCCCGGGTGCACCTTTTTCAATGTACTGAATCACAATGAAGGCCTGATCACCATTATCACCTGTGAGAACGACTTCTGGAATTTCAATGGAGTTCGCATTCCTCAATGCAACTAGCCCTTCAGCCTCCCGTTCAAACATCTCGGGGTAACGCTTAGCGCTGTTCAGTTTCAAAAAGAATTCTCCATTATCAGTGGACAAATGGTAGGCGTCATTTATCGATCCACCACCCACTACAGAAGAATTTTGGATCGCAAGGGAGGTCCCAAGACGGGAAAGCAGGGCCTTTTCGACCGCTGCTTTTACTGATTTCGGAATACCTGTCATTGCCAGTATGAAGATAATGAATGAGTGGCTATAAACTAAACCTCAGTGCCAGGATGAAGTTGCGGCCTGCGGCTGCAATTCCGGAACTGTAAGGTCGGTACCTTCTGTCGGTGATGTTTTCTACGCCTGCTGTCAATGAAAAATCATCGGTGACGCTCACCATGCCTTTCAGATTCAGGGTATACCATGAAGGTGCGTATGGATTTCCTTCTCCGTCGGCGGCGTAGAGATGATCCTTGCTCACCTCACCTACGGGCATGTCGGCAAATGCTACCTGTCCATTGTAAAGGGCATAGGCCTGCAAGCTCCATTTATTTCTGGAATAGGTCAGGCCTGTTCTTCCAAACCATGGTCCGGCATGGCGAAGCGGAGCCGTGCTGCCGTCATCAAGTTCCTCCTCTCCTTTTTGATAATTGAAGCGTGAGACCAAGTCCAGATGGCCCGGGAACTTGATGTCTACACCGGCCTGGATTCCATAGACCCTTGCCTGAGCCGCATTCTGAATGGCCTGTACCTTGCTGAGTTCACCGTTGTAAAAAATGCTGTCCCAACCATTGAGTGTGTAATCACGACGCACCATGGCGTTTTCAAGAAGGGTATAATATGCCGTGATATCCACTTTTAACAAATCCCCAAAAACCTTGGCGATGCCGGCATCAATGTTGTAGGCCATCTCTGCCTGCAGGTCCGGGTTTGGAACTACGACCGCACCGGGCTCGGAATCAAAGACCTTGCCCAGGTCGTCCACGTTGGGTGCCCGGAATCCCGTGGCCAGGTTGAGCATGATCTTCCAGGTCTTGTCGGGCCGATAAACCGCACCCAGACTTCCCGTCAGGGCACCGTCATTGACCGATGCCGTACTAAAAGGCAAGGGGTAAAAAGTCGTATCAAATTTGGCATTCATAACATACTGGTTGTACCTAAGCCCGCCTTGAAAGGAAAGCTTTTCACTAACCTCGTAACGATCATTGATGTAGACGCCATATGAAGCCCAGTCGGACTGAGGGTACCGCGACGGGCCCGGGATGACAAGTCCTGTCTCTATGTTTTGGTCCTTACCTATTGACCGCACGTCATTGCGCAATATTTCAATTCCGTATGACAGGTCATTTCCCTCGCCAATGATCTTGTCGAAATCGACATTCAATGAATAGGCGTCTACTTTTTCGATTCGTATCTCTCTAGCGGCGGACCGGAAATTCCTCGAATAGCGACTTTCCTCAAAATACTGATAAGCCGGTCGTATGATCACCTCATCATAAAAGGATTCTTTTCCCCGCAAATGAATGCCCAGATTTCCCATCATCCATTTCTGGGGTCCATAATCCCATTCTCCATACCTGGGCAGGCCATTCCTTTGCTGCAAATGCCTGTCATATCTGGAATAGGCCGAGGTTTCCGAATAGTGAAAATCGCCCTGAATCTTAACCTTTTTACCCGGATCAAAGAGCACTTTTTGCATGAAATTCACCTGGGAGTACCCCGAGGGATTCTGCAAGCGGTTGTCTCTGTTCTGCACAATTTCATCGCTGTCGCGTCTCAACACATAGCTTTGGCGCAGGTAGTCATCGGGGCCGTAACTACCCATTTTCAGATCGCCGTAATCACTAAAGGTCACACTGGTCAGGGAGGCCCATTTTTTCCATCCGACGTTCAGGTCAAGGTGACCGGTCAATTCTTCGCTGGCCGAAGAAGCTCTGGATAAAGCGTTGCCGGCGATTTCCTGGTCTTCGGTCAGGGCCAGCCGTGGCGTCAGCGTCCTGAAACTCATGACTCCACCGATGGCATCGCTGCCGTAGATCACCGAACCGGGGCCAAAAAGCACCTCGGACCGTTCGGTGGCCAGGGGATCCAAAGAAATGACGTTCTGAATATTACCGCTTCTGAAAATAGCCGTGTTCATTCGAACACCATCTACTTCATACAACAGACGGTTGGTTGCAAATCCTCGAATCATGGGGCTTCCACCTCCCAACTGACTTTTCTGTATGTACACATCACCGCCCAAGGCCAACATGTCTGCAGCAGTTTGTGGGTTTTGCAGCTTTACTTCACTTGCAGAAATACTGGTGATCTTCTCAGGAATATGGGCAGCGCTTTCGTTCCATCGCGTTGCAACTACCGAGATCTGATCCAGGTCAATGCTGGTGGCCTCAAGACTCAGTAAAAATCCCTTCGCTTCAAGCTCCTGGTAAGAAAAGGTTTGTGTTCCGTAATTTAACAGGTGGATATAGATTTTTTCCGACCCCTTAAACATCGACATATCAACCTGTCCCTTGCTGTTGGTAGCCCCGTGCGCTTTTGGACGTTCACTCACCAAATTGACCAGTTCGAGTGGCTGAGCGGAAGCGAGATCCGTGATGGTCAACACCTGAGATCGCAGTGTCATGGTGGAAAGTGCCAAGAATACAAATACCGATAACCTTTCTTTCATTGGGCGCAAATATAGGTGAAGTGCAGAAGTGTTTGCAATTGGAATCTCTCCATTCGAATTCACTCGAAATCATTGACCGCTGGGGAAACATCGTTTTCAGATCGGATAACTATTCCAACGATTGGAACGGCGGAGAGCAGCCCGGGGGAACCTATTTCTATGTGCTTAAAGTAGGCGATTCAGAGAATTCCGAGCATAAAGGCACCTTGACCATTATCAGGTAATCTTATCCCTTTTATTTTGATTTGCGATTAGGAGGGTTTTTGGCCACAAAGCGGTGTTCATCAATCAAATTCAATAGGTCAAAAGAACTGATGATTCCTTTTACCTGGCTTTCGTGTGTGACAATAAGGTGATGAATGCGGTGCTTTAGCATGAGCTTTGCCGCCACGCTCACGTCATTATAAGCCGGTATCTGATATAGATCGCCCGATAAAAACTGACTTACCGGTGAACCGTCATTCACCTCTTTTCTGAAATCGTTCGAGGTTATAATCCCCACGGGTTCATTGTCCGAATTGACCACGGGCACGGCACTGATGTTGTTCTTTTTCATGATTTCCTTTACGTGTCCCATGGATTTATGAGGCATGGTGGTCACCACGTTGGTGGCCATTAAATCGGCTATCTTAATGTTCATGTTTATTCTTTGTGGTGAAAGTGTCAAAATACAACTTTGTACGAAAGGACGACCATCAGTTGTGAAAGTGAGATAGGTCAGGAAGGACATGAAAGGTGAGTTGGGGTGGTTTGGTGACGAAGAGTGGCGGGGTTGAGAATCGCCTGCTTAAATTCCCACTCAAAGAAGTCCACTTTTTGCTGACGTTAAACATGAAATTAGCAAGAGTACTCTCTTATTTTTTGATTGAAAAAGTTCAGAATTATCTGACGACTGACATATTAATAGTCTCATGGACAATATTTATTGGAGAATTATACTCTCATTTCCATCAACAGTTGATATCTGAACTAAATAGCTCACTAAATGAGCTGAGCATTTGTCCATTACTATATTCTCAGACTTCACTGCTATTAAATATTTACCATCCTCAGAAATATCAAAGCTTGGATAAAATGAGTTTCTACAAGCTTTGACAATCATTCTACTTGAATTTGTCTGGGTATCGTATTCAAATATTCCACTCTTCGTCCCGAAATAAAACTTATTTGAATTTATCAATGCCACAATCGACTCAACACCCGCATTCAGACTTACTTCAAACAAGGATTTAATCTTTCTCCCATCATGCTCGTACAACGATACTTCCCAATTAGATTGATCGCTTGAAAGGCCTCTAGCAATAAATTCATTGTCAGAAAACCAATCATAGTTGGTCTCCCAGTTCTGGCAATAACCCTCAGGATCGTCCACGCAGATAGAATCAATTACACTTCCATTTAAGTCAGAAACCATCATTTTGTACTGGTATCTTCTTTCAGGTTTCTCATTAAGTTCGGCCTGAGAAAAGTTATATGATCTTGCATAATAGATTCGATCGCCAAACTCATTAAATCTTCCACCTAAGTTTCTAGGAGAGTTGGTAAGTAATTCCTGATGCCCAGTGTTTATATTCACAGTCCTCAACTGCCAATCTAAATCACTATAGATGACTAAATCTCCTTTGACATCCAATTCACTTACAACCTGAATATCTGATTGAATTATTCTTCTCTCATTATTCTGACGGTCATAAACCATCAAGCGATAGATGCCATTGGCCTGATCGCGCAACGTATAAATAATGCTTCGAGAGTCACAAATTTTAACCCTATCATAGTGAAAAGGCGAATATGTCGTTTCAACCGTTACACAATTCTGAAAATCATAATGACATTGGTCATCTAAAAAGAATTCTTCTGATTTTTCACAAGAGCCAAAGAATAAGAAGATTAGAGCTATTGATGCTATGTGATTATCCTTTAACAAACCTGATAGATTTAATCGTGTCTCCCACCCAGATTTTATAAAGATATTCTCCATAGTCGATATTCAAAACAAGGAAGTTCTAAAACTTGTAGTTGTACCTGGCAAGACTCATTATCAAATAAGTAACTTTAATCAACCTTCTGGAATCTATTTCTTCAAGTTGATTCTAGGTGGATCTACGACATTAACTAAGAAGATTGTTCACCAGTAGTGACAAAGGAATTTATTTGGTTCGCATTATTTATCTGTGTGCTTGGTTTGCGTGCCGAGGGTCAGGTATGGAGTGTTACAACACAATCAATCACCATCCATCCTCTCCAAGGTGGTTAATCCGCCATACTGATTTTCAAAAGTGAATTTGCCATTCTCTAGGTATGTCGGCAAAACTTTAAACGCACCTCTTTTAAATGTCATCACAAGGGAATCCTGGTCGAAGTGATACGAACCTGAATACACCACCTCACCTTCAATATCTGACACTTCACATTCCCCACTTTTTGAAAATTTATACACTCGTCCTTGTGCCATTACTGGTAGCATCGATAGAACATCTGTATTTCCATCACCTTTTACAATTCCCTCGACTTTCCACTTTCCAATTATAGATTGCATAGCTCCCTGACCAAAACCTTGATAGCAACTTGTCAAAGCGACAAACAACAAAATTGTTTTCCAATTCATGTATTGAAAATATACATTTATTGCACCAAGTTACAAGTCAAAATATTAAGATCAAGAAACTGAAGGCCAGGCCGCCAGAGTTTCACCGCTCCTGACGGAGTGGAGTAGCTCCACTCAATCCCTGCCCAACGTAGTTTTGATCAGTGAAAAGAGCATTTTGGATATTTCCTCCAATGAATTCATGTACAGATCGATCTGATCTTCATTCACAAGCTTCATCAATTTAAAATAATCCATCACGGCCACACACTCATAAACACTTGCCCGGGCCATGACGTAAAAGTGTTTGCGGTCTGCTTTTGTGAATCTTCCTGTCCCCTCGGCAATGTTTAACAATATGCTGAAGGCGGCCCTTTTGAGTTGATTTCTAAAATTCGGATCAATGGATGGCCTTCTCAGGATGCTTTCAACCCGCCTGTTGAAATCGAGGGATTTCTTGTAAACGTGAAGATCCTGGAAGTCGAACATGGGGCTAAACTCCCAAAAACACTTGTCGATCCAAAAGAGAATCTCAGACCAGACAAGACAAGAGTGGGTTGGAGTTGGTGTTGGGAGTAGTTAGAAGAATGGAGAGTGAATAACTAACTACTAATTACTCACTCCCACACTCACTCTTCATTCGTGGAGAATGCCGGAGTCATGAAATCAACTGCGTTGATTTCATAGCTCCGATTTTCACCAAGTTGCAAATCAAATTCAGTTCGTTTCACTCACATACATTCATTCGCTTACAAAAACAAAAGCGAGCATTTGTTTTTGCTCGCTTTGAATGTAAGATGTGAATTTGATTCACTAGTGGAGAATGCCGGAGTCGAACCGGCGACCTCTTGCATGCCATGCAAGCGCTCTAGCCAGCTGAGCTAATCCCCCAATAAATTTTCCTCTTCACATTTCAACCGGCAATCACCCCGACTTTTGGTCGGGATGCCTTATCCAGCTGAGCCCTGCCCGCCGTAGCGGGTAATCCCCCAATAAGTTCACCTCCCAACGGCAGGGGCGCAAAAATAGGATTTTTTGCATACAATTAAAGCCCTGCAGAATTCAAATTATTCGAAGTAATCCGAATACATGTTCAAGTGGGAATCAATTTTATTAAAGGCGTTCCTGGCCATCATCTCGTCATCCGACTCGAGTGACGGGAACATGTCGCGCAGCGGAAGTAGGTAATTGTGCAATTGATTATGCGCCTCACCGGTCATCGTACATTGTTTTAAAATTGATGTAAAAATCACGTCCAGTTCTCCCCTCAAGACCGAGAATTGCTCGGGCTTATCATTGAACTCCACCAATAAGTATTTCATCTCGGCTATTCCGGCAGTGGTTTCGACGTTGGCAGGCCACTTATTCCCGTTGTCAAGTTCCAAGGTGCCGTGCTCCTGGTGTTCGGTTGTTTCAGCCTTGCCTGTCTCGGCTTCTTTCTTGGAATGATCATGATCCTGATTATCGCCGTGCTCGTGGCTATTGTGGTTGCACGAAGTGCTGAAAATTAAGGCCGCAATGGCAATTAGGTTTACATACATTGAATTCATCTTGTTCGATTTTTTTGGCAAATCTCTGATTCTAGATCAACTCTCGCCATAAAAATGATCATTTTTTGTACCATGGAACTTATTGATCCGTTTTCTCCTGATTGATTTTTAGCATTTCGTCTTTGATCAACACTAAAAATGTGGCGCTGCTAATCCCAACCGAACCAAATATCATGCACATGACCATAATCTGATACCTCGCGGCAATGAAAGGCGAAACACCCGAGAGAATCTGACCGGTCATCATTCCTGGTAGGGAAACAAGCCCAACGGCCAATAATGAATTGGTAATGGGAATAAGTGAAGCCTTCAATGCTATCCGCCTTGATTCGTTATAATTTCCCCCTCTTTCCATCTCGGACTCCAGGCGTTCGCCGGCAAGGCTTATGCCGTTCATGGCATTGGCAAAGATCATGCCTGCCAGGGGTATGACATAGCTGGGCATGAACCAGGTTTCAAGATCCAATACCAATTGAGTGATGAGGATTAAAACCGACCCCCCGCCAATAAGTATCGAAAGCAAGGTCTTTAGGTACAGCTTTTTACGCGAAATCTTTACATTACCGAGTGCAATCCAGCTAGAAGATATCAGCATCACCATAAGAACTGCCATAACAATGAGCGATTCATCGGCCTTGAAAATATAAGCGAGTACAAAACCGATAAGGAGTAGTTGCACCAGCATCCTAAAAACGGCGTAGGTGGCACTTTTAAAATTCAACTTCCATTTCCACAACAGCACAATAACAATTACCACAGGAATAAAGGCCAGAGACAGATTGAAATACGGTATGGTTTGAATGGAAAGTATCATGCTTTTTTTTACCTCACAGGCCATTAAAGATAGGCAATGTGAGAATTTAATCATTCCTAATTATACTTGCAGGGTGAACAGTAGAATACTGCTTTTGTGTTTAATATACTTGGCCTGCAATCCCCAGCCCAGGTCCGATGAACTCAAGGGCCTGTGGAAACTGTTGTCGATGCAAGAACAGAAAAACGGGGCGACGACTTGGGAAGACTATCCAAAAAAAATGCAGGGCTACTTGCTTTATGACGGCCAAGGGTATATGTCGCTGCACATGACCATCGAAAACTATCAGCTCAAAAAACTGGATTTCAAAGATCTCTCTGATTCTTCTTCCATTGAAGAATTAAAACACCGGGCCTTGTCCTATAACTACATGGCAGCATATAAAATAGACTATGACAATAAGGTGGTTACTCATCATCGACTTTCACATTCCAATCCACTGGAATGGAATAAGTCCGTGAAGCGCAGTTTTGCCACGCACGGTGATACCCTCATTCTGGAAACAATGGATCGCCCAAAGGGCAAAATAAGGGTGACATGGATCAGGCAAATTCAATAATTTAGATAAATGAAAGATACAGGACTGTTTATCCTCAGGGTGGGAATTGGCCTTTTGATGGTTTCCCACGGCTGGGCAAAACTTCAGTATTTATTAGGGGGCGACATCCATTTTCCCGACCCCCTGGGTTTGGGCGAAATACCATCACTTGTGCTTGCTGTATTCGCTGAATTCTTCTGTTCTCTTATGTTAATCCTTGGAATTAAAACCCGTTGGGCGACAATTCCCCTCATCATTACCATGATTATTGCTGCCTTTGTGGTTCACTGGAGCGATCCATGGGGCAAGAAAGAGCTAGCAGTATTGTACCTCATTCCGTTGATCAGCATTGCCCTGTCAGGACCGGGCAAGTATTCCATTGACCGCCGATAAGTCAATCATCGTCGCGCAGTTCAGACAACAATATTCATCTAATGAAGTAATTCTAGCGTTAGGGTTGTAGGGCCACCTATGGTCGGAACTGGTAATTGCTTTAATCTCAGATTTGCCCTGTTAGGTTGTAGATTTTCTGGATGTTCTGAAGTTTCTTTCTGAAATCAATTTTAAGGTCAATCAATTCCCCACTGCGCATGTCAAATACCCATCCATAAACTTGTGGGAAACCATCGTGCAGGTATTTTTCCTGAACAACTGCCGTCTTGATGACATTGACACATTGCTCTTCCACATTTAGCTCTACCAAACGGTCATACTTTTTTCCTTCGTCTGATATCCCATCTAATTCGTCCTGGTGAAGACGGTAGACATCGCGAATATTTCTAAGCCACGGGTTTAGTATTCCCAGGTCTTTTGGCGTCATCGCCGCTTTGACACCTCCGCAGTTATAATGTCCACAGACTACGACGTTCTTTACCTCAAGGTGTTTCACGGCATATTCGATGACAGCCATCACATTTAAGTCGGTATTGTTGACAAGGTTGGCGATATTTCGATGAACGAATACTTCCCCTGGCTTAGCACCCATCATCTCTTCTGCAGTAACGCGGCTGTCACTGCATCCGATGTACAAATATTCGGGGTTCTGATCCAAGGCCAGTTTCCTGAAAAAATCCTGTTCGGTGGCATTTTTTTCTTTAACCCATTCCTTGTTATTCGCAAATATTTCTTCGTAAGTCATCATGTTACTCGATTGTTTTAAGATAGATTTTCTGAAATTGCCCGGTGCAGTTCTGAGGCATTTTTAGTTCCGATTCTGAATTTGGATTTTTTGTCTTTAAAGTTCAATTCAACAGCATCGAGGCCAGTGAAATTCCACATCCAGCCCTGTCCATAGTAACGTATTCCCCATCCGTAATACCATTTATTTCTGACGATGCTTGCGCTGACAATACTGTTCATTGCTATATTCTTCTTGACCAGACCAACGCCAAAAACCACGTTGATCTCACTCGACGAAACCGTTGTTTTCATCTTCCCAAACAGGGCATAGACCAGAAGCATGGCGATAACGACAAGAAAAAATCCCAATGTGCTATTATCCTCGTTTCCCATGTTCAGAGCAAAACCAACGATTAAAACACCCATGGTAATGATGAGGGAGATTCCCAGAATTCCGCCTCGCTGTTCTTCTTCGTAATTCATAATTCCATTATTTTTTCCACTTTTTTTTGGTGTAAATACGAACGGATTATTTGCTGCACGTCCCTGTTATCTTCATAATGATTTATACGATCCCTGAGATCATCGGGGCCAATGTCAGACTCTTCAAGGACGTAGCCAAAACCGCGATATACTCCTTTCTCTACAAGTATAACTGATTTTTCCCCTGCTTTTCTACCCTTGTCTAAAATAATGAAATCGCGGTGTACATAGGTCAGTTCGTTTACCGCATCGTTCACACGGTAGTTAAATTCATCTGCGGGCTCTTCCCCAATACATGCCCCCCGGCATTGCCTGATGGTGAAGTGAAAGCACGGACCACTCGATGGATAAAGTCCGGAAATTCCCTGACATAGTTCGTGACGCTCTATTAACCGGTACAGGTAACTGCGGGCAGACATCTTTGTGGAAAAAGAAATCAATGGGTTGACGTCTTCGGTCAAACGTTCAATGCTCAAGCGGCGATATCCTTCATTGGTTAAACTTTCGGTTATGCCGTAAGCGTAATATGTCCTGCGTTGAGAACGATTGAACAGCGGTTGATTGCGTTTGATTTCGTTGGATTCTTTGAGTAGGGCCACGAGTTCACTGCCGGTTTCTTCATATTCGATCCGATGGATCATGTTTTTCATTTCAATGGCCTTTTTCGAGGCATTGTTCCCCAAATGATCGATGACTCGGCTTTTAATATGAATGCTTTTTCCAACATAGATCAGTTCATCTTTCTTGTTGAAAAAATAATAGACCCCCGTGCTTTCCGGCAGTTCGCGAATCATGTCGAGATCGACCACGGTATTCATTTTTCGCAAGAAATTTGGACTGAATAGATTTTCGCGGTTGACACCGTCCAATGACAACAAATGATCAAATAACTTGGCTGTAGCTTTAGCATCGCCAAGGGCACGATGCCTGGCTTCATTTTCTATTCCAAGATCGCTGCAAAGATTCCCTAATGAATAGGAGCGTTTTCCCGGGATGAGTTTCCGACTCATCTGAACCGTACAGAGCTTTTTGCGTTTGAATTCACCCCCAAGGCTTTCGAATTCTGCCCGGATAAAATTGTAATCAAAGGAAACATTGTGTGCGACAAAAATTCGGTTTTCCGTCATTTGAAAAACGCGTTTGGCCACTTCGTAAAACTTAGGAGCACCGGCTACCGTCTTATTATCAATGCCCGTGATCTGGGTGATCCTGTAGAGTATCTTCGTTTCTGGGTCAATGAGGCTGGAAAATTCTTCGGTGACTTTTTCTCCGTCGTGAAGGACAATGGCTATCTCGGTGATCTTATCTCCCCTTGATCTCCCTCCGGTTGTTTCGATGTCGACAATGGCATACATTCAAACATGCTAGGATTCTATCTGGCTTACCAGATCGCTTATGATATCTGCCATGGGACGGATACTTTGAACCTTTTCAATGGAGGGGCCGGCACACCAAACTTTTTGATAGGTAAAGTCATAAGCTGCCTTCCTCAATTTTTTCATTCCCCTCACAAAAAGAATCATCTTCACCAATTTCTTTAGTTGCTTGGTTTTCATTAAGCGTTCCAAAAAAGTTGGTTCCAGTCCTTGTTTTTCGACGTAAGGGGTCTTAATTACGGTGCACGGCGTGCCCGACAAACGGGTGGTCATTACAATGTCTTCTTTTCCGTATTGCACAATGGCATCTTTATAATCTTCACCAACGGGGGCTTCAAGTGAAGCAATAAAAATACTCCCAACGGAAACGCCTGAAGCACCCATGTCCATAGCAGCCTTCAGATCAGAGGAATCTCCTACCCCGCCGGCGC
Organism: Vicingaceae bacterium; assembly: GCA_040220895.1. Taxonomy (GTDB): domain Bacteria; phylum Bacteroidota; class Bacteroidia; order Flavobacteriales_E; family Vicingaceae; genus UBA11591. The sequence continues at coordinate 64,924 of JAVJVY010000012.1, forward strand.
TGATGATGGGAATACTGACCTGCCCTTTCAATTCGGTCAGAAGGGTTCTCATGTCCTTCGGCCCTGCATGGCCACCGGCTGAATTATTCACCGCAATAACAGCATCGGCACCCAGCTCCTGAACCTTGATGGCATATTCAGCATTTACCACATCACAGAATACCAAAGAACCTTTTTCGTGTGCACGCCTGATCACTTCTTTTGGGCTTCCCAGCGAAGTAATGTAATAGTCTATTCCTTCTTCAATGCAGACATCCAGGTCTTTAGCAAGTCGTACATTCGACTTATTTACGATCAAATTAATGCCGATGGGGCCTTTCTCAGTTGAACGAATGTGTTTAATGGCCCTACGCAGTTCGTCCTGAGTACGGTAATTCAATGCCGGAATTGCAGCAGTGCAGCCTGCTCTTAGGGCAGCAATGACCATGTCGGCATTGGAAACCAAAAACATTGGTGCCACGATGATGGGGTATTTTATTCCCAACAATTCAGTTATAGATTTACGCTGGATTTTCTCGCTCATGTGTAGGAACCTTAAAAGTAAACTCTAAATGCAACTTTTTGTATCATTACAAAAAAACTTTGCCTCAAATATGAAAGAAAAGTTGGGTGCCCTGATAAGCATAAATGATCTGAAAGATTTGGAATACAAGGAAACCGGGCTATCACCTCAGCAACGACTGGCCATTAAAAATTTTGATCGTTACCGCTACCGCATGCTTACGTCTGTGGCTTCCGAGGCCCAATTTCATGAAGAATTTCAGCGCCTACAGGTCATGTCTAACCTGAGCAGCTATGAAGAATTTTTAAAGGACGAGTATTGTTAGTTGAATGAAATACATACATTTTTTGGTTCCGTAAAGAACTTCATCGCTTCAAAACCACCTTCCCGACCCACACCCGAATTCTTCATTCCACCAAAGGGCGTTCGTAAATCACGCAGTAGCCAACAATTAACCCAAACTATGCCCGAATGTATGTTAGCGGCAATTCTGTGGGCCCTTGTTAAATTCTGTGTCCAAATGGTGGCAGCCAGGCCGTATTGTGTGCTGTTGGCATAGGTCAGCACTTCTTCTTCGGTCTCGAAGGGCATGATTGTGACCACCGGTCCGAATATCTCTTCCTGGTTAGTTCTGCAATTATAGGCAAGGCCTTCTATAATGGTGGGTCTGAGGTACCAGCCCTCGCTGTACTCGCCTTCCAAAGTTACCTGATCGCCTCCAGTCAGGATCTTTCCGCCCTCTTCTTTCGCCAGTTTAATGTACGACAAAACCTTTTCCATGTGTGGCTTAGACACAACGGCTCCCAAACGACTGTCTTTATCATAAGGATTACCCACTTTTAACGCCGAAACCCGTTTGACAAATTCATCCCGGAATTTTTCATAGATCGATCTTTCTACAAAAATTCTCGAACCACATAGACAGATTTGACCCTGATTGTCAAAAGAAGAGTCCACGGTTCTAGCCAATGCCTTTTCAAAGTCACAATCGGCAAAAATGATGTTCGGATTCTTTCCGCCCAGTTCCAGTGAGAGTTTTTTGAACATCGGGGCGGCAATGCGGGCTATTTCTGCCCCTGTGGCAGTTCCACCGGTAAATGAAATAACGGGTACTTTGGGGTGTGATGTCAAAGCAGCGCCCACTTTATGGCCATAACCGTGTACAATGTTCAGCACTCCGGGAGGAAGGATATTGGCGCAGATCTGAGACAAGCGGTGAGCCGTCATCGGCGTAATTTCAGAAGGCTTGGCCACAACGCAATTGCCCATAGCCAATGCCGGGGCAATCTTCCATGTGAATAAGTAGAGTGGTAAATTCCAGGGAGAAATACATGCGGCCACACCAATAGGCGTCCTAAGGGTGTAATTGATGGCCTTGTTTTGCATGGCGTGCGATTCAGAGGCAAAATGTAATATTCCTGTCGCAAAGAATCGGAAGTTCTTTGCCGCTCGCGGTATATCAACGGCTTTTGCCAGCCAGAGCGGTTTTCCATTATCCCTCGATTCTGCAAGAGCCAGGTCATTCAGGTTTTTTTCAATGGCATCAACCACCTGCAAGATAAGGGCCGATCTTTTGTCGGCCGTCATCGTCGACCACGCAGGGAATGCCTTTTCGGCCGCTAAGACGGCATTTTCCACGTCATCTGCATCCGAATCCGGAATCAGGGAGTAAACTTTTCCGGTAGCTGGTTCGTAATTGTCAATGTATTTCCCCCCAAGAGGTTCAACTAATTTACCGTCGATGTAATTAAATATCTTTTCCATTTGGGCAAATTTATAACATAAAAAATGGCCCTGCATCAAAAAGACACAGAGCCATTCTCATCGGCTGTCTAACATAAACTAATCTGCGATGATCTTTATTCGCTCAACTCGTCCACTTTCCTTGAGTTCCACGATCAATAATTTTTGCTTTGTTTCCTTTAATTTGATTCGCTCATTGTACTTACCCGCATCCTTGAATGTCTGTTCAAAAAGGATTTTACCGTCTATGTCCATGACTTTGACTTTGGCATCTCCTTTTAAGACTTCGAATTCTAAGTTTAATTCATCTTTTGTTGGATTTGGATAGGCCTTGATGCCGGATGACGAATTCCCCTCCGGCCTCACAGACCTTTCTCTTTTATGGTGTCCCGGTCCCATTTCAATGGTTTTGACCTCTTTCAGGTCGTCGTCGTCTATCTCGATCTTCATGATTTTCATGACCCTTCTGCCATCTTCAAACTCAATGACAAGGTTTTCGTCTTCACCCAATTCCTCGATGATAGCCGCCATGTCCGGGTCGGCCATATTAATGCGGTGCAACATCATGCGCTTGTGCGATGGATCCATGGTCATGTAAATATCCAGGTCCATTAATTCTTCATCTATTCCTGAGTTGTCCGAGTTGTCCTCCCTGTAATCTTCATCGTAGCTCACTTGCTTAACTCTGGTAATATTTCTACCACCCCTGGAGATGCTTTCAGTGTGAAGGGCATTTCCTTTGGTTCTTGTAAACTGATGCAATACGGTATCCCCATCAACTATTTTTATGGTTTCTACCTTGTGTTCAACCTTATCGTCTTTCGTGTCATTTTGCGCTTGAGCTGAAACAAACAAAGCAAGGGCGGCAAGGGTCAATTGTGTTTTCATGGTTTCAAATTTTATTCAAATCTATGTCAAGACAAGGTCATTCCTTGTTAAGGCCGGGTTAACTTAAGTTAAAATATGTTAAGCCTTGTTGCCCGCCCGAATGGAGGATGTAATTTTAGCACATGAGTCTGAGGTTAAAGGCAATTATACTTTTAATGAGTGCGGCACTGCTGGGTCTTGTTTTCATCCAATTCTACTGGATAGATAGTGCTATTTCTTTGAAGGAGGACGAATTCAAACAAAAGGTGCACCTGGCCCTTCAACAGGTGGTGAAAGATCTGGAAAGAAAAGAAACCGTTGAACGTTTTGAACAACATCAGGCCACAAGAAGACTCATGCATCAAAAAATGCTGAAGCACAAACAGCAGTTGATGCAGCACAAAAAAGAAGAACGAGCACTCAGAAGATCTCAGCGGATCAATGACATTCATTCACCCGCAGCGGAAAATCAGAAAAGGATGATCATCCGCGAGCGCAGATCTGCTGATTCAAGTACGCGCATCATTTCACGCGAATTTTCGGGGCAAAATTACTCCGGTTCATCCGTTCAGATCGATATCAATATGGCTGCTTCTCCAGGACAGAATGTTATGGATCAATCAGATAGCATGTTGGACAGCAAATTGAATCAACGCGCCGAAATACTCGATGATATCTTTTCGGATATGATTCAAAGCGATCGGTTTTTAAGCATTGACGAGCGCATTAATCGAGAAACCCTCGATTCCATGCTCAAACAGCGTCTGGGGGAAATGATGATAAACACACAGGTGCTCTTTGGAGTTTTTGATTATTTCGGTAGGATGGTGAATGGTTTGGGAACTCCTTCAGAAATGGAAATCCTCAGGGCTTCTGTCTATAAGGCCAGGCTGTTTCCAAATGATTTTTTTGGTGATCCATTTTTCATTAGTCTGACTTTCCCTAACCAAAAAGGCTACCTTCTAAGCACTATGTGGTTCACCTTGAGCATTTCCACCTTATTTATACTCTTGATCATTGCCGCTTTTTCTTACACCATCTATGTTATACAGAATCAAAAGCAGCTCTCGCTGATTAAAAATGACTTCATCAATAACATGACACACGAATTAAAAACCCCAATTTCTACCATTTCATTGGCTTGTGAAGCCCTGTCTGATGAGCGTATGACGGCCGATGAGCAGAAAAAAAACAAATTCCTGACCATGATCTCACAGGAAAACAAGCGTCTTGGTACCTTGGTCGAAAATGTGCTCAAAAGTTCGATCTGGGACAAAGAGGACTTCAAATTGCACGCCGAAGATTGTGACTTGCACCAGATCTTAAACGACTCTGTAGATTCTGCGAGTATTCAGGTTGAGAAAAAAACAGGAAGCATCACAACGCGTTTGGAGGCAGCGAATTTTACGATACACGGCGATCATGTGCATCTGAGTAATGTTTTCAATAATTTGATAGACAATGCCATCAAATATGGTGGAAACAACCCCAACATTGAAATTAACACCCGAAATCACGGATCACATTTGTTGATTTCGGTAAAAGACAATGGTGTCGGCATCTCAAAAGATCACCAGAAAAAGATATTTGATAAATTTTACCGGGTTCCAAAGGGAAATATCCACAATGTTAAAGGCTTTGGACTGGGCCTCAACTACGTTCTTAACGTTGTGAAAGGTCACAAAGGAACCATCGAAGTAAAAAGTACCGAGGGACAGGGGTCGACCTTCACAGTTAGCTTACCAATCAATACTGGGCCATATGAAAGAAGATAAATCCATTAAGATTTTACTTGCAGAAGACGACAAGAACCTGGGGAGCTTACTCTGTGAATTTCTTAACTCCAGGGATTACGAAACAGACCTCGCAACCGATGGCGAAGAAGGGTTTAAGAAGTTTAAAGAAGGTGCATACGAGTTATGTTTGCTTGATGTTATGATGCCATTGAAGGACGGTTTCACGCTGGCCAGGGAAATTAGGCAGGTGAATCCCCAAATTCCGATCATCTTTCTCACTGCAAAATCAATGAAAGAAGACACCATTGAAGGGTTCAAGTCGGGCGCAGATGACTACATTACTAAACCTTTCAGCATGGAGGAATTGCTTTTTAGAATCAAGGCCCTACTAAGAAGGTCTTATCAGTTGGAAGGAGATAGTGAGATCTCTTCCTTCAACATCGGAACATACACTTTTGACGCAAATTCTCAGCAACTCGAAAAAGATGGCGAGATCACCAAATTGACTTCAAAAGAAAATCAGTTGCTCAAAACCCTTTGCCTGAATAGAAATCAAGTACTCGAGCGCGAGACGGCCCTTAAACTGATTTGGGGAGACGACACCTATTTCAACGCGCGAAGCATGGATGTGTATATTTCAAAGTTGAGAAAGTACTTTAAATCCGACGACAGTGTGGAAATAATTAACATACACGGTAAAGGATTCAAACTGCTGGAGCGCACCGTCTGATTGCCTTTCAAATTGTTATATTTACGGCTCAAACCAACCTTGGAAAAATGTTATCCAATAAGATAGAAAAAGAGCTCAATAATCAAATTCTTCTTGAAGCTGAATCCTCCCAATCATACCTTGCCATGGCGAGCTGGGCAGAAAACAAAGGATTTGTCGGAACCACCAACTTCTTGTACAAACACAGCGACGAAGAAAGGATTCACATGTTGAAACTCGTCAGGTATGTCAATGACCGCGACGGGAAAGCAATTATACCGGCACTTAAAAAACCGAGTGACAGCTTTGATTCGGTGACCAAAATGTTCAGGACCATTCTGGAACATGAGCGCAACGTAACCCAAATGATAAATAAATTGGTGGCGCTTTGTCTTGAAGAAAAAGATTACACCACGCATAATTTTCTTCAGTGGTACGTTTCTGAGCAGTTAGAAGAAGAATCCTTGGTCAAAATGATTCTTGATAAACTGAAACTCATAGGAGACGATAAAGGGGGTCTTTACCTATTTGACAATGACATAGAGCGGATATCAGCGCCTAAACCCCTTGCCGGTGGAGGCCAATAATCAGTATTCTAAACCGTTAGATTGAAAATAACGTATACCTGACCGCATAACGTGGGGCGACTGTATATCATTTTACTACTATTTTTTATTTCGTTAACGGCGATTCAGCCCGTCCATGCTCAGTTTTGGAAAAAGAAGACCCATCACACCAGGGCTACATCCGGAAAAGTTACGAAACCGGATAATACACCATACCGGGATGCTTTTTCGCGAAAATCATCCAAAGGTCCAAACATTAAAACCACCCGAAAGCCTTTCTTCAAATCCAAGAAGAAAATGCACGAATTCAATACCACTCGTAAGACAAAGAAGCCTGGTCAGAAAAAATTCTTCAAACCAAAATACAATAGTGTCAAGTTGAACAAAAAGTCAAAAGATAATTTCTCCCGCAACGCCAACCGCGTCAAAAAAGATTCTAAAAAAGGAGGCGGTAAGGGCAATGGTGTTTTCAGGGGCCGCAAGCGCTAGACCACAATTCATAAATGGTCATTTTCAGACTTAAGTGGTAAGGATCAATTAGTTGAGATGATTTACCTTTAATTAAAGGCAAAATCAACCACTCATGTACCTTGCAGAATACCAGTTAAATATCAATACAATTGTCAGTCAGAAGGCGGTTCAGGCATTTTATAATATGATATATAATTTCATATATTTACCCCCCTGTATTACCAGGTGTCTTAACATAAACAATCTAAGATGAGGAAGTATTTTACGCTCTTGGTCTGCCTGATAGGCATGTCCATAACGGCTTTTTCACAAGTGGGGCAAGGTTCCCTTCAAGGAAAAATCATTGACGGGGAAACGGGCGAAGCCCTTCCTTTTGCCAACGTCGCAGTTGAACAAAACGGGAACCCCGCTGGGGGAAGTACGACGGATTTTGACGGGAAATTCTCCATTAAGCCGCTATCACCTGGTAAGTATACGCTTAAGGCTTCCTACGTCGGATTCCAAACCGTTCAAATCAATAATGTGACCATCAACAGTAACCAGGTCACCTTCCAGAACATCAATCTTAAATCCGAAGGAGGCGTTGCCCTCGAAGAAGTTGTGGTCGCGGAATTTGCCGACCCATTGATCAAAAAAGATGACAATACTCAGGGTGGTAAGATCAGCCGGGAGCAATTTGACCGCCTGCCAACAAGAAGTGTGGGCGAAGCACAGGCCATCGTTCCGGGAACGGTCAGCGACCCGAGCGGAGGAACGAGTATCAGGGGCAGCCGTGGTTCAGGAAACCAGACTTTTATCGATGGTATCAAGGTCAGGGGTGGTACAAACCTTCCAAGAGCGGCTGTAGAAGAAATTCAGGTATTGACAGGGGGTATTCCTGCAGAAGTTGGTGACATCACCGGTGGTGCGACCTTCGTGACAACACGGGGTGCTTCTACCTCTTCATTCACTACCGTTGAAGTGCTTTCCAGTGGTTTTGGTTATAAAAGCGGACTAACCCAAAAAACATGGGGTCTTGATAATCAGGGCTATAATTTGTTGGGCTTCACCTATGGTGGACCTATTCTTCGCAAGAAGGATGAAAATGGCGTCAAAAAAGAGGCCATCATGAGCTTTATTTTTACCTCTGAATTTATTGACATTGTCGATACCAGGCCTTCCATCATAGGAACCTATAAGATGAAGGATGCCAAACTGAATGAATTAATTGCCACGCCATACATGACTCCCGGACAACTCGGTGGTAATTCAGCATTGTCCGGAACGGTGCTAAGGTCTGAATACACGGTAAATGACAATGACATGGAATTGGTTAAAACCAGGCAGAATGCAAGAAGCCGCGACATTAACCTGCAATCGAATGTGACGGTCAATACCTCCAAAAATACAACTCTTCGTTTTGGAGGAACCTTTTTTAACAGTAGATCGGATGTGTATACGGCAGACAATGCCATGTATAATTTTTATAATAACCCGGCCAGAAACGACCGCAGCTGGAGGGCCTATGGTCGCTTTACCCAACGTTTTGCCAATCCGGTTGACGAGGAAGGAAATGTAACCGAATCTGCTGTCAAAAACGCCTATGTTTCGCTGCAAGTTGACTACGAACAATTTATTGTCAACGGAGAAGATCCTGATCACGGAGATGATTTCTTCCGATACGGTTATGTAGGGAAATTTCAATCGGTGCTCGAAAAGTCCTACAATTTGGAGTTTTATGAACCATTAGGAGCACTTGCTTATGTGCAGGATGGATTCAACCAAACCAATTGGAACTATACTTACAGCGATATCAATCCTGATCTCGCCAATTATACAAAGCAGTACTACGGTCTGTATACTTTACAGGATGGTAGCCCTGACGTAGAAGACAATTACGACAACATCAATAATGTAAGAACATTCACTCTGATAAACGGAAGCCAACCGCGGAATGTCTATCAAATGTGGAGAGGTCACGGTTTTAGCACAGGTGCTAATGGTCAGTATTTTCAATTCAACAACAACCAGTTCCGATTGTCTGCAAGTGGCGCGGCTGATTTAAAATCTCATGAGATCAAGGTGGGATTTGAATTTGAGCAGCGAATAGACAGAGGGTACGTGCTTTCTGCGCCGAACGGCCTTTGGGACATCGGACGCCAGGAAGTTAACTTCCATATACAGGAACTGGACAGCATTCCCCAGATCACTTATATAGGAGGTGTTCCATACGTAGATTTTGAAAGGAGGGTTGGAGCTACGGATCAGTACGGACTTTCTGAAGGACAATTTTTGTTCGATTATAAACTAAGGCAGGCCCTTGGGCTGAATCCCAATGGAAACGATTTCGTGGACTTTGATTCTTACGACCCGAGTTCACTAAAAATCGAATATTTCTCGGCAGACGAATTGATCACCAACAACAGCGGCATCGGCTTAAGCTATTTTGGCTACGATCATACAGGAAGCAAGCAATCGGGAACTCCTACGCTGGATGACTTCTTTAACGAGACGGATGAATTCGGTAAAAAGACCCGACGCATTGATGCATTCAGGCCAATTTATGCGGCAGGTTATATTCAGGATAAGTTCACGTTTGACGATTTGATTTTCCGCGTCGGCCTGCGTGTAGATTACTTCGATGCAAACCAGCCTGTATTGAAAGATGCCTACAGTCTTTTCCCAACAGTGAGTGCAGCCGAAATCAGATCTGCTCAATTGAGCACCCCATCCAACGTTGGATCTGACTGGGTAGTCTATGTGAATGCCAACAACACTGAATTGGTGGATGTATTAGAAGAAGAAGCGACCATCATCGGTTATCGTAACCCCGAGGACAATACATGGTATGACGCGAATGGTACCTTGGTGGGAAGAGCAAGTGACCTTACCGGTGGAAGTGGAAATCCTTTTCCTCTGCTCCAGGACGGAGACAATGTATCCACAGAAGCCGATCTGGGTGCAAGTTCTTTTGAGGATTACAAACCACAGATCACGCCAATGCCTAGAATTTCGTTCTCTTTCCCTGTTTCAGATGAGGCCTCATTCTTTGCGAATTACGACGTGCTGATTTCAAGACCAACTTCATTCCTACAGTTCCGACCAACCGATTACTTATTCCTTGGTAGTAGTACAGGTGCAATCAACAATCCAAATCTACGGCCTGAACGAACCATTACCTATGAACTTGGATTCAAACAAGCCTTAAACAAGAATACTGCATTGAGTCTTTCGGCTTTTTATCGCGAAATGAGGGATCAGATCCAGGCATTCCGGTTTGACGGAGCCTACCCGGTAACATATACCTCTTTTGAAAACCTGGATTTTGGAACGGTTCAAGGTTTCACCATCGCCTACGACCTTCGACGAATCAAGAACGTTTATCTGACGGCCAACTACACCTTGCAAATTGCACAAGGTACGGGGTCCAATGCCAGTTCACAACTTAACCTTGTAAATGCAGGAAATCCTAACCTTCGAAACATCACCTATCTTAATTATGACAGAAGGCATAATTTCAATGTGAATTTTGATTTCCATTACGGAGATGGAAAAAATTACAACGGTCCAAAGATCGGCGGTAAAGATGTATTCTCAAATGCAGGTTTTAATGTCGTGGCGAGCGGGGGATCGGGTTCACCTTTTACGAAATGGAGAAACACTCAAAGCCAGGTGATATATGGAACACCAAGTGGCTTCCTTGAATCTAATTTTAACAGCTCAAGACTTCCATGGAATTTCAATCTAAACGCTCGATTTGACAAGCGTTTCAAAGTTGAATTTGGCAGTAAGGCAAATGACAATCGGAAGTTTGCCTGGTTGGAAGTATACCTGCAGGTATTGAACTTGCTAAATTCTCAAAACATACTTGGCGTATGGGCCAGTACGGGAACATCTGAAGATGATGGCTACCTTTCCGAGGCTCAAAGTCAACCCGTAATTCAGTCTTCGGTTAATCCATCTTCTTACGTGGATCAATACCAGGCAAGAATTCATAATCCCGGATTCTTCTCGACCCAACGTCGGGCAAGACTGGGACTTGTACTTAATTTTTAAATAGTTGATTCTTTCACACACTAGCTCTATGAATTTGCAAAGAATTATATCAGGATTAGCATTGATGATCATCGGATTTCAAGCCAATGCCATTGAAGATCCCACATCAAAGAAAAAATCAGGTAACCCGACCAAAGCATCTGCTGCGGAATGCGCACCTGCCAACGGATTGGACTACCTTGAGCTCAATGCGGCCAAGGCCCTTATTGAAACCGGTGGTGGAATGTGGCAAGACCGACCGAATTCAGCTGCGGCTTATGAAATTCCAAAAGGTTCGGGAAGCACCTCTATTTATTCAGGATCCTTATGGATGGGTGGCACGGATGCCAACGATCAATTAAAAATTGCTGCCGTTACTTTTAGAAACGGAACCAACGATTTCTGGACCGGTCCATTGACCACAGATGGTTCGGCAGAAATCACGCCTGACGTATGTACAGAATACGACCGATTCTTCCACATCACCCGGCCCGAGGTTGATCTTTTTCTTGCTTGGTGGAATTGTAAGTCCCAAGACATTGGCTGCGATGCCATTCCCGAGGGATATAAAATTCCAAGGGTTATTTTGGAATGGCCTGCACACGGGGACGAAGGCCTGGGTCAAGATTTTTACCTGGCCCCTTTCTTTGACCGGGACGGAGACGGTATTTACGACCCTGAAAACAGCGGTGACTACCCATATTACGATGTAAACGGCGACATCGACTGCCGCGCGGTTAGAGACATTCGTCTATTTGGAGATGACACCTACTGGTGGGTATTCAACGACAAGGGAAACATCCACACAGAAACCAACGGTGCCAGTATTGGTATGGAGATTCGCGCACAGGCCTTTGCCTTTGCCACCAATGACGAGGTCAACGACATGACCTTCTACAACTACGAATTGATCAACCGCTCGACCTTTACGCTCTTTAACACTTACTTCGGACAGTGGGTTGATCCCGATCTTGGCTGCGCCAACGATGACTTTGTCGGTTGTGATGTTCAACGCGGTCTTGGATATTGTTATAACGGTGATGATAACGATGAAGACTGTAATGGAGCTCTTGGATATGGCCAAAGGCCTCCTGCCGTTGGTATTGACTTTTTTGAAGGCCCTTATCAGGATAACGACGGAATTAACAACTTATATGGAATTGGTAAAGATGAAGCATTAAATGGTATTGGATACCTGGATCTTTCGCTTCCGGAAACACTGCGCGATTCTATCATCGATAACGAGCGTTATGGAATGCGGCGTTTTATATACTACAACAGGGGTGGTGGAATCAGGGGAGATGCACAAACAGCACTTGATCATTACAACTACTTAAGGAGTATTTGGAGAGATGGAAATAAAATGGTTTATGGAGGTAACGGTTATCCAGGTGATGCAGGCGCGACAAGCATTGAAGCGGACTTTATGTTTCCTGACGGTAGCGATCCATTGAACTGGGGAACCAGAGGAGAAGATCCGGGAGGTTCATGGACGGAAATAACTGCCGGAAACCCACCATTTGACCGACGATTTTTGCAATCTGCAGGTCCTTTTACCCTGGAACCTGGTGCCATCAATGACATTACCGTTGGGGTTGTATGGGCCAGGGCAATTTCAGGATCAGCCTTCGAGTCTGTAAATAAACTGTTTCAGGCCGATACTAAGGCACAAGCCCTGTTTGATAATTGCTTTAAAGTATTGAATGGTCCCGATGCACCTGATCTTAGTGGTGTGGAACTGGACAAAGAGATCATACTGTACATAACCAATAAAAAAGGGCTTTCGAATAACTTTAAACAAGTCCCCGGCGATTACGAAGAAGTTGATCCATTTATCGTTGCTCCTGAAGGAGAGGTCTACGACAATAAATACCGATTCCAGGGATACCTGATCTATCAAGTATCTGATGTAGACGTTAAAGCCAGTGAGCTTGACAACCTGGATCGCGCCAGACTCGCCTTTCAGTGCGACATTAAGGATAATGTGGCCGATATTGTCAATTACACTTTTGACGATGACATAGGAGCAACCGATCCAGAGGTACAGGTTAAAAACGCCGCAAACGATGGTATTGTCACTACTTTCAGGGTTACAGAAGATTTATTCGCAAGTGGTGACCCTAAACTTGTTAATTTCAAGACCTATTATTTTTTGGCCATTGCTTACGCCTATAATAACTTTAAAACTTACAGCGAAACACCCGATGGGCTGGATGGACAGAAATTGCCTTTCCTGGCTTCTCGTAGGAGTACCAGTGGTGAAGTGACTAATTTCTCCTTTGTCCCCCACAAACAAGAACCCAAGAACGGTGGAACCATCATCAATTCCAATTACGGTGACCAGCCGCGCATTACGCGCATCGAAGGTCAGGGCAACGGGGGCTTTAACCTGGCCTTTACCCCTGCCACACTTGAGCGACTACTGGAAACCAATGATGCCGGCAGTGTCTTCCCTACTTACCAGGCAGGACGTGGACCGGTGGGTGTCAAAGTGATCGACCCTACCAACGTCTATGACGGTGATTATGTCATGCAGGTCTATGAAGAAGACGGCGAATTCCAATGGAAGGTCTGGAGAGAAGGCGCCGGAAGTGCCGAGCTGAACGATACGGTCTTTTCTGAGGCTCCACTGAGCATAGAAAAC
>JAVJVY010000013.1:0-197878 GCA_040220895.1 Vicingaceae bacterium
GGTTTTTTTTTTTCCCCCTCGCTGCTTTGGGGTGGGCTTTTTTTTGCCCCAACCAAAACTACCCCCACCACAGCCCAGAGATGAATCCCGGACGGCTTAATCTTTGAAGTAAATGTGATTCAGGCGTTACTTTTTGACCTCGGAGCTAATGGGTCGGCTGGGTGTTTGTCCGAAGGAAAACTTCAGCCACCACAGCCAAATCCCATAGCTCGCTTTTGATTTTAGCGAGCGCCTGAATTCTGAGAGCGAAACGAATTATTCCTCATTCTTTCTCACCGGAAACTTATCCTCACCGTACATGATCTCGTACATGGTGCGGAGCCCGTCTTCCATTTCCACGCCCCAAATGCGAAAATGTTGCGCTGAACTTTTTACGATCAGAGTGCTATCGGACTCCCAGATAATGGAATGTATAGCCTCTTCTTTATCCATTGGCATCGTAAGGGGTCTAAGGTCATAATGCTTGGAATATGCAGCAAAGGAAGGGATTTCTCCCACCTTGTATAGTCTGATCTCCAAATGAACAGGTGCGTCAATTTGTGAAAGAAGAGGAACGGATCTAAAAATTAGCATCCCAAATATACTGACGATAGCCAAAGTCATTTTCATTGAACACAAGTTACGTATTCTAACATATGTTAAGAAATCGAATCCGGCTTTAAAACGCTTTGAAACTTTAGGAAGTGACTTTGATATAGTCTAAGTTGGATTCTTTATCAAGTTGACCTTTTGGTGTGGATTGCGCAAAACATTTATTACCATATGGTATAAGTGATAATGGAATGCAATGGCTCCATGATTGCATCTTTTAGAAAGGGATATTCTATCTTAGCAGTGTGGAAAGCCTGATCGATAAAGTTGTAATTATCACCGGTGCGTCGTCTGGCATTGGACGGGCATTGGCATATGAAATGGCTGGAAAAAAAGCCCGGCTCTCCCTTGCAGCCAGAAATGTCGAAGCACTTAAAAAAGTGGAGAATGAAATTGAAAGCCACGCAGATGACGTCATGATCCACCAAACGGACGTTACTGATGAGCTCCAGTGTAAAGACCTGATTGAACGCACTATGGAACACTTTGGGCGAATCGATGTTCTGATCAACAATGCCGGTATATCTATGCGAGCTACGTTGGAAAACATGGACCTTGAAGTTTTCCGCAAAGTTGTGGACGTTAATTTAATGGGCGCGGTTTATTGCACAAAATATGCCCTTCCTTATTTGCTCAAGTCCAAAGGCAGTGTAGTGGGAGTATCTTCCATTGCCGGTTATGTGGGTCTGCCCGCAAGAACGGCTTATTCCAGTTCCAAGTATGCCTTGCAAGGCTTTCTTGACGCCCTTAGAACCGAAAATAGAAAAACGGGACTTCACGTACTTGTTGCTTGTCCGGGATATACCGAATCGAACATTCGCAAAAGGGCGCTCAATGCCGAAGGAACCTCTCAAGATGAGTCTCCGTTGAAAGAAGATAAGATCATGCCTGCGTCAGAGGTGGCACGGGCCATCACGAAGGCGATAGAGCGCAGAAAACGCACATTGACCCTCACAACAGAAGGAAAAATGGCCGTATTCTTTTCGAAATTTTTTCCTTCTTTCATCGAAGCAATGGTCTTTAAAAAGGTCAGCTCCGAGCCCGGATCGCCTATCCGAATGCAATGAACATTTTTCTGGTCGGCTTTATGGGCAGTGGAAAGAGCGTCACCGGCAAAAAATTGGCCAAGCGTTTAAACCTCCAGTTTCTCGATCTCGATAGAGAAATAGAAGAAGTTCAGGGCGAGGCAATTCCAGAAATTTTTAAAAATAGGGGTGAGCCTTACTTTCGTGAACTGGAAGGGAAAACCTTATTCAATCTGGCCGGACAATCAGGTTTTGTCATCGCCCTGGGAGGCGGTACCCCGTGTAGCCAGGATAACTGGGACTTCATCGAGAATAATGGGCTGAGTATTTATTTAAAAGAGAAAGCAGATGTGCTCTTTGGAAGACTTAGAAAGGAGAAAGCACTTCGCCCGCTTATTTCAGATCTTGGGGATGCCGAATTAAAAAGTTATATCCACAATACCCTCAAGTCAAGAAGTATCTTTTACGATCAAGCTGTGGTCTGCTACGATAAGTCAAAAATGACTTGGTCCGAATTGTTAGAAATAATTGAGACCTACATCAAGTAGGCGCTTATATCTCCCTTATTCGAAAATTCCACTTCAATGTGTTCTTGAAGTGTCGTTGATAATGACATTCCAACATATTTGGCTTGCACCGGAAAATTCCGATAGCTTCTGTTAAGGAGAACGGCTATGCTAAGCGACTTCACTGGGAATTTAATAAATGGGGTAAGGGCGTGCAGCATGGTCTGACCTGAATTCAACACGTCGTCTATCACTATAATGCACTTATTATCGATCTTCACGGCCTCGACATCGATGTAAATGTCCTCTTCAAAGGGTGCTTTTTTATTGATGCGTATCTCAACCAAAATCACCTTTACTTTTGAAATCGATTCCAGTTTTTGTTTGAATATACCAGCAAGTTGATAACCCCTTTTGGCAATTCCGGCCAGAACCAATTCCTTATCTCCACTGTTGACTTCGAGCATTTGCCAAGCCATGCGTTCAATTTTCATCGCTGACTGACGTGCATCGAGAATTTGGGTTTTTTCTTTGGTTATAGTCATGACAAAGACAAAAGTATTAAAGTGCGGCAATTTATGAATGAATGTTCCGGTCATACTTTGACAGGAGGGCTAAAGTTGTATTTTTAGCCCATGAAAAGCATCCAAATCTCCTTTCTAAGTTTGGTTTTGATCTTACTCATTCAATCCTGCAGCACCTCGACAAAAATCACGGCGCAATGGACAGACAAGAACTATCAAAAAGGAAATGTTTCAAGGGTATTGATACTGGGAATAACCCCCAGAGAAACGATTCGTCGCGTTTATGAGATCGATCTAGCCGAACGCTTAGAGGCCATTGGCGTAGAAGGATCCCCTTCTTCAGAAGTTTTTCCCTCCAAAATGAAGCTCGATACCAATACGTTCAGGCTCCATTTTAAGAATGAGGGATACGACGTAGTAATCACTAGCCAGCTGGTATCGGCAGACAAGGAGCAACATTACCAACAAGGCTATGGTTATAGCCCATATCCATATAACAGAGGATTTTATGGCTATTACGGCAGCGCTTACGACATGGCCTATTCACCTGGATACTCTTATAGCACAACTACTCTGAAGATCGAGACAAAAATGTACGATACGAAAACAGAGCAGATAATATGGGCCGGTATTTCAGATACCTTCAACCCTTCGGATGATGTAGATGCTATTCGTTCGTTGAATAGAAAATTGGTTTATGAGTGGGATAAGGCAGGTTTTTTCAAATCGAAGAAATAATCATCTTTTAATCATTTTAACCACGTTTTCCACGTGGGCAGTTTGAGGAAACATGTCAACGGGTTGAATTTCAACAACCTTATAAGTTTTATTGAGTACTTCCAAATCCCTGGCCTGACTGGCTGAATTGCAACTTACATAAACCACTTTCCCCGCCCCAGATGCTGCTATTCGCTCTACCACGTCCGGGTGCATGCCCGCTCTGGGAGGGTCTGTGACAATAACCTCAGGTCTTCCATGCATTTCGAAAAAATCATCGGTCAGGATGTCTTTCATGTCACCCGCAAAAAATTCGGTGTTTTCAATGCCGTTCAGTTCCGAATTCACTTTGGCATCTGCCACTGCTTCCGGCACGTATTCCACACCAACCACTTTTTTACTCTTTTTGGCCAGGTAATTCGCAATGGTGCCGGTGCCCGTATAGAGGTCATAGACCAATTCATCACCTTTCAGGTCGGCCATGTGCATGGCCACCTCATATAACTTTTCTGCCTGACGGCTGTTGGTCTGGTAAAAAGTTTTGGGCCCGATCCGGTAGGAGAGACCTTTCATTTTTTCAGTGATGAAGGTCTGACCTGAATGCGGGATGATGTCCTGATCAAAAAGCGTATCGTTCTTTTTGGCATTCACAGCGTATTGAAGAGAGGTAAGGTCCGGAAATTCTTTCCTGATTGCCTCCAGCAATGATTTTACATCATCGGTCATTTCAAAGACACTGAGAATGACCATGACCTCGCCCGTCGTTGTTGTTCGGACAATGAGATTGCGCAGTGCGCCATTTTGCTCGCGCAAGTCAAAAAAGGGAATGTCCAGTTCCAGGCTTTTGCGGCGGATAAAGTCCCTGACTTCATTGCTGATCTTTCCCTGAAGGTGACATTCACTCAGGTCGACGACCTTGTCGAACATTCCCGGAACATGGAATCCCAGGGCGTGCCTGGCATCGAATTCCTGGCCGGAATCTATTTCTTCCTGAGTCAGCCATCGCTTGTTTGAAAAAGTGTACTCCAGTTTGTTTCGGTAGTCGTATTGTTCTTCAGAGGGCAGGATCGGATTCATCTCGGGTAGCTCCACCCCAGAGATCTTTTTGAGATTTTCTCTCACATGGCTTTCCTTGTACCTGAGCTGGGCCGTGTAATTCATGTTCTGCCACTTGCAGCCACCACAGGTTCCGAAATGAACACATCTCGGACTTGTGCGATCTTCAGATTCCTTTTTGAGCTCAACGCTTCGGCCTTCGGCGTATTTACGGCGTTTTTTAAAGACCTGTACATCGGCGACATCACCGGGAATCAGTCCATTGATAAAAACAACTTGTCCTTCCAGCTTGCCCACAGCCTTACCGTTGGAGGCGATGTCGATGATCTCGAGGTCGGTTATAAGGTCTCCTTTTTTCACGCGGCGAAGTTAGGGATTGGAGGCGAGTTTCAGAGAATAAATGTATTTCCAATTCCAATGAAGGCAACATTTTTTATTGGCAGCAAAATATGTTTGAAGGAACTGTTGTGGACTTCTCCCATCAGCCAATTGACTATCTTTGCATCATTAAATTCTTTCCCATGGAACAAACCACCAACACCACTGACATGGCTCAACATGCCATCGATCTTGAAAATAAATACGGAGCTCATAACTATCATCCACTTCCCGTAGTGCTGAGCAGGGGTGAAGGCGTTTTTGTTTGGGACGTGGAAGGAAGACGCTACTTCGACTTTCTTTCGGCCTATAGTGCCGTCAATCAAGGACATTGCCACCCGGCCATCATCGGCGCCCTGAACGAGCAGGCTTCCACCCTGACACTTACTTCCAGGGCCTTTTACAACGACGTACTTGGCGAGTATGAAAAATACGTGACAGACTATTTTGGCTACGACAAGGTTTTACCCATGAATACCGGTGCTGAAGCCGTAGAAACTGCAATCAAGCTATGCCGGAAATGGGCCTATGAAAAAAAAGGCATCCCTAGTAACCAGGCCAAGATCATAGTTTGTGAAAATAATTTTCATGGCAGAACAACCACCATTGTCTCATTTTCGAGCGATCCGGATTCACATCATAATTTTGGTCCTTTCACACCTGGCTTTATAAGAATTCCTTACGATGACATTGATGCATTGAGGGAAGCCTTGCAAGACAAGCACGTGGCTGGGTTTTTAGTTGAACCCATACAGGGAGAAGCCGGCGTTTTTGTGCCATCTGACGGTTACCTGGCCGCAGCAGCTAAGCTTTGCAAGGATGCAGGTGCATTATTTATTGCAGACGAAGTTCAAACGGGCGTTGCGCGAACAGGCAAACTTTTGGCATGCGACCATGAAAATGTAAAAGCAGATATCCTCATTCTGGGCAAGGCTATTTCGGGAGGTGTTTACCCCGTTTCAGCCGTCCTGGCCGACGATGAAATCATGATGGTCATACAACCTGGCCAGCACGGATCTACTTTTGGTGGTAATCCGATAGCCGCCAAAGTGTCAATGGCCGCACTAGAAGTAGTGCGAATAGAAGAACTTGCCGAGAATGCCATGCACTTGGGGCAACTTTTCCGGAAAGAACTACAAGTCATCATTGATGGCAGTGATCTTATTAGCAAGGTCAGGGGCAAGGGTTTGTTAAATGCCATTGTAATAAACGATCATCCCCACAGCACCACGGCCTGGAACTTATGTTTGGCGCTGCGCGACAACGGCCTCCTGGCCAAGCCCACCCATGGAAACATTATACGATTCGCACCGCCGTTGGTGATGACCGAGGAGCAATTGCTGGAATGTGTGGCTATTATAAAGAAGACGATCGAGGAGTTTAAAGCATAATCTAGGTGTCGCGTGTCACTTGCAAAACAAAAAAAGGCCCGTTTAGCGGGCCTTTCCTATTTTTTCGAGCTGCTTAATAGTAGATATGTCTTGCCACTTTGGCAATGTACTTGGCCAATCTGATTACCTGCTTGGTATATCCGAATTCATTGTCATACCAGACGTACAGAACGATGTTCTTGCAGTCATTCGAAACGATGGTCGCATTGCTGTCATAAACGCTGCAGCACGTATTACCAATGATGTCACTCGAGACCAATTCGGGGTCAATGGCATAGTTGATCTGATTTACCAAATCACCTTTTAAGGCGGCTTTTTTCATAATACCATCTACTTCTTCGAGGGTTGTCTCCTTTTTGACCTGAAGGCTCATGATGGCAAGGGAACCATTGGGTGTTGGCACCCTCACGGCATTGGCTGTCAATTTATCTTTGAGCTGAGGAATGACCTTGGTCACGGCTTTTCCGGCACCGGTTTCAGTGATGACCATGTTGATGGCTGCAGAACGTCCACGACGCTCTTTCTTGTGCATGTTATCAAGCAAGTTTTGGTCGTTCGTATAGGCGTGGACTGTCTCGATATGACCTTTTTCAACGCCTAAGCTGTCTTCAATGACCTTAAGAACGGGTACAATGGCATTAGTAGTGCAAGAGGCGGCCGAAAATATGGTCTCAGAATCAATGTCGAGACTCTTGTGATTCACCCCGTATACAATGTTTGGAACTTCTTTTCCCGGCGCGGTCAACAGGACTTTACTAACACCTTTGGACTTTAAGTGCCTTCCCAGGGCTTCGCGGTCTTTAAAAACACCGGTGTTGTCAATAACCAGGACATCCTCAAAACCGAACTCTGTGTAATCAACGTCTTCAGGGTTTTTAGCCTCGATCAATTTGACCGACTGTCCATTGATGATCAGGCATTTATTTACATAGTCTTCGATGATAATTCCCGCAAATGGCCCATGCACAGAGTCATTTCTGAGCAATGCCGCGCGTTTTGATATTTCCAGTTCGGTAACACTTCTGGTGACGATTGCACGCAGACGTAACTGTTGACCTTTTCCGGCCTGCTTGATCAATTCCCTTGCTGCTAGCCGGCCGATACGTCCAAAGCCGTAAAGTACGACGTCTTTTGGGGTAATATGACCATCGGTTACACCAATGAAGGCGTTCAATTTATCTTTTAGAAATTCGGCCTTCGAGCTATAGTTTTCCTTTTCCGAAAACCATTCGCTCGAAAGACGCCCGATGTCCAATTTAGATGGAGCTATTTCCAGGTTCATCAATTCACGGGCCAATTCAGAAGAATCGTAAACACTGATGGGTTTATTGACAATTTCGTCTGCGTATCTGTGCAAACCGAGAACCTCTGAGATGCTCTTGTCAACGAGCGGGTTTCTGAAAAGAACCAATTCAACAGACTTACTGTACATTAAGTGTCCCACGGAGCTGATCAGGTCCACTGCAGCACGTTCTTGACTGATGTATTCATTAAAGGCCTCTCCGTAAGTGTCAGATCCTGATTTCGTAGTTTCTAGTTCCATTAATTTGAAAGTTAAATGAAGGATTAAGCGTTCAATATGTGAGCTCGAATTTTAGGCCGCAAAAGTAAACATTCTTACCGCTGTTGCCATAAGATGTGGATAATTAGAAATGTTTTTTGAGATCAACCGAGATACGACTTCAATAAATGACTTCTGGAGGTATGCCTCAAACGCCGGATGGCTTTTTCTTTTATTTGCCTAACGCGCTCCCTGGTAAGATCAAATTTTGAACCAATTTCTTCCAAGGTCAGACCGTGGTTTGATCCCAATCCAAAAAAGAGCCTAATAACTTCTCTTTCTTTTACATTTAGGGTTGACAGGGAACGTTCAATTTCATTTCTGAGTGATTCAACCATGAGTGTGTCGTCTGAATCGACGACTTCATTATTCGAAAGTACATCCAATAAACTCCCGCCTTCTTCTTCAGACAGGGGTGCATCAACGCTTACATGCCGGCCAGAAACTTTCAAGCTCTCTCTTATTTTATCTTCTGGAATGTCAAGAATTGACGATAACTCATGCACCGATGGTTCCCGTTCAAATTTCTGCTCGAGCTCAGAAAATGCACGGTTAATTCGGTTAATGGAACCAACCTGATTAAGAGGTAATCGTACAATGCGTGACTGCTCTGCCAGGGCTTGCAAAATACTCTGCCTTATCCACCAAACGGCATAAGAAATAAACTTAAATCCACGAGTTTCGTCGAAGCGTTGTGCAGCTTTGATCAAGCCCAAATTGCCTTCATTGATTAGATCCGAAAGTGTCAGCCCTTGGTTCTGGTATTGTTTGGAAACCGAAACGACAAATCGCAGGTTGGCTTTTACCAATTTTTCAAGTGCCAGGTCATCTCCCTTTTTGATCTGCTGGGCCAGTTCAACTTCTTGTTGAGCCGTGATCAGCTCAACCTTACCTATTTCTTGCAAGTACTTGTCGAGTGAAGCACTTTCCCTTTTGGTAATTGACCTACTGATCTTGAGTTGTCTCATTGAAACTGATCTGAACCTAGAAAGCCTAACGAATATAGTAAATATTCCTTCAGGCCTGACCTGAAAATCAGTCTAACTTAAGTGCTGATCCCGCTTGTTGGATACTCGCGTTTAGCTCAAAACCAATCAATACCACAAAGGCATTGAAATAGATCCAAAGTAGAATTACGATGAGGGTTCCAATGGAACCATAAAGGGTATTGTACATGGCAAGGTTATTCACATACCATGAAAATGCCCACGATAGTAAAATGGAATTAATGGTAGTAAAAGTGCTCCCGGCCGAAAAAAATCGCCAGGCCTCGCGCTCCCTATTTCCAAAATAATAGAGAAAAGAAATGGCAAAATAATACATGGCAACGATTACAACCCATCTCGACGCAGTTACCAGATAGGCAATGGAAAAGTTCTCGAGTTGAATAAAATAATTTGCCGCGAAGGAAGAGAAAATGATGAGACCAATTCCGGTGATAAGTAAAGTTATCAGTAAAAGCAAAATTAGAAATGCCACCCATTTCTGATGAAAATAATTTCTTTTTCGTTCAATGTGGATCGATTCGCTAAATGCTTCTAGCATGGCATCGACGCCGTTGGTGGCCAAATAGATCACGGCTATTGACAAAAACGAAAGCAATCCACCGCGTTGCCTGTTTATAATGTCGTCCAGGGTATTTTCTGTCAATTCCCAGGCACTTTGTGGCAATAGATCTCGTATGACCTCCATTAGCCCTTCTTGAAAATTTTCGATTGGGATAAAGGGAATAAGGGTAAATAAGAAGATAAGGGCAGGAAAAAGTGATAAAAAAAACTGAAAAGAGAGGGAAGTGGCCCGGGTGTTCAGTGCGCCTTTCATTAAACCTTTGACGAAAAAAACTCCAACATTGTATAACGGAATTCCATCAAAGCCCGGCACAACAATGCGTTTACTTGCCCTGACTATCGGTAGGTTGTCTATTCGCTTAAGGAAGGAATTCATCAGGGAATTGCTTTAAGGCTTAAGTCCAGGCTTTTTACCTGATGCGTAAGGGCACCAACGCTTATGAAATCTACGCCGCTGGCGGCATAATTGGCGATGGTTTCTTCGGTGATACCTCCCGAGGCTTCGGTTTCGCAGCGACCCTGAATTAAGTCAATCGCAACTTTTATTCCCTCGGGAGTAAAGTTGTCGAGCATGATTCGATGCACGCCACCGGCTGCAATGATCTGTTCAACTTCGCCCAAGTTTCTGGCCTCCACCTCAATTTTCAAATTTCGCTTGGTTTCATTCAGGTAGTTTTTGGTGCGCTTAATGGCCTCAGGTATTCCTCCGGCATAATCGATGTGGTTGTCTTTTATCATGATCATATCATAAAGTCCAAATCGGTGGTTCACCCCTCCACCGATGCGGACTGCCCATTTTTCAAGTTCCCTGAATCCTGGCGTGGTTTTTCGAGTATCAAGGACTTTGCATTTGTAATCGGAAACCAGGCGAACATATCTTGCTGTGGCCGTGGCGATGCCACTCATTCTTTGCATGCAATTTAACACAAGGCGTTCGGCCTTTAAAATAGAACGCGCGTTGCCCGAAACTT
The DNA here is from genome assembly GCA_040220895.1 of Vicingaceae bacterium. Lineage (GTDB taxonomy): Bacteria > Bacteroidota > Bacteroidia > Flavobacteriales_E > Vicingaceae > UBA11591. Next base: position 10,289 of record JAVJVY010000013.1, read on the forward strand.
CGAAAGCGATGTCACCGGGTTTTATTTCGACACCATCGCTTAAAAAAAATGAAATGCTTAATTCCGGGTCTATATGCCTGAAAATCTGCTCTGCCACTTCCACACCGGCTAAAATACCTGAATCTTTGACCAACAACTCAGCCTTGTTCAATTCATCGGCAGGAACACAGGCAAGCGAAGTATGGTCTCCGTCTCCAATGTCCTCGTTGAGTGCATGGGAAATAAAGTTTTCGAGGTTTATTGGATCTTGCATGGTTAATTTATCAAGTTTATACTCATTCGTTATTTTTGCCTCGAATGGCTGTAAATGTAGAAAATAAGGCAAAAGCGTAAAAGTCCGAAAAATGAAAGTAAGACTGATCTGTATGGGAAAAACTAGTGACCCTTATTTAAAGGAGGGTATCTCTCTTTATGCCAAAAGATTGGTGCATTATACAGATTTCAACTTGTTGGAACTTGATGAGATCAAGGGTTCAAAAAAAATGAGTCTGGATGATTACAGAAAACGAGAAGCAGATAAGTTGCGCCCTCACTTGACGGCTGAAAGGATCGTTCTGTTGGATGAAAAAGGAAAGTCGTATACATCGTTTGCTTTTGCAAAAATGATCAATCAACAAATGAACCAGGGCCTTAGAAGCATTGATTTTGTTGTGGGAGGTCCCTTTGGTTTCGATCAATCTATCCGGGAACTTGCCCACCAGAGCATGTCTTTATCAGACATGACTTTTTCACATCAAATGGTTCGCCTGTTTTTTACAGAACAGCTGTATCGATGCATGACCATCATTAAGGGTGAATCGTATCATCACCCTTGAATCGATAAAGCGCTTTGATCGATTCGCCCATGCCCAGAAGATCCAGAACCATGTTCGCGATCTTCTTTAATCCACGGTTAAACGCATTTTTTTCTAAAGCTATCCGGAGTTTTTCGTCGCGATTTTGACCGCTGCTGTGGTCCATTTCTATTCCTTTCTTACTGGTCACAAGGCGTTCGGCACTCAGGCCTTCTGCGTGAAGGCTTATCTTTTCAAAACCGTGGGAGATCAGCAGGTTGTGGATGGATTCTTTTGTGAAATAAACAAGGTGTTCGGGATAGCTCAATACGTTCCACTTTTCGTTCAAAAACCTCCGGTTCAATGAATTGAAATTTGGGGTGGTGAGGTAAAGTAATCCCCCTTTTTGCATGATGGATCTAATATGGCTGATGAACTCAGAGGTTAATTGTACGTGTTCGATCACTTCAAAAGCCGTCACCACACCGTAGCGGTTTTCCTTGAAATCAATTTGGCCAATTTCACCTTGATAAGTTGCTATTCCTTTTGATTTGCATACTTCTATAGCGCGATCTGAAATTTCCGTTCCATGCGATTTCCATCCTCGTTCTGTAGAAACTTCAAGGAAAAAGCCCACTCCACAACCGACGTCCAAAAGGTTTCGCTGAGCCGAATACTTTTCAAATTCCCCGATAATCTCATGGTAACGTCTGACGGTAACCGGTGACTGGAAGTCGTCTCTACCATAATCCTCATAGTGGGCGAGAAGGTCCTGATTCGAAGGAATTCGATTCGAAAAAACCAATGAACAAGACCGGCATTTGTATAAATGATGCCTTGAATAACGCGGCATAACAAGAATACGCGTCGATAAACAGGATGGACAATGGCCCAGTTCGTTCATTTTAACAAATTGTATGCAGCCAGGTAACGCTCCTTGGCAAAAGATAATGACGCAGTAGCAAGGCCAACCTTCCTGATCTCAGCGCGGTCATATTTCATTATTTCCTCAACTTTTTCGGCCACTATTTGATTGCATTCATCCACATTAATTAGCATTCCGACTTGGTGAACTGTGAAAATTTGGTCCAGATCACCCACACCTCGATTGGCAATGACCGGTAGGCCTGCCATGAGCATCTCTCCGAGTTTTGTCGGAGAAGAAGCCCATTTAGAAAATGTCGGTCGTATGAAAAAGATGCCAAGATCGGCCAATTTCAAATATTCCGCAACCTCTGTTCTACCAGCTTTTCTTATGAGAATATTCGAGGGATCAACATTTTCATCTTTTGCCAGATTTAAAATCATTTCGCTGTCACCTTTGGTAACCCATAAGAACCGATCAACCACTTTCGATTCTGAGAGCACACGAAAAGTACGCATCATTTCACGGGCCATGTACCAGGTTCCGAGCGACCCGACATACACCATTATTTTATCAGCGTCAGACACATTTAGCTCTTTTCTCAGGGTCCTGCGTTCATCTACCATCGGTATTTTGAATAGATTTTCATCTGCACAGCAGGGAATGATGCTTATTCCTTCTTTAACTATTTCGGGAACCTTCTTCATAATAATTTCTTTCCCTTTTTCGGTCAGGCTTATCACATGATCGGACGCTTTCCACCAATACAGTTCTTTCCTTTTTAAGTATCGGTACATCCATTGGTGTAATGGATTGGAGCGCTTCCAGATACCGCCTTCCAAGCGTTCGTCGGCCCAAAAACCCCGGATGTCAAATAGCACTTTTATTTTGTGCCACCTTCGGATGCTAAATGCGGCAAATGCAGCGATATAACCGCGACAATGAAGCACCTCTGCTCTATCATACTTAACAATCCCTCTGGCTTGGATCATCATGTCCGCAATATCATAAAAAGTAGAAAAGAGGGCGGGTTTTTTGTGGTATCTGCGAGCTGTCCATTGAATGCCGCGAGAGGTCAGATCGGCACGAATTTCATCCATCAATATTTTGGATCCACCTGCTTTCTCGTAGCTTAAAATATGAAAAGTGAGATCTTTTGATGCACAGGCTTTTATATAGGGCAGCACCTGGGATCCCCCGAGGGAATCCGTCAATCCGTCATAGGTAATGTATAACACCTTCATGGCTCTTCTGCAATGTTACAATTTTGGATTAGTTTTGAATGAAAGACCCTACCATCATTGATCGATTTCTTCGAAATAGAGCTGTCTATTATTTATTTACTTTTTATCTACTTGATCGCCGTGCAGATCAAGAGACGCCGGTCTAGATCGAATCCACTCTATAAGTATTTCATTCCGGGAATGATGGTACGGATTTTTGGCGGCATCGCGCTTTGCTTTATCTACTTGTTTTACTATTCGGGTGGTGACACGGTCAATTATTTTAAGGGTGCCGTATGCATGAACAATCTGATGTTCAAGAATTTTGATGTTTACATGAGCATCATGGGTGGTAATCTGAGTTTCGAGAACTACATGGCATTTGACCAGTTCACGGGCTACCCCCCGACATACATGTATCGCGATGAAAAGACCTTTGCCGTGGTTCGTTTCATCAACCCGCTGACCCTACTTTGTTTCAAGAATTTTTTACCAACTACCATTGTACTCTCGACCTTGGCTTATTCAGGTCCCTGGCGCTTGTTTCTATTGTTTTGCAGGGAATTCCCGGGCTTGTCGAAACAATTGGCTGTGGCCGTTCTTTTTATTCCTTCTGTGTTCTTTTGGGGTTCCGGATTGCTCAAGGATACATTCACGTTTTCGGCCGTTTGTTGGTATACCTTTTCATTCTATAAAACTTTTATCGTAAAAGAAAAACGACTTATCTATTTTACTTACATCATCATGAGCTTATGGGTATTGATCTCAATTAAGCCTTATTTGTTCATTGCTATTTTCCCTGGTTCGGTGCTGTGGTTCACCTTCCATTTGCTCAATAAGATCGAAGGTTCGATGTTTCGGATCCTTTATTTTCCGATGGCGCTGGCACTAGGCCTTGGGGTGTCCTTCAGTCTCGTAAGTATTCTTGGGTCAGAACTGGGAAAATACGAGTTGAATAACCTGTTGGATGTGGCCATCATTACCCAAGATGACCTATCACGCGATACTTACGGACCAAACAGCTTTGACATTGGTGAATTCGACGGTTCGGTGGGCGACCTTGTCTCTAAGGCCCCGCTGGCCATAAGTGCCACTTTATTCAGACCATTTCTTTGGGAAATCAGGAACCCGGTCATGTTTCTGAGTGCCATTGAGAATACCATTGTTTTGATCTTGTTTATCACCATGCTTATCCGAATAAAAATAAATGTCATTATACGGATCATCGCCGATCAACCTATCATTTTATTTTCAATGCTGTTTTCTATTTTTTTGGCCTATTCTGTGGGGCTTTCAACCGCTAACTTCGGTGCATTGGTTAGATACAAAATTCCGTTGCTTCCATACTTTCTCAGCAGTATCCTCATCATCCAGTATTACTATAAATACGGTGATAAGAACGAAGTAATGAAGGAAATGCAACTAGGAGAGCGCACTCATCGATCATGAATAGCGCTGGTGCCACTCGACAAATTGAACCAGGGCCCAGATTCGTTTGTTCAAATAACTCTTCCCTGAGTAGAATTGATCTAGAAGTTCCTTCACTTCTTTAGGATCAAATACGTTACTTTTATTCAATACATCGGTTTCCAACCGACTCTGTACATATTCTTTTAGTTCAACCTTCATCCAATTTCTGATTGGCGCTCCAAAACCCCATTTCGGTCGGTATATGAATGATTTGGGCAGTACTTGTTCCAGGTATTTTTTAAGTATGATCTTGTGCATGTCTCCTTTGAACTTTAATTCTGTTGGCAAGTTCACGGCAAACTCAACCAGACGATGATCCAAAAACGGCAATCGTACTTCGAGTCCATGGGCCATTGATGCCATGTCCACCTTGTAGAGCAGATCGTCCGGAAGATAATTTTCCAGGTCGAAAAGCGAGATGCGCAGGTATTCATCATCGGTCTTTTGGCAAATAGACCTCCAGGATGATCTTAACGTTTGATTTTCATATTGACCTCCCATAAGCCGATTGATCTCCCTTTCGGAAAACATGTATTGCTCTTGTGACCAAATGTGGGGCCAATCCCTTTTTAGATCCCCGTAGTCAATCATTTCAGAAATTCTCGCAAACCGATCGGGTGCCTTTACCAATGCCGATGACAGCATACTTCTGGCAGAAGAACCAAGAATTTTATCTAATTTCTTCAGTCTGCGGTACCACCTGTAATGCCCATATCCCATGAACAATTCATCGCCACCGTCTCCGCTTAGGGCTACGGTAATTTCTTTTCTTGCTATTTCGCTGATCTTTGAAGTAGGATAGATGGAAGACACGGCAAATGGGGAATCGAAGCCACGGTTCACAGGGTCTAAATCGGCCAGCAGTTCATCGGGCTTCATTTGAATGACATTCAGATCACTGCCACACATAGATGCAATCTCTATTGCAAAATTGGTTTCATTAACCTCTGCGTCGTCAAAGCCAATGTGAAATGAAGCGCAATCATTTTCCAAAAGATACATGGCCTGCAATACAGCCGAACTGTCGGTACCCCCGCTAAAAAAGGCTCCCAAAGGAACATCTGCACGATTTCTGAGCGCGACAGAAGAATGAAAGAGCTCAGTGAATTGCACTAGGGCAGCCTTTTCTGAAATTTCTTCACTGACCCTTAACTTATCAGTGATATCGTAATAGCGATTTATCTCCAGATTTCGGTCGTTGAGCACTAATTTTGATCCGTGCCCTAGTTTGTGAAAATACGCGTAAGGACTGCCCGGAGAAGGAATATATTCCAAAAAAAGATAGTCACCAATGCTTTGAGTATCTAGCTGCTTTTCCAATGGTAGACAGAAGAGTGCCTTTAGTTCAGAAGCAAATGCGAAATTTAGTCCATCCCAGTAATAGTAGAAGGGTTTTATCCCAAAGCGATCGCGCCAAGCATGTATTTTCCCGCTTTGCCGGTCGTAAATGACCATGGCGAACATGCCATTGAGTTTATCTACAAAGGCGTCGCCCCATTTTACGAATGCTTCAAGTAAAATCTCCGTATCACATCCGGTCAGGGCTTTGTAATCCATTTCTTTGGCCAACTCCTGATAATTGTAGATCTCACCATTGTATACCATGACATAGCGCCCATCGCGACTGTAAAATGGCTGATTACCGTCGTCGCTGATGTCGAGTACCTTCAAGCGCCGATGTCCGAGTTCAATGCGCTCATCACTATAAAACCCAGAGGCATCGGGGCCTCGATGGCTTAATTCCACGGTCATTTTTGCAATGAGGGTCTTATCGACCAAGTCACCCCTTTTAAGATATCCGCATATTCCGCACATAATTCAAATACTTGGTGATGGCAAAAAGTAAGATAAGGACGATCCATACCTTTTTGCTAAGAAACAGGGAAAGTCGTTGAAACCGTTTGAGGTTTGGTGCGAGTTCTTGATTGATGGTTGAATAATGCGCAGTTTTCGTACTCATGATGGACTCAAAGTTATCGTTGAATTGGTCTCCCGGAGTCTTTTTGTAAATCGATCTAAAATAAACGTTGTCGGAAAGTAAAGATTCGCTGGATGGACGTTTTTCGAATACAGGCTCGTAGTCACTGTCAAAGACGAACCAAGCTCCTGAAATGCGCACTTCAGTAATCAGGTGATTGTTCCATCCCACAGTTCTGAATTGGAAATTATAAGTCCTCAATACTTCCTGAAAAACGATGTTGATCTGATTGCACACGGCCATGTTCTTTTTAAGGATCTCATCCGGCAATGCGATCATGCTTAAGTCGTCCCAAAATAAATAGCCCAGGAAGAATGCAATGTAGTTTTCGTGAAAATTGTACCGACTCGTGCCGTGGTAAAAGCGCAGACTTAAAACGCTGTCAATCAGTTCTGCAAATGCCAGGCTGTCTGTAAAAGGTCTATCGCCCCAATGTTTCAAAACCGTTGAATTCAACTCTCTGACATTGTCAACAACAGCTAGCTCTTTATCGTACTTACCCTTTATAGTATATTGATTAATGTCTTTAGGGGGAAGCATGACCGACAGTAAGGTCATCAGTGAAATAAACAAAGTCAGCCAGAGTAAAATTCGTTCCAGAACCCGCCCTTTCAATTTCCGCTGTTTTTAGACTGAAATGCTTTACGCAGGTAAAGGGCGCTTTGAAGCAGGGCGTTGACAAATGGATTTAGCATAAGGTGCATTGAAAGAGGGTAGTCAACGATGTTCTTTGTAAAACCGAGCTTAAAGTGATTTATTCGCGCCAACTGATCTTTATTTTCTCCGACTTTGCTGTATCCCCATAGATCATAATAATTAAACCCTCTTTTTTTGGCTTCTTTCATGCTTTCATAAATGCCCAGGTGAAGCACGGGAAACTTTTTTTGTGTCTGGTCACTAATGCCAAATTTATAGCAACATCTATTGCCACTGCACAAGTTCACGACTCCCCCAATTAGTTCTTTATCCAGGTATACGCCCAAAAAAAATCCCAAATTCGGCTCATTTTGAAAAATAGTCAATAAATCAGAATAGACCTTCTTGGTTTGATCAACCTCTTTTTTCAGGCCTTTCATTTGGTACATGCGGTCGTGTAATGTCGCCAACTGAAGTGCACCTGCTCGGCTTTCAATTGGTTCAACTTTCATACCCAGGTCCAATGACTTCTTGATGGATCTGCGATGGTTCTCCCGGAATTGAGCGGCGATCTCACCATCTTCTTTACCCAATTCCACGATCAAAGTAGCCCAATTAAAATATTGATTCCCCTGTATAATCTTGAACTTTCCAAGTGCTATTTTCTCAATGTGCGAGTCATTTTCCAATAAAGGCGGCTGAACGATCAATTCGCCGTAATTTTTTTTATGGTAGTGCGCAGCAATCGCTAATACAATGCTCGAAAAATAACTGTCATTTTTTACAACCGGGCCTAAAAAGACCGAGGCCCTTCTGTGTCTTTCAGCAATTAACGCGTATGCCACCAAGTGACCCTTGGAACGACATGTGCACAAGCAAATTTTTCTATCAGGATATAGTGCCCGAAGTAAAACGGGGTTTTGGAAAATACTGAATTCGCTGAGCTCTTGGCAGAAAAATTGTATTTCTGCCAAAATTTCTGAGGTTAACTCGTATGTAAATTCGTGCTTCATGAATCGAACTTCAGGAAGGCCACAATCCCCGATATATTTTAAATACTAGTTCATAAAAAGATGTGCTGTTCATAGGAATTCGAGGCAGGACGGTGGAATGATCTTTTACAAACCCTACCTCGGTTCCCAGCAACCATTCATATCCAGCCTTGCGGCATTCATCAACAATTTTATTATTGTATTTTCCATTTGGAAAAGTAATGGCATTGATGCTGGTTCCAAGCTGTTTTTCAAGGATTTTTTTTGAACCAACAATTTCATCGCTCAATTGATCTTCGCTCTGTATGGAAGTGAGTATAGAGTGGGTCGTTGTATGCGACGCGATTTCAACATCGCTTTTCAGGCAAAGTCGTATTGATTCCCAGTCCATCATTTTGGAAGCATTTATTTCGGCTTCATTGCTTAAGTCATTCAGAAAAACTTCGACCGTGGCCGGATCTGCAATAAGCATTCTCTGAAAAAGCCTATTAACTTCCCTGATCGAGTTTTTTCCAGTTCCACGAATTTTGAAGCTTTCCGACTCGAAAACCACTTCTTTTAGCGATTCTTCGTGCATCTTTGATTCCATCAACCCATTGTAACGATGCGGCCAAGGAATCTTTCCCGTATCGGCAGACTCGGTAATGATGCTTTGAACAGAGGGTATCTCTCTGCTTTTTAGCAGTGGCAGAACGTTTGTCATAAATTCCCAATCACCATCATCAAAAGAGAGGACGAGCCTTGGTTTTTTTGAACTGAGTGGTTCCTTTATTTTTTGCAAGGGTACGATCTCGAAATTCCTTTCGACGTAATTGAGTAACCTGGTAAAGACATCAATCGGAATGGCCGGATAAATAATATTTTTAGTATTGCCAATCACATGAAAACACAGCACAACCGTTGAAGATTTTGCGGTCATGATTGTGTGCATAAGGCGATGAATACCCAGGGCAAAAAGAAATCGAAAAAAGTGATATTTTATTCTAGTCAATACGATGGTCGGTATTTAAGACAATATTAGCACATTGCATTCAGATGGACTTACTGATTCGATCTACATCAATACACAAATCAAATCTCTATTTTTACCCAATTGCCCGTTGCTTTGAAGAAGATTCTCATCCTTTCTTATTATTTCCCTCCCTGCGATCTGGCGGCTTCTCAGCGGGCTTATTCGTGGTATTCGAATTTGCATAAGCATGGATATTATCCTGTCATAGTTACCAGAAAATGGGAAAGGCCTATTGTCGATTACCGAGATATCCATTACCCAACATCAAAGGACATTGAGATAGAAAAATCCGTCCACGGCGAAATTCACCGCTTACCATTTGTTCCGGGTTGGCGCGATTCACTTATGATCTCGAAGCGTCAAAGCACCTTGAAGGGCGCTCTGCGCAGGTTTTTGACGCTCGGACACGAGCTGCTTGAACGCTACAGCAGCTCCATTGTTCCATTCAATAATCTATACCAGCATGCGCGTTCATTGTTACGGTCCGATGATGATTTCTACACCGTAATTGTGACGGTAAACCCCTTTATTTTATTAAAGTTTGGGCACCAGTTGTCCAAAGAGTTCAACATTCCCTGGTTAGCAGATTACCGCGATGACTGGACCACTTCGGATTGGAAAGGAGATAAAAATCCAACCGAAGAGGTATTTAATGCTTTAAACAGGTCGTCTGAAAAAAAATGGTCATCTTCTGCCAGCGCAATTTCCACCGTTTCCGAACATTATGCAAATAAGCTTTCGAATTTTACCGGAAGGCCCGCACACGTCATCTATAATGGATTCAATGAATTGGAACTGCAACCTTCACAACCTACCTCAAAGCCGTCTGACAAGTTCACAATTTTTTACAATGGCTCACTTTATGAACGACAGAACATCTTTGAATTTTTAGCCGTGTATAAAAGAGTAGTGGATAAGATTGGAAGCAGGTACAAGTTTAATTTGCTTTTTCAGGGCTTGAATTACTTGCCTGCGCAGTCGCAAAAGGTCAACTCAGCTATGCAGGGTTACGAGGCCTTTTGTGAAACAAGTGAACGTATTGACCGGGAATCACTATTGAAACTGCAAAATTCTTGTCAACTGTTGCTCCTGATAGGGTATCGCGGAATCAAAGGCATGATATCCACCAAGGTTTTTGAATATCTGGCATCGGGGAAGCGCATATTGTTTTATTCAAGTGAAAACCGCGAAATTTCAGACATTCTGACCGACACAGGTACGGGCCTGATCTGTCAAAATGATGATGAACTAGAGCAAACATTGATAGAACTAATTACATTATATTTTGAAGACCCTTCTAAGTACAACGAATTTCAAGGGTCTAATTTAACTCAATATACCAGAGAAAATCGTACAACGCAATTAGCTCGCGTTTTAGATGGTTTACAATGAAAAACAGGTCTACATACCAGAAAGCCAAGGTCGTGGCATTTTATGCCGGGCAGCGTAAACTTCAAAAAGCAGAGCGCCTTATATTCAGCGACATTGATGAGGTATTAAAAGATGCTTGGGTGCTCGATATTGGTGTTGGCACGGGTAGAACGAGTCATCACCTTATTCCGCGTTGCAAGAAATACATCGGCATTGACTTTTCACAAGCCATGATAGACGAATGTGAAACACAGTTTGCTGACAAGCAGGCCGAATTCCATTGCATGGATGCCCGAGATCTAAGCAGATTTGAAAATGGGCGATTTGACGTTATCATATTTAGCTTTAATGGAATTGACTGCCTTGACTATGACGACCGTAAAAGGGTGTTTGATGAGGTCAAAAGGATCGGAAAAAGCAGGGGCCATTTTATTTTCTCAACCCATAACATTGGCTATATAAGTAGCATGTATAGTTATCAATGGCCGAAAAACCCCCTTAATGTTCTGCCCGAATTGCGCCGTTTGCGACTGATCAAACAACACAATGGCTCCTTGAGTGAATTTAAGGGCAAACAATGGGCTTATGTTAAAGATGGAGCAGAAGATTTTGGAACTGAACTTGTATACATTGATCCGATTTTACAACGAACGACGCTGAGGGAAATGGGGTTTAATGAGATCAGATTGTTCGATTATCGCTCTGGAAAGGAATTGACGGATGACAATATTAATTCCCACACACTTCCATGGGTTTATTTCCACGCCAGATTGCCTGTCTAGCTTGTTAACTTAGCATACAGATCGAGTAGTTTTTTCTTTTCGTCGCCCCAATGGTATTTACTTGTCACTTCTTTGGCACCTGATTTGTATTCAGCCATGTTCTGGGTCAATTTTTTAAAGGCATCAACTAGTTTATTGTAATCGTCGCCATCGAAAAAACAGCCATTTTTATTTATTTCAATAAATCTTTTCAGTTCTGGCTGACTTGTGGTAAGTAAAGGTAGTCCTGCCAGAGCGACATCCATCAGTTTGTTAGGAGCGGCGAACCAATAAGATTTCCATTTTGGATTCCAGGTGTAGACCAGACCAATATCGGCCATGGAACAGTAAAAGGTGATTTGGTCTCTTGGAACTTGTGGGTGAAAAAGAATGCGACTGGAAAGACCTTCAGCCTTTTGCATTTTCTTCAATGCATCAATGCTGGCCTGACTGCCCAGAAAAACGAGGTAATAATTCTCGTTTTCTTCCAATAGCCTTGACAACCATCGATAACGTTCTTCCGAAAAAAAAGTGTTTCCGGTATGAATGATGAGTTTGGCAAGGTGGGGAAGATCAAAATGATCGTGGAAGTACTTCTGGCCTTTCTGGGCCCTTTTGACAACCGAAGGCATGTTTCGAATAAGTTCTGTGGGAACATTGGATGGAAGTCGTTTTTTGAATTCCTCGATAATGGATTCACTAACCGTGATTAGGGCATCAATGTGGCCAAGTGATCGCTCTTCCTTATATAAATACCAGTTCCAGACAATCTTGCCTTTTAAAATATTCCAAGCTCCTGAAGACCGCATGTAGTATTTGTACCCCCTGAGGTATTCATGTGAATCATACACTACTTTGATCTTCTTGCCAAATTCAGCATCGGTCTTTCTTTTAATAGCAACGCCCATTGGTACCATGTTAAAATCATGGCAGTGGATAATGTCATAGTCCATGCTTGAAATATCGCCTACAAAAGCCTTTTCAAAATTTTTCCATTCTCTTCTGTAAGGAGCGGTCAGGGCGCTTCCAAACACCCTTCGAATCTTTATTCCACCCATTTCTTCTTCTTCCAAAAGAGAAGATCCTTTTAGGGCGTACAAGGTAACTTCATGTCCACCTTCGATCAGGGCAAGGCATTCGATCTTTACTCGATCATCTGAACTAAAATCATTGTCAAGAAGTACACAAATCCTACTCAAGGCCACACTTATTTACTTCCAAAAGATTTGCCAAAGTTAAAAAGAGATGAAGTCATTATCACTTGCCAAGGCTGACAATGGTGAATTGGTTTTAGGACTCGTTCCTTGATCAAGGCCGATTCGGCGTCTTTGATATATTCTCTCAATGGACCTTGGCTAAGCCATTCCTCCTGGGGCGGGGCAAAGCCCTTTTTATCCCTCCTCCAACAGATTTCACTGGGAAGCCGATCATTAAATGCTTCGCGCAGGATACGCTTGGTCCAGGGCGGTTGTATTTTCATTTCTGATGGAAGTGAGAAGACAAATTCCACCAATTTATGCGAGAGAAAAGGAAGTCGCACTTCTCTGGAATGAGCCATGGAATTGCGGTCTGAGAATCGCAAAAGTTTGGATAGTCCGTAATTCAAGGTGTCGTATTTCAAATTTTCATTCAGGCTACTGAAAGAGTAAAAGGGATTTTCTACTGAGTTTCCAGCCATTTTAAGGCTATCGTCCAAACCGATCATAATGTATTGACGATTTGTTCCGGCAAGGGGACTTTTTCTCAAGACATCAAATAAACTCGGGAATACATGAGTCAATATGTTTTTAAAACCCAGATTAACTCCCGGAATTTCGGCAGCTTTTTTACGAATGGCAGGACCTGAGAATGGATTCATACGTATAATTTCGCCTAAGCGCACAGGCACGTATTTTTCATAACCACCAAGGATTTCATCACCCCCTTGACCATCGAGCAAGACCGTCACACCGCATTCTTTTGCCTTTTTCATTATTTCCCATTGGGCATAAATACTGGCACTTCCAAAAGGCTCTTCTTGATAATAGTAAAGTTGTTCCAGTTGCTTTGTCATTTCCGATGCGTCTGGCCAGATATCGTTTCTATTGAAAGTAAAAGTTTCTGCGAGCTTGTCAATGAACGGGCCTTCATCCAGATTGTCATCCTTGAAACGGGCTGTGAATGTTTGAAAATTGTTCAGTCCATGTTGCGAAATACACGCCAATATCGCAGAGGAATCCAATCCACCCGAAAGTGAGCTGCCAAGGGTGACGTCACTGCGCAATCGCAGTTCGACTGACTGGTCGATTAAGTCGAGAAAATCCCCGGCAGCACTTGATATACTCCCCTGATAGCCATGCTTTTCATCGATTTCCCAATAAGCCTTACTACGAAATTGTCCGCTTTTCGTAAGGCGAAAACTATGGGCTGGTTTGAGTCGTTTTATGTCTTTAAAAAATGTCTCAGAATGATCGTCCGGGTTCTCCACGAGATCGAAAACCAGGTATCGGTGTACCATGGGTAGCGACACGGAAAGTTGCCTTTTTTGGGTGGCAATGGCTTTTATCTCGGATGCAAACAAGAACTCGTCCCGATCCTGGAAATAGAAAAAAGGTTTTTCACCGAACCGATCTCTGGCACCAAATAATTCACCGCTGTTTTCGTCGCAGATTACAAATGAAAACATTCCGTCCAGCATTGACAAACAAGACTCACCCCATTCCAAATAAGACCTTAAAAGAACTTCGGTATCTGAATTGGTCCTGAATTGATGTCCTTTCTTTTGGAGTTCGTCTTTCAGCTCCAGGTAATTGTAAATCTCACCGTTGTATGTAAGGTGGTACTGATCTATTTTAAAAGGCTGTGAGGCTCTTTTATCCAAGTCTATAATGGACAACCGTCGGTGCCCAAATCCAATGCTCCCTTCTTTGTTGATCCAAATGCCGGCATCGTCGGGACCACGGTGCACCAAGGTGTCTGTCATGGTTGTGAGCTCCACTTCTTGTATCGTTTCCGCTTTGAATCGATAGATACCGGCTATACCGCACATTAGGTTGTCGAGGAATTCGTTTTCAAGAGGCGTCGCAAAAAACGTTTCAACAGTCCGTCCATACGCTTGCCTTGATTGTTGAGCGTACCGATCCACTCGTATTCCATGAATCGTTGGAAATTTCCCCCAATTGGTTTTTCAAATGTTCCGGCGACAAGAATCGTGTCCCAACCCCAATCCCATGACAAACAGTAAAATAGATTCTGAGAATGGAATGCAATGTCCGCATGCTGTTTTTCAATTTCGCCTTGGGTGCGAAGTCCAAACTTATAAGAGAATGTCACGGTAGTATTCAAATCGTAAAGATAAGCGCTAAAATCGTTATACGTCAGTAGTTTAGCTTTGTTGTTTAATGCTAGGCATCGCTCCCTGCATCGCTCACCGGCATTTTTCAGATCCACAATATCTACAGAGTCGAATGTTGTCAACTTTCGGTCAGGCAGACTGGCACTGGCCAACATGTAGGTTTCGATGGCAAGGGTAAAATCTTTCTCGCTACCAACTTCCCAATCCTCACCCGGCAAAAGGACCACAACCTGCTTGCCCATATGATTGATATGTGATGACACAGCTGCAATGCTGTTTGCCTGGGTATTCATATGGAAATTATCCTTGTGACAAAACCATACAAAGCTGGCAAATGGAAATACGTACTTCGGATTAAAAGCCTTGATCTGCAGGGTTAAAAGCTCAATGATATGGGCTGCTGCCTTTTTTTTCCGGTCAGTGTCGTCTTTGTTTCCCACCCAGGCGGCATAGGAGAATTGGCTGAACAGCATGTCGATGTTGCCCAATTGTTTTTTCAAACTCAAGGCCTCTTCAGCATTGTCAATAACACAGTCGTTGAGATTCAGCAAAGCGTTCTGTCCGTCGTTCAAATACAACCAGGAATCGGTGTCATTAGCTACCTTTGAACATCGCATGCGCAAGTCACTACCGAGCATGTAATCCCGATCGGGACTCAGTTCTATTATTTCTTTGAATTGAAGGTCACGAATGAATTTAATGACTTTTCCATCCATGGTTTTTTGAAATAAAACGCTGATGTTTTTCCTGATATCCTCTGGAATTTTTTTAAGGTTGGGGGGGTAGAAATGGTCTGGATGCTCGTGCGAAAACCAAAGGTGCGTGATGTCCCTGAAATCATCATAGGTGAATTTACTGGGAATTAAATGTTCCCAGCTTTCATTAAAGACCCGGCCCTCCAGCCATGGATCTGCCATGATTCGAAAACAACTCGTTTCTATGATAAAGGATGCGTGATTAACCCAGCGTATTTTCAAGATATCTTTGTTTGTATTCCTATGAACCTGGAGTAAGTATCAAGATGTGCACCAAAACTGTATTCTTTTAATATTTTTTGCCTGGCGCGCTCAGAGATCTCAGTAAATTCATTGTATCGATTGCAAACTTCCACCAATCTTTCATACCACTTATCGTCGTCTGTGACAAGAAAACCGTCCTCTTCGTTCTTAATGATACGATTATTAGTTGTTACGGCACTGGCAATAGAAATTATGCCCAAACCCATGTACTGAATTAACTTAAATCCACATTTGGCCCGTGACATTTTGTCGTTGTCCAATGGCATTAATCCTATGTCAATCTGCAGCAACGAGGTGATTTCGCTCTGGAGACTCCACGTTTCATTTCTAATTGGAAATTTTGCCTTTTCATGTTGAAATTCCTGTCCTGAAATGACCAAAAGTTCCATCTTTTTTTTCTTACTCAATTCGTTGAGCGGAGCGATGAGCTTGTTCAATTGAACTTGATTGGAATTTGAACCTATCCACCCAAAAGTGATTACATCTTGCTTTTTAGGATATTTTTTCAGGCCTCTTTTGAAATAATCAACACTGGTAGGTACAATGCAATAGTCATGTATATCAACCCTGGGGTTTATGTTCTTTAATAAAATAGCAAGGTATTCACTGCCGGGAATGAAACGTTTGTAAAGCTTTAAGGTGCGGTAAAAAATGAAACGATCCTCCTGCATGAGCTTTCCAAAAACACTTGTTTTGGGAATTCTGGAGAGATTGTTTGTCAAGTCGTCGTCAAAATCAAGTATGGCCCCGGGGTGTATGGACAGTAATAATTTCTCCATGTATAGCCTTCCGTAATCATAATGTCGGAGCAAGCTTCTTCTTACAATCACCTGATCATACAAAAGGCTTCGCAGTACCTGAATAAGTCGAACGGACATGTTATTAATATGGTAAAGGATCAAGTCCGGTCCGGATGTTAGTTTGGTCACTTTTTGATGATCGGAAGTGTAAAGGATCTTAACCCTTATGCCATTTGCACGCCATAATTCCGCCCATTTTTCGGCTCTGTAATGATATCCCGCATTTCCTGGGTAAAAGCAGGCATATATGAGTATGGATTCAATTCCATTTTTTTTCTCCTTTTTGAATAAGGTGATGATCCTCATGAAAGGGCGAAGCAGGCTCGTTAGAATAACGAGAAACCAATGGTAGAAAAAAAAGAAAAGTTTAAGTAACAAATGCACGGCCAGGGCTTTTTCAAAGTTGTCAAATTATAGCGAAATTCTAGCTTTGGCTAATAGAGAATTATAAATAGGTTTTACACAAAGCAATGAGGCGAGAACTAAAGGAGTTGTTGATTTGTCCGGTATATGGTTCCAAGCTCGAATTCATAGAACTTGAAATCAGTGCCGATAACCATGTTTTGACAGGCATATTCCATTCCCCTCAAGGATTGATCTACCCTGTGATTAATGGGGTCCCACGTATGTTGCGATCGGCTTTGGCCATTTTTGAGGAATTTTCAAAAAGTCATGAGAAAGTGATCAGTGGTTTAAATCCCGATCCCGACAACTTCAAACTAGATCCCATTTTTGCAAGGGATTTTCTTCCTACCATGCAGCAATTTGGAACAGAATGGGGTAAACACAACCTAAAGGGCAAGACCTGGGGTTGGAATCAGGAAGAACGAATTGATAAGTACCTGGAATACATGCAGTTGGAAAGAAAGAAATACCAGGGAAGAAAGTTTTTGGATCTGGGTGCCGGAACAGGTCAGTTTACCTGTACGCTAGCAAAGGAGCTGGAATGTGAGATGGTCGGTGTAGACCTCAGCCCCGCCATAGAACTTGGTGAACGCCTGAGAATGTCAGAATTCCCCGATACCAAGGTAAGTTTTGTCCAGGCCAATTTGATGGAAATGCCCTTTGCGAAGGATTCTTTTGAATTCGTACATGCTTCAGGTGTTTTGCATCACACACCAGATACACACTTGGCCTTTAAGCGCGTCTCGCCGCTTGTTCAGGAAAATGGAAAACTGGGTGTTTGGTTATACAGACCATCTGACACGCTCATTCCCCTCATCCCATTTATTAAGAGCCCCAAATTTTGCCTCAGGGCCGATCGTTTAAGACCAATGACATCAACCATGAATCCAAAACTGTTGTACATCGTCATCAAAATTTATGCAACATTCTTTCACTTGGTCTACAAATTAAATGAGCTATTCCGCAAGAAAAAGCATGAGCAAAGCATTGCAGAACGCACTACCAGCCTATTTGATACCTTGGCGCCTACTTTTGTTTATAAGCACGGCGCTAATGAAGTCTTCAGCTGGTTTAACGAAGAGGGTTACGAGGATCTTGTTGAAACCGATCAGGAAAACGTATCGGGTTTTAATGTATGTGGTGTTAAGCGAACTAAGAAGGATTAATCCAAGTAGCCCAATTTCCGCATCCAGGTAGATTGCTCAATGATTGAACGGATGGAATCCAATGATTTATCGCCATCTGCCGCGGGACGCTTAACGACGAGATTTTTTAAGACCTTCTCGAGTCCCGAAATTTGCAGACCCTTCTCAACGTTAAGAACTGTGTTTTCTTCAGCGTTCAACAAGTTTTCATAGGAGACCGAAATCACCTTTAATCCAAGCTTGTTTTCGAGTGAAAAGGCTTGCTTCAAATAAGATTCCCATAAAAGAAAACAAGTTTTCAGTTCATTTAATTTATCCACCCTTTCAATACCCGCTAAGTTTACATTGCGTTTTTGAAGACTCATTGCCACGTCTAGGCCATTCCTGTATACATGGATTACCAATGGTTCTTTAAAATAGTATTTGATCCAATAGGGAAGGGTAAAGGTGTTGCGCGGGTCTTTCCATCCCCATTTACCTCCAAAAACAAAAGCCGCCGCGGCCAGTGGTTTACGCTTGTAATGCAGAAACTGCTGTGCAAATTGTTTTTCATCCAATTTATAACTGGATTCATTTATTTCAACAGGGTTGTGCCAACTGCCCCCCGAAAATTCGAGCAAATGCTCATTAAAATGTGTAAAGGAGTACGATTCGTGATTGGATGAAAGGTCCCCGCCCATAAACACACCGCATTGCTCGAGTGCTTTGGTGAACATAGTGGTGCCAGATCGGTGCATACCGATAACAATAATGGGCCTTCGATTGAATCTAGTCCAGTTCACGATAACTCTTTAAAAGAAATTTCAACACAAGGTAAAGTGGATAAGCCGAAAATAGAATCTTTAAAATAAAATTTACCGGATTTAAGCTCAGAAAAAAGGAAAGGGCAAAGGCCGTGAAAACAGCTATAGTCGTAATCAAGAGAGGGCCATGGCTTAAATCACACTTTAGCCTTTTCTGTCCATAATAGTACCTAAAAAAGGTCCAAATAATTGCCCCTATCAGTGTACCGAAAGCCACTCCCGCGGCCCCGAATTTCGATACGAGTAACAGGCTTAACAAGATATTAACAGGAATTGAAATGCTGGCAGCTTTTAAAAAATCAAATGACTTCTTTTTTAAGTGAATGCCAAAAGCATATAAGGGACCCAGACCATTGACGGTGTTCGAAACTGCCAACAAAACAAGAGTAATTCCGGCATCTTGATAGTCTGGGGCAAAGAAATAGATCAACTCCTTCCGAAAAGCAATAACCAACACCAGAATCAGGCCGAAAAAAGCCACAGCAGCGCTGTAGCTTTTGGAAATTGCACTTTTTTGTTCTTCCAGATCATCCAGAGCAAATATGCGAGGAAACCAGGCTGTGGCAAAAGCAGAAGTAAAAAATAATGGAATTGAAGCAACCCGAACGGCCACTGAATATAGCCCCACGGTTTCCGTATTAAGGAATTTATTAAGGATATACCGATCAACTATGTCGGAGATACTAAAGAACATCACTACATATAACAATGGGAGGGAGTATCCCAGCATTTCCCTCACCAGGGGAAGATTGAAGCGAAGTATCAACAGCGGTCGATTCAGGATCAGTCCAACGCCGGCAGAACTTAGAGCCGCTGCAAGAGCTGCAAGAAAAAAACCTTTGATACTCAATTTGAAATAGTAGACCAGAACAAAACCAAGGCTGCTTAAGATGATAAATTGCAGGACACTGAGGGTAAGGTAGTGATAGCGCTTTAATTCCAATCTGAAAAAGGTGAGTTGCTGATTATTCACAACTTGTGCAAAAACCAAGGCCACTGAAAGGTAGAATACCGAATGATAGGAGGATGAGTTTAAAATTTCACTTTCGTAGAAGGACATACCGCCTGCACTGACCAGCAGGAACAGAAGGGCCATCAAAAGCAATACACTGTTTTGATTTCCCACCATCTTTCTAAAAAGGTCGTTATCCTTTCTGGCCTCAGCCCAAAGTCTGGGCATCGCCTCCATCAAGCCAAGTGGAATGAACAAAATGCTGAAATTGATCCAGGTGTTAAAAATATCCATGACGCCATATTCATAGCGCGGAATTATTCGCGTGTAAATTGGTGTGAGAAAAATAGCTGCGATCACACTCAGGTATTTGGTAATGCCGTAAACTACGCTGTCTTTTACAAGATTTTGAATAAATGTCATTTTGGGCATTTGCTATGTAGTTTGGATATTGACAGCATTCAAATATATTTATTCCCAAACTTCACAGAAAAATGCAGGAAATTGTCTTTGCCACAAATAATCCCAATAAACTCGAAGAAATTCGCCAAATCTTTGGGAAGCAGGTGAAAATACTAAGCCTCAAGGACATCAATTGTAGCGAAGAATTACCCGAAACTCAAGCCAGTCTTGAAGGAAATGCCTTGCAAAAGGCAAAATACGTGAATGAACACTACGGATTTGATTGTTTTGCTGATGACAC
Source organism: Vicingaceae bacterium (assembly GCA_040220895.1). Taxonomy (GTDB): domain Bacteria; phylum Bacteroidota; class Bacteroidia; order Flavobacteriales_E; family Vicingaceae; genus UBA11591. The sequence continues at coordinate 30,531 of JAVJVY010000013.1, forward strand.
CGGCCTGGAAGTTCATGCACTTGAGGGCAGGCCGGGAGTATACTCTGCCCGCTATGCCGGTCCAGAATGTTCTAGTGAAGAAAACATCGAAAAACTATTGAATGAAATGAAAGGAAAACCTGAACGAAAGGCTGTTTTCAGGACGGTCATTGCATGGGTGTCTGAAAAGGGAAACTTGACCTTTGAAGGTGCTGTCAATGGTAAAATAAGTGAGAATAGAAAAGGAACCAAAGGATTTGGCTATGACCCGATTTTTATCCCTGCGGGTTATAATGAGAGTTTTGCTCAAATGTCTGCCGAACAGAAGAATGGTATTTCGCATCGAAGAAGAGCAGTTGACGCCTTTTCAACGGCCTTCTTAGCTGGTCAATAACTCGCTTCTTCCAATAACCTGGTAAAGAACTCTTGCAGGTTCATGCCATCACATCTCACTTGCTTCGGAACAATGCTCTCGGCAGATAATCCCGGGATGGTATTTACTTCAACAATGTGTGGTATTTGATCAACTATGATGAAATCCACACGAATTATTCCGCGGGCATGAAGCTTGGAATAAACGGAAGAGCTAATGGTTTTTATAAGCTCAATCAGCTCATCCGAGATCTCGGCCGGGGTGATCTCAAGGGCCTTGCCTTGATATTTTGCTTCGTAATCAAAGAACTCATTTTGACTCCTTATCTCTGTTGGACTAAGGGCAATTACTTCGCCTTTGTATCGGTAAACTCCACACCCCACCTCAATGCCATCCATGAATGTTTCAATGAGAATTTCATCGTCATGTTCAAAGGCCTTTTTGACCGCCTGTTCAAATTGTTCTTTAGTACTTACTTTTGACACACCAAAGGACGATCCTGCTTGGTTAGGTTTGATAAAGACAGGCAGACCTAAAATCTTCACAATGTGATCCGGATCAATCACTTCGCCTCGATAGAACAAAAGAGATTTAGCGCAAGTGAAACCCAATTCTTTCAGAATGGTATTGCATTGCCATTTATTGAAGGTCAAAGCAGATAAGCTTTGATTGCATGAGGTATGCATAATTCCCCTCGACTCAAAGAATCCCTGGAGCTTTCCATTTTCGCCAGGATCGCCATGTATGGCATTAAAAACCAAATCAATGGAAATTGTTTTTCCCATTTTTTTGAAACTGAAATCATTCAAATTCAATGGTATATGTTCATCTCCATCAATGATGTACCACATTTCTTTCCGAATGACAAGTATGTACGCTTCAAACATTTCCTTGTCCACGTTTGACAAAACTATTTCCGCACTCTTCAAGGAAATTTCCCATTCTGCCGAGTATCCTCCCGCCGCGATGGCCAGTATCTTTTTCATGTTAAGAATTCGTTAAAAGCTGATGATGAATGTAAATAAGTCCCCTGAGATAATTCCTATATTTGAAGGCCTCTTTTCAACAATACGGCGTGCGTAAAATTCACTTGTTCATCCAATACGTTTTATCATTGAAATTCGCTGTTCATATTATCCTTGTTATAATTTGTTGCGGTGGTCTGCTCTACGGTACATTAAGCTACCTAGATTACTATACACATCACGGAGAGGAAATAAGTGTTCCTGAATTGGTGGGCATGCATCGAGATGACCTCACAGAATTTTTACAAAGCCGATCGTTGGATTACCTGATCATCGACTCTGTCTACAAACCCGACGAAGAAAAAGGCATTGTCGTTGCGCAAAATCCTAAACCTATGAGTAAGGTGAAAGTGGATCGCACGATTTACATCACCGTTAATGCCATCAATCCACCAACAGTAAAATTACCCATTGTTGCCGACAAATCTTTGCGCCAGGCCATATCCATTCTTCAGAATTCCGGCTTGGTTATTGGGGAATTACAATACATTCCAGACCAGTGTACTAATTGCGTCTTAGGTCAGAAAATTTTTGGCTACACACAAGTAAATGACACCATCGTGCCAAAAGGAACGGTTGTAGATTTAATTTTAGGTGGAGGGCTAAGCGACGAGAAGATTCTGGTTCCCTTGTTGGTGAATCTGACTCGGGAAGAAGCCATTGCAAAATTAAAATCGGCTTTTCTCAATTTAGGAGGTGAGATTTACGACAATTCCGTTTTCGACGACGAAGATTCTGTTAACGCTCGCATTTTTGCACAAAACCCTCCGTACAATGAATATTCCTGGGTCCATTTGGGAAGCAGTGTTGACGTGGAATTCACTATGCTCAAAAATAAAATCGACAGTAATGTCGTTTTAGACAGCAGTATCTTAAGCATTTATCAATTTGAGAAAGACACTCTTTAGCCTATTCTTATTATTTACGCTTTGCGAACTCACGGCTCAGGAAATATTGCTGCCACTTGAAGTCAATCCGTTTCAGGCAGAAGCTTACCAACAAAGTCTTGAGCAGGGTAACGATAAGTTGATTAGAAATGAAGAAATAAAAGTGGACTTGAATAATTCGCTTATAATAATGATCGATGATTTTAGCACGAATAAAGGGTCACTTGGTTCTAACTACTGGCTCGACGATAACGTTTATATCAACAATAACTTTGCCAAGAATCCTTCTTCCATAGGCGTAGTCACATTCGATGGAATGGACGAAACTGGTTACCCATATGACTTCACCCAACCTTCTTCTTATGGTGCCTGTGACACACTTACTTCGCTACCTATACAGCTCGGTAAAGTAAATTACTCCGACCCGGATACCGTTGTCTATTTTAGTTTTCTTTATCAACCCACGGGTATTAGTCCTTTTCCCAATTCAGAAAAAGACTCCATAGCGCTTGAATTCAAGGAGAAACGTGAAAAAATGATCATTGAAAAAATATACTTTTCAGATTCCATCACCGGGTTGACAGACACTGTTCTGATTTCCAGAATCGTTGACGATTCCAGATGGGACCTTGTTTGGAGCAAGAAAGGTGGAGATGTGAATAAGTCCTCACCATTTTTTGACAAGGCCATCATTAAGTTAGACTCAATTTATTTTAAGAACGGCTTTCAATTTCGATTTGTTAATTACGGAAACACCTCTGGCAGCGTGGACCATTGGCACCTTGACAATATATTCATGAGTGTTGGGTCTTTGGCCAGTCATGAGAATTTTGAGGACGTTGCCTTTCGAACAGAACCTGGTTCTCAGCTCAAAGAATACTCAGCCATGCCCTGGAAACATTATTACGACAATCCATCCTTTTACGTGGACACTTCCCGATTCTTTCTTCGAATGAGCAGTACCTATAACTCATCGGTTAATGTCACGTTGGAATATTTTGCGGAAGATGCGAACGGAAACCAGATAGACAATATATCGGGTGTACCCGGCGGGGTGATTTTATTTGGGAAGTCGTTCAAGTCCGAAACCATGCCTATTACTGGTGTATCGACCCATTTTTTTCAATTCCCAGTCAGTTCGGAGCCCGATAAAAATGCAACGACCTATTTTTTAAAAAGGAGTGTCATGACTAACCCTGACCAGAACGAGATCATTAAAGAAAACAACGTCGTCAAGGATTACCAGGTATTTGGAACTTACTATTCCTATGACGATGGAAGTGCCGAAGCAGGCTATGGACTTCGCGCCAGTGGTGGAAAGATCGCTTATCAATTCAATTTGAGGGATGGGCTTGTGGATACGATTCGCTCCATCTACATTTATTTCAACCCCGTTGTGGTGAGTCGCGCCAATGAGCGATTCAAGTTTACCGTTTGGGACGACAACAACGGGAGACCGGGAAACATCATTTATCAAGACAACACCATTCATTCGCCTTCATACCCCAAAGACGGCATCAACTCATTCCAACGCATTGAACTAGATGGGCCTGCTGTTGTGAGTGATGTCTATTACATTGGTTATGAGAAGCTCACGGCCGAAGTCTTGAATATCGGGTATGACCTGAACGACACTATCGGGTCGTCTAAATTATTTTACAATACCGGCACGGGTTGGTTTAATTCAGGGGTTTCACAATCAGTTCAAAAAGGCTCACTTATGATGCGACCTTCTTTCAGCGACGCTGATGAACCAATAGTTGGCCTTAAAAAAGTGCGCAATGAAATAAACCGTGAAGTGCGTCTGTTTCCAAATCCCGCGAATGACGTGATATACATAACATCAGAAGATCATATGGACCACTTAATGCTAGTGCGCCTTTTTGATCTGCGCGGCACGTTGATGCGTAGTTTTGAAATGAAGCATCAGGCTCAAATTGATGTTAAATCACTAAATCCCGGAATGTACATCATTCAATGCTCGGATATTTCGGGAGTTTGGATGAAAAGTCTTAAGTTCATCGTCAGTGAGTAAAAACGATGAAGCCGATGTCATTGGCGAAGTGGACAATGACGAATTATACGAACATTTTCACATTTTGGCCGATAAGGGACAGTCATTTCTTCGGATTGATAGATTCCTTTTCGATCGCATACCTAACCTTTCCAGGAATAAGATACAACAGGCAGCAACTGCCGGAAATATCCTTGTAAATGGAAAAGTTGTCAAAAGCAACTACAAGGTGCACCCGTTGGATGATATATCCTTTGTCAGACCTTATCCGAGGCGAGAAATCGAGCTCATTCCCGAGGACATTCCCTTGTCGGTTATATACGAAGACGAAGACCTTATCATTATAGATAAACCGGCTGGCCTGGTTGTTCATCCCGGATATGGAAATTATTCCGGAACATTGGTCAATGGGCTACTGTATCATTTTGGCGGAGAGTCCAAGATCAAAACAGACGACCAGCGTCCGGGCCTGGTTCACCGCTTGGATAAGAATACGACGGGTACCATGGTCATCGCCAAAACGGAAGAGAGTTTGACCATACTATCCCGTTACTTTTTTGAACGATCCATAGAACGCACTTACTGGGCATTGGTTTGGGGAGATGTGGTCGAAGAAAGCGGTCGAATTGAAGGGCACATTGGACGAAGCTTAAAGAACAGAAAGGTGATGAGTGTTTTTCCGGACGGGAAATTTGGTAAGCACGCCGCAACCAATTACAAGGTCCTGGAACGCTTTGGATATGTCACGCTAGTGGAATGCAAACTTGAAACCGGCAGAACCCATCAGATCCGAGTGCATTTTAAGCACATAGGTCATCCTATTTTTAATGACCCCGAGTACGGCGGAGATCGCATCGTCAAGGGCACTAGTTTTACAAAGTACAAGCAATTTGTGCAAAACTGTTTCGATATGATCCAGCGTCAAGCCCTTCATGCCAAGACTCTGGGTTTCGTTCATCCCAGAACAGGAAAGAACTTATTCTTCGAAAGTGAATTGCCCGAGGATTTCATGAGTGTAGTAGAAAAGTGGAGAAGTTATGGAACAGGTAATCAAAAGTCGTAAAGAACTTCTCTAATCATTTATAAGTAAATTCGTAACTATTAAAAACAAAATATCATGATGAAATTCAGGTCTCTTTTTCTGGTATTAACCGCATTACTCTTTACATTAAACGCTTGTAAAAAGGATGAAGATGAACAAGTGGTGATTCAACCAAATCCAACCATCAGCGAACTAGGCGCCAATGACGAAACAGCTCGTATGGAATACGACAAATCCTTAAACGAGATATTTGACGCCTTGAACAATACGGGGATACAAACAGGAAGGGCTTCAAGCCCTCAATCTGGCGTGATTTTACCATGCGGTGTTATTAAACTCGATTCAACCAGCATCCCCGGTGTGTATAAATTTGTTTACGATTCAACTTGTGGGGTCAGGGTTTTGAGTGGAAGTATTTCGGCCAGACTATCCAGTGGTCCATGGAATCAGCAGGGAGCCATGCTGGAATTGACCTTTACCAATTACCGTGTACTCTATACTAAAAACAATCAAACACTCGAATTCAATGGTCCGATCCGCATCGAAAATGCGCTGGGTGGAACCTTGTTCGACGTAGTCAATCCTTTGAATCCACAAACGTCTATTAACCATAAAATTTCAGGTTCCATTGATATTACTTTTGATTTTGGAGATACTCGTCGATGGAGGATTCGAAAGCAGCGCACCTTCGAAGCCGATGCAAATTCTAATTCCGGCTTTGCCTTTAAGCTCGACAAGGACAGCCTTGTGGCCGAGGTAGGTACCACGCGAAACGGGGATCCTTTCACAGCGGATTTCACAAGTCCACTTATTTACAGGGCATGCGGCCCTAATAATTTGACCTATATCGCTATGGAAGGCGTGCTGGTCTACAGAACTCCCACTGAATCTGCCACGGCCGAAGCTGGATATAAACTGGTAAGTGGCCAACCTGTGCTGGATGGAGATTGTGGCTCAGCTGGTTATAAATTGACCTATACGGTTCTTGGCCAAACGTTAACAGCCTTCCAATACTATTAAGGCATGAAATCCATTCTGATTTTAGCCCTTATTATTTCGTCATTTTCTCAAGGCTGGGCCCAGATGCTCATGCACTATACTTCAGAGAAGTACGATTATTCCGTCAGGTTGCCAGAAGACTGGCGTCGTAATGATGAATTAAAAGGTGACAACCTGGCAATGGTCGTCGTATCACCTGAAAACGGATCGCTGAGTTTTGCTTTTTACTCGATGAAAGATGTTAATTCTGAAGAATTCATTGAGAATTATCAAAAAAGCCTGGAAAAGCAGCTACCTATGATCCAGGTTCATGAAAAAGGCAATTTTAAATCAAGGGATGACCAGGCGACCTATTTGGTAATTGATTTTGAAAAGGACGGTAAGAAAAAGCGCGAAAAGGTTTGTTTTTATCCCCGAAAAAAAGAAATGGCAGTGGTGACTGCAAGCGATAACAAAGAAACATTTCACCAGATGACGCCGGTGCTAGACGATGTTTTTGCTTCATTCACCTTTGAGACCAAGCAAGAGGTGGTGGATCCGGAGTAGTAGTTGGTTTGTAGTCTATGGATTAGGATGGAGGAAATCCATATGGTGATTAATCGATTGATCGGTTAACCAATAACCTGCTTTCCCCTAAAAATTGGCTGCCAGCTTCAGGTTCACCAATCGTCCCGTCAGGTAGTTGGGTACGCCAAAGACCGTGTTACTGACATCTTTGACCCAGATATAGGAAATGGTATTGTTGATCTGAAGCAGGTTGAACACTTCAAGACTCACCCAGATCGACTTAAATCCCCTGAAGATATTTCCTTCCGGCAATACTTTCTCTTCGCTCAGCAATTGTTTACTCATACCAATATCTACCCGGCGATATGGCGGAATTCTAAGTGTATGCTGGTATTTAGGTGAATTCGGAGGTCCGAATGCCAGCCCTGTGGCATAATGCAGAGTTAAATTAAATTTAAAGCTTGGGTTATTGGGAAGGTAGTCTTGAAAGAAAAGGCTAAAATTTAAGGTCTGGTCGGTGGGGCGCGGTATAAATCCCGGTTCAACCAAATTTCCGGATTCGTCAATGAAAAAGTCGTCCTGAATATCTTCTTCTGTTTTCATGAGCGAAAGACTGAACCACGATTCGGCGTTCTTCACGAATTCCCCGTTGATCTTAAAATCGACTCCTGTGGCATATCCTTTTGAATTGTTCGTCCCGAAATATCTAACTCTGACATTATCAATGATATATGGTACCAAGTCGTCCATCCACTTGTAATAGATCTCTGAAGAAAACTTAAACGGTCTTCCCCAAGCCGTAAAATAATAGTGACTACCCGCAATTAGGTGCACAGATCGCTGCGATCGGATATCTTGATTTATATCACCCTGTAGATTCCTGATTTCGCGATAAAAGGGTTGTTGTTGATAGACTCCTGAAGAAAGTTGAAAACGATATCGCCTTTTCCACTTAGGTGTTATTGTAAAAGTAGCTCTGGGGCTAAAGATACTCTCATCATTGAAAGACCAATAGGCCAATCTGGCACCAAGAACAAGAGACTTATTGGAACTGGTTTCCGATTCCCAGGTTATTCCGTCTTGCACATAAACTGAGGCACGGTAACTGTTCACCTCATTTCCTGATCGAATTCTCTCAGAAATATTCAGCTCCGTAGTCCTGTCTACCATGCCACCGGGATTTCCGCCGTTGGCGGGCAAAGAAAATCCCGCACTGTCAAGCAACACCCATTCGCTTAATTGGTCTTGAATAAATTCACCGCGGTACTGAAGTCCCCATTCCACCTGGTGATTACCCATTTTGATCTGGTCAATCAACTGGGCATTAAGCCATTCAACGGTCAAATAATTTCTGGCATGATCCAGGTAGGTTCCGATTCCACGATTAAAAGCAACATTGCCAACGTTATCGAGGTCCCGGTCAAGCTCGTCGATGTAATACTGCCCTTGAATATCAGCCGTCTCGTCTTCAAAAGAACGAACGCCTGAAAGAATCAGGCGCATTTTATGATGGTCACTCAGTTCAAAAGTATTGGTCAGGGCTCCGAAATAGGTTTCAAATTGACTCACTTCCTGACCGTCAAAGAAAACCGTCAATTGCAATGATTGTTGAAATGTTCCGAACTCGGTTTCGCGAACATCGGGAGTGAAGCGGAATTTATTGTTGGTGATGGTGGCGAGTGCAGAAATTTCCCAGCGCTCGGTAAGGTCATAAGTTAAATACGTTTGAAAATCGGTAAAAACAGGCTGATACTCTCCCTTGGTGTCTAATGAATTCAGCAAGTAATTGTTTCTGCGGTGGCGAAGTCCCAGCAAGTATGTGAATCGGTGATTTCCGGGACTGCCCTCTACGTGTGCATCGAGCCCCAGTAAACTGAGTTCAACCGAGGCCGCATTGGAGTAGGGTTTTTTATAGTTCACAGATAAAACAGAAGACATTTTGTCTCCATATTTAGCTTCAAAACCACCGGCAGAAAACGAAAGATCACTCACCATTTTAGTATTGACAAAACTCAGGCCTTCTTGCTGTCCGTTCGAGTATAATTGCGGTCGATAGATCTCAATATTATTGACGTAAATCAGGTTTTCGTCAAAGTTTCCACCTCGCACGCTGTATGTTGAACTTAATTCATTGGTAGACACAACACCGGGCAAGGTTTTAAGAATGCTTTCGATGCTACCCGAGGGATTCGGTAACTCACTGATCAACTTTGGATCGATCTTTTCCATGGTGGTTTTGTCTGCAGAGCCGTCCTTTATAGTTACTGTATTTAATTCCCGCGATGAAGCTTTCAATGTGATGTTGACTTCCTTGTTTCCGCCTGCCGGGATACTGTAAACTTGCCTGACGACAGAATAACTGATATGCGAAATTCCGACAGTGATGTCGCCCCCACCTCGAATTTTGAGCTTGAAACAGCCTTTTTCATCCGTTATTTGACCACTGCTCTCACCAATTACCGCAACGTTGGCTCCCTCTATCGCATTGCCGAACTCATCAGCGATACAACCCGATAAAGTTGCACTCTCCTGAGCCATTAAACCACCGGTGGAAACCATGGAAAATAAGAATATTAGGACCCTGAGCCGCATCCGTTCAAATGTAGTAATAAGAGCTTGGACAATTAACCCGGAATGCTTGAATTTATTGTCCTTTTATAATGGAGCCAATTGGTCTACAGACCATGCCTGAGCTTTTTCGGCAAATAACGAGCGGGTTTGAAGCCATATGCTCTTAAAAAGTTCACTCCTCCTATATCTGTCCAGGCTTTGACTGTCTTTCCAGACACTTTATGTAAAGAATACTGTCCCATCATTCTTGTCCCTATAGAGTTCGAGTTTTTCTACACCCGGGAATCTCCGAATCTTCTCTTTGTTGGCCTTAAAGAGTACTTGAAATTCATTCTCCAATCCGAGAGTGAATTGCATTTTAACAATTCTAATGATCATAGAATTCGATCCTGATAACGTCGTTTTGGTTGATCCCCAGGAGCCGCGATGCGTTTCCTTGATTTATAGATATTTCAAGTAACCCACTTGAGCTGAACATAGCTAGTTTTTCTCCGTGTGGTACATCGCCGTAAGTATTGCTGATTTCCCTAATTTCATACTCGGTGCGCCGTAATTGGATCGAAAAAGATGGGTACTTGCTGAATTGCTTGAAGATATTCCGATCTATGTTCGTTAAAACGTTCCCATAATGATCGATGTACAGAGCCATTCCTCTTATAAGACGCTCTTCTATCACAGCTCTGAAGAGCATTCGTTCGGTCAATTCCTTCAATGGTTTGCCAATCACATTCAAAGAACCCCCACGTGCGATATGACATGCTGCCGTGATATAGATGTCCTTTGCTGGAAAACTCATCATCTCAGTATGGTGTGTCAGGTCAAGGGACACAACCTCATCGGGCTTTTGGTCGAATATTAAGGAGTACATACCATTGTCAGGCATAATGAAAAATTGTCCTTTGACTTTTACCACTAGGTGCTTACTTTCTTCAGTGGCGTCGGGATTTACACCTATCAGGTGGATGCTTCCTTCTGGAAAATCGGGAAAAGCATTTCTAACCACAATGGATGCCTGTAGCATGTCAAATGGTTTTATTTCATGGCTGATGTCTACGATGGTCGCTTCGGGATACTGGGAAAGCAAGGCGCCCTTTAACGAGCCGACATAGTAATCCCTCAATCCAAGGTCGGTGGTAAGGGTTATGATCGGCACGAGTACTGCGGATGTTTTGGGTAAGTTTGAGGGAGTCAAAAATAGTAATATTTTTGGTCCTTTCCAGATTGGAAGATACCATGTAAAGCATTGTTAATTGGGAGAAATTGAGCTCGATTTGGGCAGACAGAATCCGGTATACTTATACGGGGTCAACAACGAAAATCTAAACATCATTCGCGATTATTTTCCGAAATTAAAGATCATCGCTCGGGGCAACGTGATTAAAGCCGTGGGTAACGAGTCGGAATTGGAAGACTTTCAGGCAAAAATGGCTGTATTGATACAAAAGGCAGAGAATCATCCCCTTGAAGCAGAAGGTATCCGAGATCATCTAGAAGGTCATGCACAGCACGATCCAAAAGATAAGGAGAACCTCATTCTGCACGGGGTTAAGGGAAACATGATTACTACCCATTCACAAAATCAACGCGAGTTGGCCGAGAGTACGGAGAAATTTGATCTCATCCTGGCCACAGGACCCGCCGGAACGGGGAAAACTTACACTGCGGTAGCTATGGCAGTTAAGTTTCTGAAAGATCGCAGGGTCAGGAAAATTATTCTGACCAGGCCTGCTGTTGAAGCAGGTGAAAATCTTGGATTCTTACCAGGAGACCTAAAAGAAAAAATGGATCCGTATTTACAGCCGCTGTATGACGCACTTCACGACATGATACCTTATGATAAACTGAGCGAATATTTACAGTCAGGAACCATTCAAATTGCACCCTTGGCCTATATGCGGGGCAGAACACTCGATCATGCTTTCGTTATTTTGGACGAAGCCCAAAATGCGACACAGAGCCAGTTTAAAATGTTCGTCACGAGAATGGGAAAGAGTGCTAAATTCATTGTAACTGGAGATGTGAGCCAAATAGATCTGCCCGATAAGAAGAAGTCCGGACTGGTTCAGGCCATGGAATTTTTAGGAAAGATAGAAGAAGTAAAGATCATTCGATTTGACGAGAAGGATGTTATGAGACATCCCTTGGTTAAAAAAATCATTAAAGTATACGAGGAAACGAAATGACAAATCAAACGATTAACGAGACAAATTTCACGTTCAAAGGTCAAACCGGTTTTTATCGGGGAAAAGTCAGGGATGTATACGAGATTGATCATACTTACCTTGTGATGGTGGCCAGTGACAGAATATCGGCCTTTGACCATATCTTACCCAGAGAAATACCAGGAAAAGGGGCTGTACTAAATCAAATTGCTGCCTTCTTTTTGGACATGTGCCAAGACATTATTCCCCATTGGATCAGATCGGTGCCCGATCCGAATGTGGCAATTGGCGTTAAATGTGAACCAATCAGGATTGAAATGGTGATTCGGGGTTATTTGTCGGGTCATGCATGGCGACTTTACAATTCAGGTGAGCGTAAAATTTGCGGCGTAATCATGCCCGATGGCTTGCGAGAGAACGATGCTTTTCCAGAACCCATTATTACACCGGCTACAAAGGCCGATACAGGCCACGATGAAGACATCAGTCCAGAAGAAATTATTTTAACAGGCATCCTTTCAAAGGAGCGTTATAACGAGCTCGCAGATTACACCAGACGATTATTTAAAAGGGGCACCGAATATGCGTCAAAAAGAGGGCTTATTTTGGTCGACACTAAATACGAATTTGGTTTTTTGGACGGTAAGGTGGTGTTAATGGACGAAATACACACTCCCGATTCTTCAAGGTACTTCTATAAAGACAGCTATTCCGAATTGCAGTCAAAGGGAGAGCGACAGCGCCAGTTGTCGAAGGAATTTATAAGGGAGTGGTTAATGGAAATGGATTTTCAGGGATTGGAAGGTCAAGTCATGCCCGAAATGGATGATGAAATTGTGCAAAGGGTTTCCGAACGTTACGCCGAGCTCTACGAAAAACTTACGGGCCGAACACTTAAAGAACGGCCCAACGGAGATGTATATCTTCAAATAGAAGAGCGCATTATTTCTGCACTTAAGTCTTTGGAATCTTCAATTTGATTAGAAATATCTTTCAATAAATAGTAAATTGTGCTCATAAATAGTGAGCATGATTACAACAGAACATCAGAAGATTTCCGTCGAAAAGGTAAGTCAATCTAAATTGAAGGGAATTGATCCCTCTAAGTTGCGCTTTGGTCTGGATTATACTGATCACATGTTCATGGTCGAGTATAGAGCAGGCCAATGGGTGAATTCCAGAATAGTTCCTTACGGGGAAATTCCCTTGAGTCCGGCCACATGCTCCCTGCATTATGGCCAGGCAATATTCGAAGGAATGAAGGCCTATAAGGGGAAGGACGGAAAAGTTCGCCTTTTCAGACCCGAGCAAAATGCCAGACGGTTTAACATCAGCGCCAAAAGAATGTGTATGCCCGAAATTCCGGAAGAGATTTTTTTAGCTGGTCTGCGTGAACTAATAAAGCTGGATTCAGCGTGGGTGCCAGACGCTGACGGGCACTCTCTTTATATCCGACCATTTATGTTTGCAGACGATGTTTTTTTAGGAGTAAAGCCGGCAAATAATTATAAATTCATGATTATTTGTAGCCCAGCTTCCACTTATTATTCCGAGCCTGTTAAAGTAAAAGTTGAAAGACACTTTTCCAGAGCCGCGGAAGGAGGTGTGGGATTTGCCAAAGCAGCTGGAAATTATGCTGCAGCCATGTACCCTACGTCCCTGGCAATCAAAGATGGATATCATCAGTTGATTTGGACCGACAGCAGGGATCATCGATTTGTCGAAGAAGCGGGTACCATGAACCTCATGTTTCAGATAGGAGACGAATTGGTCACTCCTTCACTTGGTCGTGAAACTATATTGGCCGGAATCACCAGAGACAGTGTAATCCACTTGGCTAAAAATTTGGGTTACACGGTTGAAGAGCGCAGAATTAGTATAGATGAGATCGTTGAGGCCCATCGAAATGGGGAACTTAAAGACGCTTTTGGTCTTGGAACTGCTGCCAGTGTCGCACCTATCAGTGTTATTGGCATCGAAGGGGAAGACATAAAACTGCCCCCCGTTGAAGGGCGAATAAAATCTGCGAAAATTTTAGAGAGACTCACAGAGATCAAGTATGGTTTGACACCCGATGCCTTCGGGTGGATCGAAGAGATCTGAACAAAGGTTAATTTAACCAATTCACCGGATGGAAAAGTATGATTTGTGTGTCATTGGAGGCGGTCCTGCGGGTTACGCTGGCGCAATGCGGGCCATCGATTTTGGTAAGAAAGTTATTCTAGTGGAACGCGAGAAGCTCGGAGGTGCAGGAATCTACGATGGTGCGCTTTCTTCAAAAACCATGTGGGAGCTTTCAAATAAATTCAGGATTGCTCGTGATGAATTGACAGCTGGTCAGGAAATTCAAATGCCTTTTTCGAAAGTAAAAGACGTGATCGAAGGAGCGATCTTCGATCGTAAATTTCAGTTGACCTGTCATTTGCGAATCATACACAGCGAAACCAGCCTGATCACTTATGAAAAAGGGACGGGCAGTTTTATTACCGACAAAGAAATTCTCATACGAAAAGAAAGCGGCGAAACTTACAGCATTTGGGCGGAACATACCATGATTGCAACAGGCAGCAGGCCTCGAATGCTACCGCACATCGAAGTGGATGAAAAGATCATCATGACCAGCAATGGGATCATGCACATGGATGAATTTCCCAAGAACCTTGTCATACTTGGTGCTGGGGTAATAGGTTGCGAATTTGCAACCATGCTTGCAAATTTTGGCCAGACCAAGGTATACCTGATTGATAAGGCCGATCGAATCTTACCATTCGAAGACCAAGACATATCTGAAGTAGTGTCCGAACGGCTAATACAAATGGGCGCAACCATTCATGGAAATTCTGATCTCAAGCGAATGGAAATCGTTGACGGTAGGGTGGAGTATGAGCTCGAACACAAGGATGGAACCACTGAGGTCATAAAGGTGGAAAAGGCTCTGCTTTCGGTAGGTCGGGTGCCTAATGTAGAGGATCTCAATCTCGAGAATGCCGGGGTGCAAATGAGTGTGAAGGGGCGTCATATCGGAGATGTCGATACTCAGACCAATGTCAATCACATCTATGCAGTTGGGGACATTTCAGGGCATTTGGCCCTGGTCAATGTTGGTGAACGAGAAGCCAGGCACGCCGTTGTGAAGATGTTTGCAGATTTTCCTGTTGAAACAATCCATTATAACAATATCTCAACTATTATGTTCTTGTCTCCCGAGGTCGCCGCAGTCGGGATGAACGAGCAACAAGCTATACAAGAAAATATTCCTATTCGGGTTTCCAAAATCGATTATTCTATGATTGCCCGCGCTATTGCCATGCGACAAACCACTGGGTTTTTTAAGATCATTGTGTCTGACGATGACGAAATGAAAATTCTTGGAATGCGGGCTGTAGGGGAACATGCTTCAAGCGCAATACAGGGAGTTGCTTTGTTGATGTATATGAACAAAAGCATCGATGAGCTGGCACATATGATTCACCCGCATCCTTCAATCGTTGAGGGTATACAGGAGTGTGTGCGGATGTTGGTCGGGAAATCGATCTACAAGTCTTCGGTGTTCGAAGACAAATTGAAATGCTACCGCCTGGTCAATGGAGAAAAAATACCATTGAATCAAATAAAAGAAAAGGCACATTAACTGCGCCTTTTTTAACTATTTAGGAAGTCCGTAAGTGACTTCTCCCAACTTAAAGGCTGCGGTGATGTTACCCGAAAGAGCGCTACTTCCGGCTGAATTATCTTCAAGACCTGTTGGCCATGTGTCCAAGTTGAAATTGGGAGCGCCACCGGTAGATTCGAACAACTTGTTGACGTTCATTTGAATTTCGATTGTGACCACTGGTGTTCCCCTTGGAACCGTGAATCCGCTACTTTTTAGTGAAGCGACGATCTCATTGGCAACATAAGACGAATCAGATTGAGTGACCACCAGTTTATTGCCGCCTAAGCCAATGTCGAAGGGATCTGGTATCACGTCTACATTACTGCTAAAAAAGCGACCATCTGCTTGAAGTGTGTAATACCCGCCGCCTCTTTGTGGTTTCCAGGACCAGCCCAAATTATCCAATTCCGGATATTCACCTGTTTTGTTTTGTTCTTCAAGAAAACCGACAAACAATGATACAGAGGCATAGTCACCAAAAATGATGCTATCCTTTACTTCAAAAACAAGTGAGCTCTCGTCTTTTACATCCACCAAATGCCATTCACCGATCTGGTAATTATCGTAATTAAAATTGTTCAATCTCACGTCTGATATAAGGTATTTCAAGTTCTTGATGCTGTAAATATTGCCCGATAGATTCTCATAGATAATGGTATCTGTTGCATTGAGATCAACACCATTGACATTGTGCGTAAACTTCAGGAACAACTTGGTGTAAGCCGTTGGCTTTTTGACCGGTCCCGGGTCTTCGACAGGCTTACTGCACCCTAGGGTCAGAATTAATACTGCCAATACTGCATTAACGATGGTAGGTTTCATATGATTTTCTTAGGTAAGCAAAAGTACAAATTTCTTAATACGCCAAAGGATTGCACTATTCATAGTCTTTAACGTCAAGAAATACCGATGGTTGCTTAATAATAATTAAACTTTATAGTGGCGGTGGTGGTCCAAAATCGGGATTGGTAAGAAAATCTTCGTCGCTTAGAGTGAGTAAAAATGCTTTAAGAGCCGCCTTCTCATCTGGATTTAGCCTCACTCCACCAATGCCAACATTTTTCATCAATGGATCAATGGTAGGCGAGAACTTCAAACCCTCACTGTAGAAATCAATGACTTCATCAAGAGTTTTGAAGCGACCGTCGTGCATGTATGGACCTGTGAATTCCACATTCCTAAGACTTGGAGTTTTAAATTTACCCCGGTCAAAATCATTATTGGTGACATCAAATCGACCTTGATCGACAAAAACTTCATCAAGTCCGTTGTTATGAAATAGTTCATCAGAAAAGTCGGTGATCTCGCCATGGCAATGAAAGCAATCCGCGCCGGGAATGATTTGAATAATGTTGCCTTGGGCATCTTTTATTTCTTCGCGGTCGCGCATAAACAATTGTCGACCGAAAGTCTCTTGAGGCGTCAGCTGAACTTCCCCTCGTTTCCATTTGTCAAATTTGCTGTTACCGGAAATCAAGGATCGCTCGAATTGAGCAATGGCTTTGGTCATTAGCATTGAATCCAGAAAGACCTCACCAAATGCCAGGTACGACATTTCCCGATAGGCTTTGATTTGATTCAATTTATCGGCAGCACGTGTCCAGGTCTCATGCATTTCAATGGGATTGTTGATCGGTTCAAGGGCCTGTTCTTCCAAATTTCTGGAACGCCCGTCCCAAAATAGGCTGCGGCGCAAACCGGCATTGACAATTTGCATGGAATTTCTGTTCCCGGCGATTCCATCTATGCCCACACTAACTCGAAGTCCGTTGTCTGTGAAAGCAAAAGCCTGATTGTGACAAGATCCACAAGATTGCGTACCATTGCGTGAAAGCAGGGGTTCGTAAAAAAGTTGTCGACCAAGGGCAATTCCCTCAACAGTTGTTGGATTGTCGGCGGGTATTTGAATCCGCGGCAAATGCAACGGAACTAATTGATTCAGGTCAACAAAAGTTGGATTATACGGAGGTAAATTGACAATTGGATCTTCTTTTTTTGGCTCTTCTTCTTTCGAACAAGAAGCCAGGGCACCGAGCAATACTATCGCAATAACAACAAACAACTTTTGCATCATTTTATTTTAAGTGCTTCACTAAAATTATCTGAGAGTAAGTTTGACGTCGCTATGGTGCTGGTGTCGCCGTGCCAGCTGGTAAAAATGGCCATGTCCAGGCTATCTTTTCCAAAAAAGATGTCATTGAATTCGAAGGTGAGCAACAGGGGTGCGGGAAGAGCATCATCTCCATTTACCTGAACATTGTAGTCGAAATCAACTTCGCGGTAGCACTCATCAAATCCTGTATGATAACCGTAAATATCAGTAAACTGTGTGTCATTGTCCCAGTCACCTTTACCTTCCATCATTAAGAATTTGTAATTACTCCAAGTGCCCCAGTGGGTATTTTGAGCGGATGAAAGTGGATGATCAGGGTCAAAACTATTTGGATCGCTTTCATTCTGAAGGGGATCGAGTCCGATTCCAAAACTGATGCCGTCATAATTACCGTATGGCACCTTCATTTCAATTTCTCTCAAAATTCCAGAAGGATCAGGAAAATTTGGATCAAGCATGGTGATCAATGCGACGTCCTTTACTTTAACTTTCTGATTACCGGCATGGAAATAAACATTTGATACGTAAAATTTAAATAATTCAGCATTGAGCGAGCGTCCTAAAGGGTCGCTGAAAGTTTTAAGCAATTCCATATTTTCTCCGCCGGCCGTGGCATCAAATTGCATGCGTATGCTTTCGTATAGAATGGTTGGCTGGGGTATGTCGCAAATCGGATCTTCTTCCTTTGAACATGACGAAAAAATACTGAGTATTCCCAAACCCAACAAGAGAGTGATCCTGCTTCGCTCTTTCTTCATTTCAATCATAGAACGTAATTTATTGTTCAAAAGTTGCCTCCAAATTTACGTAGGATAAACTTATATTCGTGTGACTACTGTTCCAATCAAGTTTTGAATTTCACCGTCGTAAAATCTAGTGCGGGCTCGGGTAAAACTTACAGCCTTGTAAAAGAGTACCTGGCGCTTCTACTCAAAGGAGGTGGAAACGATTATTTCAGGCATATTCTTGCCATAACCTTCACTAACAAAGCAACCGAAGAAATGAAGCAGCGCGTGCTTGGCGCCTTGGAAGGATTAGAAAGCGGTGACAATAATTTCCGGGAACTAAAGAGTGAATTGCGTGACTTGACAGAACTTGATGATAAAAGCATTGCTCAGCGTTGTGGTATTCTTTTAAAAACCTTACTTCACGACTATGGAGATTTTAATATTTCAACCATCGATCAATTCGTGCACCGATTGGTCAGAAGTTTTTCGTTCGAATTGAACATCCCCGCCCAGCTCGAAATTGAGTTAAAAAATGATCGATTGATCAGAAAAACGGTCGACGGACTTTTTGAACAAATGAGTACCGACGAGCGGCTTTATCAGATTCTACGCACATATTCAGAGCACAAATTCGACGGCGGACTGAGTTACGACCCGGAAAGCAACTTAAAGGATTTAACATCTGAGTTACTATCCTATGAGTCCAGAACGCGCATTCGGTCACTACAGCGATTGAGACTGGAGGACTTCAACCTAACAAGAAACGAGGTATTTAAACGAATTCAGGCCTTAGAAAGCAGACTCAGTGACATGGCAATGCCATTGATCGAAAAAATCAATAGTCACGGAATGGTGGAAAAAGATTTCTATCGTTCCTCTCAGGGAGTGCATAGGTTTCTGGTTAATCTGGCCTATAAAAAAAAACCGATTGACCGCCCAAATTCATATGTATACGCCACCTCAGAAGAGGGTAAATGGCTTTCGCCTAAGGCGGGAACTGAAGTCAAGGCCAGTTTTGAAGTCTTGAAGAGCAGTTTCTCTAGAACACTGGACCTCATTCTGGAAAAGATCGAAAGTGAACTAAGTCACTACGTTTTTTGCAAAGCTCTTGCAGGACGAATTTTTTCAATGGCCATTGTAAATGAAGTAAAAATCGAGATTGACAGGATCAAAGAAGAGTTTTCGGTGGCTCAATTAGATGATTTCAACCAGGTGATTGCCGATATCGTTAACGATAACCCAACTCCTTATATTTATGAGCGATTGGGAGAGCGTTACCAACACTACCTCATAGACGAATTCCAGGATACCTCGCTAATTCAATGGTTTAACTTGCTTCCCCTGGTCGAGAATTCACTCAGTGAAGGACACGATTCATTTTTAGTTGGTGATCCGAAACAAGCCATTTATCGATGGAGAGGGGGTGAACCAGACTTATTGAATAGGCTGCCTGATCTGAACATTTATGGTACAGAAGAGAAGGGGTATGGCTCCAAACTTTTAACCGAGTCATACAAAGAGGTAATACTCGGGCAGAATTTCAGATCCTCACCAACAATTGTGGAGTTTGTTAATGAGCTTTTTGATTCGTTGAAAAAACGATTTGCAAATGAACTCAACGTCGTATATGATTCACACAGGCAAGTTCCGGTCAAAACCTCTAAAGGCAGAGTAGAAGTTCGATTTTTCCCCACCGATAATGGTGATGAAACAGCTGTCAATTTCACAGTCCAAAAAATTCTTGAAATTACGGCTCAAGGAATTGCTCCTGCCCAAATCGCGGTTTTATGCCGCACAGGGGCCCAATGCACTTCGGTGACATCTGCCTTGCTACAAAATCTGATTCCATTTATTTCCGAAGACAGTTTAAAAATTGGTCATGCACTCAACGTTTCTTTCCTTCTGCACTGGCTTGAGTATTTATACCATGGTAAAAAAGAAGGTGATGCACTTAAGATTGTTGAATACCTATTGGACAATTCGATGCTTGGTAAACTGAACTCTCTGGATCTTGAAGAGATCTGGGGGTCTTACCGGGACCTTGACGGTGTATTGATTGCTTCAGGATGGGCGATTTCGAGTGCGCAATTGAGACAGGACAACCTGATGGACCTGGTCAACCATTTGTCTGATACCTTTCTTGTAAATGGAGGTAAAGATCGTTTCGTGATTGCATTTGAAAATGCAATTAACCAATTCAATGCTCAATATGGAAACGATGCCATGGAGTTCCTGGAATGGTGGAAGGAGAACGGCGAAGAATTCAGTGTTCCGTTCGCTGAAAGCCCTGAGTCTGTTAGAATAATGACCATCCACAAAGCCAAGGGTCTTGAATTTGATTTTGTCATTGTGCCTTTTGCATATGGAAACATCAGACCTTCTAAATCTTACATGTGGGTTGAAACCAAGGGAAAAGACCAAGAAATACTACCGGTAGCATGGTTGCGCTATTCCGAAGAGCTGCTTAAAACATCCTATGCTGAAAGCTATGAAAAAGAAATGCGGGCTTCCCTTGCCGATACAGCCAATCTGATGTATGTTTCCGCTACACGTGCCAAAATGGCTTTGTATGTTATTTCAAGAGTATTACCCAAGAACGGTAAAAAGATAAAGGAAGAAAATCTTTGGCACTCTGCACTTGAACTGAGTATGAACGAAAGTAAAGAAGAAGGTGTCTTTCTCACGGGAAATGAAAATTTTGATCTTATCAAGGGGGAAACAGCTGCTGATGTTGTAATAGCTTACAGAGTGAGACCCATGACGGCATGGGCAGAAAAAGTGATGCTTAAATACAAAAGCGAATCAACAGAAATGGGTAATGACGCTTTTGACCCTTCTGCCTACGGCAGATTAATTCATGAAGTGATGTCCAAGGTCTATGAATTGGAAGACATTGAAGGAATCGCAGATTACTATTGCACAATCGGTGAATTAGATGAAAAGGAAGCCGCTGACTTGCGGCGTCAAGTTCACTCTTTACTGGATCATCCTGAATTAGTCCCCTTGTTCAAAGATGTCAAGGGTAGCATTTTTAATGAGCGGGAAATATTAAGTTCGACAGGTGAGGTTTTTCGTCCTGACAGATGTGTAATAAGCGGTGGCAAGATTTCTATGATAGATTATAAAACGGGTTTAATCAACGAATCTCATCAGAATCAAATCCTAAAATACATGCAACTGGCAACTGATCTGGGGTATGAGGAAGTGAAAGGTCATTTGTTGTATTTCTCATCTGATAAGGTCTTACACGTTGGTTTTTCTTCTTAATTCAATGTTCATAAAAAAGTAAGTTTTTAGTGATTTTCGAGTATTAAGGGCTAAATTTGAACCCTCAAACTTAAAACTTCACTCCAAAACCATCTGTATGATAAATAAAGGTAAGCGAGCGCAAAATGCGAACATCGAAAACCTGGGTATTCACGATGCGGTTGTTCATTGGAATTTGAGCAGTGACGAACTATCCGATATAGCAGTTGAAAAAAATCTGGCAGTTGTGACAAGTTCCGGGGCTATTTCAGTCGACACCGGTGAGTTTACCGGGCGTTCGCCAAAGGATCGATTTATTGTTAAGGATGACATAACCAAGGATGAAGTATGGTGGGGGGATATCAACATCCCCTTTGAACCGGAGAAATTTGATCGATTGTATAACAAGATGGTCGATTACTTAATTGGAAAAGAACTCTATGTTCGTGACGCATATGCATGTGCAGATCCTAATTATAGGATGAACATACGCGTGGTCAACGAATCTTCCTGGGGTAATTTATTCGTTCACAACATGTTTCTCAGGCCATCGGATCATGAACTTGAAAGTTTTGAGCCTGAATGGACAGTGATCAGTGCCCCCGGATTTAAGGCAAACGCAGAGATTGACGGAACAAGACAACACAATTTTGCGGTACTCAATTTCACTAAGAAAATAGCCATAATAGGCGGTACCGGATACACCGGCGAGACTAAAAAAGGTATTTTTTCAGCTCTGAATTTTATTTTACCTGCTCAGAAAAATGTTCTTTCCATGCATTGTTCGGCCAATGTTGGAGAAGCGGGCGATACTGCCCTTTTCTTTGGATTGTCTGGCACAGGCAAAACAACGCTTTCTGCCGATCCGGAAAGAAAATTGATTGGGGATGATGAACACGGTTGGTCTGAAGATTCCGTTTTCAATTTTGAAGGTGGTTGTTATGCAAAATGCATCAATCTTACCGAAGAGAACGAACCCGATATCTACAGGGCGATAAAAAAGGGGGCCTTGCTTGAGAATATCGAGTTCATTAACGGATCAAAGGATGTTGATTTCACCAATGTTTCCAAGACAGAAAATACACGAGTAAGCTATCCTATTTATCACATCAATAACATTGCGGAGCCCTCCATTGGCCCTGTTCCCGAAAATATATTCTTCCTAACCTGTGACGCATATGGAGTGATTCCTCCAATATCCAAATTAAGTCCCGGTCAAGCGGCTTTCCATTTCATTAGTGGATATACAGCAAAGGTTGCAGGAACCGAAGCGGGTATCACCGAACCGGTCAGGGCATTCAGTGCTTGCTTTGGAGCGCCATTTATGCCGCTGCATCCAACGCGTTATGCAGAAATGCTGAGCGATAAAATGAGAAGGGCGGATGTTAAAGTGTGGCTTGTTAATACAGGATGGTCAGGTGGCCCGTATGGGGTAGGAAAGCGTATGAGCCTTAAAATAACCAGGGCCTTGATCACAGCCGCACTCAAGGGTGAATTAGATACCGTGCGCTATGAAACGCACGATATATTTGGGTTGGAGATGCCTGTTAGCTGTGAAGGCGTTCCCTCGCAGGTGCTAAACCCTAAAAACACTTGGCAAGACAAAGAGGCTTATGATGTGAAGGCCAATGAACTTGCCAAGGCTTTCAATGTAAATTTTGAGAAGTTCAAAGAATATGCAAATGAAGAGATTCTTGCTGGTGCCCCAAAGGTCATGCAGAATTCCTGAATGCTGCAATTATCAAATTAATCTCACCGCTCGACCCAGGTTGACGGTGAGATTTTTATTTTTACTCCCTTAGTAATGCCATGAAGAAAAAAACCAATCCTGATTTATTCACTATTTCAGATGTAAAGATTTGGAATCCGGATGAAATTATTGAAAATGGCATGGTCATTGTTGAAAATGGCAAGGTAAAGTCCGTTTACAAGAATTCAGATGGACAAACTGAAGGAGAAATATACAATGGTAACGGTCTTGTGCTTATGCCTTCAGGAGTTGATGCACACGTTCATTTAAGGGTACCTGGTCAGGCGCATAAAGAAACACCAATAACCGGACTCCATGCTGCCATCAAAGGGGGTTATGGCGCAGTGCTAAACATGCCAAATACACGTCCTCCAATTGATTCGGTCGATGTATGTGAAATGGCGATGACAGAATTGAAACCCGCGTTAGAAGAGACAGGAGTTAAAGTTTTTCTAAGTGCCTGCATAACAAAAGGCATGCAAGGAAAAGAATTGGTCGATGTTGATTCCTTGGCAAAATGGGGGGTCAAGACTTTTACAGACGATGGTCTGGGAGTTGAGAGTGATGAAATAATGCGGGAAGCATTTGCAAAAATCTCAAAATGGAATATTCCTGTATCTCAACATGCCGAATATTGTGGCCATGGAGGAGTGCTGGCAGGAGGCAGACTGCAACGCCAACAAAAAATTCCCCGATACCCGATTTCTGCAGAATACGACATGGTTGCCAGGGATATAAGGGAGTTGCGAAAACATCCCAAAGCTCGTTACCATGTGCTGCACGTCTCACTTGGAAAAACCGTACAATTGGTGATGGATGCTCGCCTTGAAGGACTTAAGGTCTCTTGTGAAGTCACACCACACCACCTGCATTTCACTTATAACGAAATTAAAAAAGGCGAAACATCCTTTAAAATGAATCCTCCTTTAAGAGATGGTTATGATCGACATGTGCTGATCAAGGCCCTTCAGTCTGGTGACGTGGGCTTCGTTGCCACTGATCACGCTCCTCATGCCAGCGAAGAAAAAGGTGAGAATTTTGAAAAAGCAGCCTTTGGGACCACTGGCATGGAAACATCTTTGCGCGTGCTTATTTCCATGCTTCAACGAGGAGAACTCACAGCAAGGCGATTAGTTGAGGTTTATTCAACAGCACCTTCAATATACCTTGGCATAGAAGATGAGTTTGGCAGTATTACAGCCGGAAAACCGTTTAATGCCATTTTGGTGGATGTAGATCATTTGCCGGTTGAGATCGAAGATCGTGACCTATTGAGTAAAAGCAAAAACAACGTTTTCAAGGGTGTACAATTACCTGGACAAATTCAACATTTCTTCAATCCACTTTTTCAATTTGAATTGATCTGATGGCAAAGGTGATCAAACCCAGACTTGCCAAAGGAACCAGGGATTTTTCTCCCACTGAAATGGCCCTGCGGAGGCACATCTTTGGCGTCATCGAAAAATATTTTAAGCGATTTGGATTTGACCAGATTGAGACTCCGGCGGTCGAAAATCTGGAAACATTGACGGGTAAATACGGTGAAGAAGGTGACCGCTTGATTTTTAAAATCCTGAATTCAGGGGATTATCTAGACGGAGTTGACTCAACACTTCTCCAGAACAGGGAGAGCAATGCACTGATTCCGCAATTGTGTGAGAAAGCACTTCGCTATGATTTGACAGTTCCCTTTGCCCGCTATGTAGTGCAGCATCGCAATGACATATCTTTTCCGTTCAGGCGTTATCAAATCCAACCAGTATGGAGAGCAGACAGGCCCCAAAAAGGACGGTATCGTGAGTTTTATCAATGTGATGCTGATGTGATAGGGTCTAATAGCCTCCTTTTGGAAGCAGAGTTCATTCAGCTTATTACCCTAGTATTCAGGGAGCTGAATATAAATTATACGATTAAACTGAATAGCCGAAAAATTCTATTTGGCTTCTGCGAGGCTTTGGGAATTGAATCCAAGTTCACTGCGTTTACCACCATACTTGATAAGCTCGACAAAAAACCATGGCAGGCGCTTAAAACTGAATTCCTTGAAGCAGGGTTCTCTGATGATCAGACCAAAGCATTTGAAAGCATCAATGACTTGAATGGCCTTGAGCTGAGTAAGACCGGATTTGAAAATTTAAAGGCTGCCATTAAATTATCTAATATTGGTCAACAAGGATTAGCTGAACTGCAAGAGATTATGTCTTACCTGAGCAGCCAAACCTTGAGTAATGTGCGACTCGATCTTACACTTGCAAGGGGGTTGAACTATTACACGGGGGCAATTATTGAAGTTTCTGCAAAAGATGTTGATATTGGCAGTATTTGCGGAGGAGGTCGGTACGATGACCTCACCGGAATTTTTGGCTTAGAAGAAATGTCGGGAATCGGTATAAGCTTTGGAATCGACCGCATATTTGACATACTCAGTGCTTCCCCTTCCGCTGATCACGGCAATAAATCGACCTCTGTTGTCTTTATTAATTTTGGAAATAAAGAACTCGACTACTCTTTGAAGGCTCTTGACAAGTTGCGAAGTGCTGGGATACGTGCCGAAATCTACCCCGATCCCGATAAATTGAAGAAGCAATTTAAATATGCCGATAACAAAGGCGCTAGCCATGTGGTAACCGCAGGTGAACTGGAAATAACTAAATCAATGTACACCCTAAAGGATCTTAAAACAGGTGAACAGGAACACCTCAATATGGAGGGTTTAATCAACACACTTGGAGCTGATGCAGACCTTTAAGATAACTAAGAAAAACATCAGCCTTTTGAACCTATTTTCGGTGATAGCGGACTCGGCTACCATTGAATTGTCCGAAGAATCAAGGTTGGCCGTGGTCAATTGCCGGAATTTTCTCGAAGAGCAAATAGCCAAATCGGATCGCCCTATTTATGGAGTTAATACCGGTTTCGGTTCCTTGCGTAACAAAGAAATTTCGAGGGATGAAATTGCCCAACTGCAGGAAAATTTAGTCCTGTCCCATGCCTGTGGTGTCGGGGCAATGATTCCACAGGACATAGCCAAAGTGATTCTTTTGCTCAAGATTCTCAATCTCTCGCTTGGAAAATCGGGTATTAGGTTACAGACCTTGGAACGTCTGATTTTCTTTTATAACAACAACATCATACCTGTAATTTATGAACAGGGTTCGCTAGGTGCTTCCGGAGATTTGGCACCGCTGGCTCATTTGTCGCTTCCCTTGTTGGGAGAAGGAGAAGTCTGGTTTGAAGGTCAGGTGTTGAAAAGCGAAAAAGTATTATCGAAATTTGATTTGAAACCTATCCGCCTCGAAGCTAAGGAAGGTCTTGCCATGCTGAATGGCACGCAGTTTATGAGTGGCTATGGTTTGCACATGCTTTACCGTTTAGATCATTTGTTGCCATCGGCCGACGTAGTAACCGCCATGTCCATAGACGCCTTCTCGGCTTCCCTTGATCCATTTTCTCCGGAGATCCAAGAGGCAAGGCCGCATCCCGGTCAATTGCAGACGGCGCGTCGCATAACTGAATTACTTGAAGGGAGTGCCATATGTCGTGAGTTAAAATCAGATGTACAAGACCCGTATTCATTCCGTTGCATACCTCAGGTTCATGGCGCTAGTTTAGATGCCATTAACTATTTTAAAAGAGTTGTCGAAACAGAAATCTCTTCTGTTACAGATAATCCTATGGTGTTTCCCGAAGAGGGAAAGATCATTTCTGCGGGTAACTTTCATGGTCAACCCTTGGCCTTGACGCTTGATTTTGTGGCCATTGGCTTGGCAGAATTAACCAGTATTTCTGAACGTCGCATATATAAATTAATATCAGGACAACGCGGATTACCGGAATTCTTGATAGAAGATGCAGGCCTCAACTCAGGATTCATGATTCCTCAATATACCGCAGCTTCGCTGGTCAGTCAAAACAAACAGCTATGCAGCCCGGCTTCTACTGATACCATTGACAGTTCCAATGGTCAGGAGGATCACGTCAGCATGGGAGCAAATTCGGCATTAAAGTGTCTTCGCGTCTTGAATAATTACTCCTGGGTATTGGGCATAGAATTATTGTGTGCCGCACAAGGGCTTGATTTCAGAAGGCCATTGAAATCGTCGGAATCAGTGGAGCAAATGCACTCAGATCTGAGAAAACTGGTTCCGTATATTAAAGTGGATGCAGAACTCCATGTATTTATGAGAACTGCCAGGAATTTTTTGGATAAAAATGGCCTAGTTCTTTAATTCGCCCTCCAGATTTACCCTGAGCTTCACTTCCGACGAAACGTTGTAAATGTTATCGTCGTCAGGGGGATTTTTCAGATTCCAAAGATCTCGGTTAATACTGAACATTGCCTCTCCAGCTATGGTATTTGTTCTTGTTAAGATCGTAGCTGTGGCAGAGATATTCTGGGTATAACCAGTAATACTGAGTCCCCCTTTTACAAGATATTCACCCTCGCCTTTTAATTCTGAATCATACATTTTGAAAACGGCATAATCCATTGATCTCGAATTAAAAAATTCAGATGATTTCAGGAAACTGATCAATTTCTTGGTGTTTTCTTGTGAACCACACTTAGTGCATACAAGACTCTGAATATCAACAAATACGACCAAGGACTTTAAGTCCTGACCTATTAATTCAACGTATCCACTTTTTAATTTGAAGTGCCCGGTTAACTCATCATCACCTTGCATCACCGTCCAAGAGACCTTCGATTTGTGAGGACTCAACTCATACCGGCCTTCACCTTTTTGAGCATGAAGTAAGAGAGGTGCTAAAAGGCAGATGAATAAAGCGTTTAACGCTAAAATCTTCATAGAATGATTATTTTTAACTTTTAATATAACTTAAAGCTAATTTCGTCGTAAATATACGTATGCAAAATTGAGCATTAATTTGAATTTGTTAAAATGAAACAGTTTATCCCTTGCACCCTAATTGTACTCTTGATTTCTTTCGGATCTAGCATGGCGCAGAACCCTAAGAAATTCATGAAAACCGGAAAAGAGTTTGAAGAAGCAAAGAATTATAAAGACGCCAGGGATCAATATACCAAGGCACTTGAATTGGACGCTCAGTATGTTGATGCGTATATCGCTCGTGCTGAAGTATTTGAGAAAATGTATCAGGTTCAAGAGTCTATTGACGATTACAACAGGGCAGCCACCTTTGATCCAGATAATGACGAAGTGTATTATAACCTTGGAAGGTTGCATTATAAACTCGATCAACCCAGAAAGACCATTGAATATTGCAACAAGGCCTTAGAGCACAATGACAAACACGAACAGGCCCTGATTCTTAAAGCCAATGCCTATTTGGCACTCAACCAATATTCCAATGCCCAGGAAGCGGCAGATAAAGTGCTTGACTTGAGCAAGAACAAAGACACCTATTATCTTCATGGCATGGTCATGGCAAATGTCAAAGATTGGGGAAAAGCGGAATTCGACTTTTCACAAGCGGTGAAAAGAGATGCAGAATTCATACCGGCCTATGTTGAATTGTCTAATGCACAAGTAGAATTAGGCAAGAAAGAAGAGGCCATGGAGACTTGCAAGGACGGAATGAAAATAGATGAAAAGAATGTATCGCTCTACGTAGCAAGAGGAAAGGTGTATAGGGCGATGATGGATTTCCCCAATGCAATAAACGACCTGAGCCAGGCCTTGCTGCAGGCGAATCCTGCCGAAAAAAATGATATTTACGTGATTCGTGGACGCTTTTACCATGAGTTTGGGCAAAACCAAGGCGCAATAAACGATTTTACCAAAGTACTGATCGCGGAACCCGACAATTTTGATGCGCTTTATTCCCGTGCCATGGCGTATGAAGGTAATTTGAATTACAAAGAAGCCATTGTAGATTACGAACATTTGCTCAAATTGGCTCCGTACGACGAAAAGGCTAAAGAATTATTGACGGCCGCGTCGACCCGCCTTTACGAGCTAAATAAAGAAACCGACTCGCCAAAAATTGTTTTCATCGAACCTGCACGCGTTGAAGGGATAAAAGTACCTGTACCCAAAAACCTTCTGGAAGTGTTAATACACGCCCAAGTGCAAGACTTGAGTAAAATCGCCCTGATTGAGGTCAATAGCGAAGCAGTTATGTTTGATAAAGAAAAACTCAATCCCGAATTCAAGTTTCGTGTTAAACCAAAGACTGAAACTTCTTTTGAGATTGTAGTAGAAGATATTTATGCAAACAGAGCCGTTCTTGATTATCAGATCATACCTACTGAAATAGATTCACCTGTAGTTAGAATTCTTGCCCCTTACGCTTCAGATGACGGAGAAATATATTTGGATAATAATGAACCTACGATCTACCTTGAAGGAAAAATTGACGACGAATCTAAAATCAAGAGCATTCTTATCGACGGTGTAACGGCCAGCTATAGTCCAGATGAATTTAATCCGGGATTCTCAGCCACACTCGATATTTCAAACAGATCATACATCACCGTGACTGCAATTGACAACTATGGCAATGAGACCATTCAGAAATTCACATTCAACCGTGAAGGAGCGCTGATCTCGGCCAACAACCCAATGGGAAAGACATGGGTTATTTTCATAGAAAATTCGAATTATGCAAATTTTGCCAGTCTGGAAGGCCCTTCGAAAGACGTCAGAACCATGAAAGCAGCATTGGCCGGATATTCAATTCATAACGTGATCCGGAAACGCGATATGACTAAGAAAGATTTTGAGCGATTTTTCTCAATCGAACTGCGGGACCTTGTTCGGAGTAATCGGGTGAATTCCATTTTGGTGTGGTATGCAGGGCACGGTAAATTTCTGAACGAAACCGGATACTGGATTCCAGTAGATGCTAAAAGAGATGATGAATTCACCTATTTCAACATAAATTCCTTAAAAGCAGCCATGCAATCCTACTCTAAGTATATCACCCATACACTTGTGGTAACAGACGCTTGTGAATCGGGACCATCGTTTTACCAGGCCATGAGATCTACATCCACCGACCGGTCATGCACCGATTGGGAAGCTACCAGGTTTAAGTCAAGTCAGGTGTTTTCTTCTGCAGGGTATGAACTGGCTTCGGATGACTCTCAATTCACAAAGACATTTGCTAATTCTCTTCAAAATAACCCCAATACTTGCATCCCGATCGATAAAATCGTTTCAAAAGTAACCGAGGCCGTGACTAAAGGCGGCAGCCAGAAACCAAAATTTGGCAAAATAGCAGGATTTGAAGATGAAAACGGTACTTTCTTTTTTATGAAAAGATAAGTCTGTATATCGGGAAATTGACAGCATTCTTTTAAATTGCACCTTATTCCAAACTTCTTTGTGATGAGGTGCAGTTTTGTTTTATTATTTTCTCTTTTAATATCGGTAGTGGGTCTGTCACAGACCTATCATTTTGATAATTACACTGTCGAGGATGGCTTATCACAATCTACGGTCTATTGTATCGTTCAAGACAATAATGGATATCTGTGGTTGGGTAATCGTTCGGGAATTTCCCGTTTTGACGGTGCCGAATTTATTAATTATACCACCAAGGATGGTACTGCCGGAAACGGTGTTCGATGCATCTATGAAGATAATTTCGGAACAATTTGGTTTGGACATGTTGGTGGAGGATTGACGATTATGAGGGATGAAAAATTCATGGAAGTGAAATTCGATTCTGCCTCAATCTCTTCCGATATTACCTCTATTACTTCAGACGATTCAGGACGTGTTTGGTTATCTACTGCTGCCAATGGATTATTTAGAATTACTAACCCAAGTAAACTTCCTGGGGAAAAAATAGAAGCAGAACACTTCATCGGGAAGCACGGTATGAGTGACAGGGTATTTGAAATTTTTAAGGCTGCAAACAATGACATATACTTCATTACCGATGTAGGAATCAAAAGATACATAGCCAGTAGCGGAGAATTCGAAACCTATGCCCCAGAAAACCTTTCCAATTTCTTCCAATTTACCACCATATACATCGATAAAAAGGGAGATGCCTGGTATGGCACGTACAATGGCGGACTTTATCAGCAAGATGCCGGGTCAGGAGAAATAAGTATTTACGATATACGCGATGGGTTGGCGAATAATTGGGTGAGCACCATTTCCGAGGACAAGGAGGGTAGGATATGGGTTGGTACCTGGGGTGGAGGGATATCAGTAATTGATGATGGAAGCTTATTGACGTTCAATCAAAAAAATGGACTTCCCGATCTGAAAATATTTGATATTACTACAGATCGCGAAGGAAACGTATTGATTGGCAGTAATGAAACGGGTCTATTTGTATTTAAAGGCGAACAGTTTGTAGCTTATACAGAAGAAAACGGTGTTTCCAGCGATCAGGTCTGGGCGGTGGAACAGGATAAATCAGGCAATATTTGGTTGGGAACGAATAACGGGATCACCATTATGAAGGGAAAGGATGACCACTTAGAGTTCAAGTATCTGAATGAAGATAATCCCCGATTTATAAGCAACGATGTACGCTTCATAAAAAGAGACCTTCAAGGAAATATGTGGGTTGGTACCCTGGGTGGAGTAATCAAGATTGACCCTGCTCTGGTCAATGGTCCTTATGAGTATTCCGGAAGGCTAAATTCCAATATCAAGTTCCAGATAGTGACTGCCATGGACATTGATAAGTACAACAATCTTTGGATCGGAACCCTCGAAGGCCTGATTTATTATGAAATTAACCATGGCCGAATGAACCATCTGACCACTTACAACGGTTTGGCAGCGAATGAAATTTCTGAAATTCATTGCGACCCCGACGGTGCGGTCTGGGTGGGATGTAAAGGAAAAGGGCTAACCCTGATCAGGGACACCAATTTTATCACCATCGACCTTGGAGGAGACATTACACCCAATTCCATCACCACAGATAGACAGGGAAATACTTGGATAGGTACGGATGGTCAAGGGCTGATGATCAGTAAAGACGGAAAGGCAATCACCGGTACTTTTACGGTTGAAGATGGCCTTGTGGCTGATCTAATCAACGTGGTCAAAGTCGACAATGAAAATAACATCTGGATTGGCACCAACAAGGGATTGAATAAATTCGATCGCAAGGGAAGTCGATTTCTCACTTATACGGAAAGCGACGGTTTTACCGGAATCGAAACAAAATCTCATGCCGCTTTGCTCGACAAAAAAAAGAGGCTTTGGTTTGGCACAGTGAATGGAGCCATCCGTTACGATCCCTCAAAAGATAGGAAAGAACAATTCCTGCCAATTGTGCAGGTAACAAGGTTAAAAGTGAACCTTAACGACACCAGGATAGAGGAAAAAGCAGAATTTACTTACAAGGAGAAGTCGTTTTATTTCGATTTTAAAGGCATATATCTGACCAATCCAGGTTCGGTAAGGTATAAGTACATTCTGGAAGGGATTGACGAAAAATGGAGTGAACCAACCACACTGACTTTCGCGAATTATCCCGCGCTGCCTCATGGAAATTACACCTTCAAAGTAATGGCCTCCAATAATACTGGTGAGTGGACTCCTGAAGACCAGATCGCCACGTATTCTTTTACCATTACCCCCCCTTTTTGGAAGACCTGGTGGTTTTATATTATCTGCGTGATATTTATTGGGAGCTGGATTGCATTCCTTATTAAGAAAAGGGAAGAGAATCTTCAAATAGAGAAAAAGATTTTGGAAGAGAAGGTGGAAAAACGGACGGCCGAGGTTGTAGAAAAAAATAAAGAATTGGCTTCAAAAAATAAGGATATCACTGATTCGATTCGCTACGCTGAGCGCATTCAGCGAGCCATACTTCCTCCCGATACGCTTATTAGGACTGCTCTTCCCGATTCTTTTGTGTTTTACCGACCCAAAGACATTGTATCTGGAGATTTTTATTGGGTTGAAACGGCCGAAGATCTGGTCCTTTTTTCTGCCATTGACTGCACAGGTCATGGTGTTCCAGGTGCCTTTATGTCTATTGTTGGACACAACTTACTAGATAAGATCGTAAAAGAGGAGAATATTCATAAGCCTTCAGAAATCCTGGATCATTTAAACACCAGTGTGTCGGATACTCTAAGGCAGACCAGTGAAACCGATACAGTCAAAGATGGCATGGATATGGCACTTATTGCGCTGAATTACAAGGAATTAAAAATGGAATATTCGGGTGCTCACAACGCAATGTACCTGATACGAGATGGAGAGCTTATCGAAACCAAGGCAGATAGATTTGCTATAGGTAGCTTTATCCGAGGTGAAAAAAGAAAATTTACAAATCACGTTTTTGATCTGAAAAAGGGAGACTTGATCTACGTTTTTTCAGACGGTTTTCCGGATCAATTCGGTGGGAAGGATGGCAAGAAGTACAAATACAAGCCCTTTAAGGAGTTTCTGCTTTCAATCATAGATAAGAGTATGAAAGAGCAACACCAAATGCTCGAAGAAGAATTTATCAATTGGTTGGGCTCACACAGCCAGATAGATGACGTAATTATTATTGGAGTCAGAGTATAGTTATGGATTTGACCATTAGGGAAGTAAAAACCAAAACAGACCGAAAAGATTTTGTGGATTTGCAATTTCTTTTGTACAAAGGCAAAAAGCATTGGGTCCCACCAATGAAGAAAGATGAATTAAAGGCTTTGGACCCGGCTTCCAATCCCGCATTTAAATTTTGTGACACCAAGGCATGGCTTGTTGAGCGAAAAGGTGAGGTCGTGGGGCGCGTAGTTGCCATTGTACACAATCCCTACAATAAAAAGAAATCCATCAACTACGGCCGTATAAACAGGATCGAATTTGTTGACGACAAAGATGTCTTTGATTTACTCATCGATACTTGTGAGTCTTGGTTTAAGGAGAAGGGAATGGATCATGTTCACGGTCCTCTTGGATTTTCAAATTTAGATACACAAGGATTGTTAATTGATGGCTTTGATTTCCTTCCCAGCATTGCCTCCGTTTACCACTTGCCTTATTACAAGGATCATTTTGAGCGTAGGGGCTTTGAAAAAGAGAACGACTGGGTGGAATTTAGGCTAACCCTCACAGAAGGACCGGTTAACAAAGCAAATAGGGGGGTAGCAATCATAAAAAGACGGTTTGGTTTTGAATCCCACAGGGTGCAAACCAAAGAAGAACTCAAGAAGTTTGCTCCCAGAATATTCGAAATACTGAATAAGGCTTTTGCCGAATTGCCTTACGTCGCTGAACTGAATCAGGAAATGATTGATTCTTTCACCAAGAAGTATTTTGATGTTATCGACCCGCGATTCATTTCGCTGGTCAAAAAAAATGGGGAATTAGTGGGATTTTTTATTGGATTACCCAGCCTTTCTGAAGCCATGCAGAAATCGGGTGGCTCACTATTTCCTTTTGGCTTCATTCACCTCATGAGAGCCTTGAAGAGCCCTAAGGTGATTGATATGATGTTGACCGGAGTTCTTCCTGAACACCAGGCGAATGGAGTAGCCGTAATACTGATTGGGGAGCTACAACAACGAATGTTGGAATTGGGAATCAATGTCATGGAAACCACCGGTGTTTTTGAAACCAATCAGGCCGTTATAGCTAATTGGAAGAACTACGAGCACATCCAACACAAAAGAAGGCGATGTTATCTAAAAAAGATTGCATAAAAAAAACCCGGCCATTGACCGGGTTTTTTTATGTGGGGCCTGAATT
Source organism: Vicingaceae bacterium (assembly GCA_040220895.1). Classification (GTDB taxonomy): domain Bacteria; phylum Bacteroidota; class Bacteroidia; order Flavobacteriales_E; family Vicingaceae; genus UBA11591. The sequence continues at coordinate 65,230 of JAVJVY010000013.1, forward strand.
AATTAACTGCTATTTTTTTCCGGGCCATTCCTTTGTCTGTTTGAATGGTCATAAGGTACATCCCTCTTTCAAGAGTTGATACATCTATTTGGAAGGTGCTTTTGCGCTCGTAATTACTCATCCAAACCAATTTTCCACTGATGTCATAAATACTCGCTGTTTTCACATTTAAGTCTGTAGAAATGTTGATGACGTCAGAAGATGGATTAGGATATACAGAAACCTGACTGCTTAGATCCTGCAATTCTTTTTGCCCGACCAAAGAAGTATGGGCAATAAATCGAGGGCAGAAATATCCCATAATAGTATCGATATATGCAATTGCTTTGGCCTTGGTTGCAAGTGGATTGGCGGCAGAACCTGTACCCGAACCGGCGGCTATGCAAGGGCTATTGGCATCATACCATGCCCAGGGCTCGTATCCGTTTGCTGGACCGTAGAAAGGCATGAACCCTTTGTTCGACGTTTTACTGTTAGCAGATTGCGTATATGCATCTGTAAAACCATCGTCATAGAATTTTTGGTTTCCAAGTCTGGTAGCTCTGTCAGAAATCGGTCTCGATCCGCAAACTTCCACCACGGGCTGACCTGTGGCAGCTACAATAACGACTTTACAATTTATCGGAGTGAGCGAATCTGCTTCCCCGTGAAAATTGATGATGGGAACTTCACCTGCATTGATCCACGAAGAATCACCAATGGCTCCTCCAAGATTTAATACCATGGCGATGTCACTCGAAGGCCCGGGATTATTATAGTTAAAAAACCCAGTGGTTCCGTTATCTCCTTCAAAATCTCCCCAGCGGTGAATATCGACTAAGGGCTTGTTTGTTCCCCCAACATCCACAAATTTGGGTAACCACAATTCATTGGTGTCATTTAAGCTCCCATAGGCAAGAGCCGCATAGCCTCCAGAATTAGAACCGCCGACGCAGATTTTTGTGGAATCAATGCCATATGTACCGGAGTTGCTCTTTACGTAGCGTACACAGGCTTTCATGTCTTGCATGGCCAGATACACGGCCGTCATGATGGTTCCAATACGGTCTTTTTGGGCAGAAGCAATCGGATTCCATCCCAGGCGGTAATCCATGGAAATTGCAACGTAACCGCGCTTGGCGAATTCACGACACATTTCTACCATGGTGCTATCTTCCTTGTCCCCAAGTGGGAGGGTATTTTGAGAACACTTCGGCAAGAAGCTACCCGCATGAGCCAGTATGATCAAAGGACGATCCGTAACCGTATCGCCTGTTGGTTCATATACATCCATTACTAATGGCTGTGATTGTGGTGTAGGCGGATTGATGTAGACATTGAAATTATCGCCGTATTTCACATTTTTAGTGACCGTAACCCCGGTGAAAACCTCATCGATGTATCTGGTTTGTGAGAAGGAATTCACGAGCATCAAGCACGTGATCGCCAAAGAGAGTAGAGTTATTTTTTTCATGTTATAATTTTTAATTTAAAATAAAGATAAAAAATCCATGGAATTACTTAGTTACGCCCTAGCTCAAGTAGAATAGAAAAATAAGCGAGTCGCCCTACTCTTGGCCCACCGTACGTTTGATAATTCATTTTATTCAAAACATTGGAAGCACCGAGCTTGAAAGTGGTGTGAATTTTTGAAGCGCGATAACTCACCTGGGCATCTAGGATGTCGTACGTGGGAATTCCCCCTGTAAATTGGGGACTTCCCTCAAAAATAAAGCCCTCTATCCATTTATAATTCACACTGAATCCTACACCAGAGAGCGTGGTATTGAAAAACTTGATCTTAATATCCCTGCCCGATATTCCCAAATTGAATTTATTTTCAGGGGTGTTGAATGCGGGTATTATGGGGTCGTCCAAGCTGTCTTTATTCAATCTGTTCCATGAGTAATTACCGCTTAACGCAAAATATTTTTTGAAGTAATAATTGAGACCAAGACTGAAGCCCTGAGTAGTAACTTGAGTTTCCGAATTAGCAGTGACCCTATAAACCTGATCAATGCGCCCAAAAGTATTGTCACCTGATACCTTGGCACCAATGACGTAACCAAGAAAATCCTTATACCAACTATAGTAGTAGCTAGCATCGACGTAAAACTGCTTGGTTAGAGCACCTTTGTAGCCGAACTCCAACGTTCTGACGCGCTCGGGGCGCACGGGATTCACACTAAAGGTGTCTAACAGGGCGGGTCGGTATACGGCACTGTCATAAGCATCGAAAAAAGATTCCACACTGACCAGGTCATCGAAGCCGTCGAGATTCCCAATTAATATAGCCCTGCCTACGTTGTAAAACAGGTATTGATCCTGCAGTGTCGGGTTTCGGATAGCTGAAGAAAAAGAGGTTCGGAAAGTGTGATCTTCGTTGGCCAGGTAAACTACAGATGCTGCCGGAGAAAACAGGTGATCAAAATTTTGATTTTTATCTACCCTTCCTGTACCGGTGATTATAACGCTTTCATCCAGGATTCTTTTTTCAAGGCTTCCATAGACCCCATATTCAGAATTTTTAATAACCCTTCCATTAGTATCACTAAAAATGGTGCCATTACTTTTAGGATTGTACTGACGGAAACTCGCTCCCAGCAAAGCTCTAAAACCTTCTATGCCAAATTCCTTTTCATCAAATGCATATTGACCTTGATAATGAGTCAAGGTGGATTGATCAAAGAACCCTGACCCACCTTCTAGAAATGTCTGTTTCGAGGTTATAGAACTAAAAGCGGAATCGAAATCAGCCGTACCCTCCTTATACCTTGGCCGGTTAAATTGACTGAATCCACGACCATCGGCATAAGCCCTCGCAGCCTTATGATACTTGACCAAGGAGTCTACATTTTCTGCCATTACCATTTGAGCCAGGGCTCTAGTTTGGTCACTTTCACTGAGCCATTTCAGAAAAAATTGTTGATCGGCCGGATCGGGATATCCTGGCAACTGGCGTACTTTTTTGGTATTGTTGTCTTGCCAGTATTGAAGGTAATCAACGCTCCAGTCAATGTCATTTTTAACATTGTTTTGTAAAAGAAGTGCCGTAAATACCGCATCGTAAGACTTGCCCGCATCTTCAGCCGTATGATAGGCTCTTATGAAAAATTTATCCTTCTTGTTGATCTCGGCGATGTATTGATTCATTTGGAGGTCCTTCAGACTGTATCGATTATCTCCTTGATATACAGTGGTACCAGTGCCATAATTATAGGTCAGCATCAATCGCATGTCATTGGGTAACTTGAAATGAATGGAAGGCGAGATCTTTAAGTTTCTTGTATTGTAATCTACCAGATCGACTTCGTTGTAGCCCGTGCGGTGATAAATGCCTAATCCGGGGTAATTGAACTCCCCGAAAAAGTCTGATGCATCGTTGATGCCAGGTATCAGATTTTCATCTCCGTATCGATTAACGGCATCATATCCTCCTGGATTATCCCTTCCCACTTCGGATTGCTCGGTTGGATCCATGTTATCGGCCTCCCAGTCGAGTGCCTGCATGTAAGAGAAATTCAATTTATAGGCCACAACTTCTTCTTCGGAGCCAAATAGTCGGTGACCACGTGCAAACCTGACAGCCGTTTCTCGCAGTTGACGCTCACCCACCTTGCCCATTACATCTAATCCCTGATGCACAAATGGATCTTTCGTCGTCATTGAGATAACACCGTTAAAGGCATTTGGACCATACAATGCCGAGTTTGCGCCGACAATCAGCTCAACCCGTTGAATGTCCAATTCCGAGGAACCGGCGAAATTGCCAACCGAAAAATTTAAACCAGGTGCCTGGTTATCAACTCCATCAATGATCTGCAGGGATCGAACAGGTCTGGTACTATTAAAACCACGGGTGTTAACCACTTTAAAGCCCATGCTGGCGGATGTTAGGTCAACTCCTTTTAAGTGGCCCAATCCGTCATAAAAATTTACTGCCGGGGTTTCTTTGACAGCAATGGCATCCATGGATTCAACCGTTACGGGTGATTCCCGTTGCTTTTCGGTGATGCGATCCTCAATGACGTCCACTGACTCAAGGTTGACATTCTCACCTTTTAGCTTGACCTTGATTTTCTCCAGATTTGTTACCGAAAGTTCAGTTTTTTCAAATCCAACATAGGTGATCACCAGAGTAGAAGGCAGTCCTTTGGTCAATTCGAGCGAAAATTTTCCATCAAAATCCGTTGTAGCACCATTAGAAGTCCCCTTCTCGAGGACGGCGGCTCCAAATAACTTTTCTCCGGTTTCCTGATCCTCGATCACACCGTTCACTCGTTGAGCAAAAAGAACCTGTCCCACAATAAGCAGGGTAGCCAAAAGAAAATATTTACCCATGAAAAAGAATGAAGGGATTAATATCCATACATAAAGAAACAAAAAAAATGGATTGGGTGGTGTCAGTTGGCTCCTTCGGCATCAAAGGACAAAACGATGATGTCGCGCACTTTGGAAATTAGTTCCGCCATGTTCTTCTCAGTGTAGACCGAAGTGTCGACAGCCGGGTGAACGATGGCTTCTGCTCTTCCGGGAAGAAGATCCAAACTACCACTGGGAAGAATTTTTCTCGTGCCGTTTATGGTGATTGGAAGAATAGGCAGTCCAAGCTGCAGGGCTAGCACAAAAGCACCTTTTTTAAATACACCAATAGCGCCGTCTTTACTTCTGGTACCTTCAGGAAAAAACATGACGGACGTCCCGTTAACAATATTTTTCTTGGCTTTTTCGATGGCCTGTATGGCAGCGGCCCGGTCACTGCGATCTACAATGATGTGACCAACTTTTTCGCACGCATATCCTATGAAGGGAATCTTCCTCAATTCTTTTTTCATCACCCATTTCATATCCATTTTCAACCAACCGTAAATGACAAAAATATCGAAATGACTTTGGTGATTGGAAACGACGATGTAAGATTGATTGCGATCAATGTTTTCGATTCCCGAGACATTTACCCACATCGGGGTAAAGAATGATGAAAACCTTGCCCAGCTTATACCGCCCCACGTATTTCCCAGACTCGGACTGACAAATATTGCCAGAAAGATGGCGAAAATGGCCAGAACCATGCCAGAAATGCCTAACAAGGGAACAAAGACCAGCCATTTGTATGGCTGGTAAAGCCACCAAAGCAAGGAATACTTGCGCATCAAACCCCAGAAATTTTAGTCTTATATTTTTTTGATTTCAAATAATCGCTGACCTTTTGGATAAAATTCCCCTGAATCAAAATTTCCCCTTCTTTTGTTGTTCCACCACAGCCGCAATGCGCTTTCAGTTCTTTTTCAAGGGACTTCAATTCCTCGCTATTGCCATTGAATCCTGACACCACAGTCACGGTTTTTCCTTTCCTGTTTTTGCGATCAGGGAATACCCTAAGTGTTTGAACTTGATTTTCACTTCTATGTGCGCTCTCCATCTCCTCCTGGTGGTAGTTAAAATCGGGATTGGTTGAGTACACGAATCCATCATTCTTGTTTTTCTTCATAAAACTAACAGATTACTGATAGGGATTGGGGTATAACGGCAAAGTTAACAAGTCCATCGATTTTCACGGGGTCGCCGTCGACATGTGCCCAGTTCTGATCACATTTTACCGATAGTTGATCGGTTCTGAAAGTTTGGTAAACCTTGTTTTCTTTCAGTCGGCCTGTAATCAGTTGGACAAGAAACCGGATGGCTCTTGGAATCGAAAGGTCTTGAATGGTGCACACATCCAATTTTCCATCTGAAATGTCGGCCTTTGGTGCAATTCTTGCATTATTTCCATATTGCGAAGAATTGGCCACGGTTATAGCGGTGATATTTTTCTTGATTTCCAGGCCATCGTATTGCAAGGTGGCGTCAAACTGACTGATATCATTAGCCAATTTCAAGGTAATACGCAGGTAATTTATAAATCCTCTACGCTTTGATAATGCGAATTCTTTGCTTACCTGTGCATCAAATCCGATTCCTGCAACACTTATAAATCGATGTTCATTCATTTTTGCAGTATCTATAAGTTTCTCTTTGCTTTTTAGTATCGTGTCCAATGCCTTGTTCCAATCCATTGATATTTTTAAATGCCTGGCCAAACCGTTGCCGGATCCAACCGGAAGTATTGCCAAGGCAACTTCTGTTCCGATTAATGACCTCGCCACTTCATTTACTGTGCCGTCGCCACCTACGGCGACTACAACGGTGTATCCCTTATCTACAGCGTTCTTTGAGAATATCTCCGCATCTCCAGGACCCCGGGTGATCAATATTTGAAATTCTTCACTTTGACCTAAGTGCCCTTCAATCAGATCTTTACATTTAATCGCATCTCCGCTACCGGAGGCAGGATTTATAATGAAGGCATATTTTCTATTGTTTTTGGCCACTTGGTAATAGGTCGTTCTCAACCAACCGTTTATTGTATTGTTGAATGATACTTTTTAATTTCTTTTCGCTTTCTAATACCGCGGGCATGTTATTATCCAGGGCATGCTCTGTGCCATTTTCATCGGAAGCGAATGCTGCGACGACATGCTGGCCGTCGAAAAGAATGATGTGATCGTCTTCTATGAGCTGATAAAGCCCATTAAGGTAATTGACCGCCATGCCTTTGGAATTAGTGTCAATAGCGCTCTGTCCAAACGCTATCATATTCACCGGGAATCCTAAATAATTTAAAAGTGTCGGTGTAATATCGGCTTGCTGTGTCGTTTTTATTACTTCGTAACCATTGGGATTTGAAGGATCAAAAATAATCAACGGTATAGCGTATATACCGCTGGTTGTCTTGTATTTGGGGCTGGCACTTTGTGCTGTATGATCGGCAGTTATCAAAAACACGCTTTCTTGATACCATGGCTGTGTAGCGGCTATTTTAAAATAATGCCTTAACGCATCGTCAGAATAGCACACGGTTTTATGAATTGGGAGCGGGCCTGCCGGACAATTGCCTTGGTAGCCAGCAGGCAAGCTATAGGGATGGTGAGCGCTTAATGAGAAGATTCCACACATAAATGGCTGCTTCAAGCCAGCTTGAAATCGGGCAACGTACTTAAAATAGGGTATGTCATAAATACCCCAGTTACCATCAAAGTCGTTTTTACTGGGGTATTGATCAAGTCCATAGTAGTTGTCAAAACCGGCTGATACAGTGTACGAATCAAATCCCATCGTTCCATTTCTACCCCCATGAAAAAAATGACTTGTGTAGTTAAACCCTCTTAATATGCTGGCAAGTGATTGAAGTTGATTACCGGCATAGGGCGAAGTGCGATAAGCTTCGTTCATCAAATTAGGTAAAGCCGAAAAGATGGCAGGAAGGGCTTCAATGGATCGCTTTCCATTTGCATAAGCATTTCGAAACACCAAGCTTTTGCCCATAAGTGAATCCAGGAAAGGAGTGAATCCTTTTCCTTCGTTGTATTGCCCGACATACTCCCTCGACAAGCTCTCCATTACTAGGATAATAATGTTTTTTTTGTGGATCGTTTCACTTTGAGCTAATATAATGTGTGGGTTGAAGTAATTAGTAATAACCCGCTGGTTATCAAAATAATTTAATGGTTTTAAATGTTCCGAATTCACCGTCTTCATCATCGTAAAAGGAGTACTTAGAAGTAGTGGCACATTTTGACCATTTGAATACCTAGAAGCATCTTGAATGTTAAGCGGTTTAAGCTGAAGTCCGCCTCTCGCGCCCACGACAGATATAAAAAGAATGATCGTGGAAAAAAACAAATTTTGAAGGAGTGAGGCCTTTCTGCTTTTCCAATTCCACATCCGATTCATCTTGATCGCCAGAAAAGTGAGTAAAAAGAATAGGACAAAGATGTACCAAAAATCCACCAGGAACCGGGGAATGAGTCTTAGGGCATCATCGCCGGTCGAGATAAAATTCAGCAGATCCCATGTACTTCGCTTGAGGGTAAATCTAAAATAGATCGTATCGATCAGGTTTAGCGCGGTAAAAAGAACAATGATGCTGATCGTATAGTAATTGATGAATTTCTGTACCCTAGGTTTATGAACGATTGGAAAAAAAGCAACCATAATCACATAGACTGGCAAAAGACCATAAGCCGTGGCCACGGCGTCAAACCTGAATCCCTGAAAAAACTCAATAATCCCAACGGCACTGAAGAAGTTGCTGTTGAATACATAGAATATCAGTCGTTCTAAGCTCAAAAAGCCCATGACCAATAAGGTTTTGACAATGAAATACCTGAAAGTTGGGCTCGGTTTCAACACGACTGTAAAAGTATGAATTAGGTATTATAAATAGTAACTTGAACACAGGAAGAGACAATTGCCGTGGTCAAATTAAGGCTATATTTACGGCCTCACTTCGAATATGAAATTTACCCTTGGAACTGAGTCCAGTGAAGAGCTGATTCACCTTTACAAATTGCTAATAACTCCTCGTTTGATCGAAGAGAAGATGTTAATTCTCTTGCGTCAAGGTAAGATCACCAAGTGGTTTTCTGGAATTGGCCAGGAGGCAATATCCGTTGGAATAACTGCGGCTTTGAATGCCGATGACTATCTTTTACCAATGCACAGAAACCTTGGAGTATTCACGGGCCGAGACGTGCCTCTTGAAAAGCTCTTTGCACAATTTCAAGGTAAGAAAAGCGGATTCACAAAAGGGCGGGATCGCTCTTTTCATTTTGGCAGCAGGGAACATCACATCGTTGGCATGATTTCTCATTTGGGATCACAGATGGGGGTTGCAGATGGAATAGCGCTGGGCGAGAAAATTTCCGCCACGGGAAAGCTTTCGGCGGTGTATTCCGGCGACGGTGGTGCTAGTCAAGGCGATTTTCACGAATCCCTGAATTTAGCTTCGGTATGGGATTTGCCCGTGCTATTCATTATCGAAAACAATGGTTACGGACTTTCCACACCGTCACATCAACAATTTCGATTCGATAGTTTCACTTCCAAGGGTCCGGGATATGGAATGGAGGCCTTCAGCGTTGATGGAAACAATGTGCTCGATGTATATCGCATGACCAAAGACTTGTCGTTCAAAATTCGCAATGAATCGCGACCGATCATACTGGAGTGCATGACTTTCAGGATGCGCGGCCACGAAGAAGCCTCTGGAACAAAATACATACCCCAAGAGATCATGGATCACTGGGCCTTAAAAGATCCCATCGAGAACTACAAGAAATTCTTATTCGATCAAGGCATGCTCGATGAGGCTCTTGACAAAGCCATGCGCGATGAAATCAAGGCTGAAATCAACTTGGCTTGGGAAAAATCATCGAAGGAAGAAGAGGTTATTTGGAATGAAGAACAAGAATACACTGATTTATTTGCATTCAATGATATACCTGTCACCGCGCCAAATGAGGCATCATCAGAAGTGCGCTTTATTGACGCAGTGCGACAGGGGCTCCAGCAATCAATGGAAAAACACGATAACTTGATATTAATGGGGCAGGACATTGCAGAATACGGCGGTGTTTTCAAGGTTACCGAAGGTTTTATAGAGCGCTTTGGTCCAAAAAGAGTGCGGAACACTCCACTTTGTGAGGCCGCCGTCATCGGCACCGGATTGGGTCTTTCGGTCAAGGGCTTCAAGTCCATGATCGAAATGCAGTTTGCTGATTTTGTCAGTGAAGGCTTCAATCAAATTGTCAATAACCTGGCCAAAGTTCATTGGCGCTGGGGACAAAATGCCGATGTGGTGATACGCATGCCGACTGGTGCTGGAGTCGCAGCAGGACCTTTCCATTCACAGAGTAATGAAGCTTGGTTTTCTCATGTACCTGGGCTAAAAGTCGTTTATCCTGCATTTCCCAATGATGCCAAAGGCTTATTGATCAGGGCATTTGAAGATCCTAATCCGATTCTGTTCTTTGAACATAAAGCTTTATACAGAAGCACAAAAGGCATGGTCCCAGAAGACTATTATTCTATCGATTTTGGCTTGGGAAGGCGAATACTTGAAGGCAATAGACTTAGCATCATCACTTATGGAATGGGTGTTCATTGGGCCATGGAGGTTAAGGGTGAATTTCCGGATGATCATTTAGATCTTATTGATCTAAGGTGCCTGATTCCCTTGGATAAAGACTTGATCTTCGAAAGTGTTAAAAAGACAGGAAGGGTGCTTGTTTTTCATGAAGATAATCTCACAGGAGGATTTGGTGGGGAAATTGCTTCTCTGATACAACAAGAATGTTTTGAGTATTTGGATGCTCCGGTCAAGCGCCTGGCCTCTGTGGACACTCCCGTGCCATTTGCGCCAACCTTGGAAAATGAATTTTTACCGCGCAATCGCCTTAAAAAAACAATCGACGAGTTACTCGCCTATTAGTCATTGGACATAAGCATAATCAGGCGCTCTACAGCTCGATTATTCTGTTCAATGAACAATGATTCTTTAATCCGCTTTTTTTCACTTCCTGTCAGGTGCCAGCTCAGTGAAATTTGCTGACTTGGATCATTTTTTAGTTGAAAATAAACGACGTCCAGTTGACCGTCGAACCAACTACTGGCGTATTGCATCAACTGATCCTGTTCGAAAGTTTGAACGTTGGTCCAATTGCTGTAGAAATTATCAAGGGGACTCGTAATATTTTTAAGGAAAGATTGATTTCCTCTTCCTTTGACTTCATATCGGTGCAATTTATCTCTCAGCTGAAGCATGATGACGCCACTTGTGTTTTCGGTTATCCACTTCCTAAAGGTATAGAGGTACTTCAACGAAGTGGTCACACCGTAATTATCGCGAATACCGGCATCCATGATCTTTATGGCGGGGACACTGGGAAGACTTACGGCGGGCAGGATGTAAGGGAAGGTGGCATTCATTCGCAGTATAGAAGAAAATCGAACATTGTCTGCGCCTTGTTCCTTGAAGAATTTGCGGTATTCAATGCTTTCTAAAATAGGGGTATTTGACAAATTTGGCATGGGGTCATTGTTCATCATGTAAGAAACATCCTGGGCTGATATGATCAATCTTCTGCCATCATTAATAATGGTTGGTGCAAAGATCATCATGGGAATCCTGGCTTCATATTCCGGCTGGGCGTAGTCAGATAGGCGTTTTTCAAATAAGTGTGAAACGTTTTCGTTGAGTGTATTCTCAAATGCATAGGCCCGGTCTTTGTAATACGTATATCCACCATCTTCAAATCGTTGGAATTTATAGAACAGGTCGCTTGTCACCAGGTTCAATGTTATGGGATTGAGGATATCCCTCGATACTTTGTCCGACAAGAAATCGATCTCTTTCCGAAAATTCTCAGGTTGAAGGTCGTTCAGGTATAATTCCCGTACATACGACGCCCCGATCATCCCACCAGAAGAACCGGTAATTAACTGGAGATTCTTCATAAGCTTTCCCTCAAGGCTTTCATCAATTCGAAGCATGCCCAGGGTGGTCCACATCATTGAACGCAAACCACCGCCGGAAGTGTTGATTATGATTAATTTGGGTTTTCCACTTTTGCCTTTGACAGCTTTCTTCTTCCAATTTTCAAGGATTTCTATTCCTTTTTCAAAGTCTTCCTCCCGGTCGTACTTATCTCTGGCAATCTCATTTAGAAACTCCTCGTGATAATTGGCCTTATTACCCTTGTAATTAAGTCCATAAGCTTCATTGGTGAAATCGATCCACTCATTTTTCGTGGCAAGGTGAAGGCCGAAGAAAATAACAAGGAAAACGGTAAGTGCCCAACCCTTCACCCAAGAATGCAGGGCAGATGTGAGCATCAATACGATCGAAAACAACAAAAATATACTCGCACTTGCCGGTATGCTTAACCATGCCACATCTTTGAACCAACCGATCAACAAAATAGCCAACACACAGGTAATCTCAAAAAGTGAGGCATTAAAGTGATTTTGCGAGAAGACCTTTTGAAGTGTATCTCTGTCATAGTGACCACTTGATCGTGCCAAGGCAAATTTAAATGGATTGCTTAAATAGGTCTCAATGCGCCAATTTGATGTTCGATTAAGCAATCTGTCCCACCTTCCGGGGCGATGAATGAAATCAGAAACTCCACTTTTGCTTTTGCGATCTTGTTTTGGACCCACCGAAAATTCCAATATGTTCTTATTGGTTCCAAGGAAATAAATGGTCGAAAAGAAAATAAAGATCAAATTACCGGCAAGAAAACCCATTAAATTTAAACCGATGGCGTGCACGGGTTCTAATTCCACGTTCATTTGGAAATCAACCATATTCCATAAATAAACGATGGTGAAGGCCCAGGGAATAAGGCTGTTGTTATAGCAGAACTTAAGAAATGGCCTTGAAAGGGTGGCTATAAATGGGAATCGGTAACCTATCATAATATAGGCCGATATGTTGTACGACATTATGAAAACCCCGCAACTAAAACCAAGGAGCAAATGCGAAAGAAAGTTGACATGACCCATGTACTCGGGGTATAGAAATAGGTGAGGGATGCCATATTTTAAAGCAATTCCCCTCGTTACCAAACCAAAGAGCAGGGCCCAGAATACCAGAATAGTCTGAGTCTTTTTCAGCTGAATCCAAAATAATTGGACAGGAAAGAAAAAAATCAAGCGGGAAATTCGTTCCCTAAAAGTCATTGCCATGGCGTAACACGCAGAAATCTAAAGATATAATGAATTCGGGGATAAATGCTTCCAGGATCAGATCTTTGATTCGGCAATTTTCAACACTTTCTCTTCGATTTCTTTTAAGTAATTGTTAATATCACTTCCTTTTGATATCAGTTCTGCGGCATAGGATTGGTCTTTTAATCCCGAGGCATTTATACGGATATTAAGAAAAGCGCCAACCGCGGCTGTTCTGGCACATAGTGCACCAACCGCAGCGTCAGAGACTGAATTAGGATTTCCTATTTCTGCCATTTTTGCTATTACTTCCATCGACGATGCGGCAAGTTGCATAACCTCAAAAGGCACATCCATGGCATATTTGGTTGCTTTTTCAATGGATTGCGATCGAAATGCCTTCTCATCTTCTGTATCCTTTGGAAGACCAAAGGCTTCCATTATCTTATTGAATGCAACAGTGTCTTCATCAACTTTAGCCATTAACCGTTCTTGAAGATTCACTCCCTTTTCTGCCCAATCGGAGAATTCTTCCCATCGTTCGTCCCACCCTCGTTTATGGGCTGAAAGGTTAGCAACCATGATGCCGAGCGAAATACCCAGTGCACCGACATATGCCGATATCGATCCGCCGCCCGGCGCGGGCGATTCAGAAGCAGTTTCGTCGGCAAAAGCCTGCAAAGACATTCCTGCAAGACGCCGTTGGTCGCCCTTTCCGATTTTATATTCGATGATCTTTTCTTCCGGAATAAACGGGGTTAGATCATCCAGACCCAAGGACTTTACTGCTATTTTTATTTTTTCGGCCTCGCTTATTCCCAAAGAGCGTGACTGCTTTCTTAAGAAAAAATCTGCGGCATCGAGCATGGCATTTAATGGAACCAGGCCAACAATTTCAGACCCCGTCACGCGCAAACCCCGTTCGAGGGCACTTTTGCAAGCTTCGTCAAAGGCAACGTGCATGGGGGTGATGCTGATGTTAGTAAGATTAAGCGAAAGCTGTGCGATTCCGTATTCTTCTATATACCAGCCAATGCCCTTGACAGATTTCAATTTTCCGGGAATTCTGAGCGGTTCCCCGTTTTCGTCAAGGACAACTTTACCAGTTATTGGATCTCCTTCACGCTGAATTCTACCCGCTTCGCGAATGTCAAAAGCGATCGCATTGGCACGGCGGGTGCTGGTTGTATTTAAATTTACGTTGTACGCTATCAGGAAATCCCTTGCTCCAATGGCGGTCACACCAGTTTTTTTGACTGATTCATTGAATTCATCTGGTCCATGGTCGGGTTTCCATTTTTCATCACTTATTTTGGTCATTCCCTCGTATTCACCACTTCGGCAGTGGGCAAGGTTTTTTCGCGAAGGCACTTGTGCAGCATTTTCGTACAGGTAAACAGGAATTTTCAGTTCTTTTCCAACCCTTTCCCCCAATTTTCTTGCAAAGGCCACGGTTTCTTCCATGCTTATGTTGGCAATTGGAACTAGCGGACAAACATCGGTAGCACCCATGCGCGGATGTTCACCCTTGTGTTTTCTCATGTCTATTAATTCAGCCGCCTTTTTTATAAGCTGATATGCGGCCTCTATCACTTCCTCAGGACCTCCGACGAAGGTTATTACAGTTCGATTCGTAGCCTTTCCCGGGTCGACATCCAACAATTCCACTCCGTCAAAATCGTTGATGGTATTGGCGATTTCTTGTATGATTTTCATGTCCCGGCCTTCACTAATATTGGGAACACATTCAATTAAGGGTCTCATTTTTGCGGTTGATTAAGTCTAATGTTTTTCTTATGTCGTTGCTTTCGAACCAATTAATATCCTCGTATCGTCTTAACCAGCTAAGTTGCCTTTTTGCGTATCGCCTGGTATTGATTTTTATTTGGTCTGCAGCTTCGATGAGTGATAACTCACCGTCAAAATACCGGAATAATTCTTGATAACCCACGGTCTGAAGGGCATTTTTTCGACGAAAGGAAATTAACGAACGAACTTCTGTTTCAAGGCCCTCATCCATCATTTTATCTACTCGTTTATTTATGCGCTCGTGTAATAGTTCACGATCTGTATTTAGGCCGATTTTTAACACGTTGAACGGTCGTTGAGCGGCAATACCTTTCTTCAGATCAGAATAGGGCTGTCCGCTTAAAAGGCAAATCTCTATCGCTCGGATTATGCGGACGTGATTGTTCAGGTCGATCAGGTCATGTGTTTTTTGGTCTAATTCCTTTAGTTTTTTTCTCAAACCTTCAATACCATCATTGGCGAAAAGCTTTTCAAGTTGGCCGCGAACCTCTGGGTCAGAAGCGGGTATCTGATGCTCAATTCCCTCCCAAACGGCATGTAGGTAAAGTCCACTACCGCCAACCATAAGGACTATGTCTTGATTGGAAAAAATCTCTTCCAATTTGGATAAGGCGTCTTGTTCATAATCATAAACGTTGTAGTCTTCCTCTATGGATTTACTGTTTATCAAATGGTGTTTTACTCGTAAAAGATCCTTTGCGCTTGGCTTTGCAGTCCCAATATTCAATTCGCGGTAAAACTGTCTTGAATCAGCATTTACAATGTCACATTTGAGCATTTCAGCAAGTTCCAGACTAAATGCAGTTTTCCCAACGGCAGTAGGTCCACAGATACAAACGAGTAAGCTATTTTTTGGATGGTTCATTGACAATTTTCAAACCCAATTTCTCACCTTCGGAAATCATTAACTGGAATGCCTCGTCATAATTATTTGTGATTTGTCCATCCAGAATGGCTTCTCTGATCGAGTTTTTAATTCTTCCCACTTCTTTGCACGGCTTAATATTAAAAGCCCGCATGATCAATTCACCTGAAATGGGAGGTTGCCAATTTTTTAAATGATCTTTTTCTTCGACTTCCTTGAGTTTTTGTCTGACCTTAATGAAATTGGCCGTGTAGCGCTTCTGTTTTGATTTGTTCTTGGTGGTTATATCAGCTTCACACAAGAGCATGAGTGAATCTACGTCATCACCACCTTCGTACAAGAGCCGCCTAATTGCGGAATCGGTCACAATGTCCTTTACCAACGCAATAGGGCGTAGGTGTAATCGCACCATTTTCTGCACGAACTTCATTTTATGATCAAGGGGCAACTTTAAATTCCTGAAGATTCCGGGCACCATGTTAGCACCCAAATCCTCATGGCCGTGAAACGTCCAACCAACTTTTGAGTCAAATCGTTTAGTTGCGGGTTTGGCTATGTCGTGTAAAATGGCAGACCATCGCAACCAAAGATCATCTGTTTTTACAGAAAGATTATCAAGCACTTGCAAGGTGTGGATAAAGTTGTCTTTGTGTGCTTTTCCTTCAATCACATCGACACCACACAAGGCCGTCATTTGCGGGAAAATAATTTCCAATAGACCCGCATCATTCAACAGGTGGAAGCCTATTGACGGTTTTTCTGTAAGAATGATCTTATTCAACTCATCAATTACTCGTTCTTTGGAAACAATAGAAATCCTTTGTGCATTGTTGCATATGGATTCAAATGCCTTACTGTCGATATTAAAATTAAGTTGACTTGAAAACCGAATGGCCCTTAACATCCGCAATGGGTCATCTGAAAATGTGACGTCTGGATCTAGAGGGGTTTTGATCTCCTTGTATTCCAATGAATGAATACCTCCATGTGGATCGACCAAGTCCCCGTAATCTACTGAATTTAAGCTGAATGCCATACTATTGATGGTGAAATCCCTGCGGTCCTGGTCTTCTTTAATGCTCCCGTTTTCAACAATAGGTTTGCGGCTATCTCTTCTATAGGATTCTTTTCGAGCACCGACAAATTCCATGTGAAAATCTCCGTGTTTCACAAGCGCAGTGCCAAAATTCTTGTATTCTGCAACAGGTTTTTTATTCCCCAACTTCTTTGCCACGGCGCGCGCCAATTTAATGCCACTGCCTAGTGTCACGATGTCTATGTCTTTGTTGGCTTTTTTTAATAACGCATCCCGCACGAATCCACCAACTACATAGGTATCTTGTTCAAGGTCATTACCTGCGGCGGCAATGGCTTCGAATACGACGTTCATCAAAAGGGTCCGGTAATTGGCCATTTATCGTGTAAAAATAGGGAATGGCAGAGGTTTAACCATGATTCCCTCGAATCTATTTTTTTAAGCCTATGCCGTAGATTTCCCAAATTTCTTGATAATCAGCGCCAACACAAGAATTGAAACAATGAATGAGATGTAGGTTGGAACACCGAATGCCGCGGGTATGGTTCCAATTAAGAGACCGGTCATTCCAACAAGCAGTGCATAAGGAAGTTGCGTTCGAACATGCTCTATGTGGTTGCATGAGGAAGCTAAAGAACTCAATATGGTGGTATCTGAGATAGGAGAGCAATGGTCACCCAAAACTGACCCTGCAAGTACGGTAGATACCGTATTGTAGAAAATAAGCATCGAAGTGGCTTGATCAAGTCCAGTTTCCTGACAAATGGACCAACTAAGCGGAAGAACGAGGGGGTAAAGTATGGCCATGCATCCCCAGGAGGAACCCGTAGAAAAAGATACCAGTGCTGCCAAAATAAAAGTGCTCGCCGGCACGAAATAAGGTGGGATATTTCCCGATACAGCATTTGCCAGGAAATCGGCGGTTCGCAAATCTTCTGTGACCGAGGAAAGTGACCATGCCAGCACGAGAATGACCATGGCAGGTAGCATGGTCTTAAAACCATTGAGCACACTGCCGGCACATTCCTGTAAGGAAAGCAAGCCCTGTATCAAGGATAGCATTATCGCCACCATTAATCCGGATATGCTGCCCCAAAGCAAAGCTCTGTAAGCATCTGCATTGCCAATGGTGTTTGATAATTTTTGCAGAAAGTTTAGTTGTGAACTATCCCAGTTAGCCGTTTCAAACCCCGTCATCATTAAGCCGCCAATCGTAACAAAAAGTATGGTTAGGACAGGGATAACGGCATTCAACCATCGACCCGGGACATCTTGGTCGGGCTCAAAATCTTTCATTTCGTTTTCTGAAACATTCACCTGATCTTGGATCACTTCATCACTCCGTTCCATGGCGCTGGTTTCTGCCGCGTACATGGGTCCAAAATCGCGCTTCATGTAGATCAACATTCCCATAAAGACAAGTGTGAGAATAGGATAAAATGAATATTGAAGGGAAGACAAGAAAATTTGATACGCACCCTCATCCAAGCCTTGGATCATTTTCACGCCGTCTTCTATGTAGCCCAGTTCAGCGCCAATCCAGGTGGTTACAAAAGCAATTGCTGCTACTGGTGCTGCAGTGGAATCCACAATGTAACTCAGTTTTTCGCGGCTAATGCGAAGCTTGTCAGTTACCGGGCGCATGGTATTTCCAACAATTAATGTGTTGGCGTAATCATCAAAGAATATAGCAATGCCCAATATATAGGTGACGAATTGGCCCGACCTTCTGGTTACAGCGTAATTGGATAAATGATAAACTACGCCCTTCATCCCACCATTCTTGGAAATGACATGAACACTGGCGCCGATAAGTAAAGAGAATAATACCACTGAAATATGGCCTGTGTCATAAAGCGACTGTAATATGTACCTGTCAATCAAAGCGAACAAGGCAGTGAATGGCCCCATCCAGCCGTCGGTGTAGAATCCTATGATCAGCCCTCCCGAAAATATTCCGATAAAAATAGAAGATATCACCTCCCTGAACAGCAATGCTAATATAATGGCGAGCAGGGGAGGAAGTATTGAAAACCATGCCGGGATGCACTTAATTAGCAATTTACTGATGCGTTCCTTGCCATTATAGACTTCAACCTGATCATCATTCACAAATTTTCGTGAAAGAACAAAACTGTTCCCACGCTGAGTAAGAGGTATTTCTTTTCCATTCACCTGCACACTTAAATCACCCGCGACTATCCCTTTTATTTCAATAGTTTCCTCCATCCCGTCAATAAAGAAATCGGGCTGAATCACTTCAATTGAGGCTTTACCTTGCAGCGATGCAATTAGTATCCAAAAAGTCAGGAATATTTTTTTTGTGAATCCCAGTGTTCTACCAGAAGAATTTATTGCCTCGCTTTTGGGGAAAACCATCAAGAAAAGCGTGCGTCTGATTCATAAATGCACGTAAATGATTGAAGGTCAGCGTCCCAGGCGTAAACACTACGACGAGCGTCAAGACACTTTAAGACAAAATGAACCTTTTGACTTGGGTCTCTCTCTGCTGAATACCAGTTTCTAAATGAATCGGTTGATAGAAACTGAACTAATTGTTCCGAGCGTTGAATTTCGTGAATATCGAATTCCTGTACGAAATTGGCATTCGACAATCCAAGATAAAAGAGCGCCATCGGTCCGTATTCATCCACAAATGCTCTATTCCCTGCAATGGAATAAGCAAATTCCCGATTTATCTCGGTTTTGTTTTGCCATAATATAACACCTTCTTTTTCGATGTACTGAATCAATTTGCAGGATTCCCCGTCCAATGTGGTAATGCTGTGGACGCTTTCAGGCTTGCCATCACCGGTAGTATCCATGTGCAAAATATCGTGCCTGAATAAAGGTTGATTGTTATACTCTTTTAAAAATTCACCGAAATCATCGAGGTCTAACAATGTAGATTGATCTTCTTGAGATGTCTCCATTCCTAAATGGTTGTATTTTTTATTGGCTTCAAACCATTCTTCTTCACTAAACCAATTACTGTCCACATCGCCAGGAATATTAGGGACGGTCGCTAAGTAAGCCAATAAAGCGAACAATAAAAGCTGTAACCAAGATTTGTTTTTCATAGCAGAAAATGTGAGCCTGTTTCTCAAAAGTAATAAATGGTACCGAATCCTTAAATTCGCAATTCAAAATCACTGAATGGAAAACGTACAGAGGATCAAAGAACTACTAAAGGTTCACTATCCACAGCTAACCGAACCTGAGTTGATCAATGAAATCAGTAGTTTCGGTAGGCTGGGAAGTGTAAAACAAGGGGACATCCTAATCGATCTTGATGAAGAGATTTCCTTTTTACCTCTTTTGTATAACGGAGTCATCAGGGTTCACAGGGAAGACGATGAAGGAAGGGAGCTACTCTTGTATTACCTTGAAGCTGGTAATACCTGCGCTTCTTCACTCACATGTTGCATGGCCCACAAAAGAAGCGCCATTAGAGCCGAAGCAGAAGAAGACACCGATTTTATCTCAATCCCGATAAACTATGTGGACAAATGGATTGCTGTTTATAAATCGTGGAAAGATTTTATTATGAACACCTACAGTGTGCGTTTTGAAGAATTGTTGAAGACTGTGGATGAACTGGCATTTAAGAAGCTGGATGAACGGCTGTTACATTACCTGCAAGACAAAGCCAAAGTCACTGGCAGCCATACTCTTCAAATAGCACACAGGCAAATAGCCTACGACTTGAATTCATCCAGAGAAGTGATATCCCGTCTTCTCAAGCAAATGGAGCGAATGAAATATATTCAGCTGGGGAGAGGCCGAATTGAGCTATTGGAACTTGAACTTAACGACTAATCCGCATTGTAATAAACATTACAGTTCTTTAATCTGTGATGTGGTTAATTTGCTCCATAATTCGTTAATCCAAACAACATGTTGGAACTAATTGGCTTCTTGGCCGCTGTATTGATCGGGATTTCACTGGGAATGATCGGAGGAGGAGGAAGCATCCTTACAGTTCCTGTGCTGACTTACCTACTTGGCATCGATGCAGTTACCTCAACATCTTATTCCCTTTTTATCGTCGGGGGCACCGCACTTGTAGGAGCCTATAGGGCTTATGTTAAAGGTGAAGTGGAAATAAAGATAGGGATCATATTCGCTATTCCGTCACTTACCGCCGTGTGGTTGACTCGGGCTTTACTCATTCCGTGGATACCAGATGAATTGTTGGTTACCAAAGACTTTATCCTAACCAAGGACCTAGGCA
Source organism: Vicingaceae bacterium (assembly GCA_040220895.1). Classification (GTDB taxonomy): domain Bacteria; phylum Bacteroidota; class Bacteroidia; order Flavobacteriales_E; family Vicingaceae; genus UBA11591. The sequence goes on from JAVJVY010000013.1 coordinate 85,705, forward strand.
TTATGATCTTTTTTTCCATAATAATGCTTGTTTCATCCTATTCAATGATAAGAAACAAATCTAATGAGCAGCCTGCGGTGTATTCTTCTGGTTTGACCCCAAGGGCAGGCATGATCATTGTTCTGGAAGGGCTAGTGGTAGGAACTGCTACCGGCATTGTGGGTGCGGGAGGCGGATTTCTTATCATTCCGGCTTTGGTGCTTTTGACTGGGATGCCGATGAAAAAAGCGGTGGGCACCTCTTTGATGATCATCACAGCCAAATCTTTGATCGGTTTTACGGGTGATTTGACAAATCCAGAAATCACCATGGACTGGACCATACTTTTAATATTTACTTCGATGTCAATCATTGGGATATTCATCGGCACGGCAATTGCTTCTAAAGTGTCAGGAAGGCACTTAAAAAGGGGCTTTGGTTGGTTTTTACTTGTTATGGGTATTTACATCCTCGCCGACCGTTTAATAAACATGCTAGGTTAAAATACCATTAGTGACGAAGGTCACTTTTTACTTAAAGATTATAACGAAATTTGTGTAAAAATTTATTTGATGAAAATAGAACAAATATACACCTCATGTATCGCCGAAGCCGCTTATTATATAGAATCGGAAGGTGAAGCCGCCATTATCGATCCCTTAAGGGAATTTGAGCCCTATGTCAACAAGGCCGATGAAGACGGTGCCAAAATAAAGTACATTTTTGAGACTCATTTTCATGCCGATTTCGTTTCAGGCCACCTGGATCTGGCAAAGAAAACCGGTGCGAGTATCGTCTATGGACCAACTGCTCAAGCGGGATTTGATATCGTTGTGGCGAAGGATGGTCAGGATTTTGAGATTGGTAAAGTCAAAATCAGGGTACTTCATACGCCCGGGCATACTATGGAATCGTCTACTTATTTACTCATTGACGAACAGGGGAAAGAACATGCTATTTTTACCGGTGACACGCTCTTTCTCGGTGATGTTGGACGTCCGGACCTTGCCGTTAAAACCGATCTGACTGAAAAGCAATTGGCATCTTACCTGTTTGATTCCCTACGTGAAAAGATCATGCCGTTACCCGACGAAGTCATCGTGTATCCCGGTCACGGAGCGGGATCTAGTTGTGGAAAAAATCTTTCAAGTGAAACTGTTGATACGCTTGGAAATCAGAAAAAGACCAATTATGCCCTGCGCAGCGACATGACTAGGGAAGAATTCATCGAAGAATTGTTGGATGGAATATTACCTGCACCTCAGTATTTTCCCAAGAATGCCGTGATGAATAAAATGGGATATGAGAGTATTGAAGATGTAATGCATAGAGGCAATCTGCCGCTTTCGGCCGAAGAATTTGAGTCTAAAATGAAAGACGGTGCCTTGATCTTAGATGTGCGGTCAAAAGATGAGTTCAGGGAAAGTCACATTCCTGGCGCCATGTTCATAGGCTTGGATGGAAATTTCGCCATGTGGGTTGGAGCTTTAATAGTGGACCTTAAAAGGCCTATTATCTTGGTTTGCCCCGAAGAGCGTCATTCAGAAGCGGTCATGAGGTTAGCTCGTGTGGGATATGATGAATCACACGGCTACTTGAACGGCGGTATGAAATCTTGGATCGAATCAGGAAGGACGGCTGAGAAGGTGGAAAGCATTACCTCCAGTGAACTGGCATCCAACATAAAGAGTGGTTTGAAAATGAACATTCTGGATGTTAGGAAAATAGGTGAATATGATGCTGAGCATGTCGAAGACGCGCGTCATTTCCCACTGGATTATATCAATGATAATCTGGAGGAATTAGACAAAGACCAGAAATATTACGTCCATTGTAAAAGTGGATATAGATCCATGGCCGCTGTTTCGATCATGAGAAGTGCCGGCATCAAGAATATTGTTGATATCCAGGGAGGGATGGATGCCATCCTCGAGACCGATGCACCGGTTACGGATTTCGCCTGCCAAGACTCATAGGTTTAATAATTAGAGTAAATACTGGGGCCTCTTGTTTAAACAAGGGGCCTTTTTTATGTTATGTCATAAGGGCGACAGATAACTGAGGTGATAATTAGAACATTTGCTATGAAATGCAGTTATCTCAGTCATCGCCTCAAACATTAAGCTCGCAGCTTTCATATTCCCTGGGCCCAGTGTGTATATTTGGTAACAAATTTGTAACGATGGCAGAACAGTCTAAACTATGGTACTTGGAGAGCTTTAACCTTTTTGAACACATGGGTAAAGTTGAGATGGAAATGGTCGAAAAACAGACCAAAATGAAAGAAATAACCAAAGGCGAGTTTCTATACTTTCCTGAGGACCCGTCTACCAGTGTCTTTTTCTTAAAAAAGGGCAGGATAAAAATTGGAAGTTATTCAGAAGATGGTAGAGAGAGTATAAGGGCCGTGTTGCAACCCGGCGAAATTTTTGGCGAATTGGCCCTAATAGGTGAGGGAAAAAGGAACGATTTTGCCCAAGCAGTCGACAATGAGGTGTTGGTTTGTGCCATGGGAATAGAGGACATGGAGCGAATGATGGAAGGAAATACGCGACTCAGCCTAAAGGTCACCAAGTTATTAGGCCTCCGACTAAAAAGAACGGAGACCAAACTCAATGACCTGCTGTTCAAAGACGCCAGGCAACGCATCATTGATTTTGTGAAAAATCTTGCGCTGGAGGAAGGAAAAAAAGTGGGTGACGAAATCATGGTCAAACATCCATTTACGCACCAAGACATTGCGAATTTGACAGCCTCTAGCAGGCAAACGGTTACAACCGTTTTGAATGAATTAAAGGAACAGGACCTTCTATACATGGAGCGCAAGAAATTCCTGATACGTGACCTAAGTAAACTAAAATGAAAAAATGCGTTTACACTTCCAGCAATTGCCCAACTTGTGAGCGTGTTGAGGCCTTTATCAGGAATAATAGGATAGACTGTGAAGTAGTAAACATAAGTGATGGCGGAAAAAATGCGCCACACATCGCCATTTTTCCGGCGCTGTATATCGGTGGCAAACTCATGGCTTACGGACCAGATGTGGTTTCCCGATTGAGTGCTTAAAATTCGAAAATGACACCAAGAGTGGGCAAGACCGTACCCGAAGTATTTTCAATAAAATAGGGTTGGTAAGATCCCGGGTTGTTGGGGTCTGGTATTGCAGTTCCGCTAGCATCAGAAAGCATATTTAGAGAGGGCGCTGTTTGGGTTTGATATCCATAAATGTTCTGAATATCCAGGTATAGATTCAACCCTTTATTCTTGAAATAGTATTTTTTATCAATTCTGACATCTAGCTGCTGAGAAGCCCCGGACCTTTGTGCATTAAGCTGATTGTAGTCCAATACGCCCGTTCCTGTAACATCCCAAACTTCAATAATGGCTGAAGTACTCACATTATAAGGAGTGAATGGCGCAGGACCGGTGAATCTCCAGCGCATTCCCAATTCCCAATTTTTCTTGAACTTCTTTCCACCCGTCAATGAGATGACATTTCCAAAGTCCCAGGAAGAGGGGATAAAATTTCCTTTTTTATCTTGAAATTCAGATATAACAAAGGTGTACGCCAATATTCCGTAAAAGCCCTTCTGTAGTTTTTGCTGCACTAAAAATTCCAGGCCATAGGATCTTCCTTTGGAAATAGAGACTGCTGGCTCATTGCCTATCACACCAAAGTCTGCACCCAAATTTGCTAGACTGATACTGTCCCGAAGAAGAAACGGGTACTGAGAATACTTTTTGAGAAATCCTTCAATACTGATTTTTGTATACTGAGATGGATATAGTTGAAATCCTGCAACAAAATGTTCTGCCCGAATATAATCCAAACCGTTATCTGCATTTAGTAGACTTCCATTTTGATCTCGGTAACCCAAGGCCGTGTATGGTGGGAGCTGATAATAAATACCTGTATTTGCACTAATACTCAACTTTTCTGTCAATTGATACGATGCCGATACTCTAGGCGACATTTGCTCAGCTGCATTCATCATCTCGTTGTTGTAATCGTTGAAATCGGTCCTTAATCCCAAGGATACCGTCAGTCGATTTGAGAAGAATGAGCGGGAAGCTTGAATAAATGCACCAAATTTATTTAGGTTCAGACTTGAATTAAAATCAATGATCTGGACGGTATCTCCAACGGGTATCTTATTGAATGTAGCGTTGAGGTAGTTGGCATATTCATAATTCAACCCATAACTCATTTTCCAATTATTCTTTTGCCAATGGTTTTCCAAGCGAACCTTGTTCTCGATTTCTTCACTTGTGTAACGAAGCAGTAAGTTGTTTTCTGAACTTTCGTCATTTTGATAGTACTTGGTTGCCGTGTTGTTCAAATGATTTCGACTTACAACCAGCAATTGATAACTGTGATCTTTAAAATGTTTATAGGTGGCTCCCAGCGTATAATTCCACTGCTCGGTTACCGGTATGTTGTTTAATATGAAATTGTTGCGCTCCAAAACTTCAGGATCAGTTTCTCCTTCATTCACTGATTTGTTAAGCACAAAATCGTCAAAGGCTCCCAAGCCAATGACATTGATCTGATTTTTATTGTTCAACTGCCATTTATATTTGAATTGGTAATCGGTATAGGTGGGCAAGAAGGGTAGTTTAAGTGCAGAAAACAAAAACTGTAAATAAGACCGACGAACAGAAACGATGTACGTCGAATTTTTTGTGGCCGGACCGTTCAGCGAGACGGCTAGGTCACTCGAACCTAAGGTTGCCCTACCAGACACTTTTTCGCTATTCCCGTCGATCTGTTTGATTTCCATGACCGAACTAAGGGCATTGTATCGATTGGTTGGAAATGCCCCGGTAAATAAATCAACTTCTCTGATCAGGTCCACATTCAACATACCAACCGGCCCTCCGGAAGAACCCTGAGTGGCAAAATGATTGATGTTGGGCACTTCCACACCATCCAGAAAAAACCTATTTTCATTAGGTGCTCCACCTCGAATAATGATATCGTTCCTGAAAGAGGTTGTGGTTGCTACCCCTGGTAGTGACTGAATCACCCTTGATATGTCTCTGTTTCCTCCCGGATTTCGCTGTATTTCGGTTTGATTGATGGTTTGCATGGAAACAGGACTCTCATCTGTCTTGTTGAATTGTGAAGCTGTAATTTCAACGGCTTCCAAATTTTCGAGGTCTTCTTCCAACCTGAATTCAAGGAATTTTGGATTAGCAGTGGTAGCTTCGTACTCGTATATGACTTGTTTTTTAAAACCGATAAAACTGACAGAAACGTTATAGGTGCCCGGAACAACACTCTGAATGGTAAAGTATCCGTCTATATCAGTAACCGCACCTTGAGTGGTACCTTCTATTATGACAGTGGCAAAAGGGATGGCTTCATTGCTGATGTTTTCTATTACCCTGCCTTTAATGTTGGCATTTTGGCCAGATAGTTTTGCAAATGAGAGGCATAGAATCCCAATCAAGGCGAATAACAGTCGTCTCCTCATAATTATTGGATGAGTTGGTATTCGTGCAAAGTTAAGTCAAAAGTTGTACCAACAACAATTAACTTGATTAATTGCCTTTCCCAGGGTAAATGCACACAAAAAAGAAGGCTTCCTTCATGTTTTTTGGTATGTATGAGTTGTGGTCAATTCGCGTATGTGCCTCGGGGAATGCGCGCATTTGATTTACCGCACTTTTTGAAATGAGGTAATTTCTAATCGCATTTTCGTATTGATGCTTGACTTTTTCGTCGGCACTTTTCCCTTTGACTTCGTAGTCAATTTCAAAAATATATTGATTGGTGGCCAGGTAAACGGCAATTGAATCCAAAATGCGTGTGTCTCCTGTCGGGAATACTACGTTACCGTTGTCTTCAAATTGCAACTTGCCAATTACCAGGTTCTTACATTGAACACGGCTCTCTAAGGCGAAGTCCAAGAAGCTTTTGGAGTAACAGAATTCCTGAGCCGCGAGGCTTAAGGGAGCTAAGAGCAATAAGAAAGTTATTCGTTTCATGTTTTCAAAGATGCGAATAAATCGCTTTTTTTTGATCGCCGTGCCCGGGTCTTTTTATCGCTATTCCTTTACTTTTGGTGCAATGACATTATTAAGTCACGGTATTCGCAATCTGTTTAATCCGCTCTCTGGACTTTTTGGTACGGAATTTTTAAAAGGAGTATCGGGAGTTGAGCACATTGCCCCTTTTTATCATGCCGTTTCGAATACATTCATCCCACATTTAAATACACTCTACCAAACGCGAACTGAACCCCAGTTTAAAGCTGATCTAGAATACTTGGCTAAGCAATTTAACTTCGTTGATCCCGTTGAATTTAGTGCTGCGATTAAAAATGGGAATGCCAAAGGCATGGCCTTGCTCTCTTTTGATGATGGATTGGTACAATGCTTTGAGATTGTCAGGCCTATTTTAATCAAAATGGGGATCCCTGCAGTTTTTTTTATAAACCCTAATTTTATTGGTGGAAGTCGTATTTTTTACCGCTATAAGGTTGGTCAAATACTGTATGAAATTTCATTTGCCAATCGATCATCTCTTCAAAATGACATCTCCCATATATTGAAAACGAACGGTAAGTTCAAAAAGCACCTTAGGCATTCATTGCTGGCCCTTCAGTGGGAAGATGAACAACTAATAAATGAATGCTTTAGCTATCTCAAGCTAACCAATTGGGAACAACATATTTATATGGATGATATCCAGCTCGATAAAATGCTTGAGCAGGGATTTTATTTCGGAGGTCATGGCATGGATCATCGATCTTTGTCTCATATGAATTCCGAAGAACGTGTGGAGGATGTCAAAAAAAGCGTTGCCTTCTGCCGAGAAAATCTCAAGCAAAAAATTCAATTATTTGCCTTTCCTTTCTTTGATTATAATATCCCATCTCAATTCATTGATTATCTCCATGGTGAAATGGCAATAGATCTTAGTTTTGGCAGCAGTGGCATGAAGATCGATAAGCACAAGCAAAACATTCAACGACTCGACATGGAAATCAACAGGAGCAATACAGAAAACTTTATTAAGTCCTCCCTGGCACTTCAGGGGGTTAGGCTTTTCGCTGGCAATTCAACGCTCAAAAGAAAATGAGCTTGAAATACATGACATCGGCAGAAGTCAACAGGGATCTTTGGGATCAATGCCTACTGCGCTCTAAAAATTCACTTATTTACGCTAACTCCTGGTATCTCGATGTTGTTTGCCCCGGTTGGTCTGGGTTGGTTAATGAAGATTATGCCAGTATTTTCCCTCTTCCTGTAAAAAGTAAGTTTGGTATCCATTTCTTGGCACATCCGCTGTTTGCACAGCAATTGGGAATCTTTGGTAATTTGAAGGGTGTAGAAGTCGAAGATTATCTAGAACAGTTAAAAAGATTCAGGTTTGGGGTCAATCTTCAATTGAATCCTCTTGGAATAAGTGAAACCGACCGACGATTTGAACCACGCATCAATCATTTATTGGAATTAACGGATATAACCGAAGTAAGAAATGCTTACAATCAAAACACCAAAAGAAATTTAAAAAAAGCCGATAAAGAGGGTCTTGAGCGCTTCAACTCGCTCACCGCCGGTGATTTTGTTTCCTTCAAGAAATCAGAAGGAAACAGCAATCTGAATGAAAAAGCTTGGAAAAGAATGTCAGAGTTGATCGATGTTTTGTTAAACAAGAATTTTGGAGAGATCTGGGCAGTAAAGAAAGGCGGAGAACTTGTTTCGGCTGTGTTTTTTGCGAAATGGAATAAACGACTTACTTATTTGTTTTCGGCGAGTTCAGCACAAGGCAAAGCAAGTAGAGCAAGTTTTTTGATTGTAGACCGGGCCATAGAACATTATTTACCCAGTTATGAAGTCCTGGATTTTGAAGGGTCCATGGACTCAAACATATCGCGTTTTTTTCATGGTTTTGGTGCCAGGCCTTACCATTACTATGTTTACAGAAGTGGATTGTTTTGAAAAACGACCTTCAAATAAAGCATTATAACAGGAATGCGCTCAAAGAGCTGGTTGAAGCCAGTGATTATTTGGCCCAAAAGTACTATCCAATCAGTCCTCACAGGGCTCATTCATTGATAAATAACCCCAGAGGCCAGGAAGAGGACATTCTGTTAATAACTGCTCATCACAATGCTCAGTTGGTGGGCTACCGAACGGCTATGCCCGACTTTGTGCCCGTGGGCAATGGAAAAGTGTCGTTTGCTTGGATCTGTGGAACCTGGATTCATCCGGATTTTAGAAGAAAGGGCATCGCTACCATGTTATTCCAGGAATTAAAAAGGGCATGGCAGGGACGGTTATTTTTTACAAATTATGCTCCGGTTTCAAAGAAGATCTACGACCAGACCGGCTTGTTTGAATTGTATAAGTACCACAAGGGAATTCGATATTACATGCGCTTTAACCTGGCTGAGCTATTACCTGCTAAAATCCCCTTTATCGCCCATTTCAACATATTCCTGCGATTTATTGATTCAGTTGGAAATACGTTGATTAGACCACTGATGGTTCGGAAAATAAAAGCGCCCGAATATACCTCTGTTTCCTTAGAAGATCAGATATGGAACAGGGTGCAAGGCATGTTCCAAAAAAGCCTCTTTCGACGTGGAGAGGGTGAATTCAATTGGCTAAGGGATTACCCATGGGTCATTGATTTCTCAAAAAAAGAAACTTACGACCGCTCACGATTCCAATTCTCTTGGATCGAAGAACCCTATCGTCGAGATGTGTTAACCTTTCTACACCAGGGCCAAAGACAACAGATATTCATTAGTCAAAAAGGCGGTAGAATCACTATACCTTATTACGACCTCGACAAGGGAGCATTTAACCAGGCAGCTAGAATTATTGTGTTTGAAGCTACCAAACGCTCTGCTAATGAAATCGATTGCTACCAGAGGGATTTGGTTCTTGAATTACATCAATTGAAACCTTTTGGCTTGTTTTTAAAAGATCTTGATAGAAATTACATGATATCCAAAGGTCTTCATTCGTTGTTTCCATCATCAGATAACATTCAACTATTTGATGGAGAAGGAGATGTGGTATTTACATAAAGTTCATTATTAGGTTAAGAATTAAGCTCGATTACTGTATTAAGAATTAAAAAAAAGACATAATCTTGCACAGAACAGGTCTAAAAAAAACACTCAATCATTATGGCAACAAATGCTGGACTTTTAGAACGGCGAAAAAAATTCGTTCCAAACGGAGTTGGAATCTTTAATACTGCGACTGCTCAGTCTGCAAAAGGCTCTGTAGTAACGGATGCCGAAGGCAAGGAGCTCATTGATTTTGCAGGCGGTATTGGTGTGTTGAATACGGGGCACTGTCCGGAACCCGTGGTAAAAGCCATACAGGAGCAAGCAGCTAAATTGATCCACACTTGTTTCAATGTTGCCACTTATGATCTATACATGGAACTAGCTCAGGAATTGGCAGAATTATTTCCTCATGGTGAATCCACCAAGGTCATGCTTACCAATACCGGCGCTGAATCAGTTGAAAACGCTATTAAAATTGCGCGCCAATTCACCAAAAGAAAGGCCATCATTGCATTCACAGATGGTTTTCACGGAAGAAGCATGATGGCCATGACCTTAACTTCCAAAGCCTCGTATAAATACAATTGCGGACCGTTTGCCCCTGAGGTTTATCGAATTCAGTACCCTAATTACTATCGATATAATGATGGTTTAACCAAGGAACAGTTCATAGCGCGCGAAACCAGGCGCCTTCGTGAAACTATGATAAACGTCGTCGATCCGCATGATGCTGCCGCAGTGATCATTGAAGTGGTTCAGGGTGAGGGTGGTTTTGTTGCTGCACCTGTGGAATACATAAAGGAATTGCGCAAAGTGTGTGATGAGTTTGGAATCATGCTGATATTCGACGAAGTTCAGACTGGTTTTGGAAGGACGGGTAAGTGGGCAGCTTATGAACACTACGATGTAATTCCCGATCTATCTACCTGGGCAAAGTCCATGGGTGGAGGTATGCCGATTGGATGTGTCATAGGTCGTGCGGATGTCATGGACGGTGCCGCATCTGGCACTATTGGGGGCACCTATCTGGGAAATCCGGTCTGTTGTGCTGCATCACTTGCCAACATACGCTACATGAAGCAAATAGATATTAACAAATGCGGAGAACACGTTGGTGGTATCATTCGCAGGCGATTCAACGAGATGAAAGAAAAATACGCTTGCATTGGAGAAGTGCGCGGAATAGGGGCCATGCTGGCAATTGCATTGGTGAAAGAGAGCAACGCCTGGTTGCCTGATGAGGAACTTTGTCGCAATGTAATAGATGGTTGCTCTAAACGCGGCCTGATACTCTTAAGTGCCGGTACCTACAAAAATATTATACGTATCTTAAGTCCTCTGACTATTTCTGACGAACTACTTAATAAAGGACTTGATATTCTGGATGAAGAATTAACCCGATTAACACTTTAATAATTTGAAAGCTTTTTCCATAGCCGGCATCCAAATGCAGGTTTCTGCTACCCACAGCAATGTGGAACTAATGAAGACCAAAATAGAACTGGCCATGACCATCTATCCGTGGATTCAGATGATCGTCTTCAGCGAATTAGCCGCCTATGGCCCTCTTACCCACCATGCACAGGAAGTGCCCGGTATTTTTGAAGAACAGATGAAGGCCATGGCAAAAAAGCACAACATATGGTTGTTACCCGGTTCAATTTTTGAAAAAGGTTTAGAAGGACGAATATACAACACGGCCTCTGTAATTGACCCTGATGGAGAAGTTGTGGCCAGGTACAGAAAAATGTTTCCGTTTTTGCCTTACGAAGAAAATGTAACGTCTGGGAATGAGTTTTGCGTTTTTGATGTTCCGGATGTTGGTCGTTTCGGTGTATCGATCTGCTATGACATGTGGTTTCCGGAGACTTCTAGGACCCTGGCCGTTATGGGAGCCGAAGTTATATTGCACCCATCACTGACTGGAACCATTGACCGCGAAATTGAGTTATCTATTGTCCGAGCTACTTCGGCCATTAATCAGTGTTTCATGTTTGACATTAACGGCTTGGGTGCCGGGGGCAATGGCAGGTCCATTGTTTGCGGTCCTGAAGGTAGGGTGCTTTATCAGGCCGAAAACAACGAAGAGATCATTCCCATGGAAATAGACCTTGAACGGGTCAGAAGATCAAGAGAATCAGGTGTATTAAGACTTGGCCAACCCCTTAAGAGTTTTAGAGATCACCTGGTGAACTTCTCTATATACAATGATGGAGTTAAGCACGAATACCTGGAATCACTTGGACCGCTCATCAAGCCTCACCGAATCAAATATCTGAGTCAAGTGATTGAAGAGGGTAGTCTGCCTGAAAATAAATAGCGGATATTTCCCCTGTCTGATAGTTTCAGATATTTTGTTATTTTAATCAGTACAAATCAAACCAACGAAGGTTTCGTAATTAAGCTTATAAATAGACATGTCACAATTGATTCCCTCGGAATATTTCAATATTTCACAATATCGCCTTGACCATTGGAATACACTTAGGGAACAGGCGGATAAGCTCTATAGTTTATCTAAGAAGAACTCCGATCTTTCTTTAATAAAAGGAGAAATAGATCAATTGTTATTGCAACTTTCCCTGTTGGAACAATTCTGGGCTTTTCCCGGAACTGTGCGCTTGTACGAGTTGAAACAATTTTATATTAAAGAGGAATACGCAGCGTTTTCACATAAAGTAGCTGAAACCGTAAGGATTCTTGTCAGCAAATTCTTTTTCTTCAAGGATTACAGTGTAGATGACGAAAGCGAAGAACACATTTCTGAGTTTGAATCGAATGAAAATAAAAACCATTATTTCGAGGTATTGATTATTGATGCCCTGAGCGATGAAGAAGAGGAGGAGTTAAGAGAGGTTTTTGCCGAACTCCGGGAAAGCAATGAAGAATTCAGGTACGATCTTGTGTTTGCCAGAAGCTTTGAAGACGCCTTGATTTGCATTATGTTTAATCCGTATATCCAAAGTTGTGTTATACGATATGGATTTTCGTATTCTTCTAGGCATGATTTGGGCCCTATCAGAAGCTTTATTGCCCCACTTGAAAAAGTGAATCGCCAGGATACCCTGGATGGAGAGATGGGACCGGTTTGCGGTGAGGTGATCAAGTTATTCAGGCCCGAACTGGATCTTTTTCTTGTCACCGATACCTCAATGGACGATATCAACGACGACATCCACGATAATTTCAGGAGAATATTTTACAGACAAGAAGACCTTCAAGACCTGCATCTCAGTATTTTAAAGGGCATCCAGCGGCGCTTTGAAACACCATTCTTTACGGCCTTGAAAAACTACAGCCAGCAACCAACGGGGGTTTTCCACGCCATGCCTATTTCCAGGGGTAATTCAATTTTTAAATCCAATTGGATCAAAGAGATGAGCGATTTTTATGGTCGCAACATTTTTCTTGCCGAGACCTCTGCAACCACCGGTGGTTTAGACTCATTACTGCAGCCAACCGGACCACTCAAACGTGCCCAGGAGTTTGCGGCGCGGGCATTTGGTGCCAACAGGACATTTTTTGTCACCAATGGCACTTCGACGGCCAATAAAATTGTGCTTCAAGCCCTGATTCAGCCTGATGACATTATACTTATTGATCGAGATTGCCATAAATCTCATCATTACGCCCTGGTGCTATCAGGAGCTCATGTTGTTTACCTGGATTCCTACCCTATAGAAAAGTACAGTATGTACGGGGGGGTCTCATTGGAAAGTATCAAAAAAATTCTAAAGAAGTTCAAGAAAGAGGGAAAACTAGATAAGGTGAAGATGCTGATCTTGACCAATTGCACTTTTGATGGCATCGTTTATAATACCGAGCGCATCATGTCCGAGATACTGGAAATAAAGAAGGATATGATATTTTTATGGGATGAGGCCTGGTTTGGTTTTGCTTATTTCAACAAGAACTATCGACAGCGCACCGGGATGGGTGCTGCACAAAAATTACAAAAGCGATTTTTGGCGGAGGGAAGCGATAAGAAGGTGCGTGTATATGTTACTCAATCCACCCACAAAACCCTAACCAGTTTGCGTCAGGGCTCAATGATACACATCTTCGATGAAGACTTCAATCGAAAAGTCGAAGACGTATTCCATGAAGCGTATATGACTCATACTTCAACTTCTCCATCCTATCAGATTCTAGCTTCCTTGGATGTGGGAAGAAGGCAAGTGGAATTAGAGGGGAATGAAATGGTCGAAAAGTCCATTGAACGCGCCATGATTCTGCGGTCCAAAATCACAGATCACCCCATTTTAAAGCGCTATTTCGATGTGATCACCGTTGAAGAATTTATCCCCGAAGTCTATCGTAAATCCGGACTTAAGAAGTATTATGATAGTGAGACAGGTTGGAATAACATGGAAAACGCCTGGGAAGAGGATGAATTTGTTCTGGATCCAACCAAAATCAACATTTTTATAGGCAGAACCGGGGTCGACGGCGATGCTTTCAAAAAGGATTTCTTAATGGATCAGTTTGGTATTCAAATCAATAAAACGACTAGAAATACCGTGCTTTTCATGACAAACATTGGCACAACCAGGAGTTCGGCAGTGCATCTAATCGGGGTTTTGATAAAAATAGCCAAACAGATTGAAGCACGGGAAAAAGCGTATAATTCAGAAGAATTCAGATTGCACGAAGAAACAGTCAAATCCCTGACACTGGACCTGCCTCCCTTGCCAGACTTTAGTTCTTTCCATCCAAAATTCAAGGCAGATCCAAAGGATATTGAAGGAAAAATACGGGTAGCATTCTTCCTATCTTATAAAGAAGAAAATTGCCTCTACATGAAATTGGACGAGTGTATAAAAAAGGTTTCGGGTGGGGGCGAAGTGGTTGCGGCTACCTTTGTTATCCCTTATCCACCGGGATTCCCAATTCTTGTGCCCGGTCAGGTCATCACGAATGAAATATTAAAATTCATGAAGGCATTGGATGTCAAGGAAATACACAGTTTTAATCCAAAATTGGGATTCAAAGTGTTTAAGGAGGAAGTCTTAATATAAGGTAATTAACATGTCTAAGAAAAAAAGTAAAATGCTAAGCAGAAACGAGAAAATAAGAGTATTGCGCGGGATATCCGATATCAGAAGGTATTTCTACATGAACAAAACCCCGCTTTATTTTATAAGTGCTACAAATTTCAATTTATTGGGAGCAGATGAATGGGTCAGAGGGTTCAAATTCATTAATTACATCGATAGTTTTGATGGAGAACACCCGAATGTCTTCGTCCCAAATATTGAAGATCACCCCGAATTTGAGAGTATTGAGGATATCAATAACTACCTTTTGGAGCACAAGGATGTTGTAGACTTCGTGAAAAAACGAGGCGGAAGCCCAAAAGCCATGTTCTTGATGTTTGATGAGCAAACAGAGAAACTGGCCAGCAAATTGGGTATTGAAGTAATGTTTCCCAAGGCGAGCTTGAGGAATCACTTGGACAACAAAGTTGTTACCAACCGGGTTGCCGAAAAGGCAGGGGTTCCATGCGTTCCTTATGTATTGTCAAAAGTGGATAATTTCGATCACTTGCGCAAAGTTTCAAAGAAGCTTGGTGAAGAATTGGTGGTTCAAACGCCTTATGGAGATTCGGGTCATACAACATTTTTCATTTCCAACGAGAAGGAATTTGATGCCCATAAAGACGAGATCACTTCGGAAAAAGAAGTCAAGATCATGAAACGCATCCAATGCCGCGGAGCGGCCATCGAGGCCTGTGTTACCAGGAATGGCACTATTGTGGCGCCCCTAATGACGGAACTAGTCGGATTCAAAGAACTAACGCCTTATAAAGGAGGCTGGTGCGGAAATGAGATCTATCCAAATGTATTCACCAAACGCATTCGCAGCAAAGCGCAAAAGTACACCCAACTTTTTGGTGATCAACTTAAAAAAGAAGGTTATAAGGGATATTTTGAACTCGATTTCCTTATTGAAGAGGGAACTGAGAAAATATACCTTGGTGAATTGAACCCACGCATCACCGGCGCAAGTTCCATTACAAATCACGCTGTTTTTGCATTGGCAGATATTCCGCTGTTTCTTTTTCACATTCTGCAATGGATGGACGTAGATTCAAAATACAGTGTCAATGAGATCAATCGCCGATGGTCCAGGGCAGAGAATATTGATAATTGGGGGCAATTAGTGATTAAGCATACCGATAAGGAAATAGGCTTACTCACCGAAGCACCTAAAAGTGGAATATATCAGATGGATGATTCGGGAAAGGTGAGTTATTCACGAATGGATTCGCACCGGCGGGCCGTTGAATCAGAAAACGAAGCATTTTTCCTCCGTATTTTGAAAAAAGGTGATTATTGGTACGAAGGCGCTGACATGGGTATTCTCGTGGTGCGAGGCAGGTTGATGACCGATGAATTTCAACTAAACGACAGAGCCAAGAAATGGATCAAAGGAATTCGTGATCAATTCAAAGCTGAAGTGCCTGAAAATTTTCCTGAACCCGAGCGCAAAGCAGCCGAAATCGGTGGTTTTAAAATGATGTAAGGCCTGATCATCGATGTTTATAATTGCTCGCTCATTAGAAGAAGCTACACCGGGAGAAAAGTGGAAAACGCGTTTCAAAAAAAACTGGCCATTCTATCGTAAATGGTTTCTTTCTGAAGGTGTTAAGGAACGCCCGGGCTACCTGAGCTGCGTTGAAAATCTCGGTATTTACATGCCAGAATTGTTGCCGGTATACGACCAGCTTTGTGAACTTGTTGGTGGTGGCGACCTGGAGTCGAGGTACCTGAGTCAATGGTGCCCGCCCCCGTATATGTCTGGTTGCTCTCAATTGGCTTGGGTCAAAGACGGTCCTTGTCTAATAAGGAATTATGACTACGGAATAGAGTTTTTTGAAGGATTAATTTTTAAGAGCAATTGGTTGAAGCCCGTTATTGGTGTTTCAGATAGTTCTTGGGGCTTGCTTGACGGGATCAACGGTGATGGATTGGTTGCGTCTTTAACCTTTGGTGGCAGAAAAGTGGTTGGAAATGGAATGGGAATTCCGCTGATCATACGATACATTCTGGAAACCTGCGCAGATGTGCATCAGGCCATTGCTGTTTTAAAAAGAGTACCGGTGCATATGGCTTACAATGTTACCCTCATCGATCGCAATTCTGAGTTCTTTACCGTTTACCTCAGCCCCGACCACGCACCGGATATTACAAATTGGGCCGTTGGGACGAACCATCAACATACCATTGAGTGGCCTGATTATGCACGGATTTCAAAAACAGTTGAACGCAAATCATTTCTTGATGAATGTTGGCTTGATCCTCACCAGACAAGGCAGGGTCTGGTGCAGAAATTTTTAACTCCTCCGGTCTTCAACACGAATTACAAAAAGCGTTTTGGAACCCTTTATACCGGAATGTACGACTGTATCGAAGGAAGCCTGCATCTATATTGGCATGGCTTGGATTTCAAACAATCTTTTGAAGAATTCAAAGAACGCCGGGACATGATCATGATCGGTTCCGCGGTAAGTCAAAAAATTATCTCTTAAATGATTGAAGGTGTTGAATTCGAGTACCTGAAAGAGCGCTCGTACGCTAAGATCTTAGACCTTCAGGAAGGAGTCTTCAATCAATTAATCGCAGAAAAGAAGGGTCGGGAATTTAGCTCATCTCCTATGAAAGTGTTCATGTGCCAGCACAATCACGTTTACACTCTGGGAAAAAACGGTGATGAATCCAACATATTACCCCTTGCCAAGGAAAGCGGTGCAGAGTACTTCCATACCACCAGAGGAGGGGATATTACTTATCACGGCCCGGGTCAATTGGTGGTATATCCCATATTGGATTTGGATCGCTTTGGCATCGGACTGGCAGAATATATCGAGAAACTGGAAGAAGTGATTGTACTTGTGCTCAAGGAATATGGCATTGAAGGAAAAAGGCTTGAAAAGGCTTCTGGCGTCTGGTTGGATGTAAATGAGCCTGATAAAACGAGGAAAATTTGTGCCATTGGAATTCGCAGTAGTCGTTTTGTGACCATGCACGGCCTTGCCTTCAACGTCAACACAGATCTCAAGTATTTTGATTACATCAATCCTTGCGGATTTCAAGACAAAGGCGTGACGTCTATGGAAAAAGAACTGGGAGGGAAGCAATACTTCATGCACATTATGGAACGTTTTTACAATATATTCAGAACAGTTTTCGAATTAAACGATGCCCTTCTGGTAATTCCCTTGGAGCGCGATGATGAATAGAGCTTAACTAGCTTAGATCATTCATTCATGATCTCATGCTGAATTCGCATGGATTCTTCATGAATTAGATGTAGAATGTTTTGCAGGAATTCTTTGTTCAAACCCAACGCCATACCTTCTTTTAGGTAATGTGCTTCGATTTTTTTCCAACGTTTTACTTGCAATATCGTTACCTTATTCTGCTTTTTTAAAGATCCGATCCGAGCGATGGTTTGCATACGATTAAAGAAATCGCTTAGGATTTGCTGATCCACCTGATCAATTTTGTTTCGAAGGTCCTGCAAACCCTCCTTAAAATCAACATCAGAGGTGCTGGGTTCCCTCCACTGGATTCCGTCAATCAATGTAGCCAATTCCTTGATGGTTATCTGCTGCATGGCGTCACTCAGCGCTTCAGAAGGTCTGGGATGTACTTCTACATGTAACCCACTCATATTTAAATCCATTGCTTTTTGCGCAAGCAAGGGAAGCAATTCCGGACTGCCACCAATATGACTTATATCGCAAATAATGGGAATGTCTGATCGATTTGCCATCAATTGAATAGGTATTTCCCACTGTGGGGAATTTCGGTAGGGTTTACTATCGAAATTATAGAATCCCCTATGAATGGCGATTACGTGTTCGATACCAATCTTCTCGAAACGCTCAATGGCTCCCAGCCATAAACTAAAATCAGGTGCCAGGGGGTTCTTAATCATTACGGGGATATCAACACCCTTTAAGGCTTCGGCTATTTCTTGAACATAAAATGGATTAACTGTCGTGCGCGCTCCCACCCATAAGATATCAATGTCATTGGATAAGGCCAGTTCCACGTGTTCGGCGTTTGCTACTTCTGTGGCAACAGGTAAACCACTAAGATCACCGGCCTCTCTTAGCCATTTCAACCCTTTTTCACCGATCCCCTCAAAATTACCCGGCCTTGTTCTGGGCTTCCAAATGCCCGATCTGTAAATGGCATTGGGAAACCGACGTGCCAGATCTACAGCCGTATTGACTACTTGATCGCGATCTTCAGCACTGCAAGGTCCCAAAATATATATGGGCTTTTCATTCAGCGACTTGCTGATTTTTTGTTTCGATGACTTGATGGAAGTTTCTTGCACCTGGCAAAGTTATGGATAAGTTATACTGATTCAGCTACAGATGAAACAAATTCAGCCTACAGATCGATGGAAGCTCCTTGTCTCGCAATATTAAAACCCAACGATATTACCTTTTCGCGTTCTGTTGTTTGACGCAGGATCGGATTGCTGTGATTCATGTGAATGAAATGGACCTTTGACTTTTGTTCAGAAGTAAGTGGCTCAAGTATTTTCATACTCTCCAGAACACTTGGATGGGGGATGCTGTCCATGTTTCTTCCAAGTTCATTTCCACTATAAAAAGTGGCGTCCAGCAGGGCGAAATCTACCCTTTTGACTTCATCCAGGATAGTCCTGTCCCATTTCTCCCATTTATCAATGTCGGGGATAAAAAGAACTTTAGAGCGAGGACCAAGTAATTCAAAACCCACTGTTTCGCTGTATTCGTCTCGATGTGGCACTAGAATGGGTCTGATTACAATGTCGTTATTAAGATGAATTTCTACCCCGTTTTCCATCTCGATGATCTTAATATTTTTTAATGTGACTAATTGATCCCATGGCCCGTTACTCTCTAAAAAAGTCTTCATTCGAGGCATGGCGTAGACACTCAATTCTTTAACTCCCATGACTTCTTTGCCAAACTGTGCCAAACCCAGATAGTGTCCGATATGTGCATGGCTTAAAAAAATGCCTTGGAGTGCAAATGCACCTCCATCGAGATAGCTAGTTAACATGGCGAGTTGCTTGTTTACATCGGGTGTGCAATCAATAAGCCAGCAGTGCATGCTGTCACGGTCAATAATCGCGAGAGAAGAAACGTATTTACCCGTGCTTTTAAAATTCAAAACGTCTTGACAGCAAGCTTTTTGGCACATGGTTTGGGGGTAGCCCCCGTCTTGAGCAATCCCAAGAATCAAGACTTCAATCTGCCGTTCCTGAGATAGGGATAAGGCAGACCAAAGAATCAGCCAAAAAATCAAGGAATTTTTCATTTTACACCTAAAACATTGATCAATCTTGCCATACCCAGGTGAAAACTTCCTTCAGATAAAGAAGTATTTGTTTCTTTTATCACAAGCTCACTTAGGCCGTCGAAATCGCTCGTTAATTCGTCGACCGAAAACAGCATGTCCAGGTCTTTCGGCCCACCACTGTTCAAGCCGAGTTGTTCTTTTCTGAAGGCCTGTAAGATCAGACGACCTCCTGGCTTCAATAAGGTAACGTATTTTCGGTGAATACTTTCCCGGTCATGGCCCGGCAAATGCGTGAACAACAAGGCCACTGCATCGAATCGGTCATTGGAATTAAAATTCAGGTAATCACTTATTGAGTAGTCTATTTCTACACTTCGTTCAGCTGCAAGTCGATTTGCCTTTTCCATTGCCATTACGCTACTGTCAAAGGCTGTGACTTCCCAACCCAATTGAGCAGCATAAACAGCATTGCGACCTTCACCCTCACCGGGAAAAAGAATACTTCCTGCCGGTAAAGCGTCAAGGCATTTTTTCAAAAATGCATTTGGAGAACGTCCGTAAACGTATTCTGATCGAGAGAAACGTTCATCCCAAAAGTTTACCACCTAACGTATGTGTTTCTCGGCGTGATAAGAAGAACGAACCATGGGGCCGCTTTCTACGTGTATAAAGCCTTTATTACTCGCTATATCCCCGAAGTGTGCAAATTTTTCAGGACTGACGTATTCGCTGACTTCCAAGTGCTTGCGGCTAGGTTGAAGGTATTGGCCCAGGGTAATTACATCAACCTTGGCATTTCTTAAGTCGTCCATGGTCTCGATGACCTCATCATCGGTTTCACCCAAACCCAGCATGACACCAGATTTTGTTCTAGTTATCCCTCCATCTTTCAACCGCTTCAAAACTTCGAGACTTCGTTCGTATTTTGCCTGTACGCGGACCTTCTTGCTAAGCCGCTGAACGGTTTCAAGATTGTGACTCACCACTTCGGGTTTTACGTCAATTATTCGCTGAAGATTCTCCCATTTACCTTGAAAATCCGGGATCAAAGTTTCCAAGGTAATACCTGGATTCTTTTTTCGAATCAGTTCAACGGTCTTTGCCCATATCTCTGAACCTCCGTCCTTAAGGTCGTCGCGGTCAACCGAAGTTATCACACAATGCTTCAACCCCATGAGTTTTACCGACTGAGCAACCCTGGCAGGTTCAAATGGATCAGCTTCGAGTGGCCTTCCGGTTTCGACGTTGCAAAACTGACAGGAACGAGTGCAAACATTGCCCAGTATCATCAGGGTCGCGGTTCCGGCACCCCAGCATTCATGCTGGTTCGGACACTTACCACTGGTACAAATAGTGTGCAACTGATTGGCCTCAATGTTCCTTTTGACCTCCAAAAATTCTCCACCGGATGGGAGCTTATTCTTAAGCCAATCTGGTTTACGCCTTCTGGGTTGTGATTGAATTGATTGCTTTTCCATATTTCCAGTTCAAAATTACATCATTCTGACCTTTGCCAGATAGCCCAGGACAATTCTGCTTGATTTATTAACATCTCCTCACCATTCATGGTATGGCAACCTCTCACTTTTCCTTCTTTTAAAAAGGCTGTTTCCCTTGGATTGTAGATCAGATCGTATAGTAGTTGCTCTTTCCGTAAGTCGGAATAAGATAAGTCAATTTTGTCATCAACTCGTGGAAAGGTGCCTATGGGAGTGCAATGAACGATTAGGTCGAATTTAGAAATGTCCATACTTCTTAAATGCGCATAGCTTATTTCATTCTCTGCAGGCTTTCTTGAAACAACGGTGTAATTGACGTTTATTGAGCGGAGTCCATAGCATATTGCCTTGGAAGCACCTCCGGTTCCAAGTATCAAGGCCGTGTTGATCTTTGACTTCAATGGATGGTTATTCAAACTTTTAATAAAACCAGGTGCATCGGTATTATGTCCGATCAGTTTACCTCTTCGGAACTCTATTACATTCACTGCTCCGATCTCTCTTGCTTCCCTTGTCATATCGTCGAGCATAGAAATGATGACCTCTTTGAATGGAATCGTCACATTTAGGCCCTTCAACTCAGGTTTATTTTGTAACAGTTTGCCCAATTCACCAATGGAATCTAATTCATAATTGGCGTAGTTGGCATTCAGATTCAATTCCCGGAATTTCTGATCGAAATACTCCTTCGAGAACGAATGACCGAGCGATTTCCCAAGCAGGCCGTATTGGGAAGGGTCATTCATTATCGGGACTGTACTTGTCCAGTATGAGCATAATGGTTGCACCTGCAGTCATGACCATAACTGCCGCTAGAATCTCTGGGTTTTTATCGGGGACGGTACTTAACATCTTTTCGACATCATTAAGATTGTCGTAATTCCATGGCCAGACATTTTCCTGAATAAAAGGAACAATAGCCTCGTTCTCCTTACCAGCGTGTGCAACCCGACTTTCTATTGTTTCCTTCCAGGGCCATATCTTATTTAAAGAACCAATCATGAAACCGGTTAACAAAGCCAGTGTTGTGTCTCTGTAATGCTTAAACATCCAGCTCAATACCCTGCTAAAGGCTAAAAGTCCCGCAAGGCATCCTGCCATAAAGACCAAAAGTTTAAAACCATAAAAGCCAACGGAGGCCAGGTCAACTTCCGTGAGTGAAGTCCTGAAACTATTCACGATTTGAATGATGGTGGAGTAGGCACCCAGCAGCAAGAGAATAAATGCACCTGAGATTCCGGGAAGTATCATGGCTATGATGGCAATAAAGCCATAGAAGAAAAGAACAAGGGTGCTTTCAGGACCTTGCATCGGTGTGGCTATGCTGACATAATAAGAGAGGGCGCACCCTAGTATAATGGCTGCAATGCCTTGTTTTTTCCATTGATTTATTTGGCCTCCGACGGAAAAGATGCTTATGAGTATCAAACCAAAAAAGAATGACCAAAGCAGAACGGGTTCATTTTCAAGTAAATAGGAAATCAACTTCGAAAGACCAAGAACGCTTATCCCAATGCCCAGAAAAACACTAAAGAGAAAGTTTCCATTGATGGTTTCCCAAAAAGCGATAGGTCCTTTTTTAAAAAGTAACTTGAATGCATTCACATCAATCGAACGTATGGATTCGATCAATTCTTCATAAATACCCGAGATAAAAGCGATGGTTCCACCTGAGACTCCTGGGACGACGTCGGCGGCACCCATGGCCATGCCCTTTAAGATAAGCAGTATTCGATTCATTCGTTATTCTCCAAAATAACCAGAAAGTCCGCCTTCCAGGGAAGAGAGGTTATTAAAACCAAATTTTCGCTTTAGGGTGTGAACCATTGCTGCCGATCGTTTTCCGCTTTTACAGCACATGACTACCTTGATTTCGCTTGGTATTTCGTCTTTCCTTCTCAGGACTTCATCCAGTGGGATATTCGTACCGCCTAAATTCTGTTCTTCGAATTCATATGACTCTCTTACATCAATAAGCATAAATTCCTGATTGGACTGAATCATTTGGTCCAGTTCCTCCTTAGAAAGTGATTTCATTCCTAGAGCATTTTATTTTTAACCTCATCCGGGAGAAAGGTGAAAAAAGTGTCTCCGCGAAGTCCAAGTCGAAGGGTCTCCAGTGGGATTACTTCAAAGTGATTAATGTTTCCCAAGTTGACATTAGCACCAAGCAACTTTATAAACCACACCTGTTGAGATTTAATTGGCGCTTCCCACAAAATGCTTTCGGGTGGTACCTGGGAAATGATTTTATTTACAAGGGAAACATGGGCGGTTCCGCTAGGACGGTATATCCCGACGTTCCCACTCTCTCTGGCCTCAGCAATTACTTTCCATGATCCCGCCTCTAGTTCGGTTTGCATCATCGATATCCATTTCCCCGGACTTATTAAGATTCCTTCTTCTTTAGACCCAACCTCAGAGAGAACAGTGTAATTCTTAGCCAGATCTGCGATGAGTTCGCACTTTTTGTCGTGTGGAAGCAAAATGGAGCCGTCTGAAACCTCAACGGTGTCTATCTTCCATTTGTCCATCAGCCGTCTATAATCGTCTAACATTCCCCTAATTAGAAAGGCTTCAAAGAGCGTGCCGCCCAGGTATACTTTAATGCCTCCTTCCTGGAGTAATTTTATTTTTAATTCGTTGTCCTTTGTTAGGATGGAGGTTCCAAAACCGAATTTCACAAGGTCGGTATACTCTCCGCCGGCATTTAAGAAATTCTCAACTTGCCTGACGCTCAAACCCTTGTCCATCATCATGGTCAATCCGTTTTTCCTGGGTTTGACCGCTCTCTCGGGAAGATTACTCAGTTCAAAATTCATTATTTGATATTGTATTTCGTGAGCAGTTCAAGAATTTCCAGATCATCAAGGGAATTGGGGTAAAACGACACAAACCTGTCTTGGTCTTCGGGGCATAATTCCAATCCTTTTTCAAGTTCTGAAAGTCCTTCTACTTTTCGCTGATCACGAAAAAGATTTGCGGCATGAAGGTAGTAATTTGAGGCGTTCTCGGGTTGTATTTCTATGGCTTTTAATATGGTATCGTATGAATCCTGGCCATCACCATTTAAAAAGAGGGCATGGGCAAGTAAACTATAGGCTAGCATGTTGTCAACGTCTAAATCCAACACGCGTTCAAAGGCATCAATGCCTTCTTGGAAAAAGCCTAGCCTGACCTGAATACTTCCGTAGGCAAGCAAATATTCAATTTGTTTGGGATCCAGCTCAAGGGCTTTTTTAACAAAGTGGATGCTTTCACTGAATCGCCCCATTTCTTCGTAAAGGAAACCCAGATGCAGATACGCATCTCCAAAATAAGGATCGGCTGTGATCGATTTATGATAGTAGTTCAAGGCATCTTCCTTGTTTTTAAGCGCTTCATAACAGTTGGCAATATGGAAATAGGTGGAACCATCTGCTTCGTCAAGTTCAATTGTTTTCTTGTATGCCTTAATGGCCTTCTCGAAAGCGCCTATCTTGCTATAGGTATTGGCTTTGTTGTACCAAGCTGATGCAAAGTCTTCTTTGATCACCAGAGTAAAGTCGAGACATGTTAGGGTTTTTTCGTGATCATTTTTTTTACTATACAACAAGCCTAAGTTGTACCAGGCTGCATGGGAGTAGGGCTGGTCATCAATAAATTGAGTGAAGAAATCAATACCTTCATCGACCCTTTGGTCAACATCAAAACAGAAACCTATTTCGTAAAGAGCAGTTTCATTTTCTGTATTTAATTTCAGGCATTCCCTGAGGGCTTTCAGCGCTTCTTTATATTCGTCAATGTTTTCATATTCAAAAGCCATACTTATGAAAATGTCTTCTTTTTCTTCATTACTGGCTAGTGGGATCGATTTGCGGTAGTTATCGATCGCTTTTCTGTATTCCCTGAGTTGGCTGAAAACACTGGCTTTTATCAGATAGATATCAAGGTTATTCGGTTCGCTGTGTTCTACTTTTGAAAGTACTTCAAGGGCTTCATTTGGTTTGTGGATGTTGGCTAAGAGTTGTGCTTTGTAAAGTAAGAGGGTGGAAGATGAGGGGTGTTGTTCACAACCCATTTCTATAACTTTTAGCGCTTGTTTGGAGTTTCCTTCCTCCATGTAATGATCAATCAGATCTTCGAATTCGTCTACGTCAAAAAAGTAAAACTCATTGTTTTTGAGCATTTTTTCAAAGCGCTTGATGGACTGATCCATGTCATCCTGGTCGTGCGCGTTTTCGAAATTTTCGTTCATCCAGTGTAGCTTTACTCAAATTTAGAACATATGAGTCCGATTCAAGAAATTGCTTGTTTTGTTTTTAACAAAAAAGTTAACAGTCACGTTTAAAAGGATTAGTTGCAATATAGCCTAAGACATTCAACTCCTTGCACTATTTTCGTACAAAAATACGCACAATTATTATGACCCTTATAAAATCCATTTCTGGTATCCGCGGTACGGTTGGTGGTAAAAGTGAAGACAATCTGAGCCCGGAGGATGTTTTACTTTACACAGCATCCTATGCGAGTTGGCTCAAAGAGGTATCTGAGTCCAAAAAACTAATTGTCGTCATTGGTAGAGATGCAAGAATTTCGGGTGAAATGGTTGCTGACCTGGTGTCTGCTTCACTTGCTTCTATGGGTATAAATGTAATCGACCTGGGCCTTTCAACTACTCCCACTGTAGAAATGGCGGTGCCAATGGAAAATGCCGATGGGGGAATAATCATCACCGCCAGCCACAATCCGGCACAATGGAATGCACTCAAATTGTTGAATAAACAGGGAGAATTCATCTCTGCTGCGCAGGGCGAGCGAATTCTGGAGATAGCAGCGGCTTCGAATTTCTCTTATTCAGAGGTCAATGATCTGGGAACTAGAAAGATCGACGACTCCTACATGAATAGGCACATCCAAGCCATTTTGGCCTTACCTAATTTGGAACTGGAGGCCATCCGTAAAAGAAAACTTAAGGTAGTCGTAGACGCTGTGAATTCAAGTGGGGGCATTTTTGTACCGGCTCTTCTTAAAGCCATGGGGGTAGAAGACATCATAAAGATTCATTGCGAACCTAACGGTCGTTTTGCGCACAATCCGGAGCCTTTGGCCGATAACCTGAAAGACCTTTGTGCCGAAGTGTTAAGTACCGGCGCCGATTTAGGCATTGCTGTGGATCCCGATGTTGACCGATTGGTTTTCGTTCAGGAGGATGGAAAACTTTTTGGTGAAGAATACACCCTTGTGGCTGTTGCCGATTACGTCATGACGTACAAATCCGGTGGGGCGGTTTCAAATCTTTCATCTACCAGGGCACTGCGGGATGTTGCCGAAAAACATGGTCGAGATTATACAGCTTCTGCCGTAGGTGAGGTAAACGTAGTTGAAAAAATGAAATCTTCCAATGCAGCTATTGGTGGGGAAGGAAATGGAGGTATTATTTATCCGGAATTGCATTATGGAAGGGATGCACTTGTGGGGATTGCTCTTTTTCTTAGTCACTTGTGTAAATGGAATGGAGGAGCTGAGAAGGTCTCGACTTTACGCAAAGCTTATCCTTCCTACTTCATGTCAAAAAATAAAGTACAATTGACCCGGTCCACGAATGTGGATTCCATTTTGAAGCAAATGACGTCTAAATACTCGCACGAACGAGTGAATTTGATCGATGGATTAAAGATTGATTTTGAGTCTGAATGGGTACATTTGCGCAAGTCCAATACTGAACCTATTATCAGGATCTATTCCGAAGCAATGAGTCAGGAAAGAGCGGATGAACTGGCCGGTGAAATGGTAAATGAAATTGTTAATCTGGTTTAAAGCAGAATCATGAAAGTATATTTCGACAATGCCGCGACTACTCCAATAGATCCAGAAGTTGCAGAAGTAATGTGTGAACTTTTGAAATCCAATTTCGGTAATCCTTCATCCATACACAGTTTTGGCAGAGAGACAAGAGCCATCATTGAACGGTCCAGAAAGCAAATCGCATCATTTTTAAATGTCTCACCTTCAGAGATTTACTTTACAGCAGGCGGAACCGAAGCAGACAACATGGCCATCCGATGCAGCGTGCGCGATCTGAATGTAAAACGCATTATAACTTCACCCATTGAGCACCATGCGGTTCTTCATACTGCAGAGCAATGCGAGCAAGATACTGGCGTTCAGGTGGACCTGGTAAAGATTACACCTGAGGGTTACGTGGATATGGATGACTTGGAACGACTTTTAACATCTTCTGACAAAAAAACTCTTGTTTCTTTAATGCACGCCAATAATGAAATAGGAAACCTGATCGACTTGAAAGAAGTGGGTGATCTTTGCAAGGAACAAGGTGCTTACTTTCATTCCGATACGGTACAAACCATGGCCCATTACCGCTTCGATTTTAGCGCCATGAATGTGGATTTTGCAACTTGTTCGGCCCATAAGTTTCATGGTCCCAAAGGCATTGGTTTTTTATACATTAATAAAGATGTTTCCGTTAAGCCCTTGATCTTTGGTGGATCACAGGAAAGAAATATGCGAGCTGGTACAGAAAACGTTTATGGCATAGCTTCACTTGCCAAGGCCATGGAAATTGCTCATCACAGCATGGATGCGCATCAGGAGCATGTTCTTGGAATTAAAAAATACATGATCGAGCAATTAGAATTGCTTTTTCCAAGCATTGATTTTAACGGCGATCCAAAAGGAAGGTCTTTGTACACCGTACTTAATGTGAGTTTTCCAAGTAGTGAGATGAACGAAATGTTCTTGTATAACTTAGATATAGAAGGTATAGCGGCTTCAGGTGGAAGTGCTTGTTCTTCTGGCAGCAATGTGGGCTCTCACGTATTGAATGCCCTTGGAAAGAATTCAGAAGGCCCGGCAATTCGATTCTCGTTCAGCCGCTTCAATACCAAGGCTGAAGTGGAGTATGCTGTGGCTGTTTTAAAAGAACTTTACGGCGTACCTGCCTAAGTTGATGTCTGTTAAGGTAACATTCTTGGGCACCGGCACATCTCAAGGGGTGCCGGTAATTGCATGTGACTGCCCTGTTTGTACATCTTCTGACCAAAGAGACAAGCGGCTAAGGTCATCGGTATACGTTGAAACCGGTGATCTTAGATTGGTGATCGATACTGGACCTGATTTTCGTCAGCAAATGTTGAACATCAATGCCAAAAACCTTGACGCCGTTGTATTCACACACGAACACAAAGACCATATAGCGGGACTGGACGATGTCAGGGCATTTAATTATGCTCAGGGAAAGGCCATGGAAGTTTATGCAGCAAGCGCGGTGGAAGTAGCCTTGCGAAGAGAATTTCATTACGTCTTTTCAGACGATAACTACCCGGGTATTCCAAAATTAAATTTGAATCAGATCGACAACAATGCCTTTGAAATAAACGGCGTTGTCATCACACCCATACAGGTTTATCACTATAAGATGCCGGTTTTTGGATTTAGAATAGGTGACTTCTCTTATATAACAGATGCAAAAACCATTGATGAGGATGAAAAAAATAAGATTCGTGGCAGTGAGGTCCTTGTTTTGAACGCGCTCAGGAATCACCAGCATATATCACACTTCACGCTGCAGGAAGCAATCGAACTGGCCAATGAGCTAGAAGTGGAACAGACCTACTTTACCCACATCAGCCATTACCTGGGTCTGCATGAACAGGTTTCAGAAAAGTTACCGACCAACATGGCACTGGCACATGATGGCCTGGTGATTGAGGTTTAAAAATTAAGCCCCTTTCGGGGCTTAATTTCTTAGGCATTTTGCATTTCCTCTTTCGTATGGTTATCTTCTTTGGCAAGGGGACTTCTAAAGACGAAATTCCCGTCGAAGGCATCCAATACGATCTTATCTCCATCTTTGACCTTACCGGCCAACAACTCTTTAGAAAGTTCGTTTAGCACATTCTTTTGAATCATTCTCTTGATCGGCCTTGCTCCGAATTGTGGATCATATCCTTTTTCAGCGATGTATTTCAAGGCATCATCGCTTATTCCCAAGTCGATGTTTCGCTTGCTCAATGTCTTTTCAAGATCTTTGAGCTGAATCTTGATTATCTCACTGACATCGTCTTTTGTCAATGGTAAGAACATAATGGTTTCGTCTATTCGATTCAGGAATTCAGGCCTGATCGTTTTCCTGAGTAATCCCATTAATTCCAACCTGGTTTTTTCAATGATGGATGCCCGATCACCGATGTCAAGATCTTCGAAATTTTCCTGAATAATGTCTGAGCCTATGTTCGAAGTCATAATGATGATGGTATTCTTAAAGTTCACCATTCTGCCTTTGTTGTCAGTTAGCCGACCGTCATCCAACACCTGAAGTAATATATTGAATACATCTGGATGGGCTTTCTCGATCTCATCGAGCAAAACTACGCTGTAAGGCTTTCTTCTCACAGCTTCAGTCAGTTGCCCGCTTTCCTCATAACCGACGTAGCCCGGAGGAGCACCAACTAATCTTGCAACGCTGTGTCGTTCCTGGTATTCGCTCATATCAATTCTTGTAAGTGCATTCTCGTCATTAAATAAGTAGGTGCTTAGCGTTTTTGCTAATTCCGTTTTACCAACACCTGTTGTACCAATGAAGAGAAATGAACCTATCGGTCTTTTTTCATCTTGCAAGCCTGCTTTTCCTCTGCGAACGGCATCCGCAACTGCTCTTATGGCCTCGTCTTGACCTACAACTCTTTTGTGAAGTTCATCCTCTAATTTAAGAAGTTTGGCAATGTCGCTCTCTAACATTTTTTGAACTGGTATCCCCGTCCATTTAGCAACGACTTCAGCTATTTCTTCGGCAGTTACTTCTTCTTTAATCAATTTAGAATCGCTCTGAATCGAAGCCAATTCGGATTTTAGTGAATCCAATCGGCTTTCTGTTTCTTGAATTTTTCCGTACCTGATTTCTGCGACTCTGCCATAATCACCGCTTCGTTCCGCTTGTTCGGCCTCGAATTTAAAAGCCTCAATTTCTTCTTTTGCTTTTTGAATTCCATCTACAATGTCGCGTTCATTTTGCCATTTGCTCTGCAATTCATTTCGCTCGTCTGATAGATTTGCCAGTTCTTCTTCCAAAGCCTTGAGTCTATCCTTGTTTTTTTCCCTTTTGATGGCTTCTTTTTCAATTTCCAACTGCATGATCCGACGTTCTATTTCGTCGAGTTTTTCAGGTTTTGAATTGATCTCCATTCTTAGTCGGGAAGCAGCTTCATCAATCAGGTCAATCGCTTTGTCTGGCAAGAACCGGTCGGTAATATACCTTTGAGAAAGTTCTACGGCCGCTATAATGGCCTCGTCTCGTATCTCGACTTTGTGATGTGCTTCGTATTTCTCTTTGATTCCCCTTAAAATGGAGATCGAGTCCTCGACGTTTGGTTCGTCGACCATTACTTTTTGAAACCTTCTTTCCAGGGCTTTGTCTTTTTCAAAGTATTTCTGGTATTCGTTAAGCGTGGTAGCACCAATGGCTTTAAGTTCTCCGCGCGCCAACGCCGGCTTTAAAATATTCGCAGCATCCATGGCTCCTTCTCCGCCGCCGGCCCCCACAAGGGTATGTATCTCATCAATAAAGAGAATGATCTCTCCTTCGGCGCTTACTACCTCTTTGATCACGGACTTCAGACGCTCTTCAAATTCTCCTTTGTATTTGGCACCGGCAATCAGTGCACCCATATCAAGTGAAAATATCCGCTTGCTTTTAAGATTCTCAGGAACGTCTCCCGCAATGATTCGATGTGCAAGCCCTTCTGCTATAGCTGTTTTACCGACACCGGGTTCACCAATCAATATTGGGTTGTTCTTGGTTCTTCTGGAGAGTATCTGCAGCACACGGCGTATTTCTTCGTCTCTTCCAATCACAGGATCTAATTTCCCTTCTCCGGCTAATTTGTTAAGGTTTCTCGCGTATTTATCGAGTGCCTGATAAGTTTCTTCCTGGCTTGCTGAAGTTGCCCTGCTGCCACCTCTCAATTCAATGATGGCGGCCAGCAAGCCCTTTTCATTCATCCCGGCGTCCTTCATGAGTTGGGACACACTGGATTTTCCTCTGATAAGTCCGATGAGTAAGTGTTCTACAGTGACGTACTCATCTTTAAATTCCTTAAGCGCAGCGATTGCCTTTTGAATGGATTCATTGGATTCCTTGGAAAGATATACCTCGCCGCCACTAACTTTAGGATAGGATGAAATAATGCTATCTGTGCTCTGTTCGATGCGCTCGGCGTTCACCCCGAGTTTCTTGAAAATGTAAGGGGTCACATTCTGGTCTGTGATCAGTATGCCTTTCAGCAGGTGCCCAACCTCAATGGCTTGATTTCCTAATTCGGTTGCAAGCTGTTGTGCCTGTTGAATGGCCTCTTGTGATTTGATGGTAAATTGATTCAAGTTCATGCTATTGTTTTAATAGATGGCAACAAAAAACCGGCCATTGTGAAAAGGCCGGTTTCTCATGTTATAATGACAGTTAATTCTCTAAATAATCTGCCAATATGTCTGATTTATTCCACTACAAACTTGTTGCTGTGAATGACGCGTCCATTGATGTCACGAATGTTTATTACATGGACACCCGGCACGAGGTGTCCGAGTCCTATGTATTCCGCTCCAGTGCTATAAACAGTATTTGTATTATAAACTTCTTGACCTAAGGAATTAAAAATAGAAATCCACAATGCCTTTTGCTCTCCGTTTTGGTTAACGGTTAGTCCATCTCCATAGAAAAAGGAGCTGATCGACGACTGGTCACCCGCATCGCCAATTCCCGTGAAATCAAATGCATAGAAGGTTTGGCAGTATTCATCGTTGTTTCCGTTCTGGTCATCTAAATTGAGAATGGTCACACAAACCTGAAAGGGGCCGGGTTTGTTCTGAACATCGGGCAAGCCACCAAGCATTGGAATGGTGTATAGTCCATTGGTATCAACGGCAAATGTGGTTGAGGCAAAAAAGTTGCGATCCTTTGAATACATTTTAAATTTCAAGAGAATACTGAATCCTCGTGGCAGAGTGACGTTTCCGACGTTTCTAATGTAAGCCTCCATTCTTTTAACGGGGGTGCTTGTTTCAATGAGAGAATCATTTATCAAAGGATCGATTATTCTTATCAAAACAGGGCTCAGATCGATGTAATTATCCAAAGAGAAAGTTAAAATATTGCAAACCGTATCATTTTGTGGATTAATGTCCCCGGCCAAACTTGAGGCAATGCATATTTCAAGGGTAGAATTGGCCGTGGCGAATGTGATGGCATTAATGGTCACTTCAACGCTGTCTCCCGAAGCCAGTGACGCAGTTCCCGGGATGGTATATTTTTGCCAAAACTGCTTGTCGTAAAACAGATCAAGTGTGATGTCTTTGTATGGAACAGCATTATTCCCGTAGTTCACCAGTACAAGATCTATGTCATAGGTGAACATCAGATGCACCCGTTGGTTATCTTCCGGATACACCATTCTTGATATTCCTACATCTTGCGCAATGAGTTTATTGACTAATAGCCCTAAAAACAACAATGTAAGTAACTTGATACTTCCTTTCATAAGGATAAATTTAAACAAAAAAAATCGCCCTGCATTTGCAAGGCGATTTCCTTTGATTTTTGATCTGAAGATCTATTCAACAATGAAACGAGCTGTTTCAACAGCACCATTTTCTGCTTTTACTTTGGCAATGAATGCACCAGAAGTTAGTTGATTCAAATCCAGTTCATAGTTTTTATCAATGTCAGCATTGAAGGAATTAGACTGAACCAATTGTCCTGACATAGAGATGATGCTTACTTCAACTTGACCATTGATAGACTCATCAGAATTGATGGTTAAGACCCTGTTGAAATAATTCATTTCGAAGTTAGAAGCATCTCCGGACTCCTCGATACCGACTGGGATAGTAAACGTACTGCAGTCACCGTCATTACTGTTATCGATGTCGTCAGTAGTAGCCACTAATTCAACACAGATATCAAACTGAGTTTTACCACTTGGAAGGAAGATGCCGTTAGCAAATGCATCAATGGTATAAATCACACTACCTGGAGCTGACATGGCTTGGGTGACGCCTCCGAAAGGCCCATAAGAAGTGCCGTCAACATCAACATTGACCCCAAAATTAATGCCATCGGGAAGCTGGTTGGTGCCTGCATTGACAAGGTCAAATCCAATTTCAGAAAGCGTCATTCCTTTTGGTAATTGTGAATTATTAGGGTAGGTGTTAAATACATCGGCTACTGTGATACCGCCGATGGATAGGTCATACGTCAACGGGCTATTGTCGCCTGCATATACAACTCCTTCGCACTTTTCGTCGTTATTCGGATTGGCATCAATAAGTGCACCACCTTTCCAAAGTCTTGTTCGAACGCAAACAGGAATCGTTCCTGCACTCAAACCCAATGTAGACCAATCAGCGGGAGTGACACCCTGAGTTGTTTCACTAGCACTAACGGCAAATGGGGCACCCATATTTCTATAAAACGTAAATCGTTTGATTTGATCTATAAAGATCTCCATGGTAAAAGAATCTACCACTGAACTGGTAACGGCAGCGCCAAAATTCTCTCTGGTATATTGAATATTGGTAGGAACATTTGGATAAACTGTAGGAGTGCCACTAACGGTAGGCAAACCTGTAACACCGACATCATACGTCTGGGCACTCACATTGGCGCTCAATGCAGCAAAGACGAATCCGGCAAATAAAAGGGTAATTTTTTTCATGATAATTAATTTAAAATTGCAATTGGTTCTTTTGGCTAAGGTAAATAATATTTGCATTTGCGCCTACGGCCAAAAGAAAAGTTTGTAAAAGCAGCGATTCAAGATTAAGCCATGCCAAAGGGACATATTTTACTTGCAGACAGCGGTTCAACAAAAACGCATTGGGTGTTGTTACTCAATAACGGAGATCGACATGATTATTTCGGAAAAGGAATCAACCCGGTTGTTCAAGCACCTCAAGAAGTTATGGATAGCATAAAGCATCAAATAAATGAATTAAACACAGACGAAATACTCAGTGAAATTCATTTCTACGGCGCGGGATGTACTTCTCAAAGCGATTGTGAATTAGTTAACAATGCGTTGAAAGCTGCACGAAGCGAAGAATATGATTGTTTTGTCTATCATGACCTGATGGCGGCGGCCAGATCTTTGTTTAAGGGTGGGCAAGGTGTGGCTGCTATTTTGGGCACGGGTTCAAGTTCAGCGTATTACAAGGGTGGAGTAATCGTTGACAGAATAACGCCGCTTGGATATGTATTGGGCGATGATGGGGGAGGGGTGGATCTGGGTAAACGACTTATCCGGGACATCGTTCAGCGAAAGGCACCTAAAGACATATCAACCGCTTTTCGTAAGGAGTTTTCGTTTAGCGATGAAGAGATCGTGGCACATATCTATCAAATGCCAGGCCCCAATGGCTTCATAGCTTCATTCTCCAAATTTCTTTCTTTTCATATTGGCGAATCTTACTGTCAGGAACTTGTAAAGTCGGCATTCAAAGAATTCATTCTTAGATCTGTGCTCGTATACGGCGAAAAAAGGATTGGTTTTGTTGGTTCCGTGGCCTACGTTTTTAGTACACAATTGAAAGAGGTCTGTGATGAATTTGACTTGGAATTGGTCAGTATATTAAAGAGTCCAATGGACGGACTTGTCGATTATCATCTTAAGGTCAGCGGAGTATAGCGACCTGTCCGTTACTTTTTATCGAGATCACCTTGCTAGCCTTTTCAGACATATCCAAGCCTGATTCAGGTGGAAAGATAAAATTCATTTTATCGATGATGTCCTGATCTATATCCTCAAAAGACAATGGTGACGGCTTTCCCGATTGATTCGCCGAGGTGGAAACCAATGGGATACCGGTATAAGAAATGAATTCCCTGCAAAAACCCGGCTGGACAAGTCTGACGGCAATACTGCCATTTTCGGCACATAAATGCCCGTAGGCCGGATTCGCCTGCTCATATATAATGGATACCGGTGTGCTGCTATTGTCTATGATATCCCAAACAACTTCAGGGACTTCACGAACCACCTTTTGCAACATTCGGTCATCCGATACAAGAACAATGTAACTTTTGTTCTTTGGCCGATTTTTAACACGGTCGATTGTTTCAACGGCTTCCCGGTTGGAAGCATCACATCCAATACCCCACAAGCTGTCTGAAGGATAGAGTATCAAGCCTCCGGCTTTCACAATGAGAGAAGCTTGCCGGACTTCATCTTTAAAGGCATATTCAATTTGATCTTTTCTCAAAGCGCTCAGCTTTTTTCTCCTTGTATCGATCGTAAATGAGGTATGCCAGGATAAGGCCGGCAATGATCAATCCAAAAGGTAGCATTAACAAAAGAGAAAGTCCGTAAAAAAACACTACTTCAATTTAACGGCGGTGCCATAAGCAAGAATTTCTGAAGAACCTTGCATGACGGCCGAAGTCGTAAAACGCACATTCACGATTGCATCAGCACCAAGTCGCTGGGCATCTGTGATCATTCTTTCTATGGCTTGTTCCCGAGAATCTGCCAGTAACTTGGTATACTCTGAAATTTCACCCCCGATAAAATTCTTGATTCCCGCAAAGATGTCTCGTCCAAAGTTTCGCGCCCTGACAGTACTGCCCCTGACAAGTCCAATATGCTCAGAAATTTGTCTTCCTTCGATGGTTTCTGTATTTGTGATCAACATGGTTTTATGCCTTTTGGTTTGTAAAGATAGTTCAGGAATTAGTTAAATCTACCATTAATGTCAGGGCATATTTTTTACCAGTTCATTGTTCTTCTATCCCTTCGCTTTCCAGCGCTCATTCAGGAAACTAGCTAATTGCTGTTCCTTTTGATTCTTACCCGGTTTGTAAAAGGTTTTACCTTGCATTTCATCCGGTAAATACTGTTGTAAAACGAAGTTTTTTTCGTAATCATGTGCGTATTGATAAGCTTGTCCATAACCCAATTCCTTCATTAATTTAGTGGGCGAATTCCTTAGGTGCAGGGGAACAGGTAAATCACCTTCTTTTTCAACACTGGCCATAGCTTCATCAATGGCCAGGTATGCACTGTTAGATTTGGGACTGGTAGCCAGGTAAATAGCGGTTTCACTTAAAACAATGCGCGATTCAGGCCAACCAATCTTTTCTACTGCTTGAAAACAGGCCGTTGCTATTGCCAACGCCGAGGGATTGGCGAGACCGATGTCTTCAGAGGCAAGAATGATTAGTCTTCGTGCTATGAATTTTGGATCTTCACCTCCTGCAACCATTCTTGCCAACCAATAAACTGCCGCCGAAGGATCACTTCCACGAATCGATTTTATAAATGCAGAGATAATGTCATAGTGAAATTCTCCTTGCTTGTCGTAAGAAGTGATGTGTTTCTGAGCAATTTCCTTAACCAGATCATCGGTGATTGTTACGGTCTTGTTCGATTCCCCATGAATACAGACCATCTCCAACAGGTTCAATAGCTTTCTTGCATCGCCACCCGAGAGTAATATGAGTTGTTTGTCCTCGGAAACAGCAATTTTCAACTTTTTTAATTCCACATCTGTTTCTATGGCCAGATGAAGCAGGCTTCTGAGGTGAGCGATCTCGAGTTCTTCCAAGGTATACACCTGACACCTGGAAAGTAATGCAGAAATCACTTCAAATGACGGATTCTCGGTAGTAGCGCCTATCAGAGTGACAATTCCTTTCTCAACAGCACCCAATAAGCTGTCTTGTTGAGACTTGCTGAACCGGTGTATTTCATCGATAAATAGAATGGGACCTCCATTGGCAAAAAGCCCTTGCTTGGAAGCCCTGTCAATGACATCGCGGACATCCTTGACACCACTATTGATGGCGCTCAACGAATAAAATGGGCGCTCGAGTGCCTGCGCAATTAAATTTGCCAGCGTTGTTTTTCCTACCCCCGGTGGTCCCCAAAGAATAAGTGAATGCAGCCTGCCTTTGGAAAGCATTTTTCTCAAAGGTGCTCCTTCAGCGGTGAGGTGTTCCTGGCCTATGTAATCATCGAATCGTTTTGGCCTGATCCGCTCGGCCAATGGAATGTTCACTTCAAGTCCATTTTAAGATTCAACGAGTTGGCCTGCTTTTCGGTTGTGCGTTTTTCTTGCTTTGCGAATATCGACAGCGACTACTTTGTATTCAGGACACATCGCTTCAGAATCGGTAACTCCCGAGGTTAATATGTTTACCAAAACTTCTGGAAAATGGAAGGTCGTACTGAGCACTCCGGCCTTAACTTGGTCACTGACCCTGGCTTTCAAGTCCACTTTGCCTCTGGCAGAACTCACGCAGACCATATCTCCATCTTCGATGCCTTTGGCATGAGCATCATGTTTTGAAATCAACAAGACGTCTTCTGTCAGAATCTCCACATTAGCCGTTCTCCTGGTCATGGCGCCGCAGTTATAGTGCTCCAATTCCCTGTTCGTAGTTAAAATGTAGGGGAATTTTTTACCGTGATCCACAATTTCACTCGATTCCCTAAAGTCGTGGTATTGAATCTGACCCTTTCCCCGCCTGAATTCATTTACGTGCATAATCTCAGTGCTTTTTTCATCTTCCAATACCGGCCACTGTTTTCCATTCACACCTAGATTTGCCCAACGAATTCCTTTAAAAAAGGGCACTATTTTTGCTACTTCATCGAGTACCCATTCAGGGTGATAATCAGGTTGATCATATCCCATTTTTCTCATCATTTCCACAATGATCTGGCCGTCTGATTTGGTTCCCGTAAGTGGTTCAACAACTTTGTTCACTCGTTGAACCCGGCGTTCGCCGTTGGTGAAAGTGCCACTTTTTTCAAGGAAAGAGGCCGCTGGCAGCACAACATCCGCCATTTTCGCCGTTTCGGTCATGAACAATTCACTGACCACAAATAGGTCCAGGTTTGATAATGCCTTCTTTACATGATTTGTATTTGGATCGGTTTGGACCACATCTTCTCCGATGATCCACAATGCTTTAAGTTTACCTTCAATGGCTGCATCGAACATTTCGGGGATCTTGAAACCAATTTTTGGAGAAAGCTGCCGCTGGTAAAATTCTTCGTATTTGCGATGGACTTCGACTTTGTCAACAGCCATGTAACCAGCACCTTGGTGGGGCTGTGCACCCATGTCAGCCATGCCCTGAACATTGTTTTGACCGCGCAATGGGTTGACTCCTACACCGCGCTTTCCAATGTTTCCGGTAATCATTGCCAGATCGGCAATCAGTGTTACAGTAAAAGTGCCCTGGCTGTGTTCGGTCACACCAAGACCATGGAAGGACATTGCTCGTTCGGCTGTGGCGTAACAAATAGCCGCTTCACGAACCAGACCTTTTTCAACTCCTGTGATAGCTGATAATTCATCCATGTCTAACTGAAGGATATTTTCTTTGAAAGCTTCAAAACCCTCGGTTCTGGCTTCAACAAAATTGTTGTCTACAAGTCCTTCTTTGACAATGTAGTACATCATCATGTTCAACAGTGCCACATTGGTTCCGGGTCTTAGTTGAAGGTGATAATCTGCATACCTGGTTAGCTCAATTTTTCTTGGATCGATCACTATAATGGGAGTTCCCTTCATTGCCCGTTGTTTGATCTTAGCGCCGGTTACCGGATGAGCGTCGGTGGGGTTTGCTCCAATGACCATAATGCAGGAAGTATACTTTAAATCGGCGATTGAATTGGTTGCCGCCCCGGTACCAAAAGTTCGTTGCATTCCTAGGGCCGTAGGTGAGTGGCAGACACGCGCGCAGCCATCAATATTATTGGTACCGACCACTGCGCGAATAAACTTTTGCATAAGGTAATTTTCTTCATTTGTTGCCCGGGCACAGCTAATACCGGCGATGGCATCGGGGCCGTCCTGTTCAACGATGGCATTGAATTTTCCGGCCATAAAGTCAAAGGCTTCTTCCCATGTCGCTTCTTCAAATTGGCCATTGCGTTTGATCAACGGAGTGCGCAGGCGTTCAACATGGTCGTAGAATTTAAATGCGTATCGACCCTTCAGGCAAGTGTGACCCTGATTTACTTCGGCGTCATATGGTGCCAGTATCGACTTAATCTCACCGTTGACCGTTGAAATATCCAAGTTGCATCCCACACCACAATAGGTACAAACGCTTCTGGTAACTTCATCGGCTACGGTCATTTTGGAATTAAAGACATCGGTGATTGCCTGTGTGGGACATGCTTGGGCGCAAGCTCCGCAACTGACACAGTCAGATTCAGCAAAACCTTCATTCATACCCATGGTAATCGTACTGTCAAAGCCACGGCCAGTCATGGTAAGGACCATTTCACCTTGAACTTCATCGCAAGCTCTTACGCAGCGATAGCAATTGATACAGGTTGAGAGGTCTGCCTGCATGTAAGGATGGCTTATATCTGGTTTTCTGTTAACATGATTGCGTCCTTTGGGATAGCGAATATCAGCAGGTTTCAACCCAACCTGATTTGCTACATTCTGAAGTTCATTATTCCCGGCCTTATTTTCGTAAAGTCGATCCAGAGGATAATCTGTCAGGACCAGTTCAATAATGTTTTTTCGCAAGCGCTGGATTCGATCATTGTCGGTATAAATGAATGAGTTTTTCATCACTGGGGTATGACAAGAGGCTACAGTCTTGGTGCGTCCGTCTTTTTCAAGTGCGACATCAACGCTACAAACCCTGCAAGACCCAAAGGTTTTAAGGTTTGGTGCATCGCAGAGGGTTGGAATGTCGGCATGCACATCGTTTCTTCTAACAAATTCAAGAATACTTTCACCTTCCTTGAATTCAAATGCTTGGTCGTTGATATAGGCCGTCATAGTATCTTTCTTTTTGTCGGTCAGCAATTCTCTCATAATCTAAGAAAAGTAAGTTTTCAATTCCCCCTCAAAGTATTTTAAGGCATTTTTAATGCCCAAAGGAAGACCACCGCCAAGTGCACACAATGATCCAATTTCCAGGGTTTCCAATAGGTCGTCCATCAGTTTATAATCGACCTTATACCCTTCATTTTGAGCCTTTTGAAGCAATTCTTTTCCACGCACCGATCCAATGCTGCACGGAAAGCATTTTCCGCAAGACTCATCTGCCGTGAATTCAAAAAGATGTTCGAGGTACTTTATCATGGGGAAATCAGCCGGTATGCTAATGATACTTGCATGACCTAGTAAGAAACCCTCTTTTGCAAATGATTCAAAATCGAGCGTCAGATCGGGAATTTTGTTTACCGGAACAATGCCACCCAAAGGCCCTCCGACATGAATTGCCTTGATATCGCTCTTAAAACCCATGCCCATATCTTCAATGACTTCTTTGAGGGCTGTGCCCATTTTAACTTCATATAAGCCGGGGCGATTGAAAAAGCTATCCAGACAGACCAATTTGCTCCCGGTTGATTTTCCGTTTCCCATGGAAGCATATTTCTCACCACTGTTCAACAAAATGTCATAAACACTGGCAGAGGTTTCAACATTGTTGACAACGGTCGGTAGATTAAATAACCCTTCCTGAGTGGGAAATGGAGGGCGAACCCGAACCTCGGGGCGCTGGCCCTCTATCGATGATAGCAGTGCCGTTTCCTCTCCGCATATGTAGGCTCCTGCTCCTTCGATGATCTTGAATTCGAAGTCAAAGCCCGTTCCTTTGATATTTTTACCAAGCATTCCGGCTTCGCGGAATCGTTCAATTTCTTTCCTGATTTCGTGGATTGATTCGGGGTATTCGCCTCGAATGTAGAGTACGCCTCGATTCGCCCCTACTACAAAGGCCGCCATTATCATACCAAACAACAGCAAATGGCCCTGTTTTTCCATGATGTACCGATCGCTATATGCCCCGGGATCACCTTCGTCGGCATTGCAGACCACAAATTTTTGTTCACTTTTTGTGTTCATGCACGATTCGAGCTTCAAGCCCATTGGGAAACCGGCGCCTCCTCTTCCACGCAAATTTGACACTTTGATCTCTTCAAGAATTTCAAGCTTGGGTGAATTCAAGCATTTCTCGAGAAAGCTAAAGAACTGACCAAAATCGGGAGTAGGACCGGTCAGAATTGGACTTTGTAAATTACCACCTACGTAATAGTTGTCTTCCCCATTAAGCAATTTGCCGGTCAGAATATTATCTAAGCTCTCAGATGCAGATCCACTGTAATTACTCCCCTTGTAATAAAATGCAGCGTTTTCGTGACAACGGCCAAGGCAGCACATGTGTCCGATTTCTTCATCTTTGAAGTGCTTTTTAAGTTTGGATGTCAGTTTTTCTTGAGTGCCGGCCAGCAAGCACGCGCTCCCATTGCACACGTAGACCTTTTTTCCTTTGTTTGATTCCTTTAAAAAATCATAAAAGCTGACTGTACCTTCGACATTGGCATTTCCCACAAGAAATTCTTGGGCAAGAGCTCTTTTCACGCCATCGTCTACCGTTCCATTTTTCTTGGAATTATCCACTAATTGCTCGAATAAGGGTGATTCAAGGCCTTTTCTGCCGGCCAGTTTACTCAGGTTCTCGGACATGGGAAGTCGTTTGCACTTTAAAAATCTAAAATACTTAAAATTTCTACGGGTAGCGCAGGCATTAGCAAAGCAGTGCTGGTCGAAAATCGTATTTTTAGCGGAACGATTAATGTCATGAGTAAAACTTCAGTTCGGTCTGTTACAGTGAGCAAAGTAACTGGTAATAAATCTACCTTGGATAATGATCTTGTGGTTAGCGAGGAACCGCTTGAGATCAGACTAAAATATTCAAATGGTCAGTCGTATAACGAAAAGCGTCTTGCCGTTACCATGCGAACGCCCGGCAATGATTTCGAACTGGCCATTGGCTTTCTGCTGACTGAGGGTATCATTAATACTTACCGGGATGTCAATAAAATATTTTACTGTGAATCTGTAAAATCGGTTGAAGAAGAAGGCAATGTCCTGATTGTTGGCTTAAACGAAGATCGTCGCATTGACGAAAAGATATTCGATCGAAATTTTTATGTTTCGAGCAGCTGCGGTGTTTGTGGTAAATCCAGTATTGAATCGGTTCGGACTAATTGCTCGCAAATTTTAAATCCTGAATTTCCAAAGATTCCCATCGAATTGGTGCATCAAATTCCGCAGTTGGCTTCTGAAGATCAGCACCTTTTTCGTCACACCGGAGGCTTGCACGCAGCGGCACTTTTTAATTCCGCAGGTGAATTATTGCTCATAAGAGAAGATGTAGGAAGGCATAATGCGGTCGATAAGATCATCGGGGCAAGGAGTATTGTAAACGAAAGTAATGATGAATCGATATTGTTTGTTAGTGGACGGGCGGGTTTTGAATTGGTTCAGAAATGTGTAACGGCTGGTATACCTATCATGATCGCCGTTGGCGCTCCAAGCAGCCTTGCGGTTGAATTGGCCATCGAGCAAAACCTGACCCTAATAGGATTTGCAAGGAAGAACACGTTTAATATCTACAGTGGAGATGGTCGGCTCATCGCTCAACAATAAAAGATCTGGAAAGGCCAATCTCGGGGAAAACCACAAAGTATTGCCCAATGGTGTAATGACTTGTGTTGATCTTCATTGAAGGCATGCCATTTCTATAAAAACGTTCAATTAATTGACCATTGCTACTTCTTATTTCCAGGAATTGAATGTCATTTGACGATTCAAATTCCAGGTTGAGGTAGTTACGAACGGGATTGGGATATAGCGTAATTGTCTGGTTATCAATTTGTTTTGACAGCCCAGTTTCACAGTTCTCAACAATAAATTCAAAGTAAGCACTATCTAAGCATTGTTGTGGAGAAGAGGCAATGATCTTA
Source organism: Vicingaceae bacterium (assembly GCA_040220895.1). GTDB lineage: Bacteria > Bacteroidota > Bacteroidia > Flavobacteriales_E > Vicingaceae > UBA11591. The sequence continues at coordinate 128,301 of JAVJVY010000013.1, forward strand.
TAACTGATGGAACTGTCTGCAATGACGTATACAGTGTCGGAGCTGAAAAAATTTAGCTTGACATTGGGCTGCCAGCTGTAGGTCGTCCCACCCGAGGTGATCACCATTGTGCTATCTCCAACACAAACCGTATCTGTTGGTGGATTGATCGAGAGCTGCGGGTTTTGTTCTACATAAATGATGCCCGAAGCACTATCGATTGTTTGACATAGCGTATCGGAATAGTAATAGGTTATGGTGTGGTATCCGATGCCGGAAGTAAAAGGATCAAAGGTCGTGGAATCGATCATTCCGAAACCACCGTAATATCCGCCCGATGGTGCACCAAGCATTAATGTTTGGGCCTTGTCATAGAAACACATGCCAGTAAATGGAGACATAAAAACCTGCGTTGGTGGCACCACGAATACCGCCACGCTATCTGTATCACTTCTGCCATTGGCATCTTGAACAATGAGCTGATAAGTGACATTATTACTAGGCCAAGCAGACGGAGTAGAATCCGTGGAATTACTCAAATTCGTCACCGGTAGCCAGGTGTAATTATAGGGGGCAAAGCCTCCATAGGCCACCACGGAGCCTCCCAAAACAGCTGTGTCGCCTTGGCAAATGGTTTGATCGTTGCCTGCATCGGCTGTCAGCTGTGCAATTGCTAATAGATTCAGGATCAAACTAAGACCAGTGAGTAGAATGTGTTTCATATTTCTAAATTAGGCGAAAATAATGGCTTTTATTTACTTTTAGAGGATGACTATAAAGAATATAGCAGCACTGACATTGGGCCTTATTTTCGGAGGACTTTGCATGGTATTTTTAAAATCCCTTTTTATCAGCCGGTTTGCAGAGAATTTCACCTCTGAAAAGTCATTCCCTTTTCTTTTTTCTGTTCTCTTGATTCAGTTTTTTAGCGCCTTTGTTTCAGGCTTGGCCATTGGTTTTATCGCTGATAAGCACGCCATTCGGCTGGCCCTGATAGCCTCATTGATTTACACTTTTTCAGCCATGATCGAGTTGCTAATCAATCAACAACCCGGGTGGTTTGCTTTTTGCCAGATCCTGGTTTTTGTTCCTGCTACATATTTCGGATGCCTGCTGGTGGTAAGAAGAAATGAAAAGCCCATTGTCAAAGAAGATCCTCCAAGCATGACCGGTGAAGCCTGAAAAAAAATTAGATTTGTAATAATGCGTACTTATTCAATGACTTCTTTTGTATTGTCCCTGCTGGTGGCATTTACTTTGGTTTCGGCCAAGCCTGCTGAGAAAACTCAGGAAATAGTGAGCATCGTTAATATGGACGAAAATTATTGGCAGAGCTTCGTCTATGACAATCAGATCTCGGAACTGCGCTTAGATACGCTCAGGAAAATACGTTTTTGGTCTACAGTGATGTCAACGAGCGAAAAGATGGTAATCTTGAATCACGCTCAAAGTAGAAGAATATTCCATGTACTCGCGCTCTCGGATTGGAAAAAATTGACAGAAGACGAGCAGATGGATTACCGTGATTTTTTAAGAAACGAATTTTGTCTGGATTCGAATGACCGCATCTTTGCAACCAGGGGCAAGGCTGAATTTTATCAATTCAGAAGGGCTATGCCTGGAATTGACCGAGGAATAGAAGTGTTTTTGGATAATGGAGTGGACCCCTGGTATGCACAGGCCATTTTATTGATCGAAAGCCCGGGTAATTTGTTACGTTCACCGGTTGGAGCCATGGGTTCTTTCCAATTAATGTCGAAGGTTGCGAGGAAATATGGACTCAGGGTTGATTCAAAGGTCGATGAGCGAAAGGATTTTGATAGGTCTGCTTATGGAGCCTCACAGTTGATCAAGAATATTTGCATACCCTACACCCGTGAAATGTTGAGCCAACGGGAACAGCCCTTTGAAGAAAATGACCTTTTCTTTCGATTACTGGTATTGCATGTTTATCATGCCGGCGCCTATAATGTCAAAAATGCATTGGCGCAGATTGATTCTAAATACGAGGGATTTGAGTTGATACAGCAACTTTGGGAAACCGAGGCCAAAGGATTCAGAAATGCTTCTCAGAACTATTCGCAAGTCGCCTTGGCCGGCTTAATTAAATTAGAAGATCTGATAAGTGAGCGCTGCGTGATCTATCACCTTTCTGAAGTTCCTTTTCCTTATTCTGCAGTTAGGGTGGGAGAAGAGTTGGCCACTGCCGAAAAATAATTCATTTAGCTTTCTCCTCAATGTAAGCCCTAAGATCTTCGATCTGTTGATCGCTCATTTTCTCTAGAGTGAAATGGGGCATGTAAGATCGGTGTCCCGTTTCAGGAAAGGTACCATGCCTGAGAAGGGCATAAAATGAATCCCTTGCCTTGGAATTGATCTTTCGCTCGAGCCATCGATAGGTTTTAACGTCGTCTTCAAATATCTCGTTGCTTGGGCCATTTTTACGATGGCAATACTTACAACTCAGGGCAAAAATAGCCATGCCCTTTTCCGGTCGGCCCTCGATTCCAACAAATCCGGCTTCTGAATCCAGTGGCGGTTCGGCAAAGGTTGCGGGCGATTTTTGTAAGTATTTAGATTTAATCATTGCTCGTAAGCCTTGTTTGTTTACAGAAGCGGAATTCAACTTTCCATATTCCTCCTGACTCAAATTCAGATCTGCTAGCTTTAGCTGCAGGCTCCAGTAATAGGCCAAAAGGGCCTCCATTTCCCATTCGTTCAATCCCGTGCCTTGTGAACAGACAGTGGCACACAAGGCCGCACTTTTTTTCAGATCTCCGGTCGCTTCTTCTACCAAGTCACCATACTTTAAAACGTAATCATCATTGTACCAGGATTCACGGTTTACAATGCCCCAGAAAGTTGAAGCTTGTAAGTAAGGAATCTCTTTTTCGATGGCGAGTTCAAGGCGGGCATCGGGGTTAACAACTGCCAAATTCACATCTTCCCTGACGGTATTATGACAATCAATGCAATCATAGAATTTACTGATAACACCGCCCATTTTTCCGTCGGGACCTATTGCACTTCCCTTGAAAACCAAGTCTTTGCCACGTTCAACCAAGACTTTGTCTAATGAACCAACGTAATGATCGGGTTTTTCTTCTCCTAGCTCAATTAACACATCCCAGACATTATTGTCTGGCGAATAATTCACCCTAGTTTGGTGTCGAAAGGCCGTTGTTACAGCAGCCAGAACGAAAGAGATGAAAATCAGGTGTTTCTTTCCTTTCAAAACGGCTTAGAATATGTTATTCGCGAAAGGTCTTCGGTTTTCTGATGACAAATGTCCGATGGATGTTGAAGGCCAGGAAAACATCACCATTGGACCATTCACCCCTGTTTTCAGCAACAAAGTAAGGTTCTTGCATACCGCGGCCGTTGCTGACGTATATCTGAAACACGTGCCCTCCGGTTTCCATGTCTATGCCAAGGGAAAGTGTATTGTTGAAATTTTCTGCCGTATATGAAGAGAGCAGATAAAAATACTCGGCATTAAAAGACATCCATTTATTAAATTTCATTCGACCCCCTCCCGAAATGGCCAATACATCGTGGTCTTCTATCGAAGTTGCTACAAGATTTCGATGAATCAAGGTGGGACTGACTTGCAATGTCAGATTTGAATTGAATTTTCTGGCGATCAGCAACTGATGTGCATAAGACATCCTACTCGAAAAATAATTTTCTCTAGCAGGATCTTCCCATGTGGATGAATTGAGATAAGCCCCTGAAAACAGGGAAAGCGAAACCGGCATATTTCTGCTACCCGAACTTTGCCTCAATAATTTGACCTTAGCATAGGTATCGAATGTCTTATTATAGCTACTTCTTCCAATTCCCAGAGCAAGCCACTCGTTAACTCCGTAATCAAAACCCAGTCGGATAACAGCCTGATCAAGCCCCCAGAGCTCATTGGCACCTCCATTCAAATTCCCGAATTGATGTTGTATAAGAAAAACGAGATTTCCTGGAGAAGGGTTCTCAATCGACTGGCCCAAAATCACCCTTGATGATTTGAAAGCAGCGCTGGAATATTTGATGCCCTCAGACTCCTCTTCGAAGAGGTTCATCAAATCATCTTGTGCTTTCAGGGCTTCTCTGCTGAAAAGCAATCCCAATAAAACAAGAACAAGGGCTTTTAGTTGCATCATTTTAATTTTTCCAGCTTGGCATCTACCGTGATTTCTATTTCCTCAGCAATGTTGTCAATTACTGCTTTGGCAATCTTGATGTCGTAGTCAGCTACTTTGACCTTAAAAACGGCATTGGCATTTATCCCATCACCCGACACAGTAAATGTGCCTTTTTGTTCCACAGATTTGGTCACGCCATGAATGGTCAAATTACCTTTGACATCCACGCTGTAGTCGCCATTTTTATCGAAATCTACGTCGCTTATGTTTTCAATTTTGCCTGAAAACATGGCATTGGGAAACTTGTCCGACTCCATGTAATTTTCATTGAAATGTTCTTGCATCAGGGCTTTTTCAAATTCAAAGGACTTGATTAGGACTTTGAATACAAAATTTCCATTTGACAAGTCAAAAGCGCTGTTCACTTGTCGGTTATGCGCTTCAATGTTTTCCATTGGAGTGGTGGAAAAGAATTTAATGTGACCAGTTTTTGTCACATATTTCTGAGCATTAAGTACGGTTGAAAAAAGCAGAATGGTCAGAAAAAGGATTAAGTATTTACTTGATTTCATTTAGTCGTGTTTTATTAAGGTGCATTTTTCAAGAATTACGTCTACGTCATTATAGCCTGAACAGAAACCTTTAATATCGTTTGTTGACAGATCTGCATTTTCTAGGTTCTGGGCCTTATCTGCCAGGAAGGTACACCTGACTCCTTCATCGCCGAACATGCCTTCGTTGAACACATATACCGCTATCAACAGGCTATCTGTGCGCTCTATTTTTGTGATTTCTCCGCTGAGCTGAAGCATTTTTCCATTGTACTTTGCTGAACTTCCCACTTGGTCGGCTAGAAATTCATTGTAGAGTTCCTCTGCGGATACCTGGTAGTCGGCTTCGAGTTCTGCGTAGTCGGGTTTGGATTTGTTATATGTAAATTCATAGACAATAAAGATACCAGTGCCTATAAGAGTCAATATAACAACTAAAATCTTTACTCCTTTCATACGGTTAGTTATTGGCGGCACCATTGGCATACCACGTCTCAAGCTTTAAAATACTACAATCACTTAACTTATTTCCCCCTTGCGGCATGGGATTACAACCGCTTTCAAATTTTATTCGACAAAAGAATTGGGCCGAAGTCCGACCCATGACTGAGGTAAGACTAGGGTGATCATCGAATGAGGCACCACCAGTAGGAGCTGCTCCAGCGTGACAGCTGTAACAAGAACTTACTAGCACTGGTACGACGTCATTACTGTAAGAAACCGAACTGGTGTCACATCCCACAGGGTACAGTTCTTCTTCTACGTCATAATAGCAGGAACTTAGCCAGGAAATCATGGCTAAGGCGGATAAAAGAAAAAGCTTACTTCTTTTCATTAGTTGGGTCTTCCGGCGGCTATCCAATCTTTAATTATTGAAACATCACAATCCGAGGGTGCTGTGCTCGAACCATAGGGCATATTCACAAATTCACTTTCCCAGGTCATTGATCCGATCAGGCGATTTTTACCGTTCACGGAATCATTGCTGATGGCAATTAGTTGATTGTAGTAAATGTCGTTACCTGAGGTCGGTGCCGATGGGAAAAAGGAAAGATTTTTGCTCAGGAGAGTGGGGTAGGTTGAATTGTCGTTGTGGCAACTGGCACAGGCATTGAACATGAGCAGAGCTAATTCACCGTAAAAGGTGTTAAATGTATCACATCCATCACAAAACAAGTTCAAGGCTCCTTGCTGAATCCATTTCAGGATCAAGGCAGCTTGATCGGCGTTCAGTTTTGGGTTAGGAGGGGGAGGCATGATTTTGGATTGATCTGTTTCCGTGATCCGCTCATAAATATCTGACCCCGCCGGGTCGTTTAATTTAATGATTCCACTCCCAATCACATTTGCATATGAATCCAGCACAATGCCCTCGGTTCTGGTTATGGCATCATGACAGCCTGACTTGGCACAACTACCCTGCAGTAAGGGCAATACATCGCGCTCAAAATAAACGGTATCCGGGTCACAGGGTTTCCCGGTTATCGTGTCTGTGTCATTAGTGTCAACCGGAGGAAGAATGCTTCCCACAGGTGGTTCAATGGCATCGTGCTTGCACATGGTCAATACTGCACACAATGAAAAGACAAGAGTTAGTCCAGAAATTTTTTTCATTGATTCAATAATACGAAATTCTAACAATACAATGACGAATTGATTAGCTTCTAGCTGCAGGTATTTGCTCAAGGGTATCCAATAAAAGGGACCAGAATTTTTGCACCGATGTGATCTGCACCTTTTCGTCAGGGCTGTGAGCCCCGCGAATGTTTGGTCCGAAAGAAATCATTTCCATGGCAGGGTAATTCTTTCCTAAAATACCACACTCCAGGCCGGCGTGACAAGCATTTACAAGAGGTTCACCCTTGAATTTTGATCGGTATATTTCTTCCATAAGCTTTACAATTCCGGCATCGGGCTGTGGTTTCCAGCCAGGGTAGGAACCACTGAATGTCACCTGAGCTCCAATTAAATGGAAAGTAGCTTTCAATGAATTTGCCAGGTCCATCTTTTCAGAGTCAATCGCACTTCTGGTAAGGCATTGAATGTTATACTTGCCGTCCTTCACAAAAACCCTTGCCAGATTATTGGACGTTTGCACAAGGTTCTCTATGTCCGGGCTCATTCGATAGATACCACTAAGACAGGAATAGAGTGAATACACCAGGTTTTTCGCAAATGAAGCTTCGATGCATGTTGCATCTATTACTGAATCAATCAACCCCACTTTTAGTTCCGGATCGGTTATGGCAAATTCAATTTTGATCTCATCAACTGTTGCTCGTATCCGGTCGTTCACTTCTCCGCTGTGGCTTGACTTGAAGGCAAATTTGCAAGTGCTTTCCCTGGGAATGGCGTTCCTTAAACCACCGCCGTCTATCGAAATCAGAGCTATCAGATCGTCACTAAGTAACTGAAACAATATGCGATTCATTAGTTTGTTGGCATTTGCTCTGCCAAGGATGATGTCCATTCCACTGTGCCCACCGGTCAAGCCACTTATTTTCATTTCCGAGCACTTATCGTATTGAGCTGGAACGGCAACTTCTGAATAATTTCCCGAAATATTCACATCAATTCCCCCGGCACATCCTATGGTTAATTCTCTGTCATCTTCCGTATCTAAGTTGAGCAGAATATCACCCTTTAGCAAACCTCCTTTCAATTCGTTTGCGCCGGTCATACCCGTTTCTTCATCAATGGTGAACAAGGCTTCGATCGGTGGATGAATTATTTCCTGGGATTCCAGGATGGCCATGATGGCGGCCACACCTATACCATTGTCAGCGCCCAGAGTGGTGCCTTCTGCCATGACCCAGTCATTGTTGATTTTCATTTTTATCCCTTCACGATCAAAATTGAAATCAGTCCCGGAATTTTTTTGATGTACCATGTCCAAATGCCCTTGGAGTACAATTCCTTTCCTGTTTTCCATCCCTTTTGATCCAGGTTTACTGATGATAACATTGCCAATATGGTCTACGACTGTATCTAAGCCGAGCCCTTCACCAAAAGATTTCATGAATTGAATAATTCGTTCTTCTTTTTTAGAAGGTCTTGGAATGGCGTTCAGGTTGGCGAAGTTTCTCCATAAGCCTGAGGGTTCCAGATCTGAAATATTCATGACGTCATTTTTTTTCAAAAGTAGTCACAAAGTGAGCTTATCCGAGCATTTTGAAAAATCTTAGATACACCTTATATTTCACAGGGTTAAGGTTCGGCTGCTAATGCCTGACTCTGCAGTCTTAATTTGTAATTAATCGAATACCTTTTGAATGCTATTGACTGTTCCGGGGCATATGCCTCTACGATTCCCTGAATGGTCAACCAACGAAGATCATAAACCGATATTGAAGCCATGAGGTGGTGGAAGAGCGGTAGGTGTTTTTGCGGAATTACTCGGCCCTTTTGAACTATTTCGCTAAACGCATGTGCGTAATTGTCATTTTTCAAAGAGGCCTGTCTTGAAACAAATCTTCGAAGGCTCTCTAATTTGTCTTCCAATAAATTCTCCTCCCCATTAGCCTTCAGTGCCAATATCTCCATGCTTCTTACATCAAAATTCAGGTGTTCACATTGCAGTGTTGTGAGTAGGTTTTGCCGATTTAGAAAAATGAGTAATTCTGTGAACTGATTCTTCATGAACAACGTTGCCAGGTGAATAAGTTGTGCGCGTGCCATGAATTCTTTGAAATGAGAATACGCATTCTCCCTTTTTAGATCGAGTAAAATAAGTTCAATCATCTCGAATCGCTGTATCCAAAGAAAATAATGGAGGAAATAGAGTAGAACCGGAATTCGCTGATAAGTAGGCACATGATCCAGTCTAAGCAGCTTTTTAGAATATTTTTCGATTAGCTGCATTTTTTTAAGATACCACAGGTTCTCTAGAACTAAAATATGCAATGTAACCCTTAAGAAGGCAGGACAAAGGCCGGGATGCCTGTTCATCTCACGTTTTAACCGCGTACACAAAAACAAGGATTCCTGGTAGTTATAATAACGCTGAACTTCTTTGGCCTTAAGAAACTTGCCCATCCATTCAATTTTTTTTAGTTGATGTTTGGTATTGAAATGGACGTAAGCCTGGTCGGCGTTTTGAATCATTACGGGCAAGTGAAATGCACAACACCTCATTCCAAACACGCCATCTTCAAATTTCTTTCTAAGTTCTTCAAATTGCGCATGCAACCCTTTTATTTGGAAGTGTTCTTTGTTATAGGCAGCCTCTAACCGGGGTCTTCCCGAGATTCTACTGAATTCGACCAAATCCCTTAAACAATCAGATTGAAGATCCAGATATTCGTACTGTTCGGCTCGCTTAAGTGTATCACGCAGCAGTTGAATTGAAAGTTTGTAAGCATTGCGTTGAGTTAGCATTTCAGCTGCCAGTATCTCTTTTTTCAGTGTGATGTGGAAGAAACTCTGGGGATCATATCGCCTAAAAGAATCAAGTCGCTTTACGGTCAATTCAAACTCAAACAGTTTCTTTCGGAATCGGTGGAAATTTTTATAGGCTGCGCTATTCGGTTTTTCAAGCACTGTTTTTAGGACACCGCAATATGGCTTTCCAGGCAGTGCATTTTCAAGACTCCTGAATACGTTCACAAGGGTCTTATTGCTTCTGTATTTACCCAGGAATTGAACCAAGGCCACTTTGTCGGAATCTTTCATCCGCTCAATGTGATAGATCATTTCCAAAATGGCCAGGTGTTGCTTGCCCATTTATCAAAAATAGGCTGCAAACCACCCATTTTAGCACATATTGGCTAAGCACTTTTTAAAGATCGTGTTTGTTGTTTTAAACCTTTCTTTTAGCACATGAACACGCTTTGGTTCCTGAAAGAGAAAGTCAAATATCCAAAATGTTTAACGAATGCGGAAAAAGATTAAACATTTTAGTATCTTTACGCCATAAAACAAGAACATGGCAAAAAAGAAAGTTTCGACAAATGACATTTTATCTTCCTACATGAATCTGGTACTCGCGGGTAAGAAGCCTGATAGCATGTATGAGTTCGCCACCTCGCTTGGCATTAAAGAAAGCGAGTTATACGAACACTATACTTCCTTCACGTCAATAGAAAAAGGTGTTTTCGAGTGGTTCTTTGATCACACCCATGAGTTACTGCTGAAAGACGACCAATACAGTGGATACAATGCTAAGAACAAGTTACTGAGTTTCTATTTCACTTTTTTTGAGATAATGACGGCAAACAGAAGTTATGTGATTTCTGTTTTGAACAGCCATAAAAATGAAATGGAGTCGCTTAGATCTTTGTCTCTTTTGAGAATTAAATTCAAGAAGTATGTTGATCTACTCGACATTGATACCCTAGATACCAAGCGTTTAAGTCTTGAAAAAATCAAGCAGGAAGGTCTTACGGCCATTGCCTGGAGTCAATTATTGACGGCAATCAAATTTTGGTCGCATGACACATCACCAAAGTTTGAAAAAACCGATCTCTACATCGAAAAAAGCCTGAATGCGAGTTTCGATCTTATAGATATTCGTCCACTGGAAAGCTTAATTGATCTGGGGAAATTCTTGTTTAAAGAACGCGGAAACCTCACTTATTGATGGAATCCATTAATAGTATTCCAACATCGAAGATCAGGCGTGCCGGAAAGATCGTTTCGACCGGGGCAAAAGTCGGCTTGAATTACGCGAAATTCTACAAGGATCGATTGCTGATTCCCGAAGACGAAGCCAGAGAGCGTCTCAACGAAAATAATGCAGATGACATCTACGACACCCTCAAGAACCTAAAGGGCAGTGCGCTTAAGGTCGCCCAAATGCTTAGTATGGATAAAAACGTACTTCCCAGAGCATATGTCGATAAGTTCTCACTCTCTCAATTCTCCGTACCTCCATTGTCACCTGCACTGGTGGTTAAGACATTTCGAAATTATTTTGGTAAAAGTCCGAATGAATTGTATGACACCTTTTCTAGTGAAGCGGTGAATGCTGCCAGCATAGGTCAGGTTCACAAGGCCACACTTAATGGAAAAGACCTAGCGGTTAAAATTCAATACCCAGGGGTAGCCAAGAGCGTTTCTTCGGACTTAGCGCTTATAAAGCCTGTTGCCATGCGCATGCTAAATATTAAAGGAAAAGATTCTGAACAATATTTTCAAGAAGTCCACGACAAGTTGATGGAGGAAACAGATTACCTTTTGGAACTAGAACAGAGCCGGAAAATCGCCGATGCCTGTAGTCATCTGGACAACATCCATTTCCCAAATTACTACCCTGAATACTCATCTGATCGCGTAATTACCATGGATTGGTTGGAGGGAATGCACCTGTCTGAATTCACAAAGAATAACCAAGATCAGCCTATAGCAGATGCATTAGGTCAGGCTTTGTGGGATTTCTACATGTATCAAATACATGTGTTGCGCATGGTTCAGGCAGACCCTCATCCGGGAAACTTTTTGGTTTCGGAAAACAGGAAACTTCAGGCACTGGATTTTGGATGCATCAAACACATTCCTGATGATTTTTACTCACATTATTTCGAACTGGCCAGTGACGATGTGCTAAATGATGAACATCGCCTCGTTGGTCTCCTTTATAAATTAGAGATCATCAAGGAAAATGATAGCCGGAAAGAACGAGAATTTTTTACCGAAATGTTTCGCAATTTACTCTCCTTGTTCATTCGCCCTTTAAAAGGTGACAGTTTTGATTTTACCGACCGCACGTTCTTTGATGAAATTAAGACGTTGGGCGAGACACTTTCATCGAGTGCTGAATTAAAAAAATTGAACGGTAATCGAGGTTCCAAGCATTTTATATACATGAATCGGACATTCTTTGGACTCTACCATCTTATGTTCGACCTGAAGGCCAGGAACGTTGAAATAAACCGCTTTGCTGGCAAGAAAGAAGCAAAGCTTCGGGCTTAAAGCGTCATTTAATAATTGGAATCAAAAGTCGTTAACGCTCCACATAGATGGAATTTCTCGAGTATTTAAAACAAGTCTTTACTTAAATCCGAAGATCGAATACTATTCCGTAGGTCTTATTGCACCGGGCTCTTTGCAATCCTGAATTCAGAAAATACCCGATTAATCACACTCGCGTTGTTTTTTTTTAGATTTTCATGCATCATGAAATGGCGCATCACAAACTGGGAAAAGGCGTGCAATAATGTTGTGCTTGTACTCTCAGTCATCATCATTTTGATCTCGATCAAGGATTGGGCTGCAGGAACAGAAATGCGCGATGGCGTGTTACATTCCAAGATCAACAACTACCTGATCTTTAAAAATTCTTTCGGGATACTAGCTGAAGGGGGCAATCTATATGACTATCACAAAGACCTTCATTTCGATTTGTATAAATACAGTCCCGCTTTTGCAATGGCCATGGCGCCCTTGTACTTTCTCCCTGATTGGTTGGGATTAAGTATATGGAACCTTCTCAATTTTCTATGCCTTTATTTCGGACTTAAGATCCTACCGGGATTGAGTGAAAAAAAGGTCTTAATCATTATTGGTATCGGATTACTCGAGCTGTTGGGGTCAATAATGAATGAACAGAGCAACGGACTAATGGCTGGCATGATCATCCTGAGTCTGGCACTGATGGAAAATAAAAAGACCTTTTGGGCATTAGGAATCCTGGTGATTTCAGTGTATGTCAAACTTTTTTCAATCGTTTTTTTAAGCATTCTCTTATTTTATCCGAATTTTTTGAAGAACGTTGGTTATGCTTTGATATGGTTTGTTTTTTTAGCCATTATACCGGCAATCATCATTGGAACGGACCAGCTGATAGCTTTATACAAGAGCTGGGCATATTTATTGGCAAATGATCATCAGATGAGTCAAGGCTACAGCCTGATGGGCATTCTTAATTCATGGTTTGGCTATTTCCCCAATAAGTTGTACCTGCTGATCTGCGGTCTTGTATTGGCTATTTTGCCTTTGTTTAGATACGGACGTTTTAGCTCGCGGCTTTTTAGGTATAAATTCGTTGCCATGTTGCTGGCTTGGGTTATTGTGTTTAATCACAAGTCGGAATCTCCAACATTTATTATTGCCATGACCGGCATAGGTCTTTGGTATGTGATCGATAAGCAAAAGGCCTGGCGAAGTTACTTCCTCCTTTTTGCCTTGTTCGCTGTTTCCATCGCATTCAGCGATGCCATGCCTAAGTTAATAAGAGAAGCCTTTTTTTATAAATACAGCATGAAGGCGCTTCCTTGCGTAGTATTTCTGGTTATCGTACTCTGGGAATTAACCTTCACTCGAGGCGAAAATTACACCGAAGAGATTGATCAATTCTCTGTGCGATAAGATTGAATAAATAGGCGCATTCTTTTACCTTAGCCCATATACAACTTTAGCGAAAATGAACAATATTGTATTTCCGAAAAAAGCACTTTCCGGATTCGTTTTTTTCGCTCTTTTATGGGCCTTGATAGGATATCAGCCGCTTCATGCTCAAGATGTCAGAGTTGTTGGACAGGTCAAGGGCATTTCTTCGGATGATCGCAAAGTGAAGCCCGTGTTATTGGCAAATGTCCACATTGAGGCCATATCCGAAGCCGGAGATGCCGTTATCAGTAAAATCACTAACGATGCGGGACTATTCGACATCCTGCTCAAAAGGGATAAGAGGTATTTATTAACCGTTTCAAGAGAAGATTACAATAAAAAATCGGTCTGGATAAACACCAAAGACCTACCTGCGCAAAAAGGAGAAAAACTCTTTGAAATCACCGACATTGATTTTCTGCTGTTGAAATCATCGGTCTTTCCCGATGACATAAGCCTGAGGGAAGACATGGGGCAGTTTTCATACAACGGTAAAAAAGGTGTGTATGAATTCAATGTAAATCGAGATTTCAGACACGGTGCCGATGGAAGAGATTTCAGTTTGAAAGTCTTGAAAGCAACTATAAATTACACGGTTGAGAAAGAAGTAGCTGAGGGCATAAAAGAGAAAAAGGAGACAACAGGGGAATCAACAAACCCTCAAAAAGACAGCGCACCAAATAAAGTGATTTTTGAAGGAGAACCCATCATTGGTCTTTCGGAATGGGAGGTGCTGACAGATTTGGATTTGAGTATTAGAAAATCAAGGATCGACTCTGCCAGACTGCTGCTTGAAGACCTAAAAAGTAGAGCCTACTCTAGGGAAGACAGTTTAATGATCATGCGGCTTGAAGCTGAAATTAAAATGGCAGAGGTGGACCTGGCTAATGCTGAGCGAATGATAACGGCTCAAAACGAACGCTTGGCCATTCAGGGTCGATTGATCACCTTTTACGTTATATGTCTTGCTTTGCTGATGGTAATCGCCGGTGTTATTTTTTGGTTTTATCGTGATAAGCACCGCACAAACAGGCTGCTTGAAGAAAAGAATCGAACCATCACCGAAGGCATCAACTATGCTAATCGCATCCAGTCATCCTTCTTAAAAAGTGAGGAAGAGTTGCGTGAATACCTTCCGGGATTATTCCTTCTTTTTAAACCAAGGGATGCGGTGTCGGGCGATTTCTACTGGCTCTCGGAAGTGGGAGGAAAGGTTATTGCTGCTGCCATAGACTGTACCGGTCACGGTGTGCCCGGGGCTTTTATCAGCATGATCGGTAACACCTTGCTCAATGAGATCGTCAACAATAAGGGAATTACCGATCCAGCAAAAATTCTGGAATCCTTGCACCGGGGGATAATTGATGCCTTACAACAGGATTCGGGAAACCGCCATTCCCAGGATGGAATGGACATGGCGCTTTGCGCAATAGATAAGGCCGCTGCTAAGATTCATTTTGCCGGTGCCAAAAACCATTTGTTTATTGTAGAAAAAGGTGAATTGCAGGTCATAAAAGCCGATGTGCAATCAATTGGTGGAAGGGCACTGCGTAAATCGGATGGATATAGTAAATCCTTTACTAACAAAAGTATAGATATTAGAAAGGGGCAGATGTACTACCTGTTCAGTGATGGATACATGGACCAGTTCGGCGGCCCTAAAGGTGAAAAATTCAATCTGCCTAATTTTTCAAACTTGTTAAAGAAGTGTGCCACCAAAAGTCCTCAAGAACAAAAGAAACTCATGGAAGTAACTTTTGAAAACTGGAAGGGTGGCGGAAAGCAGATCGATGACGTCCTGGTAATGGGTATCCAGTTTTAGGTCTTTGGTGCCTCTTTCAACTCAAAAGGCAAATTAACCACCGATTTTATCTCTTCACCGTTCTCTTGCATGATCACATCACCCGGTTTGTAATACCATATTACTTTTACTGCTTTGCCATTGTCTTGTATGTTCTCCAATTCGAAAATTAGTTCGGTGATACGACGCGCTGTTGAGGAATTATAGTAGTCAAAATAAATACTGAATTCCGTGTTATTCGCCGGCTGTCCTACATACCATTCCATCCACTGAGTGATTGGGTCAAAAAAAGCGCCGACGTCTTCTGGAAATGATCGTCCTTTAATAGCTAAGGTGCCGGAACTCTTAAGGCTTACTTCGGGAGTATGTTCGGTTTTTTCTAGTATGAGGTCTTCCATTGATTTTTATATTTCTACGTGAACCGAATAGAGAAATGTCCCATTGGCTTGTGGTTCAAAGCTAAACTCGGGAACAGTCTGGCTTCTGCGGGCAATTTCAATCATTCCCAGACTTGACCCTTTTGTGTTTTCGGGGTCGCCGTTTTTCAGCACCCGCTTGTACTCTTCATTCATTCCATCCTGACTCATTTTACTAAGCGAAGTCAAGCGTTGTTCAAGTTTTTGCTTCTTGGATTCATCGAGCATATTAGACGCATGCATGGTAAATCGTTCATTCTTATAACCAATGGCAAACATTCCTTCTTGTTTTCCGTTCTGGTTTTGACCGTGCCTGGACATGTTTTGCAGCAATTCAATAAGCACAATAAAGGCCTTTTTTTGTTGTGCTGCATCATTGGATAAAGCCGACATGCTCTGTTCGATCATATTCGACATAGGCAAAATTGTTTCCTCAGACGCATCACCTTTATAGACCAATAACAAGCCTTCTTCGAGCAACAATTTTCGCAATTCTATGGTATGTTTTAATTCATACAATTGTCCTGCATTGCCATCATCTCCTTTTGGCAATTCCAGGCGTAATTGGAAATAAAAATAAGACAGGCCGTTGGCAATGTTCTCAAAAGTATAGTCGAGCGTATTTCCTGTTTTTCTCGCCATTTCGATCAGGCCTAATCCGGCTCCGCCTTTTAAGCTGATCTCTCTATTGGTGAGGGTTTGAATGTAAATATCTTTGAGTTCGTCCTTACTGAGCTTATTGAGGTTGTCCAATTTGTTGGCCAGCATGGAAGTCATGTCAGTATTTATGACATTTCCCGAGGCGATAAATAAGTTTCCATGGGCATTTCTAGAGACAAAAAATCCATTTTCGACTTCGCTTTCGTTGTGGCGGACAATGTTTTGAAAACATTCTGCGATCAGAAATCCCGTTTTCTTGTGCATTTTCGCGATTTCAGGACGTGACTCAAAGTAAGAATTACTCAGGTTGATAATCTTAGTGGTCACGGTATCTGCAAAAGTGCCCGAATACAAGAGGGTCAAGTCGTCCTCCTTTAATTCCGCAAAGACATCCGAAATTCTCATGGGCGTTAAATGTAGCTCATTTCGTTAGGCCTGTCAAGGGGATGATGCCTGAGTTATTAACGGATTAATATAAATATCGGCTGCAATTAAAAGACGATGGCCTCAGGTGCCGCTAAAAGAAGATCGTGGCGCTCAACGAAATGTTTCTCCATTCGATACGGTTCAATTCAGATCTATCAACTTCTCTGTTCTCCTCAAAAGGGATGACGTTCGACAATCCCTTGGTATACATGATGGAAAGCAGAAATTTATCATTAATGAGATAACCCATACCAACATTAACCCCAATGTCAAATGGATTGAGGTAGAAATCGTTTGTCCTGTCTGCATCCGGAATTGCTCCGAAAATGACATTTTCTTCGCTGCTAGCATATTCCCCGGTTGTTTGGCCGGTTTGAATATTGGTTTCTGCGGTCCAAGTATCTTCCGTGCGATTACCCCATAAACCAAAAGCAGGAGTGAAGCCAAAAATTCCCTGAAGTTGATTTTCCCCAAGGGGAACGCTGTATACGAAGTTGATGGGCAGCTCGAGGTAGCCAAGGTCAACATTTTCAACAAAGCCAGTTTCACTTTCTCTAAGCGGCCCTGTAATAATTTCATTTAAATTATAATTGTATTGCCAAGACCTCATAGCAACCAAAAGTCCGAATCGAAGACCCATTCCGCCACCTAGTGGCACATCGACAGCCAGTCCGCCTCTGAAACCGACTTTACCGGATAATTCCTCATTCACTTCGTCTTCGAAACTTCCGTCGCCGTCTACATCCTCAAACTTTACATCCGAACTTATCATGCCCAACTGAAGCCCCACGGAGGCTTTCTGGGCGTTCAAACCCAATACCATTAAAGACGCGATCACTAAAGAAAGAAGATGTTTCATTTGCTTGATTTATTACAACGTGAAAATATAAAATTCTGATTAAAACCGGGATTCTGTCATGCACTAAACTGAGAGTGTCTAATACCATTTATCTGTATAGACCAACGCCTAAATAGGTTTTTAAAATGCCATCTAACGCTCAGCGACTTCAGCCCATTTTGTGAAAGCACCTTTTGAGTACCTTCGCGAATTAAAATAAAGAACTTGAAAAAACTTGTCATTTCTCTGGCCATTGGCTTAACCTCACTCACGCTTATGGCGCAGCAGTATGAAGGATGCAGTGCGAAAGCTCATTTTCAAAGCAAATACCTGCAAAATCGAAATACCTCGGGACTTAAATCCACCACGGATTACGATGTTCACTATTATAAATTAGACCTTCATCTTGAAAACAATACCACCTTTATCGAGGGCATGGGTCGCATCGGAGCCTTAGCATCAACAAATTTGAGCAGTGTTGAATTTGAGCTGCATTCCAATTACACCATTGATTCCATCGTGGTGCAAGGAGTCAAACAACCTTACAGCAGAACTTCTTCCGTTATCACCGTCAATCTATTCGCAACCATCAGCCAGGGGTCAACATTCAATATTGATGTTTATTACCATGGTAATGCCCCCAGTGGCGGTACAGCCGCTATTGGTGACGGATTCTCTACCGGTTCATCGCCCAGTTGGGGAAACAGTGTTACCTGGAGTTTAAGTGAGCCCTACGCTGCCTATGAATGGTTTCCTGTTAAACAAGTATTGAATGACAAGGCCGATTCAAGCGAGGTTTGGATCACCACTGATTCGTCGAACATGGCCGGATCCAATGGCGTGCTTGAGAACATAACAAGCATTACAGGAGGAAAAAAGCGCTATGAATGGAAGTCTCGTTACCCGATTGCATATTACCTGATATCAGTTTCGGTGGCCCAATATGTCGATTATACCATTTATGCCAAACCCGCCGGTATCAACGATTCCATCAAGATCGTAAATTTCATCTACAACAATCCGGCCACCCTGCCCAATTTTAAAAGTGAGATCGACAAAACGGCCGACATGCTTGAGGTATTCTCAGAGAAATACGGGATGTACCCGTTTTATCAAGAAAAGTACGGTCATTGCATGGCACCCTTTAGCGGTGGCATGGAACACCAAACCATGACAACTCAGGGCTTTTTCTTTACCGATTTGACCAGCCACGAACTCGGACACCAGTGGTTTGGCGACCACATCACCTGCGGAAGCTGGGCAGATATCTGGATAAACGAAGGTTTTGCCAGCTACTCGGAATACGTTTACATTGAAGAGAAAGAACCGGGCAGAGGCCCTTCCTGGCTGGACGACACCGAATCTTCAGCATTGTTTAGCCCAACAGGCAGCATCCATGTTGATGATACGACCAACGTCGGCAGGATATTCAGCTCTTCGCTGTCTTATAACAAAGGCGCTTTTCTTTTGCACATGCTACGCTATGAAATAGACAATGATTTCCTGTTTTTTCAGGGTTTGCGTGACTACTTGCAGCAATACGGCGGAGGCACAGCTCTTGGCACGGACTTTTTAAGTATTATGAAAAGTTCAACAGGGCGCCCTGATCTAGATGTCTACTTTAATCAGTATTATTTTGGTGAAGGATATCCGCTTTACAACATCAATTGGAACCAAGACAAGCTTGGGAACCTGGACATGGTCGTCGATCAGGTGGTTTCGGCTCCTTCTGCCACGCCTATTATTCAAAGTCATTTGGACTTATTGATCACCCGTTCGTCCTTGCCCGATACCCTTATTCGGATATTGATCGACCAAACAAGTCAGACATATACCATAGAAGATGTAAATGGAACCATCACCGGTTTGATTGTCGATCCGTACAACTGGGTTTTGAACGCTGAAGGGTCTGTTGTGAAAAACCCTACCATTGATCTGGGCATAGAATCGAGCGCTGAAAATAACGCTGTGAAGCTGTACCCTAATCCTACGGCGGGGATTTTCAGTGTAGAATTTGAAAAGGTTCAAACACAAATTTCACTACAGCTTAGCGATGCAAAAGGTTCAGTGATCGATTCCTGGAGCTACAATGAGAAAAAAAGAATCGAAATGAGCATCGTGCATTCCCCGGGTATCTACTTCCTTTTGGTAAATACAAACGAGTTAAATGAGCTATTGAAACTAGTGATTGAATAATATTCGTTCGAATACAGGTGGCACTTGTCTAGCGTTAGTCTACCCACTGCAATTTGATCAAAAAAGCCGCCATGCGCTTGCCGGCGAAGTACAGCTGTTTTTCCGCAAGTTGCTCGGCGTTTTCTTCATAATTTTCGGGTAAAACAGGGCATAAGTCCTTGGCCTTATAGGTCTGGTCATTTCCGATAATTCCATTTTGATAGACATTCACGATGGCCAGGCGATGGCTTTCATAGGCCCACTCATATGGGCTAACTTCTGTCAGTTTTTCATATTCTACTTGCGATAATTTTTCCTCAATTTCTTTTCCTTGCTTTACGATGGTTTTCAATGAGACATCGTTGCTTCCAGGAAGTTGATCCCAAAAAGTGTGAAGAGAATAATCGGTTTTTGCCTTCTGATCTTTTCGGATGCACACCTTGTTGCCTCCGTCGTCGCCATCGGGATAAACTTCATTGAATAGGGTAGCGCAATGCAGTGGTTGGTGGATATCGCCTATCAGGTGCAGAAGCCAACTAAATGCCAATGCCTTGTATCCATCGTTATAGCGAAATCCGGATTTTCCCGATTCGCTGTTCCATTTTTCGGTCATCAGGCGTTTACCCCACGACATGGCGTAAAGAATGTCTGCCTGTGGCGATATTCGTTTGGTATTGTGTCCGCTGTTAAAGTCGACCCGAAAATTGGTATAATGCCATGATTCATTTACAAAAGGAAAGTCATCGCTGCGGCTCCTGATATCATCTGCCCATGCAGCAGCCCGCATGAACAGGTACCTGCCCAATTCAATGCCCGATTCTTTTTTATAATCTTCCATCCAATCATCGACGTACAAATGCTGTTTCAATAATTCAGTGAACATTGCAGTTCGAGTATCGCTCATTTGGTCATAAGCTATGGAAGCCGCCAGCATATGTCCTCGCTTGTTCCATGCATGTGATGAAACATTCAGCAGAACAAGGAAGGCAAGTAGAAGGGTGCATTTTTTCATAGGTTAAATATAATGCAAAGCTATTGAGGTAAACGCACAATTTTACTCTAGGTTGAATAAGGAGGGTGATCTTTCATCCAAGATAAAAATAAAAGCAACTAGAAAAACACATTGTAATATCCACAAATACAGTTAATTAAGATTAACTGTATAAAAATTATATTACTATGTATTGCATAATACTAAATAAAACATATATCTTTGCTACGACAATTACCTGTTGAATGAAAATAGAAAACACAAAGGCCCAAATGCGAAAAGGAGTTCTGGAGTATTGCATTCTATCCATCCTTCAGAATGGGGAAGCCTATCCTTCAGAGATCATCGACCAACTAAAAGAAGGAAAGCTCATCGTGGTAGAGGGAACATTATACCCCTTACTCACACGATTGAAGAACACCGGACTGCTGGCGTATCGCTGGGAAGAATCAAAATCGGGACCTCCGAGAAAATATTACAAGCTTACCGAAATAGGTGAACAATTTTTAAAAGAATTGGAGATGACCTGGAATGATCTGGTAAAAGCCGTTGAATTAACCAGGAAAAAACGAAATACAACAACCAAATGAAGGAAACAGTAAATATTAATGTAAGTGGGGTAGTCTTCCACATTGACGTAGATGCTCACCAAGTGCTAAAAGACTACCTGGAAAAGATCAGGTCTTTTTTCAATAATTCCGAAGAAAGAGAAGAGATCATGGCCGATATAGAAGCACGGATAGCTGAACTTTTTGGAGCCAGAATCAATGAACAGAAACAGGTCATTAGCAAGCGCGATGTCGAAGACATCATGCAAATCATGGGGCGACCCGAGGAGTTTGCCCCCGAAGAGGACGGCAGTGATCAGGGTCAGCAAAGGCCTTTCGAACCTCATGGCAAAATCAGAAAGCGCTTATTCCGTGATCCCGAAGACCGCGTCCTTGGCGGCGTTGCCTCAGGAATTGCAGCTTATATAGGGGTAGATCCCGTCTGGATTCGATTGTTCTTCGTACTGGGCTTTTTTGGCGGTTTCGTGGGCTTTTTATTTTACATCATTTTATGGATTATCATTCCCGAGGCCAGAACGGCTTCTGACCGATTGCGCATGAAGGGCGAACCTATCAATGTCGAAAACATCGGCAAATCTTTTAAAGAAGGTGCATCAAAAGTCAACGATCGCATCACAGATCTAAGCAAGGCTAGTTGGTCAGAAAAACTCGAAAACTTTTTCATTCAGTTCTTTTCTGCCCTGGGTACGCTGATCAAAGGCCTGTTCAAGGCATTTGCTAAAGTGCTTGGTTTCCTGTTTTTTCTGATCGGAATTCTTCTCGCTCTTGCCATCATTGGTGCCATCTTCTCTTCAGGGACGGTCTATTCAGTAGGCCCCTCGGGAATCTTCTCGAAGGAATCACTTGATTTTTTAGTGTACTTTTTTAGTTCACCAAGTCAGCTAAGTTGGTCCAAGATTGCTTTGGCAACCCTAATTGCTATTCCGGTCATCGCCCTGATATTCGGTGGTTTTCGACTATTGTTTGGAGTAAAAGGAAATAGTGGCATTGGTATAGGCTTGAGTATATTATGGTTCCTTGCTCTTTTTGTATGCCTTGGTATCGCCGTTCAGGTTGGCAGTCAGTTTTCATCCGAAGGCGACGTAAAAGAATTCTTACCCTTGAAAAGTAGTTTCCAGGATTACGTTGTCAGGTTGGATGAGCAATTGGTCCCAGGAAATGAGTTGATCCAATCATCAGACGAAGACTTTATACTTCATTGGGATAAGTCCAATTTCTACCTGGGATACATCGATTTTACCATTAAGCCGGGCATGGGCGACAGTATTGCACTTGAAGTGATAAAAGGCGCTAACGGTCCGTCGTATATGAGGTCGATCGAAACGGCAAAGAAAATAGATTACCACTGCGATCAAGATGCCAATCTGATTATTATTTACCCCTACCTCAAATTCTCACAGGAAGATAAGATCCGCAATCAATCTGTAAAAGTAGTAATGCGCCTACCGGTTGGAAAAGTAGTTTACCTTGACCCCAGCCTGGAAGCGGTTCTTTTCGACATAGACAATGTAAGTGGCACCTGGGATCGGGACATGCTGGGCAAAAGATGGGTCATGCTCGAAGAGGGGCTGACATGCCTGGACTGCTCGGATATTAAAGGGATAACAAGTCAGGAACTAACAGATCGTCTTAACGAAAAAGCCCTAAGATTGAACTAATTACATCTGGGAAAGTACTACCCCAGAGGCCGGCGAAAAAGTTTATGTTAGACAGCAATCACCTAATCGCCGGCCTCTTTTTATCTTAGTGCTGATGTCCGCCTTCGCCATGCACATGACCATGAGTGATTTCCTCCTGGGTCGCTTCCCTGACGTCCATGATTTCTACATCAAAATGCAGGGTCTCTCCGGCTAGCGGATGATTGAAATTCAAGGTGACTTCCTCACCTTCAATGCCTTCTACGGTTCCAACTTCCATCTGTCCGTTTGCTTCAGCCTGAATCTGCATACCTACTTGAATATCACCTTCACCCTGGAATTGTTTTTTTTCAACCTTAAACACTTTTTGAGGGTCCAAAACCCCATAGGCTTCTTCGGGTTTAATCGTGGCCTGGATCTTATCACCCTTGGTTTTGTTCAGTAATTCTTTTTCCAGACCCGGAATGATGTTTCCATTTCCGTGAATATAGGCCAGGGGTTCGCGACCTTTTGAAGAATCAAGTGTTTGACCATCATTATTCTTCAATTCATAGTGCATTTGCACAACTTTATTGTTTGCTATTGTCATTATATGTTGTGGGGATTATAGATGAGGCGCCAAATTTACATATAATCTGTAAAAAGAGGCGAGATCGAAAGCCTTGATTTAAAACCAACGTTAATAGTAGAATTCGAATTTACTGCATGGTGGCCGCAATGCGATCCACATATGACGTCGCTTCTTCTACCTTTAATTCAGGCCCGCCTTCTACTTGTTCCAGGCCCGTGAATACGACCATGGCATTTTTCTCGGGAATCAGAAAAACAAATTGGCCTCCGTGCCCCCACATAAAGGAGTAATTTTTTTGAACGTTTCTCCACCAGTAGTAGCCAAAATAGATGTTTTCAGCACCGGCCAATTTGTTTCTTGGGGTCAGCATTTCAGCGATCCAAGCTTCACTGATAAGTTGATTCCCATCTTTTGCTCCACTGTCCAACACCAGTTGCCCGATTTTAGCCAATTCCCGGGGAGTGGTCATCAGGCCAAAGGCTCCGAGGGTCACATTGTCCTGGTATCGGTACCACGCGTAATTTGTCATTCCAATTTTTGAGAAAAGCGCACGCTGTGCCAGTACATCGGTATTAAGTCCTGTTACTTCCTGCATCACTGCAGAGAGAAGTTGTGGGTCTCCGTCTTTGTACAGAAAATGACTTCCTGGAGGATGTTCCATAGGAAGTTCAAGTATGAATTCCACACTGTTACTTTCCCTTTTTTCTCTCAGAAAATCGGTGTGCTCATCATTGTAGTAGGCGATGCCCGATTTCATGTTGAGCAATTGCTTGATGGTAATTCCCGCCTTTTCTTTATGCCTGTCAGTATAAGTGCGAAGGAATTGCTCCAGAATATTCGTCAGATAAAGCTCGTTCTGATCGATCAATATTCCACTAAGTAAACCCATGACCTGTTTGGTACATGACCAGACGGCTTGTGGCCTTGTGCGGTCAATTTCATCCTTTAAGTAGCTCTCGGCAAGTAACTCGCCGTTGCGAAACACCAGCATACTTTTGACGGTCCATTGATCCTCGTCCTGATAGAGTAATTGGTAAATATTGTCAAGAGCGACGGAATCGACCAGGTTATTCTTGCAACTGCCAACTTGCCATCCGTCACCAATGTCGGGAGGCTGGAAAGAGGTGTACTCCTTTTTTAATGGTTCTTCTTTCAAACACCCCATAAGCATAAAAGCCAGCGCTATGGAAAAGAACTTTTTCATGTCTTGGGAAAGAATAGGATGCTTATTCCATGCGAAAGTGTCTTCAATGAAGGTTCATCGCTATAGGTAAAATACCAGAATTGATAAGCGAATCCTATTCTGGGATGGTGCGGATTGACATAAAGGACTTCTGCTTGCGTATTATTAAAGACGTTGAAAGAACCCCCTTGAAACGTTCGGTGCTGATCTTTGAAATAGGTGCCCAAACTAAGATCGAAAAAATAAGGATTCCGATAAATAGGCGGCCTTGAGACCAAGCCGAGAAGAGAATTTTTCCATCTGATCCTTAAATAGATGTCATCATTTTCGAATGATGCCGATGCCACAAAGCCCAAATTGATATTGGTAAAGTAAAAGCTATACCCGCTTTGATGATTGGGGTATAACTGGTAATTATAGTCAACACTGAACCAGGGACCCGCTTTGAAATAGATTCTTTTTCGATTTTCATAAGCAAAATACGAAAGGTCAATCGGAGTAATTATAAAATTGAGGCCTAGCATTTCGCGAGTGGATAAGGGGCCCAGGCCGAATCTTCCCTCATAAGTCAAGGTGTGCTTGTTCAGGTCCCAGGAACGACGGTAATTGAATTTAAACAGGGGCCCGGTATATACAAGTCCGTGATTCAGCCCCTCTTTGATCTGACTTATATCAATTCCCGTGGAAATGGTCCTAAGGGCATCGAAATCCTGTGATCGCGATTCCAGCGTTAGGTGTAAAAAGAATAGGATGAACAACAGACTTTTTTTCAAGCACAGAATTTCAGAGCGATGTACCTATCAAATTTATCATCTTTCTCATTGCTTCTTCAATTCTTTTCGAAGGGCCTTCTTGCTCTTTTTGTAAACCTTGTATTGTTTTTTATCGAGGATACCTTTTAATTCCCCCTCCATTTGGCGTAATTCCTTCTTTAGAATCAGGTATTGACCGGTTTCAGAAGCTTTGTTGAACTTTTGGTAATCAAAATCGAGGGTTTGCTTCATGATTAGCATTCCCACCATGATTTTTTGATCCGTGCTCAAATCCAGATCATTCATTAGCACTGCTATTTCTTTGTCCAGACCGCTGTCTCCATTAATACGAAGCTGGCTTGGTTGGGCAATCAGTGTGCCAACTGAAAAGAATATGAACAAAATGACTCCGTATAGTTGTTTCATCTCACTAAGGTACATAAATGAAGGTGTATACATAGAAGCCTTGGCAGGGTTATTTTACAAACAGCGGTTACAGCAGCCAGAACTAAATTTGAATGAACATTGGATCGTTGAATGCCTGATTGCAGGCGATTTCATTCTCATTAGGTCTTCTCGAGAAACCCCAATAATTCACCGCCACTCTACGCGCATAAAGTGTTCCACCTTTTTAAAACGATCGGGTATGGCATTGAGGATGCTATTTCTTATCCCATCTACAAGGCTCTCCTTGGTGAAACTGTTATGTACGGCAATGGATACCTCACGGACGGGTTCAGGGGAATCAAATCGACGGATGTTTGCTTGATCAAGATCCTCAAGTACCGAGAGCTCCGGAACCATGGTGTACCCCATGCCTTTACGAACCAGGCCTTTTAGGGCTTCTATCGATCCACTTTGAAATTCGAAGCCTTCCTTAATTTTGCTTCTCCGGTCCTTGCAAATGGCCAATGCCTGTTCTCTGAAGCAATGCCCTTCTTCCAGAACCAACATTTCTTGTGCATTTAGATCTTTGGTGGTAATGGATGTAAGCTTTTGAAGAGAATGATTTAAAGGCAAAAAAAGCAAAAAGGGCTCGTAAAACAAGGGAATTTCCCTGATGGAACGCTCTTGCAATGGCGTGACCAACAGACCAAGGTCCAGCTTTCCATTATCCAAGGCATTAATGATGTCAGAAGTCTGCATTTCCCTGATCAGTAGCTTCGTTTCAGGGTGGAGCTTTGTGAATTCGGGAAGAAAAAGAGGTAAAAGATAAGGGGCCAATGTGGGTATGATTCCTATTTGAAATTCCCCCTTCACGGAGGACCTGTCACTGGAAACGTACTCTTTGATGGAATGACTTTCCCTCAGTACTTGTCGGGCCTTCGAAATTATTATTGCCCCAATCTCCGTTGGCTCAAGGGGTTTTACATCACGGTTAAAGAGTTGGACACCCAGTTCATCTTCCAATTTTCGGATCTGCATGGTGAGATTTGGTTGTGAAACGTGGCATTTGTCGGCAGCGGTTACATAATGGCGTTCATTGTCAAGCGCTACAATATATTCCAATTGTTGAAGGGTCATATTATAAATAATAATTATACAAATATAATAAGTATTGATTTGAATTATAAGATAATTGAAGTGATATTTGTGTCATGGAAAATTTTAAAACAGAAAAAATGAATAATCGCGTACTTAGTTTGGGTTCAGTTTTCCCATCTTTTGACAAAATTGCCGTTACCTCAAGAGAGAAAGGCAAGGAATTTAACAACGTCACCTCGGACGACCATAAAGATAAAGGGCAATGGATGGTTATGTTCTGGTGGCCAAAGGATTTTACCTTTGTCTGTCCAACGGAAATAGCGGAATTCAACTACAATTATGGTGAATTCAAAGACAGAGATGTTATGCTATTGGGTGCTTCCACCGATTCGGAATTTGTGCATTTGGCTTGGAGAAATGATCATGAGGACCTGAGGGATCTTAAATTTCCCATGATTGCAGACACCTCTAAATCATTGGCAGAAGAATTAGGTATTTTAGAGGAGAGTGAAAAAATAGCCTATCGCGCTACCTATATTGTTGATCCTCAAGGTATCGTTCGATGGGTAAGCATGTATGACCTGAGTGTCGGTCGAAATGTGGAAGAAGTGCTTCGCGTGCTGGATGCCTTGCAGACAGACGAACTTTGCCCTTGTAACTGGGAAAAAGGTGATGAGACTCTAACACTGAAAGAAGAGCAGTCAAATTAATAAAACAAAAGCGGGGGAGTCATTCCCCCGCTTAAATTTAAATGAATGGAACAAATAACTGTAAACGAAACAGCAGCTGAATTGTTGACCCTGTTAGGGTTAGCCTCAAACCAAATAACCGACCCTCTGAACGTACTCGGTTTGGTTGATTCAAAGTACTTACGTGATTTGAAAATGAACGTAAAAACTGTTTTGAAAGGTGAAATGCTAAGTGATAAAGAGATTTCTCTTTTGGCATACGGAGCTTGCATCAACGAAAAGAGTGATACCCTGGCCCAATTCTTTAAGAATCGATCCACAGAACATGGAGCGTCTCCAGAAGAACTCTCAGAAGTTGTGTCATGTACTTCACTTCTGAGCAGCAACAACGTGTTTTACCGATTCAGGCATTTTACAGGCAAAGAGGAATATCAACAAGTTTCTGCCCGCTTGCGCATGAGCATTATGATGAATCCGGTGATGGGCAAAGAGTTCTTCGAACTCATAAGTCTTGCTATAAGCGCCATCAATGGGTGTGAGGCCTGCGTCAATTCACACGAAGAATCGCTCAGGGCATTGGGCACTGATCCAAAGCGCATCTTCGAAGCCGTTCGATTGGTATCCGTCATCATAAGCCTCAACAAAGTAATTCCCTAGCGTCTTTAAAACATTATATACTAACCCTTAAAAATCAATTATACATTATGTCAAACAGAATAGGATTAAGCAAAGAAAAAACAGGTGAACTAGCCGAAAAATTGAACACAACCCTCGCACATTATCAAGTTTTTTACATGAACGTGCGGGGATTTCACTGGAACATTAAAGGAGAAAAATTCTTTGAATTGCATGTCAAATTCGAAGAACTGTACAATGACCTCATTTTGAAGATTGACGAGATAGCTGAACGAGTGCTTACCTTAGGACACGTGCCTATGCACACGTACACTGACTATTTGCAAACTTCCAAGATCAAAGAGAAAAAGAACTTGACCGATGCAAATCAAACGGTGACTTCCATATTGGAAAGTTTTGAGACCTTGCTAATCGCACAACGCGAGATACTAAGTGTCAGTGCCCAAGCAGATGACGAGGGGACGAATGCCCTTATGAGTGACTACATACGCGAGCAGGAAAAGCTGGTCTGGATGTACAGCGCCTTTTTGGGCTGATTAAAAAAGGAATTTTTGTTTTATAGAAGTACGTCCGCCTCTTTGCGCGGGCGTTTTTCCAGTTTAAAGTCTAGCTTGACCTTTAAGATTTCGTAAACATTTTCCCTGATCATATCACTCATGTACCCCGTAGGCAGGTCGTTGGCGTCCGTACCGAAAGGGTGCTCGATTTCTTCTGATATGATCTCGACACCAAACATGGCAAATGCCATGACGCAAACTGCCGGGATGGTCAGCCAGCCAAAGACATTTACCAGCCCAAAGGGCAGCATAAAAATGTAGATCAACGCAAAGATTTTAATGAAGGTGCTATGCGAAAATGGGATAGGAGTGCGGTGTATGCGCTCACAACTGGTCATTAAATCTACCATGTCACGCAGGTGATCTTTTAGCTGCGTTTTATCGCGGTCTGTGATAATGTCGGCGTGACCAAGGGCGTGTATCTCGCTGTATATCAAATTAATGATGGTATTGGGAAGGTGGTCGGTTTGTTCAAGGGACTTGGTGTAGGCCCTGTTCACAAAAATCAAGTGGTCCAAGGCGTCTTCGTCTCTAAGATGTGACTGCAATGCAATGGCATAATTTGATATGCTTTTTACAAAGAAATTTCTTCGCATGGTGTCATTTACTGGTAACAGTCCATCCAGACTCATGGCCAGGGTTCTGCTGTCTGAGAGTAATTTATGCCAGGTAATGCTGCCTTCCCACCAACGGTCATACGATGTATTGATCCTGAATACCAGAAACAGAGAAAGGATGACGCCAATGATGGTGAAGAAAACGGTGTCAATTTTAAAATACCCAGTGAAAAATGTAAGGTTCACATAGGTCATCAGCACCGAATAGATCAAGGTAACGGTCATGAACAGGGTAAGCTTCCTTACGTTATAGGCCTGCCTGAAAGTCTTAAAAATGGTGGAAGCCAGGTTATTCCACTTTTTGGAGTCGTAAACGATCATTATTTTTTAATTGAGAGGAATAAAAATAGCAATTTGACCGAAAGAATGGCTTTTGGTTCCTTCCAGCGGCCAACGGATGGCTTAATTATTGATAATAACGCAATACCACGGCTTCCGCTTCTTTGTTCTGAGGAGTAAAATTGGCGTCTTCTTTTCCACCTGCTTTTTGGTCATCGGCGAACCATTTCCAAAGGAAACCACCTGCCATCCATTCTTCGGCCCACACCGATTCATAAAAGGCACTGTAGGCATTGACCTGAGCGACTTCATTTACCTGGATCATAGATTTCTCCATCCAGGGCTTGCGAGCGTTATAATCACAACTTCGGTAACCGTATTCGGTAAAGATGATTTGTTTGTTTTCATGCTGGCAGAAGGCTGCCAGTTCATCCATGCGTGCTGACCATGCACTTTTGAGTTCTTGCACCGAAGGAGTTTTCAGATCACTCAATGGAAAGTAAGCATCAATGCCTATGTAATCAAGATCCGCCCAAAAGGAAACATTGGAATAATTGTCCCAATTGGCGGCGTAGGTCAGCTTTCCTTTATAAATAGTGCGAACTTGATCGATGAGTTGTTTCCAGAATTCAGGTCGTTCTATCACAGCTTTGCGATATTCGGTGCCAATGCAAAGCAGGTCGACATCCAGACTGTCGCAAATACCGGCGTATGTCAGGATGTAATGAGCGAAATCCTTCTCCCAGATCTTCCAATCTGCTTCATTCGTACAAGAGAATTCTCCCGGCCAGCCATCACCGATTACCCAGACCTGCGGTTTTAACATGACTTTGAGCCCCTTTTTCTTAGCCAATGCAATTTGGGTCACTGCCCCTTCCAGACCTTCTCCCCACCAATGCGGGTGTTTTCTATAAAAAATCACGCGACTTTCACCGCTTGGAGTATAAGCATATGGGATGATGGAAATCCAGTTGGCGGCGATACGGTCGATGGAATTCAAGTGCTCCAAACCAATCTCATTGACGGGAGCTACAAAGTTAATTCCCTTGATCTTTTTAGAATCTAAGCTATTCGAATATTTCCCGACTTCACTCAAGGTACTCGCCAGGAAATAAGCTCCAAACAAGCTAATCAAAACAAATAAAAACCCTTTGTATTGCATCTGTCCTCAAGTTCGCTTCAGAACCTTACAGGGCATCAATCTTCGCGCTCTAGAATGTTGCGAAGATAGCTGTCTGTCAAGTCTTTATATTCAAATCCTCCCTTGAAACGTTCCTTGCTGAGTTTACTCTGTTCGGCCAATGCCCATAAGATGAACTCTTTGTAAAAAGGGACTTCATCCTTTTTAATTCCTGACTGGTATTTTTTTATTAAGTCATCCAAAGGATTGATTCTTTTTAGCTCTTTGCCGTACTCAGAATCACTCAACTCTTCTGCCAAGGCAAAATCATTGCCGTTGGTGAACCAATTTGTGAGATCAGCATAGGGATTATCTGAATCGCCGCGTTTGAGCTTGTCAATGGGAGGGAAGTGTTGATCGAACAAGGTTCTCACGGCTTCTCCAATTAAATTTCGAGCAACCATGGCCGAGCCCTCTTGCTCACCCTCGTACACCAATTCGACCTTTCCCGTAATGGAGGGCACAATGCCCATAAAATCACTCATGCGCACACAGGTTTTGTCGTGTTTGTTTACCAGTGCGCGCCGTTCAGCGGTGCTCACCAATGATTCGTATGCAGTGATGCTCATTCGGGCACTGACGCCACTTTTTTCATCGATGTATTCGCTGTTTCTGGCTTGAACGGCAACTTGTTCAAGCAGATCCCTGGCGAGTTCGGGAATGCTCACAATGCCTTGTTGATCTTTGTCGAGCTTAGCCTCTTGCCGGGTGATCTTTTTAGAAATCTCAATATTTTCAGGATAGTGCGTCAGAATTTGCGAACCAATGCGGTCCTTCAACGGTGTTACAATACTTCCACGATTCGTGTAATCTTCGGGGTTAGCCGTAAATACGAACTGTATGTCTAAGGGAAGCCGAACCTTGAAACCGCGAATTTGAACATCGCCCTCTTGCAGGATATTGAAAAGGGCCACCTGAATTCTGGCCTGCAGATCGGGTAATTCATTGATAACGTAAATGCAACGGTTGGCCCTTGGAATCATGCCGTAGTGTATGACCCGGTCATCGGCATAACTCAATTTGAGATTGGCCGCTTTAATGGGATCGACATCACCGATCAGATCGGCTACAGTTACATCGGGGGTGGCTAGTTTTTCGTAGTACCGCTCATGACGATTGACCCATGATATGGGACATTGATCACCTTTTTCAGCGATCAGTTCCTTGGCACTTCTGGAGATCGGATTGAGCGGGTCGTCATTTATTTCGCTTCCCTCAATAATGGGCATCCATTCATCCAATAAGTTTATCATCAAACGGGCCAGTCGCGTTTTAGCCTGACCACGAAGTCCTAGCAGATTAATATTATGCCTTGAAAGGATGGCTCGCTCGAGTTCGGGAATAACGGTTTCCTCGTAACCCCAAATTCCGTAAAACGTATCTGTCCCATTTTTAATCTTTTCACGCAGGTTATCGCGCAATTCATCCTTTATTGGCCTGGAAATATATCCGGCCTTTTTTAATTCACCCAGTGTTTTGATCTTCGTGTGGTCCATGCTCATCCTCTTATTCTCTTTTTTCTATTGCGTTGGTAATCTTCAAATATCATTTCTCCCAAGCCCTTTAATCCCGTGTAAAACGCCTTGCCTTTATTGGCCTGTGTAAAATTCTCAACAAATTCTTTTAAGTAAGGGTCTTGAGCGATCATAAAGGTCGTAATGGGAACGTGCAACCTTCGCGCCTGACTGGCCATGTTGTAGCATTTCCCAACAATATATGGATCCAGACCCATGCTGTTTTTATAATAACTTCCGTCGCGCTCTCGCAGGCAACTGGGCTTGCCGTCGGTGATCATGAAGATCTGCTTATTGGAATGGCGTTTTCGCCTGAGCATATCGAGCCCCAATTCCAGTCCTGCAACTGTATTGGTATGATAAGGACCTACTTTAAGGTAGGGCAGATCTTTGATGGCTATTGGCCAGGCATCGTCACCAAAAACCAGAATATCCAAACTGTCTTTTGGATAGCGTGTTGTAATTAATTCAGCAAGAGCCATTGCCACTTTCTTGGCAGGAGTGATGCGGTCTTCGCCGTACAAAATCATACTATGGCTGATATCGATCATTAAAACTGTGCTCATTTGAGCCTTGAATTGATCTTCTTCAACGATTAGATCGTTCTCGGTCAGTTTGAATTCTTCAAGGCCGTGGTTGACTTGCGCGTTCCTGAGGCTTTCTGTAATACTGATTCGGTCAATTGAATCACCGAATTGAAAGTCCCTGAATTCTCCTGCCTGTTCATCTCCCTGGCCAGTATGGTTTGTTTTGTGATTGCCCGTGCCATTGCGCTTTAATTTTCCAAAGACCTGTTCCAGGGCACTGGCTCTGATGGCTTGTTCAGTCTTGGCGGTAATGCCCATGCCCCCTTGGCCACCTTCTATTTCTTCTCGAAGATATCCTCGTTTTTTAAGCTCATCAACGAAATCATCAATGGTATAATTATCATCGGTTAGCTTATATTCTTTGTTCAGTTCTTCCAGCCAGTCGAGCGCTTCTTCTACATCACCGGAGGTATGAGTTATTAATTCCTTGAAAAGGTCAAAGAGCCTGTCAAATGGGTCTTGCTCTTTAGGAATGTATTGGCGGAAGAGGAATCCGGAGCGATTTGATTTGACTTTCATTCAGGGTGAAAGTTAAGTAGAAAATCCAATCGGCAGGACGTCCCGGTTTAGAGAAAGAATCACATCACCTTAAATTCTAGAAGATATTAGGGAGCGAATGACACTTCGATTTGAAGCTGTTATATTGGATTGGCTTGGGTTGTATACATAAACATAATATAATATTATGATAATTGTAAATAACATAAATATAATTATATGATATATTCTTTTCAAATTTGCACAACCAAAAAAATAAGACGCACATGCAAACTGTTGAAAGATTAGAATCCATAGTAAAGGAATTACCCATAGACAACGATACTACTCATAGAATTACCGTGGCCAGGGGTGATGGCATCGGCCCTGAGATCATGGAGGCTACCCTCCATATTTTAAAAGCTTCAGGTGCCAATGTCACTTGGGATGAAATAGAAATCGGAGAAAAGGTCTATTTGGGAGGTAATTCCAGTGGCATTGAAAAGTCCGCCTGGGATGTCTTGCGAAAAAACAAGGTGTTGTTAAAGGCCCCCATAACAACTCCACAAGGCGGTGGTTATAAAAGCCTGAATGTAACCATGCGAAAATCAATGGGTCTATATGCGAATGTTAGGCCATGTAAGAGCTATGCACCCTTTGTCAGGACCAAACACCCCGACATGGATGTGGTTATCATCCGTGAGAATGAAGAAGATCTTTATGCGGGAATCGAGCATCAGCAAACCGATGAGGTAGTACAGTGTTTAAAGCTTATCACCAGGCCTGGTTGCGAGAAGATCGTTAGATATGCTTTTGAGTACGCACGTCTCTACAAACGTAAAAAAGTGAGTTGCTTTACCAAAGACAACATCATGAAACATACCGATGGCCTGTTCCATAAAGTGTTTCTCGAGATCGCGGCTGAATATCCAGACATTGAATCAGAAAATTGGATCATAGATATTGGGGCCGCAAAGTTGGCCGATACACCGGAGGATTTTGATGTGATTGTGACATTGAACCTTTATGGAGATGTGATTTCTGACATAGCGGCTCAGATTTCAGGATCTGTTGGCTTAGCAGGTTCGGCCAATATCGGGCAAGGGGTGGCCATGTTCGAAGCCATTCACGGTTCTGCACCCGATATTTCTGGGCAGGGTATCGCCAACCCTTCTGGATTGATACTTGCTTCGGTCATGATGCTGAACCATTTAGGGATGCAGGAAATGGCCGAAAAAATTAAGAATGCCTGGCTTTGCACAATCGAAAGTGGAATGCACACGGCTGATATTTTCAAAGAGGGAATCAGCAAGCAAAAGGTCGGAACCATGGAATTCGCCGGGGCAGTTGTCAGCCACCTTGGTGAGCGACCAAAAGTGTTAAAAAATGTTGAATACGCCAAAGAGGCCACTCTCAATTTGCCTTCTTACAAAAGAAAGGCACCAAAAGTCAAAACCTTGAAAGGGGTGGATGTCTTTGTGGATTGGAAGGGACAAGATTCAAATGAACTGGCCGGAAAACTAATGGAACTTAATAACGGCCTTGAACTAAAAATGATCACCAACCGGGGGGTCAAGGTTTGGCCTGAGGGTTTTGACGAAACATTTTGCACTGATCATTGGCGTTGCAGGTTTGAAGAGAGTAACGGACAGCCCGTTGAGCGCAGTAGCATCGTACACTTATTGGAAAAATCGATCGAACAGGACATTGATGTGATAAAAACAGAGAACTTATATGAGTTTGACGGAGTGCGTGGGTATTCCTTGGGCCAAGGTCAGTAATTAGTGCACTATATAGTTCTATGGATTTGTTCAGTCAGCGTCCCCTTGTCATAGCAAGCATGCACAAAAAAGAATCGGTCATTGCACCGATTCTTTCTTTTCGTCTAGGCGTGCAGCCCTTTGTTCCAAAGAGCATTAATACAGATCTACTGGGTACTTTCACCGGTGAAATAGCGCGCGTGGATGACGTGTTTACCACGGTAAGAAAAAAGTGCCTCATGGCCATGGAAATGACCGGTTGTGATCTAGCAGTTGCCAGTGAAGGTTCATTTGGGCAGCACCCTCAATTATTCTTTTCTGCAGCCGATGACGAAGTACTTCTTTTAATCGATGCCAAGAATGGAATAGAGATTGTTGGCCGGGCCATCAGCGTAAACACAAACATGAATGGCGACTACGTGAAATCTGAAGATGAACTCAGGCACTTTGCCGAAAAGGCTGGATTCCCTGCTCATGCACTCATCTTAAGAAATGAAAAGAATGGCAAAGAGCTTATGTACAAAGGCATACAGAAAGAGTCCGACCTGATCAACTATTACCATAAGATTGAACAAAAGGCCGGGAAGGTTTTTGTCGAAACTGATATGAGGGCCATGTATAACCCTAGCAGAATGGATGTTATTGCAGATGCCACCTTGAATTTAGTGGAAAATGCCTTGATGAAATGTCCCAAGTGCAATGGTCCCGGGTTTTCGCCGAGTAAGACCTTGCAAGGCTTGCCTTGTGAACTTTGCGGTGCGCCAACCAAAACAGCAAAAGCTCACCTGCATGAATGTGCGCTTTGCCAGTATATTGAAGAGCGCTCAAATCAGGATAAAAAATATGAAGACCCAATGTATTGCGACTTTTGCAATCCCTGATCGACTTGCGTTGTTTAGCTGACCGGCTTTTATGCAATTAACATGAATGGCCTCGAGTCTGTTGATTCCTGTTTATTGGTCAAAAAACTAAATTCGTTGTGTCTGCCTGAAACGAATTGGATATATCAACAATATTTAAAAAAGAATACCTGAGAAATTTTAGGACTTGTTCAATTCGGGCATCCAGCTTACAAAAGGAAATACAGGATTGGATTGCCCCACTTGCCATGCGAAGTTCGAGGTGAATTAATGAACTTCTAACAATAATACATATTGATCCGGCATACTTAACTTACTGTATTTCATTGTAATAGAAATAATTTAAAATATCCACAGGACTTATTCGTCTTCAGATAATATGGAGGCGATCTCTGAACTGGACATGACACAACAGGACGAACAAATAAAAGAAGCCATTGAAAAGGAAGGCGGGCGCTTGTTGAATTTTATCCGCAAGCGGATTCCCGACCCTATCGAGGCCGAAGATTTGTTGCAGGATGTCTTTTACGAGTTCATTGACGCTTATCGAATGTTAAAACCCATTGAACAGACAACTTCCTGGCTTTTTGCAGTTGCTCGAAATAAGATTACGGACCTTTTTAGAAAGAAAAAACCCATATCATTTTCGGCAATTAAAGGATCAGAAACGGAAATCGATGATGAAAAGTGGTTACCGGTTTTACTCTTGGAGTCATCTGAAACCATCGAAGATGAAATGATCAAAAACCTTTTGTTGGAAGAATTGGATGAGGCCATAGCTGCTCTTCCTGAAGATCAACGCTGGGCATTTGTTCAGCACGAGATTGAAGGCCTGAGCTTCAAGGAGATGTCCTTTCTTTCCGGGGATGGGGTCAATACCTTGATCAGCAGAAAGCGCTATGCGGTAATGAATTTGAGGGAAAGCCTCCAGGAAATTTATCATGAACTACTAATAAATAACTAACAACGATGATGAAAAATTGGATTACTAAAGGATTTAAAATTGCATTATTTATGGTTTTCTTCTTTGCCTTTTTTGGCTATGTGACCATGGAACTTTGGAATTGGTTAATGCCATCCATCTTTGGCCTGACGGCTATTAACTTCTGGCAAGCGCTAGGCTTGTTGTTCTTAAGTAAACTTATTTTCGGGGGTTTTCCCGGTAAAGGCCGCGGAGGCTCTTGGGGAAAAGGTAACTGGAAAAACAAAATGCGTGACAAATTTGAAAATATGTCTGACCAGGACAAGGAGAAACTTAAAGCGCGATGGGAGGGCTATTGTGGACCTTGGAAATACGATAAAAAATCACAGGACAATACAGCAGAAGCCATTTCTTCCAGCGATGTTCAGGACGTAGAAAAGAAAAGTTAATTCTAAATGTTGGTGCTGTTCGTTCTTGATTTGAATTGAACCATAAAGTATGATAAGCAGGGATTTGGCTGGCACAATTCCCTGCTTTTATTATTTGATAGCTCGGCCTGAGCAAAAGTGTAAGCCATTTCTGAAAAATCAATAATCGATTCACTGCAGATTACCCATTGTTCTTCAAACTAATGAGTAAATGACACGAAGGAACTCCCAAAAAGGGAGGGAAAATATAGTTACTATGAATTAACGGCCACACGGGCATGTCCGAATTGCTATATTTATGGCTTAATCAAGCCCTACCTTCTTCCATGTATAAATGCGCTGTATTCATCTTTTTAACGGTGCTTGTAAGTTCGTTTTCCATTGCTCAAGACCTGGATATCATCCCGGTAATGAGTGAAGAGGGCCATAATGCCAGAATGGTTCAATTCAGGCAATTCATGAATGACCTGCAAAGGGCAAAAAAAGAAAATAAGGATGCTGCTATGATCAAGGCTTATTCTAACCTCTCAAGATTCTATGCCCTGAGTGATGTAAATGAGAAAGCCAAGTACTACAAATTGGCCCAGTTGCAATTGCTAATGCAGCAAGAGCCACGAGACTCAGCAGCCATATGTGCAGCCGAGATTGACTATCAAGGCATTTATTATACCAATGGAGATTCAATAGATAAGTCCAAGATCTACGCCATACTCGACTATTCCATTCGTAATGGAAAAGACAGTATTCGCCTCGCCTTGCATCAATTATACCGATCCTACCTGATGCAGAATGATATGTTAAAGGAATTCAGTGATTTTTACGTTGAAGATTATCCGCTAGAGCTCAAATACTATCAGAAAAACGATACCATCAATTACCTGAGAATGAAAACCGTGATCTTGGAAATGCATGGTGAGCTGGATTCATCGCAGGCCTTTCTGGATTTGACGGAAGAGATGATAAAAGATCAATCAAACAAATACCTGGTTTGCAAATTTTATACGCGTTATGGACAGTTTCTGGAAAGACATGACGATTTTCAGACTGCCATCAAAAAGTACCAAACTTCGTTTCAAATTGCCCAGGAACTGGAGTATATGCCATTTATGCTCGAAGCATCCATGCGTCTAGAAACATTGCATGAAAAAAACGGAGAACTAAACCAGGCATTGAAGTATGCCAAGCTCAATTTGCAGTTAAAAGACAAATTGAACAGCCAGGCCAATAGGGATGATCTATTGAGATTGGAAATCAAAAAAGAGAATGAGTTACAAAACCTGGAACTTCAGAAAAAAGACGCCGAAAGCCTGGCGGAACTAAGAAAAGAAGAAACCGGTAAATGGGTACTGGTAATTACCGGAATTGCGCTTATAATCTTGGCCCTGGGATTGTGGAGTCGGGTGAGATTTATTGGAAGGGCCAATGTGGCGATGGAACAGGCCAAGGATCGTGCTGAAAAGAGTGAGCGCTTTAAACAACAATTTCTTGCTAATATGAGCCACGAGATCAGAACACCAATGAATGCCATCCAGGGCATGTCCGGTTTGATGTTAGCAACTGAATTGGACCCAAAACAGCGCAATTATATGGGAGCTATTAAAACTTCTTCCGAAAATTTGCTGGCCATCATTAACGATGTATTGGACCTGAGTAAACTTGAAGCAGGGAAAATGGAGTTGGAGAAAATAAATTTCCCTGTGCGCGAACAGGTTAAGTTGGTGTACGACACGCTATACTATAAATCAGAAGAAAAAGGATTACTCTTTGAAACTGAGGTCGCCGATGAGGTTCCCAACGAAGTGCTGGGCGATCCCACCCGACTGAGTCAAATCCTGATCAATTTGTGCGGCAATGCCATAAAATTCACCGATAAAGGAAAAGTCCAGCTATTGGTTGAAGTTGATAAGGAGCAACACTCTGCCTTGAAATTTACCGTGTCGGATACCGGCATAGGAATTCATGCAGAACAACTGGAAAAAGTATTCACCTCCTTCGAGCAGGCTGACTCCAGTATGTCGCGAAAATTCGGGGGAACGGGGCTTGGATTATCCATTTCTAAAACACTTATCGAATTACAGGGGGGGACTATTCAAGTTAAAAGCACGCCTGGCCGTGGATCAGACTTTATTTTTACCATTCCCTATGATAAAAGCATTGCATCAGTAAAAAAGAATGAAGCGGATGAAGTATCTGTTAATCGTGAATCTTTGAAAGGAATTCGGATTTTGGTAGCCGAAGACAATGAATTCAACCAGATCGTTGTAAAAGATACCCTTGAAAAATTAATAGAAAGGGTAAACATCGATATCGCTGAAAACGGTAAGATTGCCTTGGAGCGTGTTATTGAGAATGACTATGACGTTATATTGATGGATGTGAGTATGCCCGTCATGGATGGACATGAGGCCACTGAAGCCATTAGAAACCTCGATGAGCGTAAGCGGGAAATCCCCATTATAGCCCTTACCGCAAGTGTGCTTGAAAGCGAGATCCAGAAATGCCTGGATTCCGGAATGAATGCCTTTGTTCCAAAACCTTTTAAATCCGATAAGTTGATTGAAGCCATCGCCAAGGTTTATCACACTTGAGAATAACAGCGGATCTATTTTACGATCAACAGGTATTGCAATCGTCATGAAGCTTCACTTTCTTTTTCTGGTTTTCGTTGGCAGTCAGGCATTTTCTCAGGAAGTTGTAAAAAATCGATATTTCGAGAATTATCCTGCCATGCTCACCACCAGGCTTTACGAGGTGACAAAGTTCAATTCTTTTCAAATCCTGACATCAGACGAAAGTGAAGTCATCACTTACCGGCCCAATACAAACGTGAACATGGGTTTTGGCTTTACTTATCGAGGATTGTCTTTGAACCTAGGCTTCAAGATCCCGGCCTTCAATGATGACTCAGAGGAATTCGGGAAGACGGAACACTTCAATGCCGATGCCGGACTTTATCTTAAAACAGTAGCTGGATTGGCTTTTTTTCAGTTTTACAACGGGTATTACATTTCTGACCTCAACACAGTGCGGCCCGACAATGGCCGGGGCAATGGTCTATTGATCAGGCCGGATGTAAAGTTCTTTTCGGTTGGGGTGAGCGGTGAATACATAGTGAACTATAATAAGTTCTCCTATCGAGCTGCCTTTACACAGGATGCTTGGCAGAAAAAATCGGCGGGGTCGTTCCTTATTGGTGGATATGCCACCTACAGCGGTAGTTCAGGAGATTCCAACCTCATTCCAACTTCTGAATCGGCCCGGTTCGACAGTCTGAATTTAAGAGAAGTAGTGTCTTTTGATGTTGGCCCCATGGTTGGTTACGTTTATACCCTTGTGATCAATCAACACTGGTTTTCGACCGCATCTCTCAGTTTGGGTCGAGGCTTGAACTTTTTAGAGGTATACGATGGTGTAGCTTTATCCAGAGAGCTTAACGTCAACTTTCGAGTGAATTTCCGATTCGCTCTTGGTTATAATGGCCCGAGAAATTACTTCGGACTGTCTTATTATAATGAGGGCAATCAATTTCAACCCTCCGATTTATTGGGAAAGTTTAATACAGGCCAGTTCAGAATCAACTTGGTTCACCGGTTCAATGTGAATAGCTTGGGCTTCATAGATAAATTCATGGACAAATTTCATTGGTTCTTTTTAGATAGATTAGATCTAGAGTGAAGCGGCATCCATTTGGTCGTAATACAATGGCCAAAAGAAGGCAATGAAAAAGTCCCCTCAATTGCCGTTTCGGGCTCTTGAGAGGACTCTTTACGATGATGGACTTAAATTGTCTGTTAGTTAATGTTTGATGTACTTTTCTTCACCTATACTGCCGTCAGTGTAAAGAATTCGCACCATGTATATGCCCGGTAGTTGCTCAGATAGGTCAAGTTTCACGTTATTAAGGCTGTGAACCTGATCCATACTTAGTACCTGGTTTCCACTGCTGTTATAAACAACCAAGCTGGCATTTTCAAGCGATTTGGATGATTCTACTGTAAATCCTCCATTTCCGGGATTTGGAAATATGTCAAGGTCTACCTTTGAGTCATCCGTCATTTGAACTTCACGCCATGTTTTACCACCGTCAATGCTAAAGGTTCCACCAGGTTTCTGGTAACTGGAATTGCCTTGAAATCCCGGAGGTGCAGACGGTGTTATGAGAACAGGCATGTAAGTCAATGGAGCCTCATAATCTTCGTAGCACAGTCCACTTAAGATGCGAACAAAGCGGTAACAATGGCCACCGTAAAATTCACCTTCAGGATTTCCTCCGTTGTATCCTGGGAAAGAAGTGGTAAATGGGTCCCAGTTACTCATGTTGCCTGTGCTGCTGATCGTGACAGAAGGATTGGCACAATCGTATTCTTCGATTCTCCATTCCACAGTAACACCGGCAGGTGGCTGATTGAAGGCTTGCATTTTGACCAAGTAGGTGTTGTTTGATGTATAAACAGCGCCTCCAACCGGGGCAAAACCAAAGCCATACTGGCTGGATGTGAAGGTATTGGCCTCCTTTAATGAAAAATCGTCAAAGGCTAAATCATTGCCATCCCCTGGGCCATTGTGACTCATGGCGATCTTTATGGTCATCGTACTGGAATTGGCAATAAAGGAATAGGACTTTCTGCGCCAGCCGCAAGCACCGGTGGTTGATGCGGAGGTGTTTGCTAACAATTGATTCCCATTGCCATCAATGGCATCGATGGCACCGTCTTCAAAGGTTTCAAAGCTGCACTGAGCAAGGTTTAGGTAACTAAAGCAGAAGGAATACTTCTGACCAATAGTTACAGGAATGTTCACAAACTGGAATGGCGTAGTCATACTGGAAGTACTGCTGGCACTGGACGTTTGGCCGTTCACTACAATAAAGTTTCCGTAGTTACACGTGGGGTCTATATTGGCATCCCATGTTTGGCTAATGCCCTGTGCACCAGTGATATCTGTGATAACATATTGCCCGGGCAGCACCGAATGTAGGCCGTTGTTATTGACCTCATTATAAGTGTCGTCGGCAAGCAATGTTGGATTTCCCGCATTGAAATCGCCGTTTGGAATAAGCTCTGTACCATCGCAACAAGTTTCCCCAACAGGATTTGAACCGGCAGAAAAAGGAGAAAAGTCATCAAAGGCCAGACCCGCGCCCATAGATGAAACTATGCGGAATTCAAGCCAATCAAAGGCAAGGCCTCCGGTGGTCTGCTGGTCGATTTTCCATGCCGTGGTAGAGCGGTCACCATTGCTGGTTCCGGTATAGGTTTCCTTTCCAAGGAATGTGTTGGGATAGGCATAGGCGCGAACTTCGATGGTTTCATATATCGAACCATTAAAGTCCAGGTCCAACATTGATCCAGATGCCTGCTGATTGGGATTTTCATAAAGCACGTAGAAGGATCTTGGTCTGCCTGCTGTTGAAGGAGCAAGTTTTGAAGTGAGAAAGAAACATCCGTGATCATTCAACGGAGTGTTGGTAATGTGATCGGGGGAACCAGGGGTGGACGCAGGTACCACGCATCCCGGAGTTGAAGGAGTATAGTCGACAGATAATGGACTGTT
This sequence comes from Vicingaceae bacterium, assembly GCA_040220895.1. Classification (GTDB taxonomy): domain Bacteria; phylum Bacteroidota; class Bacteroidia; order Flavobacteriales_E; family Vicingaceae; genus UBA11591. The sequence goes on from JAVJVY010000013.1 coordinate 170,855, forward strand.
TACAAAGCCGCGAATGCCGTTGGCCGGCATTAATACCGTGCCACCAACCCTGATTATTCTGGGTTCGTCATTGTAGTTGTGCACCGGGTTCCATTGGGGTGTGAAAGGAGGTGTTGCTCCGATCAGATCGGTGTGGAAGGTAACGCCGTGAGTTGCAAAGTACATGGCATTGTCCACAACATCTGCGTGCAGTTGATTATTGGTTGAGGTCGCCTTTTGACCTACGACATTGCCGTGCTCGAAATTTATGTCATTCTGGGCAAGCAAGGTCCCTGTGAACATCAAGGTCAATACACTTAAAACTAATTTATTCATGATTTCTGGTTTAGTTGTTTTAAGTAAAGCTAGGGCCAGATTGGCCCATTTACTAACTACTTTAGTCTATGGGTAGTTTGAATTAACCAATGGACCTAATGGCTTTGTGAATGGAAAAGAGAATATGATGTATGAGGCCTGCCTGCCGGCAGTGTGAATGAGGTAAAAGGTTTGCAATTGGGGTTGGGGTAACTCAATAAGTATTCCTTTGGATAACGACATACGTGATAAGCTAAAATTGGGAGAAGCTTAAACGAAGTGCTAGATGGCATGGCAGTGCTAGATTCGCTAACGGTATAGAACAAAGATTTAGGTAAAGCCTGTAATTTGTTCAAAATAAATATATTTATGGCTTCGTTTTGTTAGAATGAACCTCTTAGAAACAAGCATATTAAGCCCTGAATGTAAAGAACAGGTTTTCGAATTGTGGAACAGGGAATACCCCGTGGAACTGCAGAACGAAAATTTAGAAGACATGCTGAGTTACATGGATGGCCTTGAAGATTTGCGCCATGGAATGCTTATGGATAACAAAAGTAAAATTCAGGCTTGGTTTGCCACCTATAAAAACTTGGGAGAACAGCGTTTTATCATCATTATTGCCCGAGAAGCTCAAGGTCAGGGCCACGGTTCATTTATTTTGGATCACTTGAAAAAAGACCGCGAAGTCTTGCACGGCTGGGTCATTGACGAAGATCGTTACCAGCGCGAAGACGGCAGTCCCTATCGTTCGCCGCTGGATTTTTACCGAAAACACGGTTTCGAAGTACTCGATGAGCGCCTTGAAAGGGCTTTGATCAGTGGGGTTAAGGTGAAGTGGACCCGCCAGTTATAGAACATGACTAAATCACAAGGGCAAAAAGCTTTAGATCTTGCCCGGGCGTACTTACATCACATCTACGATACCGGCGACTTTGTTCAGCTTCGTTTGATTCTGGATAAGGATCTGCAATTTGAAGGGACCTATTTCAATTACACGTCTGCCGATGAATACCTCGAAGTATTTGAAGATGGGGACGAATCTTTAGTAGCCTTCGACTATGAGATACGCCATGAATACTGCGATGAAAATTCCGCTTGCATCATCTATGACCTGATCAAACCGAGTGGAAAGAACGCCATGGCTCAGGTTTTCCGTGCAAAAGGCGGAAAAATTGCAACGATCCTGTTGATATTTGACGGGCGAACCTTTGAGGAAGAAGTAGAAGACCTTTAAATCACCTTCTTATCTTTGAAAGGTGGAGGAAGTTCTTGAAAAACTCGGTGAAGATGAATTATTGCGGCCTGTCCTGGACAAGGTTGAGTTGCGGCTACCGGTTGTAAATACCGACATCTACCTCAATCTCTTAAAGACCATTGTAGAACAACAACTAAGCACCAGGGCGGCCGAGGCCATCTGGTCTCGTTTTTTGGACCATTTCTCTCCTTATCCATATCCCGATACCGTGTTGGCTACCGGTAAAGAAGACCTTCGAGGATTGGGCCTTTCGTATCAAAAGGCGGGCTACATCAGAAATATTGCAGAATTTACCATGCATCAGGACCTCAGTTTTGATTATGTAAATCGGCTAGACGATGCTCGCGCAGCCGAACACCTTGTTCAGATCAAAGGGGTAGGTAATTGGACGGCTCAAATGATATTGATGTTTTCATTGGGCAGAACAGACGTTTTTCCTATGGATGATTTGATTATTCGCAATGCCATGATCCAACTGTACAAGGTCGAATCACAAAAAAAACAGCTTCAACTGGAACTCGAAGCCATCGCCGAGCATTGGCGTCCTTATCGGAGCTATGCCTGCTATGTTCTATGGGACTGGTACGAAGTACACGTGCTGGGAAGAAGTCTTTACGGGGCTTGACTTAACGAATGTTTAGGCCAATGCGGGAGCGTGTCCACTCATAACGAAAGAATCTCGTTTTTCAAGGTATTCATCAAAGTCCATCAGTTTGTCCACAAAGCCGTTTGACCCGATTTCGACAACTCGATTGGCAATGCTCTGTGAAAACGTGTGGTCATGAGAGGTAAAAAGTACCGTTCCGGGGTAATTTACCAGTGCTTCATTGAAAGCCTGAATGCTTTCCATGTCCAGATGATTGGTGGGTTCGTCCAGTATAAGCAGATTTCCACCCGCCAACATCATTCTGGAGAGCATGCAGCGAACTTTTTCTCCCCCTGACAATACATTGGCCTCTTTAAACACTTCTTCACCGCTAAAAAGCATCTTCCCAAGGAAGCCTCGAATATAGACTTCGTCTTTCTCATTTGGGCTATATTCCCTGAGCCAGTCTATTAAATTATCGCTCGTGTCAAAGTAGGCTTCGTTTGCATTTGGCAAGTACGCGGTTGTTATGGTCTGGCCGAATTGATATTCACCGTGGCTTGCCTTTTTTTCGTTCATCAAGATCTGAAACAGGGCTGTGATGGACTGGCTGTTTTCACTTAGAAATGCGATTTTATCGCCGCGTTTCACGTTGAGGTTTAGGTCTTTAAATAGAACGTTCCCATTTTCTTCGGCTCTAAGACTCTTAACGTGCAGGATCTGATCACCGGCGGGCCTGAGTTGATCAAAGATGATGGCCGGGTATCGGCGTGAAGAAGGCTTAATGTCTTCGAAGGTCAGTTTTTCTAGCAATTTTTTCCTGCTAGTGGCCTGTTTGGATTTAGAGGCATTGGCAGAGAACCTTGCCACAAAGTCTTCGAGTTCTTTCTTTTTGTCGGCGGCTTTTTTATTGATGGAGTTTTTCTGAGCCAAGGCCAGCTGAGAACTTTCGTACCAAAAGCTGTAATTGCCGGGAAAGATTTTGATCTCGGCAAAATCAATGTCGGCCACGTGGGTGCAAACCGTATCCAGAAAGTGCCTGTCGTGAGACACCACGATGACAGTGTTTTTAAATTCCAATAAAAAATTCTCTAACCAGTTGATGGTGATGATGTCAAGGTCGTTTGTCGGTTCGTCAAGAATCAGGATGTCTGGATTGCCAAACAACGCTTGGGCCAGAAGTACACGCACTTTTTCACTACCATTAAGGTCCTTCATCAATTGTTGGTGTTTGCTCACCTCGATTCCCAGTCCCATGAGTAACTCACCCGCGTCAGATTCGGCGTTCCAGCCGTCCATTTCGGCAAATGCCGCCTCGAGCTCTGAAGCCTTCATTCCATCTTCGTCCGAAAAATTTTCCTTGGCATAAATGGCGTCCTTTTCGGTCATGACCTTCCACATTTCAGTGTGGCCCATAAGGGTGGTGTTCAAGACAGTTTCGTTGTCGAATTCAAAGTGATTCTGTTGTAAAACAGCCATGCGTTTGCCTTTTTCTATCACCACCTGTCCTTTGTTTGGGGCTATTTCTCCCGAAAGGATCTTTAAGAAAGTAGACTTACCTGCACCGTTGGCTCCGATTACGCCGTAACAATTGCCTGGAGTGAACTTCAAGTTAACCTCGTCAAAAAGTACGCGTTTCCCGTACTGTAAGCTAATGTTGGATGTGCTGATCATGCTGTGCGTAAAAGGCGGCAAAAGTAGGCATTTATAGTCAGTTTCCATTTCATTGATTCTTTACAACTGCGGCCCCCACTTCACGATTCTGGTTAAAATTGTCGTTTGTGAAAGAATTAAGTCCTTTGAGCACTACCTTTGCCCAAATTCAACGCTTTGCTCGAAATCGGAAAATATCACCAACTATCCATCCTGCGGGAAACAAGCGTGGGGTTATTTCTAGGCACCGAAGACGGTGATCAGGAAAATGACGTCTTATTGCCAAATAAATACGTGCCAAAGGAATACGAGGTAGGGGATGTGCTTAATGTTTTCGTCTACCTGGATTTTGATGAGCGTCGCATCGCCACCGACATTAAACCCAAGATTCTTCTGCACCAATTCGCATTTCTAAAAGTGGTTGCCGTTTCTCAGGTGGGCGCTTTTATGGACTGGGGCCTGGAGAAAGACCTGATGGTGCCTTACAAAGAGCAGCGCCAAAAAATGCAGGAAGGAAGGTGGTACGTGGTCTACATGGACATTGACCTAAAAACCGATCGACTATTCGCCAGTAACCGATTAGACCGTTACCTGAGCAATGAGACGCTAAGCGTTTCGGAGGGAGATAAGGTAGACATCATCATTACTCAAAAAAACGAATTGGGCTACTCGGCCATTGTTAATCAAAAGCACAGCGGCTTGATTTTTGAAAGCGAGGTATACAAAGATCTGAATGTGGGGCAGAATGTCGTTGCCTATGTGAAAAAAATACGTCCCGATCACAAGATCGACCTTTCGCTGCAACCCATCGGATTCGATCAGTACAACGACGCCAATACCAAAAAGCTATTGTCGGCACTGGAAGCCGGAGGTGGCTTTTTAAAGCTCAACGACGACAGTTCTCCCGATGACATAGGGCACCTATTACAAATGAGTAAAAAGGCCTTTAAGAAGTCTTTGGGCAGTCTTTATCGGGACCGTAAGGTTCGAATAGTCGAGGGAGGAATTAAATTAATTCGTTCTAAGGCAGGATAATTGGGATTGACTTTCAATTAAACTGTACAATTCACTAACTTCATCCGGAAATTTTAACAACTATTTTATGAAAAGAACTGCAACGGCCGTTTGGAGCGGAACAGGCAAGGAGGGAAGTGGTCACCTGACTACCCAGAGCAAAGCACTTGACCAAATGGCATATACCTGGAAATCCCGATTTGAGGACGGCGTCGGTACCAATCCCGAAGAATTGATTGCCGCTGCGCACGCGGGTTGTTTTAACATGAAGCTTTCTTTTAACATAGTAGCGGCGGGATTTACAGCCGAAAAATTGGAATCTACCTGTGAGGTGAAACTGGAAGAAGGTGCGGTTACTTATTCGCACATCAACCTAAGAGCCTCGGTTCCCGGCTTGGACAAAGCCAAGTTTGATGAATTGGTGGCCGATGCCGAAGCTAATTGCCCCATTTCTAAGCTGCTTGATACAAAGATAGAAGTGACGGCCCAGTTGGCTTAAGCTAACCGGAGCGTATTCACGTCCCTGGAGAAACTTAATTGAATCCTTTGTACTTCATGCCTTTTTTCAGCGCATCTTGTTTCAGGATTTGCTGCATGCAATAGTACATTTTGGGGTTCTCTTGCAATAAAAGTTCAAGACGTTCGAAATAGTTCTTGACAAAAACGCTGAAAAATTCGTGCTCATTGCTCGAAGCGTGTCGCCGGAACGTACTTTGGCTACGTGCTTTCGTTTGCCAGACCTTGCAGATTAATCAATAGTTGAGTGGGTAAGTATATTTATAATCAGTATATTACAATGATTACCTAACCTTCTAAATTAGGAATGTCACTACGGGAGAAATCATACAATTCCCTGGCTTCTTTTTCTTTGAATTCTTCCACCTGATCCAGGGCATCGGGAACCACATCGCTGCAAATCACCACCAGCGAACCGGGTGTTGCTTCGGTAATGGCCTTGTTAATCGCCTCGCGTTCTTTGTGGATGATGCTGACCTTCTTTTTAGGGTCAACCGAATGGATGCCTTCAATGAGCAGGTCAATGATCTGCTTTTCAGTTTTGCCTCGCAAGTGCTTATCCTGGCGAATGATGATCTCGTCAAACATTTCGGCGGCAACTTTACCTATTTCAATGTTGTCTTCCTTTCTGCGGTCTCCGATGCCGGCAATGATGCCCACTTTTGGTGCACCGTCCATCCGCTCAAGCATGTGGTGCAGTGCGCGCAATCCTGCCGGGTTATGGGCGTAATCCAATAGGACATTGAATTTCTTGAATTCAAACATGTTCAGTCTGCCGGGTGTTTGTGAAGGCGAAGGAATGAAAGATTCCAGTGCTACCTTGATGTCTTCGATGCCCAGGCCCTGAACATAGGCCGTCAAAGAGGCGGGTAGAATGTTCTGAATCATAAAGCTTGCCTTGCCTCCAAAGGTTAGCGGCACGTTAACCGCCTTGGTGATGCGCATCTTCCAGTCACCGCGACAAATGGTGATAAAACCATTCTCGTAAATGGCTGCAAGTCCGCCCACTTTGGCAATAGCCTTGATACGCGGATTACTTTCATCCATTGAAAACAGGGCGACATTGGCTTTAACACCCTTTCTCATAGCATAGACCAGGTCGTCATCGGCATTCAAGATGGCATAACCATCTTGCTTAACAGTTTCGGGCACTACGGCCTTCGCTCTTGCCAATTGTTCGACCGTATTGATGCCTTTCAAACCCAAATGGTCGGGGGCCACGTTGGTGACAATGCCAACGTCGCAGTAATCAAAAGCAAGTCCTGCGCGCAACAAGCCCCCCCGGGCAGTTTCCAACACGGCAAAATCGACCGTTGGGTCTTTTAAAACAAATTGGGCACTCGCAGGTCCCGTACAATCACCTGTCATAAGCAGCCTGTTCTGAATGTACACCCCGTCTGTGGTCGTATATCCCACCTTGCGTCCTTTCAGCCGCATAATGTGGGCAATGAGCCGGGTGGTGGTGGTCTTACCATTGGTGCCCGTAATTGAGACAATGGGGATTCTAGAAGGTGTTCCCGGAGGGTAGAGCATGTCTACCACATTAGCCGCTACGTTGCGCGGAAGACCTATGGTAGGAGCAAGGTGCATTCGAAAACCGGGACCGGCATTGACTTCTAAAATTGCGCCACCGGTTTCCGGAAGGGCAGAACTTATGTCATTGGTCATGACATCGATGCCACAAATGTCGAGTCCTATGATGCGGGCGATTCGTTCGGCCATGAAAATATTGTAGGGGTGAACCAGGTCGGTTACGTCTTCCGATGTTCCACCGGTGCTCAGGTTGGCCGTGTCCTTTAACTTCAGCACTTCAGCCTTTTTCAGTACCGACTTAAGTGTATAGCCGTGCTGTTTTAGAATTCCCTCGGTCATGCCGTCAACCGTGATCTGGGTCAGCACTTTTTCATGGCCGTAGCCCCTTCTGTCGTCCTCGTTGACCTGGTCTATCAGTTGCTGTATGGTGGATTTTCCATCGCCGGTTACGCTGGCCGGGTTGCGTTTAGCGGCCGAAACCAATTTATAGTCAATCACAAGCAGTCGGTAATCGTCACCGACAATGAACTGTTCAATAATAACAGAGTTGGACACTTTTTTGGCTGCGGCGAATGCAATAATTGCACCTTCGAGGGAAGTAATATTGGTCGTTATTCCACGACCGTGATTTCCACTAATGGGCTTAATGACCACAGGATATCCCATTCGGTCCAGTGCAATTTTCAACCCTTCTTCCGTGCGTACGATGTCGCCTTTTGGAACGGGAATTTCAGCTTGCTCCAATAAGTACTTGGTATCTTCTTTGTCGCTGGCAAGATCGACCCCAATGCTGCTGGTCTGACTGGTCACGGTGGCTTGGATGCGTTTTTGGTTCGTTCCGTACCCCAGTTGACACAGGGAGTATTTGTTAAGTCTGATCCATGGAATGCCCCGGGCAACGGCTTCGTCAATGATGCTTCCAGTGCTAGGTCCAAGGCGTTCCGCTTCCCGAAGCTCGCGCATGTGCTGTATGTCTTCACTCAGGTCATAAGTCTTGTTCTGAGCAATGGCCATGGCTACTTTGACCGATACTTCGGCTGCATAGCGGCCAACTTTCTCTTCCATGTAAGCAAAAACTACATGATAGACGCCCTTTTCACCATAACCCCGGGTGCGGCCAAAGCCCACGTCCATGCCGGCCAGTGTTTGAATTTCAAGGGCGATGTGTTCAATAACGTGCCCCATCCAGGTGCCTTCTTTGACGCGTTGAAAAAAACCCCCTTCGGTTCCAACCGAACAACGGTGGCTTTGCATGCTTGGAAATTGAGCTTTGAGCCTGTCTAGAAAGCCATCAATTTTATTGGTGGGCATTTCTTCGTACTGCTCGAGGTCCAATACCATGACAATCAACTTGTGGCGCCAAATTGACCAGTAATTTGGTCCTCGCATGGCATTTATTTCGCGAATTTTCATGGAACTATTTTTAAGCGTTTATTAACAATGTGCAAGAAGGTTTGAAATATATATAAAAATTGCGGTTTCATAACTGTATTTTTGAATACCAAGGGCATGAATCAACATGGATAATATCAAAGGCATACTGATACCAATTGGCGGTAACGAGCATAAAGGAAAAGACGAAAGCGAAAATTACAGCCTGGATTTTATCGAGGAAGGAATTTTGAGCCATGTGGTGCGGGAATCGGGTGGAAAAGAAGCGAAAATCGTCATTGTGCCAACAGCCAGCAGCATCCCCATCGAAGTGTCGGACAACTACCTGGCTGCATTTGATCTATTGGGATGTAAAAATCTAGATGTCTTGAACATTCAAAAAAGGTCTCAAAGCGAAGAAAAAAGATCTCTCAAATTGCTTGAAGATGCCGATTGCGTCATGTTCAGCGGTGGAAATCAGAGCAAGATCGTGGATTTCATGGCTGGGACCAAGGCCCATTCAATATTAAGTGAGCGGTATAAAAGCGAGAAATTCGTTATTGCCGGCACCAGCGCCGGGGCCATGTCCATGAGTGATCATATGGTGGCCGGGGGCAGCAGCCAGGAATCACTGGTTAAAGGGGCCGTTAAAATGCGCAGGGGTATGGGTTATATCCATGACCTTATCATCGACACGCATTTCATACGTAGGGGCCGCTTTGGCCGCCTGGCAGAAGCAGTTGCCATGCATCCCAATTTACTTGGCCTTGGATTGGCCGAAGACACAGGGATAATCATTAGGAATGGCAATTATTTTCAGGTCATCGGTTCAGGAATGGTTATCTTATTTGACCCGAGTGCGCTGGCACATAACAGTCACCAGCAATTGCCTGAAGGTACGCCCATCAGCATGAGCAATCTGGTTGTCCATATTCTGGCCAACAGCGATAGTTTTATACTCGATAAGCGAAAGATCGAGATCCTGCCCCTGGAAGCGGGATTTATCTAATCTAATTCTAGCCTTTGTATATCTCGACCAGGTGCACTCCTAAATTACTTTTGGCGGCCCGGTACATGCCTTCGGTATTGAAAGGTAAACTAATGTTCCCTTTAGAATCGACTGCGACCAGCCCACCATCGCCCCCAATCTCTAGCAGCCGTTCATGGATGACCTTAGCAGATGCATCTTCCAGATTCAGGCCACCGAATTCCATTAATGCACTTACTTCATAAGCCACTACGCCCCGAATGAAAAATTCTCCCGATCCAGTGCATGACACAGCACAGGTCTTGTTGTTGGCGTAAGTGCCAAGGCCGATAAGTGGGCTGTCCCCAACGCGGCCGAACTTTTTATTGGTCATGCCCCCGGTAGATGTAGCAGCGGCCAGATTCCCATTTACATCAAGTGCCACAGCGCCCACCGTTCCAAATTTATCTTCTTTAAGTGGGGTATGGTCAAGTTGAGTAGTCCCAGAACGCAGGGCTTCCTGCCATTGAAGGTGACGAAATTCGTCGTAAAAATAGGAGGCGTCTAATTGCTCAAAACCCAAGCTGCGTGCAAATTCTTCTGCCCCTTTACCCGAGAGCAGCACGTGTTCGCTTTGTTCCATCACCGCTTTTGCCAGGTGAATTGGATTGCGAATTCCTTGCACGCCAGCCACTGCGCCTGCCATCCGAGCTTTTCCCTCCATGATGGAAGCATCCATTTCGTGCCTTCCTTCGTGGGAGAAAACAGATCCTTTGCCCGCATTGAAAAGCGGACAATCTTCAAGGCTTATTACTGTTGCTTCCACAGCTTCTATTGAAGTCTTGCCGGCTGCAAGTGCAGCATAGCCAAGTTGAAGCGCCTGTTCCAATGCAGCAGTGTAGCGCTTTTCTTTCTCAGGATCCATTAATTTTCGGGTAATGGTTCCCGCACCTCCGTGCAAAGCAAGGGCAATCGTTTTTTCGGCCATGTTGCCAAATTTCGTACATATATTTCTTATTTGATCGCTGAAGGTCAAGAGGAACAAAAAGATTTGAGAAAGAGTTACCCTGGTGAACCATTCAATGCTCATTTCAACCATCTTTGCAATGTGATATGCCTGTCGGTAGAAAAACTGAGTAAAGAACACCCGGAACAGGTCCTTTTTAAGGACTTAAAGTTTAGCCTCTCCAAGGGCGACAAGGTAGGCTTGATCGCCAATAACGGCACTGGCAAGTCCAGCCTCTTGAAAGTTTTAATGGGACTGGATCAGGCCGATGAAGGCCGTGTTCATTTGGCAGAAGGGCTCAGAATTGGATACCTGGAACAGGATCCGGAATTTAACGGTCAGCAAACGATCAATGAACTAATCGAGGGTTCGCATACCGAATTGCTCGCTGTAATTAGAGGCTACGAATTGGCCCTGGAAGCCCAAACGGCAGACTACAACGATAAAACCCAACGGGATTTTGAAAAGGCTGCCGAGGAAATGGAGCGTTTTGGAGCCTGGGATTACGAGCGCAGGCTCTACCTGTTACTTGATCGATTTGAAGTCAAGGACCTTGATCGAAAAATTGAAAGCCTTTCTGGAGGTGAGCGCAAGCGTTTGGCCATGGCCTTGACCTTGTTGGATGATCCTGAATTACTGATCATGGACGAACCGACCAATCACCTGGACATCGATATGATCGAATGGCTCGAAAGTCACCTTTCACAGCCTACATTGACGGTTTTAATGGTCACCCACGACCGGTATTTTCTAGATGGAATCTGTAACCACATTCTGGAATTGCAAGACGGAAAGCTATACCACCACAAGGGAAATTACGCCTATTTCCTTGCCAAGCGAAGTGAGCGAGAAGAAGTATTCAAGACCGAAATCGCCAAGGCGGGCAAGCTTATGAAAAAGGAATTGGAGTGGATCAGGCGGAGCCCAAAGGCCAGGGGTACCAAGGCTAAGTCCAGGGTCTCGGCTTTCTATGAAACAGCCGAAAAAGCTTCAAAAAAAGTGGTGAAAGATGAGTTGCGACTGGAAGTGAAAATGGCCCGAATAGGAGGTAAGATCCTGGAAATGAAAAACGTGAAAAAGGCCTATGGCGAAAAGGTGATCCTTAAGGGTTTTACGCACACTTTTAAAAAGGGTGAGCGCATTGGCCTGGTTGGTAGAAACGGGGTAGGGAAGTCGACCTTTCTGAATTTATTGACTGGTAAGGAACAAGCCGATTACGGCAAGATCAACATTGGAGACACCACTGTATTTGGGTATTATACGCAAGGAGGATTAACGTTAAAACACGATCAGCGAGTCATCGATGTGCTAAAAGACATAGCCGAGGTCATTGTCATGGGAGACGGGCGAAAGCTAAGTGCTTCGCAGTTCTTAGAATATTTTCTTTTTCCTGTTAAGAAACAGCGCACCTTTTATTCCAAGCTGAGCGGAGGCGAGCAGCGCAGACTCCACTTGTTAACCGTCTTGATCAAGAATCCGAACTTCCTTATACTTGACGAACCGACCAATGACCTTGACCTACTGACATTGAATAAGTTAGAAGAATTTATTGAGGATTTCAAAGGCTGTTTACTCATGGTTTCTCACGACCGATTCTTCATGGATAAACTGGTGGATCAGTTGTTCATTTTTGAGGGAAAGGGATCGGTGAAAGGATTCATTGGATCCTACAGAGATTACCGCGAGTTAAAAAGTGAAGAAGAACGCCTTGAAAAAGAAAGCGCGTCCAATGTACGGGCCGTTGAAGATGACAGAACCAAGGTAAAACGGGAGAAGAAGCGCCTTTCATTCAAGGAAAAACACGAGTATGAATCGCTTGAAAATGAGATCAGTGAACTGGAAAGAGAAAAGGCTAAACTCGAAGATGCGCTTCAAAATGCCGGGACGGAATTTGCGAAACTTCAGAAAATCTCTGCTGAAATGGGCGAAGTCATTGATGCCATAGAGGTAAAAACCCTGCGCTGGATGCAATTGGATGAACTGATGGAGGGTTTTGGAAAAGAGGAAACGTAAAATTGCCGTTGATGCGCTTTTTATCGGCAACTTTGAGCAGTGAAGTTTCTAACCCTGGTTTGCTTTTTCTTATTGACTATGAGCCTGCAATCTCAAGAAAGACCTGTACTTATTTACGTTGGTGACCCCATGTGCAGTTGGTGTTATGGTTTTGCGCCCGAAATTGCCAAAGTGACCGATGAATTGAAAGATGAATGCGATGTTCAACTGGTCATGGGCGGGCTAAGGCCTTACAACACCGAGACAATGGCTGATCTGGGCGCATTTCTGGGTGAACACTGGGACGAAGTGGCCAAACGGAGCAGTGTTGAATTCAATCACGAAATTCTAGGTGATAAAAGCTTTGTTTACGATACAGAGCCTCCGGCTCGTGCCGTAGTTGCGATACGGTCCATGAATGACGATGTGGAATTTGAATTCTTTAAATCGATCCAGGTCGCCTTTTACCGAGACAACAAGAACACCAACGAGGTCGATACCTACCTCGATATTTTACCAGCGGGAATAGACAAGGATGCCTTTAAAGATTTGTTTGAATCACCGGCCATGAAAGAGGCCGTAAAGGCCGATTACGCATTGGCTTCAACATTGGGTGTCAGGGGATTTCCGGCAACCTTGTTAAAGGTAAACGGACAGCTCTATCAAACATCCAATGGCTATGCCACGGCCGACGAATTAATCAACAGGATAGAGGTCATTTTGAAAAAGACTCGCAACGAGGTTAAATAATTTCATCACATCATGATCCCTGTGCAGAAATTAGTATAAATTTGCCCCTCGTTTTTTACATTTTGGTTCGGTAGTTCAGTTGGTTATCCCGAGAATTCGGGACTGCCTGTCACGGAAAAAGGTGATAATATTGAACATCAAACTGATAATAGTCGTTATTTACTTATTGAAAATAAATTGGTTCGGTAGTTCAGTTGGTTAGAATACCTGCCTGTCACGCAGGGGGTCGCGGGTTCGAGTCCCGTCCGGACCGCAAGAAACGGGAAAGCCCCTCACGAAAGTGAGGGGCTTTTTTATTTTGAACAAGCACCAAGCTTGCTTGAGTGCGAAGTGAGAAATAAAAAAGCCTGACACCACCAACGGTGGTGGGGCTTTCCATAAGATTGCCCGGGGCCACCCTTTGGGCCCATTCGAGCTTGTTCGACGCAGGAGAAAAGCGAGAATGAATCCCGTCCCATTTCAACCGAAGTGAGAAATAAAAAAGACAAGCCAGCGGAGCTGGCGGCTTCATTTATCTTGTAGGAAACCACCTTTTGGGCCCATTCGAGCTTGTTCGACGCAGGAGAAAAGCGAGAATGAATCCCGTCCCATTTAAATTGAAGTGAGAAATAAAAAAGCCTGACACCACCATCGGTGGTGGGGCTTTCCATAAGATTGCCCGGGGCCACCATTTAGGCGAACCTAAAAAGGCTTACTTTTTTCGTCAATCCTAAAGTATCTTGGCATCTAGCGCTTATTATCTTTGATCACTTTTTAAATTTGAACCAGCATTGATTATCTTGGCTGTCGTATTCCGATGAAATCGACGATCTACTATTCTATCCCTTTCGCGGCACTATTCTTTGTTCTTCAAGGCAATGAGCTCAATGCCCAAACAGGCCCCGGTGGCGTTGGCGATAATTCCTCAAATTTATTGTGGTTGGAAACCGACAGCATTACCGGGCTGGTCGATGACGACGACGTCACCACCTGGACCGATGGCTCCAGCAATGGAAATGATCTAAGTCAACCCAATGCCACTTTTAAGCCGGTCTATAAAACCGCCATCGTAAATGGACACCCGGTTGTTCGATTTAATGTGACCAATGGCAGGCTGCGCCGGACTTCTTTCACATTTCCAACAACCACCATTACTGCTATTTATGTGAATGCCAACACCGAAAGTAACGATGGCGTGCTATCTTATGCCAGCACTGCCAGCAACAACGATTTTTTACTGTTTAATAGCAGTAGTTTGAACGTTTATCGGGGAAGTAACACGAATTCAGGCATCGTTTTAAATGACAATGCCTTTAACATCGCCAACGTGGCCTGGCAGAGCAGCAATGGCGGCGTGCAAGTGTGGAAGAACGGCAATCCGAGTTACAGCGCTACGGGCTTTCAAACCAGTTCCTCCATTACTTCGGGGGGCTGTCTGGCCATCGGTGCCGAACAAGACGCCATTGACGGATCGTACGACGCTTCACAGGATCACCAGGGGGATTTTGCAGAAGTCATCTTATACAATACTTACCTAAATGACGCCCAGCATATTATTGTGGCCAATTACCTTTCTGCTAAATACGGCATTAGCATTTCGAATGATCATTTCAGCTACCAATCCACTCATCCACACGACGTGGCCGGTATCGGCAGAGAAGATGGATCAAACATTCACAGTGCTGCCCGATCAGCCAATGTATTGCAGTTCCAAAACCCGACAGGCATGCAGTCCGATGGGGAATACTTGCTTTTTGGCCACGACGATGCCGACCTTACCACGGCATGGACGACCAGCGATGCACCTGGTGGAGGAACCGATATACAGCGGCTGGCAAGGGAATGGCGATTGGATGAAACCGGGAACGTCGATACGGTTGATGTCATTGTCAATACAGCCATTTTACCCAGCCTGCCTGCCGGACACACCATGTACGCGCTGATGGTCGATGCCGATGGAAGTTTTGCCAGCGGAGCAAGTGTTTATGAATTGGTACTGTCATCGGGAAGCCTATACACCGCAACGGGCATTGCCATCAACGACGGCGATTATGTGGCCATCGCTGCCGTAAACCCAAAGGTTGAACACGTGACGACCACTTCGAGCAATTTCGAAACAGCCAATGCCACCTTTCAGGTCCGGTTAAATTTTATCGCAGAAACCGACAAAACCGTTGATTATACCACGGCCGATGGAACAGCCCTTGCCGCTCAACCCGACTATACAGCAGCCAGTGGTGTGACACTTACCATCCTGGCAGATACTTCGGGAGCGGAGTACACCATATCACAGACGAATGATGCCGTGGTAGAAACCGATGAAACCTACACCATTACCCTTGGCAACCCTTCCAGTGGCATTACCATTGGAACCAATTCAGTGCACACCCACACCATACAGGATGACGACAATGCCCGAAAGGTCTACTTTGATGTAGCCACCGCCAATGGATCAGAGAGTGTGACTTCGGTGAATGTGGGCCTTAGCATTAATAACCTTGATTTGACAAACCCGACCAGCGTAGACTATACCGTTACCGGTGGCACCGCGGTAGGTGGTGGCACCGATTACACCCTCGCTGCAGGCACGGTCACCTTCCCGGTGAACACTACGACCAATTCCTTTTCTTTTACGGTCAATAATGAAAGCCTTTATGAAATTGATGAAACCATCGAGATCACGCTTTCTGTGCCGGTGAATTGTAATTTAGATGGTGTGGCTCCTTTTGGTGGTACCGGTTTCATTGTGTACACCTATACCATTAATGATAATGATACACCTCCGGATGTTGAGTTCAGTGCGACCACATCGAGTGGCCTGGAATCGGTGGCTTCTGTAAATTTTCAGGTAACCCTTGATCAGGTTTCCGGGGCAGATGCCAGTGTGAGCTATGCCCTGACCGGAACGGCCACCGGCGGTGGTGTGGATTACACTCTTGCCGCCGGCTCCGTCACCATCGTCGAAGGCAGCCTGACCAATGACATTACCGCCATCATTATTGATGATGGAATAGAAGAACTAACAGAGACCATCATAATTACCCTTTCTGCACCCGTGAATTGTGCCCTGGGAAGTGATACAGTGCAGACGTATTCCATTTTAGATAATGATCAATTTGGTTTTACCGGCCCCGGTGGAGTTGGCCAGGCCAGCAATAATGTGCTTTGGGTGCGGTCTGAAGACATCCCCGTAGTCAGCGACGGAACCGATATCACCACATGGATTGATAGTTCCGGCAATGGCCACGACCTGACACAGGGAAACACGTCTTTTACACCGCGGTATTACGCAAATGTGCTGAATGGAAGGCCGGTGGTGCGTTTTGAGCAGGCTAACAACCGGATCATCCACAATGGCTTTACCGATTTCCCAAACACGGCCATCACCGCCATGTTTGTCAATAGGAACAGTGATTCAGGTGATGGACTGTTTTCGTATGCTTCGTCTTCGAGCGACAATGAATTCTTGCTGTTCAGCAGCAACAGCGCTTCTATTTATCGCGGGGGCTCAAATGTTGGCACGGGTCAAGCGTTAAACGGCAATACCTGGAGAATTGTAGGGGTCAGTTGGGAAAGTGTCACAGGCGCTACGCTACTGCATCGCAATGGCACGCAATCTTATTCGGGCACACTTGCTGCAAGTACCAGCATTACTTCGGGAGGGAATTTTTGCCTGGCAGGCGAACAAGACGGCATCAACAGCGGTTATTCTGCGGGCCAGTCACACCAAGGCGATTACACCGAATTTATTATTTACAACAGGATATTGAACAGTGCGCAGCGAAAGATCGTCGAGAACTACTTATCGGCAAAATTCAATATTGCCGTAGCAACAGACTTGTACGCCTATGACAGTCCGGGAAATTACGAGCACGAAGTCGCCGGAATCGGCCGCGACGATGCCTCCAACTTCCACATCGATGCCAAGGGAAAAGGTTTGGTACGAATGAATAATCCATCGAGTCTAGACGACGGCGATTACATGCTATGGGGCGATGACAGTGTTACTTTTACCTCGGCAAACCTGGTTGATGTACCTGTTGGCGTGCACAATCGAATGGAACGGATTTGGCGGGTGGACCAAACCGGTGACGTGGGAACCGTTACCGTCATGTTCAATTTGGCAGATTTTACGATAGGCAATAGCAGTGATCTGGTATTACTCATCGATAGTGATGACGGCGTATTCGCCAATGCGTCGCAGACAAGCATTTCTTCTTTTTCGGCCAATACGGCGGTATTTGACGGTGTGGATTTTGCCGATGGCGATTGGTTTACTATTGCAAGCCTGAGCCCTAGTAACCCACTACCGGTGGAATTGCTTGAATTCAACGCAACAGTTGGAGCCGATGTGGTAACATTAACGTGGAAAACCCTGAGCGAAATCAACAATGAGAAGTTCATTGTACAACGCAGTGTTGATGCGCGAAATTGGACAAATCTAACTTCGGTGCCGGGTGCTGGCAACAGTCGTGAGGAAAAGCACTACCGTGTGATTGATGGCGATCCGCTGACTGGCATGTCCTACTATCGCTTGAAACAAGTGGACGTAAATGGAGTACACAGTTATTCGGAAATCGTTTCGGTGATGTTCAGTTGGGCTGAAGAAAAGTCGATCCGGGTTTTTCCGAATCCCTGGAATCAACAATCAAGGTTGACATTGGAATTAAAGGGCTTTAGTCAGGGCAGTTACGTCGTTGAACTTACTTCAATGGGTGGTCAACTTCGGCATCGACAGCCTAATATTATCATTTCTGAAAGCGAAACCGTCCAACTTGACTTCCCATCTCATCTTGAACCTGGCCTCTATTTTTTAACCGTTCGAGATGGTATCTCTTTGAAAAGCGTAAAAGTGATCGTGCAGTAACATCAGGTTTTTAATTGCTGATTTAGTTAGAGATTGCTTTCAATATTACTTCGTTTTAGACCCTCCTTCAATTTTTGCATTTTCTGATATTTTCCATACTTTGCCGGGCAACTTTCATCCCATTTATCCATGAAGCTCAATTATTTCGCCATCGGTCTATGCATGGCATTGTTCACCGAAACGTACGCTCAGCAGAATACCACGGCGGCCGATAAATACATCAGAAACCCATACGGATCCGACGGCGGTGGGAGCCTTGTCACCGAAATCTCGAATCATGTAGGCTCCATGGTTAACACGGGTAATTTAAATAACCTTAAAAATCAAAGCAACAAGGCCTACAACACGATCTATCAACGCGGGCATGTGGTTTTACTGGATGGAAGTCGAATTGAAGGTGAGATTGCCATCGGCGGAAGGTGCCTGAGTGACATTTATTTTATCAATGTCAGAAACGTTTTGGGCTATGATAAAGCTGGAAAAAAGGGCACGATTGATTCTCAGTGGCCCTTTACCGTGGGTAAATTCAGTATAAAGTCCTTTGGTCTTACCAATACCTCCCAGAGTGAATCCGAAGACACGGCTTACCAATGGATCTACCCTTACGAAGGCGGCAGAACATATGGCGAAGCACTTTCTGCCCAGCAGCGGGCTGAATTACCACCCATCGATTCAGCGCACATCACGAGTTTTGCGGCCCGCTTTTTCAACAATGCAAAGAAAGGCTTTTACCACCACGAGATTCTATCTTTTTCGATGAAGCCGGGTTATGTCAGACTCAAGGACGGAAGCCAATACAGAGGCTTTTTAAAGCTCAATAAAATGGACGGTGTAGTGGTTGACATTGTGCTTTACAAGCGTTACATAAGCGCCGAGGCCAAAGGCATTTTTGACTACAAAGGCAATAAGAGCAACAAGCAGGTATTTGATGTTAATCAGGTCGCTGCGTACGGGCTCATTTCTTCATCCAACGGTCCAGTCAACGAAACGCCTTCGGCATTTAAATGGGCCTTGAACCTGGGCAATTCCAAAGAAGTAAATTCTAAAAAGGCAGATGGCTACGTCTTGATGCAATCGGGTGAACGCAAGGAAGGCGAGATCAAGTTGCGCATTGTCGATGAAGCACTGACCAGTATTTCTTTCAAAGGACCCGAGGACAAGAAATGGGAAGACCTGAGTATGCCGCTTATCGCTAGCTTTGGGGTAAGTGGAGCCCCGATCGACAATTCGTTGAACACCACCGAGAATTTCTTCCAATGGCGCAGAACCATGACACCCAATACCCAAACCGAAGAAGCGGGCGATATGATAGCCACCCCCGGAGCCTGGGAAACCATTGAGCAAATGGGTTATGTACAGCCCATAGAAGGCGAGCGTATGGAAGGAAGACTGATGCTTTATCGAAAATGGGGATACATCGAAAAAATCAAAGTGAATCCCAAAGGGAGCAAAGCCGGTAAATTCGCGCCCGAGGAAGTGTTGAGTTATGGCCTGATCGAAGACGAGCGTGTGAAATGGCATCCGGAAGACTTGCGTGTTGACGCCTACCGTGCCATCAACCGTGAACCCATCACCGTCAAAGGACTCGTTGTTTCGAGCGATCCAAAGGTCATCAGGCGTTACTACGACAACAACACCTTGCAATCTGAATACAAGGCCGCCTATGTTAAAACGGCCGAAGGAGATTACCTGCTAGGAGAGCTGCGGGAATGGGCCAATTTCTCGGGTGCTATCGATGAGAATGCAGAAACAGCAGATGTTTTTGACCGTATGAGTCCCGGAGAGAGTAAGTGGCTGGTTTCATTGAATTTCCGTGAATTCGACGGCAAGAGCTTTGACCTGGTGAACGTCACCGGGAAGACCATGAAACAGAAATACACCGAATTCGGTTATTTTGAGACGCCCACCATCAGTGAATACCCGATGAGCCTTTACACCAATAAGCGCGAGGGATACGTCACCTTTATCGACGGCACCACCATTCACGGTAAGATCAGGATCAAGTACCCCGAAAGCGGCATCATTCATTCGGTGGCCATGTCAAGCGACGGATGCACGCAAGTAGCCGGCGAGGAAGTCTTCACCGGCAGAAAGGCCGACAAGACGGTTAAGGTCACCAATAGCTACCTGTATAAAGACATGTTTTACGTGAAGATCAAAAATGACCAAGACAAATTCAAGGACATTCGAAACGACATGATCTTGCGCATGGGCCTGGACGACGTCTTGCTTAATGAATTGAATCGCCAGGATGAAATGCTGTTGCAAGATGAGAAGTTGAATTTCCACCCCGGTAGCATCGAGACTCTGGACGGGCAAAAATTGACGGGCAAGGTGGCCTACATCGAGGGCAGTGAACTGGGCAAGTATTACGGCGTGTACTTTGCCACTTTTCAGGAAAAACCCGTGACGGTGTACCGCATGAGTGAGCTCAAAAGCGTTAACCAGGAAACCTTTGACGACATCGCCGAATTCGATCCCTTCGGAGATGCCGTTGACATGGCCGAGATGAGCAGCACGGCCAATGTGACGCCTAATGGTGTGGTCGTTTATACCGACGGCACAGAAAAACGGGGCCGAATAAGCCTGACTAAAAGCAAAAAACTGTGGTATGCTTATTCCATGAAGTTTACCGACGAAAAGGGAAGCGTTGAGATCTTTGATCAGAACAACTTGTTCAAAGAAGCCATTGTCGATGGGCCCGATGGTAAGATCAAGTACGTTCCGTATGCAGGGGTTATAAGCGAGGTTATACTCGAATCAACGCCGTATATGTATTTCAGGAATCCCTTCCCGACTGTTGAAACCGGTTTTTCTAAGCTGTTAAACCAGGCCTTGGGTGAAGCGCAGAGTGCCATGATGGAAAATGCGCAAAAGGAAATTAACAAGGAGATTGCAGCGAGCAACATGCCGATTGAAAACAAGGTAGAGATGATGCAAGCCACGACGGACATTACGGTCAATGCTCCGCCCATATTGGATGTTAAAGGTTTCAAAAAAGAATACGTGGTATACGATAGCCAATTGCAAAAGGGCTACATCACCTTGAAGGGCGACGTTGGCCCCTACATTGCCGACCTGGACGACCTTAAACTGGGTTGCATCGATTATTTGAACATGAAAAGAGGCATGCGCAAGGAGGTGGGTAAGATCGGTGATCACGAAACCGGCGAGGGCCTTCAGTCCCAGCTTGACTTTTTGAGGAAGTGTTATTATGGGGAGTAGGGGATTTGGTTTTTGATTTCCATCAACCCCTGCCGGGGAGGTGATTCGTTTCGCTTCGCGAATAAGTATTTTTCACCAGCTTTTAGCCGGGTTGAGAGATCTATCTACCTGATTCCCCCCTACACTGGCGCGCGTTTGCAACGCGTGACTTAATCAAATTGATATAATAGGACCTTGATCTACCTTTCAGAAATGGTTCGATGTCAGTTAATGCCATACACTTTCAACAAAAGTCAATAATGGATTTCAGAATTTTATCTTATTCTTAAATCCAGATGCGATATGTCAGAGAAGTATAAGTTTCGTAATCCTGAAGGCATCTATTTCATTTCACCAACATTAGTGGGATGGGTTGATTTATTTACAAAAAGTATATATCGCGAGCTCATTGTAAATTCTTTGAGGTATTGTCAAGAGGAAAAAGGATTGATAATACATGCATGGTGCATTATGTCGAGTCATTTGCATTTAATTGTAAGTTGTCAAGATCAGTTTGCTATTTCATCCATAGTACGTGATTTTAAAAAGTATACATCAAAGGCAATGATTAAAGCGATAATTCAGTCCGATGAAAGCAGGCGAGAGTGGTTATTAAGAATATTCAAAGAAGCTGCCCAACCGATACGACGAAACACAAATTATAAGGTTTGGCAGGATGGAAATCATCCAGTGGAGTTGATTGACAACAAAATGTTGGATGAACGACTAAATTATTTGCATTTAAATCCGGTGAAAGAAGCAATTGTACAACAACCGGATTATTATATTTATAGTTCTGCAAATGACTACTTTAGAGAAGAAGAGGGCATATTGAAAATTGAAAAAATAGAATAAAACTGAAAAAAGATTAAAGGCACGCGTTGCAAACGCGCGCTAGTTGAATATTCCGAAGCCGTGTTCTGGCTTCGCCGGAATTGATATGGAGATAGAAGCAGGGATAATGGTTGACGCGCTATTTTCTGAGGATTCGCTCGGTCCAGATTCGTTCTGCGTCAGGGGTGTAATAATCCAATAAATACAAGCCTTTTTTCAGGTCCCTGAGGTCGATCACTGTATCTTCGTTGGTTAATGAAATGCGCATTAGTTCTTTGCCTTCAGCGGTATAAATATGAAGCACGCCATTTTCAGAATTCCGATCGGCGTGAACATTCAATTTGCCATCCGTCGGATTAGGCCATACTTTTAATACCGAAGCTTGTGATTTGCGATTAACCGAAACCGGGTAGCTATAAGTAAATGCACCGTCGAAGTCGGTTTGTTTTAGGCGGTAATACGAAACACCCGACAATGGATTTTCATCACTGGCCTTATAAGCTATTTGCTCACGGCTGTTTCCTGCGCCCGCAACAGTCCGAACGATTTCATATATTGTTAGATCGGTAGAGCGTTCAAGGGTAAAGAAATGGTTGTTTATCTCAGAGAGCGTTTCCCAAAATAAGTTTACCCCCGAACCTTCACTTCGTGCGGTAAAATAACTCAGGGTTATTGGCAACGGGGGAGTACCCACACCACAAGGACCGGGTGTGCAACTCACACCGCCGCCAAAGATGGTTCCTGAACCAGAGGTAGTGATCGATCCCGTGGCAACTACACTTCCACCACCACTGATGGCCGAACCATTCCCTCCGGTGACATTTCCGTTTACAATGATTTTACCGTCTACTGTGATGTCATCGCTGTTATTATTATTTGTCAAGTCTCCATTGATGATCAGCACGCCTCCGGTTTCGATCACCACCGTCGATCCATTGGCAAAGGTAGTTGCACCCACCACCAGGGTATCCCCGCTTCTGATGGTTAATGTTCCATTCGAACTGACAATCATCGTTCCCTCAAAGGTGGCATTGGCATTGACGTCAAAATTGCCCTGGTTTCCGCCGGTACCCGAGATGCTTAAGTTATAAGCCGTGCCTCCGGGTGCATCCGTGATAGGGCTATTGATGGTATAATCCCCTCGTGTAGTAGCGATGTTGGTATTGATGGTCATGGCATGATTGACGTTTGCATCGTCGGTGCCACCCGGAACTCCGTTATCCCAATTACCTCCAGTATTCCAGTTCCCACCGCCGGATGTATTGGTAGTAGCCGAATGCAATGACAAAGGGATTATTATGGAAAGAAGGGCAATTAATGTTTTCACCACGGTTCTTGATTGATAGGAGCAAAGGTACGCCCAATTCTTATTTTAACGTATTTGCAAAGATGTTGTTACACATAAGTGCCTATTTTTCAGCTCATTGCTTGGTCGAGTGCTAAGGAGGTTGTTTTTTGGTTCGCTGAGCGAATAACGGGGTTTCTTTTAGACCCTTGCAGGGTGGCGGTTTGGTTCGCTTCGCGATTAGCACTCTTTCCCGCTTGTTTTTGTTTTCCCTCACCCCCTTCCGGGGAGGTGTGGCGTTTCGCTTGCGCGAATAGGTATTTCTCACCAGCCTTTAGCCGGGTTGAGAGATCTATCTAACTGATTCCTCAGTGGGTTGAAATAAATAGAAAGTTTCTCTTTATCTGTTACTTTGGGACCGCTTCCGCGGTGGACGCACCTTTCTTTATTCGCATAAAGAAAGGGCGGAAAGAAAGTGCGTTTTTGGCCTACACACTGGGCCATTCAAAGGAAAAAATTAGAAAGTAATCTCACGTAGTGAGATTCACGAACACCAATAAAATCTAACACATAGTGAGTAAAGCATCTTTTTCTTACCGACGCACTGGGCTGTCCGGTGGGCTTGTTTTTGTATTGTGGGTTAGCGTGCCTTGGTGGGGGAAGTACGTCGTTCACTCCGAAGTCGCTTTTACCCCACACTGGCGCGCGTTTGCAACGCGCGCTAGTTGAATATCCTTAAGTCGCTTTCCACCTTTTAGCGGACCAAGTTTGGAAATGGACGGGGCATTTTTTCGCTACAAAGGAGAAGCTCGTGTATTTTTTTTGATTGTTTAGGTTGTAACAGCCACAAACGTTATATTCGATGAACATAAGCTGTACGAATGTTGGTGCGATGCGCCGCTGCATTTGTGTGGCATGTCGTTAACTAAACCATACCATGAAGTCATTCATTTACCGTGTTGTCGATCGAATTGCATTGACTTCTGCAATTACCGCAAGCTTGCTGGTGATTATTAGTACGGGCGAGCTTCACGCCCAGAGCTTAAAAATGGACTGGCTGGGGTATTTTACGAGCTCATGGACGGTAGATGGCCGTGGGGTGGTAAAAGATAGCAACGGTAATACCTATGTAAGCGGGGATTATGCTTTCACAGCCGATTTTGATCAGGGGCCGGGTAAAATTGAAAGAACAGCCGTGGGAAACAGCGACATTTTCTTGGCGAAATTTGATGGCACAGGCCTCCTTCAATGGACCGCTTCAAAAGGGACAACCGGATGGGAGCACAATTACGACCTGGTTTTAGATCAATTTGGGAATCCATTGCTTAGCGGGAATATGGGCGATGAAGCATTCCTGGCAAATTACAACTCCACGGGCGCTCATTTATGGGAAAGAAGGCTCATGGGTTCTGGCTTTGCCACCATCACTTCGGTGGCCGTGGACTACCAGGGCAACATCATCACTGCCGGCATCTTTAGCGGCATCATTGATTTCGACCCTTCCAATAATCAGTTCTTAATGGATGGATCGGTTCGCGAGGCGTTCATAGCCAAGTTTAATCCTAATGGCCATTTTATTTGGGCTCGCGAGGTCAATGTAGACAGCGCCCAGAGCAGTACCTATGGAGAGAGTCTATCGGTTGATGAACACGGTGGAATTTACTTAATGGGCCATGGCACCGGACACATGGATCTGAATACTGATGGCTCGGCACAAAATTTCTATCAAAGCATCGGGATAAATGGTACCGATGATTTGTTTCTTATCAAGTTGAATAAGCAGGGGAAATACCAATGGTCATACGGCTTTGGCAGCGTCGAAACCGACTATGCTGTGAGTGTTTCGGTGCATGGTGCGGGGGTTTACAATACGGGATACGTCAATGCCACGGTCGATTTTGATCCCGGCCCAGGAACCGATGCCATTAACACCAACACCCTAACGGGTTACCTGCAAAAGTTTGATACTTCGGGAAATTATCAATGGGTGCGCAGGGCACCGGGAGTTTTCATGACGGCCAGCAGAAGCATGATGGCCTCACAAGACGGCTTTGTGTATTGGTGTTCCAGTTTTAGAGATCAGGCCACCATTCCAACTCAAAACGGAACGGTTTTTATGAAGAGTGCCGGAGATTTTGACAACTGCCTGTTGAAGGTTGACGCTTCCGGGCAGTTTATTTGGGCCGAGCATGTGCACAAGGGCCTGGGACTGGAGCGTGCATGGGATTTGCATGCACACAACGATGGAACCATTGTCATTACCGGTGACTTTGATGACCTTACCGAAATTCGCTGCGGGGACGATTCTATACGCCATAGTCCGCAAAACCATTGGGACGCCTTTATTCAGCACATCAGTGATACGAGCTTTTATAATTCTACCAAAAAGTACGCCAACAGTTTGGATGTCAAGGTATATCCAAATCCTACCAGTGGATTATTAACAATTAGTGGTTTGACCGATAATTTTACTGACATCCATGTCTTTGATCTGCTTGGTCACAAGCAGCAATTATCCATTCAGCGAGGGCCGGCATCCATTTTCCTCAACCTGGACCAACTTCCCCAAGGCATGTATGTGCTTTCCATGGTGAGTGGCCAGCAGCGATTGAATAAGCGAATTATGGTTAAGCGATGAAGTCCCCCATCAGCTCCCTTTAAATGGCATGGAATGGCTTAACGACTTCATTCGACCAAACGAAAACCCCTGTTGCCACCAATGGCTTCTCTTGTCTTGACATCCTGAACATAGGCAAGTACGCCGGCCTTCTCAGGTCGCAGGTTTTTTGGAAGGCTGATGGTCAACACACCGCTTTCATCCATTTGGTTATTGATGATCTTTCGGCGGTAGGTTCTTCTAACGGCGTCGTGCCTGAGGGTTTTCTTGCAGTTTTCCCCCGCTGTGACCTCGGATAGCAAATCGTCCTCGATTAAGATGCAGACAAGTGCCTCGCTGCCGTTATTCGAACTGCCCGAAACCTGGTATGAAAAAGTCACGGTGTGCAATCCGGTATCGAGTTGGGTCATGGCCAGGCAAACGCCAACTTTGGGGGTTCGCTTCAAGTTGCTTTTCAAAAGCTTTTTTGCCTGGTCTAAATCTTCGAGGTTGATGAACGTGGCCCGCCTTCCCCTGACCACCCACTGCGGGGTGACTAAGTGTTGTCCACCTAAGGCTTCTTTGTATTCGCGCTGGCTAAGGGTGGATCCCGGTTTACTGTATGGATCTTTCCAGGCCGAAGTTCCGCAAGGTCCGGGCAATGCATCGTTCCAATAGTCCACGTGGTGGGCCACCATCAACAGGTTTTCGCCTCGCATCTCGCGGTAAAGTTTATTGAACTGCTCATCGGCCGGCGGGCAGGAGGAACAGCCTTCCGAACTGAATAGTTCCAATAGCGCAAAGGGCACGGCTTCGCATTGGGAGTAGGAGAGGGATGTGCTGAGCGCAAGGCTCATTAAAAATAAGATTTTTTTCATTTTTCTAATTTAAGGTTTTCGGTTTTTGTTGAAGGGTTTTTTTTTGGATTGGCTTTTTGGTTCGTTTGCGCGAATAGCGTTTTTCGCTCCTGTGTTTTGTTTTCCCTCAGCCCCTTCCGGGGAGGAATTTCGTTTCGCTTCGCGAATGGCGGGGTTTCTTTTAGACCCTTGCAGGGTGGCGTTTCGGTTCGCTGCGCGAATAGCAGTTTTCCCTCTTGTTTTTGTTTTCCCTCACCCCCTTCCGGGGGACCAACTTTTTTGATGGCCCAAAAAAGTAGGCAAAAAATGCCTTTGCGACTAAGTCGTTCGCTTCTAAAAACCACGCCAAGCCTCGCTAAGATCTTTGATAATTTGGCGCTGCCAAATTCAGATCGATCTTTGAACGCTCGCATTGGCTTGTTTTTGTATTGTGGGTTTGGAAGCGTTAGTGGGTATTGCACG
>JAVJVY010000014.1:0-42238 GCA_040220895.1 Vicingaceae bacterium
ACAAGGTCGCGCCATTTTTACTTCCAATTTTGAATAATTTGGACATGTTCCTTCAAATATTCAGTAATAACTTATCAGTAATAACCAAAAGCAGGAAGAACTGTTTATTTTATTTATAAAGCAAAAATAAAAGCGGCGGGCTTTGCCCGCCGCTTTTC
Organism: Vicingaceae bacterium; assembly: GCA_040220895.1. GTDB lineage: Bacteria > Bacteroidota > Bacteroidia > Flavobacteriales_E > Vicingaceae > UBA11591. The sequence goes on from JAVJVY010000014.1 coordinate 159, forward strand.
TTTTGGCTTTATAAATCAATGAACCAGTTCTTCCTGCTTTTGGTGATTCCTGATCAGTTCTTCCTGAAGATTTCCCGGAACAGGTCCAAATTCTGCAAAAGTGGAAGTAAAGCTGGCGCGACCTTGTGTAAGTGAACGCAGCGTTGTACTATACCTGTCGAGTTCTGCCAAAGGGGTGCGCGCTTTTATGACCTGGTACTTACCTTTGGCATCAATTCCCAGTATAATGGATCGCCTGGTTTGCAGGTCTGTCATTACATCACCCATTAGGTCTTCCTGGACAACGACCTCTAAATTCTGAATAGGTTCAAGCAACTTTGGACTGGCCTGTATAAATGCCTCCTTGAAAGCATGTGCACCAGCGATCTTGAAAGAAATGTCGTTTGAATCTACGGCGTGCATTTTACCGTCATATACAAGTACGCATACGTCGCGCACATAAGATCCCGTCAACGGACCTTCTTCCATTGTTTCAAGCACTCCTTTTACGATGGAAGGGATAAAGCGCGCATCGATGACACCTCCTACAATGCAATTGTAAAATACCAATTTGCCACCCCATTTTAATTCGTGAACCTTTTTGGCGCGTATGTTAAATCCTTCCGGATCCTGCATTCCTTCAACATAAGGCTCAATTCTCATGACCACCTCGCCAAACTGACCGGCTCCACCCGATTGTTTTTTATGCTTGTAAGTGGAATTAGCAGATTTCTGTATGGTTTCCCGATAGGCGATTCTGGGGGTTTCGAACCTGACTTCAAGGCCGTGCAGGTGTTTGAGCTGCCAATCGATAATGGCCAGGTGCAGTTCACCTTGAGACCCCACAATCTGTTGTTTTAATTCAGCACTGTATTCAACCTGGAAGGTAGGATCTTCGCTATGAATCTTTCTAAGTACCTCATTTAGTTTTTCGTCGTCTTTCGCGTTTTCTGAAAAGATGGCCATTCGATGGCGTGGTTCGGGAAAACTTATCGGTTTGATGCTGATCTCTTCACTTGAATCGGAAAGGGTTTGATTGGTATCGGTATCCTTCAGTTTAAGTGTAGCTCCGATATCACCTGCAACCAATTTATCGATTGGGTTTCGGTTTTTACCATCCATAATAAAAAGTTGGTTCAGATGTTCGGACTGCCCTGTTTCCGAATTTTTCAAATGCATTCCTTGAGTCAGCTCTCCTGACAATACTTTAAAGAAGGTCAGCTTGCCCAAATTCGGTTCAAATAAAGTTCGAAAAACGAAAATGACACAAGGTCCTTTCCGATCGCAAGGAAGTTCTGCGCCATCCACGGTAGGGGCCGGTTTCATTTCTATCGCACTTGGGGCCACATTATCGATAAAACCCATCAATCTGCCGCTGCCCATGTCCTTGAGTCCCGACAAACAAAATACAGGGAATAGCTCGTGTTTCATCATACCGATCTTCAGGCCTTGCCTGAGTTCATCTTCATTCAAATTCCCTTTCTCAAAATACGTTTCCATCAGGGCTTCATCATTTTCTGCCGCCTTTTCTACCAATTCATTGTGCAATTGATTGGCACGCTCCAATTGGTCCTTGGGAATGGGCAGTTTTTCGGGTTTGCCTCCTTCTGGGCCAAACTTATACATGGTCATCTTCAAGAGATCGATGATAGAGTTGAAATTCTCGCCAGTTTTGACAGGGTACTGCATGAGCACAGCATTATTCCCGTAATGACTTTTTATACTCTCATAACTCGCTTCGAAATTGGCATTGACGTGGTCAAGATGATTAATGGCAAAAATTACGGGCTTTGCATATCGGTCAACGTAGTTCCAAATTAAATCGGTGCCAACTTCCACGCCATGTTGCCCATTGATCAGCATTAAACAAGTGTCTGCCGCGCGTAAAGAAGCCACTATTTCGCCGATAAAGTCATCCAGACCTGGCGTGTCTATTAGGTTGATCTTATAATTCCTCCATTCTGTGTGTAAAGGGGTGGCATAAACAGAGGTCGTGCGTTCATGTTCTATTTCGTGGTAATCTGAAACGGTGTTTTTAGCCTCGACAGTGCCTCGCCTGTTTATCAGTCCGGCTTCATATAGCATGGTTTCGGCAAGGGTGGTCTTACCACTGCCCGAGGCTCCAACAAGGGCCAGGTTTTTAATGTGTTTATCGTCGTATACTTTCATATTGATCGTTTTGAGATGTGTGCTCCCTGCCGCATAGCTCCGGCCAAAGGGACATAAATATAAACCTTGGTGTAGTAAAAAACAAGTGAGTCTGTTGAGTTGGCAATTTAGAACAAGGTTTTCAGGAGATTAAAGAATTAGGTCATGATTAAATATGACTATTGTGAATGTTCGCGACTCATCACCTAATTTCAACGTCCACCTGAATATGTTAACGCAGGTGTTTGAGCGCTTCTCGCCTGCTCAAAGGCATAAGCTCTGTCTCAGTCACAAATGCAAGCACCTCGTCTGGAGAGACTCGCGCATATTGCCTCAAAGCCCAGCCAATGGCTTTTTGCAAAAAGAATTCCTTGCTGTATTTATGACGATTAATCATTTGCTGCAGCAATTTGAAATCGGTAAAATCTTTGTATTTGAGTTGAAACAAAATGCTGGTCCTGATCAACCAAAGGTTGTCTGAATTATTCCATCGTTGACTGCACACAGGAATTCGATCCGGAAACCTGTACAAATATTCACCAATGATATTGGAGGCGATGAAATCTACGGTGTCCCACCAAGATCTCTCAACGATCATGTTTTCAAACAATGCCAGATCTTCACGCTGAAAATGGGCTTTTGACCTATATGCTATTTCCATGCCGATGTATTGCATTTCCCGCTGATCATACTTCCAGCTTTGAACCACTGTCGTTCGCCAATCCCGGGGCATGCCATGTTCGTTTCGATACATTTTCCACAATTCTTGGCGCTTCGGCTTATTTAAACCAAAAAATGGGAAGTGCCATTTCATGTATTTGCTCATGGCCTCGGCATTCGATTCATTGCCATGGGCCTCGAAAAGAGAAGCGAGTTTATCTATATAGGCTGCATCACTCACCTTCAGTGTTAAGTAATATTTCGTCAACGGCTTCCCAAAGTTCTATTTTGTAACCATCAACGTCCTGGATCCAGGCGAATTTTCCATAGTCGAATTCATCTATTCCACCAAGTATTTTTACCCCTTCCTTTTTAAGGATTTCAATGAGCTTTTCGAGGTTTTCAACGCGATAGTTTATCATGAAATCCTGTTTAGAAGGATCAAAATAGTTGGTATTTCTGTCAAAAGGACTCCAGGCGGTCATGCACTGCTTTTTCGGATTTTCATTGTCCCGCCATTTAAAGTGACCCCCGTATTTATCGCTTTCTATACCCAAGTGTTTTTTATACCATTGCCTGTGTTTTTCAGGGTCCGCAACTTTATAAAAAATGCCCCCTAGGCCAGTTACTTTTTTCATAGTTCAGAGATTAGAGTTGAATGATGTAATGGTTTATGCTCGATTAATGTTGATTGGAATTTTATTTTAAAGTCTTCATTCAAATCTAGTTATCTTCGTTTTAAACACAAGTGCAATGGAAAGTAAAGAACGCATTTACAAACCGGTATCATTTTCTAAAACGATAATGACAGAGCTTATGCTTCCTACCTACGCCAATTTTGGAGGCAAGGTACACGGCGGGACGATTTTATCACTAATGGATAGAATAGCCTACGTCTGTTCAAGCAAGCACGCAGGAACTTATTGCGTGACCGTTTCGGTAGATACGGTCGATTTTATTTCTCCGGTGGAAGTTGGAAACCTGGTAAGCTTGCATGCTTCTGTAAATTACGTGGGAAAGTCCTCACTGATTATCGGTATAAAAGCCGTATCAGAGGACCTGAAAGATTACAAAGTTCGGCACACAAATCGCTCGTATTTCACTATGGTTGCTGTGGATGAAGCCCTCAATCCAACACAAGTGCCGGGATTGGTGCTCGAAAATTCGGAAGAGGTACGCCGATTCATCAAGGCCAAGATCAGAAAGGAATTTAAAAGGCAGAAAAGAGAAGAGTTGGAAAGTGTGATTGCAGAGATAGAAGCCAGTAACGATATGACTCATTTGAAAGGAGAAAATTGCAAACTTGGCGGTGAACTCAGTCAGCCTTGAAGTATGCGCGCATGGGCTCAAAGTAATGGTCTTCCCAGCCCGACTTATAATTCGATCCCTGGCCATCAGGAATATTGGAGTGAATAAGACTTAGTTCGCATCCATTTTCCACATCTCTTATCAGTAATTCGAGTATTGAATTCTCCGCACCTTCCGGGAATTCGGTTGTGCGCCAGTTAAAAAGAATCCGCCCCTGATCTATTTGAAGAATTTCACCGGTAATGTAACCGTCCCAGGCCGTAAAACGACTTCCAACTCTGGGCTCTATCGCCGCCATTCCCCCCGTGAAAGCGCTGTGCTCTTCACTACTTAGCCAAGCCTCGGTAAGTTTCGAGGCAGAAACGGGGAAAACACATTTGAGTTCGAAAGATTCCATGAAGTGCTTTCCCCGAATTTATAAAAAAAATACGCAGTCGTCAGAAGTTTATCTAAACCTTGTCTATGTGTGGCATGTCATTTATCACATACCAATTGCCGTTTGAATCCCTTATCAGATCGGTAAACGTATTAAAAATTAGGTGGGAGCCTTTAAGTACTGAGTGAACACACGCATTGTTGCCTGTAATGTCCACTCTTATTATACTTACTTCACGCTTATCTCCACCGATCTTTTTCTGTTTGATCAGATCGAGGTAGGTGATTTTATCCATAATGCTTACCTCTTCACTCCCGAAAGCGCGATTTACGACGGCTCTGAAGTTAGCATCAAGAATTTGACTCAATTGATCCGGATCTTGCCGATCGGCAGCTTCAACAAACGATTTTAGTGCCTTAATGACTTTGGTCTTATCGTCCACCGGGGGAGATCCTGCCATAAGAATCAATGCGGAAAGGCCAACGGCCAAATGTTTAACTATAGTTTTCATAGGTTTGGTGTTATATATAAATGATGTAAAAATAATTGATATATCAAATAAAAAAGCAAAAAAAACCCTATTCCAGGTTGAAGTATATTTTATTTAGCACTTCCATGAAGATTTTTTGATCTTCTTTTGAAATAGAACGCAAACCGAATGCGCGCATTTCGGCGGCAAGGGGCAAGACCGACTCTACAAAGTTATTTCCTTCTTCTGTAGTGTAGATGGAACTTGATCTTCGATCACCTTCATCTGCCATACGCTTCAAAAGACCTCTTTTTTCCAAAAGGTCCAGCATGCGGGTCACAGAGGCAGGATCTTTATAGGTCGATTCTGCAATCTCTTTTTGACTCAAGCCAGGAGATTCATGAGCTCTTTTCAAAATAACCCATTGTTCTCCCGAGATATCAATCCCTTTATTGGACAATTCTCGTTGGTTGAACCTTCTCAACTGTCGGACCGTACGCTCCAGAAGGAAAAAATAAACTTCGTCTAGTTTTACTTCACTCATGTCAATAATTGATATATCAACAAAAATAGTACATTATCCTGAATCATAAAGAATAAATTGTAATATTCTTTAGATGTAAACACAATCAACCGCTTAATTCTCTGTAATTTCGCGGCCTGAAACAAGAAAATGAAATATTTTGATCTCAAAGAAATAGCGACAGCATCCATGATCTTGTTTGCTGTAATTGATATTGTTGGAGCCATGCCAATAATAATCAGGTTAAGACAGAAAGTGGGACACATCCAGTCCGAAAAGGCGACATTGGTAGCACTGGTACTCATGATCCTATTTTTGTTTGTCGGTGAATCCATCCTGGGATTGATAGGCATCGACGTCAACAGTTTTGCGATCGCAGGTGCTTTTATTTTGTTTTTTCTGGCCCTGGAAATGATATTAGGCATACGATTCTACAAAGACGATGAACCTGAGACAGCTTCTATTGTTCCTATAGCTTTTCCCATGATCGCAGGCGCGGGGAGCCTCACATCGATTCTGGCTCTAAGGGCGGAGTTCGCAGCACAGAACATTGTGGTTGCCATTGTATTGAACATGATCGTGGTTTACATTATCCTCAAAGCGACCAAGCGGTTTGAAAATTTTCTTGGAAAAGCGGGCATTGCGATTTTACAAAAAGTCTTTGGTGTTATCCTACTTGCCATTGCCGTGAAGTTATTCGCATCTAATATTGGCAATCTGATAAATTGATATTTCCTACTTTCGACTGCAAATGTCAATACAAGTCTATACCGACGGAGCGGCAAAAGGAAACCCCGGACCTGGTGGTTACGGCGCTATACTGAAATCCGGAAAACACTACAAGGAGCTTTCGGCCGGCTTTAACCTGACGACGAACAATCGAATGGAATTATTGGCTGTGATCGTGGCCCTCGAAGAAATAAAGCGACCTAATGCCGAAGTGTCTGTTTGGTCAGATTCCAAATACGTGGTAGACGCCATTGAAAAGGGCTGGCTTTTTGGATGGGAAAAAAAGAACTTTAAAGGAAAGAAAAACATTGACCTATGGCAGCGTTTTTTGAAGATCTATCGAAAACACAAGGTAAAATTTCATTGGATCAAAGGTCACGCAGGTCATCCTGAAAATGAACGTTGTGATGAACTGGCGGTGAAAGCCGCGGAGTCATCTAATCGAAAAATTGATCGGATTTTTGAACTTGAAAACGGCAAATAACTTCAATTCCGTTGAGTTCGGCAGATACTGAAACATTCGCTGACTCGAGCCGTGGGGTATTATTTGCTATTTTTACCGCCTAATTTCAGTACATGAATGACAAGCTAAAAACACTTGAGTCAAAACTCGCGGAATCCAAGCTTGGAGGAGGTGAAAAACGCATCAAGGCGCAGCACGACAAGGGCAAGTTAACGGCACGTGAGCGCATTCATTTTTTACTCGACGAAGGAACGTTTGAAGAAATCGGGGGTCTGGTGACGCACCGATCAGATAAGTTTGGACTCGACAAACAGGTCATGCTGGGCGATGGAGTTGTGACCGGTTACGGACAAATTGCCGGAAGACTGGTCTATATTTTTGCTCAGGATTTTACCGTGCTCGGGGGTTCTTTGGCAGAAGCTCATGCAGAAAAAATTTGCAGGGTCATGGACCTGGCCATGCAAAACGGCGCGCCGATCATCGGATTGAATGATTCGGGTGGAGCGCGCATCCAGGAAGGAGTTATCTCACTTGCGGGCTACGCAGACATTTTTTACCGTAACACCCGGTCCAGTGGAGTCATCCCTCAAATTTCGGCCATTATGGGCCCATGCGCTGGAGGGGCAGTTTACTCACCCGCCCTCACCGATTTTATCATGATGGTCGACAAAACGTCGTACATGTTTGTGACCGGTCCGAATGTGCTCAAAACAGTAACTCACGAAGATGTTACTTCAGAAGACCTTGGGGGTTCCACGGCACACGCCACTAAATCAGGAGTCACGCATTTTACTTATGCCAACGAGATCAATTGCATCGAAGGAATCAAGCGTCTGCTTTCTTATTTTCCACAGAATTGTGAAGAAGAGGCAATGGCCCTGGATTATACCCCGGGTAATGAAGAGCGACCTGAATTAGAGAAGATCGTTCCAGAAAACTCTAACCTGCCTTACGACATGAAAGAGGTTATTCAGGGAGTCATCGACAGCGGTTCGTTCCACGAAGTACATAAAGACTATGCCGAAAATATTGTGATTGGTTTTGGGCGATTGGCCGGTCGAAGTATTGGCATCGTGGCCAACCAACCCGCTTACCTGGCAGGCGTTCTTGATATACAATCATCGGCAAAAGGAGCTCGATTCGTGCGTTTTTGTGACGCCTTTAACATCCCTCTGCTCGTTTTTGAAGATGTCCCTGGATTTCTTCCCGGTACTGATCAGGAATGGAATGGCATCATTTCCAACGGGGCTAAATTACTGTATGCATTTTGTGAAGCAACGGTGCCGAGAATCACGGTGATTACCCGAAAAGCTTACGGAGGAGCTTATGACGTAATGAATTCAAAGCACATTGGAGCAGACATGAACTATGCCTGGCCGAGTGCTGAGATTGCCGTTATTGGCGCCAAAGGGGCTGCAGAGATCATTTTCAAGAAAGAAATAAATGAATCAAAAGATCCCCAAGCAACCTTGAAAGCTCGTGAGGAGGAATACGCGGCACATTTTGCCAATCCTTATGCCGCAGCTGCCCGTGGTTATATTGACGAGGTTATAAAGCCATCGCAAACGCGTGAAAAATTGATCAGGGCCTTTACCATGCTCGAAACCAAAGTGGCACACCTGCCCAAGAAGAAACACGGAAACATCCCACTTTAAACCAAGTATAGCACCATGAAAACGATAACAAGCATTTCTGCCATTTTACTTCTATTGATAGGAGCAGCATTGCCCGGTGACGGGGAGATTCCCAGTTTGGCCATAGGTGAAAAAGCACCCATGACAAATCACGGAATGAAGAGTACCAAAGGCAAGACAGCCTCGCTTGAATCACTAAAAAAAGAGAAAGGTTTGCTTGTGATATTTAGTTGTAATACCTGCCCCTTTGTTATTGGAAACGAAAAAGGCGAAGGTTGGCAAGGGCGTTACAACGAACTATTTGAACTTGCCACGTCTCATAATATTGGAGGAGTGCTGGTAAATTCAAATGAAGCGAAAAGAGACAAAGGCGATTCCTTTAAAGACATGATGAATCAGGCAAAAGACCAGAATTATCAAGTAGACTACGTGCTCGACACCGATCATTTGCTCGCCGACGCCTTTGGTGCCAAGACCACGCCTCACATCTACTTATTTGACAAAGACATGAAACTGGTTTACAAGGGCGCCATTGATGATAACAATGCGTCTGCTGCAGAAGTAAAAGAGCCCTGGTTAAAGAATGCCTTGGCCAACTTGGCAGCATCTAGGGAAATAGACCCAAATACCACCAGGGCCCTGGGATGTAGTATCAAGCGACTGACCAAGTAAGCCATGAACGCATTGGTTATTGGATCGGGAGGTAGGGAACATGCATTGACCTGGAAAATAGTTCAAAGCCCCTTGGTTGATAACGTATTTGTGGCCCCTGGAAATGCAGGCACGGGACAATTGGGGGTTAATCTAAATGTCAATGTCGACGATTTCCCAGGCATAGAATCAGCCATTCTTGATAATGACGTTGGTCTAGTGATCATAGGCCCTGAAGATCCGCTGGTTAATGGCCTGACAGATCGCCTTCGATCTGACCATCGCTTCAAGGACTTGCTAATAGTGGGACCATCTTCAAAAGCGGCCATGCTCGAAGGGAGTAAAGAGTTTGCCAAGGCCTTTATGGCCAGACACGGAATTCCAACGGCGGCATATAAGAGCTTTGGTGTAAATGACCTCGAGAGTGGATTTGAATTTCTGGAAACCCTTTCTCCACCTTACGTTCTTAAGGCCGATGGACTTGCTGCCGGGAAGGGCGTGCTGATTTTAAACGAATTGGCTGAAGCAAAGCAGGAATTGAAGGCTATGTTGGGAGGAAAATTTGGCCAGGCAAGCTCAAAGGTGGTGATTGAAGAATTTTTAGATGGCATTGAAATGTCGGTCTTTGTGCTTACCGATGGCAAGGATTACGTAATGCTGCCTGAAGCCAAGGATTACAAAAGAATTGGTGAAGGAGACAAGGGCTTGAATACCGGGGGTATGGGTGCAGTATCACCTGTTCCGTTCGCTCAGGGAGCATTTATGAAAAAGGTTGAAGAGCGTATCGTCAAGACGACTATTAAAGGGCTGGCGGCCGAAGGCTTCGATTACCGTGGCTTCGTTTTCTTCGGGCTTATTAAAGTAGGAGATGACCCGTTTGTTATTGAGTATAACGTGCGCATGGGAGATCCGGAAACCGAAGTGGTTATTCCCAGGATTAAATCCGACTTGGTTCCTATGCTTGAGGCATGTGCACGAGGTAAACTATTGGGAATGAAGTGTGATTTCGACCCTCGGGTGGCTGTGACGATAATGTTGGTTTCTGGCGGTTACCCTGAATCCTATGAAAAGGGAAAAGAAATCACAGGCTTGGAAGTCCAAACCGACAGTATTTTGTTTCACGCCGGAACAAAAAATGAAAATGGAAGAATCTTGACCAGTGGGGGAAGGGTCTTGAGCATCACTTCTCTGGCGGACACCATGGATCAGGCCCTTGCGCAATCATATGAGCAATCCGAGAAAGTAAATTACGATCAAAAGTACTACAGGAAGGATATAGGGTTCGACCTCTGAGTCCGCTACTCAATGGTCCCGTTGGACTTCGCCTCAGCACTGAGTCGCTTCTGCCACATGAGCCAGTAGATGATTCCACCGAACATCATTACGGCGAACAAATAATTCGGGAGGTTGCCAAGCGTTTCAAGTATTTGGAAGGTCCAGGTGAAAAAATCGCCCGTGGCGTAAATGAAATCCTTAAATTCTGTCATTGTGAATTAATTGATAAATTCAGAGCAAAAATAGAAATTATTCGACTCCCTGCTTACATTGGTTACAGTGATTTCAAGGTCGTTCCATGATTGTCCGAATATTTAGTACCAACCGCATCTACATTCTGACCTTTTTGCCCTTGGTTCTGATGGTTCTTGCCATAGGCGCTTATTTCGATGCAGGTCTACCTTCTTTTGAAGGACAATTGTCCATTTTTAAAGGTCCCATTGCCTATTTTAATTCTCACCGAATTCTTGCGTTTGTGTGTGCAACGGCGCTGATTGTGACCCAGGCATTTTACCTCACACGTATTTGTGATCAGCTGCGTCTTTTTGACCAGTCGTCTCATTTACCGGCTTTTGTTTTAACTATTAGCTATGCACTTTTTGGCGATTTGATTGTGCTTTCTCCGGTCCATTTTGCCATTCTTTTTTTGGTAATGGCCTTAGAGCGATTGCTTCAAATCTACAATCAAACCAATGTGAAGGGCTTATTATTCAGGGCTGGTTTTTACATCGGATTGGCCACCATGTTTTTCAAACCCTCGGCCATTTTCATTCTAATTCTGTTTTATCACCTCAATGTTTTCAGAACCTTTAATTGGCGAGAACACCTAATTCCGGTTCTGGCCTGGACCACGCCGGTATTCTATGTTTTCGCTGCTTTTTTTATTACCGGAAGTACGGGAAAATTTGTGCAATGGGCATTTAATCGATCACAATTTTATGGAAATCGGGATTTCACTATGTTTGACTGGCCTGGGCCATTAATTTTCCTGTTTATTCTTATCGGCGCCCTTTTTCATCTGTTTTCCAGTGGATCTAAACGCACCATTCGCATTAATAACCTGTACAAGGTCATTACCGCAGGTTTCCTTGTTTGTGCCATTTTTCTCCTGACCTATCCACCTGATTTTTTATCGGTTTTTGCCCTTTCATTGCCATTTTTGAGTATTCTTCTTTCTCATTATTTACTTAGCCTTCGTAAAAACTGGTGGAGGGAGTTTCTCATCTATTTATTTTTAGGTAGCGTCATGCTCAGGGTTTTCTCCTGAGTTAATAAAGTAACCGGCAACTACGGGTATTCCGTTTATACTTTCTTACTTTTGAACAAAATTCCAAGCATGAAATTCGGAGTCGTCACGTTTCCCGGCAGTAATTGCGACGAGGATATGATTTATGTCTTACAGCACATAATGGGTCAAAAAGTCGCTAAGCTTTGGCATAAGGATCACGACCTGCAGTCATGCGATTTTATTGTTTTACCCGGAGGGTTTTCATATGGAGACTATTTAAGATCGGGAGCGATAGCGCGCTTCTCACCGATCATGGAAGAAGTGGTCAAACACGCCAAGCGCGGTGGCTACGTCATGGGCATCTGCAATGGCTTTCAGATTTTATGTGAGGCTTCTTTGGTACCCGGCACACTGCTGCACAATGACAACCAAAAGTTTATCTGTGAAAACGTCCATCTAAGGGTAGAGACTAATCAAAGTCCAATCACGGCAAATTGCAAAAAAGGGCAGGTATTAAAGATTCCCATCGCCCATGCAGAAGGCAGGTACTACATAGGCGCAGCTGGCTTGGAAGATTTGAACGGGGGCGATCAGGTCCTTTTTCGATACTGCGATGAAAAGGGACGGATTGACCAGTCAGTCAATCCAAATGGCTCCTTGGACAACATCGCCGGCGTGTGCAATGCCGAGCGAAATGTGTTTGGCATGATGCCCCATCCAGAAAGGGCCGCCGACCCGGAATTGAAAAATACAGATGGACGGATTCTATTTGAATCCATGTTAACTAACATCAGCAATCTGGTATGAAGTTATTGCTTGTTTTAGCCGGACTATTCTTATCATTTTCCATGAGTTCCCAGGATTGGTGGACTAAAACTAAGAAAGAAGCCGTTCCTGCAGACCTGACTTCAACCAAGCTTTTGGTTGAGAAGTTCAAGACCCTAAAACTGGATGACGCTCCTCCACAGGCCTTTTTAGACAAGGATGACCGAGACGAACATCCGTTACTAAAGAAGACCAACGACAATCTGGAGGATTACAACGCTGACCTCAAAGAATTCTTCAAAACCTATAAGTACGAATACCAGGTGGTAAGTAAAACAAGGTCAGAAGACAAAGAGAAATTCCCCGTCTCAGAAGCCAGGTATACGTTGAAACATGAAGTCTATTTGAGAAAGTATCAAAAAAATGGCGTTACCAGACATTACTACACTTACTTGTTTTATTTCTTCGACAGACAGACCGAGCGGAGCTATCCTTATATTTATCTGTTCGATGAAAAAAGATTGGAGTCTGTTAAGGTGCTGATAGGTTATCTGAACACCTTGTAAAGTTCAACTGCTCTTTTTAACAGAGCCAACATCATAAGAAACCATTCAATACCTTAGATTTCTGAGTCCGTCGCTATTTTCGATGGTGATGCTGCTCCCTTTTACAGTGATCAAGCCTTCCTCTTTGAATTCAGAAATGGTGCGAATAACTGATTCTGTTGAAGTGCCCACAATGCTGGCCAGATCATCACGTGAAATGGCCATGCTAAAGTTGCCAACTTCATTTTTATACTTATCTTCTAAAAGAACCAAGGCGTCTGCAACCCTTTTTCTAACACTGTTGTAAGCCAGATTAAGCAATTCGGATTCTTTTTCAGATAGGTTGTTGGACAAAATTTTGATAAAACATTTGGCAACTTCCTTGTTCCTTGAGATGAGCTCCACAAAATCCATACGGGGTATCTTCATCACTTCTGTATTCTCGATGGCGGCCGCGGACTCTTTATAGTTTTCGTCTTCGAGTATGGCCTTGTACCCCAGAAATTCTCCTTCGTGGTAAAGGTTCGTAATCAGCTCTTTTCCGTCGTCGTTGATCTTATAGGTTTTGATCTTCCCTTTGTGAATGAAATATAAGCCGTTTGGATAATCTCCCTCGTGGTAAAGATTTTCTTTCTTTTTATAAAACTTGATCTTGTGGTCCTTTGATAGCTTTTCAAGCTCTTCGATGCCTGAAACTTCGTCCATGAATTCAGAAATACCCTCGATGCTTGTACGAAAACCCTTTTTGAAGGCATCTGCCCGCTTGAATCGGCTTTCCACGGCATTGAGCAGATCCATTTCTTCAAAAGGTTTGGTGATATAATCGTCTGCTCCAAGGTTCATGCCTTTTCTAAAATCCGACTGATCGGCCTTTGCCGTTAAGAAGATGAAAGGCACACCTTCTGTTTTTTCATCCTTGCTCAGCATGTACAGAACCTCGTACCCATCCAATTCGGGCATCATGATGTCACAAATGATAAGGTCGGGGACGTTTTTTTTGGCCTTGATTACTCCGATCTTGCCGTTTTCGGCCAGTTCGACTTCATAATTTGCGAGCTCCAGAATTTCTGCAGTGTTATCGCGCATGTCCGCGTTGTCTTCAATCAGAAGGATTTTTTTGCTCATGGTCAGTTTTTCAAAGGCAAGGTGACAAAAAAGCTTGTGCCGAGCCCTAATTTTGATTTATAGTCCATAGTTCCACCCAACAAATCAACGTATTTTTTAACAATATTCAAGCCCAAGCCGGTTCCTTCGATGTTCGTGACATTTCTCGCGCGGAAGAATCGTTCAAACAGGTGTTTTTGCTCATCGTCAGGAATGCCGATCCCATGATCTGTAACAGAAATCTCCAAGGTCTTGTCTTTCGCCATCACCGCAATCTCGATGTCCTTATCCACCTCTGAATATTTTATAGCATTAGAAGTCAGGTTGATCAGGATGTTTTTTAATATCTGTGCATCGCATTGAACATCAAATTTTTCACAATCAAAACTGGTGATCAACTTCTGCCCGGGCTTGACCGAAGCTTCCATTTCGTCGAGTAAGTCCTGCACCAACTCCCGAATATTGAATAGAACAGGATTCGAAGTTACATTTCCCTCTTCCAATTTATCGAGTGAAAGGAAATCATTCAATATCCCATTCAGGTTTTTAACAGAAGACTTAATGCGGGTAATGTGCTTTAAAACTTTTTCGGAATTTGTGCCTTCATTATAGCGATCGATGAGAGAAATCGACGATAAGATCGTGCTCAGAGGTGTCCTGAATTCGTGCGAGGCCATAGAAACAAATCGCGACTTGAGTTCGTTCAAAGCCCTTTCCTGACCCAGGGCATTCAACACCTCTTTTTCAGCCCTCTTTTGTACGGTAATATTCCTTTCAACCACCAGTATTTGATTTATTTCGTCTTCAATATCAACAATTGGGACGGCATTGATTTCATAGTAATTCCCCTTTGCTTCGAATTCGATGACGCCACTTTTACCATCAAATACACCCAATAAATGGTCAATGACGATGTCTTTGATGTCACCTGGCAGGCGGTCTTTTATGGAAGTGCCTAGAATACTTGAACTATCAAGACCCGCTTTATACAACTCTTTACCCTCAAAGAACAGGTAGTTTAGATTCTGATCGAATACACTGATGGTTCCGTCGGGAAAATTTCGCGCAATGGTAAAGTAAAGGTTTTGACTCTTCATCATTTCCCTGGTTCTGCGTTCGACCGTTTTTTCCAGGTTTTCATTCAAATGACTTACCCGATCTTCGATTTCCTTTCTCTTTGAAATATCCGTAATCAAAGCCACCACCATCATTTCATTGCCGTGATTCAGGGAATTCAGACTTATTTCAACGGGAAATTCCGTGCCGTCCTTTTTAAGGGCCGTAAGGTTCATTCCAATACCCATGGATCTTTTCACCGGGTTTCTGTTGTAATTTTCGCGGTGCTGGCTATGACCTGCGCGTTTACTTTTGGGGATAAGATGTTCAATGGTCAGGCCGATCAGATGACCATCGGGATACCCGAACATCTCGTAGGCGCGTGGGTTGCATTCGACAATGGTTCCGTAACGATCTGACAGAACGAGTCCTTCCGCGGCGTTTTCAAAAAGGAGTTTATAGAGATTCGTTTGTTCTGACGATGTATTTTCTGCGTGTGTATCTTCTAATTTACTCAAGCCTCTGGGATTCCTCATCAAAGATAAGATGTTTGAAAGTACGGGCAATTTCAGACATGAGTTTTGTCATGTTTGTATTTGATGATGCTCATTGGACATGCTAATATCTAAGCGTTATTTTATCGATCCATGTTACTATAAGATTTATAGAGGACATATACCTCCTAATCGATGCAAAGAATTCTTATACCGGTTGATTTTACTGGATGTTCAAGAGCCGCCATTGACTATGCACTCGATATTTACGACCCCGATATTTATTCTTTTGTATTGCTTCATGCTTATGGTTCAGACAGAACAAGTGAGTTTTTAGTCTCAATAGATGATATTATAGATCACGACATTGATCGCAAATTGGCAATTGAGAAAGAGCGAATGCAACGCAAGCACAACAAGAAAAAAGTACAAGTGGAGTTTGTACGGGAAAAATGCGAATTGCTCGAGGCCATAAACAAGGTAGTTGAAACAAAGCCAATTTCTTTGCTAGTTATTGGTTCTGATAAAGGTATATCCTGGAACGGAAGCTCTGACGTAGGCAGCCTTAAAACCATGACCGTCATCAAAGAAGTCTCTCTTCCTGTTCTAGTGGTGCCGCAAAAAGGGGAATTGCGTCATCCGAAAGACTTTTTATTTGCCACAAGATTGAAGAATGGCATGAACGAACAGGCCCTTGCCCCCCTTGTTTCTGTGGTAAAAAGTTGCAAAGGTCATTTGGACGTGGTGAACGTCGAATCAGGTCATTTAGGGCAAGATGTTGCCAAGCAATTATTGGAAGAAACCATCAATGGATTTTTCAAAGGTCTAGCTGTTGATACTTATACGGTTAAAGGCACCGAAATTTTGGAATCGATAAAAGATTTTACCCAAGGTCACCACTCGGACCTGGTCTGCATTTTGTACCAGGATCACAGCTTTTTGGAGCGATTGCTCAAAGACAGCATTTCAGAACAGATGGTGAAGGACCTGCATTGGCCCTTACTTGCCCTGAAGCACACAATTTGATTAATGACGCATGTCATGATTATCCCTCAATTTCCTCATTGGAATTAGGTTCATTCGTGCTCAACTTTACCCTACCAATTCAGAAGATTCCCCGAGTCTGTTTCTACCAACTCTGGAGAATGCAGGCATTCGCGGGGAACAGGTTAGGTTAGGTTTTGATTGGTTAGTCGTCAAGGGTTGTCAGAAATGACAGCCCTTGATTAATTTGAGTGAAGTATACAAAAGCTTTTCTTTTACTTAATTTGCGATAAATTCTAGTAATGAGAAGCTCTATTCTTTTAGTCTTCCTTTTTTCAGCCACCATTGCTTGCAAGGAAGTAAACAATGAATTTCACGAACTTGTGGCAGATCGCTCCTATGTCAAAGCCGCCATATGGCTGGATTCCAACCCCAATGAAACCGTTGATGCCATGGATATGCTCAGTGTGGCCAGGTACTATAGGGAAGGCGTTAATTTCGAGAAGTCAAGAAGTATATTGGAGCGCTTGCTCAAAAGTGATTCAACCAATGTTCCGGCCCGATTGCTTATGGCCGATGTCATGCGAGAACAGACGGATTACAATCCGGCTCTGGTTATTTACAATGAACTTGCCGAAATTGATTCTGTGCGCTTCATCGTGCTTGCTGAACGAGCTCGACTCTATACCAGCTTGCATGAATTTGACAAAGCGCAAAAAGACGTTATGGAAAGTAAGAGCATGCAGCCTAAATATTACGCCTCTTTTTTAGCAGATGGACTATTGCAATACGCCAAGGGGGATATGGAACACGCCCTTGACCTATTCGAGATCGCAGAAAACCTCGATCCGGGGTTATCGGCCGAAGCATCGCTATATGCAGGGGTCATCTTGTTAAAATCCAATATCAATCACGATGCTCGGTTCAAGTTTGACCGGGCTATTGAAGTAGGTCGCAACATTAATAAAGGGTATGCCTTTATTAATCGGGGAATTTGCCAGTTAAACATTACCGATACCGTTTTTGCCTGCGAAGATTTTGACAGCGCCATGACCTACATGCCCGAGCAGGCCAAACAGTACATCAGCAACTACTGCGGGAGTATTAAGGAATAGTCACACTTTTTTTACTTGTATGATCTTTACCGGGCAGGCTTCTGCCGCTCTGACGTTTTCTTCGTATTCACCGTCACTCACGCGGGCCGTGTGAAATCCGCGTTTATTCGTCGAACCCAACAAGGTGCATTTTCCATCTTTCTTTGACATTCGCCAACGCTCGGCGGCCAATTCCACACAATAATTGCATCCGATGCATTTATCCCTTTGCTGGGTGATGATGACCATCAGCTGGCTACAATTTTGTACAGCTTGTCAGAGGGGCGAATGATGTCACCAATGGGCATGGTAAAATCTTCTCCTTTAACGGTCGATTCAACCTTTCTGTCATTTACCATCAATTCAGACACCTCGGTTTGAATCACACCGGTGGTTGGGCCGGTGATAAGAATTTGATCACCGACGTTGAGCGTGAGTGCTTCCATTCGGAATTGGCCGATCTTGGGGCGTGGAAAGTAGTGCATTCCTTTGCCCAGGTAAACTTTCTTTTCGGTGGCTTGTGATCCGTGTTTTTTTGACCATTCGCCTAGCTTCTGACCTAGGTAATAGCCACTCCAGAAGCCCCTGTTATAGACCTTGTTCAGCTGATCCATCCAACCCGCTACTTTTTCTTCGCTATAGGAGCCGTCTAAAATGGAATCGATGGCTTCGCGGTAAACTTTTACTGTGGTGTAGACGTATTCCGGCGCCCTTCCCCGACCTTCAATCTTCAAGACAGAAACACCGGTAGCCATGACCTGGTCTAAAAAATCAATGGTACAAAGATCTTTTGGCGACATGATGTATTCATTGTCAATTTCCAGTTCGTATCCTTCTTCTTTGTCAATCACGGTGTAAGTCCTTCTGCAATTCTGGATGCAGGCACCTCGATTGGCCGAAGAATTGTGGGTGTGAAGACTGAGGTAGCATTTACCTGAAACCGCCATGCACAGCGCACCATGGCCGAATATTTCAATTTGCACAAGTTCCCCTGAAGGCCCCAGAATCTTCTCCCGCTTAACCCCATCCGTAATGGCTTTGACCTGTCTTAAGGACAATTCTCTGGAAAGAACCATGACGTCGGCAAAATTGGCATAAAACTTCACGGTTTCCAGGTTGGTGACATTTACCTGGGTCGAAATATGGATTTCTACTCCCGCCGACTTGGCATAATTGATCACGGCCTGATCGGACGCAATAATGGCGGTAATACCAGCTTCTTTTACCTTGTTTGTCAGGGTTTTAATAATGGAAAGGTCGTGATCGTAAATAATGGTGTTAAGGGTGAGGTAAGACTTGATACCGGCCTTTTCGCAACGCATGGCTATTTCCGGAAGATCGTCCAAGGTGAAGTTGATGGATGATTTCGCACGCATATTCAGCTGCTCTACGCCAAAATATACCGAGTCGGCTCCACTTTGAATGGCGGCTTGCAGTGCTTCAAAAGATCCGGCCGGTGCCATTAATTCCATCGCTGTCTGATTTTCGCACAAAAGTAGGTAACTTGCATGAAATGAGCTTAAAAACTGACACAGGTCATTCCGATGGACGGATTAAGTTGTTAAATTTGCGCATTCCCGCGTCAATGCGTAATTATAAGTAGCGTTTCGTTCTATGCCTCGATATCATAAATTGGGTGAAATACCAAAAAAAAGACATACCGTCTTCAGAAAGAAAGATGGTGAGTTGTATGCAGAAGAATTATTCGGTACTGCCGGCTTTATCGGTATGTCATCATTAGTATACCACCTTTACCCCCCAACCATGGTATCTTCGAAAGAAGAGCCTTACAGCGTAGCTCCTAAAATTGCCATTGAAAAGAACTTGAAAGCCATGAGTTTCAAGGGTTTTGAGATTGAACGCGAAGATGACTACATCAATAGTCGAAAAACCCTGCTTGTAAATAGCGACCTGCATGTTGGTTTAATGGCACCTAAGCATTTTTCGAGCGATTACTTTTATAAAAATGCCGACGCCGACGAATTGCTTTTTGTTCATCACGGCAGAGGGACCTTACGAAGTACTTACGGTCAATTAAAGTTCGAGTACGGGGACTATTTGGTGATACCACGCGGAACCATTTACCAGATCGATTTTGACCACAACGACAACCGCCTGCTTTTCGTAGAGTCTTTCAGCCCGATACTCACTCCAAAGAGATACCGCAATGATTTTGGCCAATTATTGGAGCATTCACCCTTCTGTGAGCGCGATATTCGTTTACCCGAAAACCTCGAAACGCACGACGAAAAGGGAGCATTCAGGATGCTCGTCAAAAAACAGGGAATGATTTACCCCTATACCTACTCGTCGCATCCATTCGACGTAGTGGGTTGGGACGGCTTCAATTACCCCTACGCCTTTTCCATTTTCGACTTTGAACCACTGACCGGCAGAATACATCAACCCCCGCCGGTTCATCAGACCTTCGAGGGAAATAATTTTGTGATCTGCTCATTTGTACCAAGGCTGTATGACTATCACCCAGACTCCATTCCCGCTCCTTACCACCACAGCAACATTGACAGCGAAGAGCTACTGTATTATGTGGATGGTGATTTCATGAGCCGCAATAATATAGAAAAGGGGCAACTCACCCTACACCCCGGAGGCATTCCCCATGGGCCACACCCCGGCGCCGCGGAACGCAGTATAGGTCAGAAGGAAACCGAAGAGCTGGCCGTGATGATCGACCCTTTCAGACCCTGGATGATCACAGAAGAGGCATTGAAAATTGAGGACCCGGAATACTACATGTCCTGGTTGCATTAAACCTATAATAATGAGCGATTTAAAAAACATTTCAAACTATAATTATTCCGGAGAAAAAGTATTTCCGGAGGCCAAAGATTTTCTTCCCCTGAACGGCACCGATTACGTGGAGCTTTATGTGGGCAATGCCAAACAAGCATCACATTTTTATCGCACGGCCTTTGGATTTCAGCCACTGGCATATGCGGGACTAGAAACAGGGTTGAAAGACCGCTGCTCTTATGTCTTGGTGCAAGATAAGATCCGACTTGTATTGACCACTCCGTATGATTCGACTTCTGAAGTAGCCGAACACATCAAGAAACACGGGGATGGCGTTAGGGTAATTGCCCTTTGGGTAGACGATGCCACCAGCGCCTTTGAAGAAACCACCAGCCGGGGTGCAAAAGCATTCATGGAACCAAGGGTTGAAGAAGACAAGCATGGAAAAGTAGTCAGGTCCGGAATTCACACCTACGGCGATACCGTTCATATTTTTGTTGAAAGAAAGAATTACGACGGGCCGTTTTTGCCGGGTTTTGAAAGCTGGGATTCGGAATATAAACCGGAACCGGTTGGCTTGAAATACATAGACCACATGGTGGGAAACGTAGGTTGGGGAGAAATGAACATTTGGGCCGACTTCTATAACCGGGTCATGGGCTTTGCCAACCTGATCACCTTTGATGACAAGGACATTTCAACCCAATACACGGCCTTGATGAGTAAGGTAATGACCAACGGAAACGGAAGGATTAAATTTCCGATAAACGAACCCGCCGAAGGCTTGAAAAAATCGCAAATTGAGGAATACCTTGATTTTTATGGTGGTTCCGGATGTCAACACATCGCCGTGGCTACCGACGACATCGTGCACACGGTAGGCGAAATGCGCAAACGCGGTGTCGATTTTCTTTACGTTCCAGGAAGCTACTACGACACGGTCATGGATCGGGTAGGCGAGATCGATGAAGATATTCTGGCCCTGAAAGAATTGGGCATCATGGTTGATCGTGACGACGAGGGTTATTTATTACAGATTTTTACCAAACCCATCGAAGATCGACCCACGCTTTTCTTCGAGATCATTCAGCGAAAAGGTGCCATGAGTTTTGGAAAAGGAAATTTCAAGGCCTTGTTTGAATCCATCGAGGCAGAACAGGAAAGGCGCGGAACACTTTAATAACATAAACAAGATTGAAGACAGCTAGTATTGTAGGTGCGGGATTGGTAGGCTCCTTGTGGGCCGTATACCTTTCTAAGGCGGGGTATAAAGTGCGGATCTTTGAAGCCCGCGATGACATGCGCAAGCAAAAGATCAGCGCCGGGAAATCCATCAACCTCGCACTTTCGGTTCGCGGCTGGAAGGCCTTTAAGACCGTAGGCGTCGAGAAAGAAATTGAAGAAATTGCCATTCCCATGTATGGCCGGATCATGCACAGCGAAGCAGGCGAATTGACCTATCAACCTTATGGCAAAGAAGGGCAGGCGATTTACAGTGTTTCAAGGGGTGGCATCAATGCGCGCATGATGGATATTGCCGAAAAACACGGCAACGCGGAAATTCATTTTAATGAAAGGTGCACAGGCGCGGATTTGGAAGATGGCGTGGTGAATTTAGTCAACACTGTGACCGGGAAAGAATCTGAGTACAAAGCAGATGTGGTGTTTGCGGCCGATGGAGCTTTTTCGGCCGTTCGCTATAACGCCCTTCAGAAATTGCCGCGCTTTAATTACAGCCAGCGCTACATCGAGGATGGTTACCGTGAAATCTTGCTTCCGGCAAACCAAGACGGTTCTTATAAAATGGATAAGAATGCGCTCCATATTTGGCCGCGTGGGCGCTTTATGTTGATTGCCCTGGCCAATGAAGACGGGTCTTTTACCTGCACCCTTTTCATGCCCCACGAAAACCACAAGTATTCATTCGACAAGCTTAAGACCAAGGGTGATGTAGATGAATTCTTTAAAAATGTTTTTCCTGATTTTTATAAAATGATGCCCAATGTGGCCGACGCCTGGGAAGATCACCCCCTGGCATCTCTTGCAATTATCCGTTGTTATCCCTGGAGTCACGGAAAGTTTGTGCTGATGGGCGATTCGGCCCATGCAACCGTTCCTTTTTACGGCCAGGGAATGAATTCCGGATTTGAAGATTGTTCGGCCATGTGGGAACTCATGCAAAAGCACGGAGACAACTGGCCTGAAATCTTCGAAGAATTTCAGGTGACCAGAAAGCCAAACGGAGATGCCGTTCAAGATTTGAGCTTACACAATTACCACGTGATGCGCGATTACGTCGCTGACCCTGATTTTCTTCTTCAAAAGCGCTTTGAATTGCGGATATCTGAATTGTATCCCAATGATTACATCCCCTTGTACTCTCAGGTTTCTTTTTCAAACATTCCTTACAGCGAGGCTTACGCCAAAGGGATGAAACAAGATGCTTACATGAAAGAACTCATGAAAAAGCACGACCTGGAAGCCATGTTTGCCGACGGTAGCGTTGACGATTTGATTCATCGAATTATGGAAAACCAAGAAGTCAAGTTATAAGAAATGACAAGAGACGAGATCATATCTGCCATCGATAAGAAATACCGCGAACAGGGTGTTCCGACAGAAACCATGTTAGAGGGCCTGCTCTACAGCGAATCCATGACTTATTGGGATTACATTCAGACCGATGCACTTCTGGGGCTACAGATCAAGCGAACAAACCAACCAGACGAGATGGTTTTTATCATGTACCATCAAATCAATGAACTCCTGTTTAAAATGATCCTATGGGAAATCGATCAGGTGGCCCAGGATGAAAACCCCGGTATTGAGAAGTTTAAAAAACACCTTAACAGGGTCAGTCGCTATTTTGATATGTTGTCAGAATCCTTCAACATCATGGGCGACGGCATGGATGTTGATCAGTACATGAAATTCCGGAATACCCTGGCACCGGCCAGTGGATTTCAATCTGCCCAATACCGAAAGGTGGAATTTGCTTCTACCGAACTGATCAATTTAATAGACAATCGATTCAGGGAAACCATCGATCGAAACACGCCTTTTAAGCATGCATTTGACCATCTTTACTGGCAGGCAGCGGGCAAGAATTATGAAACCGGCCAGAAGTCGGCATTGCTTCGTAACTTTGAGAACAAGTACATGGGTGACTTTATCGACTTCATGACAGACTACAACGAGTGCAATCTCGCCAAGAAATTCAAGGCACTTCCCAAAGAAGCCCGCGAAGACATTGGCCTGTTAAACACCATGCGTCACTACGACCACACGGTAAATGTGAAATGGGTCATGGCGCATTACAATGCCGCCGGCAAGTACCTGAACACGGGAAAAGACGCGGCCGAAGCCACCGGTGGAAGTGACTGGCAAAAATACATGCATCCAAGGTATCAGAAACGGATATTTTATCCCGAACTCTGGTCGGATGAAGAAAAGAAAAACTGGGGCGTTGACAATCTGGAAGGTTATAAACTCTTAGAAAATCCAAAAACAAATTGACAATGACAGATCATTCAAAACAAGAAGAAATCTTCTGGCAAAAGATCGAGGCCGAAGAGAAAATAGAACCAAAAGACTGGATGCCTGACGACTACCGAAAGAACCTGATCCGCCAGATTTCTCAACACGCCCATTCCGAAGTCATTGGAATGCAGCCCGAGGGCAACTGGATCACACGGGCTCCGAGCCTTCGCGCCAAGAAAGTATTGCTGGCCAAAATTCAGGATGAAGCAGGCCACGGACTTTATTTATACAGCGCATGCGAGACCCTTGACATTACCCGCGACGAATTACTCGAGCAATTGCATCAGGAAAAAGCCAAATATTCCAGTATTTTCAATTACCCGACCTTGTCGTGGGCCGATATGGGTGCCGTTGGTTGGTTGGTTGACGGGGCTGCCATCGTGAACCAGGTTTCGTTGCAACGGACCTCTTACGGACCTTACAGTCGCGCCATGGTGCGCATTTGCAAGGAGGAGAGTTTTCACCAGCGACAAGGCTACGAGATCATCACACAAATGGCGAAAGGAACACCCGAACAATTTGAAATGGCCCAGGACGCCCTGAACCGTTTTTGGTGGCCCTCGCTGATGATGTTTGGCCCTACCGATAAGGACAGTCCGAACAGTGCAAAGGCCATGAAGTGGAAAATCAAACGAGAAACCAACGACGAGCTGCGCCAGCGCTTTATCGATAAAACCGTGCCGCAGGCCGAAATACTGGGATTGACCATTCCCGATCCGGACCTGGAGCTTCAGGCCGACGGGCATTACAAGCACGGAGAGATCGACTGGGAAGAATTTTACAATGTGATCAGCGGTAACGGACCGTGCAATAAACAGCGACTCGATTACCACAGGAAGGCACATCACGAAGGCGCCTGGGTCAGAGAAGCGGGAATTGCTTACGCCATGAAAAAGGCGGGAAAGGTTCAGGCCGCATAAATTTAATGCAATGAGCGAGAAAGATAATCAAGGTCCCTTGTGGGAAGTCTTTATACAAAGCAGAAATAACCTTCCCTATAAGCATGCGGGAAGTGTGCACGCATTCGATGGTGAAATGGCGTTGCAGAATGCCAGAGACACTTACACCCGCAGGGGCGAGGGCCGTTCCATTTGGGTAGTACTCTCGAGTGAGATCGTGGCCTCTTCTCCAGATCAGGAAGAATCATTTTTTGATCCTGCGGATGATAAGATTTACCGCCATCCCACCTTTTACACGGTGCAGGAAGGGGTAAAAAACATGTAAGATGGAAAAAGCAACGTATCAATTTTCCCTTCGAATGGGAGACACCTGCTTGATTTTGAGCCATAGGCTTGCTCAATTATGCAGCAAGGGGCCATACCTGGAAGAAGACATCGCCCTGACCAATATTTCGTTGGACCTGTTAGGAGGTGCCGATCTTTTTCTTTCCTATGCGGCCGAATTGGAAGGCAAAGGCAGGACCGCCGATGACCTGGCCTACAGGCGTCTGGAAACGCAGTTTTACAACCACTTGATTGCCGAAAGGCCCAACGGTGATTTTGCGCATGTCATACTGCGGCAGTTTTTACACGATGCCTTTTTACACCCGATGTATTCCAAGCTAAAGCTCAGCAAAGACCCGCAATTTGCTGCCATTGCTGAAAAAGGAGTAAAAGAATCGGCCTACCATCTGCGCCACAGCAGTCAATGGATCGTCCGCCTGGCCAATGGAACCGAAGAGAGTCGCAGACGGCTTGAAAAAGCAATCGAAGACCTTTGGACCTACACCGGTGATATGTTTGAACACAGCGCAGAAGAGGATGAATTGGCAAAGAATGGCGTGATACCAATGTTCACGGAAGTGCAAGCAGCCTGGAAACAGAAAGTCACCGAGGTCTTTGGCGAGGCTGGCATAGAAGTCCCCAAAGATGTCCCCATGGCCAGTGGTGGGCGAAAGGGTATACACAGCGAATACCTGGGACACATGATTTCTGAGATGCAGTACTTGCCCCGGGCTTATCCGGATGCTAAATGGTAATTCACGACAAAGAGACCATGGCCATATGGGAGCTCATCAAAGAGGTTCCCGATCCCGAAATTCCCGTGCTTACCCTGACCGATCTTGGTATTGTCAGAGACCTGAGCTTTGAAGCCGGGGAAGTGGAGGTGACCATCACTCCAACTTATGTGGGTTGTCCGGCCATGAAGACCTTTGAAGATGACATTGTCACAGCCCTGAAAGAAGGGGGCTATCAGAAAGTGAATGTCAAGACGATTCTTTCTCCCGCCTGGTCTACCGATTGGATTTCTGAAGAAGGAAAAGCCAAATTGAAGGCTTACGGCATTGCGCCTCCTCAGGGAAGTGCCGATAAGGCCGAATTGACAGGAGAAGCAAAAAACGTGGAATGCCCCCAGTGCCGATCGACCAATTCAAAACTGCTGAGTCAATTCGGTTCTACTCCATGTAAGGCCCTTTATCAGTGCCAGGATTGCCGCGAACCATTCGATTATTTCAAGTGCCTTTAGGCGTCTTTATGGTCTTGTCCTGCCATTAGGGGGAGTTTTTCAATAACCCTTCCTTCATAACTTGAATTGAACCGTTTGTTCAATTACCGGATTTACCCTAACTTGTAACTTAAGTTGCAAGCAACAATCGACCATTTACTTTCTTTTCAAACCAAGCCATTCTGATATGAATCGCATCAACGCATTTTCAGGACTATTAATTCTGGCGCTAATTGCGCTGGGAAATTCTGCATCCGTCAAGGCCCAGGCCTGCGACACCATCACAGCGGATTTTTCTTCCAATTCACCGCGATGTACCGGTGAAGACGTTGATTTCGTTTATACACAACCTGCCTATGGCGGAATGACCTACCTATGGGATTTCGGTAGCGGGGCAAGTCCTGCAACTTCTACGGCACAAAACCCGACAGGCGTGGTTTATTCCACATCAGGATTAAAATTGGTTTCAGTGACTGTAACTATCACAATAGGTCTTACCACTTGCGTCAAAACAAAAACTTCGGGGGTAAATATTGTACAAACCCCAAACCCTTCATTCTCTGACAACGGCCCTCAATGCGAAGGTGCAGAAGTTAATTTTACTTATTCAGGTACCACAGGAACTGGATGGACCTATAACTGGGACTTTGGCACTGGAGCCAGCCCATCTGGATCAAGTGCACAGAATCCTTCAGGTGTAAAATACAACGGGTCAGGAAGTAAAACTGTGACCCTTACGGTCAGTAATGCATCATGTGACGGAACAACGAATCAAAGCATTACCATTCTAGACAAGCCGGATGCTGGTTTTTCGGTGGCTTCAACTGCCTGTACAGGAGATGGAGTCAATTTTACCAATACGGGCACGACCTCTGCTTCATATTCCTGGTCATTGGGTTCTGGAGCTGCACCTTCAACTTCAACTTTTGAAAATCCTGCGGCAGTAACTTATTCAACTCCGGGCTCAAAAACAGTGCAGCAGATCATCACACTTGGGTCTTGTTCGGACACTTCCATTCAGTCGTTAAATGTATTGCAGAGCCCTGTTGCCGCTTTCAGCAGTAACGCCGCTCAATGCGAAGGTGCACCGGTGAATTTTTCCTATACCGGAACTACCGGAACAGGCTGGACTTATAGCTGGGACTTTGGAAACGGCAGCAGTCCTTCTGTTTCAACGGCCCAGAATCCTCAAGGAGTAATTTACACTGGTGCAGGTAGCAAGGCTATTTCTTTGACAGTCACCAATCAGACTTGTTCCAATGTCCTTAATTCGAATATTTCCATCAACCCCACACCTCAATCCGGCTTTTCATCGTCATCGCCGGCATGTAGCAACGACAGTGTGAATTTTTCTAATACAGGTACGTCGGGTATCAGTTGGTCCTGGAATTTCGGAAGTGGAGCCACACCTGCCAGTTCAATTACCGAGAATCCATTGGGAGTGATTTATAGCAGCCCGGGCATAAAAAGTGTGCAACAAATAGCCCTTCAGGGTGGTTGTTCTGACACTACTTTTGGCTCGGTGAATGTGACCGAAAGCCCTGTCCCTTCCTTTTCATCCACTTCACCGCAATGTGAGGGTGCAGGAATGGATTTCGCTTATTCGGGCAGTACAGGAACAGGGTGGACCTATCTCTGGGATTTCGGATCAGGTGCAAGCCCTGCTATTTCAACGGCCCAAAACCCCATAGGGATCTCATATACAGGTTCTGGCACGAAAACGGTGACACTGACAGTAAGCAATCAATTCTGCTCTGAGACTTTTGTAGGAAACGTTACGGTCAATCCGTCACCGACGGCTTCATTCAGCAGCAATGCCCCAGGTTGTACCGGCGATTCGATCAATTTCTTAAACACCGGCAGTACCGGACTGACATATGCCTGGGATTTCGGTAGCGGGGCAAGTCCGACTACGGCTACTTCAGAGAGTCCCATGGGAATTATTTATTCCATGAGCGGGACCAAAAGCGTTCGTCAGGTAATTACACAAGGAACATGTACCGATACCGCCTATTTATTCATCAATCTCAAACAAACACCTTCTCCTGACTTTGACCGAAATGCGCCAATTCAATGTGAGGGTTCTTCAATTGCTTTTAACTACACTGGCAGCACAGGTACAGGTTGGACCTATCTTTGGGACTTCGGTTCAGGTTCTAATCCAGCAGTTTCATCGGCACAGACTCCCGGCAATGTGACTTATAATGGAAGCGGTGTAAAGAACATCAGCCTAACCGTCACTAATCAAGGCTGTGCCGAGACCTTTTCAGACACCTTGACCATAGATTTGACACCTGTTGCCAGTTTCAGTTCAACGGCTCCCGGGTGTACAGGAGATTCTTTGTTCTTTTCAAACACGGGCACAACCGGAGTGACAGGTACTTCATATGTATGGTCTTTTAGCAATGCCAATCCACCCTCATCCGTTCAGGAAGATCCGGGCGGCATTGTTTTTTCTACTCCCGGGGCCCAATCGGTCAAACTGGTAAGCCAGAAAGGAAATTGCATCGATTCGAGCAGTCAGTTCATTACTGTTCACCAGACTCCTGCCGTCAGCTTTTCTTCAAATGCTCCAATCTGTGCGCTGGATGCCGTCAATTTTACCAATACAGGCAGCAGTGGAAATGCATGGAATTACCTTTGGGATTTTGGCTCGGGATCGAGTCCTTCATTGCTAACCTCTGAGAATCCTGGCAATATCCGATACAATACGGGAGGCACGAAAATTGTGAGCTTAAGCCTTTCAGACGCCAATTGTACTAATTCAGATACTATGTCCATTGAGATCCACGATTTGCCAATAGCAGTTGCTGGGCTGGATACGACCATATGCGCCGACGAATGTGTCAGGTTGGGAAGCACAAGTGTGATTGGAAACACCTATCATTGGTTTCCATCATCCACTTTGGACAGCGCAAACGCTGCCAATCCAATTGCCTGTCCTTTGGCTTCGATTAATTCATATGTGGTAACGGTGGAGGATGGAAATGCCTGTATGAATAGCGATACTGTGGTGGTCACTATGTTGCCTTCAGCCATAGCAAAGGCAGGGAACGATGTGGAAGTCTGTATTAATGATACAGTTCAAATAGGAACCGCCTTGATCGAAGGTCAGACTTACCTGTGGACGCCGTCAAATGGACTGAATGACAACAATATTCCTTCTCCATTTGCAAGTCCGGATAGCACCACCGTGTATCAAGTTTCGGTCTCGTACCGTGGATGTCCGGCCATCACAGACGATGTATTGGTCACCGTACATCAGACACCACTTGTCAGTGCCGGAGATGATGTGACCATTGCCAAAGGCAGCAGCGAACAACTTTTAGCCACGGGAGCCATCCAGTACCAATGGAGCCCAATTACCGGATTAAGTAATCCAGCCATAGCCAATCCGCTGGCCTCGCCCGATGAAACCACCTCATACATTGTAACCTTTACAGACATCAATTCTTGCATTAGTGTTGATACGATCACTGTTTCGGTCATCGATGCAGGAGTTTGGGCTCCGGACATTTTTACTCCCAATGGTGATGGAAGGAATGATGTATTTCGTATTGAGACCAACGGGGCCACTGACTTTGAACTGACCATCTATAGCAGAAGTGGAGAAGTGGTGTTTCGTTCAACAGACCCCCTTCAAGCATGGGATGGCACAAGACAGGGAAGCGCAAATGAACTTCCAACAGGCGCCTATGTCTATTCGTCTCGCGGACAGTTGTCAGATGGCACTTCTTTTTCGTTGAATGGTATGATTAATCTGGTACGATATTGATTTTTAAAATGAACAACATGAAAAAACTGATAACGGCATTTACAGCCTTGGCTTTGATAGGGTCAGTGGCTTGGGCCCAGGACATTCGTTTTACCCAGTTGAATTCGAATCCTTTGCGAGTGAATCCCGCATTAATGGCACCAAATTATGATTTACAGTTCAACCTTGGTTATCGTACGCAATGGTCCACCGTGGGCAATGGGTACAACACTGCTCATTTCACCTATGCCATGCCCGTTTTAATGCAAGACAATGGCTCCAAATTGGATGTCGGCGTCACGGTGTTGTCAGACGAAGCGGGTGCATTCAGCACTTTCGACGGTCAATTGGCCGTGAATTATGCCTTGAAATTATCGCCGAGCGGACATTTTCTGAGTGCGGCCATCATGGCTGGTTACAATCAAAACCAGCTAAGCACAGACGGACTGACTTTTGGCGATCAGTACAGTGCGGTCAACGGTGGGGCGACCCTTCTTTCAAGTGAGGCGTCTATTTGGGCAGACCCCGCAAAGTATGTTGATGTCAGCGCAGGTCTGCTATGGTATTTTAACCCGGGAAAAGACAGCATGCCTGAAGCCGTTTCTGCCTTTGCAGGTGCTTCGGTCTTTCACATCAACGAGCCAAATGCCGCTCCCTTAAGTGAGGGTGGCGCTGGTAGAATAAGCAAGATCCCCCGCAGATGGACAACCATTGCCGGCTTAAAGATTTATACCCAGGGCAAGCTCGATTTCGCTCCACAGATTCGCTATGACTTGCAGGCCGGTCTCCGGGAATTTTCACTGGGACTATATACAGGTTATACCATCAATGAAGAAATGCGCGCGGTGCTCGGCATATGGTACCGCGACAATCAGAGCTTTGCTTTTATACTGGGCTTTAATTGGAAATATTTCAATCTGGGCTATTCATACGATCTACCTAGTTCCAATATTAGTGCAGGGTTAGGAAACCCATCTGTCCACGAGATTACTTTGGGCTGCAAGCTGGATTGGGCATCGAAAAAGGGAGTGGCCTTTGTTAAAAATCCCATTGACCCTTATTAGGAAATATTGAAAATCTTTTCCCCATATAAGCTTTTACTTTGCCTGACATTCTGTTTAGGCCCTGTCATAGGTCGGGCTCAATTGACTGTCAGTGGCGCAAAGACCCCGACAGAATTGGTGCAGGATGTACTGCTGGGAACGGGGGTAACCGTAAGTAATGTTAGCTATACCGGTGATGTGCTGGCCCGTGGCGAATTTGACGGGACCAGTGCCAATATTGGCTTCAATGCAGGGGTTTTGTTGACAAGCGGTAGCATCACCAATGCCATAGGACCCAATAACAGTCCAAGCAGAAGTCGAAATAACGGAGAACCCGGTGATACGGACATCAACACCATCATTTCACCTACGAATTCCAGGGATGCAGCTGTCCTGGAATTTGATTTCAAGGTGGCCGCAGACACCGTATTCTTTGACTACGTTTTTGCCTCAGAAGAATACCCCGAATTCGCTCCTCCCAATAGCTCGGCATTTAATGATGCGTTTGCTTTTTTGCTTTCGGGCCCCAATCCTTCGGGTGGAAATTATGTGAACCTAAACATCGCTCTGATTCCTGGTACCACCACTCCAGTTTCTATCAATAATGTTAATGCAGTCACAAATAACACGTTCTACACCAACAATGGTAATGGATTCCAGGCTCCCTTTAATTCAAGTAGTTTCTATGTCCAGTACGATGGTTTTACAGTGCCATTAACGGCCATAGCGGCCGTTGTTCCATGCGCCACTTATCACATTAAGTTGGTAGTGGCTGATGCTGCAGATTTTGTATACGATTCCGGTGTATTTCTGGAAGCAAACAGCTTCGGTGCCAATGTCACAAATCCAACCATAGATTTTATTAGCACGGCACCTGCTTGCCACGGGGACAGTGTGAATTTTCTCAATCTTGGGTCTTCATCCACACCCGGCATTCTTTATTCTTGGGATTTTGGAGCCGGTGCCAGTCCGGCAACATCAACCGCTGAAAATCCGAACAATGTGGTTTACAGCAGTCCCGGCCTGAAACTGGTAACACTGGAAATGGATGTGAACTGTGGCGACACCACCCTGACATTGAGCAAGGGCATCACCATCGATGAAAAACCCGCTCCGGCTTTTACTCACAACGCCCCCCAGTGCGAAGGTCAACCCATCAATTTCACTTATACCGGAACAACCGGAAGCAACTGGACCTATTCCTGGGATTTCGGAAGTGGGGCCAGTCCGCAAACAGCCAGCTCTCAAAACCCAGTCGGAGTGGTTTATAATTCACCGGGAACAAAGACCATCACATTGAATGTAACTAATGGAAACTGCGTGGAGAATTTCACTCAGACCATTGTCATCAATGATAGGCCATCCGCTTCGTTTAGTAACACCGGACCTGTTGGAATTGGATATGGCGTTGACTTTACCAATACAGGTACAACGGGAGCAACTTATTCTTGGAACTTCGGGGCGAATTCCAGCCCCGGCTCCTCCACTTCAGAAAATCCAACCGGAATAACTTATTCTACAAACGGAGGAAAAACCGTCAGCTTGATAACAAGTAACGCCACTTGCGCGGACACCTTTGTCGACTACCTCAATATCCTTGTCACTCCTTCACCATCTTTTACATCAAATGCACCCCAGCCAGTGGGCTTTCCACTTATTTTCAATTACACTGGCAATACCGGTAACAACTTCACTTTTAATTGGGATTTTGGCAGTGGCGCCATGCCGGCAACATCCAGTTCTTCAACGCCTCCCTCGGTTTATTATAGCACACCAGGACTAAAAACAATCACCCTGACCGTCACCAATGGCAGCATTGTGATTACCATTACCCAAACCATTACCATTGACCAACCGCCTCAGAGTTTCTTTACCAGTACTGCCCCAAATTGTGAGGGAATTGGTATTGATTTTCAAGCAAATGGCCAAAGCGGCATGACCTATTCCTGGGATTTTGGTATCGGGGCTAGTCCTGCAACTGCTACCTCACAAAACCCTTTGTCTATTGTATATTCTTCTCCAGGATTTAAAACGGTTCGGTTGATCTCTAGCCTTGGTGGAAGCACAGATACCACAGAATCAACCATATACATCATTCCACAACCTAAACCAATATTCACTCACAATGGCCCTCAGTGCCAGGGATCGGCAATGAATTTCAACTACACGGGAAACACGGGAAGTGGGTGGATCTTCAATTGGGATTTCGGAAATGCATCAAACCCAAATTTTTCTTCCGCTTCGAGCCCTCAGAACATTGTGTATGGAAGCGCAGGAGCTAAGATTGTGCAACTTTCTGTTACCAACGGTATTTGTTCTGAAGTGGACAGTCAGCTAATCAACATTAACCCCACTCCTGTTTCGGGAATGGCCAACCTACAGGCGGCATGTACTGGAGATAGTTTGTTCTTCACCAATACCGGAAGTGCTGGTCTGGTTTATAATTGGCTCTTTGGACAAGGCAGCAATCCTCCGACTTCTACGGCTGAGAATCCACCAGCTGTAGTCTATAATTCATCAGGATTGAAAAGCATCCGTCAAGTGATCAGTCAGGGCTCTTGTAGCGATACCTCCTACCAAATACTGAGTCTGATTCAACGACCAACTTCTTCTTTCGGCCACAATGGTCCGAAATGTGAAGGCTCACCCGTCACCTTTACCAATTTGGGTTCTGTCAATTCTAACTGGACCTATAACTGGGATTTTGGAAGCGATGCTCAACCCTCGAACTCATATGTGGTGAGTCCTTCGGACGTTTATTATGGAAAAAATGGGACGGTGAACATCAGTCTGACCATTACCAATCAATTCTGCTCTGCCAGCGATACCCAATTGCTCCTTATTGACTCAACACCCGCCCCCACCATTTATACAACAACGCCTTCTTGTCAAGGCGACACCTTCGTGGTGACTGGAAGTGGTTGGCTGCCCAATGCGATCGTCTCTTTTTCATCTGCATCTGTAAGTCATGATGCACTGACCGGAAAAACTGTCAGTAATGAAATAGGCATACACAAGGTTAAAGTATTAGTATCCTTAGGTCAATGCACAGATAGTGCAGAAACTTCTTATACCATTCACAAAAAGCCATTAGCCTTGTTCACTTCTACAGCCCCAGTTTGTTCAGGTGAATTAGTGGGATTTTTTAATGGGGGAAGCAACAATACTAACCGTTGGAATTATCGTTGGGACTTTGGCACCTCGGCTCTTCCTGTATCTTCTAGTGCAGAGAACCCAGAGGGAGTAAGATTTACCAGAGGGGGTGACATGCCGGTGAATTTGAAGGTTTGGGACAGTCATTGTCAGGCTACATTTGACACCCTGATAAGGATAGATTTTCGACCAGAGGCTCGGGCTGGAACAGATACCATTCTGTGTTCCAATGAATGCGCTCGGATCGGTTCGGCGCCAGCGGCAGGGCTATCTTACCAATGGTTTCCTGCTTCGAATCTGGACAGCGCTACCAATTCCAATCCGCTGGCCTGTCCTTCGGCTGAATTCAGTCAATTCATCCTCACAGCTACTGTTGACAGCACGGGATGTACATCGAACGACACTGTTTTATTGACAATGCTGACTTCGGCATTGGCAGATGCAGGTAGTGATGTCGAGATTTGCTTAGGCAAAGAGGCTCAATTGGGCAGTGGTCTTATTAAGGGCCAGACCTATTCCTGGAGTCCAGGGGCGGGACTAAGCGATTCTACGGTTTCTTCACCGATGGCAAGTCCATTAGAAACAACTACATACAAGTTACTAGCCTCATATAAAGACTGCTCTGAAATTGAAGATCAGGTGGTGGTGACAGTAAGAAAGACCGTGGCCGATGCCGGCGAGGATGTGACATTGGGCCAAGGTGAAAGCGTCGAACTCAAGGGCTCGGGTGGCGTGGCATACCAATGGTCTCCCGAAGTTTTCCTGAGTCATCCCCTTATTTCAAATCCAATTTGCAGTCCGGAAGTTAGCACTACTTATGTGCTCACAGTGACTGACATATTCAATTGTGAAGGCAGTGACACCATTCAAGTAACAGTAGTGGAAAGTGAGCTCTTTATTCCAACGGCTTTTACTCCAGGAAGGGCTGAAAACAATGTATTTAAAGTTTATGGTGAGTTCTTTTCTAATTTTGAAATGTCAATTTACAACCGTCACGGGACCTTGGTTTATTACAGTAAAAATTTCTACCAGTCTTGGGACGGAACTAACATGCAGGATGGCAGTGTTCAACCCTCAGGGGCGTACATTTACAGCATCACAGGCAACTCCAAAAACGGCGTGGTAAATGAGCGTGGGATGGTCAATTTATTGAGGTGATAGTTACACCTTAGGTCACTGCAAGTGCTAATCCAACTCGATCTCGAACTGCACCAGGTCAATGAAGTCCTGAACCCGTTCGTTCACTTCTGAAGGTTTCAAGTCCCACATGCGCTGAAGGCCAAACTTTTCTACACAGAAAGAGGCCATGGCCGAACCGTATATCACAGCCCGTTTCATGTTTGCAAAAGAGATGTCTTCGGTTTTGGCAAGGTAACCTATAAAGCCACCGGCAAAAGTATCGCCTGCACCGGTAGGATCAAAAACGTCCTCGAGTGGCAGGGCGGGTGCAAAGAAAGCTTCGTCCTTATTAAATAACAGGGCACCGTGTTCGCCTTTTTTGATGATGAGGTATTTAGGCCCCATGTTCAGAATCTTACGCGCGGCCTTAGTCAGGGAATACTCTCCCGACAACTGCCTGGCTTCTTCGTCGTTGATGGACAGCACGTCGATCTTTTCCAGCACTTTTTCAAGGTCGGCCATGAAATTATCCATCCAGAAATTCATGGTGTCGAGTACCACGAGTTTGGGGCGCTTTTTAAGCCGCTGGATCACACTTAGCTGCACTCCTGGACTCAGGTTCCCGAGCATTAAAAACTGGCAGTTTTGATAAGCCGCCGGTACGACGGGGTCAAAATCTGCCAGGACATTTAGTTGCGTGTCGAGGGTGTCCCTGGTATTCATGTCGATGTGGTACTTACCGGCCCAGAAAAACGACTTTTCGCCTTCTTTGATCTGAAGCCCTTGCAAATCCACGTTGCGGTCGCGAAGTTTTCCAAGGGCGTCGGGAGGAAAGTCATCGCCCACCACGGCAACGATGTTTGAATAGTCTACGAAATACGATGCAGAGGTGCTGATGTAGGAGGCACTGCCGCCTATGATCTTATCGGCTTTTCCAAAAGGGGTTTCAATG
Source organism: Vicingaceae bacterium (assembly GCA_040220895.1). Taxonomy (GTDB): domain Bacteria; phylum Bacteroidota; class Bacteroidia; order Flavobacteriales_E; family Vicingaceae; genus UBA11591. The sequence goes on from JAVJVY010000014.1 coordinate 36,404, forward strand.
GTGTCAAATGCTACGGTACCAACGGTCAGGAGGCTCATTAGGTCGATTTAATAATGTGCGCAAATATATTGTATATATCAGACTTTTGGGGTAATATTGCAACCCGTTTTTCCCCAATGGTGGAAAACGAAAACATTCCTCAGTAGCTCAGTTGGTTACCTGCCTTCGGCAGGCAGGGAGCATCTGACAGAGGAAATGGAAGAAATATTCCTCAGTAGCTCAGTTGGTTAGAGCATCTGACTGTTAATCAGAGGGTCCCTGGTTCGAGTCCAGGCTGAGGAGCGATGAAGCCTGCAAATACTGCAGGCTTTTTTGTTTTCTAAAAGTCCCATGGGCAGTCACAGGACTATGGGAGAAGTGGAAAAGCTATAATTCATGAGGAATGAAGAATTGAGTGCAATTCTTAATATGCTCAATTTTATATCCTGCATTCTTATATATATCTAAATCAAATTGACTAAACAAGAACTGACCATCTAGTTCTGGCGATTGAAAATATATTTTCTTTAGACCTGAATGCGTCATAGTATCGATGATTTCATTATCAATTTCTCTATTAAAAAAGGGGAAACTATAACCAATTACCACAAGGATTTCAGTTCTAGTTATCATCTGCTTAACCTTATTTATTAATTCAATGGAGCTTCCAATTGGATTAACATATTGTTCCTTCTCCCAAGCAAATTTTATTAATGGACTATCATTTAATATTGATTCAATTGTTTCGAAAAGTTTTTGAACTGATACTGTAACAAATTCTATTGGGTTAATTGCGTTTTGAATAAAACTTGCACCAGAAATCCCATTTAAATGAATAAGATTAGGTTGAATGTTTTCTATTTCCGAAGCTAAACAAAGAGGATAAGATTTCACATATCCTATATCATGAAAAAGAGTTCTATCTGCTGCTTCAATTTGGAAATCATAATTCCAGTTTAGCATTTTAATCCTTTCTGGAATTGTGTGGTCCTTATCGATTATTGAGATTAGAAAATTTTTGTACTTAGGATTAATTATGGGATATCTACTTTTATTAAAAGCAATTTTATTCTCTTGAAGAAAAATGTATTGTTTTAATATGAAATAAATTGATATTGCCCTCTTAACATTATCAAATTCAGAAGGAATTGAGTGATACAAGTATTTTGCATAAGTATCTATGTTTTGAAAGTTCTTTGCACTATCACCAACATTCTTCAGTAGTTTAAGTATTTGCTGATTAATTCTGGGAATAATTTCAGCATCTTGTCTGTCAGCAAATCCGTATTGATTATTATGTAGGTTTCCTACTAGAGCTAATAAATCCTCAGTTAGTCCTGGATGTGAATTTTTTTTGTCGTCTTCATAGTTGGCAGACAATGGGAGTGTTGGAAAACTTGCGCCTGCACCAAATAGATATGTGATTTTAGGTTTTCCCATTAACTATTTGAATTTATAAATACCATCCATTCTATCGGATATGTTTTAGGAAACTCACTAAAACGAATTTAACGTTTTCTAAGCAAGGATTCAATTGTGGAATGAGCATTCTCTCATCCTTTTTGTCGTTCGAAGGGTAGACGCCTTCAATATCCCTCAGACGAATAGTAAAAGTTAAAGCTTCTTGATTATAGGCTTGAATAACGAAATAAATAACTCCAAATTCTCCTTAAACCATCCAAATTGCTCAATCCATTGACTTCGATTTGTCATATCACCATTAGTTGAAAGAATAACAGCAGACTGCTTATTATTATCCATTCTCTCCCATCTCAAATCTGGACTAATCTTTTCAAATGATTCTTCCTTTGATTGGGCAGAAAGTTTATCAAAGAACCCTTTAGCATTAACTCCAGTGATATTCAACCAAATACTTAAAGTATTGTCACGAGTACTAACAGCTGCTGATAAATGAAAATCACTTCTTCCTATCGCAATATTTGTCCAATGCTGCGGAAGTGGCTTTTGCATTTTAAATTTAGCACCATTCTCATCCATAAAAGACCTCAGTCCTTGCCAATATTCTTGTTGAAGGAGTTTAGTATCTGTGAAGTTTTGGGTAGAAGCAGATTTCTTAACCGATTTTGCCCAATCATTTGGTTTAGAAACGAGGTTAAACATTGGAGCAGCAATAGATTCTCCAATCTTGAATAATTCTATTTCTATTCCAAAGAAGTTAAATGTATCATCTGTTATTCTATTTAACCAATCCAAAGCAGCCCTGTGTTCTTCAGTAAATCGTTGAGCAATCCAAACGATGTTTACTGCATCTAATCCAGCGGCATAAGTCATTAATTGCCCTAAGTGTGTGGTCTGTTTTCTCCAGTTGATTTTCAATTAAAACATAATGGTTATTGGCAGTATCAAGGCAAAGAATATCAGCTCTAAAAGGACCTACATTTTCTTCTTGCCCCTGAACCTCTAACTCAATGCCAATGGTTTCACTTAGCAATTCAATGTTCTCTTCTTTCGCAAGCCATGGAGTGAAATCAGTGTCTTCTTTCTTCCATTGTTCGCGTAATTCGACTTTTTGTAATCGCCCTAATTTCATGTATCCAACAATTTATGTCAATAGTAAACTCCTCACAATTCCAACTAAATTTCTTACAACTGGGTTAAATGTTCCTAAAAAGTATCTATCTCCGTCCGTGGCCTTAGATAAAAACAATTGATTTTCCCCTTGGAATTCAATGTCCTCTTCAAGCTCATTTTCTTCTAATTTATCGAGTAGTAGAATAAAGTCGACATATGGATACCAAGTTGGTAATTGTAAGTCTCTTTTTTTTGAGTCGAAATACATCTTGGCTTCAGGATTATAATCGTATCCAAAACGCTTCATTCAAATGAAGGGAGAGCGAAGTAAGAACGATAAGAAGGACTCCTATTGGATTCACCGCTTTGGCATGGAACAGGAATTAAAGTTGTGGGAAATACCAAGTGATGCTCAAGTAAAAAGCAAGCAGATGTTGGCTGGGATATCACTGCTTAAAAGACAACTCACCATGCTCATTAACCAGCTTCACTCCTTTGAATCACTTCATCTCCAGGACAAAGATACCATCAAGAGTTCACGATCTGTTTTAAAGAAAATAGAAACAGAGATTAAGAAACTAGAAGGAATGATGGAAGATTTAATAAAGCAATGGGATAAAGAGCAGTATGAGAATCTTCAGAGCATTCCAGGTGTTGGAAAACGGACAGCCGCCCTTTTAATGATACAAACCGATGGATTCAAAAAGGTGGATAATTACCGTCAGTTGATCTCTATGGTAGGTACTTCGCCCAGAGAATTTAGAAGTGGAAGCAGCGTGAGGGGAAAGGTGAGAATATGCAAGATGGGTGGTAAAGATATTCGAAGTGTGATGTATTTAGGAGCCATGAGTGCCATTACCTACAATCCAGCATGTAAAGCATTATATGGACGATTAACGGCTAAAGGAAAGAATGGGAAACTAGCAATAATAGCGGTAGTTAACAAGCTCTTAAAACAAAGCTATGCCATTGCTAAATCAGGAAAGAAATTTGATCGGGGATTAACTATGAATTATTCTTAGAAATTGCTTGTTTTTTAACATAGTTCATGTTAGCTAAAGTCAATTACAACAATTACGTTGAACGTAATAGACTTGTTCATAGTCAATTTCTATTCCTTCTTTTTTCCTTAATTCAAGGTATATATCAAGATACTTTAACGCTTTTTCGCACTCACCTAATTTTTCATATAATGTTAGGCTCCATGCGAATCCTGACGTGTTGAATTCCTTATAACCTTTTTCATAGTACTCTATAGCCATCTTAAGGTCTTCTATACTTCCCCATTTACCATATCTGAAATAATAGGTGGTTGCATAGTTATTCAAAAACAATTCTCTGCCACCTGTTATTTCATATTGATTCAAGGAATCTAAAACGCGTTGAGATTCAAGAACAGATTCATCATCAAACTTTGTGCAAGTCAATGGAAATTTCTTCTTAAACTCATTATAGTCTACCTGACTAATAACATTGCTGGCAACGAAAATGAGTAAACAGAATAAACCTAATCGAAACACTGAAATTTATTTTAGCTAACGTGTTTGGCTTACAACCGAACTGTTTATTTCCACTAAGATAAACTTTCTTCAATTCAAACTAACCCACCGAGATTACAGTTTGGCTGTTAGGTGGTCCTATGTTTGAATCTCAGGTAACTCAAATATATGACTGATAATGTTATGGTTATAATTGTTGAATTATTGAATAAAAATTTTATCAAACTCATCTAGAAATACAATATAGCTTGTGCAAGAACAATAATAATTACTACATTGAAACGTTATGGTTATTAAATAAGGAACACGTGCATTTTAATGTCTGGATTTGATCTTGGATTGTCTTACATATTTTCTAAAATGGGTTTACAAGATGGTGGCGATATAGTGATTAATATTAATTCTATCATAACAACTCTCACCATACTTCTACTTTTTCTTGGTGATACATATGGCCAATCTGTCGGTATAGAGAAAATATCAAGTGTAAGAGGTGGTCAAGTTAAAATCTATAAAGAAACACTTATTGATTCGACGTTGAATCTGAACTATTTAGTACTTGATAGTAATTCAAATAGTTATATTAAGAAATTTGGAATTAAAGATAATATGTTACATGGTGTTTATATAGAGTGGGATAACGGAATGATATTATTTAAAGTTAATTATAAACACGGAAAGTTACATGGAAAATATGTCACCTACCTCAACGGAAATGTAAACCTAACGGCAAAATATAAACATAATAAGCTACACGGTAAAAAAACTATCTATTACAACAATGGTAAAGTAGCTGAAAAATTATTCTATAATAAAGGAATTATTTCAGATTCAAAATTTTTTAATGAGAATGGTAAAAAAATAGATCTGGAAGAGTACAAATGCAAGCGAGACTAACCAAATATTATTACAAACAATTCTATTCTAAATTTAATCGTATAAACTTTAATCTATTTTTATCAGAACTTTTTTTCTGTAAAAAAAGCTTGTTATCGCTAAAAAATGGGGGGAATGTAAAATCTTTGTCCTGCAATTCAATACTTTCAATAATTTCCAGACTTTGGTTCATAATATCGATGACGGCCCTATATTCTACTAAAATACCGTTACCGCGGAATGCATAACTCTTTGGAATAAACCTAATATAGATGAGTTTTCGACCTTCGTCGAAATAATAGGTATCACTAAATTTAATAATGTTCGCCTGTGAATTTATTAATTCAAACTTATACTTCTTATAATTTATAGAATCTTGTATTCTATCTTCAGTATGCTTTACGTTTATCGACCGCACTTCTGGAGACATATATTTTGTCTTCTCTAATTTAAAATCTTCACTTAATTTGTAAATTGTATTATCACCCCCATATCTAATGTAAAGTCGTTTATCAAAAGAAAAATGTGTAGCAGCATCAATTCTTAATGCATTATGATCAAAATCTGGATTTGAAAACGGGAGTAATACTACTTTAAATGTTTCCGGATCAAATAAAGAGTACATTTTAAAATCAAAAGGATATTTTTTTTCAGGATTACTAAAGTCCCCTCCAAAATTCATCACAAACATCCCATTAATTAAATCTCTGCAAGTTTCATGTTGGGAAAATTTTACAAAATAGTACTTACCCAAAACATTTTTTGATGTCTCATGTTTTATTATTTTATGCTGATGAATTAGAAATACATGTAAGTCGTCAGATAATTTTGAACTTTTTCGGTCAATAAATAAGAGAGTACTCTTGCTAATTTAAATGAATCTTTCGATTCAGCTTTTTTCGTTCATTTAGTGTTCGTTGTTTAATCTGTTTTCTGCGTTGTAGTTTTC
>JAVJVY010000015.1:0-12250 GCA_040220895.1 Vicingaceae bacterium
CTGCAGGGTTTTGTATTTCCAGTTCGAGGCACAAAGGAAGTCACGAGCTGTCCACAGGCAGCGAGTGACATTCCTGCAATGGTATGGCATCAGTTTTGGGCAAAAGTGAGGAAAAAGGAAAGCGGCAGCGCAGCTGCAGGGTTTTGTATTTCCAGTTCGAGGTATAAAGAAATAACCCAATCTAAAATTAACATTCACGTCATAATCAGTTCATTGGCATTCAATAGTTTAGATGGCAATAGTACAGCCAATGAAAGCACTATTCCTGCTTTTTTCACTGATGGTATCTTATTGGATATTTTCCCAGGAATTCGACCAATTGAATTCCATTCAAATAGAGCTTGGCGGGCATGGGGTCTTGGGAACAGTAAATTACGAGCGAGTAATCCTTAATGAGAGTTACCTTAAAATTTCGGCACAGGCCGGAGCACCCTTTGTTTTCCCATTTCATGCAATTATTGGAGTCTGGCCATTTCCTGTGCTGATGAATGCCATGATCTCGGCGGGTAGTGTACACCTAGAATTTGGCTACGGCAAGGTACTGTTGGCAATGCATGATACACCGGTTTTTCCCGACAGCGATCCTAACTGGACACCCAAGATCAGAACCGCTCGAATTGGTTTACGGTATCAAGATCCCGGTGGAGGAATAGTTTTAAGATTAGGTTATACACCCCTGTGGGATGAAAACGACCCAGAACACCAGGTGTTTAATATCTTCGGATTTTCGGTTGGGGCTTCTTTTTAATAAGATCGAAATGAGGCAAATGCAGTTATCGCTCTTTTTATATCGTATTGAATGAAAAAATTAGTGGTGAGCCGAGTACGTTCTATTCCCCTCAATTCTCAATCATCACAAAGGCACCCCAATAAGATGGGTCGTGTGCACCTTCTTTGATCTTTCGCTGGGCGTTTAAAAAAGCCAGTTTCATGTCCTTGGTCTTGCTGTATTCCCGGTAGGTTTCGGTCATTAGTTTGTAGGTGGTATAGTCGTCTACTTCCCATAAACTGGCTAGGACAAGTTCGGCACCGGCCACATTAAATGCCCGGGTCAATCCGTAAACCCCTTCCCCGTCAACAATGTCACCCAGTCCTGATTCACATGCGCTTAATATCACCATTTTGGTGTTTTGCAAATCTAAATTCATCACTTCATAGGCCGAAAGAATACCGTCTTCCCGGCCCTTGGCAATGGCCTCTTCACTGATGGTTCCCGCCCCTGCAAGCAGCAGCCCCGAACGCAACATTGGGTCGGCTTGCCCCCCTGTTAGTGTATTACTTAGTTCAAGTGACCGACTTCCGGTTCTTGGTGCAGGCTTGAAAAAGCCATGCGAGGCAATGTGAAGCACCGCTACATCTTTTAGTGACTTAACTCTTTCCTCGGCGGCCTCGGCCAATAAATGGACCTGGTTTTTCACTTCGGCAGAATCGAGTAAGGAATGAATGGCGAGCACTTCTTTTTCTGTACCGGGCAGGTCGCTTAGGTCATAATTTGAACTGTAGTCCGGATTTCCAAATAAATAGACTGTGCCGCTGCTTTCCCGATTATGTTTAGCCATTGATGTGAAGGCCTTGGTATTACTTATCAAGGTAATGTTGAGCAGGTCGATCACAAAGCTGCCTTCCCCAGTTTTCAGCCCCGAGATGTTAACCGTATTGTAAACCCCGTCGCGCGAAAGGTAAACCTGATTGAGGCCTAAAAGCTGCGCCGATACCGCTGACCAATAATCATGAAAGGACTGCTCGTTCGCCTTTCTTCTTCGAATGCTGATGCGGTAATTTTGATAGGCTTCCCCTTCCAGGTAACTTGCTTTTCCAAGTGGAATTACCAGCAGTGGCCCGGTGCTTTTGACCAACAAGGCCGTGTAGTTATCATCCCTTAAGTTTGCGTCCAGCGAAGCGGTTCTAATAATTTCTACCAGGGCTTCATTTGGCTTTAGCCGATTTTGCAGTTGCTTCCAATCCACACGCTCGGGATTAAAGGTTTTGGAAAGTGCAGCCGACTGCAGGTACAATTCTTTTTCCAGTTTGCTTACCGAATTTTCATATTCGGCAACATCAACTTCTTCGGTTTTCAGGGCTTCATCACCAATGGCGTAATAATAAGAGAGGTTCTCCTTCATGCGCATCCACTCTTGGAATTTTCGCTTCAGCTCACCGTCGTTCCCGCTTAATATTTCTTCTCGTATTCGCTTGGTGTTGCTCAAGATTAGCCCTTTGGTATTGATCTCCATGTTGAAAGCTGTTTCCATCAACCCCGGATATTTTAGTCGTTGGGCCAATGCGAATCCTTGAAAAAGGTCGATGTTGGGCTTTAGTACCAACCAGAATTGTCGCTGTTCACGTTCGGTCATTGAGGGAAACTCCCGTTGAATGATATACAGGTATGCGGACATAGCCTGTTGCAGGTTGTTCGAAGCAGCTTCTACACGCCCGTAGTGCCATTGAATTTTACTCAGATCAACTAAGGCATTTAGGTAGGAAGGGTGGCGATCGTGGAAACTCTCTTTGTATATATCGGCAATTTGCTCAAAGGACAATTGGGCTTCTTCTATGTGATCCGAATTCATTTGCGACTGGGCCTTTAGTTTCAAGACACGCGCATAATAGGCACTTCTGGTGCCGTAGTCATTTCCGATCGATTTTAGCACTTCTTCGAGCAGCTCAATTGAAATCCCCTTACTTCCCGAATCGGCGTTTTTAGTCAAGCCAATTTCAAAGACTACATCGTAGTAGTCGGGATGGCGGCGGTGTTTGGTGGTGTCGTAATGTGTCTTGATAGCCATCAGCGATTGCAATGCAATGTTGTTGTCGCCATCGGATCTTTTTAAAAGTGCCTGATTCAGTGCAAAGCGCTGGGTTTGATAGGATGAAGGCAAAAAAATGTCATTCAAGGGCATGGATTGTAACTTGTCATATGCGCTCATTGCTGCCGTTCTTCTTCCAACTATCACATCGAGCATGGCCTTGTTCGATAGGCATGTGGCATATTCGCAACTGTTCATCCCTTCTATTTTCTCGTAGTAACTCAGTACATAATCAAATATCTGTTCAGCATCGTTGTAACGCCCCTGGTCCTTTCTCAGATTTCCCAGGTTGTGAAGGGTGCAGACGTAATTTCTACTGGTCTTTCCCAGTGCCTGACCTTGATATCCAAGGGTTTTGGTGAAAAGAACGTCGGCGATGTTCAACAAACCGACCGAGTGGTAGTAGATACCCAGATTATTCAAACACCTGGTCAGGTCAATGAGCCTTTCTTCATTTAAGGCGCCGATCGAAATTTTTTCGGTCAGTTTTACGATGGCCGGACGCCTGTCTTGAACCGCTGCTAACCCTTGTCTGTCGACCTTGATGATGGCCTTGTTCTGGGGTGGATTCACTTGTTGTTCGATATCGCGGATGGCCGATATCCAGGATTTTCTGGCAAGGTTGAAATTTCCCAGCATGAAGTATTTTTCACCCGCAGCGATGTCTGTCATAGTCTTGCTGCTGGAAAGTCTGCAAGGTTCGGCCATGAGTACATGATCAGAAACACTTACTGAAAATCGATAAGGATCGGCTTGTCCTTTGGACTGAAAAAAAGTACAGGCCAGTGTCAGAGTAATGAGCAATGACTTCATCATGTTATTTCTCAAGCGGACTTTCACGAAGGATGACAATGTAATTAAAATCATGAAATTCCTTTCTCAACACTTGAAATGAGTTGTATTTAGCAGTTCCTTTCCTAATAGCTTTTTAAACCGAGTTATGGATTGGCGTTCAATATGTTATATATTTAAGTCCTAAACCTAAGCCTTATGAAAAAAATTACAGCCTGCTTATTATTTGCCCTCATTGCTTTTCAAGTACAGTCCCAGGCCCTTCAGAAAGGAAACGTAGACATTCATCTGGGCGTAGGTTTTGGAATCTATTCCTTTACCAGCAATGACTTTGAAGATAATACAGGCGCAGGAGTTCCCGGGCTTTTTTCATTGGGAGTGGCTTACCAGTTGAGCGACAAATGGTCCCTGGGAATAAATTACGAGCGCAATGGTTTTGTTACCGACCCGGATTCGAACAACCGGGCAGTATCCAATAATGTTGGACTTGTCGGGGGATTCAATTTTGTAAATAGTGAGAAAAACGTTCTTCATGTGAATCTGGAGGCAGGTTATTCCACCTTTCGATACGACGATTTTAAGGACGAGGACTACGTGATCGGAACAGGTTCTCAAATTCAATTAGGGGCGGGTTGGAAGCATTACTTTGGCGGTGTCATGGGCATGTATATGAATTTTTCGGTGCCCTTCTTTAATTACAGCCAGTTTAAGAATTCCGAAGGAGAACAGCTGGTGGTCAGAAGGACAAACATTTTTGGTATTACCACCGAATCCAGGGATTATTCCATTACCATGAACGGGGTGAATTTCAGGATCGGACTGCTGGTCAAACTTTAGCTTAGCCCAGTTACTCATTCGTTTTTGCCTAGCTCTATCCCGAGCAGGCAAACGTCATCCACCTGAAAGTGATCACCTTTCCACTGGTAAAAGCTGTTCATCAGAACTTCACGCTGGCGAGCCATGTCGTGTTCCTGTATGTCCAGAATGAGTTGCTTCAAATTTCCCGTCTTGAATTTCTTGATCTTCGGTCCACCAAACTGGTCGGGATAACCGTCGGTAGAAAGGTATATTCGATCACCCGGAATAAGATCCACCTGATGATTAGTAAAAGGTTGGAGATTTTCAAAATTACCCACGGGTTGTTTATTGGCTTTGTATTCAATCAGTTGTTGCCCCCTTATCAGCACCAATGAATTGTTGGCACCCGCATAATGCAGGGTAAAATTTTTACGATCAAAACAACATAGCGACATGTCCATTCCATCATTGATGTCCACTTCTTCCGATCGGAAAGCCACTTTAATGAATCGGCAAAGATTGTCCAGAATTTTAGCCGGTGATCCCAGGCTCATTTTATCTACCAATTGATTCAGACCATTGTATCCCACCATGCTGACCATGGCTCCGGGAACTCCGTGACCTGTGCAATCCACACATGCAAACCATACCTTATGGCCTTTTCGTTTCATCCAGTAAAAATCGCCCGAAACGTGATCCTTGGGTAAAAACATGGTGAAGCTATCTGGAAACTCGGAATTCCAACGATCCACAGCCGGTAATATGGCTTTCTGGATGCGCTGCGCGTATCGTATACTGTTGGTGATCTCTTTGTTTTTCAACTCAATTTCGTCGTGCGCTTTCTTAAGCTCGATGTTTTTCAATCGCGCTATCTCGGCCTCTTTTCGAGCCATCTGCGAATGATGAATGGCCTCCCGGGCCTTGATCTTACCACTGCTCTCCATGTTCAGAACTCGTTCCCGAACCTGATGGTATTTTTCGTAATAGGATAGTGAAAGTTCAATGTCGCCACGGGTTTTAGCGATTAGATAAAGCTGCAAATAGGCTTTGTAGACAATGTCTTCGTTTTCTATGTCTCTGGCCAGTTCAATGGCCATCAGGGCAAATTCTTCGGCCCGGTCAAGTTTGCCCGTCAAATAGTATACCTGAGAGAGTTTTCGTTTTGCCAAGCCCTCACCCAATCGCTCGCCCATTTCAAAATGCAGGTGCAGACTCTTGAGCAGGTATTCTTCAGCCTGCTGGTAAAGGCCCTGTTCAAATAACACCTTGCCCTTACCAAAGTAGGCAAAGGCCATGCCGCGAAGGTCTTGGGTCTCTTCCTTCAACTGAATACTTCGCTCAATCAATTCATCGGCCAGGTCTAGCTTGCCTTGCTTGAGGTAAATGCCAGATAGGGGGTTGCAGGCATTTGATTCGCCATTCTTGTCCTCAATTTCCCGGCTTATTTCGAGGCATTTCAGGTAGTTTTTAATGGCATTATCGTAGTCGTCAAAGATCTCGAAGATGTAGCCAATGGCCTTAAGGGTTCTGGACTCGTTAAACTGGTCACCTACTTCCTCCCAGATTTTTAAACTGTCAAAAAGCATTTCCAGTCCCTTTTCGTGATTGGCTGTCTTGTAATGAACACTGCCCATGGTATATAGCGCAAAAGCTTCGCCCGGTGTATTCTTTTTTCTGGCGTAATGAGCCCGGGCTTTCTCTGCAAAGACAAGGGATTGTGGATTGTTCCCGGTGATCATGTAAAACAGACCGAGGTAATTGTTGGCCCGTGCGATTCGATCTTTGTCTTCGATGCTTTCGGCCATCATCAGGGCATCTGACGCCTGATGTATGGACATGTCTACGTCTTTGACCCTGACTTCCAGAGCATCGTGGAGCAAATCATCTATACGCTTCAATACGCGTTTTGAGGGTGTTTTAGATCTGCGCTTTATTGGTTTAAAACGACCGCTGACAGCTTGGGACATAGCTAAAGATAGCAATTGTTCATTAATTTCCGGTGTGATGAAATCAATAAAGTACGGCCAAATTGCAACCTTAAATCCTTATCTTTCTGCTTCAAAACCCTAATCCATGAAACTTTACCTGCCAGCCTTTTGTGCCCTTTTTTTCATCGCCAACCTGGCATTTGCCCAGGTTGAAAAGACCATCGCCTTTGACAGTGCCGGGGTCAAGGTGGAATACAATTGGTCTCCCAGTGACAAGAAAGACGATAAGAGCAGCAGGCAGTTATGCCTTATTCTTACAAATTCGAATGACCACATCGTCAGCTTCACCTTTACCCTTCAGTTTTTGATCAACAATGAAGTATTTGAAGAAGGCATTGCGCAGACATTTTGCATTAAAGCAGGCAAATCCCTGAAAGGAAAGAAATACGGACTTTGTTGGATTTCAGAAGAAATATCGAATAGCGAAATGGACACGGAATCTTTCAGCTGGCGCCTTGGAAATAAACAACTCGAAAAAAAAGAGGCCTGTGACTGATCGCCGCACTTTGGTAATGGCCATTTTGTTTTCCCTGTCCCCGATGGTACTCATCGGGCAAGAGGTATTCGAGGTAAGGCAGGCCGATGTCAATTCTTCCTTCAGGGCGGTGTCAGTGGTTAATAATGAAGTAGCCTGGGTCGCCGGAAGTAATGGCTTTGTGGGCCTTTCCCTTGACGGGGCTGAAAATTGGAATTTCATGCGTATTCCCGGACACGACAGCAGCCAATTTAGAAGTATTTATGCTTTCGACGAGCGCACGGCTGTGGTGGCTAACGCCGGGTCCCCTGCCGTCATTCTGCGCACCGAGAATCAAGGAGAATCTTGGTCAGAAGTTTATCGCGACCAGAATCCGGCGGCCTTTATCGATGGATTGGATTTTTGGAATGAAACGGCCGGAATGGCTTACGGTGATCCAAAAGATGGCCGGCTCAACATTATCAAGAGTGAAGATGCTGGTAAAACCTGGACAGAAGACCTGAGTGATTCAAGACCCCTGCTATCCGAAGGCGAAGCGTCCTTTGCTGCCAGCGGAACAGGGATTCGCACATATCCTCCGTGTCTGACGATGATTTCGACAGGTGGAAAATTGAGCCGCCTGTTTAAATCGCATGATTGCGGCGTTTCCTGGGAAGAAGTCACGGCCATTATGTTGAAGGGCCCCGAAACCTCGGGCATTTTCTCAAGTCACTTCAAGGATGACCTGAACGGAATTGTGGTAGGAGGTGATTATACCCAAACCGAAGAAAAAAGCGATCATATTTTCATTACCAAAGACGGTGGTCAAAATTGGAGACAGCCAGAAAATCCTACCCGCGGTTACCGCGAGTGCGTGGAGCACATTGTCGGCAGCACTTGGATGGCCATCGGCCCAACGGGCATCGATATTAGCTACGACGATGGAATGAATTGGAAGCCCTTTTCGAATCAGCGGGGCTTTCATGTAATTCGAAGAGCCAGAAACGGGGAGTTGATCGTTTTGGCCGGATCGAATGGAAAAACAGCAAATTTTCATGTTTCACAATTCAAATCAAAATAGTTTTGGAAAAAAGACACGAATATTCAAATGGAGAGATTACGGTAGTTTGGACGCCTTCAAAATGCATACACGCAGGAGTATGTGTTAAATCCTTACCACAAGTTTATAAAGTAGGTGAACGCCCGTGGATCAATCAACACGCCGCCACTTCTGACGAATTGCGGGAGCAAATCGGTAATTGCCCCTCGGCGGCCCTCTCTTTTTACGAGAATAAGGATAAGTAACAAGGATTCATCTTGCATTTATTAGCATGTGATCCTGTTGTTGCAAACTAGTTTAGTCATTAATATTTAGTTATGAATAGCGGAGAATACCTTACGGTGCGGGTTGGAAAAGAGAATTATACGGCTGCTGTATCGGTCAGAAACCACGAATTTTATGGAGACGAACCCGAATCTGTTGGAGGGAATAACAACGGACCAAACCCGTATGAATTTTTATTGGCAGCCCTTGGAACCTGCACAGCCATGACGGTTCAAATGTACGCCAAACGCAAAGACTGGCCACTGGAAGTAGTAGTGGTTTACCTTTCGCAGTCCAAGGAATACGCAAAGGATTGTCTGGAATGTGAAAAAGCCACAGCAAAGATCGACGTCATTCAAAAAAAAATCGAGTTTATTGGCGACCTAAGTGAAGAACAGAAAAAACGATTATTGGAAATCGCGGGTAAATGTCCGGTGCACAAAACCCTGACCGGTGAGATCAACATTGAATCTACTCTTGCTGAATGATCGTGGGTTTACCCAAGCCTCTGGGGCCGTTTTCCATGGCGTTATTTTACTCGTTTTACTACATTTAACGGCACAATAGCGCATTTTGGAAACAAACATAGATAGACTGATAAGACTGGGGTTGCTGATTCTGCTCATCGTTGGCAGCCTTTATATATTGGCCCCCTTCATTATTCTTCTCATTTGGGGAATTATTATAGCGGTTGCATCCTATCCCTTGTTCATCAACCTTTCAGAAAAGCTCGGGAACCGGCGAAAACTGGCTACCCTTTTACTGACCATTGCGGGGCTTTCCATTATCCTTGTTCCTTCCATTTTACTCGGTGGATCCGGCGCTAGCGGTTACTCTCAGCTGGTAGAATCTTACCGTGAGGGTTCGCTTACCATACCCGAACCCACGCAGGACGTGGCCGCTTGGCCCGTTATTGGGGAAAAGCTTTTTGAGGCCTGGAACCTGGCAGCACATAATTTGAGGGAATTCATCAATGCTTATGGAGATGAACTTAGAAATTATGCCTCATGGTTACTCGAAACCCTGACCGGTTTAGGGTTAAGCATTATCCAATTCATGGTTTCCATTATAATTGCCGGGGTGTTACTGGCCTATGCCGAAGAGGGAAATGTGACCGTAAGGAAATTTGCAAAGCGATTGGTGGGCGATGATTTTGAGGCCTTCATTAAACTGACTAGTGGAACAATAAGGTCGGTCGTGCAGGGCATTCTGGGGATTGCCATCATTCAGGCCATAGCCACTGCCATTTTACTCTTTATAAGTGGCATTCCATTCGCAGGTTTATGGACGGTTGTGGTGCTGATCTTGGCCATTCTTCAACTACCACCTTTTTTAATTCTAGGTCCGATAGTGGTATACGCTTTCAGCGTCATGAACACAACACCTGCCGTCATTTTCACTGTTTTTGCACTGTTTATCAGCATGAGTGACAGCTTGTTGAAACCTATCTTTCTGGGCCGTGGCGTAGACGTGCCAATGCTGGTGGTGCTTTTGGGCGCCATTGGCGGCATGATTGCCTTTGGTATTCTTGGTCTCTTCGTGGGAGCCGTTGTGCTGGCTTTAAGTTATAAGCTCATGATGGCATGGGTCAATAAGGGATGAATTCGACCGTTTGTAAGTTAGAAGGGGCCATTCCTTAAGTAGTTGAGTGGTTTTCAGTTTAAGTTGGATTACTGAGCTATCTTTAATAAGTGAAGGCCATATGCAACTAACGCTGGTGCTTATGCGTCTTGCACATAAACCACACAAATGACACGTATGAAAAGACTTCTACTCCTTTTACCAGTTGTGCTATTCTACTCGTACACACCCAGGGCGTCGGCCTCTCACGTATTAGGGGGCGAGATCAGCTGGGAATGTGACCCATCAGGAAAGTTTATCTTTCAAATGAGCCTTTATGGTGCTTGCTATTCAGGGGCAGCATCTTTCCCAACAACGGCAAGCATCTTACCGATCGAAATGGAAAAAGTGCAACCAGGCGGTTGGTAAAAATGGAATAGGTTATTTATAGATTGTATGGGGAGTTTCATGCGGTATTTATCGCTCTTTAAAAAAGCCGGCACAGGGCCGGCTTTCAAAGCAGGTTAGGTTTGCATCCTAGTTGCCGGCCTTCGAAGCCGTCAATTCCACTTTCAATGTAAATTCGTCGTAAATGGTTTTGTCCCCAAGGTCATCGAAAAAGCTTCCCGAACCATAGCGAATGTCAAAGTCAGTTCGGTCCATGGTAATATCTGCATTACCACTTACTTCACCTCCTTCCTCAGAAACAAAGGCCAAGAACTTGACGTCCTTAGTGATCTTCTTGATGGTCATTTTACCTTCAACCTTGTAGCGGTCCTTGCCCTCATGTACCACTTTTGACATGACGAATTCGGCCGTCGGGTGTTTCTGAACACTGAAAAAATCAGCTGACCTCAAGTGAGTTTCCAGTTTTTCCTTCCATTCACCTTCAAGGTCGGTGCAGACAATGCTGGTCATGTCCATGGTAAATTTTCCGCCGCTTAGTTTTCCGTCGGTCATGACAAGTTCTCCACTTTTCACGTTGACATGGCCGTCGTGTTCACCGGTGACCTTTTCTGCGTGCCACATGACCTTGCTTTGGTCGGTATCGACTGTGAATGTTTGTGCATTGGTTGTCGCAATGGTCGCGATTGTGGCCAAAATAAAGAGTGTTGTTTTCATTGATTCGTTTTGCGTTTAAGATTAGAAATAAAAATTTGATTTTACCATTTGTTCAGTGAAGCAATTTCTTCAATGGACTTTCTTTTTTGTTCGGCAAATTCAGATGCCGCTTGCCGTTCATCGAGTGTTGAGACATCTCCCAAATACCCTACAGCAATCATGGTCATAGGCTCCCAGCCATCCGGTATATCAAACTTTTCAAGGATGGCTTTTTTGTCGATGCCGGCCATTTGATGCACATAAAGGTCCAAGTCCAAGGCCTGAAGTGTCAGGTTGGCTGCAGCACCCCCCAGGTCATGCGAAGCGTGTGCATTGGTTTTACCATTTCTCTCATAAAAGTTTTTCGCAAAGGTGATAATCAACAGCGATGCATTGGCCGTCCAGGATCGGTTGCCCTCGTTCAGGCATTCGTGCACATTCTTGAAAGCATCTGCATTGCCGCGCTCGGCATAGATAAAATGCCATGGCTGTTCATTAAAGGCCGAAGGTGACCAACGGGCCGCCTCAAATAATTGATCTACGGTCTCTTGACCGATGGCTTTGGGTTCAAATGCCCTGGGACTCCAGCGTTTCTCGAGCAGGGGGTGTATGGGATGGGACAGCTCTTTCTTAGGTTTCATGAGCGCATTTTATCAAGTAAGCGATTGAGTTCTGCGGCTTCGTCTTCGTCAAGTCGCCTGTTTTTAATTCGGTTTTGATCAACCATGTCTGAAACCTGGTTGCAAACTTTAAGGCCGGCTTCGGTCAATTTAATTTCGACCTGTCTTCGGTTATCGGCGCATGTCTGGCGGTTCAACAGGCCTTTTAAATACATTTTATCTACCAGGCGTGAGGTATTCGACATTTTATCCATCATGCGCTCGGTGATCAATTTCAACGGGGCAGGGTTACCTTTTTGTCCGCGCAGAATTCTCAGGATGTTGAACTGTTGCTGCGAGATATCATAGGGTTTCAACTGCCGATGCATTTCGCTATTCATCCAGTTGGCCGTAAATAATAAGTTGATGTCTGCCTTTTCGAATTCGTCCCGAAATTTGGACTGTTTTATGGCGTCTTCGATTTTCATCACTTGAATTTTTACAAATGTACAAAATCAAATGATGTATATACAATTAATACAATAAAAAGAGAGCGCTACCTCCCGGCAACGCCCCCTAATAGTCAGAAACCTATTTAGAATCCTTGTAAATCAACTGGTCTAAGCACACCGAACCATTTGACGATTTTTTCACCCACACCGGGCGCATTGACATGGATGAGGTATAGTCCGCTGGCAATGGGCACATTGCTTTGGTTTTTCAGGTCCCACGATATTTCGGTGGTGGGGTCTGATTTATTGTATTTTCTGATCAGCGTACCCGAGACGTTGTAAATACTGACCTCGCATCGCTCGGGCAGATTGGTG